>JADKCF010000047.1 GCA_016714765.1 Saprospiraceae bacterium | reverse complement strand
TTTTCTATGTTGAAATGCACTTCGAAGGCACCTGGATTAGATTGGGAAAGATTTGCATCTGTAGTGTACCAATGCTTTGAGTATTCAGATCATGTGTACCTGAAGGTTTGTTTTGATCAATGAAACTTCAAATATCTGACTGCTTGCATTGCTCTCAGTACCAGTATTAGTAAAGAAGATGTTTGCGCCATACTGCTGATGCCGCCATAAATATAAACCAATCATAGTCGTAGGCCTTGTAAGATATCGTCAAGTCTTAAGACGCCATTATCATAACTTGCATCTTTGATAAAGGGATAAATTCAGAACCAACCCAAATAATCCAAAGAATTCAACAGGAAGTTTATACTCAGCCATACTACCATCTTTTTCTGTTACCTAGCAATAGTAGTCATAAAATGCTGGCCATTATCATCTCGGGTTAGCGTCCTGTTTTCATCAAAATACCGAGCTATGCTGCCAAAAATACAGTGTGCATCTCTTACTAGAGCTTACCAGGATCGGTATATGCGCACAGTGATAATGATTGTAATATTGACTAAAAACCATATTGAACAGCGTATCCATCATCATCAACAGCTGACACAACTTAAAAAAAATGGCAAATCTACACCCCTCTCCTTGGAACACTCTTGAAAAAGTTAACTTTTCTTACATTTGATATTATTTGATATTAGTATTTGTATCCTTCATAGGATTGTTGGCAAATTAGAGATGATTGATTGTATAACTGTTTGAATTTTATAATAAAACTCATAACAGTATCAGGGTAATCTTAAATAATCATTTACATTTAATTTGATTGTATCCTCTGATTAATTTTGATTTCACCTACCAGAGTATATTTATTTTGTGCAGATATCCCCCCGTAACAGCCATTTTGTCGCCTTGGTTTGTCTTGAAAAAGGTGCTATGGGCAAATCATTTTCAATGGCATATATCGTCTTAGGTACATCTATATCGCAGCAAGGTTGGGGTAGGTAGTATGTTCACCTGCAATAGCGCTATCCATATCCGCCGATAAGGCGTACAGAATATCGCCTTCTTGCAGAATTCCATATTGGTAGCGCTAAGCTGCGCTGATACTTGCAGGCAGGACATCTAGCGATGCCGTCCAACTTTGATTTCCAACAGGATCCACTACATTCAATTGAGTATTGTGCCCTGCAACATCAAAACTGGCAAAAGGCTGTCTTCTATGCAATCCATCCAATCGCCCACCAATGATGAGCCACTTACCTTCATGTTGCCCAAAAGCAAGGTTTGTAATCCACCTACACCTTCCACTCTGGATAGGCGTTAGTTGGATATCAAAAGGTGTGTTCTGGGCTTTGATAGTCAAAACTACAAACAGCGAAAAAGCGTGTTTGCAAACTGAGTCATCATATTGATTTTGAAAGGATACTTGTAAAACCACACCGAAGTAGGACAACGATGTGGTTTTATATTAGTAAATTATGTGACTTATTTCCCACAGTTTTCGTGGCTGCCACTGATGATATTTTGATAGTCACTTGTAGTTAAAAACTGAGGACTGTAAGTGGCACCTTAAAGGTTTTGACTGGCCAGTAAACTTTCCAAATGATTTTTAGAATTCCACAAGCAAGTAAATCATAAACACGTAAGATATCTGATTGGTTATGTTGGCATAAAATCGTTGGATATCGCTAATGTCCAAATTCGATGGTTGCACCAACTTCCAAAGCATCTATCAATGATATGTCCACTTTTGGCAATGAGTTGGTTATAAAGTACTTGCAAATTATTATCTGCAAAACGCCATTTGTCAAATCTGCCGCGGATCTACTACATTATATTTACTGAGCAAACTCGTCATATTGTCGATATGGTTTGTTCATTTGAAATACGTTGAATACAAAGTGTGCATACTTTGATAAGCATAAACATACACATCGTGCGCAAGTTTTTCTTCTTGACGTAAGAAGATTAGGTCTGATTTTTCTTGTTCGGTCAGTGTACTTTCAATCGGATTATCTTTGGTACAGGAAATCAGCGCAAACAAAGCGATGAACCTGGAAAATATTAACTTGTTTCATAATATTTATTTTTTAGATGATGATATTTCTTTATGTATTGTCAACAATTATTTACAGCAACCTTTTCTGTTGCCTTTTGAACCTTGGCAAGAGCCCATACCCTGACCGGAATTTTTGTTACCGCCATTACCTGCGCATGATTTTCCACCCTTGTTGCCGCAAGCTTTGCCGTTTTTTGATAAACACTTTGAATCACTGGTTTGACAATAGCGCCTTCTTTCATGTTCACCATTCAGAATAGAGTCATATCTTTTCTTGTTGATGTATGCCGGGTGTATAGACTACGTTCGACATGTCCAACTGTCGGCTGAATGCTCTCATATGATTTCTTGATCCCCGATTGAGGTTATCATAAACTTCGGGCAAGTCTTTATTAGTGCCGGATGCCATGAGGTTGTCAAGATCTGCAATATCCATATCTTCTATGATGGCGCCAACGATAAAAGCATCTTTTAAAGACTGGCTGCCTTTTGTTGTCAGTTCTTTATAGAGTTTTTGCATTTCTGCATTCACATATTTACCTTTGGTTTGAATGTAAGGGTCTTTGATGTTGTATTGATCCAATAATCCTTTTACAAAATCTCGTGTCTGTTTTCGCTTTGCAGGATATTTTTAAAAACCTGGTGGTCCCATTTTTGATCCATAAAAGTGTATACTTCAAAAGCAAGTTTTTCTTCTTCTCTCATTTTAATCAATCCTGCTTTTTCATCATCACTAATTGGGTCAGAACTTTTAATATTCTTAACCGAAGGCATAAAAGCAGATAAAAAAAATACGGTTATCATTCCTAAAATCATTGTAAGATGTCTCATTATATTATGTTTTAAAATGAATAATCAAATGTGTTTCAATAAGTATACGCACGACCATCATTTTTCTTTCACTTTTTTAATGGTTTTTCAAATTTATTTGAAAACGGCAATTCGCTCCAAATAAATTTGGAGCACCATTATGCCCATCATTGCACACACTTACTGGCATGCCTCCCAAGGCTTTATTTGATCCGCTTTAAAGATCGCGTCTCCCGTTTTTTTACCGTTCAATTTGATTTGTTCTGTAGTTTCCATGACTACTTTTGGAGCTATAAATGCACTGCTGATATCTATAGTCCAAAACCGGCTCTTAAAATCTTTGATGTAGAGGGTATCACCTGCTACTTCAACGATTTCTCCTGACAGTGTTCCCAGTTCCGGTTGACTCCAGATGGCTGTTTTTTTCTCCTGTATACTTTCGTAAGATTCGATGTTGGTTTCAAATTTATGCTCCAGCCATTTTGCTCCGCCGGTGATAAAAAACAAAGTGCCGATGGCTATACTAATCCCTGTGCTCAAACCTACCCACTTGCCGAATGAATATTTATATGCTCTGCCTGTATGCATAATACTGACGATGGAACCACCAAGAAATAAGATCAAAGTAGCCAACCACAAAATAGGCAAAATCACTAAAATGGATTCTAGTTTGGAATGTTTGAAATGTTGTAACATATCAAAACCATTGACAGATATGGCAAAAAGTATGATGGAAAACGATATACTCCCTATCGATATAAAAAGCATGAATGCACCCCATTTTATATATTCTGCTGAAGCAAATGACCATTCAGGTCTGGGTTGAATATTCTCCCCCTTTATTTTGTCGATGATTTTTTGTGCGTTGTTCATATTCGTATTATTTAAATATGGTATTATCAAATTTTCCACCTGCCAGCTCTTTAAAAGATTTTTTGGCCCTGTTGATTCTTGTAGCCACAGTACCTTCTGGTATTTTCAGGATGTCAGAGATCTCTATATAGCTTTTATCTTCCAGGTATTTAAGTACCAGTACTTCCCTATATTCCTGCTTGAGTAGCGGTAACACTTCTTCTATGATACGGAAGAATGATTCTCCTGCCATTTCATCCACGTCTTCTGCTGCCATGAGTGTATGCAGTCTTTCGTCATCCAGTCGGACAATATTGTCTTTGGAGTATGATGTTTTTTTACGCCAATAACTGATGGTTTCATTGTGGACAATACGAAATATCCAGCTTTCAAGCTTAAGTCTGGGATCGTAGCCATTCAGATTTTTCCATATTTTGATGAATGCTTCTTGAAGAATGTCTTCAGCTTCGTCGTGATTGCTTTGCGATATTTTTTTGATGTAGCTCAGCAGACGGACTTCATATTTTAATACCAGGCAAGCAAAATACTCCAAATCTGCCAATGACAAACGGATGATCTCCCGATCTGATAAACCCACACAACGTTCTATTTTGAAGTTCACCATAAGATTTTACATCTCTGTTTAGCACTACGCCCTTATATACTTACGCTTCCAAGTGAAATAAATTTCGATATTAATAAAAATAACATGTAATTGGCTGAGCCTGATTCACAAACAGTAGGCATTATTCATTTCAGATGCCTGAGACTATTCATTTTTGTCAGGAATGTGCTTTAGGATTTCGATTGTGAAGTCCCAGAATTTGCTCACGGAAGGGATATTTACTTTTTCATCAGGGGAGTGTGCTCCTTTTATGGTAGGACCGTAGGAGATCATATCTATGTTGGGGTAATTTCTACCCAGGATACCACATTCCAGACCAGCATGACATGCTACAACACTAGCTTTAGAATGATGCATTTTTTCATACAGCTCTGTCAATACCTTTAAGATAGGCGAGTGGATATTGGGCATCCATCCCGGATAATCACCGGAAAAGGTAACCTCAAATCCAGCAAGTTCAAATACGGATCTAAGGCTATTAGCGACATCCCACTTCGAAGACTCTACCGAAGACCGGGTGAGGCATGATACAGTGGCACTTCCTTGTGCAATATCAACTTTAGCTACATTATTGGATGCTTCTACCAGATCTGCAATATCAGGACTCATCCTGAATACCCCATTGTGCGCGGCATAAATAGCTTTCAATATCTTTTGCTGATCGGCCTGAGACATACAAGTTACAGTGGTGGCTGCTGTGGAATGAAAAGTGATATCAATTTGCGGTTCCACGCTGCTGAACTCTTTTCTAATGTCTTCAATACGAGATTTGAGTTCAGCGAGAAATGGTTCGTTCATGGCATTGGGAATGGCAATAGTTGCAAAACTTTCGCGTGGTATCGCATTGCGTAAGCTCCCTCCTGTAAAATTTAAAAGACGAATGCCATATTTTTCATTTTGACTAAAAAGTAGTCTGGTCATCAACTTATTGGCATTACCTCTGCCACGATGGATATCAATACCTGAATGACCACCCTGCAGACCTTTGATCACGATCTCCATGACCTCATAAACATTCGCGTCCAGTGTCTGCGTATCATATGAGCAAACAGCCGTGACATCCATACCTCCTGCACATCCTATGTCTATTTCGTCATCTTCTTCAGTGTCCAGATTAAGTAGAATTTCGCCTGTCAACAATCCACTTTCCAAGCCCATCGCACCAGTCATACCTGTTTCTTCATCTATTGTAAAAAGTGCCTCCAGTTCAGGATGTTCGATATTATCCGAAGCAAGAATGGTCATAATCGTAGCAACCCCAATTCCATTGTCTGCGCCGAGAGTGGTTCCATTGGCCTTTACCCAATCACCATCGATATCCATTTCGATGCCCTGTGTGTCAAAATCAAAATTTGAATCTGAATTTTTTTGGTGAACCATGTCCAGATGTGACTGCAAAACCACAGCTTTCTTGTTTTCCATGCCTGGTGTCGCAGGTTTACGAATGATGACATTGCCGACAGAGTCTTTGACAGTGGACAGTCCAAGTTTTTTACCAAAATCCAACATAAACTGTATGACTTTTGCTTCTTTTTTTGAAGCGCGTGGTATAGCATTCAGATCTGCAAAATGATTCCAAAGAGCGGTAGGAGTGAGATATCTAACTGGCGTGGACATGACTTAACTTTTATTTGCTGTAAAGATAAATAATAACGTGCTGATATTTGCACTGCAAACAAGTAAAAAGTCAACAGTAAGCGTATATCCGTTTTATTTAGAGTTTTATAATTCTTTTGACCAAAACCTGATCTGAGGTAGAAATTCTACATAAGTAAGTACCTGATTTCAGATTTGCTGCAGACAAATTTATATTGACAGCGTTAAGCCCTATTGTATTTTGTTGTATCGTAAAAATGGGTATTCCATCCATAGATATTAACTCCACTATGATTGGTTGGACAAATGTCTCTTCGGATGTAATGGTTAAGTCTGCATTGACCAATGTAGGATAAATACCCCATTCGGGTTTGGCAGGTTTAGGATTTTCTATTCCGGAAAGTGTTTCATTCCACCAACTGAGGACAGTATTTATGGTTTGTTTTTTAATTGAAAAGTCAGCGGCTAGGCTCAGGTCAAAACCAAAGGTCAAACCTTTGCTACCATTGGTTCTTGGATAATATAGTCCGGTTATTCCTCCCCGCAGTGGGTAGTCATTACCGCCAAAAATATATACTGGTTTTGCTTCATCACGTATTTCATAGTTGTCAGCCCACCATAGTGTTGCAAATGACCATGAGATATCTTTCAGCCCGGCAATTGGATTTGTAGTTGCGGGAGCTACAAATGGTACACCTTTGTTTCCATCATCACCATAGGACTGTGCCACATATTTTTATCCCGAGGTAGTCATATGGGAAAGTGCCTGCACCAAAGTCATCGGGAGCAGCACCATACCTGTCAAACATAAAATCATTGCCTATGAGCCATAGGTTGGCATTTGGCTGATTCAGATAAGCCTTAAGGAGCTGACTGTCTTCGTCTTTATTATCCCAAAATAGCAGATCTGTTCCCCATGTAGAAGTATGCCACAATACGATGTCAAAGGCATTCATGATGGTTATGTCAGGCGTGCCTGATTGCTCTGCATCAAAATAAAAATATTCTACACCAAGTGAGTCTAGCACCGAAGTCAGTTCTTTGGTATTATCAAAGTTGTCAGAGCTATCATCTACTACTATGACAGATACCTGTGAAAAAACAGAAATAGTAAAAAAAACTGCAAAAAAAAGAGAGATGGACAATTTGATTTTAGCTTTCATATTGCTGGTATTGATACTATTAAAATAAATTTTTTAAAGCCAAAAATATAAAATAAACATTAATAATCAAAGCATAAATACTTTAGTAACATTTTTTTAAATCGATTGATTACAATGCAGACTTTCGGGCCATCAAACTCTCTTTAATCTCTCTTGCTTTGTCTTCAGTCAAGTCATAGGTACTCATAACCCACATTGCAGCCAAAGTACCTAAGATAGGTATGCCTGAGAAAAATAGCCTTAAACCTGTTATTGCACCCTCAGTCTGCGTTTCAGCACCAGCTTCAAAACCGACCACTGACATAATCACTCCTGTCAATAATCCGGCTATGGCAAAACCAAACTTAACCATCCACCAATAAATGGCACCAAAAATTCCTTCTCTACGTTTGCCTGAAGTCAACTCATCCATATCGCAAACATCAGCTGTCATAGACATCATCATCGTAAACAAACTGCCAATCCCGAAAGAGAAAAAAGGCAAAGCAAATAAAAACATATAAGGTTTGCCTGGAATGAAGAGAAACCAAAGTAGAATATAACCAAATATAGATATTCCCTGGCAAATAAGAAAAGTCTTCTTCTTCTCCATTTTTTTAGCCATCCATGCTACAATGGGTATTACTACAAAAGTAGTAGCTAAAGCACCTACACATCCAAAAAGTGTCGGCCAGATACCTGCATCTGCTGAACTTCCATTAAATAGGTAATAAACAACTATAAAAAAAGTAAAACCGGCAACAGTATTAAAAGCATTAAAGATCAGGAAAGTAGCTATACAAAGTTTTCTAAAAGGTTTGATTACAAAAGCTTCTTTAAAACTGATAAGGATTTGTTTTAGACTGCCTCCGATCTTACCTAAAGTCAGCTCCTCCAGGTTATGATCATTTAGTGTAGACTTGCTTTTGATAAAGATAGCTGGAACCATGGCCAGTAACATACAGGAGACACCTACCCATATAGCTAAAGTTCGGGTAGCTGTATCGGCATTGGGGAACCAATCAGGATCGTACATCACAACCCAAAACCAAGGCGCAATCACCCATGCCCATTGACCAATCCACTGAGCAACCGCCATAATACTTGTTCGTTCGTGAAAATCATCACTCATCTCATAGCCCATTGCTACATATGGTACACTAAAAAGTGTTAGACCCAGATAAAACACAAATGACCAGAAAACGAAAAAAATGAAATTAAAAGTCATTCCATTTTCTCTGTATAGTTGCCACATTACTATAAAAGATATGCCCATAATGATGGCTCCCCAAAATACATAATGCCTGCGTCGTCCCCATTTAGATCGGGTATTATCTGAAATATAGCCCATGATAGGGTCCGTGAATGCATCAAATATCCGGGGAAGAAAAAATAAAATTCCCCACATCCAGCCCGGAAACTTTAGATCCTGTACCAAAACAACCATAAAAATACCTAAAGCTGCCGGAAACATTTGATTGGCGAGCATACCTAATCCAAAGGCTATTTTCTGGCCCATCGGAACCTTGATTTGTAATGAGGAATGATTATTAGACATTTTTTGTTGATTGTGTTTTGATTTAACTTATTAATTAAACATAAAGATAAAGCTACTTTTTGTCTGGACTGAATGTTAAGTCAAATTTCTTTTAGTTTAGGACTAATTGCTGGTCTTAATTTTTGATTTTGATGGTGGCACCTTTACATCCTGCATTAAACTATCTTTTTTACCATCATAGGTCCTGGTTATTTTTTTACCACCTCTTGTCAACCTTTGAAAACTCCACCTTCTACCATTTCCACAGCATATTTGGCTGACCATTTAAATCGATCAGCCCAAAATGATTTTCAGAGCTTTGAGGATTGTCAGCATTCTTCCATTGTTCATCAAATGCTTCAAAATAAAACAAGTCAAACCTTTTTGTTTGGTCCATTGTCTCATATGTTTATAAAAAAGACCTGCTTTATATTCATCCGTTGCCCTTGAACCCGTATCCCCATAATATTCATTGGATACCGATGCCCAGCCGGTCTCGCCTATATGTATCGGTTTGTTTTCTTGGATGCTTTTCACGTATTTCCATACACCTTCATATTGTGACTGGGCATATACTTTCGCTCTAAGCATAGCATCATCTATCTTTTTGATATCAGTATTATCCTTTTCGCCCGCTGGTACACCCCAGAAATCAGGATTGTAGTGAGTGTCGTGCATTGGGTAGGTGTGCATAGATATAAAATCTACAGCTCTTATCAGTTGATTTAATGCGGGAACATGGTACTCACTGCCTCCACCGCCCCAGGATGCAAAATTGTCTGAACTTGTTACCCAAAGATCTTTGTTCAACTCGCCTTTCTTTTTTAGTTCCTGAATATGATTTACCCACTTGAGTATTATATCTGGACTTACAAAGTAGGAGGTAGCCCACCTGACCATGGACTCGTTCCCTACAGCTATCATTTTTACGATATCGGGGTATTTTTTTGCCAGGGCTGCAACCCGACTTATTTCATCTTTGTTTTGATCGCTTTCCTCATTATGTATAGGTGTATTTGTCCAGGCGTTTTTACAATCTATCCATGCACCAAGCATGACATACATTTCAAAACTTGCATCTTCATTTTTTATTTCGGTAATGGCTTTTAATACATTTTCGGCTTCTGCAAACTGCGCATTATAAGTCCTTAGTACCTTAAAACCCATAGCATAAAGTATTTTCATATCTTCCTTGAGTTCCGGAATAGTTGGCTGGATTTCTCTGGAAAGATGACGGTAACCCCCATAAGATATGGCAGCATAAAGGGGATTACCCAGAATGTCTTTGGCTGATAAGATTTTGGGAGGAGCACCTGCAGTCCTTGGCCGGGCACACGAAAAAAACATTGCTCCCAATCCAATCAAAATAATTACAGATATTAGTTTTTGCATCTATGCCTGATTTTCAGTATGAAGAAATAAGTTTTAGAAGATCTAAAGTAAACTGGATTTTTTAATCATGACAAGGATTTGTTTGATTTCATTAGTCCTACGGAATATTTTTTGACTCATACTACTATCCAGAGAAGGTGTCTCAAACACGCTGGAATGACCATCATGAAAGTCTATCTTAAGTTGAGTTTTATCAGATATACTGTATATTACTGGTATCTGGCATTGGGTGAAAAATAATGAGTCGGTTTCCAGTCTCAAGTTTTTTTGAATACCATTGACATCAAAATAACTGGTTGTTTTCGCTTCCTTCAGAAACTCATCCCTATGGAGCAATGAAGGCTCAAATGACAATTTTCCATCTTTTACATTCACTCCCAGTTCGCCAAATCTTATGAGTACATCTTCCTTAACCTGACCCGTCATACCCGGTTGCTGAGCACCCCTGTGACCCGGTGTATGAGAGTAGGCATCCGTAGGGAAAGCGCCATATAATTTTGGTGATTTATGCAGACCTATTCCTTGACCGATCGCCTCATAGTGAGATATCAGCTTTCTGATGACATCTTTATCTTCATGACTATGGATTGCCTTCATACATACTTCCTGTACTGCCAGATGTAATTTAGAGACCATGTGCCAGTAAATTGACCCTAAGCCTTCATAAGCATAAAAGGCCCCGATCTACCTGTAAAAGCAATATGATTAAATACCTTTTCAAAAATCTGCATGATAGATGCCTTTTCCTTTTCTACCAGCAATCCATATTTGTCTGGATTTAATGTATGTAGCGCATGCTTCAGGTCATTGGCATTCTTAAAACCTCCGTTGAAGTGATAGTTGCCCCTGATATCTTTGTTGATAATCTGGATGTTATTTTCCTTCACCAATTGGACCAGAAGCGATGAAGAATGGACCAGAGTGTGCGGAATGTTATTTTTTTCCAAAAATTTGGGTAATGCCTTATTGGGATAAAGCAAATAACTATTTTGGTCTTCACGATACAATGCACTGCTTCTCATGGCATCAAGTAACTTCAAAGTCAGTTTACAATCAAGATGTCCTGAACTTATGACAGCCACCTGACCTTCGAGCATCTCACTCAAGTGGGCGACTTCTATTCCATTTTCCTCCATCTTCATCAGATTGTAGGCATGATATAGTCCATCTGCTCTTAGATTCGCTTCGATGGTGTGCTGCAGGTATTTTAGTGTGACGGAGATGAAGTCAGCAATATTGCCATATGATACGGGTGCTTTTATCCCACTGAATCCTTGATGATAAATACTATGCCGATACTCACTTCCTGCCTGTCCCAGAGCATCAGTGATGACTTTTCGAATAGTATTATCCAGTCTTCCGGAAAGCTCATGTTTATTAGACTCCAGTGTTTGCCATATTTTATTAAAAAATGTGACAAGTTCTTCGGAAATGAGTGTATTTTCTTCATGGCTTTGGGCAACAACTTTCTCAAAAAAATTAAAAAACCTTTTCAAATAGTATAATGTGACCATCGAAACACCATTACCCACCAATGCATTGTTGGCATCATTCCATTCAGGCCGCTGCGTATTCATCCATATCCCTCCCTCAGGTATAAAATTGGACAATTTTGACAAAACCATAGCGAGCATCTTCTCCATAAAATTCACATGGTGGATGTCATCTTTTTTGCTTCCCACAAGTGCTCCGTCAGCCCCTTTTTTTATGACTAGATTTCTGATATGGTGATCTGCTTCTGAGTCAAAATCTATGGTGTTTTTAGGATCATTAAGGATATCAGCATAAGGTTTGATGCGATATGGGATATTGGCATAGACAAAATATTCTTTTTCAAAAAATGTATTCAGTTCGCCGGGATGGTACTTCTCTGCAAATTCAAGGAATTTTAAGAGATATACAACCTGATGGTCGCCCCAGTAACCGATGTAAGACCAAGGATTGTCTGGTTCTATGGTTTCCCAGTCGAAGCCACCTTTTGTAACGCGATATGGGTTATAACCATCAAAAGTGGAAGCATTGACAAACTTAAATATCATACCTTCTATAAATGCAGGGTAGGAGTGGGACAGCGCTTCCCAGTTTTGAAAAATATCTCTCCAGTTTCCCTGATAATCCAGGATTTTGGAACCATCGGTTTCGCTTTGGGTATTGATGGAAAATCTGTTCCATGGCCGGCTTGGGTCTCCATGCCTACGGCTGAATTTGAGAGGTAAATATTCCGTACACAGTCTTAGGAAATCAACATCATGGGTTGATGAAATGTTATCCATGAGTTCAGCTTGCGAAAATTTATCTGCCAGCATACCCAGATATTGGCTGTTGCGTTCTTTTACTGCTTTGCTGGCTGAATCCAGATATTGCAGAAAATCGCTTTTTTCAATATGATAATTGTCGTCAAAAATACCGCCCCTCATGATGTTGAATAAGGTATTGGAAAAGTGGCGGGTGTCTTTGAGGTCGTCAGCAGTAATCTGCAGACCATCCGATGCGGCGTTGAGTCTGATAAGATTTTGTGTTCCGGCCTCTACATCTTCTTCTATTGATTTTTCAAGGTGTTGATCCATTTGGATGGTTTGGGACAGACTTATGATTTGAGCATGATTCTGACGCACATTGGCAATGATTTTCCATTTGACGTCAGAATTACGGGACAACTTCAGTTCTTTAGATACAAAATAGGCACCCTTTTCCCCTTTAATGTCAGATTCGTTTTGAATTTTCAGGGATTTTCTAAATGCCGGCAATTGCAACGACGAAAGTAAATGTACACTATTCTGTAATCCCAGCGACCAGACAATGTTGGCTTCCAATGCCTCACTTGGCTCGGCGCCTATCGACTATGATGGCACTTAGTGCAAATATACCCAAGCCTGAATCAGGCACCAACTCACTCCTTTTGTATGCATCTACAAGGTTGCTCGTGGAGTTTTGCAAATCACTGCCCACCCCAAAAGGCATAATGTTTTGAATACCATCGAGCAATGTAATATCATAATCATGGTCTGAATGATTGATAAGTTCAACCTTTCTTACAAAACCAAACTTGTTGCTTGAATTCCATTGATATCTGAATACCAAACCGAGGTCATGCAGTATTTCCTCAAACATGATTTTGTTGCCGTACAGATTTTTATATAAGTTCCTGCTGATCGTGTACTTGTCATTAAATCTTTCTGTAAAGGGTTCCCACACTAAAGTGGTTTCTTCCTTTTTAATTCGAAAGATAGATTTACTACCTGTAATGTCCGCACCTTCCGTTATTTTATCGTCTGTGTAATAAGGGAATAAAGCATAATCCGGATTTTTGCGACCTGCTGACAACCCTCCATTGCTGGAAATGAACATCCAGTGATTTGCATCACTTACTATATTCATAAAAAACGGACGCATCAAATCGTTATTGGATATTTTATAAAAGCGCTCATTTTCATGTTCTACAACATGCATTTCTACTATTTTACTATCTGGGTTACTCATTTTATCAGTTGTTATCAAAATGTTGGTGTATGGTTTTTAATGAAGTGCGTTTGGAATAAGGATCTAATGTGAGTAAGTTTTTCAATGTATAATAGGCTGCTCTGGGAAATAAGGTATAATGCCCCCTTTGGTCAGTTTGTCCTTTGGCACAAATCCCAAACCATTCTTCATTCATGTTGGGCTCGTTTTTGGTGTAGTCGTTCTGATAACCTCCATTGGACCAGGATGCCGTCGTATCATGAATATCAAGCCTGTAGGTCTGATCATATTTCCACCATCCGTCGCTAAACTGAAAGGTAAATCCGCCCAGACAATTTTCTGCTTGGCCTGCTCCTGCTACATTTTCATATATTTCTTTCCAGTTTTGCCTTAAACAATTTGCCTGAGCTTTGGCATCTTCTTTTTGTCTTTAACATTATAAGCATCTGCCCCCAAACTCTGTCAATAAAACAGGTTTTCCGTACTCTTTTTTGGCTTTTCTGAATGTGTCGCCGAATGAAACACCCCGATATATATTGGTCCCGAAAATATCGAAAGCTTTACATTCCCTTGCGATGATGTCCAAAAATAGTAAATCGCCGTTGCATATCGCTACAGGATGGTTCTTATCTATGGATTTAATGGTCAGTGCTGCTTTATTAAATAGTTTGTACATGTTGACTGCTCTTTCAGTCGACATTCTGTTTTCTGCAGGAATATTTTCAGTTTCTGCTCCTTCCCAAAAAAGTCCATAATTGTTTTCATTGCCTATTAAAAAAAGCATTAAGCCCTCTGTATCTTTATATTTTTGAGCCAGCATGGTAATTTCGCCGAGGAGTATATTTTCTACTTTGGGATTAGCATAATCAGTATTGGCTACCCACTGGCCATCGACCGTAAGCCCATATCTTCCGAAGGTGTGATTGAGCATGGTGTAGATTCCATATTGTTTATAGACGTATGTAATCCATTCAGGAGGTATACCAGTATATACGCGGATAGCATTCACTCCCATATTTTTTAATAGCAACATTTCAGAATCGAGTGCTTCTCTAATAAATGACTCAGGCTTATTCCATAATATATATTCGTAGTTAGTCCCGATGGGATAATAATCCCAATTCATACCTTTGATAAAGAAGTCTTTGCCATCAATCCGTATCCTGGTACCTTTGCAGTCTTTTTTTAATTCTATTTTGTTAGTTTGTGAAAAAACATATGGTGAATTACAAAGTAATAATAGTAAAAAGCAAGACTTAATGATAAAAGGCTTCATTGGAATTAATTACCAAAAATAACGCTTAAAACTTAACTGCATAAATAATTCCCTATTTAATCTCATTTTTTGCAGGAGATATGCTTCAGGAATTATTTATGCAATCAATACACTAGAATAATAAACTTATTTGGGTTGGAAAACCCTGATATAGTCAACAATCATGTTTTGCGGAAGTGGGGTAGTTGCGTCCGGGTTGCCGGGAAGATTTCCACCAACTGCTACGTTCATGATGAAAAAGAAGTTTTTATTGAACGGGTAGGGTAGTGCGCGTTTATCTGCAGGAGATATGGTGGTACTTTACATCATCTACAAAAAATTCTATCAGATTTTCTTTCCATATCATCGAGAATACATGGAACTCATCCTGGAAATTTGCATTGCCGGACAAATATTTGGATCCTGTTTTGTATTGTCTTTCGCTCACATTAGGGCCGTAATGTACTGTAGCCAATACTCTGTTGGGTAAGTCACCCGTCAATTCCATAATATCTATTTCGCCACAAGCAGGCCAGTTGACCGAAGTGATATTGGTGCCCAGCATCCATAAGGCTGGCCAAATTCCCTTGCCTTCCGGCAAGGCCGCTCTGATATCCACACGCCCGAATTTAAAAGACTTTTTGCCCTGTGTTTTGATACGAGTAGAAGTGTAATTGCTCGAGCCAAATTTCTGAGCTTTGGCCGTGATGATCATATTGCCGTCCAGCATCGATAAGTTTTCCTGGCGATAATACTGTAATTCATTGTTACCCCATCCACCGGCGCCTGTTTCAAATACCCAATTGTTGGTGTTTAATGTCGGACCTTCAAATTCATCGGCCCACACTAAATTGTATCCCTCATAGGTAAGTGGTGTGGTATACCCGCTAGTTGGAATTTTAATTCCTGCGGTGTCATCATCATCATCCACCACAGTGACGGTCATAAGATCCGAAGGGATAGTGACATTGATACCGTTGTAAAATTTGACAGTAAAAGATTTTTTAATTTCTTTTACTTCATCTCCAAAGAGGGTCACGACTATGGATTTTTTTGTGTCCTCCGGTGCAAATATCAACTTGCCTTCCGTCAGGACCTTAAAATCTGTTCCAGAAATAGCGGAGCCGGACACCACGGCAAAATTTACTACTGCATTGGTCTGATTGACACCAGACAACTTGAGTTCGAGTTCAAAATTTCGGTCCGTATCATCTTCTGTGATGGTGGGATTTTCAAAGGAAAGAACCGGTAAATTCAAAGACTCAGGTGAACCATCCGGATCATCGGCACATCCTTGCTGTAATAATAAAGTCGAAATAAAAAGGACTGAAAATGCTGCTAATTTGAAAAATGTATGATTCATTATATTTTTTTTTATTTAGTTTATAAAATCCACTAATTAGCTTTAAAAGTCAATTCAAACCATCCTTCCGATTTCGGAGTTCCATTTGGTTCGCGTTGTTTTCCTCTGACTATCAGTTTTGTTTCTGTGAGTAACATTACATCTAGTACATTGTCACAATCCCAGACTCCCATAAACTGCAAATCTTCGAGTGTAATCTGATCTCTTCCATTAGTACCTGTACCTTCCGTATATGTAAACTGACTTTTAGCCCAATCGGCCACTACCGGTTTGTACCCATCCCAGGGATTAACTGACAAGCCATTATTTTTGTTTTCAAAAACAAGGTTTTCGAAAGTAAAACAAAAACGATCATCGTATTGCTGTGGCTGAAGACCATTGACTGGAGAGGTAAACCACGAATAGTCATCATAAGTAGGGCCAACTTTGACAGCACCAACTTCAGTAGACATAGTCCAGCACTTTCCTTCGGGTTTGCATTCTCCTGTCAGTAAGGACAGTTTAGGGTTGCATGAGAGAGGTGCATCTTGAGCAATGGTAATAGTTTTAGTATTGGTTCCTGTACCACTACCATCCGTAGACGAAGCTAGCAATTTGATTTTGTATACTCCTGCTTTAGCGTATAGGACAGTATCGATCGTTTTTCGAGACACTTTTGGTGTAGCACCTGGCAAATCCCACAACAGTTGGAAGGAATTTTGGGCTGATGCTTTGAGTATTATCCGGTTTGGGTTGTCTGCCAGAGGCACTGCTGTAAACTCAGGTATGCCGGGGGTACCGTCAAGAGACATTTCGTCGATTCGCTCCGGAGTACAGCCTGGAACCAGTACGATGGCAAGCACAAGAATGGTAAGGCTTGACTTTAAGTAAAACATTATATTTTTATGATTCATTTTCTAGAATTTTAAAATTAATTATAGCCTGGGTTTTGTGTTAGTGCACCATTAGTTGAAAGGATTTGGGACTGTGGTATAGGAAATAATTCATTTGTACCTGCTTTAAAGCCCAAACTTCCCAAAACTGCAGGAGCTTGACCGGTTCTGACCAGGTCGAAAAAACGATGGCTTTCGAGTCCTAATTCCAGTCTGCGTTCCCTGTAAATGGCACCCAAAAGGTCATTTCCTGATGAAGAAATAGCCGGGATACTTACTCTAGCCCTTACTTTATTGAGAGAGTTACGGGCAGCATTCTGATCTCCGGCCTGGAAAGATGATTCAGCATGCATGAGCAATACGTCAGCATATCTTAACACTCTGTCATTGGAACCACCATTAGGGGCAGGGTCGCCAAAAGGTGCTTCTTCACTTTTGTTATTGAAATATTTTTTTGAATAATACAGATAAGGAAGTCCGCCAGTAGCTTCTATTGTAAAAATTCCGCGATCACCCATAGCATCACCCACTCTGAAAACAGTAGACTTAAGTCTTGGGTCTTCAAAACCTTCCTTAAAGAATTCGTCAACAAAATTCTGAGTAGGAATATTAAAGCCAAAACCTCCAAACTGACCACGGGCTCTTGTAAATACATTGGTGAAGGTACCTTCATTGGCATTGTTTCTGCCCCAGTTGCCTCCTGAAGCATTCATATACTGAATTTCAAAAATGGATTCTGCATTATTCTCTCCATCCAAAGTGAAAATATCTTCATATTTTGGCACTAAAGTATATTCATTGGAACTGATGATGGTTTCAGTTACGGCCTTAGCTTCTGCCCATTTTTTACGCCAGAGATAAGTTTTTGCGAGCAAAGCCTGAGCGCTACCTTTGGTTATCCTCCCTAAATCTTTTGGTTCGTAATCACTTTTTTTCCAAAGGTCAGCAGATGCTTCTTTGAGATCTTTTTCAATAAAATCCCATATCTGCTCAGCGGTAGCTCTTGGTATGTTGTATTCAGAAGGAGCCAAGACCTTGTCCGCCAGCGGCACACCTCCAAAAATGGTGACAAGATTATAATAGTTCCATGCACGGATAAACTTTGCCTCTCCCAGTATTCTGGCTTTCAGCTTGCCGTCCATATCAATGCCAGGCACTTTTTCCAGTACCACATTGGCTCTGTAGATACCTTCATAGTTTGCACTCCATTCGCCTTCCAGCAATGTGGTGTTGACTGGTCCCTGGAATGTTTCCAGTTTTAGAAGGTCATTAACATCATTATCCCCTGATCCGCCTTTGACAGCGTCATCTGACATGATATCTCCCCAAAACCAGCGAAAATGACCACCCGGAGACAGTTGAAACTGCAAAGTGGCATAAGCAGCATTCACCCCGGCAATAGCATCATCTGCAGTCTTGTAAAATTTTTCTTGAGTGACCCTAATGATAGGATTTTTTCCAGAAAATCTTTACTGCAGGATTGCATCAGGCATGTTGTAAGCAATACAAAAACTGAAATTTTAATATATCTATTCATTTTGAATTGTTTTTAAAAGGTTAAACTAAGACCAGTCGTAAATGTTCTTGCTTGAGGATAAAATCCTCTATCTATTCCTATTTCCAGATTGTTTCCAATAGTGCCTATCTCAGGATCCAGTCCTGAATACTTTGTAAATGTTAGTAAGTTGGTAGAAGATACGTACAATTTTACTTTTTGCATTTTCAATTTCTTAAGATATTTGTCTGAAAGATTGTAACCCAAGGACAAATTTTTAATTCTCAAATATGAACCGTCTTCTATAAATCTGTCTGAAACTCTGGCATTTTGATTGGGATCATTCAGGTTTACTCTTGGCTCGCTGTTGGATGTTGCCGGACCAGTCCATCTGTTGAGGGCCGAAGATGGTCTATTGACGTAACCAAAATCATATCTGGTGGTGTTGTTGTATATTTCATTTCCATACACTCCCTGTAGGTTTACATTGAGTTCAAGACTCTTATACTCGAAAGACGAGTTCATTCCATATGAAAAATCTGGTGTGGGATTGCCAATATAGGTTCTGTCATTCAAGTCTATGGTACCATCTCCATTAAGGTCCTTAAATCTTATATCGCCTGGAGCTGTTCCCAGTGCCTGAAAAGCATGTGCTTCTACTTCTGCCGGTGTTTGGAATATACCATCTGTCACAAATCCAAAAAATGAAGCGAGAGGTTGACCTACATCTGTTTTAGCTGCAAAAGCATTGGCTGATTGTATATTACCAGACAAAACGGGTTCGCCTCCTCTACCTAAACCGGTAATCAAGCTTTTTACGAAGGCAATATTTCCGCCTACCGAATACTTGAATACTTTTTTTGTATTTCTATATGAAGCAGCCAGTTCGAGACCCTTATTTTCAGCATTGGCCACATTTTGGAATGGAGGGGCTGTACCAGCTACCAATGGAATAGGCGCAGCATAGAGCATATCAGTTGTATTTTTGATATAATAATCAGCTTCAAAATTGATCATCCCATCAAAAAGTTCAACTTCAGCACCTACGTTGGTTTGTGTGCTGGTTTCCCATTTCAAATCCGGGTTGGCAGAAGTGAGGGCTACACTACCATTGGTAATAATCTGATCATTGCTGAAGACATAATTTTGACCTGTTAGCACCACTGTAGAGAAACTGTATTCTCGATACGATCATTACCATTCTGGCCCCAGCTGGCACGCAATTTTAGGCTAGAGATAGATTTGCTTTTCCAGAAATTTTCTCTGCTTACTATCCAGCCTGCTGAGAAAGACGGAAAATATCCGAATCTATTGTTTTTACCAAACTTGGATGAACCATCTGCCCTCAAAGTACCTGAAAACAGATATTTATTTTTCAATTCATAATTTCCTTTGGTAAAATAGGATAAAAGTGATGACTCTGATGCTACCTGATAAGGTCGTTGTGAAGCAGGATCGATGGTATTGGAAATATATGCATCTTTGGGGTCATTAGAGGGGAGATTTGTATTGCCGCCACCATTACCGTCGTATCTGTTGCTGATAGCACCTGTCCCAGCTATTAATGTGATGGCGTGTTTATCATTTATTGTTTTCTGCCAGGTAAGTACATTTTCGATTTGTTTGTTATTCCATGTATTATTTCCGACACCTACACTGTTGACCAAATTTTTTCTGCGCTCGGTGCTTCGCTGATGGAAGGAATATTGCTCAAATCAAATCTTGGGTTGAAAGTCCTTTGTACTGCAAAAGTCACGTCGAGACTGACTGTCGACCGGAAACTGAAACCTTTACCCAGATTCACATTTCCAAAAACATTACCTACCAGGCGGTTGCTGGTCCACGTGTTATAAGTTTGTTGTATGGCATTGACTGGATTGGCAATATCTGTATCCGTATAATTAGAATATGCAAAAGTGCCGTTTGCCTTTCTGACAGGTGTCACAGGGTCCATATTAAACGCCCTTATGAGGGGACTGTTGTATTCATTGTTTTCGCTTAGACCATTTCTTTTTAGCCACGTAAACCCGAGGTTGTTTCCAAGCGTCAACCAGCTTTTAAGGTCGTATGAGCTGTTTAATCTTACGGTTGCTCGCTGGAAGTTGGCTTTGGGTCCCCCTACGATTCCGTCCTGGGAAAAATAATTGGCAGAAAGGGTGTGAGCAGAACTTGCACCGCCTCCTGTAAACTGCAACTGGTGACTCATAATAGGGGCTGTTTCAAAGATGGCTTCCTGCCAGTCGGTACCTCTACCTAATACGGATGGATTGGCAAATTCTGCCGGTGGTGTTTTTCCTGCGGCAATATGTGCCTCATTCTGTAAAGTCGCATACTCTGATGCAGTCAGCAGGTCCAAAAGTCTGCCTGCTCTCTGCAATCCATAATATCCATCATAGGTTATTTTTCCTTCCTGGTTTTTTTTGCCTCCTTTGGTTGTTACAAGGACGACACCATTTGCACCACGCGACCCATATATGGCGGCAGACGCAGCATCTTTGAGGACATTGATAGATTCTACATCATGGGGATTTAAAAAATCGAGTCCTTCCACAGGCACACCATCTACTATATATAAAGGATCGCTGTTGTTTATTGTACCCACACCACGCACCCTCACTGACAGGGCACTACCCGGCGAACCAGAATTTTGGGCCACCTGAACGCCAGCTGTTTGCCCTTGCAATGCCTGCTCCACTCTTAGGATGGGTTTTTCAGAGATATCTTTAGAATTTAAAGTAGCTACACTACCACTAATGTTGGATCTTTTTTGATTAGTATATCCTGTCACTACAATTTCTTCGAGTTGTGAAGCATTTTCTTCCAACGTTATATCAATGATGGTCTGGACACCTACCACCACCTCTTTATTCAGATATCCAATAAAAGAATATTCCAAAATGGATTGTGCATTAGGTACAGTGATAGAATATGTTCCATCTATATCGGTTATGGTGCCTACCGACGTGCTGCCTTTCAATAAAATATTGACTCCTATGGCTCCTTCAGTTTCTCCGGCCAATGTGACTTTTCCCGTGACAGTAATCTGTGAAAAAACAGATGTACATATGATCGAGAATAAAATGAAAAATACAATACGCATAATGATGTATTAATAAGATTAATTAGAATAGAAAAAGGAGTAAGCAAACCCTGTTTTGATTTGCTTACCCTCGTTATCTGATTATAGTTTTACAAACTTTTGTGTCAAAGTATGTAATCTGGTATTGACAGTAACATAGTAGATACCTGTATTCAAATCGAACAAATCTATACTTGCAGACGGAAGAGCACCATTCAGTACATCTGTTTTCATGACCTGACCTACACTGTTAGTGATGACTATTTTTCTGTTTGTATCATTATTTTCACTGAACACAAGATTTAACTGACCATTAAGAGAAGGATTTCCAATGATAGTGAAAAGTTGGCTGTTGCGTTCTAGTTCATTTACAGCACTTGTGCAATCTGCATTGCTAGTACAAAGACCAAAGCATGAAGCGTAAACCACATTGGTGGATACAGGATCTAGCTTTCTGTCATTATAATTGCTAGCATCTCCACAAGGTTTACCTTCCAGGTTTTCTTTACAACTGTAGTCAGGACATGGTCCATTTACAAAGGTGAAATAAGAAGAGAAACCTTTTTTACGCGCTACTACCAGCTCATAAATTTTATCATTGTCAGCATCACTCATTTTAAATCTTCCACCTGGCACATCGAAATTACCTCCACCTGCAACCCATACACCTTCAGGATTAGGTACTACATCACCCATCCCAAGTTTAAAAGTGATTTTGACTTCTTCACCGCAAGCATAGCAGCTGTTGTAACAAAACTGTGGTACATCTGTATTGCCAGCTACCAGTAGAAGTCTGTTGGTAAATTCGCCTGTGGTTTTAGTGCATTCTTCCGTACCGGCAAATTGCTCTTGTTTTGTCCAGTTGTCGAGAGTAACTTTATATTCGTATGCACCGTTGGTAAGCATCAGACTTCCTTTCCAGATACCGTCCTGATCGTCGTCTTGCAAAGGATTGCTGTCACCTGACCAGTTATTGAAAGTTCCACTAACATAAACTTTGTCAAAGTTGTCACTCACATTGTTCATATTAACTTCAATATTTACCTTTCTCAATGGTGCTACGCCGCCTGTTTTGACAACGATGTCATCTATATAATTAGTGACATCAGTTGCTCCACCTGGCGTTCCAAAATCGCTGAAGAGCGTGATAGTCTGGTAAACCCCACCTGATGCAGGCTCAAGAGCTCCTTCCAGTGAAGGTAGAGTAGAGTCAAAACAGAGTTCTTCCCACTCATTTATTTTCGTGTTGGCTACTGTTTGAATCCAAAATGGTTTGTTATCCAGTCCATTTTCAAGTTTAAGTGCAAAATTGCCTATGTGATCCATATGCACCTTCATACAAATTTTACCACCGCTCGTAAGGTCAACCGGTTTGGCTGGGTTTGGATCAGAAAACGCTCCTGCCCAGGTTTGTGAGGCGGCTGGTTTGATGAATTTGGTGACTTTTGCACTGGTATTGATTGTTGCAGGGTTTGGATTATTGATAACTTCTGTTTTTTCACCGTCCAGGGTACTTCCGAAATATTTGAATTCACCTGAAGTGGCGGCTGTTTCAAAGTCAAGAATGGAGGTAATAACTTCAGCTGCGCCACCTGGCAATTTGATATCATCAAAATAATAAGATTCATCAGCTGCTCCGCCGGCTATACCAAAGTCAAAAAACATAACCAGAACGTTATATACTTTTCCTGTGGCAGGTAGTTTTCCGTCTTCTAGTGATGGAGCTGAAAGATCAAAACACAATTCCTGCCATTGATTGGGTGTAGTGTATGGCTGTGTCGTAATCCAGTTCTCACCTCCTCCTATGGGGTTTTCGAGTTTGACGGCAACGTTGCCAGGATGATCCATCCATACTTTGACACAAACAGTGCCTCCAGATGACCCATCTACAGGTGTAGCCAGGGCAGGATTAGGAAAGCCACCAGCCCAAGTCTGAGCACCGGCAGCTTTGATAAACTTGCCAACGGTGGCTGATGCATTGATTCCGCTTTTATCAGGATTAGGTATGGCAGTTGTGACCATTGGCTCCAGGCTGCTGCCGAAGTATTGAAAAGTGATGGTGTTTTCGGGTGTTTCAAAGTCATATACCTTCTGAGCGTGTACAGTGACAGTACAAACTATTGCAAAGCAAATTAAAAAGTAAAGCTGTTTCATGTGTGGCGAGATTTTAAATGATTAATTAATTTGACAAAGTTAACCTTCAAAATGATGAATGGCTTAAATTTTACTACATCAAAAATACATCAAGGTAATTATTTTGTACATCAGGCCTAATTACAGAAAAAACAAATAATGTATATTGCACCATGATTTACAAAGTATTACATTCGTTTTGTTTTTTATTCTGCATAGGCTTTTCTATTTCATTGGTAGGGCAGGACTATCTCATCAATCATCCCTATATCAATAATTATAAAAAATCAACTTATGGAGGAGGTACAGAAAACTGGGACATTGCTGCTTCAGAGGATGGCCAGGTATACATAGCCAACAATGAGGGGCTTCTCGTATTTTCTGCCGGAAGATGGTCGCTGTTCAGACTTCCGGGTCACACTGTGGTAAGATCGGTAGAGCTAGACACCATTACTGGCAGGGTATATGTAGGTGGACAAGATGAATTTGGGTACTTCCTGCGAATTTCAACAGGAGAACTTAAGTATTTCAGTCTTCGTGACAAACTTTCTTCGGATCAAAAGTCACTCGAGGATATCTGGGAAATCCAGGTCATGAAGGGGCAAGTATATTTTCGGTCTGTGAACAAAATTTTTGTTTTTAATGGAACCTCCATTCGCCCATGCACAGATACTCCTTACACTGTAAACTATTTTGAGATTATACGTGGTACAATCTACTTTTGTGACCCGTATAAAGGATTGTTTACTTTGGAAAAAGACAAAACCCATTTTATACCTGGTAGCGAAATTTTCATTGGCGAACGAATATCTGATATCATTGCCCCTCAAGAAGACAAATTGTTATTTATAACTGAAAAAAAAGGTATCTTCACATATACCAACCAACAATTCGCTCCCTTTTCAAAAAATAGTTCCCTCAATAAGGCTATACTGAATTCTGCAATTGTTATCAATAAGGATTTGCTGGCAATAGGCTCCGTACTAAAGGGTATCTTTTTTGTAAATGGGAATGGTGAAATATTATTTGTCATCAACAAGAGCCTTGGATTACAAAACAACGGAGTCATAAAACTGGGACTAGATGCCAATCAGAATTTATGGGCAGCTACTAACAATGGTATAGATAAGATACTCATACAATCTCCTTTCAGAATTATATTTCCAGATGGGGACCTGCAAGGAGGTGTGTACGACGTATTGATACATGACCAAAAGCTCTATGTAGGTACAAATAATGGGCTTTTCTATACTGACTGGAAAGATAATAGTCGTGATTTTATAATTGGAGAGTTTAAACCTGTCAAAAATTCTTCCGGACAGGTCTGGGGACTGGATATAATAGATGGTCAGCTGATGATGGGGCACAACGAAGGTGCATTTTTAATAGACAAAGATGAAGCTGTAAAGCTGTCAGGCCCTATTACAGGTACCTGGAAATTTGTTGGTTTGAAAGAAAAAAACCTGATGTTGGCAGGAACCTACGAAGGGTTTCATTTGTACAAAAAGATAAATAATAAATGGCAATTCAGTCATAAATTTTCCGGATTTAATGAGTCGGCTAGAGTCATTGCAAAGGACAAAGACTTCAATATATGGGTTTCACATCCTTATCGCAAAGTGTATAAAATTGCATTTGCTGAAGACTTCTCTGCTATTAAGCAGGTCCTGGAATTTGGAAAAGAAGAGGGCTTGCCTTCAGACCCTGGTAATTATGTTGCATTTTTAAACGATGAGATTTATGTCAATTCAGACAAAGGTATATTCAGATATGACCAAGAAAAGAAGATTTTTGAAGAGGATAAAGAGTTGAACAAGATTACAGGCAAAGATGATCATATAAACAGGTTTTTTATCGGTACACAGGGCGACCTTTGGTACAAATCCAATAGCGAGTTTGGAGTGCTGATGTCTGAGAAGATGCCTTTTACGCCATCCATGCCGAAACTGGCCATTCCATTTTTGAGTGATAAACTGCTGGGTGGCTTTGAAAAAATATATGCACCTGCAGGACAATACGTTTTTGTTTGCTCTGATAGAGGTCTGATAGCCATAGATAAGACAAAACTTCTGACTAAATCTAAAATTACCTTAGGTTTTGATAGAATCATTTCCTCTAATCAATCAGGGCAAATTGTAAAACAAAATTCTGTCTTAACTTCAGACCCCAAAATAGTAATGCCCAGTTATCAGAATAATTGGGAGTTTTACTTCCAAACCAATATGCTGGATGATACAGATCCTGTGACTGTTTCATATACATTGCAAAAATCCGGCAATACGTGGGCGGAAGGTACTGAGCAAAATAAAGTTGATTTTCGTAATCTGGCCCCTGGGGACTATGTGCTATCAGCCTATGCTGTAGATGGAAACAGAAATACATCAGAAGAGATAAAGTACGCTTTCACCATTCAACCTGCGTGGTACAAATCTACATTAGCTTATATGATTTATCTTTTGGGTTTTGTTTTGCTGATGTACTACTTACTGAAGTCCAAGGACAAGAAGCACAGAGTCGAAAAAGTGAAGTTAATATCAGAAATAGAGGAATCTGAGGCCAAGGTAGAAACACTAATCAATGATAAACTACAGTCAGAAATTGATTACAAAAACAAAGAACTGGCATTGTCTACCATGCATATTGTACAGAAAAATGAGACATTGTCAAAACTTAGAGAAGAATTGGATGCCGTTTTACATCAGGTAAAAGATACTGAAGTAAGAGACCAAATCAGAAAAGTAGTGGGTATTTTGTCTGATGACCAGAGACTGGAGGACGACTGGGAAAGTTTTGCATTTCACTTTGATCAGGTTCATACTCACTTTCTCCGACGACTTCAGGAGTCATACTCCCAGTTGTCACCCAAGGATCTAAAATTGTGCGCTTATCTGCGTATGAACCTTGCTACCAAAGAGATAGCCCCCTTGCTCAACATATCAGTAAGGGGCGTTGAGATAAGCAGATACCGTCTTCGTAAAAAAATGAATATTGACCCTGATATAAACCTTTCAGACTTTATGATGAAATTCTAACATCCTTGATGACCGCGATGTAGTATTTCTAAAGGTCTATTTAATATTAAGGCTGTTCATCCATTTAGCAAATGCAGCAGCATTTTTTTGGTGATCAGCATAGTCTTTTGCAAAAACATGAACACCACTGTTGTCAGCTTTGGCACAAAAGAACATATACTCATGATTTTCGGCATTGATAACGGCTTCCAGGCTAGCTAGAGAAGGCATACAAATGGGCCCCGGGGGCAAACCAGCATACTTATACGTATTATAAGGTGAGTCTATTTCCAGATGTGAATATAATACCCTTTGTATATTAAAATCACCTGTAGAAAATACTACTGTTGGGTCGGCCTGTAGTTTTTCGCCAGTTTTCAACCTGTTTAAGTACACACCGGCTATGGTCGGTCTCTCTGGGTCATAATTGCTCTCCTTCTCTACTATCGAAGCTACGATGTACGCCTGTGTTTTATCCAGATTGTGTTTCTTTATTTTTTCTATATTTTCGGGTGTCCAGAATTGATCGTATTCTTTCTTCATTCTCATGACGAATTTATCAGGAGTGCTGGTCCAAAACATTTCATACGTATTCGGAATAAACATTGTCATAAAATTATCAAGATTAAACCCATATTCAGATGCTGTTTCGGGTCTTGACAAATAGGACAAAAATGTCAGAGAGTCTGTTTCAAAATACCTGGAAGCCTTGCCAGCAAGATCACTAAGCAGCCTGATGTTATTGATTACTACTTTTTGAGGATCCTGATCTCCTGACCTTATTTTAGTGATCAGATCCCGATTGGACATACCTTTTTTAATAGTATATTTTCCTGCAGGCACCTTATCTTTGTTGTATCTCATGAGACCTGCTACGGTTCTGAATGATGACTCACTCACCAGCAGGCTCGAATCGTTCAATATCCTGACGACGTCTTCAAAAGATGAATTAGAGGGTATAAAAATGTCTTTTTCCTCAGCGGGAATATTTACATTTGAACCCCATAGGGCACGACCTATAAAGAAATAACCCAGAGCACCGGCTACTAATAAGGACACAAGGCCAATTTTTATTTTTTTGGACATATTACTAAGGATAAATTGAATTAATATTGCTCTTCCTCACTAGGGAAACTGCCAGATTTTACGTCTGTAATATAAGATTCTACTGCGGTTTTGATTGTGTCAAAAAGATTGAGGTACCTTCTTAGAAATCTGGGATTAAAATCCTTTGTAATCCCTAAGACATCGTGGACCACAAGCACTTGCCCATCAGTCCCATTACCAGCGCCTATGCCTATGATCGGGATACGAACCTCTTTGGCTACTTTTGCGCCTAATTCTGCTGGTATTTTCTCCAGAACAATGGCAAAACAGCCTATTTCTTCCAATAGCTTTGCGTCTTCCAATAGTTTTTGAGCTTCTGCTTCTTCCTTGGCTCTGACCGAATATGTACCGAATTTATAAATACTTTGTGGCGTCAAACCCAAGTGGCCCATCACTGGAACCCCCGCTGACAAGATACGGCGGACAGATTCTTCGATTTCGGCACCACCTTCCAGCTTTACCGCATGGGCGCCGGATTCCTTCATTATGGCAATCGCTGAATTTAAAGCTTTGGTACTGTTGCCTTGATAAGAACCAAATGGAAGGTCGACAACCACAAATGCTCTATCTACAGCTCTGATGACAGATTGCGCATGGTAGATCATCTGTTCAAGGGTAATGGGCAGCGTAGTCTCGTGACCTGCCATAACGTTGGAAGCTGAGTCACCTACCAATAAAATATCGATACCTGCTGCATCAAGAATTTTTGCCATGCTAAAATCATAAGCTGTCAGCATGGATATTTTTTCACCCTGATCTTTCATGGCCTGAAGCACATGAGTAGTTATCCTCTTAATTTCGCGTTTAGCTACAGACATAGATGGATTTATATTTTGTGTTTGTTAATGAGACACAAATGTCATAAAAAATACAATTAATGATGTTTTTTTATGAATAAATTAATTATTTTGGTGGTTTGCCATTATCCTGTTAGCTTTGTCATGTTTAAAACAAGGCAGTTTATGAAACATTTTTATTTTAGTTTATGGGTTCTGTTTTTATCTAAAGGGGTTTTCGGTCAAATACTCATCAACGAATATTCGGCCAGTAACCTGCGAACTTTTACGGATAACTATGGTAGATATGAAGACTGGATAGAAATATATAATGCGTCTGATGATGCAGTGAACCTGGGTGGCTGGTTTTTGTCTGACAAGGTATCCAAACCAGAAAAATGGAAAATCAAGGCGGGCACAATTATCTCCGGCAAAAGTTACCTTGTGGTTTGGGCATCAGGAAGAGATGAGGCTAAAGACGACCACAATCACACAAATTTTAAATTTACACAGTCTAATGATGATGAGTATATTGTTATTTCCAACCCGAACGGCAACATTGTTGAATCTGTAAAAATGGGATTTACACAGCTGGGTCACTCATTTTCCAAGGTAGATGATGGAAGTAATAACTGGCGTATCACTCCTTTTCCAACTCCAGGATGGACCAATAACGATTCTGAAAATTACCAATCATATAGTCCCACACCAAAGATTGTTACGCAGGCAGGGTTTTACAAAGACTCCACAAATGTCATTGTGCAATCAGTCCCCGGCTTTACCATACGGTTTACTCTGGATGGGTCAATACCTGATGAAATGGCACCTGTTTTGCCTGCATTGCTTACCATAAGGCAGTCTGCAGTACTTATTGTCAGATGTTTTTCATCTCTGCCCAATATATTACCCGGTTTTGTAGATTTTTCCTCTTTTTTTATAAATGAACCAGCATCTACGCTTCCAGTTATCTCTATTGGTGCAGGACCTGACGGTATCAACCTTGCTGAGGGAAACAGAGATCTTAAACCTGTGGGATCGATTGAAGTTTATGATAAAAATGGGCTTAGAACCTCTACGTCATACGGAGAACTCGATAGTCACGGACAGGACAGCTGGATCAATGATCAAAGAAGTCTGGACTGGATAAGCAGAGATGAGATGGGGTACAGTTCCGGTATAAAGCAAAAACTGTTCAACTATACTGAACGAGAAAACTATCAGCGCATCATTTTAAGAGCGTCAGGAGATGACAACTATCCTTCAGTGGGTGATGAAGACCATGAAGGTAGTGCGCATATACGGGATGAATTTGTACATACACTGGTTCAGCAATCAGGGATGCATATGGATGTGCGGGCATTAGAGAGGGTCTTGCTTTACTTGAATGGTCAGTACTGGGGTGTCTATACCATACGCGAAAAACCTGATGACCACGACTACACAGAATTTACACATAAGCAGGACAAGTATGACTTACAATTTTTAAAAACATGGGGACAATCATGGGCAGAATATGGCGGAGAAAAAGCAATACAAGACTGGATCAAATTCAGGGATAAAGTATTATCTGAGGATGTCACAAAACCTGCAATTTACAATGAAATCACCCAACAGTTGGATGTCGTTAGTCTAATGGATTATATGATTGCCAATCTGAGTGTAGTTTCATCTGATTGGCTCAATTACAATACCGGATGGTGGAGAGGACTGAATCCGGAAGGGTCTCATAAAAAATGGGGCTTTGTGATGTGGGACAATGACGCCACTTTTGATTATTATATAAACTATTCGGGAGTTCCGGATATTTCACCTGATGCCAAAGCTTGTGACCTTGATGAAATAAGTTTGTACATGGACGAGTTTTTTCCTGTGGATACGACCTTGATAGAATTTGGGGCAGATTCTTTTTTCTTCAATGGCGAATGGGTTTATTATGAAGGAGATACTTTTGAAATTTATCCTGATCTGGGAAAACATGAAAAAATATTCCTGAAATTATTTAATGAAAACATGTCATTCAGAAACTTATCCCTGTCAAGGTATGCAGATATGCTCAATGTCGCTTTTAGTTGTGATAATATGATGGCAACTCTTGACAGCCTTACAGCTATCATCAGACCAGAAATGCCCAGACATATTATGAGGTGGGGTGGATCGATGTCCGAATGGGAAAGCAATATTTCTGACTTGCGTGATTTTGTTTCTCTGAGATGCGACAGGATTTCAAATGGTTTGATGGATTGTTACGATCTGTCAGGGCCACATCTTATAACTTTAGTGACAGATCCTCCAGGTGAAGGGGACATCAGGCTGAATACTTTGGTGCATAAAAATTTGCCTTGGTCGGGAAAGTACTTTGGGCTGATGACCAATGAAATAGAGGTCATTCCAACAGGGAGTGCCAAGTTTTTATATTGGAGAAGCAAATCTGGAAATACTCTTTTTGATCAGGCCTCAGCCACGTTGACAAAATCACAAATAAGTGGTGTCGACACGTTGGTAGCTGTTTTTGACAATGCAGTATTTACATCAGATCTCAGAATAAATGAGCTTAATGTGTCGCCCAACCCTGCTTCTGACATTATAAGTATTCAGATGCCTGATGGACTCAACGCTGAAAATGAGTTTGTTATCTGCACTTCTACCGGGACGAAGATTAAAAACGGTAAATTGACAGACAATTTTACTTCTTTGGATGTATCTGCATTTTCTCCGGGGAGTTACATCATAGAATTACGTTACAATCAAGTGAAGTACGTATCCAAACTAGTCATAGTAAGATAGTTTAAAGGCTATGGACTTGATAAGGTGTTTAAAAGCATTTTTAAATATTAAATTATTTTATAATTTGTTTTAATATGTAAATGAATAATTTATAAATGTGTTAATTATTTATATGATAAAAACCAATAAATGATTACCTACGGAGTGTCTATATTTCTATTTTTGTACCTCGTTAGTAAATCCTAACTGACACATTGTACTTTAAACAGTATTATCATGAGCTGGTTTAAGCGACTCAAAGAAGGTATTCAGACGGCCACAAAAAATAAAAAGGAGACTCCTGACGGTCTTTGGCACAAATGTGTTCGTTGTGGGGAGATGACTACTGTCAAGGACTTGAGAGAGAACCTTTACATTTGCCCTAAATGTGATTACCACACACGGGTAAGTTCAACAGACTATTTTGATATGATTTTTGATGGTAAATATACCAGACATTTTGACGAAATTGTATCCGTGGATATGCTGGACTTTAAAGATATCAAATCATACGAAGACCGTCTGACAGAAGCATATAAAAAAACCAATCTGAAAGACTCTATGTCGGTGGCATCGGGTAAAGTAAACAAGTATCCATTGGTGATAGCATGTATGGACTTTGGCTTTATTGGTGGTTCCATGGGGTCAGTGGTAGGCGAAAAGATATCCAGAGCCATCGATTATTGTCTGGAGCACAAGATGCCTTTGATGATCATTTCCAAATCAGGAGGAGCCAGGATGATGGAATCTGCATTTTCGCTGATGCAAATGGCAAAAACCTCTGCAAAACTCACTTTGCTGGCCAAAAAAAGAATTCCCTATTTTTCATTTATGACCGACCCTACCACAGGTGGAGTTACGGCTTCTTATGCCATGTTGGGTGATATCAATTTTGCAGAACCCGAAGCTCTGATTGGATTTGCAGGCCCCAGAGTCATCAAAGAAACCATAAAAAAGAGATCTTCCGGAAGGATTCCAAACTTCAGAATATTTGCTGGAGCACGGATTTCTCGATTTTATTGTACACAGAAAAGACCTCAAAAACAAACTTACAGATTTGCTGAGTTGCCTTGATATCAAAAAATCAGATTCTGATAGTTTAGAGATAAACGAATAAAAATGTTTTATCGAGGGGGTCAAGGATTTTTGTCAATGTGTCCAGCAGAGATTTGTCTTCACTGACTAAATATTGTAAAAAGCTGTCGGTTCGTTCTTGCAAACCATGAGCGGGAAACAATTTTGATCTGAGGGTTTTTACCTGCTGAATATTAGTTTCTTCTTTATGTTTCAAAGATTTTCTGAGTTTTGCTTCAATGTTCTCCACAGCTTTAACCATCTTATGGCTCTCGCCGTTGACAAAATTTTCTAAGGTCAGGTCTATGGCTTTTGCTTTCTTGCTGATGTGTTCGAAAACGTGTTGTATTTCTTTGATCTCTGTGCTGAGGTGAAATTCAGATTCTGTTGCTTTTTCCAGATATGAAAGTATGAGTTTATCTTCATCCAGCAGTAAGTCTGCCTCTGAGATGTGGTGCTTTTCCATCATTTTTTGTACATATTTCGGCACCATCATTACAGAATTCCTCCTAAGTATGACGGGATAAAACACTCCAAATGCTTCGAATTGTGCTTTCCGTTCCAGCCAATATGAGACCTCGCCTCCTCCTCCTACATAGACGATATTGGGTAAGATGGCTTCCTGATACATAGGGCGCAAGACCACATTGGGGCTAAATCGTTCTGGATACTGTCTGAGCTCTGCTATCAACTCGTTCTCTGAAAAATGCATTTCCCGATTATTTACTTTATAAACACCATCTTCGTAATAAAGCCTTTCACGGGATTGAGATGTCATATAAAACAGATTGATATCTCTTGCAAATGCTTGTGGTTTAAATCCGTGAACAAGTAACTCTTTCTGAGTATGATTGACTAAAGTCTCACTGGTTCTATGGAGGATTTCTTTCTCCATATGGGGTATAAAAGCCTTCTTGAGTTCTGCATCATCCATGTTGATGACCAATAATCCATATTTTCCGAAGAGTTCATTGATCCAATTAAAAACAAACTCATTGTAATTTTTGGAGGAGGCCAAGGCTTTTGAAAATACCTCCATCAATCCTGTTGCTTGCTCTGAGGGCCCTAAAATCTCAGCCAATCTACTGATCACTTGTTCCAGGCCATCTTTACTGAAGCGTCCTACGGGACCATGCTCTGTACTTTCCCACGTCACTATCTTTCCGAATACATGTAAAGATTTTACTTCATCAAAGTCATGGTCTTCTGCACCGCTGACAAATACAGGAACAAAATGATAATTTGCGTATTTCTCGTTCAGTTTTGTAGCCAGATTTATGACTGAGCAAATTTTATAAAAATAGTATGCAGGACCTCCCAGCAAAGCAGGCTGATGAGCCGTCACTATGGTAAATGTGTTCTCATCACCTAGTTTGTTGATGTTTTGAAGCTGTTTTTCTGAAGTAATTGTAGCCTGATAATGCTCTGAAATCCTACTGACCAGTAATGAGCGGTCCACGGGATATTTTTTTCTTGCTGACAATGCAGACTCAATTCCTTCCATATCCGGACTGAAAGCATAAAAATCATTTAATTTTTCACTCTTTGTCTGATAAAATATATCTTTAAAGGATAATGAAAGAATCTTATCGAATGGGATTTTTGAAATCTGCATGTGACTTTTACTTAAGTGTTGGTCAGAGATTTTTCTTTAAAAATAAGATAGATTTATTCCAGGCATCATCGGAAAATTCTTTATGATACTTTGGATTACTTGGATTTGCAAAAGCATGTTCTGCGTTATATCCGTAGATATCTACCGATTTTTTATTTTTCTGCATCATTGCCTTAAATTCTGCCACAACTTTGGGCGTTATCCATCCATCCTGGTCTGCGAAAATACCCAAAACTGGAGCTTTCATGGCCTGAATCTGCTTTTCATCTTTCACCGGCATCCCATAATACATGATGCAGGCCTTTGCTTTTTTGTCCAGTAAGATAGCAGCTTTATTGGACCATGCTCCACCGAAACACCACCCAATGGTTCCTATTTTTGCTTTTTTTCCTGCATAAACACTCGCTGCAGTAATTATTTTTTCAATCCTTTCACTGCTTGCACCTTGCATCAAACTGGAAGCTTCTTCTCTGGTTGTGGCGACTTTGCCGTCATACAGATCCAAGGCCAATATGTGTGCATCAGGAAAAGATGCGTGGAGCAAATCAGATTGCATTCGAATATAATCATTGAGGCCCCACCATTCCTGAAATACAAAAATCCATTTTTTATTTTTCTTATTGCCAGCTATATAATAGCCCTGACCATCTTTGTCTCCGCTTACAGGGAAGGAAATGTTTTTTCCTTGAGGATTTTCCAGTATGTAGGGTAGTGGGGTTTCATGGGTCATCACAAATGAAATATCATTCGCAAGATCTGTAAATGCTTTGATTGAACTTGCCTGGCAACATGAAGGACTCGTTTGACCGTATAGCATGACAGTACTCAATACCCAAAACAAGCTTGTTCTTATAAAAATATCCATGAATTATATTTTTTGGATGGTTACTAGATAGTAAGTAACTAAAGGAAGAGTTCTTTTGTTCATCGATATCAAAATCAATGTTAAAAGCTGCATGAGTCAAATGGGTTTTTGATTTCTTATGTTTTTGTATATTTACACGATTAAAAGCTTTGTATGAAACCTCCCTTGCATCTCAATTGTGATTTGGCTGAATCTTATGGAAATTTGAAGGCTGGTGATGACAATTCTATTTTACCTTTTGTCGATGCAGTAAATATTGCATGTGGTTTTCATGGAGGAGATCCACTGACCATAGAATCTACGATCAGAGCTGCCATTGCATTGGGCAAACAAATAGGGGCTCATCCATCCTATCCTGATTTGTCGGGTTTTGGAAGGCGTAGGATGGAAATGTCTTCTACCGAATTGTCGTCTTGTCTTCGGTACCAAATTTGTGCTGTCAAAGGGATTACTGAGAGTCTTGGCGGTCATTTGTCTCATGTAAAGGTTCATGGCGCTTTGTACAACACTGCATGCAAAGATCGAGATACGGCTGCTGTCATTGCTGATACCATAGCATCGATATCTGCAGACCTGATGCTCATGGCTCCTTTTGAGTCTGAAATGCATTTGGCTGCCAGCCAGGCTGGTCTAAAAACCATGTTTGAATGCTTTGGTGACAGACTTTATGATGATGATCTGAATTTGGTCAGCAGAGAGGTACCCGGAGCGATATTACAGGGAAGCAATGATGTTTTGAATCAAGTCCAGAGTTTATTTCAGGGGTATATCATTACTGTAAGCGGGCAGGCAAGAAAGATTTTGTGCGATACTATCTGTGTACATGGGGATCATCCTGATGTAGTCTCTTCGTTACGACTTATTGACTCTACGATAAGGAAGATGCATGTGGACTGATATAAGACCTTTTGGACGCAATGCTTTGATTATAGAGTGGTCACCGCAGATATGCTATGATCACCTTAGAGAAATTTCTTCTCTGGTCCAATTCCTTTTATTGGAAAGGCAAGACTTATTTTTGGATATAGTCCCCGCTTACCATTCACTTACACTCATATTCCGCAATGAGGTCATCGGACATGTGGAGATTGTGGGACTCCTGGAGCAATATCAAAGTGTTTTCAAAAGTAACAAGACTAATGACAAATTACCTACAACCTGGTCAATACCTGTTACATACGGCAATGAAAATGACAAGGACATGTCTGCTTTAATTAAATACACTGGGCTAACAAGGAACCATATTATTGATATCCACACATCAGGTGAGTATACTGTTTATTTTTTAGGTTTTTTGCCAGGATTTCTTTACCTCGGAGGATTGGATGATAAGTTGTGCATACCTCGCAAAAGTGTACCTGACCGGTTCATACCAAAAGGAGCTGTAGCCATCGGAGGAAAACAAACCGGTATATATCCTCAGGATAGCCCGGGAGGATGGTATGTCATCGGACAAACTTCATTTCCACTCATCGATTTTTACATTGCTCCATATTGTGCCATCAAACCAGGTGATCTGATAAAATTTGAGGCTGTAGATCTCCTGGTTTAGAAGATGATATTGGCGCCAATCATACCATTGATACCCACACTGGGATATCCATACCACCGTTCAAATTTATTATTTAGAAGATTGATACCACTGGCAAAAACACTGAAATGTTCAGATATGCTGTAAGTGGCAGTCACATTAAGATCAAAAAGTACTCCGGATTTTGATTTTATTTGGTTTTTGTTTAAAAATGAAACGCCATTGCCAAAAAACAATTCTGCACCCAAAGCCAGCTTGTTGTCTAATAACTTGCCCTTGACGTAAGCATTCGCTTCCAGGTTGGGTGTATGCCAGGCTTCAGGGAGGTTTTTTAGCTGGAAGATATTTTGCGTCAGCCATCCGCCTACCGATAGGTTTTCTGAGACAGTCATATCTACATTTCCACTGACATAAGTGATGCCAGTCGTATCAAAGACCATATCAAAGTACCTTACATCTTGATCATTATTTAGTAAAAAAAGTTGGTGGTTTACTTTTTTATACCCCGCTTTTACCATGTATGTGAGAAATGAAAACCGTCCTTTGATACCACCTGAAAAATTTCTGAATACTGAGTTTCTCAGGGAGTCAGGGTTTGTACTTAACCATGGATTGCGCATAGTGAGATTGCTGAAATTATTGATAAAGTAGTCCTGATGTACATCGGCAAAAACCTGCAGTTTGGGACCGGCAATACCATAAGCCAGCATAATGACAGGAAAAACAGACGACTGTCCATCGCTACTATAAAGCAAATGTGCTCCTGCCTGTACAACGAGATTTTTTATTTGGGTTTTGAATTCAGGCTTCAGAAAAGCAGATGATAATCCTATTTCTTTGACACCATTGAACGCTGAATAGTCATAATTTCCTGTCAAAGAAAGGAGGGAGCTTTTTCTGATAGCTTTCTCTATCTTGGCAGAGACTGAAAATCCGCTTTCGCGGGCTTTATCATTAGTAATAGAAAGATTTCTAAGTGAAAAATCCACGTTGTAATTAATGTTGATCGTGGTTGGCTCTGCATTGGTAAGACCCGCTTTGATATTATATCCATTAAGGTTTCGGGCCGAACTGACGTCACTGTAAAGGCTGTCAATTTTAAGGTCGGTATGATAAAAATATCTTTTTTTGAAATCAGTATTTAAGCCTGCTGTCAGTTTCAGGTTTTCCTTGAGCATATAAGAGCCATAGATGGCAACACTTGCGTCTCTATATTGCTGATATGGGTTTTTGGATGTGTTGCTCAGACTTTGATATTGTAGATGCAGACCTGCGTCATAGGCATCTTTTCGTGATGTATGGTAGCCGGCATAGATTTCAGGATTTCTGAGTACTCCGTATCCGGCTTTGATGTACCCTTTGTTTACATAAAATTCTGCATCCGGATTCATAGCCAGAGGTTTAATTTGAGGGTCAGGATATTTTAAAGTTAAGGGAACTATAGTGATATCATAATCATATTTGGGATTGACCGTCTTCTGCTCCGGCAAAACATACTTGATTTTTATTTTTTGGGCATCTTCCAGATTGGCTTCAAAAGTTTTGATTACTTCTACCTGATTCAGTTTAAGTTTGGTAGTGTCCGTCTGTGCATATAAATGAAAGCTGCTAAAAGATAATAACACTATGATTAGATATTTCATTTGTAATGAATTTTAAATTTTGTGTAAATAATAATATCAATTTCCTCCTTTGGTCTGCAATTCCAGCAAATTATTATTGGTAGGTTTGATTCTGTTTTTTTGTTTTTCCATTACTTCTATGGCTTTTAGCTTTTCCTGAGCACTTGCTATAAGATCTTTATCGTCACTGAAGTTTTCAATGATAGCCTCCAGGGCAGCTCTCGCATTAAACAAATCATTCTGATTGACATATATATCAGACAACAAAAGTAAACTCTTAGCGATCCAATATGGGTAGGCGGCATTTTTATCATTCGCTTCATTGCACTGCGCTTCTGCTTCTGTAAACTTTCCTTGTTTGAACAGAATTTCGGCTATCATATATCTGGATTCAGAAGCCTGGTTATTATTCACTTTTTCGCTAGCTTGCTTAAAAGATTGTAAGGCATTTGTAAAATCATTATCCCTGAAATAAGATTTTCCCAGGTAATAGTCAGCTGCTGCTCTTTCTTCCTGGTTTGCTTTTGTACTGGAACTGACTAATACACCATATTTTTTAACTGCTTCACTTTTATTGATTCTGAAAGCACTACGCAATGCACCCAGGGCGGCCTTGTATTTTTCCTCTTCATCCGTAATATTGGTATAATAGAGATCGTAATACTGAAAAGCTTTTTCAAACGACTGTGTATAATTGTACGAGATCAGAGCAGCCTTTTTCAGAGATTGCATATAAAACTCAGAACTTCCAAGTTTTGCCAGGGCCTCGTAATCTTCCATAGCTTTGTCGTACTTTTTTAGCAAGGTGTTGGACTCTGCTCTGTAGTAGATGGCTCTGATTTTGCTCCCTCCTTCAGGATATTTGGTAAGGTATGATGTAAAACCTGCTATGGCTTTTTCATATTCCCCATCATTGTAACGCAATGCTCCCACCATATAAGCCAGAGAGTCTGCTGCACTACCAGTAATTTTGTAGCCCGGTATGGTACTGACATAAGCTACATACTCATCAGATTTGCCCAGATCATTGACATATATTTCTTTGAGACCTAACAGGGCGCTTTCTGTTTCGCGTGCGGATGGATTGTTTTCCATGATATTTTTATAATGACTGATAGCAGTAGTCATATCCCCTTTGTTGTATGCCAGAAGTCCCAGCTTGAGGTAAGCTGCATTTCGCAGTGGACTGTTTTTATATTTTGTCACTAATTCTAAAAATGAGTTGTATGCATTGTCTGTATTTTCCAGGTCGAAGTAAGTTTCGCCTAGTTGCAGCAAAGCATCATCTGCGTATTCTGATGTGGGATAATCTGTTTTAAGGTCTCTTAGGGTCAGGATTTTTTCATATGGTTCACCTGTAAGACCTTCTATCATGCCTTTTTGAAACAGTGCATATACAAGGCCACCTTTTTTTTGCTGAATTGCCTTATCATAAAATCCTAAAGCATCAGCATATTTATTAGCCTTAAACAGACAATCGCCTGTCCTAACCATGGCGTCCGGCCAGACATTGTTGAGTAATTCCTGATTTTTGATTTTTTTGCTGTGCAGATTAAATGCTACGAGGGCATTCTTAAAACTTTTTTCTGCATTTTTGTAATCTTTTAGCTCGAGGTAATTGTATCCCTGAGCGTAGTGTCCCATATATATGGCAGATTCATCCGGCAAACCTTCCAGGCCATTGGACACATCAAAATAGTTTTCAAAAGTTTGTATAGAACTTTTATAATCTCCTTTTTCGTGCAGCATTTGTGCAGTCCAGAACTGAGATTGAGCTGAAGCTATTTTGTTGACGTGAAATTTACTTACTTTGGCGAGACTACTTAGGGCACTTTCCGTGTTTCCGCTGTTGTACTGCACCATTCCCTGCTTCAGGCACGCATTCTGGTAAGTGGCTTTAAGTTTTTCAGATGGTGAAGGCATGCTTTCCACTACCTGAATGACTGATGCATAATCTGAAGAGTTTTCGAGCAAATCCGAAAGAATTTGGTCAGCTTTTGCCATATATTTTGAGCCGGATTTTATTTTAATCAATGTATTGATAGCTTCTCTTTCAAAACCTGCCTCTGCAGAAAGTTTTCCATAATTAAAAAGGGCTTCTTCCTGCATGTTTTTTTCATAGTCCATCTGACTTACTTTTTTGAAAGCGGCTCGGGCAGAAACCAGGTCACCAGTTTTGTAGTAGCAGTCAGCGAGATAATAATTGACAAGTTGTCCCAGTTTGGTATCCTGGAGATTGAGTTCTCTGAAGTTTTTTATAGCGGCATCATATTTTTTAAGTTGGTATTGCGTAAATCCTAATTGGTAAAACTCCTCAATGGTCATTTTTTCAGTTTGAGCCTCATAGTACTCCAAATGAGGGAGCGCTTTTTCGTACTGGTTCATCTTAAAATAAGATTGTCCTATCAGCTGTCTTATTTCTTTTCTATTGCGTAGATCATTGTCTTTCAGCGCTTCTTCTCCATGACTGATGACTTTTTCAGATTGACCTTCGGCAAAGTAAATCTGTGTGATGTAATAGGGCACAAAAGGACTTGTAAGCTTCATTGGATTTTACCTTTTCAAAACTACTGACGGCATTTTTGTAATTGCCTGTAAAATAATCACACAGACCAAAATAATAATTGGAAGGGTAATAAAAGATGTTCTGTATGTCTTTGGTTCTGGCCAAATCATCTTTAGCCTGTTTAAATTCCTTGCTAACAAAATGGGAATACCCTTTTTTAAAGCTCGCCTCTGACATATCATATTCTGGCAGATTGGAAAGATCAGCCATAGCATACATTTCAGTAGCTTTTTTAAACCATTTTTTATTGTAATAATAGCTCCCTAGTTCCAAAATCGGGGCAGTAGTGACTGGGTCTGAATATTTTTGGTTTATAAAACGGATCAGATCATTTTCGCTCCCGGATAGATCCAGTCTCAGCCCTGAAATACCCATCATTGCGGCACTTTCATCTTTGAGATTGGAAAATTCGTCTTCAGTCGGTGGATGTATTTGTTTGATAAATTGCTGATGCATATACCTTGCTGGACCGTACAAACTATTTTCGAAAAACGCCGAACCAGTTTTGTAAGACTGCCATCTGTCTAAGCTGATACTATTTTGCTGTCCTGAGGCAAGTGCAGAACAGAAGACAACGGCTAAAATACCTAAGGAAACTCTCATATTATGATCTTTGTTCTTTTAAAACATTAAAAGATAAAATAAAACGCAAAATTAAAAAATTTATTGATAAGATGTATATAATGAATGTTATACAGATTAAATATTATTTAAATACGATTCAACATTTTTAAAACTTTATACAAAGATTTTTTAAAAATGAGTGATTTAATGGCATGTATGTAAAAAAAATTAGCTATTTTCGTCATACCAAAACTGAAGTAAAATGGAAGACAATACTCCCGGCGGTGAACAAAAAACTTTTAAGTTCAAGGAACTGAGGGTTTACTCGTCTACAGAGTGGCTGGCAGAAAACAGGAAAAAATATCGTCATGTTTTTGACAGAAATGAAACTTCGTATATCTACGCGGAACTTTCATTTTACAATAAACTTTTTGACAGAGATATTTGGGAAGTGGATATAGAATTAAAGTGTTTTGAAATAAAAAACATTAAAAAACAGATATGCACTTTCATTCAAGAAAAAAATAAGCAAATTTGACCACATTGTTTATATCAGGGAAGGATGGGGTAATAAAAAAGAAGGTTCATTCTGGAAAAAGGGGACTTATTACTGGGAAGCCTGGATAAATGGTGAAAAAGTAAGCACCAAATATTTTTATGTGGAAGATGCAGGTACTAACGAAGAATCTGTAAATCCATATGTCAGCCTCCAATCAGTCAGGCTTTATGAAGGCCAATATGATGATGTGATGGAGGAAGACAGAACTTATTACTCTGAATTTGCGGCTGAAGAATCCAGGTATATCTATGCTGAAATATTCCTTTCTAATTTATTCAGAGCTGATAACTGGCATTGTGAGTTATTTGTCAAATTTTACAATCAGAGCAGGGAGCTGAAAGGTCAGGTCATCAGACTGCATAATGTCAAAAAAGAGGAAGATATAATAAAGATCACCGCAGGATGGGGAGCCAATTCGAAAGGCTCATGGAAAGAAGGCAGTTACAGCATAGAAATTGTATTTATGGATGTGCTGCTGGCGGTAGTTGATTTTAAGGTTTCTGAGGAGTTTGCCGAAGGAGTGCCCATCGTCAGAATCCCTGATAAATCATTGACGTACAGTATACTTCACGAAGAGTTAGATGAGAGTTTTCTCGAAGTATTCGAAAAACTAAATTCTCTTATTGGTCTGCAGGAGATCAAACAGAAAAGTCAAGGAGCACGCCAGTTATCTAGAATTTTTGAAAATCAGAAAGGATAAAGGTTTTAAGGAACAGGAAAAAATAAATATCCATTCAGTTTTTACCGGAAATCCAGGGACGGGCAAAACCACCGTTGCCAAGATGATGGGTCAGCTCTATCGCAAAATGGGCTTGCTAAGCAAAGGTCATGTGATAGAAGTGGATAGGGTAGATCTGGTGGGCGAATACATAGGGCAGACTGCTCCTAAAGTGAAGGAAGTCATCGAGAAAGCCCGTGGAGGTGTTTTATTCATCGATGAAGCTTATGCATTAGCCAGGACTAATGATGATTCCAAAGATTTCGGACGTGAAGTAATAGAAATACTGGTCAAAGAGATGTCCAATGGAAAAGGCGATCTGGCTGTCATAGTAGCCGGTTACCCAAAAGAAATGAAGCACTTCATTCAGTCCAATCCGGGATTGAGGTCCAGGTTTAAACACTATTTTGAGTTTCCGGATTATATGCCCCAGGAGCTGATACAAATTGCAGAATCTGCTGCTGTCACCAGAGAAATCAGTTTTACACCCGAAAGTTTCGAAATACTGAAAGACATCATCACAGCTGCATACCGGGAAAGAGATAAATCATTTGGTAATGCAAGGTACATACTCGACCTGCTCGACAAGGCAAAACTAAATATGGCGCTCCGGGTTATGGCTCGCAAGCATCCCGGCAAATTATCAAAAGATGAACTTTCATGCATTCAGGTATCAGATGTACTGGCATTAGGTAATAAAATGAAATCTGCTTTGCCCGATATTCCTGTTGATACATTTTTACTTCAGCAGGCTCTGGAGGAGCTGGACAAGCTTGTAGGAATAGATAATGTCAAGACCCAGATCAGAGAAATGGTCGATGTCGTCAAATATTACCGTGAAACAGGCAAAAGTGTCCTCACTGGATTTTCACTTCATACTGTTTTTGTGGGTAATCCTGGTACAGGAAAAACAACTGTGGCACGAATACTTGCCAAAATTTACAAAGCACTTGGCATTCTCGAACGTGGACACATTGTAGAGACTGACAGACAAGGGCTTGTAGCGGCCTTTGTAGGTCAGACGGCTATCAAAACAAGTGAAAAAATAGACGAGGCCTTAGGTGGCGTTTTATTTATAGACGAAGCATATGCTCTCAGTAATTTTAATGGGATGCCGGGTGATTTTGGCAATGAAGCCATACAGACGTTGCTTAAAAGAATGGAGGATTTGAGAGGCCAGTTTTTTGTTTTTGTCGCTGGATATCCAGATAATATGGAGGTTTTTCTTAAAGCCAATCCCGGATTAAGTTCGAGATTTGACAAAACATTAAAATTCAATGATTACACCCCATCAGAGTTGCTGAAAATTGCCATTAAAATGATAGAAGATGAAGGTTATAAATTGGCACCCAAAACTCTATCGATGATAAATATGGTTACGCAGGATCTTTACGATAAAAGAGATAAATACTTCGGAAATGCACGTACTGTAAGAAAGATCATACTGGAAATAATAAAAAATCAAAACCTTCGATCTTCTGCTATTCCTGCCGGAGACAGAAAAAAAGTCAGTTTCATCTGATTTTGCCAGAAGATTTGGTTTCAGTAAAAAGTATGCAGGAGTCAGATACCATTGATAAAAAAAGTATCGGATTTAGAAAAAAAGACACCTGACACTATTGTTCGGTTGAGTATAGGCCTATTTTTTTTGGTTAGTAACAGATGGTTTTGCTTTTATGCTTATTTTGACTAAATTTGTGAAAATTATTCATTACGCATGAACTCCATTTTAACCAAAGTTTACAATACTGTTTTTTCTACCTCCGCAGCAGGATTATACCTCCTTATTTTTGCCATTGCCATAGGTGTTGCTACCTTTATCGAAAACGATTTTGGCACCAGTTCGGCTCAGGACCTCATTTTCAGAGCCCGCTGGTTTGAATTACTTCTGGTCTTATTTGGTGGGACCATCATTGCTAATATATTTAGGTTCAGACTGGTCCAGCAAAAAAAGTGGGCATCGCTGATATTTCATAGTGCCATCATCATCATTATCATCGGCGCAGGTGTGACAAGGTATTTTGGATATGAAGGTATGATGCACATCAGAGAGGGAAAAGCTGCCAACTCATTTTTATCCACAGAAACTTTTTTAAATTTCAAAGTAAGTCAGAGTGACAAATCCTATTCATTTGATGAATCTGTTTTTTTTTCTACTTTGGGCAATCAAACATTTGAAGGAACATACCAAATAGGTACAGATATTTACAAGGTTAATGTCACCGAATTTATACCCAATCCTAAAGAACAATTGACGGAACAACAAGGTGGTAAAGCAGTCATGAAGGTCGTGATAGCCGGTCAGCAGGGTAGGGAAGAAATATTTGTAAATCAAGGAGACAGAGTCAATATCAATGGGGTTAATTTTAATTTCACGCCTGAGTTGTTGCCAAATGCATTTAATGTGGTTGTGCGCAACGATTCATTATACTTTGCAACAGATGCTCCTGTTATTCAGACTGTGATGGCAACACAAAAGACTGATACTATACCGCCATCAGACTATAAGCCATTAAGGTTAAGGTCAATGTATGTCTTGGGTCAATCAGGATTTGTGATAGGAGAATTCAAGGCATCAGCAATGATGTCGATAGTGGCCGGGGACCAAAAAATGAAAAATGAGAGCAACGCAGGACTAAGAATGACGATTGCAAAAAATGGAGTTGTTCAGAATAATTTTTTAACAGGACAAAAAGGGGTAGAAGGAATGCCAAAAGTGTTTGATTTTGGTGATTCGCAAATGGCAGTCAGTTATGGCTCCAAAACAGTGGAAGTACCGTTTAATATCCAGCTGAGAGATTTTATCATGGAACGTTATCCGGGTACAGACAATCCATCTTCATATGCCAGTGAAGTGACTGTCATCGATCCTTCCCAGGGAGTCAACATGCCATTTAGAATATACATGAACAATATACTGGATTATGGGGGTATCGATTTTTCCAATCATCTTTTGATCAAGACGAAGCAGGTACATATCTAAGTGTAAATCATGATTTTTGGGGAACATGGATTTCTTATATTGGATACATATTATTGACAATAGGTATGATAATGACTTTTTTTAGTAAAAATAGTAGATTCACTTCACTGATAGAACGACTTGGCCAAAATACGTCAGCTAAAAGTATAGTTTTATTGGTCATGCTTTGTATATCTGCTGGTTCAGGCATATCTGCACAAGCGCCTGTGATATCTGATGTAAGCCGGGATGAAGCTGCCGCATTCGGAAAAATGTTGATACAAGACCACAGAGGCAGATTTAAACCAGTCAACACCCTTTCGGGCGAAGTCTTAAGAAAGCTCTCTAAAAAAAGCGCATTATTTGGCTTGACCAGTGATCAGATCTTTTTGTCTATGACTTTATCGCCGGCCAAATGGGAAAACGTACCACTCATACAGGCAGGCTCACATCCCGAGATACAAAAAATTCTTGGAAGTACTGAAAACCTAATAAGTTACAGACAGTTTTTTACAGACGACGCTCAGTATAAGCTGAGAGATCAGGTCAGGCATGCACAGACGGTCAATCCTAAGGATCAGGGTACGTTCGAAAAAGCAATCATCAAACTGGATGAAAAAATCAATATTGCCAATATGATTTTTTCCGGCCGATTGCTTAAAATGTTTCCAATACCCAATGATCCTGCCAATACGTGGGTTTCACCGGCAGATATCAGAGAGATGAAAATGCCTGAAACATCTGTTTTACAATCTTTTGAAAACTTTGCTTCATACGTTCAGGATGTACAAAAAGGACAAGGAACTAGTAATACTGCAGAGACAGGCAAATGGCTCAATACAATAACGGCTACTCAGATGCAATACAGTAGCCAGGTGATGCCATCGCCATCTAGAGTCAGTGCGGAGCTATTATTAAACTCTTTGGACGTATTTGGACGATTGAGAAATGTGTATGGACTATTAAGTTTGGTACTGCTGGGATTTTTCTTTTATGGTGTATTCAGACAAACTGCAGATGTACAGAGGTATACACACTGGGCCTGGGTTCTTTTATTGGCTATATTTGCTTTCCATTCTTTGGGATTAGGCCTGCGGTGGTATGTATCTGGTAGAGCGCCGTGGAGCAATGGCTACGAATCCATGATATACATAGCCTGGACTACGATGCTGGCAGGATTGATATTTTCCAGACGATCACTTGGTGGTATGTCGGCCACTTTAGTTTTAGCTGCCACGATTTTATTAGTGGCTGGTATGAGTTGGCTGGACCCTGAGATTACTCCACTGGTACCTGTATTAAAATCTTATTGGTTGACCATCCACGTTTCTTTAGAAGCAGGTAGTTATGGATTTCTGATGTTGGGAGCGGTCATAGGTATGCTCAATCTAATATTAATGATATTTACTACACCCCATAATAAAGTGAACACAGAACGAACGATCAAGGAACTGACTATTATCTCAGAAATCACTCTTTTGGGCGGATTGTTTATGGTGAGTGTAGGCACCTATCTCGGTGGTGTATGGGCCAATGAATCATGGGGCAGATATTGGGGATGGGATGCAAAAGAAACGTGGGCTTTAGTCACTATATTGGTATATGCCTTTATCTTGCACATGCGTTTTATTCCGGGTCTTAGGAGTGTTTATGCTTTCAATTTTGCTTCGCTTTTTGGATTTGCCACTGTCATCATGACCTATTTTGGTGTCAACTATTACTTATCAGGTTTGCATTCTTATGCGGCGGGAGATCCGGTACCTGTTCCGCCACAAGTGTATTATACTGCAGTAGTGTTAGCATTGCTGAGTGTGGTTGCATATTTCAGATGGAGGCAGGTGAAGTAATGGCAGGAGAATTACGGGATTATTATGTCCGAAAAGTTGATGAAGGCAAGCATATAATGACTGATATAAAAAAAGACAAAAGTAGATGAACGCCATTAAAAAAAATGGGATATAAATCACACCGGAGTATATTCAAGCAAACAAATTGATGAATCACATTACACATTTGGGTGAATTGTGCATTTTCGTTGTTTTTTTGTACTAAAGAGCAACGGAAATGGTACAAAATGACATTAGTCATCTTTTGAATAATAATTGCAAATTTTAGTACTTAAAATTATCTTTTTTTAAATATTTGCATCGAAATAAGATAAAGCCAACAAGAAGATGAATACAGTAGACATCAGTAAAACATCATTGATTTTTTTAAGAATCAGTATTGGAATAATATATATATGGTTTGGCCTTTTGAAATTCTTTCATGGTTATAGTCCTGCAGAAGATCTGGCTATAAACACCATCAGTCGGCTAACCACAAATTTAATACCTGAAAACATAAGTATTATTTTACTGGCGATTTGGGAGTGTAGTGTAGGTTTGTTTTTAATACTTGGTATTTGGAGAAAGCAAATGCTCGGGATATTAATGGTTCACATGATTTGCACTTTTACACCGCTTTTCTTTTTTCCAGACCTTTCTTTCAAAATAGTACCCTACGGATTTACTCTGGTAGGTCAATATATCATGAAAAATATCGTTATAATTGGGGCAGCTTGGGTACTTTGGCAAGAAAAGTAAAATTATTGTGTCATTAAAAACAGTTTTTGTGGATCTACTATTTTTATTTTTGTCCCGGATAACGTTATGATTCCCATTTGTTTTAGTTTGTAAAGGGACCTGGTGTCAGATTCTCTGGTTGTACTTGCTAAATTAGCCAATTCTTCTCTGGTAATAGTAATGTTAATGGCTGAAGTTCCGGATTCTTCGCCATACTTCTTTTGCAATCGCAAGAGACAATCTGCAATCCTGATCAATACCGGTTGCTGAGCCGTGGATGTAATTTTTCTTTCTGTTTCATTCAGTTCAGTGGCCAATAGGATGCCTCAAATCTTGGACAATGAATTCAACTGGAACAATTTGTTATATTTTTTGATGCATTGTGGAAAATTAATGCAAGTATATAAGACGTTTATTATAATAAAAAATCATGACCGAATAATTTTTGTTTATATTATTCGCAAGAGAGGTAAGTGGCTGGCTATTAATCATTGTCTTCACCTCTTGGTCTGCCTTCATTATTGATGTTATCTTCGTCTGCACTTTTATGGCACCTTACACAATTATTAAAATCTGAAATACCTTCTTCTCTGTGTTCTGAAGCAATATTGGAAGGCGTATGTTCATGGCAGCCATAACAGGTGTACGCTTCAAAATTACTGTTTTTGTGACAAACAATGCAGTCTGTATTATGGTCCTGATCTAAAACAAAATACGAAGAATGTTCAAATGTTGCAGGCTTCCATTTAGTTACGCTGTGACAGGACAGACAATTGGAGACTATTCCCGAATGCAATTTATCTGTAGGTTTTTGATGACAACTGATACAGTTTTGGGATTGGTCCTTGTTTATCATTTCGTGATCAAAATGGGTGATGGTTTTCCAGTTTTCAAAATTATGACAGTTGTTACAAGATGTAGACAATGCGGAATGCAATATGTCTTCTTGTTTTTGGTGACAGTTCAGGCAGTTTTGAACCGTGGTCTGGTCTAATAAAGTATGTTCAAAAGTGAGTTTTTGGTCCGGAGAAATGCCCTGATGTTCCAGATGGCAAGCTGTGCATTTTTGCTGGATTAGTGCCTTATGGAAAGATATATTTTTGTTGAATAACTTGTCTAAGCTATCTCCTTTGAACCCAATTTCATCGAGCTGATGACAGGCTATACATTTTGTATTGGGTACTCCCTGAAAAGGGTTATGGCAAACAAAACAATTATTATTAAATTTTTGATGTCCTATGCTCAGTTCACCAGGATTGATCAGGGTGTGTGGGAATTTGATGATCAAAAGCGAAATGACAACAAGTGTTACAGCCCCTACAATCATTAACTTATTCATCAGCTGAAAATTATTATAGTGATAATATGAAGGATGGCTAATATAAAAAACATCATGGCAATAGGTAAATGTATTACTCGCCATTTAGTAATGAGTCCGAAAGTAATGGCATCATAAAACAATTCTTTTTCAACGGCTTCTACGCTCATTCCATCAGCAATGAGTGCTTGTTTTCGGTCTTTCAAAGACTCCCTGGCATTTTTTACTATAAATTTCCCAACGAGCCCACTCATAATATTTATGATCATCATGTAGGTGGCTAACCAGGCTAAGTGGGCATTGTAATGAATACCGGCATGCACCAATATTAAAACAGAACCACCCCAAGCCATGTATTCATGAAAAGTTAAAAGATTTTTAGGTGATCCGTAGCGAATTATATTTCTTTTTCGAGCGGAATAAATAAATGAAATAACAATCATCAGAGTGCCGGGAATACCGAGATACTTCCCAATCCAGTAAATATTTCCCAAATGGAGCAAATAATCAATCAGAAAGGCTAAAAAAATCATTAAACCAAACCAAAGGAAAAATGGAATGATGTACTTTAAAAATATTGATTTTGGCATAATGACAATGGTTAAAACTTACTTTGCGACTTTTATAAACCAGTATATAAATGTAGTGTTTATCTGAACCAATGTATATGATTTAAGTCACTAAAGGCTGATTTTTATATGATGCTTTAATATAGATAAATGAACCTAACTAGTTCCCTTTGGGATGGCAGCTGTAGCAGGCGGTGCTAACAAATTGATACCCACCCACTTCATCATGTTTTTTAGCCAGGTTTCCGGCATTGTTATGTTCATGGCAATCAGTGCAACTGAAAATACTGTAGTTTCCATATATAGTATGGCATTCTATACATTGACTCCATTCCCCTTTGTGTTTACCTGAGTTGATAGGAAATTGACTATCATGATTTGCAAACGATGCAGGCATCCAACCTTTAGCGAGTGTGTGGCACGAATTACACTGGGTAGGAAATGCACTATGGTCGGGATTTTTTGCATTTTTAAATTCAGCGGTATGACAATTGATGCACTCCGGACTGGTGTCTGCGAAAATAGGTGATTTATGACATACGGTACAATCATTGATCTGATGTCCCTGTTCAAGGGGAAAAAAACTATGTACAATACCGCCGGTATTCCAGCCAGTTCCGGTTTGTCTATGGCAAAGAGAACAGTCTTCAGGGAAATTTTGACTGATATGATCCGGCATTTTGGCTGTGACAAAATCACTCCTGTGGCAACTTATACATTCCGGATTAATAGGGCTAAATCTTAAATTTGTCTCGCTTTGGTGGCAAGCATCACAATTGATTATAGCATGAACACCTATCAGTGGAAAAGAGGTACGTTCGTGCATTTGGGTGATATTCTCTACCACCCATGATATTTCATTGTGACAACGTGCACAATCGTTGCCTACGGTTAGTTGGTGAATATCATTATGACAGGTAAAGCAGCTATTTTCAGCCTGGTCAAACTGCAGCGATCCATGGCATGACCGGCAATCCAGATTTTTATGTTGACCTTTCAAAGGGAAATGCGTACTGTCGTGGTCAAAGGACACCAATATTTTTTCATAGGTCCAATTATCAGGATTATGACACTTGGAGCAATCAAATTTTAAATTATCTCCATGAGGGGACTGACCCCAGCAAATAGAAGTAAGTAACAGAAAAAGAAAAACAAAGACACATTCTTGTTGTACAAATTATTTAATTTAAAAGTTAGATGCCACTTGCTTCTTCCATGATGATTTCGTATTTGTATCCAGCGCCAAAATCTTTATTTAATGTTATCTTTCCTTTGAGGGCCAATTTGCTGCCAATTTCAATATTCATATTGGTGGTCACTGTGAGATCTATGGCTTTGCCCTTAAGCTTACTTCCATCTTGTATGTGTACCCAGTTGCGACCCATGATACCATTGTTGACTTTGATACATTCGCCGCTCACAGTGATGATCTGACCGTCATATTTTGTTTTGTTTGTAAAAAGATCTGAAAGTTTTACTGCGTTTTTGACTTCCGGCATTTCGCTTGAGGTGGTGGCAGGTTGGGATAGATTATGTGTCTGGTCTCCTGAAATATTTCCCCCGGGGTGTGCGGTAGCACTTATAATATTGCTGACTAGATAGATGGTATCAAATGTGCGTTTAAACTCAATGCTTTCAAAATTAGTTTTCATTAGGCCTCCTCTATATAAGTATGTTAGACCTTTTTTTGCATCAGTTTTGGCCGTGGCAATCCAAAAAGCTTTATCAGCTTCAGTTACATTCAGATAGGTATATCTTTCAGTTTGTAAAACTTCATTTGCTAACACCTGATGCACATCAGAAGCTGGACCTGGGGTGTTTTTTTCCATACCAGTAATGGGTAAAGAAGCAGGGCTTTCTGTTGGAACTGTTCCAGTATTTTTATCGGCCACAATGACTTTAGGCTTTGATTCGCAAGCTTGGAGAAAGATAGTAAACACAGTTAGAAAGACTATGATTTTGTTAGACATAAAGATTTTAATTTTTAATTCTTTGAATTATTGTAATGAAGTAACGGTGCCAGGCTTTGGAAGGTTCAAAAGTACCTTCATAACTGCACATAAAAGCTGTTTTCTTTAGGATATTAATGGTAAAGTTAATGCCTGCAATATGCTGTGTAAGTGATGATTCAGTGTTGAAAAAAGTGTAATTGACATTTCTATAGTTAATTTCAGTATTAAGCTTGCCTTTCAAAAAATTATCTGACATTCTTACACCTGCTATTGTGCCCTTGAAGTAATAGGATTCTAGTAGGTTGACAGAGATAGATGCTGAAGTGCTCATCCTAATGATATTGCTGAGCCCTATGTTGGCGACATAATTTTTTGTAGGTGTTGGGTTGTTGCCCTGATATCTGTAAAAAGCCGAAGCATTGATGTTGACTCTTTTTAAAGGACTGTAATTTGCCTGAATTCTGAATCCCTGTCTTGTCTCCTGAGCTAATAATTGGTCGATAAAAGTTTGGTAAGATTCATAGTATATAATATTTCGTCTGTTGTCATAAGAACCCGAAAGCGACAGGTTTTTTCTGATTCTGTATCGTAAAGATGCATAAATACTAGTCAGTTGAGGTTGGTTGGATGTTTCACCATTAACTTTTTTATACAAGTCCATCTCGGATGAGAAGAAAAGATTTATATTTTTCACCAGTGAATTGTTGTGCTGAATGTATAAAAACCTGCGGTCTGTCTTAAAATCATTGAGCTGTTCGGCTATGGCAAGAGAAGTTTGGGCCAATCCTGTCGAATTTTTGTCATTTCGTACCATATAGGCGCCAATTTGTGGTAGTTTCGGATTGAAAGTAAAGTTGTTAAAATCCGGTCTTGTCCCTGCGAAAGCACCGGCTGTATATTTGCCAAAGTTATATTCTGTTTGGATACCATCTATGGCACCCATATTGGCAATATTACTGTTCATTTTTCTTCCCAGCCACAGTTTGTATTTATTTGAAGGCGCATATTCTACTGCCAGGGTAAAAACTTTAAAATCATTATAAAAATTAGTATTGCTCTGTTGGTCAATACCATATCGGTGTCTGTAAGTCAGGTAGGATTGAACAGAAAACGCTGATTGCTCAATGTTTTGAATATTTAAGGAAAAAGCTGCTCGAATACGTTGGAAATTATTATTGTTGTCAGGGTTGATGCTGCCATTGGTAGTAAGGGTAACTCTTCCTGTTGTGATTTGTTTTTTGGTCACGGAGCTGTCTTTTGGGATTTCCGTACCCTGATCAAGGGTGACAGCTGGTATCAGGATATCCTGTTTGACCTCCGTTTCTTTATTTGTTGTATCCTCTTTTTTTCCTTTTGTTATAAATTGTACTGCTTGTCCTATATCAGGATTATTTGGAATCAAATTTTCAGTTACGCACGATGTGGTGGATTTTTGTTTGACAACCAATGCTTTTTGCCATTGCCCGTTGTAAAATAGAGATAAAGTATCACCTACTAAAATGCTTTCAGTTGTTTGAAATCTGACATATATATTTTTGCTGCTTTTGTACGAAATAGTGCCGTTTATATGATAATCGTTGACCTGACCTGCCAGCATGGTAGGTAAGGAAAATAAAATTAAACATATTAGAACTTGTTTCATTATTTTCATTTTTTAATTTTCACCGTCAGGGTGACATGAATAGCAGGCATTGCTGTTATAGGAGTAGCCAGGTACACCATTATGATGATTGTTCACTTCATTTTGATTGTTGTGTTCATGACAGTTGATACATGAAAAAATACTGAAGTTACCAGAGTTATAATGACAGTCGGCACATAGATTCCATTCCCCGTCGTGTTTTCCACTATATATAGGGAAATACATATTATCATGATCAAACGTAGAAGGTGACCAGGCTGACTGTGTATGGCACGATGCACAGTTTGTTGGAAACTGAGCGCTGGCATGGTTGGGATTGTTGGTGCCATTATAGTCGCTTTGGTGACAACCGATACAAGTGTTGGGTGTGTTATTGTAGTTTCCATTATGACATTCCACACAATTGAGTGATGTATGAGCACCAGCCAAAACGTAAAAATTATTATGGATTAAAAATGTAGCTGGTGACCACCCGGTGCAGTGGTATGACAACTGACACAATCATTAGAAAGCCCCAAAGCATTGTGATTAGGATTGAGGGCTGTGTTGAAATCGGAGTGTGGCATCCTGCGCAGGTATTTGGTGTTGTATTATAGTTGCCCATATGGCATTGGACACAATCATTGGCTATTGTAGCATGTGCCCCGGTCAGAGGATAAAAGGTATTGTGGTTAAATGCTGAAGGCGACCACGCACTTTGATTATGGCAGCTGGCACAGTCAGTTGGGAATTGATTGACGGAATGATTTGGGCTGATAGTGCTATTGAAATCACTCTGATGGCAGCCAACGCATGTGTTGGGTGTATTGTTGTAATTTCCGTTGTGACATCCTGCACAATTATTTGAAATGGCAGCATGCGCCCCTGCAAGTACATAAAAATCATTATGATTCGGCATTGAGGCCGGACTCCATCCAGGTGCTGTAGTATGACAGGTTATACAGTCTGTAGATAAATTAAGCGCTGTATGACTGGGGTTTTGTGATGTATTGAAATCACTCTGATGGCATCCAGCACATGTGTTGGGAGTAGTGTTGTAATTTCCATTGTGACATCCGGCACAATTATTTGCAATAGTCGAATGTGCCCCGGTGAGTGGATAAAACGTGTTATGATCAAACGTAGACGGTGTCCATGCCGACTGGGTATGACAAGTCGTGCAAGTTGTTGGAAACTGATTGACTTCATGGTCAGGGTCAGAAGTTGTATTAAAGTCATTTTGATGGCAGCCAATACATGTATTTGGTGTAGAACTGTAATTACTGTTAATATGACATGCCGTACAGTTTGCCGATATCGCAGCATGTGCCCCGATAAGAGGATAGACAGAGTTATGGTCGAAAATCGAAGGCACCCAACCTTCCTGGCTGTGGCAGGTGACACAGTTAGTTGGGAATTGATTCACTTCATGGTCAGGGTTATTTGTGGCGTTGAAGTCTGATTGGTGGCATCCGACACATGTATTGGGAGTGTTGCTGTAATTGCCATTATGACAAGCAGCACAATCAGCTGCAATCGAAATATGTGCACCCTGAATTGTGTAAAAATCATTGTGATTGGGCATGGTGGCTGGACTCCAGCCAGGTGCAGTAATGTGACAGCTAGCACAGTTTGTACTCAGACCCAGAGTTGGGTGATTAGGGTTCAGAGAACCATTGTAATCAGTTTGGTGACAGCTCACACATTCTGAGGATGTATTATTATAATTTCCATTGTGGCAAGATACACAATTGCCCGCGATACCTGAGTGAGCTCCGGTTAATGGCCAGAATATCGCATGATCAAAGCTGGATGGCGTCCAGGCATTCTGATTATGACAGCTGGCACAATCGGTAGGAAACATACCTGCTTCGTGATCAGGATTGGTGGTACTATTGTAGTCTGGGGTGTGGCACCCGGTACATGTACTTGGCGTATTGTTATAATTGCCATTGTGACATAATGCACAATCATTTGCAATAGGAATATGTGCACCTGATATGACATAATAATTGTTGTGTGTTGTAAAAGATGCCGGACTCCATCCCGCTGCAGTCGTATGGCATTGAGTACAATCAGTGGATATTCCCAGAGTAATGTGATTTGGATTGACAGACTGGTTAAAGTCTGCTGTATGACAATCCAGACATACTGAAGAAGTACCCTGATATCCCGAAGAGTGACAAGCAGTACATTCAGCACCTATATGTGCGCCTGTGAGAGGAAAAGAAGTAGCATTATGATCAAAAATAACGCTCGCATCACCTGTGGGATGACATGCCAGACACGCTGGACTATTGTAAACATAGCCTGAAACACTTGTGTGCTTTTCATTGGTTTCAGGATTTTGGTGACAAGTGATACACGTAAATTGACTGTAATCAGAAGGACTATTATGGCAATCCTGACATTGACTCCAGGTGCCTTGATGTTTGCCCGAATATACAGGGAAATATTGTCCATCATGATTAAAAGTAGATGGCGCCCAAGCATTCTCACTATGACAGTTGGCACAATTTGTGGGGAATTGCAAAGTGATGTGGTTAGGGTCAGTAGTTGCTGTGTATTCGGCATTGTGGCATCCTACACAGCTATTAGGCGTATTGGTATAATCACCATTATGACAGCCGGCACAATTGTTGGCTATTGCTGCATGTGCACCTGTCAAAACATAATATTCATTATGTAAAGGAAAAGAAGCAGGACTCCATCCCGGAGATGTCGTATGGCAAACAATACAATCTGTGGTAAGATTAAGTTGTTGATGATTTGGATTAGTTGCCTGATTAAAATCTGAAGCATGACAACTGGCACATGTTGTAGAAGTACCTTGGAATCCTGCACTGTGACACTGTAAGCATTCTGCGGTAAGATGTGCGCCCGTGAGAGGAAATGTAGTTGAGTTATGGTCAAATATCAACTCAGCGTCTCCGGTAGGGTGGCAGGCAAGACATGCAGGGCTGAAGTAGGAATAGCCATTTACGCCAGTATGTTGGGTATTTGTTTCAGGATTCTGATGACAAGTGATACATGTAAATTCTGCCCATTTTCCAGGTGTGCCATGGCATTCTATACATTCTGTCCAGACACCGAGATGTTTACCACTTTTGATTGGGAAATACTGCCCGTCATGATCAAATGTCGATGGTGTCCATACACTCTCAGTATGACATGTCGAACATTCAGTTGGGAAAAGCAGCTGTAAGTGACTGGGATTATTAGTAGACGCATAGTCATCGGTGTGACAGGCATAACAGGTGTTGGGTGTATTTGTGTAATTTCCGTTATGACAACGTGCACAATCATTGGCTATCAAAGCATGTGCACCATTAAGCGCATAGAATGAATTATGATCTATAAATGTCGCCGGACTCCAGCCCGGATTGGTGGAGTGGCATGATTTACAGTCTTTTGACAAACCTAGTTGTAAATGATTTGGGTTAGCAGTTGTGTTAAAATCAGTACTATGACAATCCACGCACAAGGTAGAAGTACCTACATATCCTGCTGCATGGCAGCTGATGCAATCTGTAGATGTATGTGCTCCGGTCAGTGGGAAATCGGTTGTGTTGTGATCGAATACCATATCTGCACTTCCAGTGGGATGGCAGGCAAGACAAGCATTGTCAGAATATGAATATCCATTGACACCCTGATGTACACTATTAGTCTCAGGATTTTTATGACAACTGATGCAGGTAAACTGTTTAAAGTCACCATTAATCGTATGACAATCTACGCATTCTGACCATTGACCATTATGTTTGCCACTGAAGATAGGAAAATACAAACCATCATGGTTGAAGGTAGAAGGTTGCCAGGCATCTTCACTATGGCAGGTTTTACAGTCTTGTCCAAAATTATTGAGTGAATGATCTGGAGTTTTGGCATCATTGTAATCAGTTTTATGACAACCATAACAGTTATTGGGTGTATTGGTATAGTCTCCATTGTGGCATGCAATACAATTGTTTGAAATCAGCCCATGTGCACCAATTAAGGGATAGTAATTATTGTGATCTGAAAACGAAGCCGGAGTCCAGCCCGGATCTGTCGTATGACAAGTTTTACAATCTGTGGATAGCCCTAGTTGACCGTGTTTAGGGTTTGCTGTTGTATTGTAATCTGTTGAATGGCAATCTATACATGCTGTAGAGGTGCCAGCATATCCATTAGTATGGCACAATAGACAATCTGTAGTTTTATGTGCACCGGTCAGGGGGAAATTTGTACTGTTATGATCAAAAGCCATTTCTGCACTTCCGGTAGGATGACATGCCAAACAGGCACCGTTATTGTAATTATATCCGGATATGGTTTTATGAATATCGTCAGTTTCCGGGTTTTTATGACAAGAAATACAAGTAAAAGACGAAAAATCTGATGAATTGCTGTGGCACTCTACACAATCATTCCACACTCCTTTATGTTTTCCGGAGTAAATAGGGAAAAACTTGCTATCATGGTCACTGAAGGTCACCGGCTTCCATCCGGGTGATGTTGTATGACACTCTGTACACTGATTGGAAAAACCTGAAAGTTGGTGCTTAGGGTTGAGCGTATTATTATAGTCTGCCTGATGACATGTAAAACAATCGGCAGAAATGATAGAATAATCTTCAGACTTATGGCATGCTTTACAGTCAGCTATATTATGTCCTTGCTCAAGAGGAAAAAAACTATGGTCCACCTTATCAGTATTCCATTCTGCCCCATTCAATCCATGACAAGCCGCACAATCAAGACTGAAGTTGTTTTTAGTGTGGTCTGGCTTGGTAGTGTTGACGTAGTCCGTTCTATGACAATCGATACAAGTCACACCAGTAGGAGAAAATCTTACATTGGTTTCACTGATATGGCAATCATTACAGTTGATATTTGCATGCACGCCCATAAGTGGAAATGAAACATTTTCATGCAACTGTGTGATATTTTCTACTATCCATGACTGAGGAGTATGGCATCGGGCGCAATCATTTCCTACCGTCATTTGATGCACGTCAAGATGACATGATACGCAATTGCTTTCAGTTTTATCAAATTCTAATGTTTGGTGGCAAGACCTGCAATTCAGGTCTTTATGCTGCCCTGTAAGAGGAAATGATGTGCTATCGTGAGTGAAAGTAGATTTATTTTGTTGGTAAGACCAATTTTCCGGATGGTGACAACTCGCACAATTTACATTGAATTCTTTACCATGAGGCGATTGGCCCATTAAAAATGAACAGTTAAATAAAGTCGTCAGTAATATTATTAATAATAAAAACTTATACATAAGTATTCTTTATAATACTTTTCTTTTTACAAATGGTGTTAAAAGAAAATACCTTGGGGATCACTGACTAATTGACACCGCAAGATAGGTGTTTGTCATTGGAATGTAAAATTTTTTTGCATATATATTCTATGATATTACTCATATACTGAAGCTGAAAAAGACTATTGATGACAATCTGTACAAGTCAGCTTCCCTGTTTTATATATGATTGTGGCAACACCATCTTTGGTTTCTGAATGGTGGCATCTATTACAATCTGCTTTAAGGTGGGCGCCTTCGAGTTTAAACAAGGTATTATCATGGTTGAAGTTGCTTCTATCCCATTTTTCAAATCCATGGCAGCGTTTACAATCTGTGATGCCTTCTTTTTCAAACTGACTTCCATGTATATTGTCATGGCATGAGGCACACTTTTGGTCCAGATTGATAAATTTCTGTAAGGTTTTTTGGTCTGTGGTTTCGAAGTGACAAGACCTGCATGAAATGGCTTCGTGTTTTCCTTTTAATTCAAACTTAGTTTTCGAATGATCAAAACTGACACTTACCCAGTTGTCACTGTTATGACAGGCATTACAGTCATTATCAGGTATAAACTTTTGTGAAATAAAGCCTTCATGTAGGTTGTCATGGCAATCTATACATTTGCTGCCTATATTACGGAATTTCCATTGCTTACCATCTGTTTTGTGACATTCAAAACAAGGGGTGGCTTGATGTGAACCTTTGAGCGGAAAAGCTGACTGGTCGTGCCTGGCAAAATCGAAACTGCTTTCAGTAAACCCCTCTGTGTCATGACATACCCTGCAATCATTTTCAGATATAGATGCAAATTCTCCATTATGATAGTCCTGGTGACAATTTTTACAAGCATCATGCTGCAGTGTTGCGGTCATATATTGCTTCGTGTGACATTTTCGACAGTCTACGGCGATATGTTTGCCTTCCAGTTTATACCCTGTAAAGTCATGGTTAAAAGAAACAGGTATATTTTTTAAGGCAAAGCTTAGCTGACCATGACAAGATTTACAGTCTTTACCCAATTTACTTTCGTGTACGTCCTGATGACAACTCAGACATTGGATATCCTTAATACCCTCATATTCCTTGTATGTATCTTTGGTTCCAGGCCGGCCATCATGACATTTTTTACAGTCTATGGTTTTATGTTTGCCTTCCAGAGCAAAACCTGTGAGATTGTGGTTAAATGCTGATGTGGACCTCATTTTGCTGAAAGATTCTGTATCATGACAGGATTTGCAGTCCGTGCCAAATTCTCCATTGTGATGGTCTTTATGACATGAATTACAGTTTTTGAATGGAATACCTGCAAATTGCTGGAATTTTTTACCATTTTTCATTTCCACTTTATGACACTTGGCACAATCCACTTTTATGTGAGCGCCAGTGAGAGCATAGTCTGTTTTACTATGGTTAAAGAAAGAAGCCGGTTTAAATTCATCATAATTATGACATTTTGTACAGTCATTATCCATCGTTTTTTGATGGTAATCCTCATGACAGGATATACATTTAGGGTCGAGACCCAAATAAGTGTTTTTATTTTGCTTTAATTTAAAATCGGAAATATGCTCTTCATCATGGCATTTTGCACAATTTTCTGCTTTTTTATGAGCACCTTTCAGCTCGTATCCGGTCAGACTATGATTAAAAGTTTTTTTGTCAAATCTTATCATCTCAAAATTCACCCCATGATGTTCACTGTGGCAGGTAATACATTGTTTACCCTTTATATCTTTTGAGACGTGATATCCTTTATTTTGCGTGATTCTGTTTTTTAACTGTTTATGGCAATCCAGGCACTTTTGTTCTGAAATCTTGGCACCCAGATCATGACAGGCAGTACAGTTGCTGATGCCTTCGAGTGCTGTATGAGCCTTGGTGAGTTTTCCCGGAGAAATTTGACTACTAACAGGTCCGGATAGTAATAAAAATTGAATGAAGGCAATTGATGCCAGCCAATTTATAAGTATATTTATCAAGGTCCTTTTCAACTCTTACTTTTTATGTGACATCATAGTGTAATTAAACCTTTTGGATATCTCGACACCTGCTTTTTGCAGAAACTGGGTGGGAAGTTCACCACCGGCAAATATATATACAAGATCATTGTCTATTTTCAAATCAGGTTTGTCTTTTGTTTGCAGTAACACTTGACCTTCTTTGATTTCAAGGACATTAGACTCAAACAACATGTTTAATTTTCCACTCCGTATTGCCTCTTCTATGTTTTGATTATTCAATGGCTTCAACCTATTGAATTTTTCGCTTCTGTAGGAAAGTGTCACCTTATTGTCATCTGCTAGCAACAGAGCACTCTCTATAGCCGAGTCTCCACCTCCGACAACCAGAATGTTTTTATCCTGAATCAATTCAGGCTCCAAAAGTTTATAGGCAACCTTTCCCAAATGTTCTCCTTTCACATCCAGCTTGCGCGGACTTCCTCTACGGCCGATCGCAAGCAGTACTTTGTTGGCTGAGTATGAAACACCTTTTATAGTTGTTAATTCAAACTCACCATCTTTTTTCCCGATAGCTTCCACCTTGGAGTTTTCTATAATTTTTATATTGTTTTTAGCTATCACTTCTTGCCATAGGTCGAGCAATTCAGATTTACTAGTTTGAAAAAACTTTATTTTTCCATAACCAGGCAAGTCCATAGGGGATGTCATTACAATTTTTGCACGCGGAAAATTATAGACTGTCCCACCCAAGGAGTCCTGCTCGAGAGTAACGGCCTTTAAACCCATTTTTTTCGCCTGTAATGAGGCTGAAATGCCTGCAGGGCCGGCACCTACTATTACAAGATCAAAATCAGCCTTATGATTTTTGTCTATGGTTGCATATATATTTTCGACCGCTTGTTTGCCTTGCTCTACACTGTTTTTTATTAATCCCATACCTCCAAGTTCGCCGGCAATATAAATACCTTGGGCATTGGTTTCGAAATTTTGACTCACATGTGGCAGATCTACACCTCTTTTTTCAGTGCCAATTTTGAGTGAAATGGCTTCTACAGGGCATGCATGAAAACATGCACCATGACCGATGCACTTGGACGCATGGATAAGTGTAGCACGACCATTCCTGATGCCAATGATTTCTTTTTCGGGACATGCTATGACGCAGGCACCACTTCTGATGCAGTTGTCTTCATCAATATAAGGATAGAGTGATACAGGTTCATAAACGCCATCTTCTTTTGCTTTCTCTATTTTTTCTCCGACAGCCTCAGATTCATTTTTAAGTTTTCTGATATAAATATACAGAATAATGATGCAAATCAATCCTACAATACCATAAATGATGATTTCTTCCATCTTAAAATATCCATTTATAACCAAATGTCAATGTGACTGTGACGTGTATAATCATGATGATCAGCATAATCAGAGCAAATGGCAGGTGAGCAATATGCCAATATCTGAAGAGTTTCTGCATGGTCACCAACCGTTGGATTTTTCTTGTCAATGCCATTTCATTGGAAACTAATTTCATGATTCCTGCCAAATCGCTTTTAGACAGGTTGTCGGATGATAATCGTAAATAAATTGTTTTTTTGGCACTGTATTCATCCGCATACTGCTGAATCAATCCAGCAATACCTTTGTACTCACCACTAGATTTTAATGAAGTTGACTTGATCAGTTCCCCTATATTAAGGGATACGGCACTAAAATTTTGGCTTCTGGTGGAATTATTTACAGTTTTCATTTCCTGAATTTCGTGCAGGCTTAACTCTCTGCCTTGAATAGTGCGTGGAATCTGTAAATATATAAACCTGCCGATTACGCCACTGGCTACAACTGCCACCATACTCCAGAAACTAATGGAAACAATCCCTCCAAATTTAAATGCTGTATGAAACAAGACCATTACAGGACCAAGGGTACATAAAAATATGTGAAATTCGAGCCAGTGCTTTAGCACACCAATTCTCCCCAGTGATCTGAACCTTTTTCTGGCCATATAACCAAATACACCAATAAGAATTAATAAGGTTCCTATAATGCCCAAACCATGCCCATACATCCCGCTTGGCTTAAGATGATTGTGATCGGGGTGATAAAAACGCTCCTGGATGCTGGTGCTGTAATAAGTTGAACCATTCAATACAAGATAAATGGTCACAATGACCACGATGGCAATCAAAACTGAAATATAAATCTTATGGAGAGTTGGGGACACTTTAGTTTGTGTTATTAGAAAGCAAAGATAAGTAGAATTGTCAAAAGTCTGGAAGTAGTATGACGAATGTCATGATTTATAATTAAAGCAAATAATTCAGGACATTAACGAAGATCTCTTTTTTGTTTTAACCTTAAATTAAAAATTCATTATTTTTTGTACTTTTGCACCACGTCAAAATATGTTCATTTTTAACCTATTGCCAAAATGAATGTTAATAGACTTTAAGGTTACAAAAAATACATTCATTATTTTTTGCTAACCATATACAGTTTTCAAAACTGTATTTTACAATTTTTAGGAAAATGACCCATAATATTACATGATAGTCTGGACTTTATTTTTATCAATGATTGCTATCTTTTTAGCAATAGATTTAGGGGTTTTCAACAAGGAGGCCCATGAAATTTCATATAAGGAGGCTACTAAATGGACTATCGTATGGTCCACATTAGGCATCCTTTTTTCTGGAGTAATATATTTGATTTATTCACAAAACTGGTTGGGCGAGACCGCCATCAATGCTAGTCCATGGCAGTCCTCCGTTGAGTATTTGACGGGATACATTATAGAGTTGACCCTTAGTATTGACAATATTTTTGTAATAGCCATCATTTTTAAATCTTTCAGGATTCCTCTGAAGTATCAGCACAGGGTTTTGTTTTGGGGGATATTAGGAGCATTGTTCTTCAGGGGCACCATGATTGTTTTTGGAGTGATGCTGATCGAAAAATTTACGTGGACAACCTACTTATTTGGTGCATTTCTGATTTTTACCGCCATAAAAATGGTTTTTTCTGATGAAGAATCTGAATTCGACCCAAAGAAATCATTGATTTATAAGATGGTAAGGAAATTAATACCTGTGACAGGCAGAATAGACAGTGAAAAGTTTATCTTAAGAAAAAAAGGTTTGTACATCGCAACTCCACTTTTGCTTGCGCTCATCCTTATCGAATTTACAGATGTCATCTTTGCTCTTGATAGTATCCCTGCCATTCTTGGGATTACCACAGATCCGTTCATTGTATTTACTTCCAATATTTTTGCCATCATGGGATTGCGGTCCATGTATTTTTTTGTTGCCAATATGCTGGATTCATTCCACTATCTTAAATACAGCTTGACAGTCATCTTACTTTATGTTGGGGTAAAACTTATTTTGGCAAACCATTATCATCTTTCCATTGGACTTTCATTGAGTGTAATCTTAGTTTCAGTCATTGCAGGTGTATTATTATCATTGAAATACAAAAAGGAGCATGAGCGTGGATAACCATATCTACAGTCCTGGAGATGACTGCAATCATAAGATATTCGAACCAATATCATCTTGTGGTATTTAGCAAAACAGTTTTAAAATTGTAATTTTGTACTGAAATTTTTAGTCCGGCAAATATTTTTTTGTATCGGAAGAGTGTACCATAATATTATTTTTATGGAATTTAAAGATTATTATTCAATACTGGATTTGCCCAAAACGGCATCTGAAGCTGAGATTAAAAAAAGCTACCGCAAATTGGCCAGAAAATATCATCCGGATTTGAACCCCAATAATAAGGAGGCTGAGAAAAAGTTTAAGGAGATTAATGAAGCCAATGAAGTACTGAGTGACCTTGATAAGAGGCAGAAATATGATAAGTATGGAAAGGTCTGGATGCATGCAGATGAGATAGAAAAAAACAGAACAGAATCTCAGCAGGGTAGAGGTAGATTTACGGGATCAGAACAGTATTCGGGAGATTTTTCAGACTTTTTCGGGTCCATGTTCGGAAACGAATCAGCAGGTAAAAGCAGACAATCAAAGTTCAGAGGCCAGGATTTGAATGCAGATTTAAATTTGGATATCAGGGAGGTGTTTACAAGCCATAAAAGGACATTGACCATCAATGGGAAAAACATTCGGCTCACATTTCCTGCCGGAATAGAAAACGGGCAGACTATCAAAATCGCCGGTCATGGTAGTCCGGGCTTCAATGGCGGGCCAAATGGGGACTTATATATCACTTTTACTGTCACCAATAATACGCCTTTTAGACGTGAAGGCAACAATCTTTATACTCATGTAAAATTGGATTTATACACTGCAGTTTTGGGTGGAGAAGTGACGGTCAACACCTTTGATGGTCAAGCAAAAATTAAAGTAGCGCCTGAAACACAATCCGGAACGAAAATCAAACTCAAAGGCAAAGGTTTTCCTGTTTATAAAAAAGAAAATGAGTGGGGTGACTTGATGATTACCTTTGACGTGCAGGTGCCTGCCGGACTGAGTGAGAATGAAAAAGCATTGTTTCAGGACCTTAAAAAACTAAGAAGCAATGGATGATTTAAAATTAATTTTGGTTGAACATTTCTGCACCATGCATGAAATCGAAATTGAGTTCATTTATACTTTGAATGAGTACGGATTGGTGGATGTACATTTTAAAGAAGATACAGGGTATTTGTCCATAGATGATATTAAAAATGTAGAAAAAATGATGAACTTCCATTTTGCTTTGGGTGTAAATATGGAAGGTATAGATATTATCAATCATCTATTGGGGCAAATAAATGATTTGAAACAGGAACTCAATGTTGCTAAAAATAAATTGCGCTTTTACGAAGAAATTGGGTCATAAAGTCTTAAATTTTTATTTAGCCCAATGAAATGGACGTACTTACTCACCAACCAAACCCCGGATGATTTACTTTTTTTGAACCTTTTTATAAAAGGCAACGTCATATCTTATGTTTACGAAACAATTCTGTGAATCTATAAATTTTCTTAAATTTGGATTTATCATCAGTATACCAATTTGCCTATAAAATTAAAATTGTAACTTTAATTTTACTTTTATTTTCTCTTGATAGCGAGTCAAAAGAAAGGGTTATACTTTTGGAAAATCCTGTGGAGTCTTTCCAGATAAGGATTAGTATCATCAGAAACGCACAAAAGACCTTGGACATTGCCACCTATGAATATGGTAATGATGAGTCTGCATCACAGGTATTGCATGAAATTATAAAAGCAGCTGAACGAGGCGTTAAAATCAGGATCGTTGTAGATGCCATGCGCAATTTTATTCCTAAAGAACTATCTGCTTATATGGTGAGCAAAGGAATAAGAATAAAAGTATTTAATAAATTCAAATTGTCCAAGTCCTTTGATAATGTAGTACGTATGCATGCTAAGATTACAGTAAGGGACAGACTGAGCTACATTGTGGGAGGAAGAAATATCGTCAATTCTTATTTTTATATAGGTGAACAAAAAAATTTCCGGGATAGAGAAATTTACATAACAGGCTTTTCCGGCAATAAAGCTGTCGAGAAATTTGAAGACTTGTGGTTTAGCTCCCTGATGGATGAAATAGACCATGAAAAAGTGTATTCGGAAAAAGCCAGCCTGAAGATTGTTAAAGAGTATTTTGATGGCCTGGATGTTTTTCCATTTTTATCAGATGATGATCTTACGAAAGTTTTATCAAAACAAAAGAGTTTTCAAGTTGCTTCCATCGAAATCATCATAGATAAACCACACAGCTACAAATTCACTCAGAAATATACGACTTCTTATATTGTGGATAAAATTAACACATCCAGGAAAGAAATCCTGATCGAAAGCCCTTATGTTATTTTAAATAAGGAAGTATATCTGTCCTTACACAATGCTATAAGGAGAGGAGTAAAAGTACAGATCATTACCAATTCTTTAAATACTTCTGACTCCTATCTTGTTTTGCCGGTGTATTTTAAGGAAAGAGGACAGTTGCAGGATGAAGGTTTTGAAATTTTTGAATTTCAGAGTGAAGACCAGTATTTACACACGAAAATGTTCATTTTTGACAGGAAAGAAATCCTCATAGGAAGTTATAATTTGGATATGCTGTCTGCTGGCATCAATACCGAAATAATGATCAGCGTCAAAGATGTACATGTTGTCAATGCTTCGCTCTTTCATTATAATACTACCTTGACTAAGAGTACTAAAGCTCCCAATGAGTTTTACAGACCTACACTGTTGGAAGGCAACGTAACACTGGAAACCATAAAAAAGTATTCTATTGTGAAATTACTCGAATATACCATAGCTCCATTTTTAAGAGATTATCTCTGATCTGAAGATTTACCCGCATTTTTCAGGTTTGATTTCCTCATTGCACCCATGCGATAACAGGTGTTTTTATTTAGATATTTTCTAAATAGTAATAAACATATATTAAAAATTGCGATTAATCTAACAGAATTTTACTTTTGTGGCAATTATTTAATTTTACATTTTTATTACAATTACGCTGTTTTATTACAGGACTAATAAAGATTTACCAATGATGATTTACAAGCATCTAAAAATCAAGTCGATAGCCACAATTTTATTTATGTGGATGACGCTCACATTATCAGCCGCAGTAAGCGCGGATGCTGGAAAAGAGCTTTTTAAAAATAATTGTGCTGCATGTCACAGCAAGGATATGCGAAGTGCAGCAACAGGTCCGGCGCTAGGTGGATCTCAGGCAAGATGGGCAGATGATGTAGCTTTATATAAGTGGATACGAAATTCACAGGCTATGATTCAATCAGGACATCCCAGATCCGTAGAACTGTGGAATCAATATAAGCCAACTGTCATGACGGCATTCCCCAAACTAACAGATGATGAGATAGGAAGTCTCTTGGCATATGTCAATGGAGTGTATGACGGTACTTATGGGCCGAAAAAAGATGTAGCTGCAGGCGCCGGAGCAGCCGTCAAAACTGAAGAGAAAAGCCAATTGCCTCTATACCTCATCATTGCCGCTGTATTGGCTGTCTTGGCTTTATTACTTACCAAAATCATATCAAATCTTAACCAAATTGCTGCTGCAAAGGATGGAGAGTATGTAGAAGCAAAAACGATATCACAAATACTTACCTCCAAAGGTGTAGTCACTTTTCTTATTTTTGCGGCTATCATCCTTGGTGCTTATACTACTGTCAATAAAGCCACTGAATTAGGACGACAGGAAGGATATGCACCTGACCAGCCCATTAAATTTTCACATGCCACCCATGCAGGTGTCAACAAAATAGATTGTCAGTATTGCCACGATAGCGCCAGGAGATCTAAGCATTCATCTATACCGGGTACCAATACCTGTATGAATTGTCATGCAGCTATCAAAAATGGAAGTGCCTATGGCACAGCAGAGATCACCAAGATATATGCGTCCATTGGTTACGATCCTGCTACCAATAAGTACATAGAAAACTATGAATCCAAAACAGAAGATGAAATCAAGGCAATTTACACAAAATGGATTGGTGATGAATACAAAAGAGTAAAAGAAAAAGCTGATTTGGATTCTGAAGGCGAAAGAATTGTTTCAACTCAGTGGGCTGATATCAAAAAATCTTTGACCAATGATAGAAAAAAGCAAATACAGGGACCTATAGAATGGGTCAAAATACATAATTTGCCTGATCACGTTTATTTTAACCATGCTCAGCACGTTACAGTAGGAAAACTTGAGTGCCAAACTTGTCATGGAAAAGTAGAGGGAATGGAGGTGCTTAAGCAAATGTCTCCTTTGTCCATGGGATGGTGTATCAATTGCCACCGACAGACTGAAGTGAAATTTAAAGACAACGCTTATTATGCCAATTATACCAGATATCATGAAGAGTTGGCTTCTGGCAAGAGGGACAAAGTAACTGTGGCTGATATAGGTGGTCTGGAGTGTGCAAAATGTCATTATTAATTAGGCTCTTTATTATTATTTAGAAATATTAATCTTAAGATATAAATGAAAAAGCAGATAGATAATATTTGGATAGGTCAGAAGGATCTCACCAGAGAAGATGATTTTATGAATACTGCTGAAAAGGAGTTTGCAGAGGAGCAGGTGAGTTTTGCTGATATGACTTCAAATCTTTCAGGCAACAGAAGGGATTTTCTAAAATTTCTCGGCTTTGGTCTGGGTGCAGCTACAGTGGCTGCAGGATGTGACATTCCGGTAAAAAAGGCCATCCCATACGTAGTTAAACCTGATCAGATTGTACCAGGAGTAGCCAACTATTATGCATCGACTTTCGTAAATGGTGGAGATTTCTGCCCTGTCCTGGTCAAGACCAGAGAGGGTCGACCCATTAAAATCGAAGGTAACGACCTATCTCCTATTACAGGTGGTGGTACCTCAGCAAGAGCACAGGCTTCTGTATTGAGTTTGTATGACACCAACCGTTTTACAGGTCCTAAACTTAAAGACGGAGCAGGTTGGAAGGACACCACTTGGGTTGAATTGGACAAAATAGTTTCCACAACACTTCAATCATCCAGAAATATAAGGCTCATTACTAATACAAACATGTCACCGACTGCTAAAAAAGCCATGACAGAGTTTACGACCAAGTACCCAAATGCTAAGGTTGTGACCTATGATCCGGTTTCATGTTCTGCTTTACTGGATGCCAATCAGAAGAACTTCGGAACAAGAGCCATCCCTACCTATAAATTTGAAGCTGCAGATGTGATAGTTAGCTTTAACGCTGACTTCCTTGGATCATGGATTTCTCCTGTAGAATATGCTGCGGCGTATGCCAAAGGCAGGAAAATTGATGATATTACCAAGGCCAAAATGTCTAAGCATATTCAGGTAGAAAGTCATATGTCACTTACGGGATCCAATGCTGACAACAGGATTCTGGTCAAACCTTCACAGCAAGGTGTAGCAGTAGCTCATCTTTACAATGAAGTCGTCGGAGCAGGAGTAAGTGTGACAGGGTTGAATGATAAAGCCAAAAAAGCATTAACCAAAATAGCAGGTGAGTTGAAATCAACTTCAGGGAAATCACTTGTGGTATCTGCTTCAAATAATGTTAATGAGCAATTGATGGTCAATGCCATCAACCACGCCCTGGGTAATTATGGCGCCACTATAGATTTCAGTACACCTTCATACCAAAGACAGGGAAATGATGCAGAACTGAAAGCGTGTGTTGAGGAAATCAAAGCTGGCTCAGTAGATCTATTATTGGTTTGTGGTGCTAATCCGGTATATGACTCAGCATTTGGCAAAGAATTGGCTGATTCACTCTCGAAAGTAAAAAATAAAATTTCCTTTGCTCAGGTCAACGATGAAACCACAGATTTATGTGATGTAGTTGCACCTAACCACCATTTCCTTGAATCTTGGGGAGACGTCGAAGTGAAAAAAGGACATTATAGTTTGATACAACCTACTATTTCGCCATTATTTTCTACCAGACAAGCAGAATTGTCATTACTGGTTTGGGCTGGCAGTACCGGTGTTGATGTGACCAAAGAGCAACCTTACTACGAATATCTTAAGGAATCGTGGAAGTCAGGTATGTTTGGAGGACAATCTGAGTTCAGTACATTCCAGTCTTTTTGGGATAGTGTATTGCATGATGGAGTTTATTCATCTGGTTCAGGCTCATCGCCATCTTATGCAAGTGCTGAAATAGGAAGTGACATTACCAAACCGTCTGCATCAGAGGTAGAAATATCGTTTTTTGAAACTGTGCACATGGCCAACGGACAATATTCCGGTAACCCATGGTTGATGGAGATGGCTGATCCTGTAACAAGAACTTCATGGGGCAATTACCTGGCAGTTCCTGTAAATTTTGATGGTGTCAGAACCATGGTGGGTCTAAATGATCTTGTAGATGGAGATTTGGTAGAGTTGACCATTGGAACTAAAAAAATGGTGGTTCCTGTTGTTCAGCAATTCGGTCAAATGCACGGTACGGTGTCGATCGCACTCGGTTATGGAAGGACTCAGGCAGGAAATACAGGATCCAATGTAGGTGTTAATGTAAATGATTGCCTGACAATGGGACCCAATGGACCTGCTTATTATAATACTTCAGCTACAGTTTCAGCAAAGACAGGCAAAGAAGATGATTTTTCATGCGTTCAGTACCATCATACTATAGGTGTAAAGGGCATTGATAAAGAGTCTGGTAAAGAAATAAATGCTGACGAAGCCGCTTTGGTTTTCTTTGATTACTTCACAGGTGTCAAAGGATTTCAAGGAGCACTGACAGACAGGTCAGTTATTTATACATCTAACGTAACAGAATTGAAAGGAAGGGTAGAACACCTTCAGGAAAGAAGAAAACACGCACAGCATCTGAACGCTCAGCAAATATATGGTGGATTTGATGATATGTACAGCTTGGGTCATCACTGGGGAATGCATGTGGATCTCAACGCCTGCATAGGTTGTGGAGCATGTACAGTAGCATGTATGTCAGAAAATAATGTCCCGGTAGTAGGTAAACACGAAGTATCCAGACATCATGAAATGACTTGGTTGAGGATAGACAGATATTACTATGGAGATGTAGAAAATCCCAACACCATTTATCAGCCAATGATGTGTCAGCATTGCGATAATGCACCATGTGAGAATGTATGTCCGGTAAATGCAACCAACCACAGTTCAGAAGGTCTGAATCAGATGGCTTACAACAGATGTATAGGTACAAGATACTGCGCTAACAACTGTCCTTATAAAGTGCGAAGGTTCAATTGGCTGGACTATACAAAAGCAGACATATGGCCTGCCAATCAGCCAAGACTACAGGAAGAGAGTGTACCGTTTATGGCAGATAATCTAACAAGGATGGTACTAAATCCTGATGTAACTGTAAGAGCAAGAGGAGTGATAGAGAAGTGCAGTTTCTGTGTACAGCGTATACAGGAAGGCAAACTTACAGCAAAGACAGAAGGTCGTGCACTCAGGGATAGTGATGTGCGTACTGCATGTCAGACATCATGTCCTACAGGCGCAATTACATTTGGTGATATGAATGATAAAAAAGGAGCTTTACATGCCAAGTTGGAGTCTCCACTCAATTATATCGCTTTGGAAGAGATAAATGTAAGGTCATCAGTGACTTATACTATGAAAGTAAATAACAGAGACAAGTCTTTGGATGCATAATATTAAATAACTTAAGAAATAACATTCAAAATATAAAATATGAGTGCTGTTGTAAGTCGGCTTAGAAAACCCCTGATTACAGGTAGTAAAACGTATCACCAGATTACAGAGGATCTGATTTCACCTACGGAGAAAACACCAACGAAAGAATGGGTCATCGGATTCATTATTTCTGTGGCAGTGTTATCATTTGGTGTTTTCTGTATATTATGGACAATTTGGGTAGGTATAGGATCTTGGAATCTTAACAGAACTATCAACTGGTCCTGGGATATTACCAACTTTGTTTGGTGGATCGGTATCGGACATGCCGGTACTCTGATATCTGCTATCTTGTTACTATTCAGACAGAAGTGGCGTACAGGTGTCAACAGAGCTGCTGAAGCTATGACAATATTTGCCGTAATGTGTGCAGGGTTATTTCCTTTGATACACATGGGGCGTATATGGTTAGCCATGTTTATATTGCCATACCCCAACACCAGGGTCCACTTTGGCCCAATTTCAACTCTCCCTTACTTTGGGACGTATTTGCAATCAGTACTTACCTTACTGTTTCCTTACTATTCTGGTACACAGGACTTGTACCGGATTTCGCTACAGTAAGAGACAGAGCTAAAGGATTGAGAAGAAAGATTTACAACACATTGTCTTTTGGATGGACAGGTTCAGCAAAACACTGGCAAAGATGGGAATCACTTTCCCTGGTTCTGGCGGGACTTTCTACACCACTGGTACTTTCAGTGCACACGATTGTAAGTTTTGACTTCGCCACTTCAGTCATACCGGGCTGGCATACAACAATATTTCCGCCATATTTCGTAGCAGGTGCGATTTTTTCCGGATTTGCTATGGTACTGACATTGATGATAATCACAAGAAAATTGCTCCATCTGGAAGATTATATCACAGTTGAACATATAGAGTCAATGAATAAAGTGATTTTGCTTACAGGGACTATTGTGGGAGTGGCATACCTTACTGAGTTATTTATTGCTTGGTATTCTGGATATGTGTACGAGCAGTTTGCTTTTTTCAACAGAGCGCTTGGACCTTATTGGTGGTCATATTTCGGAATGATGTTTTGTAACGTGGTTTCCCCTCAGTTTTTCTGGAAAAAATCGTGGAGGAGAAACATCACACTTACATTTTTCTTGTCTATCGTTGTGAATATCGGAATGTGGTTTGAGCGATTTGTAATTATTGCTACGACACTAGCCAGAGACTATTTACCTTCCAGCTGGAGTTTATACTCACCAAGTTGGGTGGAGATAGGTATCTATGTAGGTACTTTTGGATTATTTTTTACCTGCTATTTAATCTTTGTGAGAGTGGCGCCTGTGGTAGCTGTGGCAGAAATCAAGAGTATCCTGAAATCTGCAGGTGATCAGTATATTGGTGATAACGCAACCCAACACCACCACCATAATCACGATTATGGACACACTCCAAATGAACATCATTAATTTATTATAGAAATTCAATTTTCGATGGAAAATAAAGTCAATCATACTGAAGTAATTTATGGTCTTTACAATGATGAAGAAGATCTGCTTAGAGCGGTAAAATCTGCCAAGCAGGATCATCTGGAAATCTATGATGTTTACAGCCCATTTCCAGTTCATGGTCTTGATCCTATTTTGGGTCTTGAAGAATCTCGTTTGCATCAGGCTGGGTTTATATATGGTGCATTGGGCACATTGACAGCTTTTTTAGGTATGACATGGATATTTACAAAGGATTGGCCAATTATATTTGGTGGAAAACCATACTGGTCTGTTCCGGCGTTCATTCCTATTACATTTGAATTGACGGTATTATTTGCTGCTATAGGTATGACAGTAACTTTTTATATTGTCAATGGTCTTGGACCGGGTGTGGTCAATAATCATCTGGACGATAGAATCACGGATGATAAATTTTGTATTGCATTCGACAAATCACAAGTTAGTTCGGAGAAGGCTCAGTCTTTCTTCAAATCTACAGGGGCTTCAGAAGTAAATTCTAAAACTATTTAAGTCATTAAGAGATGAATATCAAATACCAATTATACGGATTTTTATTGTTCATTGCCCTGGTTTCATTGTCATCTTGCCAATCAGCAGGTGGAAATCAAACTGGAAGTGAATATATGCCGGACATGGCGCATTCTGTAGCCTATGAAGCAGGAGTATATGGCTATTATTACAATAACAGATGGGGGACGGAAGACGATTTATACAAAATGGTTCAACCTCGAAACCCTATCAATGGTACCATAGCCCGCGGTTATGCCGGAAGTCATCAGGCTGAAGGAGGTCGAGGTATTTCTTACAAAGCAAACGGAAGTGTTCCTTATTATTATGCTAATACTGAAGAGGACAGAACAAGAGCGATAGCAGAAATTATTAACAATCCTTATCCGATTACAAAAAGTGGTCTGGAAAAAGGAAAACAATTGTACAATATTCAGTGTGCAATATGTCACGGAGAGAAAGGAGATGGTGCAGGTTATCTTGTAAGGGATGATGGGGGAAAGTATCCTGTACAGCCAGCCAATTTTCTGTTGGATGATTTGATCAATTCTTCCAACGGGAGGTATTACCATACTTTGATACATGGAAGAAACCTGATGGGAGGCTACTCTGATAAATTGTCTTATGAAGAACGATGGAATGTCATTCAGTACATCAGATCTATTCAGGCTGCTTCCAAAAATTTGGAATATAGTGAGAAAACCAATACTTTCAACACTACTGACACACCTTATGCTGTGGTAGCCGCAAAGAAAAAAGCATCTGAATCGGTCATATCTTCTACAGATACAGGTATTGATAGTACTGCAACCATGCATGCCAAAGATGATCATGCAAAGAATAGCCATCATTAATTTTTAAAGTGAATTAAAAAAGAAATCTTAAAGATATGAACCAATATACATTGACAGCCAGCCACCGCAACGTGTTATTCGGTGCTATGGGTTTAGGTATAGTGTGCTTGATATTAACCTGGATAGGTGACGATGCTTACCATACAAGGTTCTGGACAAATTTTCTGCACAACTCTGTATTTTTTACCATGATATCCGCTATGGCAGTATTTTTTATTGCAGTGTGTATCACAGCGTACGCAGGATGGCATACTAATTTTAAAAGAGTTTGGGAAGCTTACTCCATGTTTTTATTTGTAGGCCTGGGACTGTTACTAATTGTGGCTTTGGGCGTATACATGCACTGGCATCATCTTTACCACTGGTCAGATGAAGCCGGTGTTCAAAACGATCCTATTCTGAAAGGAAAAGCTTCATTTCTTAACAAAAACTGGTATCTCTTTGGAACCGTAATATTTGTGGGAACATGGGCATTTTTTGCAAGCAAATTGAGAGGTCTTTCTCTTGAAGAGGATAGAGTGGGCACCACTTCTTTTACACAACATAAATCTATGAGATTCTGGGCAGCTATTTTACTGCCTATCATTGGCTTTACCAGTGCTGCTATGATTTGGCAGTGGGTGATGAGTATTGATGCACATTGGTACAGCACACTTTTTGCTTGGTATTCCACTGCAAGTGCATTTGTATCTATGATAGCTTTGACCATATTAATGATCATATTTTTGAAGTCCAATGGTTATTACACTGAAGTCAATGAAAACCATATTCATGATCTTGGCAAGTTTCTTTTTGCTATCAGTGTATTTTGGACCTACCTTTGGTTTTCACAGTTTATGCTTATTTGGTACGCCAATATAGGCGAAGAAACCATATATTTTAGAGAAAGGTATGATAATTACCCTTCATTGTTTTTTGGTAATCTGGTGATCAACTTTTTAGTTCCATTTTTTATACTGATGAGAAATGATACTAAGCGTAAGTTTGGATCTGTCAGTTTTGTCGCGATTATCGTTTTATTGGGCCACTGGGTAGACTACTTTTTGATGATCAAACCAGGAGCTCTGATAAACAGAAATCATGCTATGGGGCATGGACATGACGCAGCCCCGGCAGTTGGAGAAGCAGCTCATGGTGCTGAGCATGGCGCTGTAGCGCACACTGCAGAACATGCATCTGATTTTGTTGCAGGATTTTCTATGCCTGGATTGTTGGAAATTGGAACATTTGTAGGCTTTTTGGGTTTATTTCTTTTCGTCGCATTGACGGTACTGTCTAAAGCTGCCTTGGTGCCTAAAAATGACCCATATCTTGAAGAGAGTATGCATCATCATGTAATATAAACAATATTAGTAATAATATAAAAATACAAAATGACTTATTTAGTAGCGTTTGCAATCATTTTTCTCTTGGCGGTCGTAGTCATACAGATAGGAAAACTATCTGAGTTAGCATCTAAAATCAGAGGAGAAGAAGCTGTCGAAAGATCTTCTAATACAACTCAGGGTATTGCTCTCGTAGTATTTATGATTCTGTTTTTGATAGGAACAGTGGCTTCAGCATGGTATTACAAAAATAAAATGCTGGGGTATGGTCCTCTGACATCTGCGTCGGCTCATGGATTTGACCTGGATCACATTTTTAATATTACTTTGTTTTTTACAGGGATTGTATTTGTACTGACACATATCTATTTATTTTGGTTTTCTTACAAGTATAGGGACACTGGAAAGACAAAAGCCATATTTTTTGCACATGATACCAGATTAGAAATGATTTGGACGGTCATACCTGCTGTCGTAATGACTTACCTGGTGGCCAATGGTCTCATTGTTTGGAATAACATTTTCCCCACATTGACATCGGAAGATAAATACCTTGAAATCGAGGCAACAGGTTATCAGTTTGCATGGGATATCAGATATCCAGGTGCTGATGGTAAATTGGGTAATAAAGATTTCAGATTGATAGATCCGGGTTCGAATAGTCTCGGAATAGATTGGAATGATGAGGCATCTGTAGATGATATTGTTTTGGGAGGAAGTGACAAAATCCTTTTACCTAAAGACTCTACCATCAAAGTCAGAATTACTGCCAAAGATGTATTACATAATTTTTATCTTCCTCATTTCAGAGTCAAGATGGACGCAGTTCCAGGTTTACCTACATCTTTTATTTTCACACCTGTCAAAACCACCCAAGAATTCAGGGAGCAACTCAGTAAATATCCTGAATGGCAAGTTCCTGCAGATCCTGCAGATCCTACAGGGCCAAAAAAATGGGAGACATTCGAATACGAATTAGCTTGTGCTGAGTTGTGTGGAAAAGGACATTATTCCATGAGAAGGATAGTGGAGGTGGTCGAAAGAGAAGAGTTTGATACGTGGCTTGCCGGTCAAAAACCTTTTTATGCTGCCAATATCCGAAATGGTGCTAAAGACCCTTGGGCAGGCAAAAAGTTGTTTGATTATGAAATTAAAGCCCGTGAAGCTCAGCTAAAGTCTGACGTTAATGCTTACTTGGCGGATACCACTGGTGCAAAAAGTAGTGTTATCAATCTGGAGCACGTGTTTTACGTAACAGGATCAGCAGATTTGAACGGCGATTTGTCGAAACATGAACTGGATAATCTTGTTGCTATAATGGGCAAGTACCCTAACCTTAAAATAGAATTGGGCGGGCATACTGATAATGTTGGAGATCCCACCAGCAATATGGATCTTTCTGAGAAACGAGCAGTCAAAGTCAAGGATTATTTATTGTCAAAAGGAATAAATGGGGCAAGGCTTTCAGCTAAAGGTTACGGACAAGAAAAACCAATGGAGTCAAATGATACTCCAGAGGGGAGACAAAAAAACAGAAGAACTGAACTTAGAATAATATCTAAATAACAATTAAAATTTAAGTTAAATGGCAAATGTTACCATTCAGGAAGAGGATGTGTTGATCAGAGATCATGGTTATGATGATCATTTTCATGCCCATCATCATGGGGACAAATATCAGACGAATTTTATTTTCCATTACATTTTTTCTATGGATCATAAAATTATTGCCAGACAGTTTTTAATTACTGGTATGATATGGGCTATCATCGGTGCGGCTATGTCTGTTGTTTTTAGAATGCAGCTTGGCTTCCCTGAAGAAAGTTTGACCTGGATAAAACCGTTTCTTGGAAAATGGATCGTTGTGGACCCTACTACAGGGATTGGTAAATTGGCTCCGGAGTTTTATTACGCCCTAGTCACCATGCACGGAACGATTATTGTCTTCTTCGTGCTTACTGCCGGATTGAGTGGTACTTTCAGTAATTTGCTGATTCCATTCCAGATAGGTGCCAGAGATATGGCTTCACCTTTTATGAATATGTTGTCATATTGGTTCTTCTTTTTAGCTGGTATAGTGATGTTTTATTCCCTATTTTTGAGTACGGGTCCATTTTCAGGCGGTTGGGTTGCATATCCGCCACTGAGTGCCTTACCGCAGGCTTCTTCAGGTTCGGGTACAGGTATGACTCTTTGGTTGGTAAGCCTGACCTTGTTTGTCGTTTCAGTTCTTTTGGGCGGTATTAACTATATCACCACGATCTTGAATCTTAGAACAAAGGGAATGAGCTTATGGAGAATGCCGTTGCCGATTTGGGCCTTTTTTGTGACAGCCATCTTAGGATTATTGTCTTTCCCGGTGCTGGCTTCCGGATTTTTTATGTTGATTTTCGATAGAAGTTTAGGAACGAGTTTCTTTTTGAGTGATATATTTATTGCCGGTCAAGCATTGGATAGAGTAGGGGGCAGCCCTATTCTGTATCAGCACCTCTTCTGGTTTTTGGGCCACCCTGAAGTATACATTATCATACTTCCTGCCATGGGCATTGTATCAGAAGTTATGTCGGTCCACTCAAGGAAACCAATTTTTGGTTACAGAGCCATGGTGTATTCTATAATGGCTATAGGATTTTTGTCATTTATAGTTTGGGCGCACCATATGTTTATGTCAAGGGGTGAATCCATTTATTTCCAACTTCTTTGTTGTCTTTACACTTATCATAGCCGTACCTTCAGCAGTAAAAGTCTTCAACTGGATCACAACATTGTACGGAGGTAATCTTAGATTAAACACACCAATGTTATTTTCCATTGGATTTGTTTCTATGTTTATATCAGGTGGATTAACCGGTATTTTCCTTGGGAACTCAGCCATTGATATCGTGATGCACGATACATATTTTGTTGTGGCACACTTCCATATTGTGATGGGTGTAGCTGCCTTTTTTGGGATGTTTGCCGGAGTATATCACTGGTATCCAAAAATGTATGGAAGGTTTATGAATGAAACATTGGGTAAAATACATTTTTGGGGTACTATCATTTGTTCTTACGCAATTTTCTGGCCTATGCACTACATCGGAATGGCAGGAGTACCTAGAAGATATTATTCATTCGATACTTTTGATGCATTCAAACATTTTACAGAAATGAACAAGTTCATCACTGTTTTTGCAATCATCGCATTTTTTATACAGTTGGTTTTTGTAATCAATTTCTTCTATAGTATCTGGTATGGTAAGAAGATGAAGGTCAAAAACCCATATGACGCCAATACACTGGAGTGGACAACGCCTATTGAACCTATTCATGGTAACTGGCCTGGAAATCTTCCTGTAGTGCACAGATGGGCTTATGACTATAATAAGGACGAGAGAGAATTTGTTCAACAGCATGTGCCTCTGAAAGAAGGAGAAGTAGGTGATCATTAATCTATTTTTATTAATACTTATTTAAGTAATTTTGAACATTAACAAGACATATACTTCATCCAGTCCTGTAGGGAAAGAATGGCTTTACAAAGTCTCTGACTACAGCATGTTGGTGAAAGTTCGACTTAGCCTGGTGGTGGTAATATCATCGGTTCTGGGGTATGTTATTGCTTCAGATGGTAATATTAACTTTACAGATGTCATCTTATTGATTTCAGGTGGTTTTTTAGTCACAGGTGCAGCAAATGCTTTAAATCAAGTGCTGGAAAAGGATTTCGATATACTCATGACGCGTACTGCCAACAGACCAGTTGCAACTGGAAGAATGAAATCTTCAGAGGCAGTTATGTTTGCAGGTATAAGTTGTTTGGTTGGTATTTGTATCCTGGCCACTTTCAACCCTATCACTGCGTTTTTGGGTATGCTTTCACTTATCATTTATTCATTCGTGTACACGCCCTTAAAGAGATATAGCACGCTTGCTGTAGCAGTAGGTGCCATACCGGGTGCATTACCTGTGATGATAGGAGCTACTGCCTTTGATGGTTCCATAACACTTTTAGCCATATGCCTATTTATCATTCAGTTTTTGTGGCAGTTTCCGCACTTCTGGTCTATTGGCTTTTTGGGGTATGAGGATTATAAAAATGCCGGATATAAATTGTTGCCTGAAACATCCAACGGCGAAATAGACAGAAATCTGGGTATTTCATCCATGTTTTATGGTACTTTGATTATTCCGGTCTCTGTTTTCATGTTTATTAGACTGAATGTGTCCATATACTGTACTTTGTCTGCGATTTTATTGAGTTTAGGATATATCTTTTTGAGTTATCAATTTCATGTGAAATTTGATAGAGCTTCAGCTTTAAAACTGATGTTTTATTCATTTTTATATTTACCATTGATACTGATTTCATATTGGTTAATGTAATTGGAAAATGGAGAACATGCTCATAAATAAAAGAAATCGAATACACCCGCACAAATTTGCACTGTGGGCTGCGATGGCTAGTATTACGATGATGTTTGTAGCTTTTACAAGTGCTTATATTGTCAAGCAAGCTGCAGGCAATTGGCTGGAGTTTTCAATGCCTACCTTGTTTTATGTGAGCACTTTGGTTATATTATGTTCAAGCGTCACATTACATATGTCATTCAACAAATTTAAGTCCGGTGACGAGCGCTTGTACAAGGCTCTATTAATAGTAAGCTTGGTTTTGGGTCTTGCTTTTGTAGTTTTACAGTATTACGGATGGGCTGAGCTTTACAAGAGAGGTGTCGATCTAAAAGGCAACGTGTCCGGATCCTTTTTTTATCTCTTATCAGGAATACATGCACTTCATGTTCTTGGTGGAATTGCAGCGATGATTGTAGCGTCTTTGCATGCTTTTACTTTAAAATTTCGTGTTACAGAATATAGAATAAACAGATTTGACCTTGTGATTAATTATTGGCACTTTGTAGATTTTTTATGGGTGTATCTGTTTATATTTTTATTAATCAGCAAATAAAACATTTAATTTATAATGGCTTCAGTTACTACGGCTCACGAACTTGATCATGCGCACTCTCAGGAAGGAGGTTCCTGGAAGGGAGGCAGCGAACCATTCAAAGCATCATATGGAAAACTGATGATGTGGTATTTTTTGCTCTCAGATGCCTTTACTTTTTCAGGTTTTTTGATAGCATACGGCACACTAAGATTTAGTGTTCCTACCTGGCCTGTGCCTGATTTTGTATTTAGTTCATTTCCTGGGGGTTTTCATCATAAGCCTCTACTTTTTGTTACTGTAATGACATTTATACTTCTTGCCAGTTCGTTTACCATGGTCCGAGCGGTACAGGAAGGGCACAGAGAGAATAAAAGTGGTGTAGTAGTGTGGATGCTTTGGACTATTATTGGAGGATTGGCATTTCTCGGTTGTCAGGCTTGGGAATGGACTACCTTAATGGGCGCTGAACACATGACAATAAAAGTAAATCCATTTGGTACCCATACAGAAAAGGGAGTTTACCTGATGGGAGATGGTCATGATATCAAAGAAGGTGATACTTTTGAACCGGGGCAATCATATCTCATTCACAAACATGATGGGGAGTGGGCACCATTGAAATATAAAGTTACTGAAGGACCTGATGCAGGTGTAGAAAAGGCACAAGCATTTGGACCTAAAGCATTTGGGGCACTGTTTTTCTTTATTACAGGATTCCATGGTTTTCACGTTCTTTCGGGTGTAGCATTCCTTTTGATCATATGCCTAAATGCGGCCACCGGTCTATATGTGAAAAGACGAAATGGGTATGAAATGGTAGAAAAGATAGGTTTGTACTGGCACTTTGTAGACTTGGTTTGGGTGTTTGTATTTTTATGTTTCTATTTATTGTAAGCTCAAAGGACTTCTATTCATTTAAAAATTCGAATTTCGAAATAAAACCAATAAGAAATTATGAGTCATTTATCATATGATCAATCCAAAACTATCGCTACCAAGACAATTCTGATTCTTGCGGGGATAACCATATTTGAGGTATTAATGGCACTGCTGGGTAAAGGGTATTTGATAGAAGGTGTACACCTTCCACATATCTTGATCGGTGGACTGATGTTAGTACTGAGTGTAGTCAAAGCTTATCTGATTGTTTATGAGTTTATGCATATGAAGTATGAAGTTCCAGGATTGGTCAAGACCGTGTTGCTACCATTATTCCTGTTGGTATGGGCTATCATTGCATTTTTGGCTGAAGGTAACTATTGGAACAATTCACGCGCTAATGTCAAGAATCCTGTCAAGACGGAGGTGGCTACGCAAAAGCCCAACCATTAATTCTTATTATAAGCCTTAAACTGTAATCTCTTCCGAACAAAATGATTATCCAACTGTTATCTGTTGAAATTTAGTTTACATGGGACGTTGGATAACTTGGGTGGTTTTGGGTTTGTTTATAGTCATTGTTCCTTTTGGTTCGTGGTATTATCTGAAAAAGGGATTAGATTACCGCAAGAAGTCTTTATCTGAGTTGGTTGCGAAAGACAGTATAGCCACAAATCTGGATTCTCTACACATATTACGAGGGTTCACAAGTTTGATCGTAACTGATACACAACCATCCACCACCAAAGTGGTGGGGTCTATTTTGGAACAATTCAAAAATATAAAGGGGTTTCAAATTTTTTACATGGATAGTCTTAAAGGTACTCGTATCATGCCAGCAGGATACATGGCTGACTCTTTTGACAAGTACACACAACAGTCATTTATTTTGATGGATACAGCAATGCATATACGTAATGTGTATCGCAATGATACAGAGTCAGTACGAAAAATGATTGAACACATAGCTATGGTCATACCACGTCCCAAAGAATCTGACATCAAAATGAAAAAATAAAACAATGAGATATCCTGAATCGAATGATGTACTAGCTTCTAAACTTACAAAGGCAAGCATCATCATTTCAATAGCTGTGTTATTATTAGTAGGGGTGATGAGAAGGGTCAAGTTGGACTTAGGTATTGACTTTAGTTTCTTACCACCATTTCATGCTATACTCAATACCTTGGTGACTATTTGCCTCTTGGCGGCATATTACTTTATCAGAAAAAAAGAAATTGACAACCATAAAAAATCTATTTTTGGAGCATTGACATTTTCTGCTTTGTTTTTATTGTGTTATGTGTTGTATCATTTCACTACAGAAGAGACGACATTTTGCAAAGAGGGAATGATCAGGTCGGTTTATTATTTTTTGTTAATTACACATATTGTATTAGCGGGTGTTTCACTGCCGTTTATTTTACTCACATTTACAAGAGGATTTACCTACCAGGTAGAAAAGCACAAAAAAATGGCCAGATGGGTTTTCCCAATTTGGCTGTACGTTGCAGTCACTGGTCCTATTTGTTATTTATTGCTTAAACCTTGTTATTGATGAATAAGACAATCATTTTATTAGGTCTTACAGTAATCCTTGTACTGGTAGTAGGACAGGTGGATTTAATCGCCCAGTGTCCCATGTGTAAACTCTCTGCTGAGTCTAATCTCAGAGATGGAGGCAGTGCCGGCAAAGGATTGAATACAGGTATATTGTACATGTTTTTTCTTCCTTACCTGATAGTTGGCACTTTGGGTTACCTGTGGTACAAAAACAGGAAAAATTATGATAATGAGCCCAACACATAAGTTATTCATTTAGCTTAAACCTCAGATAATTTACTTTTTTAAGAGCAAGCTTATTGCCTGCTATTATTTTGGTTTGATAGTTTATTAGAGGGTAGTTTTCAAAAGATATATTTTTACTTACTGTTTTCTATCAATTTTTGCAGAAATGGAGAGGCAAAAATAAAGTCGTGAAGGACTTCGTTTTTGTCTTGAAGGACTTCGTCTTTACTTCCTTTCCAGGCTAGCTTTCCCTTTTCCAATAGACATATATTTTCGCCTATTTCCATGACAGAATTCATATCATGGGTATTGATAATAGTCGTAATATTATTATCTTTGGTTATATCCGATATTAGCTCATCTATGGTGATAGAAGTCTGAGGGTCTAATCCGGAATTTGGTTCATCACAAAACAGATATTTTGGATTGAGTACAATGGCTCGTGCGATTCCTACTCTTTTTTGCATACCACCAGATATTTCAGATGGAAATTTTTTATTGACGCCACTCAGACTGACTCTTTCCAGACAAAAATTTACCTGATCTGTTTTTTCTTTGAGTGTCATGTGTGTAAACATATCTAATGGGAATCTGATGTTTTCTTCTATTGTCATTGAATCAAAAAGCGCATTTCCCTGAAACAACATACCGACCTGCATACGCAACTTGCGTAAGGATGTTTTATTTGCTGTCACCAGGTCAATGTCATCATACCACACACTACCAGAAGTAGGTTTAAAAAGACCTACCAGGATTTTAAGCAATACTGTTTTGCCGGATCCACTTTTACCTATTACAAGGTTGGTTTTTCCAGCTTCAAACAAAAAGTCAATTCCGTTCAGAACAACCTGATCGCCAAAATTTTTAAATATATTTTCTGCTCTTATCATTCCTTACGCTGTTAATACTATGGCAATGACATAATCCGCTAATAGGATGAGGATATTACTATACACTACTGCTCTTGTGCTGGCCTCTCCCAACTCTATACTTCCCCCTTTTACAAAATAGCCCTGATAACATGAAACACTTGTGAGGATATATCCGAAGGTGACTGCTTTGACCAACATCATAAATACATTGTAAGGCACAAAACGAACGAACGCCTTTGATAAATTCGGCGGATGTAAACAAACCTACCGGCACGCTTGCAATGTATGAACCCAAGATGCCTATCAGTGCTGCAGCACAAACTAAAATAGGTACCATCAACAAAGATGCAATAATCTTAGGCAGCACCAGGTAAGCAGATGTGTTGACCCCCATGATTTCCATAGCGTCAATGTGTTCTTTTTGGCGCATTCCTCCCAATTCTGCTGCCATATTACTTCCTACTTTTCCTGCCAATACCAGACATGTGATAGTGGGCGCCAATTCTATGATAGTCATATCTCTGACGATATATCCTATGTAATATGGTGGGATGAGTGTTCCGGCCATTTGATAATAAAACTGCACCGCTGTCACCGCTCCAATAAAGATGGATATTAAAAAGACAATGGGCAATGATCCTATACCTATATCATACATCTGTCTGATAGTCTCCTTGTAATACATTCCGTGGTTTTCAGGCTTCTTAAAAATCTGCCCTAACCAAAGGATATAATTGCCAAAATGATAAAAAAGCTGTAAATTCATGAAATTTTATGGTCTATTGTTGCTGGTTTTACCTTGCGGCCCAAAATTAAACCTAAATATTAACTTTTTCATTAATAAAATGTTTAAGCTAAGAGTAAAATATTATTTTATTTAATTAAAGCCTAAATGGTTAAAATTGCTGATTAGGTCTTATATTTTGATTTGTAACACTTTCACTGAAATTGAATGAATACAGTTATTACAGGAGCAACTAAAGGAATTGGCAAAGCCATAGCCGTGAAGTTTGCATCACAGGGATACAATATTGCAGCTTGTGCTCGTAATAAAGCTGATCTCAATTTACTTAAAAATGAACTGACAGCCCTTAATCCAGGTATTAAAGTGTATGTTTTTCAGACGGACATCAGTAAAAAACAAGAAGTACTTCAGTTTGCAGATGAGGTAGTCAAGGCCATGGGACAGGTAGATGTACTGGTGAATAATGGGGGTATCTTTTTGCCTGGCAAAACATCAGAAGAAAATGAAGGGGTGCTGGAAAAACTAATGGAAACCAACCTGTATAGTGCATATCATCTAACTCGAGCTTTGCTGCCTTTTATGAAGAATTCATCCAAGGCCCATATTTTCAACATGTGCAGTATTGCTAGTTTTATGGCATATCCTGATGGTGGCTCATACAGTATTTCTAAATTTGCTTTGCTTGGGTTTACAAAAGTATTGCGAGAGGAGATGAAAGTGAAAAATATCAAAGTCACAGCGATCATGCCGGGAGCGACATGGTCTGACTCTTGGGCAGGTGTAGACTTGCCTCACGAACGTCTGATGGAGGCTGCAGATATTGCTGATAGCATCTGGGCAGCCTATAGTCTTAGTAAATCAGCCGTTGTAGAGGAGATAATCATTAGACCTCAGTTGGGAGATTTATAAGTTATTCTAAGTTTTAAGAAATATTTATTTTCTTTTTTGTAATATTTTTGATGATTTCACGTCATACATTGGAATCTCGCATCTTATAAACGAATAATATCAAATATTGAAAAAGTTAATTTTATTGTTGGGTATCATTATTTCTGCTATTGGGCTCAATGCTCAGAAGTACAATACCATTGCAGGCGTGAGAATTGCAGATGATTTCGGCCTGACTTTTTCGCAGAGGATTGCAAATAAAAACACAATAGAACTAAATCATCAACCGGGCACTTTTGCAGGTAAACAAATGACTTCCCTTTTGGTAAAACAACATTACCCCTTGCTTTCCAAGAGACTCAATTTTTTTATGGGTGCTGGATTGTATACCCGAAAATCTTCATCGGGAAATGCAGATATACCACAGGTCTCGTCTTCGACAGGTTTGGCGTTGAGTTTTGGGGCTGAGTTTTCTATTGGCAGATTGAGTATCGCTACTGACTATCTTCCTTTAGTAACCATCAATAAAAGCGACTCCAACCAAAGATTTTATACTACATCAGGATTTAGCCTGAGATATATTTTAGTAGGAAGAGAATCCAGTACTAAAAAGTTTTTTAAAAACCTGTTTAAAAAGAAATCCTGAATAACCTCCTATGGAATATCTCTTTACTTTAAACCTATAATCTCTGCATCCTTAAGGCTATACATCCAGTCATCTACATTGGTACCATTGATGATCAATGTTCCGGTGACATAAACGTTAGCATCCATTTTAAGTTTCCCCGGTTCAACTTTAAAGACAAGCCCTAGCACTGTTTCCGGACCTGCTTTCCCACAAAAAAAACAGGATGCATACGTGTTTTTGCTAAGAGCCCAGGTGGTTTTATCTACAGGGACCAGATACCCCTTAATAATGACTTTTTTATTCGCCATTTTTTTGACTTCTTTGGAGAATTCTGGCAGATAAACAGTTCCATAGGTTTCGTGTGGTGCTTCTTTATATTCTACATTATTGAGAATAATCCATGTAAGTGTGTCCTTTGTGACGGCTGTATGCCTATCCGATGCAGAAACCACACTTTGCATAAAAAAAACGACCAGCACTACAATAAATAATCTCATATTCAGATTTTGTAAACTATTCAGACGTTTGAATGGCAGCAATAGTTCAGTCATGTAAGTTAAATTTAGTTTAAAGTGACAGCAAGAGCATCAGGATGGCTCAGGTCCGCCTTGATGCTTTCCTGTAAAGTAGTCGCAAGAGATAAACCTACATAATCGACTTTGATCGGAAATAACTTATGCTTACGGTCTACTAAAACGGCTACTTCTATTTTGTACGGAAGTACCTCCATATACACTTTACAAGCGTAAAATACTGTCCTTCCTGTATTGGCTACATCATCCACTATAATGATGGTTTTGTTTTGTAATTGTTGTGATGACATGTCTGTAGTGATGGGATGATCAGTGGGGTAGGCAGGATTGAGTTGTATTCGTGATAAAATGACTTTTTTATCTGAAATGTTACTCAGGCTATCGAATAGCAGTTGTGCAAATTTGTACCCATTGTTATTGATACCTGCAAGTATGATCTGATTTTGGTCCAGGTTGTTTTCGAGAATTTCATATGATAACCGGATAATTTTATGGTTTATCTGTTGGTGATTCAGTACCTCCATTTTAGATTTTTTTTAAATATGAAGGCAAAAGTAGGTAAAAAAGAATTAATTTGTAAATTGGTGCCATATTTATAATATACAGACCTCACATACTCATTGTAATGTGAGGTAAGGTATAAAATTTTATGTGCTTTCTAAAACGTATTGAGTCATGCAGCAAATTATCTTTATTTTATTGATCGGTATTGTATCATTTTTGGCTTACCGGCAATTTGCCAAAATTTATACAAGGATCATGCTTGGCAAAGCAGCTCATATCTCAGGAAGTAGTGACCTGCGGTGGAAGAATGTGTTTCTAGTGGCATTCGGGCAGAAAAAAATGTTTAAAAACTGGATTCCAGCAGTTTTTCACTTATTTATTTATGTGGCTTTTTTATTTACACAGATAGAGTTGATAGAGATCATCATTGATGGCGTGTTTGGTGTACATCGTTTTTTCGCACCTTTTTTGGGTGGCTTATACACATTGATTATCAGTAGTATAGAAGTGTTGTCGCTGTTGGCTTTAGTGGCAACCTTTGTTTTTCTGTACAGAAGAAATTTACTGAAAGTACCGAGATTGGTTATGTCAGAACTAAACGGTTGGCCCAAATTGGACGCCAATATTATACTCCTAGGCGAATTATTACTTGTCACAGGTATCTTTACAATGAATGGTGCTGATAGTGTGCTGCAGGGCATAGACCCGACACATTATCCATCTACGGGTAGTCTTGCTATCTCATCCTGGTTTGGACCTGCGATATTTGGTGGTATGGAACCAGAAAGTCTGATGCTGACGGAAAGGACAGGGTGGTGGCTGCACCTGATGGTTGTTCTCGGATTTATTCTCTATCTGCCTTATTCTAAACATTTGCATATATTTTTGGCATTTCCCAATGTATATTTCAGCAAACTCACATCTCGTGGCGAAATGGAAAATATGCCTGAAATCATGCAAGAAGTGAAGTCCATGTTGGGTATAGAAAGCGATACGCCACCGAGCACAGAATCGGAATTGCCCGAATTTGGTGCCAAAGATATTTTTGATCTAAGTTGGGCCAATATCCTGAATGCATATACCTGTACCGAATGTGGTAGATGCTCTGCTGTCTGCCCGGCCAACCTCACCGGCAAAAAACTTTCACCACGCAAAATCATGATGGACATCAGAGACAGAGCGACCGAAGTAGGAAATAATATAGCTACTGGTGACCTGAAATATGCCAAAACCAAAGACAATACAGATATCAAAACACTGACCGCTACCAATTATGATGATGGTAAATCACTATTTGACTACATCTCCAGGGAAGAGCTTCATGCTTGCACGACGTGTAATGCCTGCGTAGAGGCGTGCCCTGTGATGATCGACCCATTAGAGCCAATACTCAAAATGCGCCGGTATGAGATATTGACAGAGTCAGCAGGTCCGCCGGATTGGACACCGATGTTTACAGCTATGGAAAATGGTGGTGGTGTGTGGCAGATGCCGGTGGAGCGGAAGCTTGGAGGGAGGAAGTGTGATGAAGATATTTTTGTATTCGGTTAAAGTGCAAACGGATCATTTGTAATAACATTAATCATGAGTTCAATTTTAAATGATACTTGGATAAAAATCTTTGGTGAAAATGGAGAATATGCTGTACCAAATGAAGGGTTAGAAGTCAGATTTGGAAAATATTCAATACCCAATGAACTTCATGATATATTGTTGGCACATAGAGAAGGAAAAATTGATACATCTACTTTAGGTTTTGAGATTACTTTTAATACCTACTATACAGTAAGTCCTTTTGATTGTATTAATTTTGCCCAAACTGGTGGAGATGGAGATCATTTTGCATTTTTAACAGATTTTGAGCACCATGATAATATTTATGAATGTCCGATAGTTTTCATTTGTCCTATGGATGATGAAGATACTCATTTTCTCTTTGCAAAGAATTTTAAGGATTTTCTGAGTTTTGCGCCAACAAAATCTGTTAAATTAGATTTAAAGACTTAAAACCTAGACTTTGCCAGGCCTATAGAATATGAGAATGATATACTAGAATGGGGACATCACACAAAGAAATTAAAGACAATCAACTTTATAAAGGACATTTGGCATTGATAATATAGTAATCTTAATGAATATTACATAGATTTTTATCAATCTCAAGTTCAAAAGAATTTTTTAAAACAATAGATACTTATAATTTATTTTAACAACAAAAATTGACATCCATCAAAACGGTTGAGTCACAAAATGAAATTACGAACTCAAAGAATGCATTTTAAGTGCGACGACAGATGAACTCAAGATATTTTTAAGAAATATGCCATACATTTATGAATGGTGGGATAAAGATTACCCTATTAATTTCCAAATTTTATTAGACACTTTACCCGAATATTTTAAAAGAGAGAAAATAATTATCTCAGAAATCTTAAAAGATATTGAAATAGAAAAGAGAAAGTAATAAATTCCACAATTATAACCTATGACTGACAAATTTAATAACATAAACATTCTAAAAAAGGAATTAGATGCTCTCCAATTCTCTGACCATGATCGGAGGAGATTGGAAGAAAAGTTACGTTTAGAATTTAGTTATAATTCAAATCATCTGGAGGGAAATACCATTACATACTTAGATACTAAAGCACTCTTACTTAAAGATATTGTTGCCAATACCTATTCATTCAGAGAATTGGAAGAGATGAAAGCACATGATGGAGCTTTCACTTTGATAAAAGAATGGGCTGTTGATCAAGATCGAGACATTAGCCAGGTTGATATTAAGGAACTAAACAAACTCATACTCGTAAAAGACTTTTGGAAAGATGCGCAAACACCTGATGGTCAACCTGTCAGGAGAATGATTAAGGTTGGCGAATACAAAGAAATGCCCAATTCTGTTCGATTGGCAAATGGTGAAATTTTCCATTATGCCGAACCTTTTGAAGTTCCTGCCAAAATGCAAGAACTTATGGATTGGTATAATGATGAAAAAAGTGGTTTACATCCCATAACATTGGCAACTATATTTCATCATAAATTTGTACTGATTCATCCATTTGATGATGGAAATGGCAGGCTATCAAGGCTGATGATGAATTACATTTTACTTAGGTTAGGATATCCACCCATTGTTATCAAATCAGTGGACAAAATCAAGTATTTGAATGCGTTAAGATTAGCAGATGTAGGAGATAATGAAGCATTTATCGACTTTATTGCTGACCAGGTAATTTGGAGTCTTGAATTATCCATAAAAGCTGCAAAAGGCGAAAGTATAGAAGAACTTAATGATTGGGAAAAAGAATTAAATATTTTATCCAAAACCAGAGATACTATTCCAGAAAGGAAAACTTGGAACTTTAAATTTGAGGTTTCAAGATAGTTATTTTCCGTTATTCCAAGCAATTAAAGCCAAAAGCAGAAAATATGATTCTCAATTATTTGAAGAAGTTAAATTTAAACTTGATATTAATAATAAAATGCTTACTTATGAAGATTTAGGTTAATTTTGAGCTTCCAATTTGGGATTAAAATTGATGAAAACCAATTATTGAATTTTTCACCTACATTTTTGCGATACAAAAAAAATGGCTTGGCTACTTTTGATCTAAATTCAATGATCAAGATAAAATTAAACACATTTCAATATGTGATTACAATTGCGGGAAACAAAGATTTGAAGATAAGTAAGACTTATATTGAAAAACTTACAGATCAAGAAATAGAAACCATCGTTAATGAGTGGGGCAAACAGGTAGTAGATGAAATTAAAAAGAAATTAATCAAAAATTAAAAACAAGATCACATGACCATAAATACAATGGCCGAAGCAACGGCAACCGGTGTAGAAGTAGAAGTGCTCTTTTGGGTAGGATGTGCAGGCAGTTTTGATGCACGCGCACAGAAAGTGACTAAGGCTTTTTCACAATTATTGGACAAAGCAGGTGTTTTATTTGCTATTTTGGGCAATGAAGAAGCTTGTACAGGTGACCCTGCAAGACGTGCAGGCAACGAATTCATCTTCCAAATGCTTGCTCTCCAAAACATTCAGACACTCAATATGTATGGAGTCAAAAAGATAGTCACTGCTTGTCCGCACTGTTTTAATACGCTCAAAAATGAGTACCCTGCACTCGGCGGAAACTATGATGTGGTGCACCACACCCAATTCTTGCAAGAGTTATTGAGTACAGGGAAATTAAAGGTAGAAGGTGGCGCTTTCAATGGGAAGAAGATCACATACCATGATTCTTGTTACTTGGGCCGTGTCAATGGGGAGTATGAAGCGCCAAGACACTTACTCGCTGATCTGGAAGCCGATCTGGTGGAGATGAAACGATGCAAGACTACGGGACTATGTTGTGGTGCCGGTGGTGCTCAAATGTTTAAGGAAGACGAACCCGGAGACAAACGTATCAATATAGAAAGAGCAGAAGAGGCTATCTCAACCAATGCAAACATCGTCGCAGCCAATTGTCCATTTTGTATTACCATGATTACTGATGGCATGAAAGCCAAAGACAAACAGGACGATGTGATGGTGATGGATATCTCAGAAATGATTCTGCAGAGTATAAAATAAACAGGGACAATATCACCTAAAAAAGAACGCTATTTAAATTGAAAAAATAAGCTAGGTAGGCGGATTCAGGAGAAATGAATCTTTCAGGCTGATAAGTACTTTGACTACATATTAAAATATTTTTTAATAATTTGGACATATTATTGTTTATTTAAATATTAAAATATATTTTTGTGGTTACGAAAATCAACCAACCAGCCAATTCTCAATATATGTGCAACATTGTAACAGAAAGATTCATATTATGTCTGGAAAGACTGAAGGAAAAGAACGAGATTAAATCCGTTAGGCAATTTGCGTTAAGCGTAGATTATCACCCTCAAAATCTTAACGATATCATGAAAGGCAAACGTGATGTCACTATAGAATTGCTAAAGAATGCTACTGAGATTTACAATGTCAACCCTCAATATATTTTTACAGGAATGGGTAACATGTTTATGGATGATGATCCATCGCAACATCCTTCTATCGCTCCGGTATCTGTATCAGAAGAAAAAATCATATACGTACCCACATCGGCACACGCAGGATATACGGATCAATATAATGACCCCGTATTTCTGGAAGACCTTGTAAGTTTTTCACTACCCGATTATAAATTTCAACACGGCACTTACAGGTGTTTTGATATTGTCGGAGATAGTATGGAGCCTTCCTTGTATGCAGGAGATAAAGTGGTTTGCTCTTTTATTGACAATAATAATTTTTATAGTTCTGCAAGAAATAACCTTGTCTATGTTATAGTTATGGATGGGTCACTGGTAGTCAAACGTATACAGAATAAAGTCAAAGAAAATGGCAGTATTCTACTCATGTCTGACAACTCATATTACAAGCCGTATGAAGTCCATGTAGATGAAATAAGGGAAATCTGGCACGTAGAAGTAAAAATTTCGCCTTATCTGCCTTCACCCAACAATATCAGAAATGCTTTTCATGAAGAAATGCATGATATGAAAAAAACAATAGGGCAGCAATCTCATTCCATACAGTTGCTGAATCAGACGGTAGAAAAGCTGCTCAAACAAAACAGGGCTGTATATTAATCCCTTATTTTACAATGCTATCTGAGCCTTCAGCCAGTCATAATAAGCCGGATTTACACCGACTTTCCAGTCAAGAATCGCTGGGACCTCATATGGATGTAAGTTTGTGATTTTTTCTACTGCGATAGTATAGCATTCAGGCAAGGTTTTTATCACCACTACCCATTCATCCTCTGTTTCCATCTTACCTTGCCATTGATACATGCTTTTAGAAGGGTATATGTTGCCACAACCTGCCAGTCTTGATTCCAGCAGTGTTTTTACTATTTGCATGGCCACTGTTTGGGTTGGACATGGCACATATATCATCAGGACATCCATTACATTGCCAGTATTTCGGCCATTTTTACGAGGTCTTTGTTCAGGTTTTTGGTTTTCGTTATTGCGTCATGAAACGGAGTGAACGTAATCTTATCATTGATGATCCCCAGTGCGACACCGCCTTCACCTCTCATCAGAGCTTTCACTGCAGAGTGCCCCATACGACTTGCAAGCACCCGATCCATGGCTGTAGGTGATCCACCTCGCTGCAAGTGCCCGATGATGGTCACCTTGATGTCAAAGTCTGGATTTTTTTCTTTTATTTGTCTCGCTATTTCATTGGCATCACCATTATGATTTCCTTCAGCTACGATGACCAGATTGAATAATTTTTTTCTTTTGATAGACTTTCGGAGTGTTTCAGAAAGTTCCTCGATGGTGGTTTCTGTTTCAGGAAGGAAAATGGCTCCTGCACCACTGCCTATACCCGTATGTAAAGCAATGAACCCTGCATGTCTTCCCATAACTTCGACAAAAAATAATCTGTTGTGTGAGTCTGCAGTATCTCTTATTTTGTCCACAGCTTCTATCGAAGTATTGATCGCTGTATCAAAACCTATGGTATAGTCCGTACCATAAATGTCATTATCTATCGTGCCGGGCAGTCCTATGAATGGAATTTTATATTCTTTCATGAAGATGTCAGCACCGGTATAGGTACCATTACCTCCTATGGCCACCACACCATCTATATCATTGGCAAGTAGAGTTTCGTATGCTTGTTTACGGCCTTCAGGTGTTCTGAAGGCTTCACTTCTTGCTGTTTTTAATACGGTTCCACCTCTTTGTATGATATTGGCTACATCACCTACTTCCAGTCTTCTTATGTCACCATTGACCATACCATCGTATCCTCTGTATATTCCATACACATGCAAGTCATGGTACACAGCAGTACGTACTACTGCTCTGACTGCAGCATTCATGCCGGGAGCATCTCCCCCGGAGGTAAAAACAGCTATTCTTTTTATACTACTCATTTATGAATTGTTTATGTGATATTCTATTAATTTTGAAATTGGTTTTTGAATGATTTTGCCTGTATGAAGCCCAAACTCGTCCAAAGTTTCTGATAATATATGTCTGTGATAATATGCTATAGACCCTGTAAAACTGACGTGATATTTGCTACACTCAGGATATGGCAACAACCTTAATTGGATAAACTCTCTGAATACTTTTTTTAATATACCGGTTTTCCACTCACTGTCTGTCATCTGTAAAAATCGTGCAAACGAAGCCAGGTATGTATTTGCTCCCGGCGTCCTGTACAGTCTCTCCAGTACTGTCGCTCTGCTTACGGGAAATTGTGATTCGAAAAGTGTGCGATCTGCAGATGGCATAAGCATATAAAAATATGACTTGAGTATTTCTTTGCCCAGATGTACCCCTCCACCTTCATCGCTGATGATATATCCCAGCGAAGGGATAGATGTTGTAATACTCTGTCCATCATACAGACAGGAGTTGGACCCTGTACCTAATATACCCACAATACCAGGCTCTGAGCCACAGCAAGCTCTTGCAGCAGCAATCATATCATCTGCCGAATTGATTTGGCCTTTGAATCCTGTACTCCGTACCCAATCTTCCAATCTTGTACGACTTGCATCATCGACCAGCCCAGCCGAATAAAAAAAAATTACTTCTGCTTTCAAAATTTCTTCAGCCAGTCCAGGGGTTTCACTCAGGGCTGGAAATATGTGCTGCGTAGATGGGTTAATACCCGCAGTACTGTAAAACCTGGTTATATAAGGTGATTCTACTGCTACCCAGTCAGCTTTTGTCGAACCACTTTCTACAATAATAAACATCATGCATGTTGTTGACCTGACACTAAGATTCTTAAAAACGCCCCAAAGGTAAATAATCATATTTATTTATTTATCTTTCATGAGTATATACTTCTGAATTATACCAGTTCATCATGACTTTTGTATATTTGCCAAACCAATTTAATATAAACGAGAGATGGATCATAATATAAAAAATGTGACGGTGATAGGAGCAGGAACCATGGGCAATGGTATCGCTCAAGTATTTGCAGCAGAAAATTATTCAGTCATCATTTGTGATGTATCTGAGACAGCACTGAGCAAAGCTCTGGCTACAATCAAAAGTAATCTGGAACGGATGTTGAAAAAGGAAATCATCACACCTCAGAATCTGGAAGCTACCCTTGGGAATATCAAAACATCTATGTTGTTGAAAGAAGCAGCGGCAGATGCAGACCTGATAGTAGAAGCTGCCACTGAAAACGAGGAACTAAAAATGAATCTTTTCAGACAAATGGACCAATACGCTCCTGAAAGGTGTATACTAGCCACCAATACCTCCTCGATATCTATCACTAAGATAGCTGTATCTACCAAGCGGCCAGAGCAAGTGATAGGTATGCATTTTATGAATCCTGTACCGGTAATGAAACTAGTCGAAGTCATCAGAGGATATGCCACATCTGATGAGGTTTGCCAGACTGTTTTGGCTATGTCCCGCCACCTGAAAAAAGAGCCTGTCGAAGTCAATGATTATCCTGGCTTTGTTGCCAACCGAATATTGATGCCGATGATCAATGAAGCAGTATATACACTGTATGAAGGTGTCGCAGGTGTGAATGAAATAGATACTGTCATGAAGCTGGGAATGGCGCATCCTATGGGTCCTTTGGCATTGGCTGATTTTATTGGGCTTGATGTTTGCCTTTCTATACTGAATATTATGTATGATGGTTTTGGCAACCCAAAGTATGCTCCTTGTCCTCTTCTGAAAAATATGGTCACAGCAGGAAAACTAGGACGTAAATCCTTTGAGGGTTTTTACCTGTATACGGAAGGATCCAAAGAAGTAGAAGTAGCACCTAAATTTAAAAAATGAATAGGGAGGAGCCATCAAACATCATCAACGACCGATTACCATTCCTGGGTTTGAAGGTGCTTGACTTGTCTGGTATCCTTGCCGGTCCGCTCACAGGATCGTTTTTTGCTGAGCTGGGTGCTGATGTTATAAAAATAGAAAATAGCCTTACCCAAGGTGACGCTACCAGACAATGGAAGCTTATCTCTGAGACTCCCGAAAGCCCATACTCAGCTTATTACTTCAGTGCCAACTATGGTAAGCACACAATAATGATGGATCTGACGGATGCGGAGTCAAGGAAAACTTTAGAGACCCTGATTGAGCAAAGTGATATAGTCATCTCGAATTTTCAAAAGAAAACAGCTGCTAAACTTGTCCTGCTTCCAGACGATATCAAAAACAAATATCCCAGACTTATATTTGCTCAGTTAAGTGCTTATGACTTTGAAGATAGCAGACCAGGGTATGATCTGGTGATGCAAGGTGAAACAGGCTGGATTTCGATGAATGGAACAGATATGGATCATCTGTCAAAAATACCTGTAGCCATCATTGATGTGATAGCAGCTCATCAGATGAAAGAAGCCATCCTCATTGCCATGTGGAAAAAACTAAAAACAGGCAAAGGCAGTGTGGTGCATATTTCTCTATTTAAAAGTGGAATTTCCGCATTGGTCAATCAGGCTTCCAATTATCTGATGCAAAATCATATACCCAAACCCATCGGTACTCTGCACCCCAATATTGCACCCTATGGAGATTTATTTACGTCTGCCAACGATATTAAGTTCATGTTGGCCGTAGGGAGTGACGCACAATTTAAAAAACTATGGTTTTCCCTGACTTCCGATGACAAAACATACACTAAATTTGAGATTAATTCACAGAGGTTGAAATATCGGAGTGAACTTCATCATATTTTGCAACAGTATTTTGGCACTATAAATTTTGCCAGTTTAGAAATTATCTTTTCTGATTCCAATGTTCCCTATTGTTCTATAAAGGATTTGCAGCAAGTATTCAGCAATCCCAAAGCCATGGAAATGGTCCATCAAGATACAGTGGACGGGATGAATATAAGGTCAGTCAGCCATATTGCCTTTACTATTTCCTGATCGGTTCTGAAATCTTTAGTACAGTTTTTGCTATATCATATATAGTTGATAATGTGTACATAGTGATTTTTTGTAAGCATTTGTTTACTATAACATAATACATTAAGTTAATATTTAATATAACTAAATATGCAGGATTTAATATCAAATAATAAGGATAAATCCCTGATGTTAATGATGATTTTGACATTTTTTTTAAAAATTAATGGTCAGGATTTACATTACAGTCAGTTTTACAATTCTCCACAGAATATCAACCCTGCTCTAACGGGAGTTTTTAATGGCGACCATAGATTTATGATTTCCATGAGAGACCAGTGGCGTTTTGTTCCAGTACCCTGGTTTACACTAAGTGGGGCATATGATAGGAAGTTTTATGTCCTCAAGGGAGATCACCACTTTATAGGAGCAGGAGCCAGCCTAAACCATGACAGACAGGGGGATTCACAGCTCAATCTCACTTCACTGAATGTCAATGGTGCTTACCACAGGATTTTATCGCCTCATCACATTGTCAGTGCTGGATTGACATTGGGATTTGCTTCCAGAGGATTCAATAGTCAGACACTTACCTGGGACAAACAATGGGATGGAGAGATTTTTAATGGAAGTCTACCATCAGGTGAATCATTCAGCAATCTCGAAAGGGTCAATTTTATGGAAACAGGTCTTGGTGTCAACTACAGGTATCAGAAGCATTCCAGAACATTTGTTGATGCAGGAATTTCTGCACTCCATCTCGTAAAACCCAATACTGCTTTTTATGGAAATGCCACGTCCCCATTGCCTCAGAGGATATCCATTACCGGTATAGGTCAGATAAAGCTATCACAAAAGCTGGACTTGCAAGTACAAGGTCTTCATCAGATTCAAGGCGTCTATAGAGAAACTGTTATAGGTGGACTTGGTAAAATCTATATCAGTCAGAAAAGAGGAAAGGAAGTTCAGTTGCATGCAGGATTAGGTTACAGGACTGCAGGCTCATTTATACCAACACTGGCATTACAGTACAATAATATATATGCCAGTCTGAGTTATGATGTTGATACCAATGATTTTAACGACATCCTCAGGTCTAAACGGGGAGGCCCTGAGATTCATGTGAGATATATCATCGCCAATGTCAAACCATTGAAGGAAATTAAAGTTTGTCCCATTTATTAATCAAAACAGGAACCATGAGATTATTTTCAATTATTAGAATATGGATGGCCCTGGCTTTTGTAGTTGCCGTAGGGCAGGCTTATGCTCAGTCACCGAGCAGAAAACAATACATTGTCGAAGCAGAAAAACAGTATGCAGATAAAAATTTTTATGGGGCACTGATTTACTACAACGAAGCCCTTGAATTTGACCCCAAAGATCCCGAAATATTGTTTAAATCTGCTGAGTCGGCTAGGCAATTTAATGCCTATTCCAAAGCAGCGGCTAAGTATCAGTTTCTTATAGACTCACTCAATGATACCACACAGCCATTAGCTATCTACTGGTTGGCCCATATGAAACAGCGAATGGGTAAATATGATGAAGCCAGAAAATATTATGATCTTTACATTTCTGAATTTGGAGGTATAGACAGTTTATTTACTGCAAAAGCCAAAAAGGAAATCGCTTCAGTAGATTTTGCCAGGAATATGACAGCCTACACAAAAAAGAATGTAAAATTCGAAAAATTAGGAGAGGACATCAATTCAACAGCTTCTGAAGTCGCCGGTAATTTTGTCAACAATGAGTTTTACTTTTCATCGATGAAGTATTCCGAAAATAATCCTTTATCGTTGCCTGCCCGTGAAATTTCTAAAATTCTTAAAAAATCTAAAGACAGTATCGTTGCGCCCCTAACCGGATACATCAATGAAAGAGACCTATTAGTTTCTAATTCGGCTATCAATACAGATGGTACGATGATGTATTATACTGTTTGTCAGTATATCAACGGCAGCGACATCAGATGTGAAATGTATAAAAGCAATGTTGATAAAAATGGGATACTGAGCAATGAAGTAAAACTCCTTGACCCAATTAATCTTCCCGGTACAACTTCTACACATCCTCATATCACCAAAGATAAAGTAAGCGGAAAGGAAATTCTGTATTTTGTTTCTGACAGAAAGGGTGGTGCAGGTGGATTGGATATATGGTATAGCCTGATCGATCCCAAATTTGGTTTTTCTGAACCAATAAATATAGCAGAAATAAACACTTCAGACAACGAAATCACACCTTTCTACAATCAGACCTCTGACTTTCTGTTTTTCAGTTCAGACGGAAGAGAAGGTTTAGGGGGGTATGATGTGTATAAGTCCGGCAAAACTAATGAAGCATTCGGTAGTGTGATAGGTGCTGGTATGCCATTCAATAGCAGCTATAATGATATATATTATTTTGAAAAAGCTGATGGTAGTACTGCCTATATCTCTTCCAATCGGGAGGGAGCGTACTTTCTGGATAGTTATTTCGAATCATGTTGCTACGACATTTACAAGATGGACATTACCAAACTGGAGCTGGACCTGAATGCCCTTACTTTTGACAAACTGACTGGTCGTGCGCTCAAAAAAGCCACTGTCATCCTTATCGACCAGGATACGGGGCAGGAATTGGGCCGGGTCACTTCAGATAGTAACAATGAGCATCCATTTGCACTCTCAGAAGACAGAAATTATATGGTCATAGCCATCAGAGAAAACTATTATCCGGATACCATTAGTTTTTCGACGATAGGGGCTGATAAGTCAGAATCCATTGTTAAAAAAATGTATCTCAGTACAGATATGATGTTGCTGGACGTATTTACCTTTACTAAGATAGGTAAACTGCCATTGGAAGGTACCACTGTCACATTGATAGATATGTCAGACCAGTCTGTAAAAGATGTGGTAGAGTTCAATGCTTTGTCGAATGAATTCAATTTTATGCTTGACAGAGGTAAACAATACAAGTTGGTAGCCAAAAAGGATGGGTACACAGATGCTGAAGAGATAGTAGATACAAGGCCTTATGATAAGTCGGGTCTGCTGCGTAGAGATATGTATCTTGATAAATTCGTTCTGCAGGATTTACTGCCGATCAGCCTATATTTTGATAATGATATGCCCGATATAGCCAGCAGAAGTACTTTGACAAAAGCGAAATATGGAAATCTGGTAGAAAAGTATGTAGAGCGAAAAGAAGAGTATAAAGACAAGTTTTCAAAACCCTTGCCGGAAGATAGTAAATCAAGTGCCCGAGAAGATTATGAAATATTTTTTGAAGGGGATATAAAGGGTGGTTTTGATAAGTTTAAGTTATTTATCAACAATCTGATTCAGGAGCTCCAGGCAGGTAATAAAGTAGAGCTCGTCCTTAAAGGGTTTGCATCCCCGCGGGCAGACTCCAAATACAATCTTGCCTTGGGACAGCGACGTGTAAATGCAGTGAAAAACGAAATGATATTTTATGATAATGAGGAGTTGAAGGCCTATTTTCTATCAGGTCAGTTAGTTTTGACTGATATTTCTTTTGGCAAGGAGCTTGCTCCACCAGATGTTCCGGCAGATATCAGGGACGAAAGAAATTCTATTTATAATCTGAAGGCAGCAAAAGAAAGACGTGTAGAAATATTGAGAGCTTCCAGAAATAATGTTTTAAATGATTAAATCCATCAAAATGGCAAAGAATTCAAAATTAAATTTCTTAACCAAGATATTCATTCTGTGTGGATTATGGGTCTTTATGCTTAACCCCGGCGAACTCCAGGCCACCCACATTGTTGGTGGGAATCTCACTTACAAACATGTATCTGGAGATACCTATCAGGTAAAACTGGTACTCAGACGTGACTGTTTACTTGGCTCACCTGAAGCTGAGTTTGATAATCCTGCATCGATTAGTATTTTTACTGCCGGAGGTAGTCTGGCTATATGGCTCTCTAACAATGGCCAGATCAAAATTCCATTCACAGCTTCTGACACGCTCAATCAATTTATCAGAAGCGATTGTGGTTTCGAAGGTACTCAGGTATGTGTGCATGAGACGACTTATCTGGGCAATGTCATTTTGCCGGCACGTACCGGTGGTTATATTTTAGCATATCAGCGATGTTGCAGAAATGCCAGCTTGAATAATATTTTAGATCCATTGGAGACCGGTTCGACTTATTGGGTAGCCATCAATGACAAATCACTGGCTTTAAAAAACAGCTCACCTACTTTCAATCAATGGCCTGATGTATATATATGCGCCAATAAACCATTGGTTTTTGATCACAAGGCAACAGACCCTGAAGGTGATTCTCTTGTTTACAAATTGTGCACTCCTTCACTGGGAGCTACCAGAATCAATCCTAAACCTCAACCTGCAGGCTTTCCGCCTTATGTCAATATACTCTTTGCGCCTCCTTACAATCTCGAAGATATGATGGGTGGTACACCACTCAAAATAGATAGTAAAACCGGACAAATCACAGCCAACCCTAATCTTGTGGGACAGTTTTTAATTGGTATCTGTGTCGAAGAATACAGAAATGGACAACTACTTAGTACCATCAGAAGGGACTTCCAATACAATGTAAGGGTTTGCAGTCAGCCTCCTTTGGCCCAGTTTACTACATCAGAGACCAATTGTGATGGATTGAAGGTGGAGTTTTATAATAACAGTCTCAGCTCCAGTGCGTACCAGTGGGATTTTAATTATCCAAGCACCGATCCGATTTTTAAGTCAACAGCCCCAAATCCGGTGTTTACTTTTCCGGCATCAGGTATATATAATGTCAGATTGAGAGCTACGAGAGGATCAGATGGATGTTTTGATACTATCGTGCAAAAAGTAGCTGTTTTTGAAAATAAAATACTTCCGGATTTTAATTATGCATTATCCGGCTGTAATGAAAGTAACGACAGTCTCGAAATTACTCTCAGTGACTTGTCTTCATTCGAAGAACCGGGATACACTCTGAACGATTGGAAATGGAATGTAACCCAAAACGGGCAAACCAAATCGTACTCGGGAAAAAACCCTAAAATTGACTTATCTAATTCAGGCAACATAGATGTCTCACTGGAGGTCTTTGCAACCAACGGATGCCGTTCTGTATTTACCCGCCAAATCGCTATTTCCGAACTCATACCTAAACTGGATTTTGGATACGAACTGCTTGGGTGCCCATCGGAAGGTTTGGCTACAATAAGACTGACCAATTTGTCTGAAGCACTCAATCCTTTTGCTACCTTGGATTCAACAAAATGGTTAATCGGTACTCAGTCATTTACCGGCAATCAGGCAGATTTAAATTTGCCACAAGACACGAAACAATTTAGTGTAACCTTGCAGAATACATTCAGAGATAAATGCAAAACCAACTTGACCAAGTCCTTTGATTTGAGTGCATTGGTACCCACAGCCGCTTATGGGTATACTCCTGTGTCTTGTCCGGATGAAGATAATGTCAAAATATCATTGTTTTTTGTAGATTCATTATCCAATGGTATCGGGACATCCGCATTCAATTGGTCGGCAGGGACGATCACCGGGCAAAACCAGTATTCAGGACAGAATATAGAAGTGGTCATACCTAAAGACAGTCTTATGACTTTCCAGTTGGCAGCCACCTTTGCCAATGGTTGTATAGATAAAATCGGCGATAGTTTTTTGCCGGGTCCTTTTGCATCGGTAACATTTCTTTCTGATACTTTGATTATATGCGAAGGAGATGAGCAAACCCTCATCATTAACGGAAATCCGGACTGGCAATACACATGGTCTCCTACATCAGGGCTGGATCTGTCAGTGCCGTCCAATCCCAAAATCATCACCGACACCAACCAGACTTACATGGTCACCGTTTCTGATGGATTATGTTCTGTAACAGGTGGGGTAGTGGTGATCGCTCTCAAAGGAGGAATCGTTTTGGACATAGAGGCTGATACCATCTCATGCGATGGCTCAGTGACATTAAATGCAAGTGGAGGCTTAGGGCAAGGTACATATACCTGGGCTACCAATCCTGAATTTACACAAATAGCCGGAGTGGGGCAGAGTATCCAGACTTCTTTTGAAGGTAATGCAGCAATTTATTATGTGAAATTTGTAGGAGAAGCCTGTTCTACAGAGCCGGCTATCATTAGAGTTGAAAATCAGAAACCTTCTATAGATGACGCTTCACCATATAAGTTTTGTCCTTTGGATACATCCAAAGTTTTAACTATCAATCTGATTGACAATCATATCAATACGTATGTATGGGATAGCGATGTGCACATTGTCGCTGGGGCTAATACGGCTTCCCCATTGATAGGAATCGGTAGTGCCGAGACCCAGTCTTTTGCATTGTATTACACTGTCACAAACCAGTTTGGCTGTTCTGTTAGAGATACAATTCAAGTTAACTTGGCCCAAAATCCGGTAGCAGATTTCAATTTTAACCTGACATCGTGTGGTAAGTATGAAGTTTGTTTTAATACTGCCGGCAATTACGAAGGTTTTATTAAATGGGACTTCGGCGATCCAGCGACTACAGGTGATGTTTCACTGATAAATACACCCTGTTACACTTATGGGGGAGGTGGCGTTTATGAAGTAACTTTAGTCAATCTTGTCAATACATGTCCATTTTATGATGTCAAAAAGCAAATTATTGTCAATCCGCAAATTGCCCTCAACCAACTCGAAGATCAATTGATCTGTAAAGGCGATTCTATAAAATTTTTAGCTACTGCTAATCTTCAGGATGTAAATTATCAATGGCTGGATATGAATGGAAATATATTATCTGGGAATAATCGATACGAAACATTTTTGCAAAATGATGCGAGTTTTATTGTCAAAGGAAGCGATATTTATGGGTGCACAGATAGTGATACAGTGAGTGTCAAAGTTTTTAAATTTGTTTACAGTGTTGACATGAAAGATAGTCTTTGTGTCAATGAACCTACTCAAATACAGCTTTTAATCAATCCTGATTCAGATTATCAGTTTTCATGGAGTCCTGCAGAGTGTATCATCAGTGGTGCCAATACAAGCAAGCCTGTCATTCTTCCAGTCTCCGGCAAAACACTGTCAGTTGTTTTGAAACATATTTCCAGTTCGTGTGTGGAGTCTGTGAGTATAGCACCTAAAGTCACACATCCTTTTATAGTTGATGTGGACGTACCTGAAGTTTTTTGCCTCGATCAACCAACTCCTCTGCTGCTCAATATTGTCAATCCTGCACTCTATGACTTCCTGTGGACACCATCAGAATGCGTAGTATCCGGAGCCAATACAAAGGATCCCCAGATCAAGGTTAGTATTGATAAAACACTGAATGTAAAAGTTACAAATAAATCCAGCGGATGTGTACAGGATCTGGATGTGGATGTCAAAGCAGGTGAAGAAATAGATCTGGTAGTAGATGCACAACCTGATTTTACCATATTCGAAGGTGAAAGCCTGGATATTTTTATAAAGGATGCTATGGAAGGAGAGGTCTATAGTTGGAGTACGGGAGATAAAGGTGACACTATTACAGTCAGGCCAGTGATCACGACCAATTACACTGTTACTGTTACGGATGTCAATGGCTGCATGGCTTCAGACGAAGTCACCGTGACAGTCAGAAACGCCCAATGTGATGAAACAGATGTATATATTCCCAATGCATTTACACCCAATAACGATGGCACCAATGATGTTTTTAGAGTAAGGAGCAACTTTATAGATGAGTTGGAACTGATTATTTACAACAGATGGGGGCAAGAAGTATATAAAAGCAATGATCTAAATGCAGGCTGGGATGGTACTTTCAATGGTAAAGAACTTGGACCCGATGCATATGCTTATTATGTGCGGGTAAAATGTGTCAACTCCGAGACGTACACTAAAAAAGGAAATGTAAATCTCCTCAGATAGTCAAAGCTAAAATGCTAAGCATATCAAAGGCAGTAATATCGACAAGATTACTGCCTTTTTTTTTGTATTCATAACGATGATGTAATCTGACAGAAAGAAAACGGTGTAACATATTATATTTATTTAGAATATATAAATTATTGCAAATAAGAAGTCTTTTTACTAGGGATTACCCCCAAAATTTAAAAAATTAACTATAAAATATATACAACCAAGGATTAATATATATACTTTTGTTTTAATATGTAATTTTAATCATTTTTATTATAATCAAAAGTCTCCAAGTATGAAAACTAAGTTGTACACTTCATGGATTACCATTCTGCTTTATGTCATGGTATTTATTCCATCATTATCAGCATCTTCCAAGACAACATCCACAGCATGGCCATTTACGCTCAATTGTCCTGCAAATGTTTATGTCAGCTGCACCGACGAATTGTGGAATCTTTCGATGTATGGAAATGCGACATACACCTATGGATACTACACTTATTCTGCAGGTAGTCCTACTGTAAGTTATCATCTCAATAGTTGTAATGCAGGGTACATCACCCGTACCTGGATGGTAGAAGACTATAACTGGCAGTGGCACACTTGCACACAGACTATATATGTATCAGCAGGTGGAGCAGGTGGACCACAAATAGACTGGCCTCAAGACATAGAGTTGGAAGGGTGTAATCCTAATACCAATCCCAATAATCTGCCGGCCCCCTACAACTATCCTACATGGAGTGCCAATGAGTGCAGTATGCTAGGCAAATCATACAGTGACATGACTTTTACAGTCAATAACCAATGTAAAAAAATCATGAGGACATGGAAAGTACTTGACTGGTGTAATTATACTCCTTCGAATGGATATGGTATTTATACTAAAGTACAGATTATATATATTATAAACAATACACCTCCTGAAATAACCTGCCCGGCAGAGATCACAGTCAACTCATTCAATTGTAAAAATGCCAATCTTGTCGTGAATCCACTGACCTTGAGTCCTGCCATCTGCGGAGGGGAATATGAGGTTTTCAACAATTCACCATATTCGAATTCCAAAGGAAATAATATTTCGGGTACATATCCGATAGGAACAACAAAAGTGATTTACACAGTAAAATATGCATGTGGAAAAACCAAAACCTGTGCCATCAATGTAGTCGTACTAAACGCAAGCAAACCTACTCCATATTGCCTTGGTAAAATCATCACTGCGCTGATGCCATTGGATACTAATAATGACGGAGTCGTAGATAATGGTATGGTGCAGCTTTGGGCAAAAGATCTGAACAAAGGAAGTGTCTCCAGCTGCGGAAATAACCCGCTTAAGTTTTCGTTCTCGAAAGATGTTACCGAAACTAGCAAAACTTTTACCTGTGATCATATCGGAAAAAATATGGTTCAAATGTGGGTGACAGACAGTAAAGGAGCTCAAAATTATTGTATTGTAGAAGTAACCATACAGAATAATGGGGCAAACATTCCGGATTGCCATCCCAAGCCTGTAGCACCGGTAGATCCTGTATATAGCCAAAAAGGAAATGTACTATCGCTGACTGATACTCCGGTCAAAGGAGCAGAAATCACTATCAAACAAAAAAATCCTTCGGTGATCTACCATATTACCTATGATACTACCGAAATCCTTCAGCTGGATTCATTTATCAATTTGTCAGGGTACAAATTGTACAGGTACATTACAGTCAAGAAAATCACAGAACATAAGGATTCAACTGTTGCTGTTTACAGCCGATCCATAAAAACGGATTCACTAGGCAAGTATCTGGTAGATAGTATCATGCATCACAACAAAGCCATGGTGGTTTCAGGCAAATACAATGATGATGCACGCAGATTTATTGATAACAAAGACGTGGAATTGCTTACAAAGTTCCTATTGGGAGAAGTGACATTCACTTCATACCACCAATATTTAGCCTCAGATATAAATGAGGACAATAAAATAAATGTAGACGACCAAAATTTATTGATGGCTTTTGTCACCGGTCAGACAACAACATTACCCGGAGATCATCAGTGGTATTTATTAGACAAAAAAGCTGTTTACACAAAACCGGAAGATGTATTCAAGACTCCGCTACCATTGACAGTAACACTGGATTCAATAAAGATCACCAATACAGCTGTAGATTTTATTGCCATAAAGAAGGGTAATATCTCTATAGATGCAGGATCACTTCAGCAATCTGTTGTAGAGTCCAGGGCGATGATAACCGAAAGTGAAAATGTTGTAAAAGCTTACCCTAATCCATTTACAGACCAGCTTACGTTCAATATCCGGTCAGAGTTTAATCATACCGGGCTATTGCAGATATTCAACAGCAATGGCACCGAACTCATTGCCCAAAAGTATGATCTGAATAAAGGCCTTAATGAAATAAACGTAACTCAATTAAATGATATCCAGGGTTTGATAATATATCGATGGACACTGGGTGAAAAGCAGTATTCAGGAACGCTTTCCTGCATCAGATAAGATAAAATATATTTCCCCTTGTAAGCCTCATAGCCAGTTATTTTGGCTTTGAGGCTTTTTATTTTTAATGCAAAAACTAAAAATAAAATATGAAGCTTGGAGAGAATAAATCAATGTTTTATAGCTTCCCATATGGCCAATCCATTAGTATCAATCTTAATAATACCTACATTAAGATTAAATGTGGTATCTATTGCCATTTCCCCCGACACTAAAAACCCACCTTTAGTTGCTTTAAAATACCCTGGTGAGAAACAATATGCTTTGATGTTTTTAATTTCGTTATTAATCAGAATCTGTGTATTTAAATCATATGATTAGTTTTATAATAAACTACTTTTTACTTTGTATTCAGCTTTGCAACGATTTTTTCATAAAACTCTAATTGGAAATGATATCCATGATCATTATATTCTATCCCTTTTGAATTTAATTGTCGTGCCATTGATTGTACTATATTGGTTCCAAGAGCAATATTGTCTGTCATCTTGCCAGAGCCATTATCCGAGTAGCTAAGCATGTATTTACCGCCATTTTCTAGGATTTCGATTTGAATCAATAAGGTATTGTTGTCTAATACAGTAGCATGTTTTATTGAATTTATAATCAATTCTGTAAATATTATTCCTATTGGGAAAAGTGTATCTAAGTTGAAAGCCAATGCATCTGAAATTTTAATTTGAAATTTAATGCCATTTATAGTATTCATTTGTTCGAATTGATTTACCAATTGTTGAATGTAACTCTCTACATTGATCAAATCGAATTGGTTCTTAGAATATAGTTGCTCGTGGATCAACGAAATACTTCTGATCTTCATGCTCATGTCGTTAAAAGTCTGAACGACTTTCTGATCATTTGTTTTACGTCCTATCAATGTTAACATTCCAATCACGACCTGTAAATTATTTTTTATCCTATGGTGCACTTCGGATAGTAAAACAGTTTGATTGGCCAATAATTTGTCAAGTTCATCTTTTTGGGCTAAGATTTGATCTTTCTGAACAGAAATTTTTTGTTGATATTTTAAATTTCTACCATAAAGAAAACCAAGAATTAATATGCTTATTAAGGTTACTAGAAAACCTAAAATCCAAAACTTACGCGATTTGGTCAGTTCGATAACACGGGCCTTTTCTTTTAATGTTGCAATTTCAACTTCTTTTTCAGAAATAAATTGGTCATTGGTTACAAAATGACTACTATCTCTGTAACTACTTGCTAATTTTATGTAAAAAATTGCGGAATCAACTTTGCCAATTTTTTCATATTTTTCAGAGATCAGTTTTGACAGATATTCATGGATGTCGTATACCCGAGGTGTTTTTTCAAGGTTGGAAAGATACACTCTTGCGGAGTCAATGTATTTGTCAACTTCACCAAGTTTACTTTTATTATTCAATGACCTAATAACATTAATATATTGCAAAGCTACAGAGCTATTCGAGCCAAGCCTTTTAAAATATTCTGCAGATTTCAAGTTACTCTTTACCTGTTCATTTGTATCATTTTGATGTGTTGACAATAAGAAATGTGCGTCTGCAAGATTTAAATAATCATTATTTTTTTCGCCCCATACTATAGCTTGCTGTGCATAATAAAGCGATGAATCTCCTGATCCAAAAAATCTTTGATAAGAAGAAGCCCGCACATAATATTCTGGTAATAGATGGTGCAAATTATAATTATCAATGAGTTTTTTAGCATTTTGTAGGTTTCTACGTAAGTCGCCCTCTCTCTTCAAAAAATCGTGTAACCTTACCAAAGTTAGATATGACTTAGCTTCGATCTCAGGCATTCTATATCTTTGTGCCAATCCTATTAATTGTTTCAATAGCGCACTACTTTCTTCAAATTTCTGACTATGCTCGAGTGCTAAACCTTTCAAATGCAATAGGTTAAGAACAAATTTACAACCTTCATTATTTCTGGTGAGAATCACAACAGAATCTACCAAAGCTATTACCTTTTGGTGCTGATGTTGATTTTGATAGGATTGAGCAATATTGAAATATTTAGTGTAATAAATAGAATCACAGGCAGCTATTGTTTGGTAGCATACCAGTATCTGCAATAAGAATACGTAAAATATTTTTTGGATTAAATTCAAAATTCTTCATTGATAAATAATAATAGAATAACTCCTTCCTTGTTTTGAATGCAAAATAAATGTATTCTTTATAAATAAAAAATCTAATTATCTTGAACAGTCAATTTCCCTGTATTTTGGATTATAAGTGTGGCACCTGATTGAATTTCTAATGATTTGATTATATAAGTACTTCCATTTGGTACAATAGGTGATATTCCTGCATTAGAAATAAAAACGGGTGTCAATGTTTGTGGCACATTGATTGGTGACCAATTACAAGGATTACTCCATACAGATGAAGTGCCACCCATCCAAGTTCTTAAAACATTAGGTGCGATCACTGGTGGTATTACAGTGACCTGGCAATTTGCCGTATTGACATTACCTGCACCATCTGTCACTGTCAGCACTACAAGTTGATTACCTATTTGACCACAGGTATAATTAGTCAAAGGACTCGTTTCTGTGCGACTACAATTATCAGTACTGTTTCCCCCAGCCAATGCATTTATCGCTAATGTTCCGTTACCATTATTGTCCAAAGTCACTGTGGGAGATGTAGTAGGACAGATAGCTACAGGAGACTGATTATCAATCACATTCACTGTTTGATTACAGGTATTTGTATTACCACTTTGATCAGTAGCTAACCAATTGACCGTCGTCTGACCTATAGCATAAGCATTGGGCGCATTGTTAAATAAGCTTCCCCAGTAGCCTCCAACCCAATTTGATGTCGTGCCATTCAGAGTAAAGTTGAGCAAGGTGCCATTGAAATTATTGCCTGAGTCATCCGTTGCCGTGTTGACAATTGGCCCAGGCGTTGCGGTATTGTTGCGATTGTAATTGCCGTGATTGAAATGGTGAAGAATGGCCAGATTGGCTTGGCTGTTTAGCTCTGAAAACATGTTGTTTTTGATCTCCGTTATGGTTCGGGCTACACTCCAAAAGCGAACTTCGTCGACGGTGCCTTTTAGATATGAAGCCGCCCAATCAAAATTAATATCCGAGCAATCGCTTTTTCCTATATGAAGATTGGCAGCATTCACGTAACTACTCAATGACCCTGAATTGGCGGATATCAACAAATTGCCATCAACATATAATGTATGAACCAACCCATTTCTAGTCCATGCAACATGATGCCATTTGTTATCATCAAAATTAGTTTGTGTTGTTGTTGCATAAATGCTTCCAAAATTACTTTCTCCAATGGCTTCAATGATAAACCGTCCCATCTCATCGATTTGTAAATTCCACAAAGAACTGGATCCACAACCTGCTCTTTTGCTTATAATAATCTGCTCACGAGGTCCTACTACATCCGGCACCTTTACCCACAATTCGATAGTGAAGTTATTAGTTCCAAAATTACCAGCAACATTACCTAAGCTCACCACATCATTTACTCCATCAAAGTGTAATGCATTATTCAATACTATACTGCAATTATCTGTTACTGATGGAGGGGATAAAATAGCAGTTCCTGTGCAAAGATTTGGTGTATTGTTAGTTGTGATATTGGTTGGGCAAGTGATGGTTGGAGGTAAAATTTCACTTGCTATTGTACCGGTGGCACTTACATTTCCGCATCCACCTGTTAATGGGATGGAATAATTAAAAGTACCATTTACGATCGGTGTTCCACTGATGGTTATGGTATTGCTCGACCAAACAGCAGTTACACCATTCGGCAAACTTGTAGCTGTACCTATACCTGTGGCTCCTATCGTGGTATGGGTTATATTTGTTAAAGGGGTATTAATACAATAACTTGGCATTGACGAAGCAACTCCTGCGGTGTTTAAAGGATTCACTGTGATCGTGCCCGTTGCATTGACTGCACCGCATCCACCCGTCAAAGGAATCGAATAGTTGAATGTCCCACTTGCTGTCGGCGTACCGGTGATCGTGATGGTATTGCTTGCCCATGCTGCCGACACTCCTGTAGGTAGGCCTGTTGATGCACCGATACCAGTTGCACCGGTTGTCGTTCTTGTGATAGGAGTTAAAGCAGTATTGATACACAATGTAGGGGTAGAAGATGGTGTACCAGCCGTATTATTTGGTGTGACATTAATAGTACCTTAGTGGCATTAACAGATCCACATCCACCTGTCAATGGAATAGAATAATTAAACATTCCACTTGCCGTCGGTGTACCACTTATGGTAATGGTGTTACTGGCCCATGCCGCAGTTACACCAGATGGAAGTCCTGTAGAAGTGCCGATGCCAGTTGCTACTGTTGTAGTCCTTGTGATGGGAGTTAAGGCAGTATTGATGCACAAAGTAGGCGTAGACGATGGTGTACCAGCGGTATTTAAGGATTAACCGTGATGCTGCCGTTGCATTGACTGTACCGCAGCCCCCAGTTAGGGGAATGGTATAGTTGAAAGCACCACTTACCGTAGGAGTTCCGCTGATCGTAATGGTATTGCTTGCCCATGCTGCACCAACGCCAGTTGGTAAACCTGTCGCTGTTCCTATGCCCGTTGCACCTGTTGTGGTATGTGTGATATTGGTCAAGGCTGAGTTGATACATAGGGTAGGCGTTGATGAAGCCGAACTTGAAGTATTATTAATGATACCAGGGTTTCCTAACCAATTGGAAGTACTACCTGTTAAAGTAAAATTAGTCAATGTCCCATCGATATTATTGGCTGTACGGTCTTCCAATGTGGAAAGTCCTGTATTTGTGCCCCCAGCTATGGCCGTAGCATGGTTAAAGTCGTAATAAGCTTGAAGCCCAGACTCCGATCCTGTAAGACTTGCATTTTTAAAAACGTTAATATCATTAGCTGAACGTGCAACGTTCCAAATTCTAAATTCATCTATCTCGCCGCCGAATGGATTTCCCACGGATTATTACCACCCAATGTAAGGTTAGTTGTATTATCGACATTGGTTGTGCTCGGTGTCGAACCATCCAACACGCCATCTACATAAAGACTCATTGTACCATTATTTCTAACGATGGCAACGTGATGCCAATTGCCATCATTTATTGAAGATGATCCTGTGATATTGGTTTCATTATTTCCTGCATTATCCTGAAACATTTCCATCTGCAATTTTCCGGCACTAGAAATTTTGACATTGAAAAAACTGGCATAATTACAAACAGGGCGCTTGGATAATACATTTTTATTATTTGAATTTATTGGCGTTTTAATTCGCATTTCAATGCTAAAATTATTTGTTCCAAAATTCCCTAGTGTATTTACAAAACTGACAAAATCATTACTGCCGTCAAAATGAAGGGACAACGTATTTTCATCATTTATACTATTGCAATTTTCATCGACACCGTTGGCACATATTTCCGTCGCTCCTGGAAAGATAGCATTGCTATTATCATTGCAGTCGTTGTTATTTAGAACATAACCCACCTTTGATCCACAAGTCCAGGTTGTGCTTCCTCCAAATCCATCACTGTCCGTGTCAATATATAAAGTTGGGAAATGTTCGCCCACTGATCCAATTGGATGTTGATCCATTGAGTGTAAAGCCAGTGTACCATGGGCAGGTTTGATGACTTATCTCTTACACTTGAATACCTGCCATTATTCAATCCAGCATTTCCATGATCAAAGTGATAATATCTGGTAAGGCTTGTTTCATTTCCTATTAATGTCGCATCCATTCGTTCCTGAATTTGGCTCTGAGAAAGGGCAACATTCCAGTACCTAAATTCATCCATCGTTCCGTTAAAATTTGTTCCTATTTTCGAACTTGTATTTGTAATTTGATCATTAATGGTGGTTGTCCAATTCAGATTTCCGTTAACGTATGCTTTTAAATTATTGTTGCT
>JADKCF010000046.1 GCA_016714765.1 Saprospiraceae bacterium | reverse complement strand
CTACCATCATCAATGACAATACTTCATTTTACCATCACCGGCATCACGCACGGATAAGTACATCCATGTGACGCCAAATGGCAGTATCAATTTAACCGTCACACAAGTGGCAGTTACACCTTCCTCCTGGTCAGATGGCTCATCATTAGAAGTATCAATAACAGCATCAGGAAGCTATAGTGTCACAGTGACGGATGCAACATCTTGTAGCAGTGTGGCTACATTTACTGTGGGTAACAATGTTGTCTTGCCATCGCTCATGACTTCGACAATAAATGCCACTTGCGGTCAGTCCAATGGTAGCATAAATCTAAGTGTGAGTCCAGCAGGAAGCTATACGTATGCTTGGTCGAATGGTGTAACTTCCGAAGATATCAGCAATCTAGCAGCAGGAACCTACAATGTTACCGTGACAGGCAGTAATGGCTGTACTGCGACGACATCAGCTACCATCATCAATGACAATACTTCATTTACCATCACAGGCATCACCACGGATAATACATCCTGCTTGACGCCAAATGGCAGTATCAATTTAACCGTCGCACCAAGTGGCAGTTACACCTTCTCCTGGTCGAATGGCTCATCATTAGAAGATATCAATAACTTATCAGGGAAGCTATAGTGTCACAGTGACGGATGCACAACATCTTGTAGCAGTGTGGCTACATTTACTGTGGGTAACAATGTTGTCTTGCCATCTACTCATGACTTCGACAATAAATGCCCCTTGCGGTCAGTCCAATGGCAGCATAAATCTAAGTGTGAGTTCAGCAGGGAAGCTATGCATACTTGGTCGAATGGTGCAACTTCCGAAAGATATCAACAATCTAGCAGCAAAGGAACCAACAATGTTACCGTGACAGGCGGTAATGGCTGCCGCGACGACATCAGCTACCATCATCAATGACAATACTTCATTTACCATCACAGGTATCACAACGGAAAATACATCATGCTTGACACCCAATGGAAGCATCAGTTTAACCATCACACCAAGTGGCAGTTACGCCTTCTCCTGGTCGAATGGTGCATCATTAGAAGATATCAATAACTTGGCATCAGGAAGCTATAGTGTCACCGTGACAGATGCGACATCTTGTAGTAGTGTGGCTACATTTACTGTGGGCCACAATGTTGTCTTGCCATCGCTCATGACTTCGACAATAAATGCAAACTGCAGTCAATCAATGGTAGTATAAATCTAAGTGTGAGTCAGCAAGGAGGCTATACGTATGCTTGGTCGAAGATGGTCACTTCCGAAGATATCAGCAATCTGGCATAGGAACATACAATGTTACGGTGACAGGTAGTAATGGCTGTGCGACGACTTCTGCCACCATCATCAATGACAATACTTCATTTACCATCACAGGCATCACCACGGATAGCACACATCCTGCTTGACGCCAAATGGCAGTATCAATTTAACCGTCTCGCAAGTGGCAGTTACACCTTCTCTGGTCGAATGGCTCATCATTAGAAGATATCAATAACTTAGCATCAGGAAGCTATGGTGTCACCGTGACGGATGCGACATCTTGCTAATCAGTTTAGCAACATTTGCTGTGGGTAACAATGTTGTCTTGCCATCGCTCACGACTTCGGCGATAAATGCAAACTGCGGTCAGTCCAATGGTAGCATAAATCTAAGTGTGAGTCCAGCAGGAAGCTATACGTATGCTTGGTCGAATGGTGCAACTTCCGAAGATATCAGCAATCTGGCAGCAGGAACTTACAATGTTATACCGTGACGGTGGTAATGGCTGTACCACTACGACATCTGCTACCATCATCAATGACAATACATCATTTACCATCACCAGGCATCACCACGGATAATACATCATGCTTGACACCCAATGGAAGCATCAGTTTAACTATCACACCAAGTGGCAGTTACACCTTCTCCTGGTCGAATGGTGCATCATTAGAAGATATCAATAACTTGGCATCAGGAAGCTATAGTGTCACCGTGACAGATGGGACATCTTGTAATAGTTTAGCAACATTTGCTGTGGGTACCAATGTTGTCTTGCCATCGCTCACGACTTCGGCGATAAATGCAAACTGCAGTCAGTCCAATGGTAGCATAAATCTAAGGAGTGTGGCAGTCCAGCAAGGAAGCTATACGTATGCTTGGTCGAATGGTGCAACTTCCGAAGATATCAGCAATCTGGCAATAGGCACTTACAACGTTACCGTGACGGGTAGTAGTGGCTGTACTGCGACGACTTCTGCCACCATTATGAATGACAACTCTTCATTTAATATTACGGGAATCAAGACAGATCATACATCTTGCTTGACGCCAAACGGAAGTATCAATCTTTATGTCACGCCAAGTGGCATTTACACTTTTAGTTGGTCCAATGGTGCTGTTACCGAAGATATTAATAATTTGACAGCAGGAATATATATTGTAACCGTAACAGATTCCGCCTCATGTAGCAGGGTGCATTCGTTTTCAATAGGTGAGGGTGTCTTTTTGCCAATGCTCACTTCAACTTTCACCAATGCCACTTGCGGTCAGTCCAATGGTAGCATAAATCTAAGTGTGAGTCCGGGAGCTATACTTATGCTTGGTCGAATGGTGCAACTTCCGAAGATATCAACAATCTGGCAATGGGCACTACAGCGTTACCGTGACGGGTAGTAGTGGCTGTACTGCTACGACTTCTGCTACAATTATAAATGACAATACATCATTTACCATCACAGGTATCACCACGGATAATACATCCTGCTTGACACCCAATGGAAGCATCAGTTTAACTATCACACCAAGTGGCAATTATACCTTCTATTGGTCGAATGGCTCAACATTGGAAGATATCAATAACCTTGCATCAGGAAGCTATAGCGTCACCGTGACAGATGCGACTTCTTGTAGTAGTTTGGCCACATTTACCATTATAGAAGACATTAAATTTCCTTTGATTGATCTATTGGCGCACGCACCAGATTGTTTTGGACATTCTGGTTGGATAGAAGTTTTGTTGCCTACAACGCCCAATGATCTTACTTATTCCATGGACGGTGGATTGACTTTTAGTGCATTAAACCAAATCGACAACTTAAGTCCTGGAGATTATGAAGTGATGATCAAAAATGGTTTGGGCTGTTTATTTTTCGATACCATCCATATCCCTGAGCAACAAGAAATTAATGTGCAAGTTATCCCAGAAATCAACTTAAAATTCGGAGTTTCTCAACAAATAGAAGTAGATATTGCCGACCTTCCTATAGCACTAATAGATACCGTTATTTGGACGCCAACAAATGGTCTTGTCTTTGAAGATACATCCATAAATAGTTTGCTGCATCCTACTTTCTTGAATGCATCTGATGGATCGTACACCGTAACTGTTTTTACCTTTGATGGTTGTATCGCAGATGCTACTATTAGTGTACGAAATGTAAGTAATTTGGATATTTATGCACCGAATATCATAAATCCAGGAAGCAATTCTGGAAATAATAGTTTTTATCTAATATCCAAACCAGGAAGTGTCAAGGTTATCAAACACTACGTATCTATGATCGATGGGGCAATATGGTTTTTAGCTAAAAACATCCAGCCGGATGACCCCACTGTGGGTTGGCCAGGTACATTTCTCGGGCAAGCTGTAAACCCTGCTGTATTTGTATGGGTGGCAGATATTGAATTCATAGATGGAATCACATTAATCAAAAAAGGTGATGTAACGGTGATAAAGTAGATATGATTTTTACTTTTTCATGCTTTTTAAGTTAGTTTACTAAAAAATATAAAATAATTTATAATTATAGCTAAATATTTATTGATAATCAATAATAATATATTATCTTTGCATTGTAATTTAAAAATTAATGGTTATGTCAAAGAAAAATGATTTTATTTTTAAAGCATTAAATGTAATGTCCTGGATAATTTTTATCGGACTATGTGTAGAGGCTGGAGCGTTGATTTTCAATTTTGGTTTTACACTCTTCAAGCCTGTTGCCACCCACAATGTGTATAAAGGTCTCGACCTGGCAGAATTATACGAAAATCAATTTAGTCATTATTTGGGTATTATGAGTTTTGCCATTGTACTGTCATTGTTGAAAGCATATTTATTTTATTTGGTAGTTAATATTTTTGAAAAACTAAACCTGGTAAAACCTTTTAGCCAAGAAATAGCCAAATTGATAGAAAAAATCAGTTTTGAAGCCTTTGCTATTGCTATAGTGAGTGTCGTGGCAAATCAGTACACCCATAGACTTATTGAGTTTGGCTATAAAGTGAGCCATATCGAAGCCTATTGGGCTGATATAGCATCATTTCTGATGATGGCAGCCATTGTTTTTGTGATATCACAAATATTTAATAAAGGATTAGAAATTCAAAACGAAAACGACTTAACTGTATAAACCATGCCCATAATAGTAAATGTAGATGTGATGATGGCTAAGCGCAAGATGTCGCTCAATGAGCTGTCCGAAAGAGTGGATTTAACACTTTCCAATCTTTCGATCCTGAAAACTGGTAAAGCTAAGGCTATTAGGTTTAGTACACTGGAAGCACTTTGCCGGGCACTTGACTGCCAGCCGGGAGACATTTTGGAATACAGGAGTGAATGATTGAGCAACACTCCTGGTTGCATTTTTTAATTCAGATAATAAAATAATTTGGTGAAATGAATTCATTACGACTCTAATCCAGGATTAATTCTAGGACATCTGTCGGAACACAGACGTTTTATGTACTTTTTTCGGATGTGGGTACATGAAATTAGGGAGTTGAGTTAGTTTTTCACTATTCCAATATCACTTTTTGAGTCGCCATTTCAGCTCCGTTTGATAGAGTCACCAAAATAATTCTATTGAGGTTGTCTATGGTTTGTTTGTATATGTTTTTACCTAAACGAATATCCTTAATTGCCAGATTTACCAATACTTTACCTGAGATATCTGAAACAGTAAGTTGTACGGGAGCTATTTTTTCTATGTTGAAATGCACTTCGAAGGCACCCGGATTAGGATTGGGAAAGATTTGCATCTGTAGTGTACCAATGCTTTGAGTATTCAGATCATGTGTACCTGAAGGTTTGTTTTTGATCAATGAAACTTCAAATATCTGACTGCTTGCATTGCTCTCAGTACCAGTATTAGTAAAGAAGATGTTTGGTGCCATACTGCTGATGCCGCCATAAATATAACCAATCATAGTCGTATCTTGTAAGATATCGTCAAGTCTTAAGACGCCATTATCATAACTTGGTATCTTTGATAAAGGGATAAATTCTGAACCAGAACCCAACAATCCGGGCATTACAACAGGAAGCTTATGCTCAACCATACTACCATCTTTTTTCTTTTTACTCTAGCAATAGTATTGAGAAATGGCACATTATCATCTCGGGTTAGCGTCCCGTTTTCATCAAAATACTGAGCTATGCCGCCAAAAAATACAGTGTGCATCTCTCTACTAGAGCCACTGTAGATCGGTATATGCGCACAGTGATAATGATTGTAATATTGACTAAAACCAGGCTGAACAGCGTATCCATCACTATCAATATTGACACAACTTAAAAATGGCAAATCTACACTTTCCTGAAATACCCCTGAAAAAGCTGTCAAACCTTCTTTGCCATCAGACATTATTTGAGGCGCTACATTGTAATCTCTTCGGTGTAGATTTTCTTTGTCATAAATTTCCGGAAGATGATTGATTTGTAATAAACCGTTAGAATCTTTTACAGTAAATCTGCGAATAGCATTGGTGTACTCCTGAATAAATCCCGGACCATGATTGGGCCCATAGGATTGTATCTTCCGATAAATTTTTGACCACCTACTGGGTAGTAAGTATCATTTATTTTGTGCAGATATCCCCTGTAACAGCCATTTTGTCGTCTTTATTTGTCTGAAAAAAAAGGTGCTAAGGGTAAATCATTTTCAATGGCATATATCGTCTTAGGTACATCTATCGCAGTAAGGTTGGGGTAGGTAGTATGTTCACCCGCAATAGCGCTGTATCCATATCCGCCGATAAGGTACAGAATATCGCCTTCTTGGTAGAATTCCATATTAGTAGCGCTAAGCTGCTCTTTGATACTTGCAGGTAGGACGTCTAGCGATGCCGTCCAACTTTGATTTCCCAATAGGATCCACCACATTCAATTGGTATTGTGCCTGCAACATCAAAACTGGCAAAGGCTGTCTTCTGACAATCCATCCAGTCGCTTCCACAATGATGAGCCACTTACCTTCATGTTGCCCAAAAGCAAAGAACGTAATCCACCTACACCTTCCACTTGGATAGGCGTTAGTTGGATATCAAAGGTGTGTTCTGAACTTTGATAGTCAAAACTACAAATAACAGAAAAAAAAGTGTGTTTGCAAACCGAGTCATCATATTGATTTTGAAAGGATAAAAATTGTAAAACCACACCAAGTAGGACAACGATGTGGTTTTATATTATAAATTATGTGACTTATTTCCCACAGTTTTCGTGGCTGCCACTGATGATATTTTGATAGTCACTTGTAGTTAAAAACTGAGGACTGTAAGTGGCACCCAAAGGTTTTAATTGGCCAGTAAATCCTCTTAAATGATTTTTGGACCCACAAGTAAGTAAATCCTAAACACGTAAGATATCTGATTGGTTAGTGTTGGCATAAAATCGTTGGATATCGCTAATGTCCAAATCTTCGATGGTTGCACCAACTTCAAGCATCTATCAATGATATGTCCACTTTGGCGATGAGTTGGTTATAAAGTACTTGCAAATTATTATCTGCAAAACGCCATTTTGTCAAATCTGCCTAGGGATCTACTACATTATATTTACTCGAACAAACCTGTCATATTGTCGATATGGGTTTGTTCGCTATTGAAATATTGTTGAATACAAAGTGTGCATACTTTTGATAAGCATAAACGTACACATCGTGCGCAGATTTTTCTTCTTGACGTAAGAAGATTAGGTCTGATTTTTCTTGTTCGGTCAGTGTACTTTCAATCGGATTATCTTTGGTACAGGAAATCAGCGCAAACAAAGCGATGAAACCTGAAAATAGTAACTTGCTCATAATATTTATTTTTTGGATGATGATATTTATATATTGGTAGATAACTATTATTTACAGCAACCTTTTCTGTTGCCTTTTGAACCTTGGCAAGAGCCCATACCCTGACCGGAATTTTTGTTACCGCCATTACCTGCGCATGATTTTCCACCTTTGTTGCCCGCAAGCTTTGCCGTTTTGATAAACACTTGGAATCACTGGTTTGACAATAATATGCCTTCTTCATGTTCACCATTCAGAATAGAGTCATATCTTTCCTTGTTGATGTATGCCGGTGTATAGACTACGTTCAACATAGCAACTGTCGGCTGAATGCTCTCATATGGTTTCTTGATCCCCGATTGAGGTTATCATATACTTCGAGCAAATCTTTATTGGTGCCGGAAGCCATAAGTTTGTCAAGATCAGCAATATCCATATCTTCAATGATGGCGCCTACGATAAAAGCATCTTTTAAAGACTGGCTGCCTTTTGTTGTTAGTTCTTTATATAGTTTTTGCATTTCTACATTCACATATTTACCTTTGGATTGAATGTAAGGGTCTTTGATGTTGTATTGATCCAACAATCCTTTTACAAAATCTCCATGTCTGCTTTCGCTTTGTTTGATATTATTAAAAACCTGATGATTCCATTTTTCATCCAGAAAAGTATACACTTCGAAAGCAAGTTTTTCTTCTTCTCTCTATTTGACGACCAATCAGCTTTTTCTTCATCACTAATTGGGTCAGAACTTTTATATATCTAAAGCCGAAGGCATAAAAGCAGATAAAAAAATACGGTTATCATTCCTAATATCATTTGTAAGATGTCTCATTATATTATGTTTTAAAATGAATAATCAAATGTGTTTCAATAAGTATACGCGACCATCATTTTCTTTCACTTTTTAATGGTTTTCAAATTTATTTGAAAACGGCAATTCGCTCCAAATAAATTTGGAGCACCATTATGCCCATCATTGCACACACTTACCAGGCATGCCTCCCCAAGGCTTTATTTGATCCGCTTTAAAGATCGCGTCTCCCGTTTTTTTACCGTTCAATTTGATTTGTTCTGTAGTTTCCATGACTACTTTTGGAGCTATAAATGCACTGCTGATATCTATGGTCAAAACCAGCTCTTAAAATCTTTGATGTAAAGGGGTATCACCTGCTACTTCAACGATTTCTCTGACAATGTTCCCAGTTCCGGTTGACTCCAGATGGCTGTTTTTCTCCTGTATACTTTCGTAAGATTCGATGTTGGTTTCAAATTTGTGCTCCAACCATTTTGCTCCACCGGTGATAAAAAAAGAAGTGCCGATGGCTATATAATCCCTATTATCAAACTTACCCACTTGCCGAATGAATATTTATATGCTCTGCCTGTATGCATAATACTGACGATGGAACCACCAAGAAATAAGATCAAAGTAGCCAATGACCACAAAATGAGCCAAAATCACTAAAATGGATTCTAGTTTGGAATGTTTGAAATGTTGTAACATATCAAAACCATTGACAGATATGGCAAAAGGAAGGTATGATGGAAAACGAAGAAGTACTCCCTATCGAAAGAAAAGCCTGAATGCCCATTTTATATATCTGCTGAAGCAAATGACCATTCAGGTCTGGGTTGAATATTCTCCCCTTTATTTTGTCGATGATTTTTGTGCGTTGTTCATATTCGTATTATTTAAATATGGTATTATCAAATTTTCCACCTGCCAGCTCTTTAAAAGATTTTGGCCCTGTTGATTCTTGTAGCCACAGTACCTTCTGGTATTTTCAGGATGTCAGAGATCTCTATATAGCTTTTATCTTCCAGGTATTTAAGTTCCAGTGCTTATATTCCTGCTTGAGTAGCGGTAACACTTCTTCTATGATTCGGAAGAATGATTCTCCTGCCCATTTCATCCACGTCTTCTGCTGCCATGAGTGTATGCAGTCTTTCGTCATCAGTCGGACAATATTGTCTTTGGAGTATGATGTTTTTAGCCAATAGCTGATGGTTTCATTGTGGACAATACGAAATATCCAGCTTTCAGAAAGCTTAAGTCTGGGATCGTAGCCATTCAGATTTTTCCATATTTTGATGAATGCTTCTTGAAGAATATCTTCAGCTTCGTCGTGATTGCTTTGCGATATTTTTGATGTAGCTCAACAAGACGGACTTCATATTTTAATACCAGGCAAGCCAAAATACTCCCAAATCTGCCAATGACAAACGGATGATCTCCGATCTGATAAACCCACACAACGTTCTATTTTGAAGTTCACCAAGATTTTACATCTCTGTTGAGCTACGCCCTTATATACTTACGCTTCCAGAAGTGAAATAAATTTCGATATTAATAAAAAATAACGTGTAATTGGCTGAGCCTGATTCACAAACAGTAGGCATTATTCATTTCAGATGCCTGAGACTATTCATTTTGTCGGGAATGTCTGCTTTAGGATTCGATTTTGAAGTCCCAGAATTTGCTCTCGGAAGGGATATTTGCTTTTCATCGGGGAGTGTGCTCACTTTATGTGGTAAGGACCGTAGGGAGATCCTATCTATGTTGGGGTAATTTCTACCCAGGATACCACATTCCAGACCAGCGTGACGTACTACAACACTGACACAAGATGATGCATTTTTTCATACAGCTCTGTCAATACCTTTAAGATAGGCGAAAAGGTGGATATTGGCATCCATCGGATAATCACCGGAAAAGGTAACCCTCAAATCCAGCAAAGTTCAAATACGGATCTAAGGCTATTTGCGACATCCCCATCGAACTCTACCGAAGACCGGGTGAGGCATGATGCAATGGCACTTCCTTCTCAGCAATATCAACTTTAGCTACATTGTTGGATGCTTCTACAGGATCTGCAATATCAGGACTCGTCCTGAATACTCCATTGTGCGCGGCATAAAATAGCTTTCAACCTCTTTGCTGATCGGCCTGGGACAGTCAAGTTACAGTGGTGGCTGCTGGAATGAAAAGTGATATCAATTTGCGGTTCCACGCTGCTGAACTCTTTTCTAATGTCTTCAATACGAGATTTGAGTTCGGCGAAAATGGTTCGTTCATGGTATTAGGAATGGCAATAGTTACAAAACTTTCGCGTGTGGTAATCGCATTGCGTAAGCTCCCTCCTAAAATTTAAAAGACGATGCCATATTTTCATTTTGACTAAAAAGTAGTCTGGTCATCAACTTGTTAGCATTACTCTGCTACGATGGATATCAATGCCTGAACGACCACCCTGCAGACCTTGATCACGATCTCATGACCTCATAAACATTCGCGTCCAGTGTCTGCGTATCATATGAGCAAGCAGCCGTGACATCATACCTCCTACACATCCTATGTCTATTTCGTCATCTTCTTCCGTGTCGAGATTCATGAGAATTTCGCCTGTCGACAATCCACTTTTCAAGCCCATCGCCCGTCTTGCTGTTTCTTCATCTATTGTAAAAGTGCCTCCAGTTCAGGATGTTCATATTATCCGAAGCAAGAATGGTCGTAATCATGGCACCCCAATTCCATTGTACTGCGCCAAGAGAGTGGTTCCATTGGCCCCCTTTCAATCACCATCGATATCCCTTTTTCGATGCCCTGCTGTGTCCAAATCAAAATTTGAATCTGAATTTTTTGGTAGACCATCTCCAGATGTGACTGCAAGACCTCGGCTTTCTTGTTTTCCATGCCTGGTGTCGCAGGTTTACGAATGATGACATTGCCGACAGAGTCTTTGACGATGGACAGTCAAGTTTTTGCAAAATCAACATAAACTGTATGACTTTTGCTTCTTTTTTGAAGCGCGTGGTATAGCATTCAGATCTGCAAAATGATTCCAAGAGCGAGGTAGGAGTGAGATATCTAATTGGCGTGGACATGACTTAACTTTGATTGCTGCAAGACAAATAATAACGTGCTGATAATTTTGCACTGCAAACAAATAAAGTCTTACATGGCAATATATCCGTTTATTTAGAGTTTTATCAGATTCATTTGACCAAAACCTGATCTGACGTAGAAATTCTACATAAATAGTACCTAAATTCAGATTTGCTGCAGACAAATTTATATTGACAGCGTTAAGCCTATTGTATTTGTTGTATCGTAAAAATGGGTATTCCATCCCATAGATATTAACTCACTATGATTGTTTGGACAAACTTCTCTTCGGATGTAATGGTTAAGTCTGCATTGACCAATGCAGGATAAATACCCCATTCGGGTTTGGCGGGTTTAGGATTTCCCTAATCGGAAAGTGTTTCATTCCACCAACTGAGGACAGTATTTATGGTTTGTTTTTGGTTGAAGAAGTCGGCAGCCTACTGGCTCAGGTCAAAACCAAAGGTCAAAACTTTGCTATCATTGGTTCTTGGATAATATAGTCGGTTATTCCTCCCACCAGTGTTGATTTAGTCATTACCATCAAAAATATATACTGGTTTCTTCATCACGTATTTCATAGTTGTCAACCCTGCCATGTGTTGCAAATGACCATGAGATATCTTTCAGCCCGGCAATTGGATTTGTAGTTGCGGGAGCTACGAATCAAAGGTACACCTTGCTGTTTCCATCATCACCATGGGGACTGTGCCACATTTTTTATCCAGTTGATCATATGGGAAAGTGCCTGCGCCAAAGTCATCGGGAGCAGCACCTACCTGTCAAACATAAAATCATTGCCTATGAGCCTTGGGTTGGCATTTGACTGATTCAGAATAAGCCTTGAGGGAGCTGACTGTCTTCGTCTTTATTATAGCCCAAAATAGCAGATCTGTTCCCCCCATGTAGAAGTATGCCACAATACGATGTCAAAGGCATTCATGATGGTTATATCAGCGTGCCTCAGTTGCTCTGCATCAAAATAAAAATATTCACACCAAGTAGGTCTAGCACCGAAGTCAGTTCTTTGGGTATTATCAAAGGTGCTCAAGAGCTATCATCTACTACTATGACAGATACCTGTGAAAAAACAGAAATAGTAAAAAAAACTGCAAAAAAAAGAGAGATGGACAATTTGATTTTAGCTTTCATATTGCTGGTATTGATACTATTAAAATAAATTTTTTAAAGCCAAAAATATAAAATAAACATTAATAGATGCAAGCATAATGCACTTTAGTAACCTTTTTACTAAATCGAGTTGATTACCATTGCGGAATTTCAGACCATCAAACTCTCTTTAATCTCTCTTGCTTTGTCTTCAGTCAAGAGTCGCTAGGTACCAAACTACATTGCTACCAAGTCCCTAAGATAGGTAATTCTTACTGAAATAATGACCTTGAAACCTTATTGTGCCCTCAGTCTGCATTGTTCAACAACTAAATAGACCGCCACTGACATAATCACTCCTGTCAATAATCGGCTATGGCAAAACCAAACTTAACCATCCGCAATAAATGGCGCAAAAATTCCCTTCTCCTACGTTTGCCTGAAGCCAACTCATCCATACGCAAACATCAACTGTCATAGACATCTTCATCGTAAACAGACTGCCAATCCCGAGAAGAAAAAAGGCAAAGCAAAATAAAGACATATAAGGTTTGCCTGGAATGAAGAAGAAAACAAAAGTAGAATATAACCAAATATAGATAAATTCCAGCCAAATAAGAAAAGTCTTCTTCTTCTCTAGCTTTTTTAGCCATCCATGCTAAAATGGATATTACTACAAAGAAGTAGTAGCTAAAGCACCTACACGTCAAAAAGTGTCGGCCAGATACCTGCATCTGCTGAACTACCATTAAATGGGTAATAAACAACTATAAAAAAGTGAAAGGCGGTAGCAGTGTTAAAAGCATTGAGATCAGGAAAGTAGCGATAGAAATTATTTTACCTAAAAAGGTTTGATTACAAAAGCTTCTTTAAAACTTTTGATAAGGATTTGTTTTTAGACTATTTTACTCCGATCTTACTAAAGTCATCTCCTCCAGGTTATGGTCATTTAGTGTAGACTTGCTTTGATAAAGATGGACTGGAATCATGACCCGAATAACATACAGGAAACACCCCTACCCATGAAGCTTAAGTTCGGGTAACTGTCGGCATTAGAGAACCAATCAGGATCGTACATCACAACCCAAAACCAAGGCGCAATCACCGGCGCCCATTGGCCAATCCACTGAGCAACCGCCATAATACTTGTTCGTTCGTGAAAATCATCACTCATCTCACGCCTTGCCCATTACTACCTATGGTACACTAAAAAGTGTTAGAACCCAGATAAAACACAAATGACCAGAAAAGGAAAAAGGAAATTAAAAGTTAATCCATTTTCTCTGTATAGTTGTCACAATACTATAAAAGATATACTTTAATGATGGCTCCCCAAGATACATAAATGCCTGCGTCGTCCCCATTTAAATCAGGTATTGTCTGATATAAGCCCATTTGATATTAGGGTCCGTAGATGCATCAAATATCCGGGGGAAAGAAAAAATAAATTCCCCACATCCAGCTTGGAAACTTTAGATCCTGGACCAAAACAACCATAAAAAATACCTAAAGCTGCGGAAAGATTTGATAGGCGAGCATACCTAATCAAAAGGCTATTTTTCTGGCCCATCGGAACTTTGATTTTGTAATGAGGAATGATTATTAGACATTTTGTTGATTGTGTTTTGATTGAACTTATTAATTAAACATAAAGATAAAGCTACTTTTTATCTGGACTGAATGTTAAGACAAATTTCTTCTTTTGTTTAGAGACTAATTGCAGGGTCTTAATTTTGAGTTTTGATGGTGGCACCTTAGCATCATAAATTGAACTATCTTTTTTTACCATCATAGGTCCTGGTTATTTTTTTACCACCTCTTGTCAACCCTTTGAAAACTCCACCTTCTACCATTTCCCACACAGCATATTTGGCCTGACCATTTAAATCGATCGACCCAAAATGATTTTCAGAGCTTTGAGGATTGTCAGCATTCTTCCATTGTTCAATCAATAAGCATCAAAATAAAACAAGTCAAACCTTTTGTTGGTCCATTATCTCATATGTTTACAAAAAAGACCTGCTTTATATTCATCCATTGCCCTATGAACCTGTATCCCATAATGTTCATTGGATACCGATGCAACCGGTCTCGCCTATATGTATCGGGTTTGTTTTTCTTGGATGCCTTTCACGTATTTCCACCACCTTCCTATTGTGACTGGGCATATACTTACGCTCAAACGCCTAGCGTCATCTATCTTTTTGATATCAGTATTATCCTTTTCGTCCGCTGGTACGCCCCAGAAATCCAGGATTATGTTGAGTTTTCGTGCATTGGGTAGGGTGTGCATAAATAAATAAAATCTACGAAAGCTCTATAGTTGATTTAATGCGGGAACATGGTACTCACCGCCTCCACCGCCCCAGGATCTAGAATGTCTGAACTTGTTACCCAAGATCTTTGTTCAACTCGCCTTTCTTTTTGGTTCCTGAATATGATTTACCCACTGAGTATTATATCTGGACTTACAAAGTAGGAGAGTAGCCCACCTGACCATGGGACTCGTTCCCTACAGCTATCATTTTTACGATATCGGGGTATTTTTCGCGGGCTTACAACCCGACTTATTTCATCTTTGTTTTGATCCTTTCCTCGTATTGTATAAGTGTGTTTGTCAGGCGTTTTACAATCTATCCATGCACCAATATGACATACATTTAAAACATGCATCTTCATTTTTATTTCGATATTGGCTTTTAACAGCCATTTTCGGCTTCTGCTAACTGCGCATTATAAGTCCTTAGTACCTTAAAACCCATAGCATAAAGTATTTTCATATCTTCCTTGCGGTTCGGAATAGTTGGCTGGTTCTCTGGAAAGATGACGGTAAGCCCCATAAGATATGGCAGCATAAAGGGATTACCCAGAATGTCTTTGGCTGATAAGATTTTGGGAGGAACACCTACAGTCCTTGGCCGGGCACACAGAAAAACATTGTTCTGGTCCAATCAAAATAATTACAGATATTATTTTTGCATCTATGCCTGATTTTCAGTATGTAAGAAGCAATAAGTTTTAGAAGATCTAGAAGTAAACTGGATTTATCAATCATGACAGAGTTTGTTTGATTTCATTAGTCCTACTGAATATTTTGACTCATACTACTATCCAGAAGGGTGTCTCAAACACGCTGGAATGACCATCATGAAAGTCTATCTTAAGTTGAGTTTATCGGATATACTATATATTACTGGTATCTGGCATTGAGTGAAAAATAATAGGTCAGTTTCCAGTCTCAAGTTTTTGAATACCATTGACATCAAAATAACTGGTTGTTTCGCTTCCTTCAGAAAACTCATCTATGGAACAATAAAGAAGGCTCAAATGACAATTTTCCGTCTTTTTGTTCACTCCCAGTTCGCCAAATCTTGTAGTACATCTTCCTTAACCTGACCCATGCACCAGTTGCTGGCTTCCTAACGCTGACCGAGGGTAGCCTTGTGAGTAGGCATCCATGAAAGCGCCATATAATTTGGTGATTTATGCAGACTCTATTCCTTGACCAAATCGCCTCATAGTAGAGATATCAGCTTTTTCTGATGACATCTTTATCTTCATGACCCATAGATTGCCGCTTCACCACATAGTACATAACCTGCCAGATATGATTGGGAGGCCATGTGCCCAGTAAATGGACCCTAAACCTTCATAAACATAAAGGTACCGTCCGCCTGTAAAAGCAATATGATTAAATACCTTTTCAAAAATCTGCATGATAGATGCCTTTTCCTTTCTGTGATATATTTGTCCGGATTTAATGGATGTAGCGCATGTTTTCGGGTCATTGAAAATTTCTTAAAACCTCCGTTAAAGTGATAGTTGCCCTGATATCTTTGTTGATAATCCTGGATGTTATTTTCCACCACCAATTGGACCAGAAACGATGAAAGAATGGACCAGAGTGTGCAGATATTATTTTTCAAAAATTTAGATAATGCCTTATTAGGTTAAGCAAATAACTATTTTGGTCTTCACGATACAATGCACTGCTTCTCATGGCATCAAGTAACTTCAAAGTCGGTTCACAATCAAGATGTCCTGAACCCATGACAGCCACCTGACCTTCTAGCGGCGAGCATCTCACTCAAAGTGACCGACTTCTATTCCATTTTCCTCCATCTTCATCAGATTACATAGGCATGATATAAGTCCATCCTGCTCTTAGATTCGCTTCGATGGTGTGCAGGTAATAGTGTGATGGAGATGAAGTCAACAATATTGCCATATGATACGGGTGCTTTTATCCCACTGGATCCTTGATGATAAATACTATGCCGATACTCTTCCTGCCTGTCCCCAGAGCATCAGTGATGACTTTTCGAATAAGTATTATCCAGTCTTCAGGAAAGCTCATGTTTATTAGACTTAGTGTTTGCCATATTTTAGAAAATGTGACAAGTTCTTTGGAAATGAGTGTAATATTTTCTTCATGGCTTTGGGCAACAACACGCTCAAAAAAATTAAAAACCTTTTCACGACAGTATAATGTGACCATCGAGAAACACCATTGCCCCCACAATGCGGTGTTGGCATCATTCCATTCAGGCCACTGCGTATTCATCCATATCCTCCCTCAGGTATAAAATTGGACAATT
>JADKCF010000045.1 GCA_016714765.1 Saprospiraceae bacterium | reverse complement strand
TTATCATGATGGTCACTAAAGTTCGGAATTTTCTGAAAGGCAAAGTTCATAACATTATTTTTATGTGAAAAATTGAATTATATTATTGGCTATGCAACAAAGATATCTGTTACATTTTGACAATATTATGACAAATGCTTGTTGTATATATGATCATAATCACTTTTGAAAAGCCACTACAAATTTAAAACCCAAAAACTATGATCTTTATCACAATTTATCATCAAAAGTTTAGTATACTTATAATTATATATCAAATAAATCACCATATAATTAAAATCAGGAAAGAAAAATTTTACTTAAAATCTGGTGAAAGAAAAACCGGATAAAAAAATAAATTTTTTATCAAATTTGTCTGATGTACAATTTAAAACACAATTCAGTAAGTTATGATAGCTCTTAAAAATTTTAATTAACCTAAATTCCTTCCAACTTAACTGTGCCTTCAGCGCATTTCTCTAACATAGGAAAATAGCTCCCATAACTTACTGTTTCAGATATCTCAGGTAAAGTATTGGTAAAACTACAATTAAGGATATTCGTTTAGGTAAACATAAACAAATAAACCATAGACAACCCTCAATAGAATTATTTTTGGTGACTCTATCAAACGGAGCCAGTATGACTCAAAAGGATATTGGAATAGTGAAAACTAACTCAACTCCTAATTTCAAGGTACCCACATCCGAAAAAGTGGCAAAACGGTCTGTGTTCCGATGATGTCCTAGAATTAATCCTGATTAGAGTCGTAATGAATTCATTTCACCAAATTATTTTATTATCTGAATTAAAAATGCAAACCAGGAGAGTTGCTCAATCATTCACCCTGTATTCCAAAATGTCTCCTGCCGGGCAGCTATGCCCGCAAAGTGCTTCTCCAGTGTGCCAAAACCCGACATTTTAGCTTTACTAGTTTTCAGGATCGAAAGATTGGAAAGTGTTAAATCCACTCTTTCTTTGACAGCTCATTGAGCGACATCTTGCGCTTAGCCATCATCACATCTACATTTACTATTATATGGTTTATACAGTTAAGTCGTTTTCGTTTGAATTTCTTAATCCTTTATTAAATATTTGTGATATCACAAAAACAATGGCCGCCATCATCAGAAATGATGCTATATCAGCCCAATAGGGCTTCGATATGGCTCATACTTTATAGCCAAACTCAAAGTTCATGGGTATCTGATTTGCTACGACACTCACTATAGCAATAGCAGCGCTTCAAAACTGATTTTTCTATCAATTTGGCTATTTCTTGGCTAAAAGGTTTTCCAGTGTTTAGTTTTTCAAAATATTAACTACCAACAAAATTAATATGTTTTCAACAATGACAAGATAAATGGCAAAACTCATAATACCCAACTAATGACTAAATTGATTTTCCGTATAATTCTGCTGTGTCGAGACCTCGAGTACACATTGTGGGTGGCAAACAGGCTTGAAGAGTGTAAAACCAAAATTGAAAATCAACGCTCCAGCCTCACACATAGTCCGATAAAATTATCCAGGACATTACATTTAATGCTTTAAAAATAAAATCATTTTCTTTGACATAACCATTAATTTTTAAATTACGATGCAAAGATAATATATTGTTATTGATTATCAATAAATATTTAACTATAATTATAAATTATTTTATATTTTTTAGTAAACTAACTTAAAAAGCATGAAAAAGTAAAAATCATATCTACTTTATCACCGTTACATCACCTTTTTTGATTAATGTGATTCCATCTATGAAATCAATATCTGCCACCCGTACAAATACAGCAGGGGTTTACAGTAGCCCGAGAAATGTACTCGCCAACCCACAGTGGGGTCATCCGGCTGGATGTTTTTAGCTAAAAAAACCATATTGCCCCATCGATCATAGATACGTAGTGTTTTGATAACCTTGACACTTCCTGGTTTGGATATTAGATAAAAACTATTATTTCCAGAATTGCTTCCTGGATTTATGATATTCGGTGCATAAATATCCAAATTACTTACATTTCGTACACTTATAGTAGCATCTGCGATACAACCATCAAAGGTAAAAACAGTTACGGTGTACGATCCATCAGATGTATTCAAGAAGGCAGATGCAGCAAACTATTTATGGATGTATCTTCAAAGACAAGACCATTTGTTGGCGTCCAAATAACGGTATCTATTAGTGCTATAGGAAGGTCTGGCAATATCTACTTCTATTTGTTGAGAAACCCGAATTTTAAGTTGATTTCTGGGATAACTTGCACATAATTTCTTGTTGCTCAGGGATATGGATGGTATCGAAAAATAAACAGCCCAAACCATTTTTGATCATCACTTCACAATCTCCGGACTTAAGTTGTCGATTTGGTTTAATGCACAAAAGTCAATCCACCGTCCATGGAATAAGTAAGATCATTAGCGTCGTAGGCAACAAAACTTCTATCCAACCAGAATGTCCAAAACAATCTGCTGCGTGCCAATAGATCAATCAAAGAAATTTAATGTCTTCTATACGGGTAAATGTGGCCAAAATCCACACAAGAAGTCTGTATCTGTCACGGTGACGCTATAGCTTCCTGATGCCAAGTTATTGATATCCTAATGATGCACCATTCGACCAGGAGAAGGTGCTAATGGACTGACCGCACATTGCGTGATAGTTAAACCGGATGCTACTGGGCCATTGGGTGTCAAGCACGATGTGTAACAATTATCCGTTGGGTGATAAATGATACTTCCGATGGTAAAGGTGATGATCTGTCTGTTCCCTATATTAAATGATGGTAGCAGATGTCATAGTGGTCGCAGTACAGCCACTACTACCCGTCACGGTAACGTTGTAAGATTACAGTATCTTCGGAAGTTGCCATTGCCAGATTGCTGATATTTATCTCCGGATGAAGCTTGCACCATTTGACCAAGCATAAGTATAGCTTCCTCTGTCGCTCACACTTCCTCAAGTTGTTGATATCCTAATGATGCCATTCGACCGGAAGTGGCATTGGTGAAAGTTGAAGTGAGCATTGGGTGTCAAAAGACACCCTCATGCCTGTGGTAAATGAATGACAGGGCCCATGCTGTCACTGAGGTCTGGAATCTGTTACGGTTCACGCAATATATATTCCTGCTACAAATTATTGTACTACCATTGGTTGACCGCAGTGGCATTTATTTTCGAAGTCAAGAGCACCATTGAAAGTAGCCAATCCAAGAGTTGCTCCGTCTGTAAATGCCAGCTGTTGTTGTTTCTTCTATTGATGAGCCGACGAAGTAACGCCATTGATACTTCCGTTTGGCGTCAAGCAAGATGTATGATCTGTCTTGATTCCCGTAATATTAAATGAAGAGTTGTCATTCATAATGGTGGCAGAAGTCGTCGCAGTACAGCCATTACTACCTGTCACCGTAACATTGTAAGTTCCTGCTGCTAGATAGCTGATATCTTCGGAAGTTGCACCATTCGACCAAGCATACGTATAGCTTCCTGCTGGACTCACAATTAGATTTATGCTACCATTGGACTGACCGCAAGTGGCATTTATTGTCGAAGTCGTGAGCGATGGCAAGACAACATTGTTACCCACAGTAAATGTAGCCACACTACTACAAGATGTCGCATCTGTCACGGTGACACTATAGCTTCCTGATGCTAAGTTATTGATATCTTCTAATGATGAGCCATTCGACCAGGAGAAGGTGTAACTGCCACTTGGTGCGACGGTTAAATTGATACTGCCATTTGGCGTCAAGCAGGGATGTATTATCCGTGGTGATGCCTGTGATGGTAAATGAATTATTGTCATTGATGATGGTAGCTGATGTCGTCGCAGTACAGCCATTACTGCCTGTCACGGTAACATTGTAGGTTCCTGCTGCTAGATTGTTGATATCTTCGGAAGTTGCACCATTCGACCAAGCATACGTATAGCTTCCTGCTGGACTCACACTTAGATTTATACTACCATTGGATTGACCGCAAGTGGCATTTATTGTCGAAGTCATGAGCGATGGCAAGACAACATTGTTACCCACAGTAAATGTAGCCACACTGCTACAAGATGTTGCATCCGTCACTGTGACACTATAGCTTCCTGATGCTAAGTTATTGATATCTTCTAATGATGAGCCATTCGACCAGGAGAAGGTGTAACTGCCACTTGGTGTGATAGTTAAACTGATGCTTCCATTGGGTGTCAAGCATGATGTATTTTCCGTTGTGATACCTGTGATGGTAAATGAAGTATTGTCATTGATGATGGTAGCTGATGTCGTCGCAGGGCAGCCATTACTGCCTGTCACGGTAACATTGTAGGTTCCTGCTGCTAGATTGTTGTTATCTTCCGGAAGTTACAATTCTGACCAAGCATACGTATAGCTTCCTGCTGGACTCACAATTAGATTTATACTACCATTGGATTGACCGCAAGTGGCATTTATTGTCGAAGTCGTGAGCGATGGCAAGACAACATTGTTACCCACAGTAAATGTAGCCAAACTACTACAAGATGTCGCATCTGTCACGGTGACACTATAGCTTCCTGATGCTAAGATTGATATCTTCTAATGATGCACCATCTGACCAGGTGAAAATGTACTTGGTGTGATGGTTAGTTGATACTTCATTTGGCTAACAAGCAGGATGTATTATCCGTGGTGATGCCTTGATGGTAATGATGTTGTCATTCATAATGGAGATGTTGTAGTGGTCAGCCACTATACCCGTCACCGTAACATTGTAGGTTCCCTGCTGCCAGATTGCTGATATCTTCGGAAGTTGCACCATTCGACCAAGCATCGTATAAGCTCTGCTGGACTCACACTTAGATTTATGCTACCATTGGACTGACCGCAAGTGGCATTTATTGTCGAAGTCGTGAGCGATGGCAAGACAACATTGTCGCTCACAGTAAATGTAGCCACACTGATGCATAAAGCCGCATCTGTTACGGTAACGCTATAGCTTCCTGATGCTAAGTTATTGATATCTTCTAATGATGCACCATTCGACCAGGAGAAGGCGTAGCTGCCACTTGGTGTGATAGTTAAACTGATGCTTCCATTGGGTGTCAAGCAGGATGTATTATCCGTTGTGATGCCTGTGATGGTAAATGATGTATTGTCATTTATAATGGTGGCAGATGTTGTAGCAGTACAGCCACTACTACCTGTCACCGTAACATTGTAGGTTCCTGCTGCCAGATTGCTGATATCTTCGGAAGTTGCACCATTCGACCAAGCATACGTATAGCTTCCTGCTGGACTCACACTTAGATTTATGCTACCATTGGATTGACCACAAGTGGCATTGGTGGATGTTTGATCAAGTTGAATACTTGGTCCTGTATCTAATATACAAAGACCAATGTATTGGTACACATGTTTTGGTTTGTAACCGTGACCGTATAAGAACCACCTGATATATTGACCAAATCTTCAGATGAAGCGCCATTTGACCAAGCATACGTGTAGCTGTCTGCCGGAGACACTGTGATGTCAATGATTCCATTAGGAGCACCACAAGATGAATTAGGCGTTTCTGTTCCTGTAATCCCAAAACTTGTTAAATCCAATACATCAATATATTCAACGGCATTACAACCAGCTATATCAGTTACTGTAACAGAATACAGTCCTGGTCCAAAGATTTCCATAGTAGGTGTCGTACTACCATCGCTCCAATTAAAGGAGGAAAATAGACCCGAATTTGTAACGGTTAAAGTGCCCATTTGACCTGAACATAAAGATGTTGGCCCACCCACTATTGGTATATCACCAATTGAAACCACTTCGAAGACATCCATAGCAGAACATCCGTCTGTGTTAAAAACTGTAACAGTATACATTCCTGGTTGGTTTATGTTTACAGTTTCTGTGGTCCAACCGTCAGGATCCCAGGTTATTGATGAAAATGGCCCACCTGAAACCGTAAGTGTGCCCGAGTTCCCAGAGCAAAGTGCCGTTGTTCCCGAAATTTCAGGCACGGGAAGGAATCACAGAAATATTATCAGAAACAACAACGCTACATCCCGAATTCGGATCTGTTAACGTGACTGAGTAGGTGCCAGATCCAGAAATATTTGTTATCGGTGTGTTATCTCCTGTTGACCATTGATATGTAACACCTGTGGGAGGTTCAAAGTAACCCCAATTTATAATAAGCTGACCTTGTTGGCCTTCACATAGGTTATATCCTTCTATAATGTAGAAAAATGGGGACAAATCACTTATTATCACATCATCTGTAGCTGTACATCCTACATTATCTGTCACAGTCACAGAATACGTACCCACGGCTGCAGGTACTGTGATATTTTCTGTTGTTTCAGCTGTTGACCAATAAAAAGTAACTGGGTCCACGTGTGGACCTGAATGTTGGGCATGCAAAATAAAATTATTAGTATTGCAAAAGTCGGGCAAGACAAAGATCAAACCATCCATTTTGCAATGTGTTTGACTGATTGCCAATGAAACATAAAATGCACTTAGAGCGACAACAATAATCGACCTAATTAACATTTTTCGCATTCTATTGCAAATAAATATTTCCATATCATTAAAACAAAAATATTACGTTCATAAAAGTATACATATTTACAAAGAGATTTTTTAAAATCGGGTAAAAAATACTACTGAACGGGAATTTTTCAATCAGACTAGAATATATTGGGCAAATATGCCTTTAAAAAGGCAAAAATTATATGATTAATATCAGCGTTTAAGATAATATAGTTTTTCAAAGTTTTACGACAGTTTGTTTCCAAGTATTTTAACAAGCTTATCTTATAACCACAAACAATCTTGATACTGAATATTCAGATGTTACAATTCTAAGCAGGTAACTTCCTGCTTTTAACTCTGTGGTGCCAATAACATTTGTTTCATTCCAAATATCGACCTGTTTGATCAATTGGCCATCTAAAGTATAAATAAAATAGTTTGTATTTGACAACTTATCATCACCATCTATGTACAAATTATCAGCTGTAGGAATTGGGAAAATGCGTATTTTTTCTTTTTTAGATGCATCCAAAGTTTTCGTGGCTACAATAGAAACTATCGTTTTATCAGAAATACATTCGGTAGGTACTTGTCTTACTTGCCAATTGTAAAAATAGGGATAAAAATTAAACAACCGAAGACGAATCTATTTGGCCAAAAGATCCATCGGAAATGGATAATCCATGGGGCCAATATTCATCAGTTGATCTGTCCTATCACAGATGATCTTGTAGTTACCAATACCTATACTAAAAACCTAGGTCAACTTTATTTTTTCCAGCTACCAGGTTTACATTTTTGCTATAACTACTTGATCAGTACTATTCAAAACAGAAATATTTCGCTCACCCGCAGAAACTTCATCTTTGACATACACATCGACGGTTTCCAAAACAAAAGGTTGCCAAACTGAAAAATACATTTTTCTAGGTGGCGGGAAGTTGACTTTAAATCCAGCAGTGTCTTGTTTGCCACCTTGCAATATCGGTCCTTCAAATTCTTTTTGACTACCAACATAAAAGAGAGTGTCACTATTTATATTCGTTAATATTTTTGCACAATCTGAAAACAGTATATTGTCATTTTTATCAAACCACAAACAGTTTTCCCCAGTCATCTTTACTTCGTAAGTATTATTTCCCAGCTTTTCCAGACTACTCAATACAGGTGGATCTACTTTAAAAAAATCTAACATCAATGGTTCCGAACTAAGCATCCCATTACCACACACTGAATCGACAGATACAAAGTAAACGCCATTCTCGACAATAGTAAGGGTATCCACATTCTCTTTGCCATTGGACCATTTTGATGCAAGACCCGCAGAGGAAACTCCAAAACACTTCCCTGACCTGCAACCACATTGGTACATTAAGCTCCTTATTTCAGGTTTTTGCGTATCGGCTTTAAAATAGTGATTTGATTGAAATCCGCTGCATCCTGTGGAATCTTGATAAATAACCAGATAGCTTCCTGGCATGGATGTTTGTAGGTTTTGGGTTGTACTTCCATTGGACCACCAATAAAAATCAAAACCTTTGGGCGCAACCAAGTCCACTATTTCCCCAGGACATAAATCGATTTTTTTGTCTAAGTCAAGTGATAAGTTTTGCAGGTGACAAGTTGACTCCACTATGGTATAGCTGCTGTCAGCTACAAGATCAAATAACAGCAACAATGCCCATGGCCAATGAATCAATAAACTATCTACTTTTCTTCTTTACCCAATCCAAAATGTACAGCAAGTGTATTCATAGGGCTATAACCTTGCCCCGATCTTAATTCTCGGATTTGGCGGCCCCATTTGCCAAATATTTCGATACGTGAACCGATGCCATTCGGATTGCTTTCTATCCCTTTAAGATCATTTTGATATAATGATTTTCATTTGGGTTATTCATCCATAATTGACTTCTGTAGGTAACATCTAAAAAACCATCTTCATTAAAATCTCCCAAAGCACCAGGTGTAAAAGGAAGGTGTTGACCCGAAAAAGTGAGATCACCATTTCCAAGATATAACTGAAACGAAAGTTCAGACATAATATCCACAAAACCATCGTTGTTAAAATCACCACCCACTGCCTCGAAAGCACCTAAATCCAATGCATCAATGCCAGAAATATGGATCACATCAGTAAAAGTGCCATCGTCATTATTGCGGTAGAGCCTGTTTTTCTCATCATGATTGACTACAAAAATATCCATGTCTCCATCATTGTCAAAATCTTCAACAACAGAGGTCCAGGATTGTGCATTATCATCTACACCAGCCAACAGTCCCACTTCCGAAAAGGAACCATTTCCGTTATTCTGGTATAATAAATTTGTACGTAGTGGATTGCCAGGTAGCGCTTCAGCCTTACACTTGGAGATATAAAGATCTGCAAGTCCATCATTGTTAAAATCTGACCAAATCGCTGAGTAATTCCCAGAAAGTTCGGAGGTTATGATTAATGTCGGATCTTCTATGAGATTACCAAAGCCATCATTTCGATAGGCTTTGGATGCCCCAGTATCGTTGCACACAAATGCATCTAGATGACCATCTCCATCGATGTCGAACATTGTGGATCGTTGACTAAAAATCTTGTTAGGTTGTACTTTTTCTATATAATTTTCCCCACTTATAGTACTCAAACAGACACTGCGGTACCACCGCCAAACAAAAGTTCCATGGTGCCATTCCGATCAAGATCACCTGCACAAATGGACCATTGTGGCAAAACACGAATGTCTAGTGGATAATATTTATGTTGGAATGTACCATCAATTCTTTGATAATCGATATATAAGCCATCTACTCCTACCCTTGTCACATCGTCAAGTCCATCACCATTCATATCTACACCACATTTGGCTTGTCCCATCGTGCCCGTGATATATTTCATTAGGTCTGTTTTGTCCATAAACGATACCTGTTGTGCCATCGCCATACTTCCAATTACAAATAGACCAAAAGACCATAAGTACTTGTCTATGAAGCACTTAGTATATGAGGAAAAAATTGAATGAACCATTGTAAAAACTATCCAATCGTGAAATGTATGTAAATAAAACTTAAAAAAGGGAAGGATTGTTTCTATAGCCATGATTGCTGTAACCAAATTTAGCACCGTTAGCTTTGGCATCTTTGTAAAACCTAGCCTTCTACAAACAAGTTCACCCTTTTTTATTATCACCAAGTTTATAGATATCATAGTATCTTTTAACAAGTCCGTTAATAAATCTTTTTAAATAATTTTCACTTAAAAAGGCGTTGGACCAATTGTCATATCGCTGACATTGTACACCTAAATAGAAAAAATATACACTTACCCCAAGTATGGGAATAAATCGTTTTTCTTCTGCGCTCAATGGTGACACAGATTCATAACCGTTGAGAAAATGGTCCACTTTGGGCTGATAATCTTTGGCTTCATATTTCTCAATGTTGTGCAGTTGTAAAATATAGTAGGCAACATCTAAACATAGCCAACCATTGCCACAGAAATCGAAATCGAAAATGGTTACTTTATTGCCATCAGTGATGTTTAGATTGTCATACCAAATATCAAGATGCACAATGCCTTGTCTTATTTGCTCAATATTAGCATGCTCAAACTCCTTCAGTATATAGGTTTGAGCCGATCGCATAAAGTGCATTTCTGCTGTGTCACTCTTCAAAAAGGTAGATATTTTTTTTAATGAGTAAATAAGCAATACTTCGGGTGTATAATCTACACGATTTAATCTCTGATTAACGCTTACCTTATGAAGTCGGGCTATGAGTTGTCCTATGTGGAAATGTGTTTCTTCTGAAATGATGTGTTGTTTTTCACCAGGTGCAAAGGTAAAAAGCACTGCAAATCTATCTCCTTCCGGAGCGCTGAGTGTTTGTATGTGGTTGCCATCTTTGTCTGATAGTGGATAGGAAATAGGAATGCCATTTTCTTTGAGTTGATGCAATAACCTAATTTCTTCGTCAATCTCTGTTTTGGTTCGCCAATGTAAACTATACACCCTAAATACAAATTTGTCAGCTTGGTCCGTTACCAAATAAGTGTCATTCATCCCCGCTTTTATCAACTGGCATTTGGTGTCTTTGTTCAAAGCATATTTTTCCTGTAAAAACAAACCTATATGCGTCGCCGAAAGATTAGAATTTGTTACTGGAAAATGTGGCATTGGTGGTTTCGTTTTTTCATGATTTAAAAATGCTTCTGGTGACCGAATATTTAAAGTGGACGAAGGCCTAACTACTCTGGTCTAATATCACTGGTTAGTTATGGCCATTTTCTTTTTAGTAATCAATTCTACCTTGGCTCTTCAAGAAATCTTGATAACGGGCTTTAAGTCCTTGCTGTTCGAGTTGATTTGCAGTATTTACAAAACCCACAACCAAATATTTATCAAACCTTTGTTGAACCAATATTGTATCTCTAACAATCATATATTTGATTAGAATCTAAAACCCCTTAAACTGAACATGGAAAGTCACAATCCCAGCTGACAATCCATCACTTCTGTTGTATAAAGCGCCACGGAGTTCTACCTGACTGATGGCAAATAAATTGGCTATGGTTTTGAATGGTGTATGCCGTACTCCTATACCATAAAATTGACTATTAAAACCAGACAAATCATAATCGCTACTAAAAAATTCGGCACCTGATTTGTTTTCTTGGTAAGGAGCGAAATAATCAATTTTGGATTGACGGTAATATCTGTAGAATGGACTTATTGAAGTAAATGGTGTTACCTTATACGGCAACTCCACATGTACCGTATGTGACGTCAAGCCCCAATCATCCTGATAATACCTGTAAAATGACCGAATAACGAACTTCTCACCCATAAAATAGTTAGCACGCAATCCGATGGGAACTTTAAAACGTGTCCCTGGCAATGTCTCCCGCAGGAGTGATCCGTCATCAAAATACACCCTGTGAAATGGTGTACTCAACAAACCGCTCTGGTAAGCCAAATCCAAAGTAAGTGCCATCTGAAATCGCTTAGACATCACTTGTGAAAGTGTCATGGATAGATCAAATGAATTTCTGGCTGCATTGCCTATTTCTCCCTTCCTTTGCTGCCTGGCTGGTAGATTGGCCCTGAATTCTGTAGGAACGATTTGGCTGTAAGTATCGAAAAAAACATTAGCCTTGGCGCTGAATTCGGTATTTTGATTTTTAGACTTTTTATGAATATTAAAACCACCACCGATAGAAGTGTAATCATATTCTTTTGAAAAAGCAATATTGCCACCTAAGCCTACTCCCGTTTTTTCATTTTCTACACTATAATTGACAGAAGGATAAAACCTTACATCAGAAGATGATGCCGAAGAAACCTTAGCGTCTATCTTGTCTGACGATGCTGATGTATAATAATCTATGCCAAACTCCGCACCATAAGTATATTTTTTGCCACGACCATCGTATCTATTGAGTTTCAGATCGATGACATTGGCAAAGTCGGAGAGTTTTTCGGTCCCTACGCCACCTGTGATGGCAGAATGATTGCCCTCCTGATGGTAGTATGAAGACATGATATTTGCTTCTTCAAAACTCAATGCCTTTTTCTTATATATTTTGGTACTGTCTATGACAAAACTCTGGGCATAAATCTGTACCAGTGATAGGATGATTCCAAGGAAACTTAAATTTATTTTTAACATTTCTTCTTTTTAATATTGATTAATTACAGCCGCATCCTCCGCCACTTTTTCCTCCTGTTGCGCCTGATGAGCCTTCTCTGTACAACTGAAAATTAATCTCGAGTTTCTCTAATTTTCTTAAAGCTAATGCCATCTCACCGTCACTGAGAAAGGCTTTTTCTGATGATTTTACGGTACTACATGATGCAAGAAATATGGTAGCAATGACCACTAAGGAAGCAACAAAAATTCTTGTTTTTTTAATATTGTGCATTACTTTATTTTTATATTTTTGGAATAACAAATTTTGTCATTTTGATCAATGATGATGGCTTCTACACCATTAAGTTGGTTGATCATGTGCAATCCTGCATCCCTTCCCATGACGATAATAGGTGTGGTAAGTGCATCAGCCAATTCTGCATTACCACAAATGATGGTCACAGATTTTAAACCATGTGCGGGCATGCCAGTTACTGGATCAATGGTATGTGAATATCTTCTCCCATCGATGATGACATACTTTTCATAATCACCACTGGTTGCCACAGATTTATTGCTTATTTCAAACTGACTGAAAAGGTTTTGTTTATGGTTAGGGTCTGCGATTCCGATCGTCCAAGGTCTACCATTTATCTGATTTCCCCAAGCGGTCAAGTCTCCTGCTGCATTGACGACACCACTTTCTGCACCCTTAGCGATCATCACTTTTTTGGCCATTTCTGCTGCATAACCTTTGCCGATACCACCGAATCCGATTCGCATTCCTTTATATTTTAAGAAAACGGTTTTCTCTTTGGCATCAAGCACTAGATTCCTATAATCTACCAATTTCACGGCTTTTTTGGCTATTTTTGGATCGGGCAATTGGGTCATCTTGGTATCAAAATTCCAATATGTTTTATCTACCGATCCATAAGTGATATCAAATGCTCCTTGCGTCAGATTAGAAATTCGTTGGCACCTTTCGATAAGATGAAAAACTTCATTTGGAACTTGAATAGGTTGTAAACCTGCATTATTATTGATTGATGCAGTGATACTATCTTCAGAAAAAGTAGTCAATAAGGCTTCAATTCTTCTGACTTCCAAGATACCAATTTCAACTGCTTGTTTACAAACTTCTAAAGACTCATGGACAGACGTTAATTCAAACTGATTGCCCATGAGTTTTAAAGACTCAGAGTGCGAGACATGAGATTTTGTCATTTGCTCAGTCATCATCACCATCTGCATCAGGTGTAGTATTTTGTGTGCCATTGTACCCCACTCTAATCTCCGTATGTCTGATCTCTCCTGATGTACCTGTCATTTTACCGAAATACAGACCAGCCAGTCCTAGCATTAAGACAGCGATTGCAATATAATTGGCAAATGATTTTTGTTTCCAGTTTGCCCAAAATCCAATCAAGGAAACAAAACCAAGTATGTAGTTGATGATGGCTAGGGTTTCTGCCTTCTCCTCATGCTCATGGATCAATTGTTTGGTGACATCAGGTAATTTTTCAGCAATTTCTTCCGCACCTTCACCTGTGTACATGGCTGGAAAGGTGAGTATAGCTCCTAAAACAAACACTCCCAAAGCTGTCCTTTTTACTACATCAGAACCTATAAAAAAACCTACTATTAAAATCAAAAGACCAACGATAGGTACGATGATCGGGAAGTGATTAAACACTAAATGCAAATGTGCGTCGTTCATGATAAATATTTTTAAAAATATATAAATTACTTTGTTTTCTTTTAATTTCCAAAAGGCTTCAAAGACTTAAAACAGAACCAAGTCCTTGGATGAATAAAATGATTTACTCCGTGACTACCTGTTTAGCAGGTAATTCAAACTATCCAGCTACTTGTACTCCTATCAAACTACCGATACCATAAGTTATGGCCGCAGCAGCCAAGCCAAAAATGACCTGTCTCATACCAGAAAACCAGATACTTTTGCCCGTAAAAAAAAAAAGGTGGTAATGGCCGATCCTATGTTAAAGAAGCCAATGTAACTTACCACTTACTCAAAATCACAGCATTAAATCCTGGATCAAAAGAAAAAAGGAAAGACCGGAATGATAGCGCCAACGGCAAACAGCAAAAAGTAAGTTATGGCCGCTTCCATAGCTGGGCCTTTTAGTTCTCACTATTAATCCCTAATTCTTCTTTGACCAAAATTTCATTAGCCTTTGCTTTTATCTTGTATGATTTCCAGATGCCATTCTCTGCTTTTTTGAGGACTCAGGAAATTCCTTTGGACATATAGATGAGCGCGATTTCTTTCTCCTCTCCTGCAGGATTAACTTCAAGTTCTTCCATTTCGAGATTCATTTGATTTTCATACAGTTCCTGCGAACTTTTGACAGATATCCACTCACCAAGGGCCATTGATAATGCACCTGCCATCAGACCTGCCATACCTGCCAGTAACACTTCATCATTGCCGCTAGTGGCTCCTGCTATACCCATGACTAAACTGAAATTGGAAACCAAACCATCATTGCCACCTAGAACAGCTGCGCGGTGCATTGCCACCTACTGACCTGTGTCGCTTCTCAAATCTAGCAAGATTGGACCCAGATACTTTGGTCTGATTGTCGAGTAAGTTTTTCAAAATGGTTACGTGAGCGGTATCTGAAATAGAAGATGAATCAGGCTTCAATTTTTTTCTGGTACTTACGATGGTGTTTGATAGGCTTTTTTCTGTGTCCATCAGCACACCAAGGATGTAGTCATATCCCATCACCTTGCCTATGTATTGCAACATTTTGCCTGGCTCCCTGAAGGTGTGAAGGAAAAGGCTCTTGAAGGTATATTGTGCTTAACATGTCTGCCAACGCATGACTTTTTTCGATGTCACTCATCTGCCGAAAAATCTCTGCTACGTTGGGATCTTCTTCATGTATTGCCAATAAGTTATATAGATAACTGGCATCTACTTCTGTTTGAATATTTGGGTTCATTTTCTTTAATTTCTGTTGGTTGATTATAAATTATCGTTCATCATTTCT
>JADKCF010000044.1:85000-200564 GCA_016714765.1 Saprospiraceae bacterium | reverse complement strand
TCTGTTAGACGCATAAAAATTTAGCAACTTTCGGTTTTTTTTAATATTCAATAGATTTCAGGCACTTTTTTATCGTTCGCACACACGCTCCCAGCACAAATATAGGTTTTTAGCCCATTTTTGTTTACTCAAAGCACCTTATTTTTGCTTTACAATCCAGGTTCATATAATCGGGCCATCATCTCTGATGTATGTCTGTCTCTTGCTACACCCTTCCGAAGAATGACAGAATGTTTTATGTTCGGTATGATTACTACGCTGTGAGTATGGTACTGCTACTCAGTGGTGGAAGCTGTAAGTCCGAAAAAAAATTATAGTCGCCTACACCTTACTTTTAAGGCAGTTTTTTTATCGTAAATTTTAATATTACAAAGATAAACAAAAGATTTTATTTTTACTTTAGATTCAAGCCACTTTTTTTTGGGGGCTCTGCTGCGGTTCCTATGGTTGGCATGAGGCTTTACATTGGAACCCTTGTTGGCGGTTCGTTGTTACATTTGTGATTTGATATCGGTTAAGAGGACTGTTTAACACCGTCACGAATTGCCACTTCAAGTATGTCAATATTTATATCTTTAAGTGTTTTGAACTTAATACAATAGCCAGTTACACTTGCCTTACCTATAATTTTTCCATAGGTTTCCGGCAAATACTTTTTGTCTTGAATACCCATAATATAAACGGATAATCCTGTTGTATTTGTAAATTTCTGGCTAAGGATAGTTTCTAATCATATTTTTGGACAAATTCTACTGTCCATTCAATACCATATTTATCTCTAAACATTCCGAAGTATGATCCCCAGGGACTGTCAGATATTGGCATTTCTATTTGACCACCTGTTGAAAGTCCATTGTATAGTTTGTCGGCTTCTTCTTTGGATTCTGCACTAATTGCAATTTTACTTCTGTTTTCATTTTCATTTACTTTCCCCATACTTTCTGGGACGTCATTTGCTATTAATACATTGTTGCCAATAGGTAATGCAATGTGCATTATCTTATTTGCTTCACTATCAGGTATGGAAAATTCAGGACTTATAAGATCTTTGAAGCGTACAATTTTTGTAAATTCCCCACCAAATACTGATTTGTAAAAATGGAAGGCTTCTTCAGCATTTCCATTGAAATTAATGTAAGGATTTATCTGTGCCATATGAAAGAAATATTTTTTGTCGGTCTAATAAATTGCCTATGTGTTTGATTAAGTTCTTGCGAGTCAAACATATACCTGCATTTTGGGGAAATTGTTTTGGATATTCAATTTTTACAGAATGTAGGCCTGCCGCGCATATCTTAATACTACAAAGATATTAAAAAAAGACAATGATAGGAAGAACTCTGTGCCAGCATCGCATTGAAATTAAAAAAATCATTTTTTACTCAAAAACTGACTTATCTTTTCATTTACAATATCTGATTTTTCAAACATTACAAAGTGTCCTGCACCACCTATCATCTCCAACGTACAATTGGGTATCCTTTCTGCACCAGCTTTAGCTACTTTTGATGTAGGTCCACCGTGCAGGTATCTGTTGGGGATGAGATTGTCCTGTGACCCAAAGAGGCATAGCGTGGGTTGTTTTATTGTGGGCAGGAACTCAAATACGGGTTGATCGACCATAGCATTTACACCCTGTGTGATATGATAACAATAATCGTTAAAATCTTGGGTTGCCCGGATATTGATTCTATCAGTAATCATAAAATCAGCCTCTTTTGGCATATTATAGAAGTTGTACGCATAATTGACTCTGATTTGTTCTACTGTGGTGAGTCTGACGCCATCTACCGTCATCACATCCCTGAACCATTGTTTTTCTCCTTTATTAAAAGATTCAAATCCAGCCGGTGCTATTAATATCAGATCTGAAACAAGATCCGGATACTTAAGTGCAGCAGTGATAGCTATCTGTCCACCCATAGAGTGCCCTGCCAGGATCACATTATTTATGTTTTTTTTCCGGCAAAAATCAGCAATGACATCTGCATAAAAGTCCATGGACACTTGATAATTGCCTTTTGATGACTTTCCGTATCCCGGTAAATCTATAGCTATACAGCGATAATTATTTTTTAAGTTCTCGATATTTTTTTTCCATGCAGGGATGTACGAAGCCAATCCATGAATAAACAAAATATATTTGCCCTTGTCACCATTTTCTACATAAGCCATTTGTACATTATTGTCCAAAGTCATCTTTTGTACAGGCATCCCATAATCAAGGTCGAGCATAGATGTGATATTTGCCTGTTTTTGAGCAATACAAGATGATAGGATGGTCAGACTGACGATGATATTTAATACTATTTGTTTCATGATACTCCCGATATAAATTTAGAAAATAAGCCACTTCAGACATACAAAACCAAGCCATGGATCGACAGGTCTTGTCTTGACTCCTCCATTCGTTACGGACGAATCATAAAAATCACGCAGTCCTATGTATGCTGCATGTGCTTCCACTGTCAGAAATGCTCCGAAGTCATACCCTATTTTAGCATTGGCCTCCCACCCCATAAAGCTACCTCCACCATTGGGAGCGATGACAGAAATACCCGTGGCACCTCCGATTTTTGAATGAAGTTTATTGGGAATCAGGTCTTTGGAAAAATTGACCGTTCCTCCGGCAATACCGTATCCCATATTGGAAATGTCAGCCACAGCTGCTATAAAACGATTGACTACATTGCCATGCGGAAAAAGCAAGTAACCACCGTGACCTATAAATATTCCACCAGGACTTCCCCAGGTATTGGCAGTAATGACGCCACTATATTTTTTATCACTGATACCATTGTTGTCACCACTTGTAAATAGAAAATCTGCAGTCACCGCATCTCCAGCAGTCTGACCATAACGGTATCCGCCCTTAGATTTGCCGCAATACCTCCTATAGACACGGATTTTATATAACTGTCACTTCCAGCCGCTTTTTGCCTGATTGACCCCATATTATAATTGACAAAACCACTCATAAACCATCTGTCCAGCATCATTTCTTCATTCCTTGAAAAATACATGCCCACCCAAAACACATCTGACTTATATGGGTCAGCACCGAGAGGAAATCTGAAAGTACCATTGTATGTGGTCAGTGGGCTAGAATACCCTTGTCCCAATATACTTACACCACCCTTACCGGATGAATTGTCTTTTATGTAATACACAGAACCACCAACATTCCACTTAGGTGAAACCGTGATTTGCTGATTTAGCTCAAAAAGTGAAACATCATCATTTAATTCTACATTGTTTTCATATAATTTGTAAAAGCCCGCTTTTAGTTTTTTACCATCTGTTTGTCTTCTCACAGAGATACCCACCCCATCTGTACCAAAATATGCAAGCCTGTAACCTGTAGATGTAAATTTTTCAAAAAACGTACGATACAGATCATGCGGGGTATCAAATAAGCGCTGAAGCCCGACATTGATCGTCCAGTATTTTGCAGGAACAAATTCTACTTCGAGATTTTGTGTTTGGAGATTGACCTGGTCTGCCGAAATAGCAGACCCAAAATTGCCACCGGTACCATATGCCACATCTCCCCATGTCCAGTCTATTTCGAATGATGCCCTTAAGGTTGCCTTCCCATCAAAAATACTGGGTGTATAAATAAAAAAAGGAATGGCCCTTTGTTCTGCATACAATGCTTTTATAGATTTGGATGTGGTGGTCGTATTGGTACCAAATAACCTACCTACTATCTGTCCTTTCAGAAAATCATTTTCAGGAGCCATATTCATGGCCACATTTTGTTGATAAAAGTAAACGTAAGCTTGCAGTTGTCTATTGGCTTTTGTTGGCAACACCTTGTCAAATCCCTTGAAACCCTCAGTTCCTGCTTCCTGAGACTTCAATGCGAATGAGATAAAACTAATGATGAACAACAAAAAATATCTGGTCATAATACTTAAAATTAATTATTTAGCACAAAGGAGAATGCAATTGTTGTTAAAAGAAAAAGAATTGGGAGAAGAGACTTTCCCTCCCCCCAAAATCAATTATAAACACCACATTTTAATTAATTCGAACATAGTTTTGTACATTATTTAACCCGAATAAACCACCGGCGGTGCTGCCAAATCCGGCTGCCGGAGTAGGAGGGTTGTACCCAAGAGCAGGTTGTGTCTGCAACAATTCATATTTCATGGTTTTGTTGTCAGAAGTTACTTCAAAAATTCCTTCGGCAGTAATGACCGTTGGAGTGGTTTGATTGATTTTTATGGTGTAAATATTACCCACATTTGATTTTGTCTGAACATACGTTCCGGTAAGGATGACTTTAGACCCACCTTTCCATTGGTCCACGGTATAGGTGTTGTTAACTTTAAATTCTGCAACGATAGAGTCTGCAAAATTAGCCAGGATTGGAGCCACAGGAAATGATTTCCATTTGCCTTGTATACCTTCTTTGCACGCACTACATGCACCACCACAGTCGATACCCGTTTCGTCCTGATTTTTGATACCGTCTGAACAGGTGCCTTTGTCCTCTTCTTTACCACAACTCATCAATAACATAGATGCAAAAAGCATCATCATTCCAAATAACTTTAAAGATTTCATTTTAATTCAATTTTAATGATTTAATAATATAATAATACTTTTTATAAAAATTTTAACGATTTCCTATCTATCTTCCCGCTGTCTGTTTTGGGCAAACTCTCCATAAATACAAAATATTTAGGTATTTTGAATTTTGCCAGTTTAGAAATACAGAAGGTTCGGACATCACTTTCGGCTATCACCTGATCCTCGGCGGTGACAATAAAAGCTCTACCTACTTCACCCCACTTTTCGTCTTTTACCCCTACTACTGCACACTCGCTTACTGAGGGTATTTGCCTTAATACTTTTTCCACTTCTGCAGGATATACATTTTCACCCCCACTGATATACATATTTTTAAGTCTGTCCACGATGTACAGATATTTGTCCTCGTCCTCTATTACCATATCCCCTGTCCTGAACCATATCCCATCCTCTGAAAAAGCATCCTTCGTACCGGATTCATTTTGCCAGTACCCGGGTGTGACCATAGGTCCACGCAACCATAATTCACCGGTTTCGTTTGCTATGGCATCCAGCCCGTTTTCGTTGATCACTCTGTGTTCTACATAAAAATTCGGTCTACCTATACTTCCTTTTTTCCTGATAGCATCATCCTGATGCAGAGATGTCAGATTGGGTCCAACCTCTGTCATACCATATCCTTGCCTGATGGCCACTCCCTTGGCTGCATACCTCTCTATAAGTGGTATAGGCATGGATTCACCACCTACGATGATGTAATCCAGACAGGAGATATCAGCGTCATCAAAGGCATTTTCATTAGCCAGCATGGCCAGCATGGTAGGTACACCCATAAAAATATTACATTTCCAGTTTGTAATAGCAGCCAGTACTCTTTCGGGGGTAAACTTACTACACAAACACACAAAACCTCCATGATGTAAAAAAGGTGTGAGCAATACATTCCATCCACCTGTATGAAATGGCGGCATTACATTGACTGTACGGCTTTCTGTATTCAGTTTTAATGAAAGAGCTGTATTTATACTGTTCCAGAACAACATTTTATGGGTGTATTTTACACCTTTGGCTTTGCCCGTGGTACCGGAAGTATAAATAATAAATATCGGATCATCTTCTGACACAGGCTTGATTTCTGTTGTGCCAGTTCCTGTTATGGAATCGATTTGACAATAATTATACTTTGATTCATGAAAATGAATGTCGATCAAATGATCATACTTGTCATCAGCAAATATCATTTTGGGTGATGAATCATGCAAGATGTCACTTACCTCAGCCTGTGCCAGCCTATAATTTATCGGAACCAGTATAAAACCCAGTTTCTGTGCCGCTCCGAACAAACAGATATATTCAATACTGAATTCAGCAATAACCGCTATTCTGTCGCCTTTATGGACCTGAAGCTGATTTTTCAAATAATCCGCAATGCCGTTTGACTTATAATTGAGCTGGGCGTAGCTTATACTTTTGCCACTTTCTTCTTCAAAAATTGCAATGCGGTCAGGGCTATAAAGTGCCCACCTCGAAATCCAATCTTGTTGCCAAACGTTCATTTACAATTTTAAAATTTATAATTCAAAGTTTACTTACATTTTGTATAGAGATGCTCCGAATGCCAATCCACCACCCGAGCCCATAAAACAGACTGTGTCACCAGTCTTAACCAAGCCTTTTTGTACCCATTCATCTAAAGCCATCGGAATACAGGCAGAGCCAGTATAGCCATAATAATGCATGATAGTAGCCGCTTTTGACCTCTCCACACCAAGTTTGTCCATGGTTTCAAATATAGAATTTATATTGATTTGCGTAAAAAAGTAGTGATCTACATCATTAGGACCAATGTTTTCTTTCCTGCACAAGTCCAAAATCATCCTACTCCAGACTTCCGGATTTATATGTGTCGGTATTTTTTGTACAAACTTGAGCTGGTGGTCGTGGTGATTTATAGCCTCGTGGGTCACAGGATGATGACTGGCACCACTATATATTCCCATCCAGCTATTAAACTCACCTCTGGTGGCCAACTTACTCTGAAGATAGCCTTCACCATTTTTTGAAACCCCCATCACAATAGCTCCTGCTCCATCAGCGAATAAAGTCACTGTTTTTTTGTCATGCATATGGAGGTATTTGCTCATAGTATAGGCCCCTACTACGAGTATATGATTATACTGCTCATCAGATTGTATATATTTTGCCGCTACATCCAGTCCGGTGACAAATCCTGCACAAGCGGTATTGATATCAAATGTACCTGCGTTGACCATTTTCATTCTGTCCTGAATCACAGAAGCTGTAGAAGGTGAAATGTATTCCGGTGTATCGGTAGCTACTATGAGCAGGTCAATGTCTTGCGGCTGCAGGCCAGCATTTTTAAGTGCCTTAGAGCATGCTTTTTCTACCAGGTCTGCCGTACTCTCATCATCAGAGCACCATCTGCGCTCATATATCTGTACGTGTTGTTTGAGCCAAGTATCTACATCCTCTCCGAGTAATTCATTAAAAAAAGCATTCGGCACCTTACGCTCAGGAGCATATGAGCCTGTAGACTTGATAGAGGCGTTTCGTTGTTTCCTGGATGACAGATTATCTACCTGCACTATATCTTGTTTTTTTTATAATAAAATCCATTTATAGTTCTGTTTGTGTATTCATCTTTTTCCTGAGTATCACCCACAGCGCTATACCTACAAATACAGCAGACAAGATAGCTATCGTTGCTGCTACAGCCGGATTGCGTATACTACCTGTTGTATATGGTGTAAGCTGGCCATAATATACACTGAAATGAACGATCATTGCTGTCACTGCCGCTCCGATAGCTGCTTGTTTGGGCATATCTTTTACAAATATTCCAAACAAAACCGGAACAAAAGCAGCTGAGAAAAAAGCGTACACACCATTTTGGGCCAATATACCTACGCTTAAATTTGGATAAAGCAATTGTTGATAACTGATTACAATGGCAATGATCGCTATAACCACAATGACCAGCTTATTGATTACAGGTAATTTTTTTGAATTTTCGTCCAGGCCCGTAAAAGGAGCAATGATATCATTGGTAATGGTAGTGGAAAGTGATTGTACTATGCCCTCAAGAGTGGACAATCCCGCCGCTATCAAACCCATGATGACCGTAATGCCTATGGCTACAGAAAACTTTTTTACCACATAAGCTGACAATATACCATCCATCTTGAGCGGTGTGCCTTCATTCAAAAGATCAGGAAACATTATTCGGGCATAAAAACCAGCAAAAAGCACAAAAAAGAAAAGCGTCTCCACCAGTATAGCCACAGCAAGATATTTGTTGACATCTTCATCTGACTTGAGCATCAGGGATCTTGTAATGATGTGAGGCTGACATACTATGGCAATTCCGACTATAAAATTACAAAATATAACTTCAAACCAATCTCTGAATAACGGGCTCTTTTCGTTAAAGGACAAAGACATATTGGGATCAATGGTATCCAATTTAGCCCAAAAAGCATCCCATCCGCCATTAAAATGTTCAAAACCGGATGTCAGAAGTATCACTGCAACAATTACCATGAGTATGGCCTGAATAGCATTGGTATAGATCATAGAATTAGCCCCGCCAAACATCGTATATCCAAATACAAAAATCACCAAACACACCAACACAAGCAACTCGTCGGCACCAAGGGCACTACTCAAAACTTTGGTAAGTCCTACACAAATTAAGGCTATGAAAGTAAGCAGTAAAAGCGAAAAAAAAGCCATCAGCACCGAAAAAAAAGGACTGTCATATCTTTTGCCAACCCACTGTGCGAGTGTCAGGGCTTTAATGCTACTGCCATACTTCCTGAAACTTTTACTCAGAATAATGAGCGAAATAAAAAGTCCTAAAGGCAAAACAATAGACATCGCCAAAAAAGCACTCCATCCATACAGAGCTACAAAACCCGGATTTATGATAAAAGTAGCAGCACTGGTAATACTCGCCGCCAAAGACAAACCAACTACCACAGGAGAAAATCCGTTGCCCAACGCAAATTCTTTTATGTTTTTGGTTTTGGTGGCCCCTTTATATACGATATATAAAGTGAAGCACATATAGACAGCAATCAATAAAAGTGTGGCCTGCGAAAATTCATTACTATGGTATTGAGTCTTTAATTCTGTGCTAATATCTAGGTTTTATTTGGAGTATAAAGTATATATTTTTTAATTTATCATTGTGACATAATACTATATAATTACATAACTCCTTTATTATCTATAAATTACATACTAATATGATATTGTGACAATTAAAACTATGATATGCAAATTACTTAATAATATGGGGTGCAATCAGGATTCATGCCTATTTTTGCATTCTGAAAGCAATATTGTAATAATAAATAATTGTATCATGAAATCATTGGAAGGTAAAGTGGCAATAGTCACAGGTGGATCATCAGGTATCGGCAGGGCCACTGTTTTAAAATTTGTACAGGAAGGGGCTGTAGTGGCTATATGGGATATCAACGAGATAAGGGGAAAGGAACTGGAAACAGAACTGACAGCCAAAGGGCACAAAGCTATTTTTTATACAGTAAATACATCCGATGCTACTCAGATCGATGAAGCAGTAAAAAAAGTGGTGGGTGCGTACGGTAAAATAGATATTTTGGTCAATAATGCCGGTATCACCCGCGATGCATCATTACTTAAGATGACTGAAGAGCAATGGCATCAGGTGATAGACATCAATCTTACCGGTGTATTTTTGTGCACAAAAGCTGTAGCTCCTTACATGGTAGAAAAAGGATATGGCAGAATCATGAATGCATCATCCGTAGTAGGTTTGTATGGAAATTTTGGTCAAACCAACTATGCAGCGACAAAAGCGGGTGTGATAGCTATGACGCAAACATGGTCAAAAGAACTGGGAAGAAAAGGTATCAATGTAAATGCCGTGGCGCCGGGTTTTATACTTACTGAAATGCTGATGGCCATGCCGGAAGCTGTTTTGGCTAAAATGAGTGAAAAAGTACCCTCTAACAGATTGGGCAAACCGGAAGATATTGCCAATATATATGCTTTTTTGGCATCTGATCAGGCAGACTATATCAATGGAGCCACTATCAGTGTAGATGGTGGAATTACACTTTAATCCATGGTAAAATCCAGATTAAATAAGTTTTCTCTGTTTGCATCAGGAATTTTACCCCATGAAGCAGATTTTTTGTTGCAGTACAAAAAATTTGAAGAAGATGAGAAAAACGACATTATTGCAAAAGTCATACATAATGCGGTCCACATAAATGATCATCTGGAGTACGACGACAGTATTGATAAAAGGAAATATAGCTATGTCAAAACCTGGTGTTCGAAACTACTGGACGCACTGGATGTAGACAAAACCCTTGAAAAACTGCTTGCTTGGGAAAAATTGATTATGACCGACGCCATCAATAAAGAGGACGAAAAGGAACTCATTAGAATTTTAAAAACCTCTGATTCATCCCACTTCAATTTTATAAAACTCTATGATATATCCAGGATATACAGACACTATTTGCAAATAAGACTGAGGCACAGGGATTTTGAGATAGTGCACCTTTTTATCAATAAATATAGAACAGACTATGAGTATTCAAAACTGGTAAATGACAAATTGCACGATGCTACCAATGAAATCATCAATCATTATGTACACAAAAAGGATTCTCAAAACGACTGGTATCAATGGCTGACATCCGTTTTTTATAATGAATCTCTCGATGGGTACAACAGATTACTTGCCTGGATCCGTATTGTTTTTATTGCGCACAACAGAAGATCCTATGAAATACTGGAAGACAAGTTTGTTTATTTTGACAAAATGATAAAAAGTGGTCATTTCTATTCCAGACGTATTTTGGTCAATTTTTACAGCCAGTACTTGCTGTACTACTCTTCATTTCAAAATCTCGAAAAGGCAACCTATTATGGCTGTCTTTCTATCAAAGAAACCAACAATGATTACCTCTATTATGTCAATAATCTGGTAGCTATATTGCTGAGATCCAAAAAAGCCAACGAAGCCTATGAAATATTAAAATCATCATTGCACACGGCCAAGGAATCCCCTAATTTCCACAGTAAAATCGGACACACAGCCTTTACCGTATTTTCACTGATCGATCTGCATAAAGTGAAACAGGCAGAAAATCATGCATTTGTATTTTTGACCGCATATAAAAAGGAAATATTCGATCATCGGTGGCATTTATTTTTTACAGCTTATTTTAAAGCCATGTTAATAAATGGTAATTTCCCGGGGGTAATGAAAGCTTATACTTTGTACAAACTCAAGGAACGGGATGATCTGTACAGTGATAGTGCCAACTATACGCCCTCTATTCCGTGGATGTACCATCTTGCCGCATTCAAATCCGGCGAAATCAATATGCCCAAATTACAGATATCATTGCAGACACTACTTGTCAAAAGTCAGGAAATTCACTCCACAATGGGAAATACAGACCTTCTCGAATTGACACGCAGTATATTAAAAAACGACTTCGATAAACTAAATCTTGAAAATACAAAATCCGAAGTCTAGAATTAATATATTTTACCCCCTCTTTTAGTGGATTGAATATTGGACTTTACCAAAAAATTAGGTATTTTAAAAAGTTCAGTGTTATAAAACCATCACCCACCATCCACCGGCAGATGTGGCTGATAGAACTTTAGCCTTCACAAGTCCGCTCGCCTGCAGATGGAGTCGGAGCCGAACTGTTCATATTAATAATGAAATCTACAAGAAGCTACAATAATCATTTTGTTTTCCACTTTGTATATCAATCTATGTTCTTGGTTGATACGGCTGGACCAATAACCTTTGTAATTTCCTACCAATGGCTCTGGTTTGCCTAAACCTGAAAAAGGGTTACGAAGTATATCTTTGAGTAGTCCGTTAATTTTTTTTACATTATCTTTATCATTGTCTTGCCAGTACAAATAATCTTCCCACGCTGATATGTGCCATGTCAGCAACTTCATTAGATCAATTCCTTTTTCAACAAATTGATTCCTAAATTAATCTCATTAACTGCAGTGTCCAATCTTTCTCTATTTTTTACAGAAGACATTAGATATAAAGTTTCTTGAAGACTATTGTATGATTTTAGAGAAATAAGTACGACGTCTTTATTATTAGGTCGATTTATAATTACTGTATCATCGTCTTCAGATACACTATCAAGGGTTGCATCCAAATCTTGCCTAAAATCCATTATACTCTTAACATTCATATTCTTCATTATTTTACAATACAAATATATGCATAATTGATTAAACAAACGTCATTCTTCAATAGTTCATTTTTCTCCATCACCTACCATCTAGCTGCAAATGAGATGTGTACAACACATTTGCCTTCACTAGTCCGTTTGCACGCATGATGGAGACAGCTTAAATATTAAAGATGAGCATGTAACTTTGTAAAAAAATTAAAAACGTAGTATGAAACGGAATATTATCTTAGTCTTGATTGTATTTATCTTTATAATCTCAAGCAACGAGCCTATGATGGCAGCTGCTGGTGGCTCCATAGCCAAAGCGATTACTAAGTCCTTTTGGGGCAAACTTCTATTGTTTGTATTGTTTGTGATCTTCTTTCCATTTATAATATGGACATATCTTAAAGAATATTTTGCAGTTAAAAAAACAATGAAAGACCTACATGCTTTGGCCATATCCAACAGAGCATTTGATTGGCTTTCACTAAAAATGCGAGCATCTGAAGTTTTTATGCGAGTACAAACTGCTTGGGATAAAAATAATATTGAAGAAGTGTCTGATTGGATGGATGATTGGTACTGGCAAAATCAAAAGTATGTCCACCTAGAAAAATGGGAAGAAAAAGGTCAAAAAAACATTGTGAAAATCAAAAAAATAAAAGACATTAAACCGCTATATGTGCAGAGTTCAAATACTCAAAATGCAGAAGATTCAAGAGTCATATTAAGTATCGAAGCTGAAATGCAAGATTATCTGGTCAGGTTGTCTGACAATATGATAGTGGAAGGTGATAAAGAGTTTAAGGATGTAGAATCTGTATGGACATTTATTTACAAAAATGGTAAATGGGTAGTGCAGAATATAGAAGAAGGTTCCACTAGTCTTGTTTATGCCAAGATGGAAAATATAGTATCCACAGTTCCAATAAATCATCAAACCGCTTAGTTTTTGATGACACAAGAAGAAAGAAAGGCAGCCATCAGCGCTTACCAAAAAGAAAATAATCGAAAGGTATTGAAAGCAATGAAAATCCCTGGTGTTCTTACATTATTGGGAGTTTTATATATTTATTTAGCTGATCATGTCTTTGACTTTCAAAGTAAATGAGCAACGCTACCTGGTATTTTGCTTTTTCTTAGAGGACTTATTAGTTTAAAAGATGTATTAAATGATTGGGGTAAAATACCTGAGTTTGAAGATGATCCGGTATTGGATTCGAGCTATGATAAATTGATTACATTTTTCTCTGGATTTTTTTTGCTTGTTCCATTCTTTGCCTTAATGATATTAACAATCTGGACTCAAAATTTTCATAGTCAGTGGTGGTTCTGGGGGTCTTCTATAGTTTTTGGAATACTATTTAGCACCAGTCTTTACAATATTTTAAAGCATAAAGTTCCCGGTTTCGAACAACACAACAAACAAAGACTAGAAGAATTGGGACGGCTTTGGATTCTATTTTTATTAGTCGGTATATTAATTTTTCAAGGCTTACTTCTTAGCTTTACATACTTTCAAAATGGAGAGGTAATGGTCATGCAACAAAAGCAAGATGAAATAAAATATAAAGGGAACTGGGTTAGTGCAAGGCGTAGCAAGGCTGAATATGTCATGATAAAAGATCAAGATAGTGTAAAAGTGGAAGTTGTTCCAGTTCTATTCGGCATCAAATATTTTAGAAACTTTAATACTATAAAATAATTCACCCACCATCCGGCGGCAAATGCGGCTGATACAACACCTTAGCCTTCACTAGTCCGCTTGCGCGCATGATGGAGTCAGCACCAAACCGTCTCCGGATCCTATCCATCTGCTGCATGAGGTGGATGTGCTCCATCGTATCGTCGAATAGATTGATCTGGTAGCTGCCTTGCACGAGACCGCTGTACTTGACGCCGATGAGTCGGATGAGCTGCCGACGCTCATATACCTTGTCGAATAGATCGAGTACATGCTGGCCGAGGAGTCGATCATTGGCGGTATAGGAGATATTTTTTTGTTTGGTGTAGGTATTGAAGTCGGCGTAGCGGATCTTGACGGTGATGGTAGATGCGAGTTTGCCGGAGGCGCGCAGCTCGAAGGATAGCTTATCTGCCATGTCGAGCAGCAGGTGTTTCATCATCATGACGTCGAGGGTATCTTCTACAAATGTCCGCTCCTTGGACATCGACTTCTGCTCGTGGTAAGGTACGATGGGCGTAGGATCGATGGCATTGGCTTTTTCCCACAGGCTTCGTCCGGGCTTACCAAATTCGCGCTCGAGCAGACGGATGGGTATCTGGCTGAGTGTCTCGATGGTACGTACACCCATAAAGTTGAGTTTTTTGTGCGTCTGGTCTCCTACACCTGGGATCTTGCCTACGGGCAGCGGAGCAAGAAATCCCTTTTCTTCGCCATTGGGAACGTATTTGGTGCCATTGGTTGGCTTGCCGGTTGTGATTTTGGAGACTTGGTTAGGTTGTTTTTTTAAAAATATATTAAAATATAATAATAATAATAATAATTCTATGCAAAGCACATACAAATTTATATTTAGGTTAAATAAATTTCATTACTCCTCTCTTTGAATGTTTATTCGTTCGTCCATTCCTTCCTGCCCTAAATATACTAAGTTTTGGACGACCGTTGCTTGATATTTTGAATAATTCTGGCTTTTCTCTCATTAATATTTTTCCAGCATTTATAGCGCATATGTAGCCTAGTGTCAATAGCCCAAATAATGTCTCTAGCCGATCGAGATTTGTGATATGGGTGTCTTCCATATTAAATCCGTTCGTCTTAAAATTCTTAAACATACTCTCGATAAACCATCTATTTGAATATGCTTCACTCACCTTTGTCTCTCTTTCAAATGATGCAACGATTAAGTTATCTATTTTTCCTTCTCCGTTCTTATATCTAAATCCATGAATGTAAACTTGGACATCATCCATCCAATATTGCTTTCCGTTACATTGACACCCCTTTCTTGTATTACCCTTGATAATAGTCGATACTTTGTATTGCTTGTTATATCGCTTTGCATATTGGTTATCTCTGATCCTAAATAAAATACCTATGTTGTTGTTCTTCAGATATTTAAACCACTTGGTACCTACAAATTCCCTATCTCCGATGATCGTTTTTATCTTTGGCAAATTTGGTATCTTTAGTAATTTACCAATCAAATCCATTCTTTCTTCTTGGGAGCTATTACCACGTTTGTCCAATAATTTCCATATTAATGGAACACAAAATCCATCACCTAAAACACTAATGCAAAGGATGTTGATATTGGACTTACCCAACTTCCAGTTCGTCCTATCAATAATCAATGTTAAGGGGCCAAAGATGCCAGACCATTTTAGTATGAGCGGTACCAATGATCTAAAACACCAATGCACCTCATCAACGAATCGCTGAATCCGCCGATAATTGGATTTAGATTGAGCTTTTACACCCATCCCTATTGATATTTTGACAAGATTTACCGTTCCTACTTTTAGGATCGATAAGATAAACAATGAGATAAAATCGGTCCTCGGTTTTGTTAATGTTGGTAGGTTCTCGTACAATTCCCAGGCAAAATCTTTAAATTTGCCTGTAGCCATCGTAAATTATGTTTTAATTCTCTAAATCAAACATTTACGCATGGCTATTTGTTTTTTTGTCATGTGCTAAGATTATTATTATTATTATTATTATTATAAATTTGAAAAGAAGTTTAATTTTAATCACATTTTCAATTCTATTAATTATGAAAACATTAATTTTTAGTTTTTCTATGTTTTTTATGACGAGTGCCACTATGACAAATAATGCAGAGCCTTTGCATCATTCGTGCAGTGGGGCCAGTTTTTTCAGCTATTGTTCTGCCACTTGTGCTAATAATCAAAATTACATTTGCAACACTGGCTTTATTGCAATTGTATTTGCAGTGGCACAAGAAAAGCTGAACACTGAAAAACGGGTGCATCTCATTGTAAGATAACATATCTTGTAAAAAATGTAGCTTGGCTAAAATTTTTGAAATGTACCCGAAAAAAAGCCAACAGGAAAACCAACTTTCCTGTTGGTAATTTATGATTTTAATGCAAAATTTATTATGAAGCCTTATTTGCAAACAAAAACTTTTATATTACTTTTACTATTGTTTTTAATTGCATGTGATAGTAAGATTAAGGACAGACCACCCACATGTCGATGTGAGGCACCAATGGTCAATGCATATGTAAAAATGTGGGCCGATAGCACATGTAGCTGTAGCTCCCATAGTGGACTGTTTGGTTGTGTACTCACTCTGACATGTGAGGATAGTATTCATCAGCATAACATAGCAGATGTGTATTATGGAGAAAATCTCGTTGGATTGATGTGATCAGTCTCCTTAAGAGTCATACAAATAAAGATATAAATCTTGTAGGAACAAAAGCAACAAATATTTTCGAAATGATAAATAAAATGGATATAGTAGCTTTTCGGAGGACATGAACACAAAATTGGTTGCTAAATAATTCTCTTGAATCGTTACCATCACCAGCAAAGGAGGAACTTCTTACTGAATTTAATAAACTCTTTTAAGTTTTACAAAATGAAATTTTTGATAACCATCTTATTTGGTATTTTTTTAAATTGTACAGTAACTTGTCAGAAAGATGTTACCATAAAGTATAATATTATCACTTCACTTCATAATATTCGACTGCCCAGAACTGCGAATTTGTCATATAAAAACGGCAAATCTCTTTTTGTTTATGATCAAGGAAATGGGATGATATGCGTAGATAGAGATGGCCGCACAGGTGATGAGAATATGACATACAAAACAGTAAATGAAAGTAACAGTGGTAGTCTCATGGTAGATTGTTACATGCAAGACAGCATGGCAATCGTTATTTTACTGATTTTAATAATAATTTAATATGTGTCAGAGAATTTATAATGCTTCTCCTCATATATATACTGAGTTAGGAATACCAAAATAAAATGGAAAATATCGAAGGAACAAAAGACCATAGGAAATTATGTTTGTACCAAAGCTTCAACAAAATTCAGAGGGCGGGAATATACAGCTTGGTTTTCGCCAAAATTACCTGCAAAATTGGACCATGGAAACTCACTGGTTTACCAGGTACCATCTTAGAAGCTGCCGATAGTCAAAATTTAATTAGTTTTAAAGCAAGTTGCCATTAATTTTACAAATAATGAATACCTTAATCAAGAAAATCCAAATAAATGGAAGGGTGAAAGAATTTCTTTGAAAAAGCAAAACATTGCCCCACGAGTTGCGTAAAAAACTTGCCATAAAGTACAATTCATCAATGGATAGAGGTAGCACAACTGATATTAATTTATTAATTTAAATACTCTGGAAATATATAAATAAGTATAAAATCCAAAATATAAAAAGCGCAAATTACAATTAATGAAGAATAAAATTTTAACACTTCCTTTTATTTGTCAGCTTGATTATAATTTCAGGCTGTAAAAGAGTAACTGATGCTGATAGTAATACACAAAGTACAGATAGATATCTTTGCCGTTGCGAAACACCTTTGGTGGATACATGCGCATCTAAGCTTGGGGATTGTAATTGCGAGAGTTCAGGAGTGTAATAGGATGCGTATTGCGGATAGTATGTAGTTCAGATGCTGAGTACAGTAAAATGAAATTGAATCTTATATAGGAGATAAACAAAAGTGGGAAGAACTAATTGACTTTATGAAAACTCAGGATGACCCAATAGCGCAGAACATAGCGAAAAAAGCAAAAGATGTATACGAAAAGGAAACAAAGATGCAAACAACTCAGAAGTATTAATATTGCTTGAAGAGTTAAACGCAGATGTTGAAAAATTATCAGCTATGACCAAAATGAAACTTAAAATGTTTTTATAAGTTTTGCATTTTTAACTTTAAAATACAGATAAATATTGCAACAAAATCAGCTATTCAAAGATGTAGCAAAGGTGCCGAATGATTATTGATAATGTTTTTTTGACGTCAAACGACCTTGAGTGATTTTTTTTAAATTGACAAATAAAGTAGGTGTGTTAACCAGTATAAATCTGAAAAAACGATGTTTAAAAATGTTACTATCGTATGCCTTTTTATATCTATTTCTAGACTAGCAATATGCCAGATAAGTGTATCCGGCATAGTCAAGGGATCGGGAGGTGACACGTTAGAATCTTGTAGTGTTTTGTTACTAGAAAAAACTGATAGTTCTATTGTTGCTTTTTCAATTACAAACAGTTCGGGTATTTTTGAATTTGTCATAGACTCTGTACAGCTTAATAATAAAATATTGAGTTTTTCTTATTTAGGCTATCTGAGCAAATATGTAGATTTATCGGACATGAAAGATTACAAAAATATACAAGTCAAATTACAGCCCGATGGTCAAATGGTAGATGAGATAATCATCTCTGAAAAACAATACGTCAGTCAAAGAGGGGACACCTTGACATATCATCTGGACAACTTCAGAGACTCTACAGAACACAACATCGGACAACTACTTAATAAGTTGCCAGGGTCGAAGTAAACTATAAGGGCGATATAAAAGTCATGGGACAAGCTGTCTACAATGTCACAATAGACGGCGATGACCTCACTGGCAAAAGATACCAATTGATTACTAACTCTCTAAGTGCTTTGGCTGTTCAAAAGGTGGACATTGTTTACAACTATATTGAAAACAAACTATTGAGTGACATTTTTGAGTCCAGTGCTGTTTCTGTAAATCTCGTGACTGACGAACAATACCAGATGAAGTGGAATGCAGCTGTTTCTCTTGGAGGAAGCCATATAAATTATGATATGCAATTTTCCCCAATTGGGTTATTTAAAAAAATGAAAATAATAGGTGATGTAAGTGGCAATAATATCGGCAAAGGAATGTTTGGACTATCTGATTTTAATAATTCTTTTATCACACCATTATTCATTTCAGAAGTAATCGATGACAAGATAGATACCAGATATAGTAATTTTGAACGAGATATAATCGTATCAATGAAAAAGGAGCTGCCAATACAAGTATTTTGTATAAGATTAATAGCAACTCTAAGCTCAAACTCAACTATGATCTGGGTTGGAGCGTTTTTCAAAAACAAACAGCACAAATTTCTTACTGACCAAATGACCAAATATTAAGAAGGGACAACTTTACAACTAAATCCCAAATAAGTCAATATGCAGTTACGCCAAGGGAAACCACATTAGTGAAAATTCATATTTGACATATTTGTACAATCTTCAAAGCATATATACCAACATACTGACATGGTATTCTTTGTTGTCCATGACAACAATCAAAAAATGACAATTTGATTACTGCAACTTACATGTATAAACCATATAAGCATATATTATGGATATCAAATATTAGGCTCATCAGTAGTAAAAGTGCCTCACGTTTATTAATACTTTGAACCTGCGTATATTAATTTGCTGAGGCAAATATTGATTCCACCTACCAAAGCAAACCTCTATACCATATCAAGACTTACAGTTAAGCCAGACTTTGCTTCGGAAATTTAATACTGGAATTATGCATGTAGCAGCTGGTATAAAAGGACGATGGATCAACCCATCAATTGAAGTTGATTATCCAATCGGCTATCATTTTGAAAGATCAATGCAAGCATATCAAGAATACTACACCTTGTTTAAGTATGACTGGGCATTAAGTAAAGGTTTAAAATTAGGGTTTCTACACAACCCGGTTTATTTATAACTGATCCTTTCGTGAATGAAATAATCGTTCTCAAAATACATATATAAATGCCGATATAAATCTAAAGTATAAATTAAATAAGAAATGGAACTTAAACTTAAGACCTACGCAAATGATCTTACTGGTTCTGATTATTTAATAACTAACCGTACGCTTATGACCAACAGATTTAATTTGTTTCGGAATAATAGTTTTTTGCCTGTCAATAAGATGCTTGGTGTGGATTTCAATATTGTACATGAAACTGTATTCCCCTTACAAAAATTTTATATTCAATCCCAGGCAAAAAAGCATAAGTTGAAAATAATTGATCAAATATTTACTAATCCACTATCTGTTTTTCAGGAGACAAATAAAGTGTATTATCCTTATGGTATCATATCTTATCATATCAGTACCGGATACGAACGACTGATAGACCCATTAAGTAGTACGATAAAGTTGAAAGCAAACTTTGAAGAAAATGTAGGTAAAAATATATTAAACTCTATCATTTGGGATGTCTCTAATCGCAATATAAATATTACATTCTATTTAAGAACTGGTTTTAATTTTCCTGTCAATTTTATTACAGGATGGGAGTCAGGTTTTTATTATTTTACTAGTCAGGTATCCGATCCACTTCAAGAATTGAAAAGTAGATCATTGCAAAACTTATTCTTTTATGATTTCTCCTAAATATAAAAAAAGTTACAATAAAATGGTCAAATTCAACCTATATTTCAGAAAATATAGTGGGTAGCAGAAATACAAATACTTTTATCAGATTTTGAGATAAAAATACCCTTAAAAAGAGGAAAGTATTTTACTGAGATTAATATGTTCAATGTGTATAATACTGTATTCAAAAGAAATTTTTATAATTATGAATATCTACAAATTGGCAGGCACTTTGTACTGACGTTGCGATTTAACATTTAAAAGCCAACCTACATCACCCACCATCCGGCGGCAAATGCGGCTGATATAACACCTTAGCCTTCACTAGTCCGCTTGCGCGCATGATGGAGTCAGCGCCAAAACGCCTTCTGATCCTATCCATCTGCTGCATGAGGTGGATGTGCTCCATCGTATCGTCAAATAGATTGATTTGATAGCTGCCTTGTACCAATCCACTGTACTTGACACCGATGAGACGGATGAGTTGGCGACGCTCATATACCTTGTCGAATAGATCGAGTACATGCTGGCCGAGGAGTCGATCATTGGCGGTATAGGAGATATTTTTTTGTTTGGTGTAGGTATTGAAGTCGGCGTAGCGGACCTTGACGGTGATGGTAGATGCGAGTTTGCCGGAGGCGCAGCTCGAAGGATAGCTTATCTGCCATGTCGAGCAGCAGGTGTTTCATCATCATGACGTCGAGGGTATCTTCTACAAATGTCCGCTCCTTGGACATCGACTTCTGCTCGTGGTAAGGTACGATGGGCGTAGGATCGATGGCATTGGCTTTTTCCCACAGGGTGCGCCCCGGCTTGCCAAATTCCCGCTCGAGCAGACGGATGGGTATCTGACTGAGGGTGTCTATGGTGCGTACACCCATGAAGTTGAGTTTCTTGTGCGTCTGGTCTCCTACACCTGGGATCTTGCCTACGGGCAGCGGAGCAAGAAATCCCTTTTCTTCGCCATTGGGAACGTATTTGGTGCCATTGGGTTTGGCTTCGCTGGTGCCGATTTTGGAGACCGTTTTATTGACTGACAGGCCGAAGGAGATCGGCAGGCCGGAATCTTTGATGACCTTCTGACGCAACTCTGATGACCACTTGAAGCAACCAAAATGCCGGTCCATACCGGTGAGGTCGAGATAAAACTCGTCGATAGATGCCTTTTCATACACAGGGGCATCCTCGGCGATGATGTCGGTGACGATACCGCTGTATTTGGAGTAACTATCCATATCTCCCCGCAGGATGATGGCTTGCGGACAGAGTCGAAGTGCCATTTTCATGGGCATGGCAGAGTGTACACCGAAGCGACGTGCTTCGTAGCTGCATGAGGCGACGACACCACGATTGGACGTGCCGCCGATGAGGAGCGGCTTGCCGAGGAGACTACTGTTTTTGAGACACTCGACCGATACGAAGAAGGAGTCGAGATCTAGATGGAGGATGGCGCGATCGTACATGGTGGTCTTTGATCTTTAGTCTTTAGTTATTGGGGTGTTGGCATATTGGGTTGTTAGATTAATGACGTTATAAACGTCAGAATAAAGACGCAATATACGACAATATATGTTTATTGATACGAAAATTGAAAAAATATTTGCTGAAACGAATGGAATATACTAAATAAATATAATACTTCGTTACACCATAAATATCAGTATTATGAAAACTTTGGCTACTTTTATTGTCTTGTTTATTTGGAATTTTATAAACGCACAAAGCGCATTTCAGATTGGAGTCAAAGGTCCAGACTTAAGTCCCCTGGTTTTATTTAATGCAACACCATTTTCTGATACAAGTATCATAGTGACAGGAGTCTTAGATAAAACGAGTACTGTTACGGTTTTTGACTTTAAAGGAGAGATTATCCAAACTAGGAGCATTACTAATTCTAATCCTTTTAGTGTCTTTGTACCTACCAAAAACCAAAACCAATTTTTGATTTCTTACGATACGCTATCATCTAGTTCACAAGCAATTAATCGGATCGACATTATTGATAGAGACTTTAATATCATAAAAAGTATAAAATTACCTTTAGGATTTAAAGAAAGCTGGTCAAACTATGTCCATACAACCAATGACAAGGGTGAGCTATTTATAGTTACAAGGGGCAACGAGACATGGCCTGACAGCTATAAATATACCCTTTACAAAATCGATACGCTTGGTAATGTCTTATTTGCAAAAGAATACAAAGGAAATAATAACACTTTCATAACCAGCATAGTAAGCAATAATGATGAATTGTTTTTGGTGGGACAAAATGGTGGTAAAGGATTCTATCACCAAATCGACAATAATGGTAACACTATCCAATCAAAAATTTTGAATTTTATACCCGAATATATAAATTTGGATGGTGATTCTAATGTTATCCTTTACGGTACAACAATAGATAAAAATGCTACTGTTGTATTCAAATCTAATAAGCAACTTCAGTCAATTTGGGCAAAAAAAATAACCACCAATCAAAAATACTTTTCATTTCGCGGTGGAACAACGACCAATAAAATCATCACTGACACAAATAACGATATATACATTTTTGATAGCAATGATACAGGAGAAAGCTTTGAAGGTCTGAAAGTGCTAAAATTTGATAAGAACGGAAATGTCTTATTTCAAAGGCTTTTATTAGAGAATGAACTTGGAACTATTTACAGTGCATTTAGTTTTATGGGAGATTTTATGGTACTAGCTTGGGGGAAAGATAGATCTAGGTTACGAAAAATTAAATCAGATATCACTGCTGAAGATTGTGCTAGTTTTGATTATTGTGCTGATGTGGATGATATCAATATCGTATCGACTGATACTCCTATATTAGCATCTGAAGGTTTGCCCGCTTCTGATCGAGCACCTCAAACATTAGCATCTATCAACCTGACTACCTTTCACTCGTGTAAGCCTCTTGAAATGCCTAACTCTTTGTTTTTTATAGCCAAAAATACATATTGTAAAGGAGATACCATACGTATAGATACCAACCAGGTTTATTCACTGGGTTATTCTGAATGGACATTGGCCAATGATTTTGGTAGTAAAACCTACTTTGGCAAAAATCCTGACTTTAATCCATTGGATAAAGCTGGAAAACATCAATTAATTCATAAGCTAAATATGTTAGGTTGTGTTTTTTCGGATACCATTGTGTTTTCAGTTAAGTCAATAGATGATATTTTTTTAAATAAAGATACGATCCTATGCAGGGGGAATGAATTGGATATCGATTTGAGTACATTGTTATTAGATAACATTAAGTGGAATGACGGTTCAACAGAAATGATTAAAAAATTCTCTCTGGAAGGAAAGTACTCATTCACAGCAAAGGATACCAATGGCTGTAAGGTATCTGATAGTTTCTTTTTGGCATATACTTTTCTACCAGATGTTGATGCTGGTAAAGAATTGATTTTGTGCGAAAGGCAAAAGCTTTTACTAACTATACCGATTATTAATGGCACTAAATATTTATGGAATACCGGAGATATTACCTCAGAAATTGAAATTTCGGAAGCCCGCAATTATATTGTAACCATCACAAATATTTGTGGCTCTAAAGATTTTTCTTTTCAAGTAGAACTTGACAATGATTGTTCATCGTCTTTCTTCTTTCCTAATATTTTCAGCCCAAATGCCGACGGCGTTAATGACTTTTTTCAGATAATTCCCAAAAATGTCAGTATCACAAATTTCCAGATATTTGATCGTTGGGGGAACAAGGTGTTTTCAAATCAAAATGATTTAATTTGGGATGGTCAATCCAAAAATCAGCTTGTAGAACAAGGTGTCTATATACTTCAAATAAAGTATACAAAAGATCAAAAAGCTTTATCTTATGTCAGCAATATTACATTATTACGATAAGGTATTTATATAGGTCATTTATTATCGGAAAATGTGTTTATCTCACATTGGGTACTAATTCAATTGATAAGTCGTTTTTATCCACAAATAAATAGTATACAGCCATGGCAAGGGTAATAGATGTAAAAACTTTGGGTAAAAAAGAAATCATCCTTTTGGTAAAAGACCTTTTGGATAATAAAATTATAACACATCAACTTTTAACAGAAGTCGCTGAAATGGCTGATGCTACAGGGGATGATACCGAGACTTGGCAGATATTGAAGCTTTGATCAACAGCGTCAGGTGGCTCATCCCTAGAAGAATGTCAAAAATGGTTTGATCTGAATATCGTAAAAGAGTATTTGGTACCTTAAAACGAATCCCCTAAAACGAAACAAAGCCAATCAAAATTCTCTGATTGGCTTTGTTTTTTAAGAAACTATTTTTTCAATTTATATATTGCTCATAGCCGCTGATGCATTGATCCTACCCCAGCCCAGGTTACTATTTGGATTCGGGTAGAATTGTGCGGTATTGCGAAGTGCGTTAAAAACTTGTGTGCGTGTAGCTGATGGTGTCTTGGACCATAACATGGCTGCTACACCGGCAGTTGTCGCCGTAGCGCATGATGAACCACCTATATATTTTGGAACATTGCCTGTCAGCGCCAAGCCGATAGAGTTTCTGTCTGCATTGGATGTTCTTTCCATCACTACGGTAAAATCTACTTCTGCCCCTTCGTGACATACAGAACATTTAGTATTGGTTGTACCTTCTTTTACCCCTGTGACAGCGATACATTCCGGCATCCAGGCAGGGAAGATTACACCATACCAGGTAGTCCATGAATATGAGGTACCTGCAGCTGCAAATATCATTTTACCTTTATTGTATGCATAATAGATACCATCACTCACGGTACTGCTGGATATAGGGGAGCCTATTGACATGCTGATAATTTTGACATTGCTATTATCGCCGGCAATATATAGGGCATCTCTTACACCATTCCGCTCATTGGAGGTATTGATCAATACATCTTCTACGGCGCGGATGGTCAATAAATTTGCCTTATACGCAGTACCTACTGCATTGCCATCATTGCTCCAAGGGGCAGCAGCAAGTCCAGCCATAGATGTACCGTGACCACACTGGTCATGAGGCGTATCTAAAGTCTGCCACCATAACGAACCCGAATAATGGGTACTCATCTTAGTGATGGTGCGACCTGTACTATTGCCCGAGGCAAATTGAGATCCTAGATTGTCCTGACTGTCGCCTGCTCCGGTGTCAATGATACAGATCGTGATACCTTGGCCTTTTGCAGTATTCCAAGCTGTAGGGATATTGTGTGTCGAAAAGTTCCAGGGTCTTTTAGATGAAGGAGTCAAGACGGTATAGTCCGATGTATTTATATTAGGATCGGGCGTACCACTACATCCTGATGTGGATCTGTTGGATACTTCCGGTTCCAGACTATATCCTAGGGGCTCTACAAACCTTACTTCAGGCATACTTCTGAGCTTAGTGATCAACTCTTTGTTCTTGATGACCGCATAGATATGTGGAAATTTTTTATCCACTGGCGCCAAAACAGAAAAGCCTTCCGGTGTTTTATCTGTTTTTTCGTATTCCAGGATCATTTTTTCAATCATCTCTCTGGTATCTACCCACGATTGTTCTTGCAAATTGATCTGATGAATTTTATCTTTAATGCCAATAAATCCATTGGGTTGATATCCTATCGAAAAAACAGCATCCGAATGCTGACCAGCCGCAAATATAAGATCATCCGAAGCTGTATTCCAGTCAAATGCTTTATTGGTACGTATCAGTTCACCGCTGATGAAGTTGTACACTTCGCTTTTTGACATCATTTTTGCTGAAGATGGTTGATCGTTTTCTTTAGTACAGCTTCCAAAGATCATCAGAGCTAAAAGGAAAATAATGTGTTTTGATTTGAAAAACATAGTTGTTTTTTATTTATGTGGTTTAACAATATTAATAACCACGCAAATATATTTTAAAATATTTATTCCGCAAATAAGAAGATAGTAAATATTTAATTATTAATTAACGGCATTATAACAGAATGATATTCTATATCAAAAATTAAGATTTTATGATTTATAGAAATATAATCGTTACGATTTTAAAATAGAAATCCTATACTTTATTTCACTTGAAGCAACATCCACTGTAACATTTCTGCCAGCGCTATCGGCGAAAATGTCTGTTCAATTATAGAATATTCAGAGGGCGCACCAGTAGCACATTCCTGAAACAGATGATTGAGTCCGGATAATCCCTTGATTACAAATCTTTTATTTTTACCTTTTTTTAATGCTGACTGGATAGCCGAAAGATTCTCTTTAGGAGGCACTTGCAGATCTTTCTCTCCATTGATGGCTAATACAGGACATTTTACCTTGCGAAGGGTTGGTCTGGGATCATAAGTAATAAAAAAACGCATCCATGGACTGGTCAATTGTTGAACTTGCAAATTGACAAACTCTTCTTTTGTAATACCTGCAGGAATTTGTGGGTTAGGGTCGTTATCCAGGATTTGAACGATGTGGTTGGTCAGGTCCGTTTTCAGTTGGTTTTCATCAGTGGCTTTGGATATTATCGCAAATGCTTTTTGATTTTCCTTTTGGGCTTTGACTATGTCCGACTCACTCACACCAGAAGCTTTGCTAATCAATTCCTGCTGAAGCAACAATATCTGATCACCCGGCAATCCAGGACCTGCCAGTAAAACTATAAAGGCTACATCTTTGGATCTTGAAGCCACTATAGGCGCTATCAATCCACCTTCACTATGACCGACCAATCCCACATTTTGGGAATTTATTTCTTTTCTAGTACGCAGATATGCCAGTCCTGCTTCAACATCCCGGGCAAAGTCCATACTTGTAGCCGACTGAAAATTTCCGGATGAAGCTCCAGTACCTCGATCATCAAATCGAAGGACTGCTATACCATTTTTGGTAAGAAAATCTGAAATAACTAAAAACGGGCGATGTCCTAGCAATTCAGAATCTCTATTTTGTGGTCCGCTGCCACTGATTAAAATTACAGCTGGATATATACCTTCTTGCTGTGGCAATGTCAGTGTACCTGCTAAGGTGATGCCGTCATTCTTATTTTCAAAACTTACATCTTCCGTCCGATATGGAAAAGGTTTTATAGGATCTTGAGGCTTTGCAATGATCTTTTTTTCCACTTTTTCCTGAGTCAATTCCAATGGAAAGGAATACACGGATTGTTTGAATGTTCCTTTGATGACATTATTTTCACCCTTCGCACCTTCATAACTAATACCTGCACTCTTCACTTCCAATTTTAAGAGCGTATTTTCAAAACTGACACTGCTTACTGGTATACCTTTAGCTCCCTGGTCGGGGCTGTCCATAGTGGCCGTAAGTTTTCCACTATCTTCATTTATATTAAAGACCAATCTCAGTTGTTTTCCCTGAATATTAAGTATACCATTCCACTGACCGGTAATATTCTGCTGTCCATACATTTGCATGGAAACCATTAAAATTATAAATAAAAGGATCTTGTGCATGACTTTTCTTTTTTTAGGTAACTATTATTTTGAATTGATTTTGGACTGCTGATAAAGCTTATAAGAATAAAATCCAGGGATAAAAACCATCATCACTATCATCGCCAACATTATTTTTGACATCCATACCGTCGATGTTAGCATACCCAATATAGCTATCAAAAGACCTCCTGCTACCCATATCTTACCGCCAAGTTGGTGTGTTTTACGCCAATTATCTTCACTTTCAAGGGTCCATGGCAATCTAAGTCCTACAAAATAATTGGGCTTGATGTTATTCATAAAGTTGCCTAATACCGCAAACAGACCGCCTAACATGACAAATAATATTTTTCCACTAGTAGGATTATAACTACTGTAAATGATATAAAGCGTGATAAGTGACATAAAGCCAACTATAGATAAGCCCAATTTCTCTATGATACCTTGAGATTGCAGGTTTTGATTTTTGGGATCTATTTTGCTTAGATTGGTTACGAGTAAATAGGACGCTAAAGCAATGCCCATTAGAATAAATATGGTGGTCCATAATTCAGTTTTAGGTCCATATCGATCAGGCTGCATATCAGCTCCAAAATGTAAGGCTACTTTTTCTGGAAGTCTGTCATACACCGTATTTAAATAAACGATTGGCGATGCCAAAAACAAGACTAAGAGGAGATTTTTTACCGATAAGAATTTCATAATGTTTTGATTTAGTATGTGAGTTATTATTTTGATTTTATTTGATAGATCCATTGTAACATCTCGTCCAATACCGTGGTGCTGATGCTGTAGATGATAAATTGGCCTTGCTTTTCTGACGTGACCAATCCAGCTTGACGCAACAAATCCAAATGGTGTGATATCGTAGGTTTTCCTACATTGAAATGATCAGCAATATCTCCCGCACTCATGTCTTTATCCTTGAGCAAGTCCAAAATATCTCTCCTGACGGGATCATTTAAAGCTTTAAAAAGATTGTTCAAATTACGTTGTTTTTATATTTCGACAAATATCGAAATATATTTTTGATTATACAAATATTTTATGGAAAATTATTATTGTGCCTTTCACAAAGTCTTTGATCGCAATTTCGTTACAAATTCATGTACGAAAGACGCTATGTACGACAATTTAATGCCGCATTATACGTCAATATAAAATAATCCTTATCTTTACACCATAATTTATGTAAGCGTTTTTCAATAATTTTAGCCTGCTATGGTCCAATCATGCTAATTATGATAACAGGTTACTGTAAATATTAAATCATATTATAAGTTTTACTGATTAAGGTATATCATGGCGGAATTACTAAAATATATATACAATACTTCTTTTTTCGATACTTATGCTGATGCCCTTGCAGCAGTAATTCCCACGTTTGACAGAAGTACATTTTTAGCTTCTTTTCATACTCCACATTGGGAATCTTTGGAGCTGAAACAAAGAATGGCATTTTTAGCCCACACAACCGCTAAAATCCTTTCCTTAGAGTACCCTGAAAAAGTGGTGAGTATACTTCAGCTCATCGAAGTATTGCACAAGCTTGGGGTAAAAGATCAGAATCTGGAATATATCTTTCTGGCAGATATCATTTCAGAATATGGATTGAATGATCTCAAAATTTCTTTTTATGCCATCGAGCATATCACACAGTTTGTTAGTTTCGAGTTTGCAGGCAGGGCTTTTATTTTGCGATATCCCAAAGAAATGATGCGGCAGATGGTCAAATGGGCAGGACATCACAATGAAAATGTACGTAGGTATGCATCAGAAGGTTGCAGACCTAGGTTGCCGTGGGGGACAAAACTCACTACGTTGGTCCATGATCCTACGCCATGTATACAGATATTGGAGCTGCTGATGGGTGACACATCTCTATATGTGCGCAAGAGTGTTGCCAATCACCTGAATGATATCTCAAAGGATCATCCAAATGTGGTAGTGGAATACATCAAAAAATGGAAAGGCAGATCTGAAAATACTGATTGGATTCTCAGGCACGGGGCACGCACCTTATTAAAAAACGGGAATCATGAAGTATTGCACATCTTTGGCACCTCCAGGGATATTGCTTACTTGATGGAGAATTTTCAACTTGAGAACAATCAAATCACTCAAAGTGAACCACTTTCTTTTTCATTTTCAGTAACCAATCTCAGTGCGGAGCAATCAGTATTCAGAGTAGAATATAATATATGGTATGTCAAGTCCGGCAGACAATACTCTAAGAAAATTTTTAAATTGGCAGAAAAACCTATTTTATCCTATTCAAAACTGGAATGTAAGAAACAACACAAATTTCAGGATCTTACTACAAGAAGACATTATGCAGGAATTCACAAAATTTCTATTGTTGTCAATGGCAATGACAGTGAACCTTTAGATTTTGAACTGAAAATATAAATTTTTAACCAAAAAAACAAATACATAATCATGCTTGGATCAAATATCAAATACCTGCGCAACAAACACAAACTCTCCCAACAGGAACTATCAGAAAAACTGGGCGTTCCCAGATCATCGCTGAGTGATTATGAACGGGGACATACGCAGGTAGGTTTGGATTCCCTCATCAAACTGGCTGATATTTTTGATGTAAAAATAGATGATCTCTTAAGGTCCAATCTCAGTCACCGTGACCTCGAGATAATCAGAAACCGTGATCTGCGCGTACTGGCTATCTCCGTAGATGCTGACAATAATTCGAATATCGAGCTCGTAGAAACAAAAGCTGAAGCAGGCTACCTCGAGTCATTTGCCGATCCCGAGTATATCCGCGATCTGCCCAAAATCGCATTCCCCAATATACCTCAGGGCACTTACCGTGGATTTGAAATTCATGGAGACTCAATGTTGCCGATGGAGTCAGGTAGTATCGTCATTTGTTCTTATGTCGAAAGTCTTAAAGATATCAAAGCTGGTCGTACCTATGTCATCATCAGCAAAGCTGACGGTGTTGTATACAAAAGGGTTAGAATTGAAGCCAATTCCAATCATCTGGTCTTAATCTCTGATAATGATGCCTACCTACCCTATCAGATAAATTATGGCGATGTCGCTGAAGTTTGGCAGTACTATGCACATCTAAGTTTTTCGGACTCCAAATATACCTTCCATAACATGCTGGAAGAAAAACTCCAGGATATCCAACGAAAGTTGACTGAAGTCCATCAGGTCGTAGTTGTCTGACACTAAATCACAGCATATAAGGATATTTGATATCACACAGTACCAATCCGTCTGCAGGCACACTCCAGTCATGTTCCACGCGCTTTTTATCTCTAAGTGCATCATGTACATGGCTCAGGTCTATCTGGCCACGAGCCACATTCAGGCACATTCCGCAAATCAACCTTATCATACCCCTCAGAAACCTGTCTGATGTAATCCGATATATATACTGACCCTCTGACAGACTCCACTTGCTTTCGGTGACCTTGCACAATGTAGTTTTTACATCAGAGTGGGTTTTACAAAAAGTATTAAAATCCTGATATTGCAATATAATACCGGCAGCTTGGTTGAGAAGGTCAATATCCGGATTACCGTAAGGATAGAAATAAGAATGATGAATAAACGGGCTTTTATACGTATGCAGGTGGTATTCGTAAGATCGGCTCGTAGCATCAAACCTGGCATGTGCTGTATCATGTACAGGAATGACAGCATGCACCGCAATATCATTGGGTAACATTTTATTTATCCTGTATACGAGCGTCTCCACATCCAAATCCTGTTCTACATCCATATGTGCATAATAATCTCTGGCGTGAACGCCTGTATCCGTTCTGCCACAACCCGTAAGGTCGATATGCACCCTCAAAAAGTAAATAAAACTTTTTCGAGCTGCCCCTGAACAGTCATTGTATTTTTTATGAGGTTGGTTTTGCCACCCATTATAATTTTTGCCACAATATGAAAGTCGGATAAAGTATCTTTTCAAAACATGAATGATATTAAATTCCGACAAAGATATAACTTATTCAATGTCATTTCGCTTAGTCCATCAGAAGGTGTAAATATACCCTGCATTGATCCCGAAAAAGTTGTACGATTGTTTGATTCTGTTTTGGTCACCCGAAAAAGCATCAGGCATAAACCTTGCCCGGGCAGCAAGGTAGAGCCTACCTGCTCGGAAGATATCTTTGCCCAGCGTCACTCCGGCAAAATAACTTACTCCCAATGATTGCCTAAAATTGGCTGAGGGTAAGTCTGCCGCAACAAATGAGGTATCAGAAGCCAGAATAGTTCCAGATGTCCGAAGTGAAAGATTAAAAACTGCTCCTGCTTCCAGGCCTGCTGTCCAGCTACCGAATTCTTTTTCGACTCCCAAAGCTACAGGCATATCGATCATACTAAATGAATAGTGCCTTACCTTATTTCCTGATATCTTTCTATCTGTGATGATGTCTCCGTATATCGTCGTGATAGTATCTCCGGTCTGCGACACTGTAATTGAGATCACACCCTGCGTAGTATCCTTTCGGGTGTATGCGTATTTCAGGTCCATTCTTTCTGTCAATTTTGAATAAGAAACACCTGCTTTTATGTAAAATGGTGATTTTTCTTTTCTCAGTCGCAAGTATAGGCCTGCATTGATTCCTTCCAGGGATTTTTCATCTTTTTTCCTCAAATCAAAGATGGAATTTCCTTCCACGCTGGTGTTTTCCAGTTTTTTGGATGGAATAAAAAGTCCTGCCTCAGGTATGATATCTATTAATAATCTGCTGCGGTTGGAAAAATCAGGGCAAGCTATTTTGCCGGTCAGCTTACCTATATCAAATGGTCTTTTGTAAGCAACAAGGTCGACAATGTCATTTAATGGAATTATACTTTCTGAGTTTCTGTTTATTTTTTGGACTAAAGATACGCCTTGTACTGAAGTTTCAATCACTGGATAACCTTTACTTTCCATGGCAACTACGGTTTCCATTTGTGGGTATAAAACAACATCTGACTTCGATTCATTGGAAAGATACATTTTTCCAGGATAAGCAGATTCGCCCACTTTTGCGTTGATAAAGTTCCCTTGGGCAACAGGCTGCTCCACTATCCCTTCATTCAAAAATGCCTGTTCTTTTATTCCATCCGCTGGACTTGCAGTGGTTGAAAATGCAATTGGTGGCTTGGTGTTAACCTTTTTCACCATAATGAACGATGTTAAACCCAGTGCTATCAAACCAATACATGCCAACCATATCCACAAACCAGGATTTCTTTTCTTTTCCTTATCGTGAATATCATTGATCAACTGGCTGATATCAATGTAAACCTCGTCTTTGGAAAGGCTTTCGGATATATGTTCTTCAAATTTTCTGTATTCCATAATAATGCTGTTATTATCAACTGGCTTTAGCCATGATGATGGTTTTTTCTTGATTTTTGATAATTTCTATGAGTCGATTTCTTGCTTTACATAGAGCTGATCGAGATGTGCTTTCACTTATTTGCAGTATTTCCGCAATTTCATTGTGATGATAACCTTCCACCACGTAAAGATTAAAAACCAAAAAGAGACTCTCAGGTAATTTATGCAACAAATTCATAAGTTCTTCTTTACCCAATTGGGAATACACGTCAGGTATTTCCGAATATTGCCAGCAATCTTCTTCAGCTACCTCATCAAAATGTACCTTCCTGAAATTCTTTTGCATGGAAATGGCTGAGGTGACAGCAATCCTACGCAACCATCCTTCAAAAGACCCATTACCTCTATACTGGTTGATAAACCTGAATGCATTGATAAAACACTCTTGCAGCGCATCTCTGGCAAGCTCTTTGTCTGAAGTATATCGCAGACATAACGACAAGAGCCCCGGTGCGAACTTTTGCACCAGAGCATCCTGACATTTACGGTTTCCCTCTTTACATCCTTGTACGATATCTTCGATTTTCAAAAGCTATCTGATTTATTGTATTTTCACTTTATTGTAAGCTATATAACATCCTGTAGTGGCATCGGTCACAACAACATAATAATCGCCTTTGGCCATCATACCGGCAGTATTGGCTGATGAAAGGTCGGTATTGAGATCATTGACATTAAATATTTTCACCGCTCCTGTCATACACTGAAAGCAAGTAGCAGTCGTACTCACTGTGACATTGATTTTTCCGTCTGTACAGGTGCCGCAACTCGTGTTGGTAGCAGAAGTGGTGAGTCCCTGAATCAACTGAGGTAGTTTTATCTCCTGAGTAAAAGAACAGTTGACATCAAACGCATTGATCGCAAAATTAAAATTGGTCTGAAAAATATTGATAGAAATCGGAAAGGTCAGTGGCAATGTCGTGCCAGCAGTATTTCCAATTATATATCCTTGTGTAAACTGCGAACTGTTGAACTGATATGTATTATTAGTGCAAGAAACAGGATTGGGGTCTATAAATTTCAGACCTGTCCAGGTATTGCAGTTAGTTCCTGTGCAACCATTGATATCCGTCACTGTGACACAATATGTGCCTGCAACGGTGGCTGTCATTTCTCTGCCCGTACTTCCTGTAGTCCAGACAAAAGTATAGGGTTCTACACCTCCATATGGATAAGCAGTAAATTCGCCGTTTTGGCAATTTGATTCTATGCCAACATTGACTTTTCCACCAATCTTTTTACAGAATACTTTTTCGCAATTAGCACCTATATCTGTGACTGTAACACAATATGTTTTATTTTCAAATATGGAATCCTGATTTGATAGTGTCAAAACTGCACCAGTTGTATTATTATCCCATTTATATGAATAGTTTCCACTGCCATTAGTTACAGCTATGGTGATTTTGTCTGAGCAATTAAAACTGATGGCACCAGCCATATTACAAGCCGAACCGCAAACATTCAAAACAACATTTTCACTGCCCGGACTGGTTAGTGTCTGAATCGAACTGGTTTCACTGCTTGTATTGTTAAAACCAAAAATAGTCACCGGCACTGATTCCCCGCATACAAACTGCGTGAGATCTATTTCAAAACTTCCGTCTTCTTTGGCTTTGTAAACCAATGTTGACTCTTTTACTTTTATGACCACAATACCATCTGTCACAGCGACTCCATTGCATTGTACAACACCCTGAACCGAAAAGCTCGGTATGGTATTGATGGTCATTATATCCAGCACGGTGTTTTGATCAAATGGACCTGCCATCGTGGTAAAGACAGCCCCACTACAGTTATAGTGGCTGATCATAAATGTCAACTTTTTTCCTTTGGGCATTTTGCCACAAAACTCTCCGTTACTATTGGTGATTCCATATGAAACACCTATCCCTTCTGCCTCCACTTTGATGCCAATATTGGCAGCCGGTGTTCCATCTGTGTAGACTACTTTTCCACAAACCTCGACCAGAGGAAAAGGGGCGTCACAATTCCAGAAGCTAAAATGACTGACTTCTGCGATGTATTTGTCCCCTGATAATACTGCCTTACCTTCTTCTTTCCACCAGCCTTTATTTTCGTCAAAGGACCACAATCCAATCTCTGCCGGCTTTGTGCTTGTATTGACAGGAAACTCTATGGTTGCTTTGGCTCCGGAGCGGAGATTGAGCTCATTGCCTGTCTCATCCCTAAGTTCTATAGCCACCATACCCAGTGTACCTAAAACTACGGTATTACCATTGGTGGCATCGGCTATCAATCCTCCAGGCATGACATTTCCTATCTCTCTGTCATTTGGGTTCAGGTATTGTGCTGTCGCCATTACTTTTCCAGTATATGGGCTTCCATCTGCTTTAGCTATTGTACCAGCTGCAAATATGACTTTACCGCCACCTGTAATGGCAATGGTTCCACTACTTGCACTATCGAAAGACTTATCATTCTTAAGCTTTATCATCTTTACATATGAGTACGATGTAGCATTGGTAGTCGGATAAACATAATCAGAACCCAATACATAGCCGTTTTTTATGACTTTGATATAAGTACCCTGCTGGTCCATTTTTACATTTTTGAACTCGAAAACGCCGTGCTGATTGGACTTGACGGTGGTACTGTATATAGCAACCGTAGCATCAGTGACTGGTTGATTATTTTCGTCATATATGTACCCGATAATCGTGCTGCTTACCTCCTGATATACTTTAGCGGTAAAGGTATTGGTGATGATTTCTTCGTTGTTGCTTTCACTATCTTTGTGACATGATATCGCAGCAAAACAAAAAAAAGCGAATAATAAAATTAATCTGGATTGCATTTTTATAAAATTACTTGTTAAAAATAATACTTTTTTTTTAATAGAAACTTAAAATCTATAATAACAAGAATGTAAAAAACGCAAAAACGCTCCCCTCACTGTGAAAAAAATTATTTTTCGAACTTTTTTATCACAAATCCGCTTAAAATTACACTTTGACTGAGGGTTTGCATATTGCTTAACCAAACATAAGCAAAAAGATATTAAAAAAAAAGGGAGGAGATTACAAAATCTCCTCCCCATTTTAAGTATTAAAGCAGAATGCTTAAAGTATTACTTCTGAACCATAACTTTTCTTGAGATCACACCATTATCAGTATGAATCAAAGCGCTGTATGTACCGGATATAACATTACCCAAATCCAGTTTCAATCTTGAATCCTGAACATTTGTAAACGATCTGGTTGCTGCTACTTTTCCATCCATAGATATCAGGTCAACTCTTACATTCTGAGAAAGTTTTTCCAGTGTCACATCAATATAAAGTTCTCTTGATGCAGGGTTAGGGAATGTAGAAACTTGAGCTTTATTGTCAACGTCGTAAGTCTTAGTAGCTTGTTTTACATCCATTTCCAGATAAACAGCTGACTGAGTAGCACCGTTCTGTACGATTTCATAATTTCTTTCTTCGACATCTTCTGCGCTTGTACCTGTAAGGCCGAATAGTGATCCAGAGTTTCTCTGTATTCCTAAAGTGTCAAAAGCATAAGTGGATGCTGAATAGTTGGTACTTCTGTCGAAAGCAGTAAACGTTCTACCAGTGTAACCCAATATTTCATATCTATCTACAGAAGGGTCCAAAGGTGATGTGTGTGCCATAACTACATAAGTCGTATTGTCTTTTAGATCTACTTCCTTGCCTTCAGCTGCATTACCTTCAGTATCCAAAGCCCATAATGGCAACTCAATGATTCTTGCATTCTCTATTGCAGCATCAAGGAATACGCTATTGGTACCAACTTTTACTCTTTCCAACGGTGCACATTCGTTATTATCATCTTCATCTATCCACTCATAGATATCTACACTGATAAATCCTGTTTCATTTATGTTGGCTATATCATTACCCAAACCGAATCTCACTTTGTCTACAGTAACATTATTACCTTCCTTTACAAAGTATATATTTCCTGCTGAGTAATAAGTGACTTCATCTCCCACTGTCCATGGATCTAGTACATATCCCAAATAGTTGGCAGGAGTTACTTCTGCTTCCGGAAGCAAGTTGGCATAAGTGTTTTCAGTTACATTGAAGAAAAAGTCTACCTTATTATTAGGACCAGTTGCATCTTCTGTAGAAGTGATAATATAAGAACCGTTGTATCTGCCCGGAGTAGCCGGAGGGGTGTAAGACTCAGCAAAAGGTTTGTTTTCCTGTACTACGCCTGCGGAAATATTCCCATAATTATTGGTAAGTCTTGCTAACTCAGCATTGGCATTCTGTGGATCAGTAATGACTACTTCTACTTTTACATTAGATGCATTTCCGTTTCCTACATTGGATATGTCCGTCAAGAATGGCATTTCTGATACCTGACTTGCAGGCACACTTAGTGTTGGTGCTGTAGCATAAAAGTTTTCATTTACTTTCACATCTGCCTTACTTTCGTTTATTAGTACTACATCATCTATACCCCAATAGTAATAATTTCCTGCATATTCGAATTTCATTCTGAAATTGGTTACTCCCTGATAACCTACCAATGCCAATCTCTTTCTTTCGCCTGAAATAGCGTCGGAGTTGACTGGGTATTCAGTATTAAACTGGAGTGTGTCAGGCCATGTAGCACCACCGTTTTTACTGGTAATCAGGTAAAACTGGCTTTGAAACTGTCTCAAACCCTGATGAAATTCTACAACGATACCATCTATTGTCTGACCTGTAAGATCGATAGCAGGAGAAATCAATGCACCTGTACATGGAGCAGGGCATAGTCCAGCTCCGAAATCACCAGCTACACCACCGTTATCGAGTTTGTCACTATTGAATGCCATAACACCATCACAAGCACTGAATGAAGTCATTTGTACTCCACCATATGCACCACCTGTGATGTTACCGTCAGCAACATATTCCCAGGTATTGCTTTTGTCTACAGTCCAGTCATTCAATCCTCCTTTGAAGTCACCTTGTCCAGGAGTTTTACCCCAAACAACATTAGCGCCATAAGCAGCTGTACTTACGCATGTATTTCTTAATGTCACATTCACTCCTCCTGCTATGATGTCTGTTCTGAGTTTCTGACAATCAGCATATGAAATCATAAATGTCGGAATAGTAACCTGAGCACCAAAATCACCAGGCACCATAGGGAAAGGAGCTTGAGCTGCATTGGCAGCATTATTGCATATGATAGCTACAATGGCACCTTTGTCCTGTGCTGCAAGTGCCTTAGCACCAAACTGACATACTCCTCTGTCAACAAATGTAATCAAACCGGTTACGTTGTTTACCAAAGGTTGGCATCCGTCGTTTACTGTACCACCTGTTCCAGTAGTACTACCATCATTGGCAAAAGCTGCATTCCCGGTAATTGGATCATTGGCTTGATTACCAAAACCAGCTCTTACTGCCAGATAGTCACCAGCAATTCCACTTGGAGAATTGATGGTCAATGTATTGATAGTTTGCGCCATCATATCAACTGTGACAAAACTCAACACAATTAGAAATAAATTTTTTGTAAAAAATCTTTGCATAATAAAATAATTTTGAATTTGGTTTATTGTTAATTAAAATCCATTTGCAGGTCGTAAAAGTAATGTAAATTCATGAAACAAATTGTCTTAACGGATACAATTTTAAATTTTCGTCCAATAATTTTTAATTTTTTCCGTCGCTTACATTATGAAAAATAAATGATTTAACATGTCAAAAGAAGTTAAATTCTGTCATTTTAAAAAAATAAGACATTATATTTAGTTAGATCCTACATCAAACTATGCTTACCCAATTATATTTTGATAAAGCTGCAATTATTGATTTAGCTCTTTTTTTAGCTTAAAAAGGTCAACTGAGGCTACTCCCGGTTGCTCACATACTTGACCTCCGGCAGCGTTGGCAATCATGGCCAGCTCACGGATAGACATTCCCTTGAGGTATGACAGGCATACTGCACTGATGACTGAGTCTCCAGCCCCACATACGTCAGCTATTATCCTGGGTTCTGTAGCCTGCAATATTTCGTGCACTCCATTATTAATATAAACACCACCACTACCCAAAGTAATAAGTGTGATGGAATGCCCCAATTTTTGGCGCAATTCCTGATCTATCTTGTGATAATCTTTTGTACTTTCACCTACGGCTTGCCTGACTTCTTTTTGATTTGGCTTAAAAAGGGTGCACCCTGTGTAAGCAAAAAAGTTTTTTTCTTTGGGGTCAACAAAAGTTGGTATGCTATTTTCAGTGCTGTATGCCATTATCGCCTGGATGAGCTCTTTGGTCAGCAAGCCCTTATTATAATCCTGCATGATGATAGCATCAATTTTCGAATTATTTCCAGTGTTTTGTATTACATTCAGGATGATTTTTGCATCTTCATTTGCGATATCATCTGTATCTTCTTTATCAATGCGCAACAGATGCTGACTGCTTGACATAATCCTGGTTTTTACTGTCGTTTTGCGATTTTGAACAGACAGCAGGCGTTCATCCATCTGTGGGTAGTTTTTTGTCATCTTGCGGAGAGCCTCTCCATCATCATCTGATCCTATGACTGATACCAATGTCACACGCGCTCCCAGTGCACTGATATTCACAGCCACATTTGCCGCACCTCCGAGATTGTCCTTTGTATGCTCCATCTCCACTACAGGAACAGGGGCTTCAGGTGATATCCGTCGCACCTTTCCATGTATGTATCGGTCAATCATCACATCGCCCACCACTACGATGTGCAAATCATTAAAAGAGGGTAAATCGATAGTTTGGGCATTGTTCATAATGCAAATTTAGTGTTTGACTCAGAGATAAAGGGCAATATAATCCATTATTTTTTCTGTGGCCCCCTGATTGGCATTAAAATAAACATCTGCTCTGATACCCACGTTTTTGTACTCATGCACATCCTCTTCCAATGTAGAAATTTTAAATGCCATTTCCGATTTCGTGTTAATATGAAATGCCCCACCTATCTTATCCAGCATTACTGCTTCATTGAATTTAAGGTGGTTAGGTCCAAAAAAAACCGGTATCTTAAAAACAGCCGGTTCGAGGATATTGTGTATACCTTTCTGAAATCCTCCGCCGACATAAGCGTATTTAGCAACGGCATAAAGGCTGCTTAGCATACCTATATTGTCTATTATCAAAATATTTGAAATCCAATCTTTATCTGAGAATAATGAGGTCACTGATGGTAAAGCATTCTGAATAGACTTTATATGAGCTGGATCTACAAGATGAGGAACTATAATGTGTATAAAATCAGGGAATCTGTTTGTCATCTCATTGACTACGGTCATATCAGACGTCCAGACACTGCCGTATATAACGGATGTTTTAGTGGCAGTAAATGATTGTATTTTATCTGGAATCTCTATTTGTTTTGAACGGCTGATTACCCTGTCGATCCTGGTATCACCTGCACAATACTGGTTAGTGAAGCCATGTGCAGCCAGTACGCTGTAAGAAGCCTCATCCTGCACAAAAATCTTTTCGAAGCGACGAAGTAAACCTGCAAATGGTGTCAGAAGTTTATGGAAAAAATAATCACTTTTCCTGAATACCGCTGAAATTAAAAACACTTTGGTGTCACTCATGACCAATTTCCTGATCAGATTCCACCACAATTCATACTTTACAAAAATAAAAACGGACGGCCTTACCATATCCACCATTATTGACATGTTCACAGGAAGGTCTGAAGGCAAATACACTACTATGTCTGCCAGATGATAATCTTTTCTGACCTCAAAACCTGACGGAGAAAAAAAACTCAGTATCAATGGCTTGGAAGGCTGCAACTCTTTTATTTTTTCAATGACGGGGCGACCTTGTTCAAATTCCCCAAGTGAAGCACAATGTACCCACACTGCACCCTGATGATGAGACGAAAACGTTTGCAGTTTTGCCATTGTTTCTGACCTCCCTTCTGACAGTAGCCTTAGTTTGACTGAAAAGTACTTTCCAATTTTAATATACAAATCGCCCAGCCAAACAATAAAAGCATAAAGTGAAAATAATAGTCCGGACATAAAATTAATAATAAACGGTGGCCATGCTGCCGGAATAAAACGGCAAATTCCACACAATTCTTGCACCAATGAGCATATCGAATCTGGATTGTATGGTGGGCAAGCCTGTATCAAAATTATATGCTCTTACTTCAGATGTAAACCCCTGAATAAAATCAAGTGCAAATTCAAAATTGAGTCTCCTGTCTTTGCTTAAATGTTTGTAAGCTATAGTTTCTTTCAGAGAAAAGCCCCTTGTCAGTCTGTCATATCCTACATTTCTACCGGCTCTGATTTGTGCAACGGAGTTGCGTTCGTCAGTAAATCTGATGTGATGCTGCAATATTCCTGCATTCATCACCACCTTTAGACCTGATCTGCTTTCACTACTGAAGGGTATGAGTTTGCCTGCACCCACACCCAGGTACATCCCTCTTTGTCTCAGGAATACGTCTGCAATCTGATTGTCATCTCCGAGTATAACTCCTGAGGAGGTCCTGAAAGGGGCAAGCACATCTTCCTTGATTTGATCGCCAAACAAATATAACAATTCGCCATTGATTACCCAATTATGACCAGTAATATAATCCCCACCGATTGAAAAATTCATATTTCTACCAAACCTGTTATTCAGATCAGCCATAGGGATATTCATACCCAGTCCAACGCCAAAATCAATAACATTTCCGTCAGAAGGTTTTTCAGCAGCTTCTTGTCCTGAAAGGCTTGCAAAACCCATCATGTATACCATAACCAGTGAGAAAAATATTTTATTTACAGGCATATACGTTATTTTAATATAAAAAATCAAATGTCAGCAAGGACACCTGATGATAACAAGAACGGCTCAAAAATACATAATGTTGAAAACTGATGGAGAAAAAGTTTACTGCAGCAACAATTTTTTATAGAATTTGTCGCCTGAAGTAGCAGTTTTACCAAAAAACTCTATAAACTTCACTTGAGGAAAGACTCCAAAATCCTCCGCATAGACATAAACGGAATGCAATTCAATATTTGCCCCTTCCAGTACTGTATAAACCCTGTACCTGCCCGATGTGTCTTTGCCAATATAGAAATTCATCTGATCATAAGACACAAAAGAGAATTGGACCAATTCATTAGTAATAATTTTATGCTGATACCCATATGCCAGTTTCTGCTGAATATAATTCAATTCCTGTTTTTCGCTACTTCCGTCCTGATTATATTTTAACCATTGTATGCGTATAGGTTTTGACAGATTCAATAGTTCTCCGGACTGTAAGTTTACTTCATAAATGACGGAATTTAAATTTTGATTGCGCTGAATATAAAACAACAAATCATGATAGTCCTCTAGTACAGGATAGTGTTCAGGTCTGCCATTTTGTCCAGGCAGGACCGCTTCCATGAGTGTTGGTACCTCAGTAAACATTGTAATAAATGTAAATTTGCTTTGTAAAAGTACTAAATTTTACTTCACAAGTACTTTTTTTATAAAATTAATTGATTCTTGCCCAACAAAACAAAAAAAAGTAACGTCATGAATGTTGCTTTTTTGTTTGCTTGTATATAAAATCCACTAAAAAAGAAAGTAGACTGAATGGTAATCCTATACAAAGGATGACAATCAACGAATAAAAATATCTCGAATTCATCTTACATTATTTTATGGTCAAAATAAAGAATCTATTGTGATCTACTGATGAACAAAATATTAAATTTTCATTACCATTCATTTCTTTTTTAGCAATGACTATGACTTACACCCGAATTAAACACATGAAACATTTGAATATTAAATACACAAATGTAAAAACATGATTATAAAAAGTTTTACCTTTGCATCCCGTAGCATAGAAAACAAAGTTTCTGTCTCCAAAAAATCATGGCCAAATATATTTTTGTTACGGGCGGAGTGACCTCATCTTTAGGTAAAGGTATCATCGCGGCATCCCTTGCAAAGCTGCTCCAGTCCCGAGGACTAACTGTCACTATTCAGAAATTCGACCCTTATATCAATGTGGACCCAGGCACTCTGAATCCTTATGAGCACGGCGAATGTTTTGTCACTGAAGATGGTGCTGAGACAGATCTCGATCTCGGGCATTATGAGCGTTTTCTCAACAGACCAACCTCACAGTCTAACAATGTCACCACAGGACGGATTTACCAGACAGTCATCGAAAAGGAAAGAGCCGGTGCTTTTTTAGGTAAAACAGTACAGGTCATCCCTCATATCACAGATGAAATCAAGCGAAGGGCAACACTGCTCGAAAAAGAAAACAATTATGATGTCATCATCACAGAAATAGGTGGTACAGTAGGAGATATTGAATCGTTGCCATATCTGGAAGCTTTACGTCAACTCAGGAGGGAGCTCGGCAAGGAAAACTGTGTGGTAATCCATCTGACCCTCATCCCCTACCTCAAAGCAGCAAAAGAACTTAAAACCAAACCGACACAGCACTCTGTCAAAGAACTGCTTCAGGCTGGGATTCAACCAGATATCCTGGTATGCAGAACAGAACATCACCTACCTAAAGAACTCAAAGAAAACTTGCACTTTTTTGTAATGTGGACGAAAATTCGGTCATAGAAGCAATAGATGCAGAGACAATCTACGATGTACCTCTGCTGATGTTAAAAGAAAAACTGGATAAAATTGTACTTAAAAAACTGAATATCAAATCTGCAACTGATCCTGATCTGACCCACTGGAAGGAGTTTTTAGGAAAGCTCAAAAACCCCACCAAAGAGATAAACATAGCACTTGTGGGTAAATATAATGAGTTGCAGGATGCTTACAAATCCATATATGAAGCATTCATTCACGCTGGAGCCGTCAATGAATGTAAAGTCATAGTCACACCTGTACATTCAGAAACCCTGGAATCAGGAGAGATAGATGCAAAGCTAAAAATGTTTGACGGACTACTGGTAGCTCCAGGTTTTGGTGAAAGGGGTATATCCGGAAAACTCGAGGCAATAAGATATGTCAGAGAAAATAAAATACCTTTTTTTGGCATTTGCTTAGGCATGCAATGTGCCGTAGTGGAGTTTTGTAAAAATGTCCTGAATATAAAAGATGCCAACTCTACAGAGGTGGATCCGCAGACATCTGAACCCGTGATAGACCTGATGCCAGATCAGAAAAAAATAACTGCCAAGGGTGGTACTATGAGACTGGGTGCATATAGCTGCAAGATCTCCAAAAATTCTATCAGCTATAAAGCTTATGGAAAATCTGATATTTCTGAAAGACACCGACACAGGTATGAGTTCAACAATGCTTATCTGGACAGAATAGAAGATGCAGGTCTGATAGCAACTGGCAAAAATCCTGATTCAGGACTGGTAGAAATCGTCGAACTCAAAGAACATCCATATTTTGTAGGGGTACAATTCCATCCCGAACTAAAAAGCACAGTAGAAAATCCACATCCCCTTTTTGTTAGTTTTGTCAAAGCTGCTATCCAAAACAAATAGCAAAATGCGAAAACTAAAATTGGAAGAGCTTGGCCGGGTCTCTGCAGAAGACTATAAAACTATTGCTAAAATCCCAGTCGTAGCAGTCCTGGACAATATCAGATCGGCCATGAATGTTGGCTCTGTTTTTAGGACTGCAGATGCATTTGCCATCGAAAAAATTATTATCTGTGGTATCAGCGCAACACCTCCTAATCGTGAAATTACGAAAACAGCCATAGGAGCTACAGAATCCGTAGAATGGGAATATGTAGAAGATATCAACATTGCTGTCAGCATCCTAAAGGAAAAAGGATACACCGTCATAGGGGTAGAGCAAACTGATACATCTGCCCCACTTGATAAGGCTGTCCTTAATTATGATAAAATCGCTGTAGTATTCGGAAATGAAGTAGATGGTATCAGCGATGAAATCCTTGATTTGCTGGATTTTTGCCTCGAAATCCCCCAATTTGGCACCAAACACTCTCTCAATGTGTCGGTCTGCGCCGGTATTATACTGTGGGAAATGCATAAAGCTATGACAAACAGATAAAAAACGCACTCCAATTTCTGTGTTAATTCTGTGAACAGATTAAATGGTCAACCTCTGATTTTGCCTGGATTATCTTTCACAAAAGAAGCCCAGCCAGCATGTTTTTTCTGCCCCGGCATCAAACCTGAAGACTGATTAAAATGGCAAACCGCAACGCCCAGTGCATCAGTAGCGTCGAGATGTTTGGAAGTAATTTTTATTTTCAATATACTTTCCAGCATGGCAGCCACCTGTTCGTTGGAAGCATTGCCATTGCCGGTGATAGATTGTTTGATTTTCTTGGGGGCATATTCTTGTATCTCTAGTCCCATCGTCATAGCAGCAGCCATTGCTACACCCTGTGCTCTACCTAGCTTAAGCATGGATTGTACATTTTTGCCGTAAAAAGGTGCTTCTATAGCCAATTGTTTGGGTAGGTAGGATTCGATGATTTCTTGTAGCTGAAGAAATATTTCCTTTAGTTTTTCGTGGTGGTCTTCATATTTTTCCAGGTGGAAAACCCCAAAATTCAAAACTTTAAGATTTTTTCCTGTCACCTCCAGTACGGCGTAACCAAGGATATTGGTACCGGGGTCCACCCCAAGAATTTTGTAGGATTCCTCAGATTTATGGATGGTTACAGCCATTTGACATGATTTTGGATTGCACTTCTTTTACTTTTAGGCCAATTTTCTTCTGAGGTATATCCCATAAAGAAAAAGCCAAGACATCTGACGCCTTCTTCAAAACCAACAATGGTTGCAGCACTCCTCGCTGCTGCAGATGTCCCCCAGTATGCACCAATGCCCAATGAAGCACAGGTTAGCCACATATTTTGGACAGCCATCGCTACAGCAGCCATTTCTTCCCACTCTGCCACTGCATCCTGACTATCCCTGTGCATACCTATAGCAATAATGCAGGCAGATTTTTCTATATTGCCTGTCATTTTATGATACTTCAATTCTGAGTATTCCTGACCTGCATTGTCCTTATAATATTGACCAATATAGTCTTTGACAAAAGTTAATTTTTCACCTCGAATGACAGAAAACCTCCAGGGTTGGGTCATTTTATGCGTGGGTGCCCAATTGGCATTTTCGAGAATTTCCAAAATCACTTCATCTGAGATGGGTGTATCTTTATAAACAGGGGGATATATCGATCTTCTCCTTCTGATAATGTCTGAAACAGGTGATAAAAGCATACAAGATAAATTAAAAAACAAAGATGGTACTTTTTATTCATTTCACATGAAAGATTTATTTAATATATTTTAAACTAGTTTAAAATATTCTTTAATTTTGTCTAAAATTTTTGTTATGCTCACATCTACCGAAGAGGATTATCTTAAAGCAATTTTTAAAATAGCCGAAAAAGAAAAGAAAACCGTTTCTACCAATGCCATAGCACATAAACTGGGGACCACCGCAGCATCTGTCACCGATATGCTCAAAAGACTTGCTTCCAAAGAATTTGTTCATTACGAAAAATATCGTGGAGTCACACTCACTTCGTCAGGGAATAAAGCTGCTACTCACCTTATGAGAAAACACAGACTATGGAAAGTGTTTCTTGTAAGTAAACTAAGATTCAGTTGGCATCAGGTGGAGGAAATAGCAGAAGACCTGGAGCATATTGCTTCACTTGAACTGATCAGCCGTTTGGATGCTTTTCTGGATTACCCCCGGTATGACCCCCATGGAGATCCTATCCCAAATGCTGAAGGAAAGTTCACCTTGCGGTCACAAAAGAGCCTTACCGAACAAGCAGTCGGTCAAAGTGGCATCATGCTTGGTGTCAAGGAACACGATACAGCATTTCTGAAGCATCTAACAAAGATCAACATTAAGATCGGGAGTAACATAAAGGTTATTTCTATCACTGACTTTGACAAATCCATGCGCATCATTATAGATAACAAACATGAAGAAATCATCAGCAAAACTATAGGTGAAAACCTGCTGATAAAGCCAAGCTAAAACCTATCCAAAATTAAGAAATCCTATGGGCTGTGTTCCGGACATGGGGTCAAAGAAATAACCAATATTGGGAAAAATTGTTACCAGTTCTGAGGCAGGAACTCCATACCACAATGCCAGCTCTGCAAAATACTCATCAGCCGACGTCGAAGGTATCAATGAACCTCCACCCACTTCTAGCGGATTGCTGTTGCCCAATGAAAGTGAAGGGTATTTACCATAAATATTTTTGCCTTTGACCGCGCCTCCCATTACAAATACATTGCCACCCCATGCGTGATCTGTTCCGTTTCCGTTGGAAGTCAGCGTACGTGAAAACTCAGATAAGCTGAAAGTGGTGACTTTATCTGCTAGTCCCATCTGCTCTATGGCGGCATTAAACTGATACAGTGTTGAATCGAGTTCAGAAAGCATTTCTGACTGACTTACTAATAACTCATCATGATGGTCCCAACCACCGAACTCCACAAAAAATATTTGTCTGCTCATCTGGAGCTGATCTCTTCCGGAAATGGTTTTTGCTATCATCTCAAAACTTTTGGATAAATTGCTATTGGCAGAAAATGGGACAACAAACTCAGGAGCTGTCTGTATAGCCGAAGAAAGCATGTTGTTACCTTCAATGGCCGTTTTGATGGTTTTTCTGTATGTATTTTTAAAAACACTCTGATATGCAGGGTTGATCAAGCCATCTATGGCGACTCTTTTCATCTGATTGAACACCCAGTCCTGGTTATTGTAATCCAGTATGCCAACACTACCATTCTCGGGATGCAAAGAGTATTCCACTGACTTTTCACCAGTCTGAAACACATTGCTGCCCGAAAGTGAAATGTTCATCGATACTGTTTGGTTTTCATTGGCAGAAATCATGAGATCGGCCATTTTTCCACCCCAGCCTTTGGCCACTCTCTCTTGTGGCACCCCTGTTTGCCAGTGCATGATCTGATCAGAATGGGAGTACAAACCCAATGGTGTCGGGACAGAATTATTATAAAATTGCTGTTTGGTTATAGGCTGGATCAAGGTTCCGATATTGGATACAAAAGCTAGTTTGTTGGTTTCAAAAAGATTTTGCATAAGGACCAAAGAAGGATGCAATCCGTATTGTTTTCCGTCTGAAACCAGTGGATGGATAGGTCTAAGTGCGTTTAGCTCCAGAGCCATATTTGATCGTGTGAGAGCATACTCGTTATAGTGAGCAGTGCTTCGAGGTACAAGCATATTGAAGGAGTCCATACCCCCTGCATTGAGTAAGCAGACAAGTGCTTTATAGTCTCCGGGCATAGCTCCTATTCCCGAATGAAGGGACGCAGCGGCATTCAGCGACTTCAAATTAAAAAGCGTAGAAAATATGGTAGTTGCACCTACTGCTGCACAACTTGCCTGACCTATAAAACGCCTTCTGGAAGGATTATGATTAAAGTTTTTCATACTATTTATTGGAGGTTTGGAAGGGTTATTTTACACAATTATAATCAGGAGAAATCATAAACAGATAAAGGGCTAATCTGGTACGCCAGTACCTCCAATTGGCATCCCAGGTCCAGTAAAGTGGATTCAGTGCATTTCTGATTACTTGTCTGTTTTCGTCCGACAACTGACCATGAGTGAGCAATACATCCAAATGATTGATCAGCTTCTCAGTGTCATCGCATATACCTTCTAGTTCATTGGTTAGTAGCCAGGCACCATCAGGTTTTTCTTCTGATCCCTGCCAGCTGTACATAAGACTGTTCCAGATTGTCCATGCATGAACTGAATTGACATACCCTATACTGGTAGCAGTATTGTGGAGCTTAAACTCCGGCCCCTCCAAATCCAATGCTGCCATCTCACCCACCGGCTGAAAATCAGGTAAATAAAAGTTAAAAACTGAAGGTGCAGCCATGACATGCTGACGGGTAGCATCCAGATAGTTGAATCCATTATTCCAGTATCTGTCGTTGTGAGATGAAGTAGGCAATGCTCTTGCAAGATGGGTATAACGAACCAATGGCTCTCTAAGTTTGCCTGCTGTGGGATCTACGTACCCTGCTTCCGACCGAGCTTCTTCATCCATTAAAATACCTTTGATGACTGTTTTCAAATCTCCCCTGACACCTTGGCCGTTATCGGCAAATAATGCAGCTATTCGTCCCACATAAGCTGACGATGGGTTGGATTTTATGAGGCGTTGTATAAGTCTGTATGATACAAAAGGTGCCGTATTGGGATGCTGAAATAGAAAAGTAACAGCGTCATCTATCTCATCCATAGCCGTGGCATCTGTATAACTATTGGCTCCGGGTATCGTATATCCTAAAAATGATTTGGAGCCTGTCTGATGAGCCCACCCAAACATCTTCATTGGTGTTGTTTTTTCAAGACAGTACATATTCGTACCAAACTCAGGCTGATCAGGACAATACATCATGTCCAGAACAGCTGCACCTCCCAAGCCTGTAAAAACACGAGCCAGTTGTTTGATATCATCATTATTGTATGTAGGCACAGGATTTCCATTTGTATCCAGTACGTAGGTACCATCCTGATTTAACTTGTATAATCCAATGGTAAAAAGCTGCATGATTTCTCGCGCAAAGTTTTCATCAGGATGTATATTGTTGGCTAGATCTTCTGCCGGATTATTAAGGTGACTCAGATAGTAGCCCATGGCAGGGTGTTTAGTCACTTTCTTTAAAATGTCTAGATAATTACCAAATGCATCATTGACAAAAATATCATAGTAAGACGACACACATTCACCCCACGAACCCAAGTCTGAATGTATAGACGTCACAAGTATCTGACTCAAAGCATAAGCTGTCCTTTGTCTGAGCAGATCACTATTAGTCATATTTTTTTGCCACCAGGCATAGTTGAAATGAAGTGAATAAGGGCCAAATGCTTCCGGATCCAAAGCTACTATTTGTGACCAGATATCCGTCATCTCAGGTAACACCTGCTGTGGGGACTGCGTAAACTGAGCATCTATCCATGCTTGCAAGCCTAGGTCTCTTGCAGCCAAAATATCATCCATATTTGCTCCCATGGTAGCCTGACCCAATAGTCGGGAGGCGTCGTACGTGGGTGCATCCAGGCCGGAACCGTCTACAGTTTTGTCAGGTGTAGATAATCCACTGCTGCTACTCGCCGTAACAGTGACACCAAGTTGATGCCCCGCACCTATATAATCACTGTTCTGTTGGGCCTGCACGTAAACCGAATACATGACTAAACAGATGGTGATGATGGAGGTATATATTTTAATCATCTTCATTGAATTACTTTTTTAATGTTCAGAAAACTTTTTTATTCTTTCCCTTTCTTTCATCATCAACTTCAGCATCCCTGAGAGTTAAATGAGTTTCCTTTGATGAAAATATTTTTACTTTAAAACTTCAATTTTTAATGTCTTAGTGGCCTCGTTTTGAGTAACCTGCAGGAAGTACAGTCCCGACGTCAGATCGCTTCCTGACATCGTCCATTCTTCCAGATCCTGCCTGAATACAAAAGGCCATTCACGAACTTTTTTACCGGTAAGGTCAGAAAGTGTGATCGTAGCAGTGCCTGCAGGAAATGATTGCAACTTGATTACAGTCATGTCTGAAAATGGATTGGGCTCTGCTTTTATAGTAGCCTGGGCAAGTAGGTCGACCGTATGACTTACAGTAGCGATAGTCCCATTAATTCTTAATTCTCCCAGACCAAAACAACTGCCTCCGTGATTATTGACCCCCGTTATCAAGACATATCTGGCGATCTTACCACCGAAATCCGGTCCTGCTACACCCTGATAAAATGAAGATCCGGGTGCTTTGGGAATGGAAAACCTTCCCCATTCCTGCCATTCAGTACCATTTATGGATATATCGATGATGACATCTTTCATACCATCTTCCAACTTTCCCTGTAAAGGCACCAGGCTCCATGACTCATTGTTGTAACTATTGATACGTTCAGGAGTATTAAAATTCCAGATAGTGGAAGTAGTAAGCGCATATGTGTCGCCCAGGTCATATTTTATCCAATGACTTACCACTCGCTTAGCATTGGGGTTTTCCGATGACTGACAAGAAAGCCACCCGTCATCAAGGTTGGTACTGTGTCTGTCTTTGAAAACTTGTGAGTTGGCAGTGATAGATACACTCATAATGAATAAAAAAAGAGGTATCAGGGGTCTTAATTGCATATTCCACTTTTAAAATGTTAATTACACACAAATTAAACGAAAAGCTTTACAATATCCCTACATAAAAATAATTAAATTTATCTTACGCCTCCATTTCCGTAGATATTACGAAAAAATAGAAATAAAAAGAATTTAGATTATGAAGCATGTGCTTGTTACCATCATTGCTATTTTGCTGATACTTGCTACTTATAAGTCTTACTCGCTTTTTACAACCTATAAGGCACTCAAGATTTACAAGGAGGATCTCGCCGAAATAAATAAAATAAATTATGGCCTTTTTAATCTCCAACTATGGAAACAACAAGCTCTAAATGTGTTCGAAAACCGCATTGGGGAATTTGAAATTTCACCAAAAGCCTATGGGCAGGTAGAGATTGAAATGGAAAAATACCTGCACTCTATTAATAGAAAATATATAGAAAGCGGAAAGATTTTTGAAGATATTTTTTCTGATGCAGAAAAAAATGGCAAAGTCAATAAAGTACTTCTGAAACTTATTAAAGAAAACACCAAACCACAAATTAAACTTCTCAATATTCCTCAATATATACCTGGTATGGCCGTTCAGCTGGCTAAAGAGCTCAAGAAACAGGAGCCCCAATTAAGGGATATCATGCGGGCCGAACTAAAAAATATATTGAAGGATAGTGATCCGAAATCATACAATGACCCTCGTATTCAAGTCTACCATAAGTATAATACCGAACAGCTGGAAGACACCAATGCTCTGCTCAGCCACCGGATAGAAACTGAAGAGATGGTTGTAAAAAACATGGTAAAATGGATTTATATGCTGCTGATAGCTGCATTTTTGTTCTCTTTGCTGGCAGTCAAGATTTTAGGTATCACTACCAGTATTACCCTCATTACATTAGATTCTGTCATACTGCTGATCTTAGGTGTAAACCTGCCAATGATAGACATAGAAGCACTACTCAATGCTTTTACTATTAATGTAATGGGTTCGGATATTGGTTTTGAAAAACAATATTTATATTACCAAAGTAAATCCATCATCGATGTAACCGAAACATTGATCAGAGGCAATGGACTGGATCTGAAAATCGTAGGCTGGATGGTACTCTGTTTTAGTGTCATCTTTCCATTTATAAAATTGATTTTATCAGGATTGTATCTGTATAGCAATAGAATCAGAAGTCAAAAACTAGTCAGAAACGTCATTTTTTACCTTGGTAAGTGGAGTATGGCAGATGTATTTGTGGTAGCCCTATTTATGGCTTACATTGGTTTTTATGGTATAATATCCTCACAGCTCAATAGTATAGCCAGAAACGAAGGTGGGTTTGCGATTGAAACTATCAATCATTCAAAATTGTCACCCGGTGCTCTTTTTTTTACTACTTATTGTATCTTTTCAATCATTATTGGTATTATGATCAATAAAAGGGTCGAAACAGAATAAATTATTTCTACCAAATAAATTAACCATTATCTTTGATTGCTGTTATGCATTTTTTAAAATCAATATAGAGTATGATACGGTTCTTTTCATTATGTTTTGTAGTTTGGTATTCAATAGTATCTGTATCGGGACAGCAGACCAATTCCGATCAAGTCATTTCTCACAAAGGTTCCGGATTATACCATACCAAATCCGCAGGTACTCTTTTTCCGAAAAATATAAAAGAAGACTGGAATATTTCCCTCAAAACTAAGTCTTCCTTCTTCCACAATAGTGCATTGCCTCTGGAAGAGTATAAAAAACTAAAAGATGAAGCCAATGCCCTAAAATATCACGGTATAAAAAATGAGATATCCGGCAGATCATCTGCTACGGCACCTGTATTACAATCCAATTTTCGAGGTAACCTACGCGGCAACAGTATACCAATGGACAATTCCATGGCAGTTTCTCGCAATGGTTTTGTTGTTTCTGCCATCAATTCCAATGTGATATTTGCCGGTCCGGATGGAACCGTGACTTACAGAAAAGGATTTTCAGATTTCTTCAAATTATTGGGCTTGGGTACCAGAATGTTTGACCCAAGAGTCATTTACGATCCCGAGCAAAATCGTTTTATTGTAGTATGCCTGCATAGTAGCGACCCTGCTCTATCGTATGTGTGTATCGCTTTTTCCAAGACCGAAGACCCCAATGGTGAATGGAATTTTTATAAGGTAAAAGGGGATGCTGTGGGTGATAATTTGTGGTTTGACTTCCCTAATATAGCTGTCAGTCACGATGATTTATTTATTACAGGCAATATGTTTACTTCCGAAAACAGCTTTAGATACTCCATGATTTTTCAGATATCTAAAAATGATGGGTACTCGGGAGAGGAGCTCACCTGGAAATATTATGACAGAGTCACAACTGCCAATGGTGGTTTTCTGTTTAATACCATACCTGCTATGTCCGGCTTGGAAATACTTACTTCTCCGGGAATTTTCTTTCTCAACAACAGTAATAACAAATATCACATCCATCAAATCACAGAGTCAGTAAAAAACAATCCAAGCCTGATATCCGTGACCACTACAGGTCCGCCTATGACTTTTCCTCCTGATGGCAGGCAGAAAGATGTAAATATTACACTTGATACTGGTGACAATCGCATAGGGTCTGCTATTTTTATGAATGGTGTCATACATTTTGCCGCACAATCCAATTCGCTAACCGGTGATGGTGGCATTTTTTATGGGAGGCTGCGACTCTCTGACCTGCAAGTCTATGCCGACGTGCTTTCTGCGCCGGGGCGGGATTATGCTTATCCTACTCTAACATCATTCGGAAATGACCAAAACAGTGATAAAGTACTGGTCAACTATAATTACACCGGCCCGGAGATTTACCCTGGTCAGGCAGTCAGGATTGTGGGCGGTACGAATGATCAGTTCGACTGGAGTGACGAAGTCATACTGAAAGAGGGTGTTTCTGCCATTGGTGTGGATGTCCAACCTTCTATCCGTTGGGGAGATTATACGGGAGCATGTAGAAGATTTGGTACCGGAAGAACTGAGAGCTGGACTGTTGGCTGTTTTGGTGAAGTAAAATCACATGGTACCTGGATAGGTCAGTTTGTGAGTGAAGAAGACAGTCAGGATCCCATTATGGACTTTACAGCATCCAGGACTACTACACCGAGAGATTCTGTCATTACCTTCAAAGACATCACGAACAACATACCCCGGGCAAGAAAATGGATTTTTGAAGGAGGTATTCCTGCAGTATCTGAATCAGCACTGCCCGAAGTGACATACCCCGAAAACGGAGTTTATACCGTCACTTTGATATCAGAATTCGAAAATCGGACGGATACATTTACTAAAAAGGAGTTTATCCATATCATTCAAGACGAGGTGAAACCTACAGTAGATTGGTTGGCGGATAAGGATACTATTTTTATAGGCGATACGATACTATTTACCAGCTTAAGTTCTGCCAATACTTTGACTCAAAAATGGACTTTTATCAATGGCAATCCGTCTTTCAGTGTTGAAAAAACACAAGTGGTCAAATACACCAAAAAAGGTTCTTTTCTAGTGTCACTTACAGCAAGCAATTCTGTTGGTTCATCCACACTGACCAAAACCAAAGCGGTGACAGTTCTGGATAATACAATACCTAAAGCATCATTTTCATCAAACAAAAACAGCATTTTACCAGGTGATTCTATCTTGTATTTTGACGCTTCCACAGGATGGAATAACAGTCAGATATGGAAATTCGAAGGAGGTGTACCATCTACCTCTTCTGATAAAAATCCTATAGTGACATATCCAAATGGCGGTGTATTTTCAGTAAAACTGTCTGTTGAAAATATTTTTGGCAAAGATTCAATACTGAAAGATAATTATGTCAGCGTGACGCCATCAGCAACTATTCAAAATTTTCCAATTCAGGATATTATACTATTTCCCAATCCTGCAGTTAGCGGTCTGGATCAAGTGTCTGTTCGGTTTAATAATCTCCAAAATAGCAGGTATAAAATCAACCTGGTGGACACCAATGGAAAACTTGTAAAGTCTCTGTACAACGATAAAATAAAAATGGGAGAGTCTACCCTGACGTTCAATACTAATTCGCTCATGCCGGGCATGTATTATATTCGTTTTTATCATACAGAAGGCCAATCTAAGTCATTAGCTCTACTGATTTCTGAATAAAATGCACATGATTACTGTTTTACTTCCACTTGTGGAGGAATAAGTTTGTACAAAACAGGTGTCACTAATCTGCTCAGCATAGTACTGCTGATAAGCCCTCCGATAAGAACAATGGCCAATGGGCTTATTAATGGAGAATTTTCAAGCACCAAAGGTATCAGTCCTCCGATAGCTGTCAAAGATGTCAACAATATAGGCAAAAATCTTGTTTCTGCACCATCCATGACAGCCTCGTATAGCGGCATACCATTTTCTCTAAGACTATTGGTATAATCTACCATCAGTATGGAGTTTTTTATCTCTATACCCATTAGTGCTATGATCCCTACAGTAGCGACAAATGAAAGACTTTCGTTCGCTAGATATAATGCCAGCAAAGCCCCGATGATTCCCATAGGTATGACACTAAGTACGATCACTGTAGATTTAAATGTTCTGAACTCCAGAATCAAGATAGCAAGCAATCCGAATATTGTCAAAATGATGATAGTACCCAGGCCCCCGAATGACTCCTCTCTCGATTCACGTTCACCTGCCGCCACTATCCTGTAGCCTTTCGGCAATTGGATATTTTGCTGAATATCTTCCATTATTTGGGTGGTGAGCTGATCTACATTGAAGCCCGGCTGTGCAAAACTACTGACTAGAGCGTATCTCTCTTTATTGTAGTGCAGGATGATGGTAGAAGATGGCCTCATAGTGATCTCAGCAATACTTCGCAAGGGTATCAACGCTCCACCGAGTGAGGTCACGTTGATTTTATCAAAAATCACCAGTGCATTGACAGAGTTTTGGGTGACACCCACTCTAATAGAAAATTCGTCCCCGTTTTCGTTTTTCAATTCGCCGGCCTCCAGACCTGCTATGGCCAATCTGACGGTTTTTGCGATTTCTGCTCCTGTCAATCCGAACAGCCCGGCTTTCTGTTTATTTACTTCCACCACTATATCAGAGCGCTGATATTTCAGGTCATTTCGTACATACATGGTGCCTGTTCTGGATTTAACCAGGTTTTCTATTTTAGTGCTCAATTGATCCAGTGTATCCAGGTTATTGCCTGTAATCCTCATTTCTATCGGAGCAGTCACAGGTGGGCCCTGCTGAAATCTTTTAACCTCAATCCGCACTCCCGGAAAGTCTGACAACATCTTCCTGGCTTTTTCGGCAAATGCCTTGATCTCCGGTACTTCTGCTTTATAGTCCAGATGGACAATGATTTGTCCGCGATTGGAAGCAATTTGTTTTTGAAACTCATTATAGTAAATCCGTGGATTGCCCTTGCCGACATTAGCACTGATGTGATCTATTTCGGGCATCTCCAGGAGTTTTTGTTCTATCTTTCTGATGACGAGGTCTGTATGCTCCAGATTAGAACCGGGTTCTGTTTCTACATCTATGGTAATGATGGGTTTTTCTGATTCAGGAAACAAACTAAAGCCCAGGCGGGGGACTAAAAGTAGCGATGCTGAGAATATAGCTGCTGCTACCACCAGCGTCCATACAGGATGTTGCATACACCATTGGAGCAAGTGCTGATAAGGTGTATTGATATAGTTTTTAAAAGCTCTGAAAAAAATATTGCCTTCACTATGGCTGGCATCTTCATGACCTTTGAGAAGGATGCTCGATAAAAAAGGGATAATTGTGACTGAAACAAAAAGAGATGCCAGGACCGTGACCATGACTGCCATCGGGAGAGAACGGATAAAATCTCCTGAACCTTCAGGAAGATTGGCCAGGGGCAAAAAAGCAAGCAGTAAAGTAGCCGTACATCCCAAAATAGCCACCATGATATGATTGGTAGCCGAAATGGCCGCTTCTCTTGCTGTAATGCCCTTGCGCATATACCTTTCAATATTTTCTACCACTACTATGCTATCATCTACCAACAATCCCAGCGATATGACCATACCTACTATACTGAGTTGATTGAGCGTATAACCCATCACATCGAGTATAAATAATCCAATACTCAGTGACAGCGGTATCGAGATCATCACTACAATGGAAGCCCTGCTGCCCAAAGGTAACAAGGTCAGTAATACTAAAAAATAGCTATCGCAAAATCCCTTCCTAATCCTGATAGTCTGTTGCGCACGCCTATTGCCTGATCAAAAGCATGCTCCATAGTAATACCGGGAGGCAATTGATCTTCGAATTCATCCAATACCATTTGGATTTGTTTGCGTACTTCTACGATATTCCTTTTGTCCTTCATAGCCGTATTTACCCAAATAGCTCTCCTGCCGTTGTGGCGTGCTATATGACTGTTCTCATCATCTGAGTAATACACTTTGGATATCTGGCCCAACTGTACTGTCCTCCCTTCTTTCGAAACCTGAATGATAGTCTGCTTCACATCATCCAAGTCTTTGTATTCTGAAGTTGTCTTGATGTTATACTTTCTTTGCCCAAGATCTATGTCACCCCCCGGAATATTGATATTGTTAGCTTGTATGAGCCCCAACACCTGATTTAACCCCAAGCCCATAGAAGCCATTTTTTCAAGGTCAATCTCGATTCTTATTTGTCTGTCAGGTACGGCTTGTACTTCAGCCCATTTGACATCTTTGATTCGTTCGATATTCTTTTCCAGCGATTCGCCCCATGCTTTCATAGATGCCATAGATGCTGTATCAGAAACCAAAGCTGTCTGTAATATAGCTACATCACTACTTGCTGCCCTTTTAATGTCGAGTAAGACAATTCCTTCTGGCAAGTCCGGTCTTATTTTATTGATCTCCCGAATGACATCATTATTTTTCACTTCTACATCCACACCAAAATTAAACTCAGCAAGCACCACCACAAGTCCGTCTTTTATAGTAGTGTTGATTTTTTTAACATCAGACAGCTGGTACAATTCTTCTTCGATGGGCTCTGCAATCAGTTTCTCCATATCCTTGGGATTCGTACCTGGATATGCCACTACTATGGTGAAAATAGGTGCACCAAAAGGTGGATCCTCCCCTCTAGGCATATTCAACAATGCGTTGATGCCCAATACCATGACGGCTATAAATATAACCAGTGTAAATTGCCAGTTTTTAACAAAAAATCTATTAAATCCCATGATGAAAATACAATTTATTAAAGTGTTTTAAAGAACTAATACTTATAGTCACGGCGAGATAAATGAGTGTCCATAATTATTTCAACATTACATCATCGCCTTCTTCCAGATACATGGCCCCGATAGTAACTACCTCTTTTACGCCTTCCAGTCCTTGGCTGATAGCAACTTTGTCTCCTAGCAATCTTGCAATGGTAAGTACAATTTTTTTAGCTTTACCATCTACCACAGTGAATGCATAAGCTTTGTTTCCATTTGTTTTTACTAGCGCTTCGATAGGGATGACACTATAATTTTCTTTGGTATCTGTACGAATGTCTACATTGCAGGTTAGGCCAGCAGCCAAGTCAGAAGGCATGTTTTTAAATTTTATTTCCACATCAAATGTACCGCTCGCATTGCCACCAACAGATGTTTTGTCAGATACGTACCCTTCGAATGTTTTTCCCGGATAGGCATCCATCATGATGGTCACCTGGTTGTTTATTGTGGTTCTTGCCCAATCTCTATCGATCAGGCCTGCCTTAACAACCCAATCCTGTCTGCCGATTCCCATGATAACAAATACCGGAGTACCTGGACCGGTTACTTCGCCACTTTTCATGATCTGCCTGATGATCTTTCCCGCTATAGGAGCTCTTACCTCACTATATTGCCTGTTAAATTTTGCAATCTCTATGTTACGACGGGCGACTTCGTATGCAGTGGTCGTATTTTGCATTTGTTCGAGTGTAGCCACGCTGTCGCTATAAAGTTTTTTGACCCTATTCATATCTCTTTCTGCTTTTATGCCTCCTTCTTCGGCTTGCCTGACCTGAGCATTGATTTCATCCATCAGCAATGTGGCCAATAATTGCCCATTTTTGACATTATCCCCTTCTCTGACATATGTTTTGGCGATGACACCTCCAGTCTTGAAAGAAGGTTTTGCCTCAGACTCACTCATCACTATACCCAGACATGATAGTACCGGTGACTCAGTGTACATTTGTACCGGAGCCATTTTGACAATCGAACTATTTTTAAGTTCACGTTCAGGAGCGATTTTGGGCGTGTCTGATTCCTTGCAAGCAAAAAAACTTACAGTTGTAAACAAAATGACATTGGTGATATATCTCATGTGTTACTTAATTTATATTGATTATTAAAAAGGTCCTGTGGATTTTGTAGGTAAAAATTATCATTGTGATAAGTACCGGCTTGAAAACTTAAGTCTGGTTTTTCAAAAAACCCATTGTCTTTTCTGTCGATTTCATGACCTGCCGGCATCTTAAGCTGAAACATAAATATTATTCAATGGGAAATATAGCCAATGTATACACACATTCAGCCCACTTCATCCAGGCATTTTGCTTTGCCATGAGATATTGAAGTTTCATCTGTGTTACTTGAGTCTGAGCATCTACCAACTCCAGATAAGTGGAAGTGCCTTCTTTGTACTTTTGAAATACTTCTTTGTATAATTTATCTACTGCCCCAATTCTGATTTTAAAGGTTTGGACTTGTTCGATAGCGGATGATAAGTTTTGTTTTGATATTGTACTTTGCAGATCTATTTGATCGCTCACATATGATTTTTGCCATTCTGATGCCTGGATATCTGCTTTTGAGGCATCTTTCCTGTACTGATGTCTTTTATTATCAAAAATATTTACCTCCAGATTGATTCCCAAAAGAGTGTACGGCTGAAATCCAAAATCAAATGCCTGTGATCCTCCATCCAGTTGGACGCCCAGACGTGGAGTGTAAAACTTATTTTCCTTATTAATAGCTAGTGATTTCATTTTGATACCCTGACTTATCTGCTCCAACTCTTCTCTTTGACCTGGAATCAGTGAGGAAAGATCAGGCAGCTCTGGCAGGGAGATTTTGTCCGGTACACCTGTGACTCCTGTTACAAACCTAAGGTAACTTAAGGCATTTTGATGGTTGGAAGTAGCTTCTATTTGCTGAGCTTGGACAGAAGCCATCTGATTTTCAATTCTTGCCAGGGCCGAAGGCAAGGCTATGCCATTTCTGATCATACTTTGAGTGGTTCTTCTGGCCTCCATAAGCAATGTATCTGCTGCCTTGAATATCTCTATTGCCCTACCACTGGTTTCCCATTGAAAGTAGGCTATCATTACATCCCGGCTTATGATCCGTTTAAATGCTTTTAGTTCCAGTTTTTCCATTTGTACTGCCTCCAGTTTTAGCTGCTTATTGATAGCCAGGTCAGGATAGTAAATAGGTTGCGAAATTCTAATTTTGGCATCATAAAAATTATTGGGTAAAAACTGCGTATTAACATTTTCTATCTGAGGGAATGAATTGGCCGCAGTTATTTTATTCAGGGTAGAATACACAGGGTTGAGCAAGTCGCCTACAGGAAAATCAATACTACGTCCTCCTGACGCCAAAGTGTACTGCGTACCAAATGTTATTGTGGGACCGTACATAGCTTTGGCTTCCCTAAAGTTTAGGTCTGCCTTTTCTATTTCGAAACTTTTAGCCTTGAGCTGATCGTTATGTGCCCATGACTGTCTGATAAGTTGAGTAAAATCCTGAGCTACCGCAACACTCTGACTTATATTAGAAATTATACAGTGTATATAAAAAATCAACAAAATGTTTCTCATGTTATTTTAATAAACAGTGTTAACTAAAAATAAATAAATTACTTGTGGAAGATACTTAAAAACATCGTATCCAGGGTTTTTGAGACCAATTCTTTGGTTTGATTTCTTTCAACAATCTCAAGTCTTTCGGTATGAGCAAGGTTTACCAACCCATGCACACAACTCCAGAGCTGTAAAGCTAATATTCTTTCCTCGAGCGCATGCATTTGGAGAGATAACATAGCTTCTTTGCAAGTTGAGGCCAGATAATTGAACATAGCCATGCCTGCGTCCCAATCCTCCATACATTTTTCTATATGTTTCATGGGTTTGTCAGAATTAAACATCAGATCATACCAATCTTTATGTTCGAGTCCAAATTCTACGTACGCCTTACCTATCAGATAAATTCTCTTTACAGCATCTTTTTCTTCATAAGCTTTGGTCATAAACTTATTCATGAGCGTAAAACCCATCTCCATTAGCTCATGAAGAATCTCGTCTTTATCCTTAAAATATAAATATATGGTAGCCGGACTATACTCAATAGTATTGGCTATTTTTCGGATAGACAGCCCTTCCTGCCCACTTTTAAGTAAAATCCTTTTGGCAGCATCCAGGATCAATTCCCTGAGCTCTGCCTTTTCCCTTTCTTTTCTTTCTGCTAGTCCCATTTATACTTTATAAATATATAACAATGCAAATATAATGAACACTGTTTATTTAATTTACTTTGTTATGTGTTTTTTAATGGAAATTCGACAGAAATTCAAAATGAACCGACAACAGACTGCATGTAAAAAGACTTCAATAAAAAAAGCCTTCTGAAATATTGGATTTCAGAAGGCTTTAAAAATTTAATATTTACAGCAAAAAACTTATATAAGCTTGAAGCTTACATATATACTTGCTTAAATTTTGGTAAATTTATGTGCAAATACACCTTTTTTGGTTCTTACATTGAGGAAGTACATTCCGCCTGACAATGATGATACATCCAGAAAATTTGTATTCTTTGCAACTTTAGACACATTTGACCCCATAATATCGGTGATAAAAACCTCATACTCTGTGCCTGCTTTGATAGACATATCAATATTTAATATGTCTGCTACCGGATTAGGATAAACATTCAGATTCTCAACAAAATCTTCATCTTCCAATGATGAAACAATGGATGCAGCTGAGAATACCTTTACTGAAGATGGAGTAGAACCAGGACTGGCGCTAACGAAATTATATTCATTTACTAATTTAGGTTTAAACAAGGTTCCGGAAGATGTGTAAAACTCTACCCCAGGTATAGGATGGGTACCATTGAAAGCTGTCAATCCATCACCATAAGTATCATTGATAGTCAATGTCAGACAGTTAATATCAATATTAGATATAGCAATATCGTATGAAAATTCCTTATTGGCGTCAGCACCACCACCGCCATCTGCATCAGCATTACCTGGCTGATACGCTACTGTTTTGAGCACTCTGTTTTTATTATCTTTCAAGTTCCAGTTTGTTTCACCTGGATAAAAGTCAGTTGTAAATTTAACAGTGATACTTTTTTCTTCTACTTTAGGTTTGATATAAGATGCAGTCAATGTACTTATATCATCTGAAGCATCCGGCACACCATCTACATTAGTAATTTCGACCTCAACCTCAGTTGCATCAGTAAGCGTTTTATTACCAAAACTTATTTCCGCTTCTTCAAAGATACCTATAGCTTTAGTAAAACTGGCCAATGTTGGTACTCCATTCAGTTTCAACTCGGCATCCAGGTTGGAAATGGCTGTAGTTCCCATATTGATTACTTTGGGCTTCTGATTATAGATAGCTGTAGCACAGAATGTTTTATCTTCCAGTGAAGTACCGAATACCAGATCTTTCTGTGCCGTAGGAATCAGGGCTTTTTCCCAAATAGCGTCATTATATCTAAAGTCGCCCATTTCCATGACTGTTTTGTCAGGTCTGATTACATATAGCGTTGGGAAAAAAGCAATTTTAAGTATATCATTGAAACTATCAGAATCAATAATGCTATACGTTATACCCTCTGTCCAATCACCTAATGATGAAGGAACTGTACTAGAACCAGCTACTGCCTGATAAAGGTGAGACTTTGGTGTACGTGAGTCTCCTTCTATACCATATACACGAACCTGATCAGTACCTCCAGGTCCTAAGATTTTGTTTATTTCTTTTAAATATCCTGAGTTATGGTAGCTCCAGCATGGACCACACCAAGTGGCAAATACATCCAAAATGACAGTCTTTCCAGCACTTAAATCAGCAAATATATCTACTGCTTTGCCATTTATATCAGTACCTGCAATGTTACCAGACAACTTAGTTCCGGATACAATTTGGCTTTGCAGAGAACCGATAGAACAAACAAATAAGATCAAGAGTAAAAAATGTTTCATACAATTTAAATTAGGTGATTAAGAATTATGATAATAATGGTCAAATATAGATTTTAATGTTGAATTCAGAAAATAAATAGTAAAAAAAGTCTTTCAGGAGACAATATGAAATTCCACCGAGCGGTTACTAATTATCTAAGGAGGCTAAAATTATTCACATTTAGCTTTTCCTCGCCATTACAGGTATATTTGATTTTATATAAGTACATACCCGTATTGACAGGTTGGTTATTAAAGGTACCATCCCAGGCATCAGATAGGTTCCTTGCAGACCAAATTTTTGCACCCCATCTGTCGTAGACTTCAAAATACTCCAAAGCTTCTACCAAAAAAATATTGCTGATGCCATATTTATCATTGAGTCCATCATTATTGGGTGTAAAAGCTTTGGGTAATAATAGCTGATCGCAATCCAGTTTTGTCTTATCTGCAACATAAATCCTCACGGTATCATTGCTCATACATGATCCATTGTCCAATACAACTTTGTAAGTAGTACTTATCTCAGGTGATGCTACCGGATCAGCCACATTGACTAGATCTAAAGAGATAGATGGAGACCACAATATTTGCGAAGCACATGTATTTCCAAGTTGCAGTGTGATGGACTCACCCTTAAATATTGTGGTATTGGGAGTAATAATCCTATCTGGGTATTTAAAAGATTTCAATATTTCTAACTCTGAAAAAGCTCTTTTACTTAAGTTAATTTCATCTATTCGTCCTTTAAACCTGGAGGCATTATTCACCATGTTACATGGGCTATTGCCAAAAGATATCTTTGCAATTCTGGAAAATATAATGTTTTCACGGGAAAGTATTTTTTTCGCAAGAATATTATCAAAATATATAAAGTACTCCAGATTGAACTTGACCAATGAAAAGCGATGCCAACAGGTATTATCTGACAGCTCTTTTCTCACAGAGAAGTAATTATTAACATCACTGCCTATCTCAAAAAGCAACTCATCTGTATCAGAAAAATACCTAAGAGTCATCAGAGAATCCAGACTACTGCATCCTGATCTAAGACTAAAAACATCCGTTTCGCCTACTTGTGGGTCCATCCAAAAGTAGAAGTCCAGTGTAAAATTACTATCCAGTAATATGTTCGCTTGATTACTAATCTCCAAAAAGTCGCCTATCCCATCCAGATACATACTATTACTACCCAGTCCACACACACAATTAGGATTGCCTCCAGGAGTAATACCGGGAAAACCTGCATTTGCTTCTTCGAAATTACAGTCATCAAAATTAAATGAAACAGGAAGTCCCTGTCCATTCATTACTTCGAAATTTAGTACCATTAGTACGAAACAAGCCAAAACATGTATTTTCAAAATCAGACTTTTTAATTTATTTAAACATATCTTCAAAGCCGGGAGGCATCAACTCGCTCATCAGTTTTTGAGCGGCATCTGCCTCTAGCTTGACCGCACTTTCCATAAACCGATTGAACGCTGCTAATAACAAATCTTCCAGCATTTCCTTATCATTACCCTTAACTAGTTCAGCATCCAGCAGGATATTTGTTATTTGCTTTGTGGCATTACCTGTAATAGTGATACCATCCATTTTTATTTCCACAGGAATTTCAGCCAGTTTTTTCTGCATTTCTTCTTGCTGCTGCTCCAGATTGCCCATTAAATCACCAAACATACCGATTATTTTAATTGTGGTCAAAGTTAATACAATACTGTCTATTAAACTTAAAACTCATTAATTCTATTTTTAAAGTACCTGATTTTTTTATAATTATCTCAGATTTAAAACAGATCCACTTTTAAATGTCATTTTATATATCAATAATTATGAGGAATGACTAAATTTGACCCACGAAAATAAAATTTGATATAATGGCAGAAATAATAAGAATGCCCAGGCTGAGTGATACCATGGAAGAAGGTAACATCGTATCCTGGCTTAAAAAAGTTGGCGATCCTGTAAAAGCCGGAGAAATACTGGCAGAAGTAGAGACTGACAAAGCAACTATGGAGCTCGAAAGTTATTTTGATGGCTTCTTACTGTATATTGGTATACCAAAAGGTCCAGTAGCAGTAGATGGTATCATTGCCGTCATTGGTAAAAAAGATGAAGAGTTTAAGCACTTGTTGACAGATACAAAAGTAGCATCTACCCCAACAAAAACTGAAGCGCCTTCTATTCCTGTAATAGTTTCATCTAACAAACCGGAACCTGCAGTACATGTAGTTGCTAATGTACCTACACAAGAGGCTGTGTCTGATAATACGTCGAGACTCAAGGCTTCTCCCTTAGCTAAATCCCTGGCTGCTGAAGCAGGCATTGTGCTAAATAACCTACAGGGCTCAGGAGATCAGGGTCGAATTATAAAAAAAGATGTAGAAAACTTCATCACAAACAAACCTGTTGCGACCGCTTCCACCGGAACATCACCCCAAATATTCTTACCTTCTTCATTTACTTATGGTGATGTACCTGTTTCGCAGATGAGAAAAACCATTGCGAGAAGATTGGGTGAGAGCAAATTTACAGCGCCCCATTTTTATTTGACCATCGAAATAAACATGGATAATGCTGTGGCTGCAAGATCTGCAGTCAATGAAAATGCAGCTGTTAAAATTTCTTTTAATGACTTTGTGGTCAAAGCATGTGCAGCCGCTTTGCGAAAACACCCTTCCATAAATTCATCCTGGTTTGGGGATAAAATAACCTATCATAGAGAAATCAATATCGGAGTAGCTGTTGCAGTAGAAGATGGCCTTTTGGTTCCTGTGATTAACAACGCAGATATGAAGTCTATGTCTATGATCAATCAGGAGGTGAAGGAACTGGCCGGCAAAGCCAAAACTAAAAAGCTATCTCCACAGGAAATGCAAGGTAATACTTTTACTATTTCCAATCTTGGAATGTTTGACATAGAAGAATTTACAGCTATTATCAATCCTCCTGATGCATGTATATTAGCGGTAGGTTCCATCATAAAAAAACCAATCGTGAAAAACGATGCTATTATCATCGGCAATATAATGAAAGTAACACTATCCTGTGACCATAGGGTAGTAGACGGAGCCAGTGGTGCCCAGTTTTTACAGACACTCAAAGCAATGCTCGAAAACCCGGTCCTTATGATAGTGTAAATCACTCACCTGAAAAGTAAAAAACCTGATATTCATCATATGATTATCAGGTTTTTTTTTGCCCGTCTTTAAGATCTCAGTAAAACAACTACAACAAATTACTGCTTAGATGTGGGGGGGACTTCCAATAGTATTAAACTATTTCTGAGCATACACACCTAATTATCTGCAAGTTACATAATCATCCACCAACAGCCACAAAATTTTGTAGGAACTTATATTACGGGACTATTAGCTTGTACAAAAAACAAAGGGAGTGAATTATACATTCACCCCCTTTGTTTTTATAACTAGAAATTAATCTATAATTTTAATATCCAGAGTTTTTGTTTCCAATAAACTTAGAGCTACTAGTAGATTTTACACCTTTAGAAGATCTTGGAGCACCTTCTGGTCTTGACATTTCAGTGTCATTAGTACCACAAACTCTGATTTCCACTCTTCTGTTCATATAATGTTCCTTTTCTCTTTTTGAACCAGCAACCATTGGTGTTTCTTCTCCACCATACATGATTTTGATTCTGCTTCTGTCTACACCATACTGCGATACTAAATGATTAACAACATTTTCAGCTCTGTCATAAGAAAGTGCATTGTTATAGTTGTTTGAACTTCTAACATCAGTATGACCCTGAACAGTAACACAAAGACTAGGACACATTTTCATTACACTAGCTACGTGGTGTAAATGACCATAAAACTCCGGCTTGATGTTAGATTTGTCCAGATCAAAGTGGATCATAGGTAAAAACCAGTTACCACAGTCAGATTTGCTTACAATAGCTTTGCTGATTTTAGTATCCACCGATTTATTAATATCATCCATGTTGATGCAACACTTAACCTGTGCAACACCTTTATCATTGATAGGACTACCAACTGGTGAATATGGCTCCTCATCTTTATAGTCAGCTAAACCATCTCCGTCACTATCCAGAGCGATTCCTCTTGTGTCTACTGGAGCTCCTGCAGCAGTTTCCATTTCCTGATCCAGCATGTCTATAACACCATCCTGATCTGTATCAGTCAAATCGAAAACTGGTCTTTGCTTAAGTGAAGCAATATCGTTCATCTGTGCATCCAAAGGATTTAACCAGTACAATGGCTCAGTAACTTTATCGAAGTTACCTAGGTTGATACCTAATCTAAGGTTTGTATAATGTGAGATATCATTATTGTTGGTTTGGTCCAAAGCAGTTCTGAATCTGATACCATCCAGAGCGTCATTGTCAGAAGTGATTACCTGATGCTCAAGACCTAAGTTGATTCTTTTGCTTAGTTTTCTGGAAATACCCATAGATGCTGTAAATACAACGTGAATATTTGTTTCATCTCCTAATCTGAATATACCAGCTTTTTTCCAGCCTTCAGTTTCGTATACTCCGTCATATTTTGCATCCAAAGCTTTGATGATATCTTTTCTACCAGCTTTTGTATCAAAATTGTCAGATATAGAACTCAATCCGCTGTAAGGATTACCATTACCATCCAGAAGGTCAAGCTTTGCTTTATGAGAGCTAAGTCCTGCACCTATTGCAGTGTACCAGTTCCACTTATTTTTGTCTTTGTGAAATAAAAGGTTTCCAATGTTCAAGACTCCCTGCCTGGCCAAATAACCATAAGAAGTTTTGTGACTTGGATACCATCCATCCTGGTTGGCATAAGGAGAGTATACACTTTCTACCAATCCACCTCCTTTAGAGACATGTGACCACATTTGCGGATCAATACCTCTTGCCTGACCATACATGAAGTCAGCTCTTAGTGAAAATACATAGTGAATAGCCTTTCTAAGGTGAAGACCAACACCATAACCTCCCGGTATACGTCTGTCAACATCACCATCTATAAAAAAGTGTCCTAAGTGAACACCCAATTCCCAAGCATTCTTTGGCTTTGCGGAATATGCGGACTGACCCATTCTCCAGCTTTTATTTTGGTCTGAATTGGCAGTCATTTCATCTGTGATACTAGTTTTTATTGCTTTGTCTGTCTGAGCCATGAGGGAGCTGCTGACAATTACCAGCATTAAAAACAAATATTTAATCTTGTTTGTCATAGGAAAAAAATTTTGCTGTTTAAAGTTTTGAAGTGCAAAGGTATAATTTAAAATGCTAAAAATGAAGTTTTTAAAACTTTTTTTTTAAAATGCCTAATCATAAAAGTTAAAAAAAACATCATCAAATTATTGATTCCAAATTATTTTTAATATGTAAGTGTTTAAAAATAATGCAATTTAAATAACTTACATATTTAAAACAACTGGATTCTCTGGTTTTGGAGCTTGCATTCGTTAACACAAACTTAACATAACCTTTATTAATCAATTCCGGGTTTTGTAAAGACGCTTTTTGAATTAAAATGTCACATATTGCTTTTTTATATTTTCCGAAGTAATTAAAAATATCGGTTCGATATATTCAATTACTATCATATATAATTCGCTTATAGATTTTTAAAACAAAAATCAAGCCAATTATTTCCATCCTTCTTACTTCCCACCTTTTTTTTCTTTTTTTCAGATATAAGATATTTAATTGCTCTCAGGATAAGGCCAAAGTTTGAAATTATCGGCGAAACTTAAATTGGATTAAGCTTTTTAAATGTTTGTAATTTAATATTTTATAACTTTGCATAAAATATAATATTTATGCTTTTGGATTTTCTTTCCCCTTTTGACTATAGTGACGACAGTATGGAGCCATCCTTTTTTATTACAGTAAATGTTGACAAATTTGCTTCAAATAGTTTTGATATGCCTGGGGTAGCTCTTATAACTACAAAGGACAATTCTATAGCGTACGATGTAAGAAATATTTTTAAAAAATTAAAAAATCATTTTAAAAATATACACACGTATGATGGTGGTTTCCTGATTGACTCAGACTTTACTACTGTGGAGACTGTCATTCATGAGCTCAACAGTAAAGGTATTTTGCCCGTTATTGTCGGTATTGACCTGGAGCTCACAGGAAAAATAGCAAGTAAAAGCAATAAAACTATCTGTCAAATTTCTAATCAAATTACAAACTTAACCAATACAAATGCATATATTAAGTGTTCATTTATTGGCTATCAAAGACATCTTTGTTCCCTTGATGATATTTATGAAATCGAAGAAAACGCTTACAATTCACTCAGTTTAGGTAAATTAAGGTCTTACCCTTACCAACTGGAACCCTCTCTCAGAGATATACAGCTGTTGCATGTAGATCTAAATGCACTCCGTGCTGCTGATGCTCCCGGTGTAGCAGGCGTACTTCCTACGGGTCTGAGCGCTGAGGAGTTGTGCCAAATGATGAAATATGCCGGAACAGCCCATCAACTTTCTGCTGTATTCATAAACCATGAGTTGAATGATGTTGGTCATAAAAATGAAGGTGCTTTGATAGCAGAAGCCATTTGGTATATCATGGAAGGTGCCAATATGAAAGTAAAAGACCACCCTTCTGTATCAAAAGATTGTTCTCAGTTTATTGTATACTCTTCCACCATTGATGACGACCTGGTATTTTTCAGACATAATCAAAGTCTGAAGTGGTGGCTAAAAAGCAATGCAAATCCCCAAAACAATGTTTACCTTTCTTGCTCTCAGGAAGAATATGAATCATCGGTGGGTGAAGAAATCCCCGATAGATTAATAAGATTCCTCCATGAAGATTCGACAAACTAGTACAAAATCTTTTCTACAGCGATACCTCTGGAACCTTTGAGCAGAATCAATGCATCATTGTAGTCTGCCTTAGCAAAATGTATTTTTGCTGATTCTACATTTTCAAAATAATGACCTTTTTGTTGTTTTCCTGCTTCCATAAACAATGGGCCAATGAAAATCATATGGTCGAATTGTAATTGTTCGGCCAAATTTATGACTTTTTTATGCTCTTCATTTGCATATTCGCCCAGTTCCAGCATATCGCCCAGGACAACGATTTTAACATTTGCCGCCATTTTGCTAAAACTGATAAGACTGGCTTGCATACTCGATGGATTGGCATTATAGGCATCTTTGATAACAGTATTATTACCTGATTTTGTTATCTGGGATCTGTTGCTTTCTGGTGTGTATTGCGATAAAGCATCAGCTATCTGATCATCGGCTATACCAAAATGCCTACCCAGGGCTATAGCAAAACCTATATTAGGTACATTATATTCGCCATACATTTGGGTGATCACAATTTGATTGCTATAACTAATCTGAAGCGTGGGTTCGGGAGCCATGACTTTGACTGTTTCGTTGACAGAATAAGGGATGATTTTACTGGCTGCCGGTATCAGACTCTTCAAAACCGAATCATCTGAATTGATAAAGATTTGAGCACCATTGGCTTCTGCATATCGATACATTTCGGATTTTCCCTTTTTTATGCCTTCGATACCTCCAAAACCTTCCATATGTGCCTTACCGATATTGGTGATCATGACATAATCCGGTTTTGCAATTTGACACAGTTGTGCTATCTCTCCCTGATGATTGGCACCCATTTCCACTATGACAAATTGCACATTAGACCCTACCGAAAGTATTGTCAAAGGTACACCTATGTGGTTGTTGAGATTTCCGAACGTGGCATAAGTCTCAAATTTTTTCCTCAGGACATCTCTGCACAATTCTTTAGTTGTTGTCTTACCATTAGATCCCGTGATAGCCAACACCGGAATATGTAAATGCTGTCTATGAAACGATGCCAATTCCTGCAAACATTGTAATACATCGTGCACGAGTATATACGCAGGACCCGCTACTACTTCAGGGTTATCCACTATTGCGTAAGCAGCACCCTCCTGTAGTGCTGAAGTCGCGTAAACGTTGCCGTCAAAATTATCACCACGGAGTGCAAAAAAAATACATCCACGTGAAATCTTGCGACTATCTGTCGAAATGACAGGGTGTTCAAGATATATATTGTATAGAGCTGATATTTCCATAAATAAAAAACCCCTGCATTTAATGCAAGGGTTGTATTTCATATTACTTATTAATTATTTATATCTTCTTTTGATTTTTTTGCCACTTTCCTTGAAGTTGTTTCCACCCACATCTTCATTTCCTGCTTGTCCACCTACTCTGATCATGGCACATCTGAATCCTATTGTCCTGTCTGATTTGTCTTCATCTTTGTATCTTCTGGCACCAGGAGACAACCAAAACAATCTGTCTGCCCATGAACCACCTTTGTACACTTTTGATTTGTCGCTAACCAGGGTCGTTTCGCCATAGAGATACTTGATATAATCTTCATCACCATCTTCATGACCTCTTACATCCCCCTTCTTATAGTTTTCTCTGTCTTGAGCTTCTTCGTCATCTACATTTCTGTATTTCAATCTACCTAATGAATCTTTTTCTACTGGCTTACCTTCTTCATCGATTACCAAAGTCTGGAACTGATTACCTCTGTATGGGTTTAACTCCTGGTTTTCAGCATCATTCAATGTCAGTGAAGTCATCGGTCTGTACGTGTCAGCTGTCCATTCGTTTACATTTCCTGCCATGTTATACAGACCGAAGTCATTTGGCAAATAAGACCTTACAGGACCACAGAAAGATGCATTATCATTCAGATTGCCGGCAAGACCCATATAGTCTCCACGACCTCTTTTGAAGTTGGCAAGTATTCTACCTTGTGTATTGGTTCTTTTCTTGTATCTGGCAGTATTGCCGTTCCAAGGGTAAATTCTTCTTTCAGTATATACCTCATCATCAGAAGCAGGCTGATTACCTTGCAGAGCTAATGCTGCATATTCCCATTCAGCTTCTGTAGGAAGTCTGTAATCAGGTAATAAAATACCATCGTCAAACATAACCGGCCTCTCTCCGCCATTCACCAGATTAGGTACATTTTTCTTTACATTACCCTGATATTGGCCAGTCAGGTATGCTTTGGTATCAAAGTTGTCTGAATCTTTAGAATCAGGAGTAAGGTTAAGGATTCCTTTTTCAGCAAGAATCATTTCGTTTACCCTACTAGATCTCCATTTGCAATAATCATTGGCTTGAAGCCAGTTTACACCTACCACTGGATAATCATCATAGGACGGGTGTCTGAAATATGTTTCTACCAGTGGCTCATTGAAAGCCAGTTCTTCTCTCCATACCAAGGTATCAGGAAGTGCCTTTCTATAAACCTCCGGATAACTTACGTAATGGTTTTTTAACCAGAAAAGATATTCTCTGTAGTTGATATTGGAAACTTCAGATTCATCCATATAAAACGAAGACACAGTCACTCTTCTCGGAGCATTGTTGAATTCATAAGTGACATCCTGCTGAGTCAACCCCATAGAAAAGGTACCCCCTTCTACAAGTACCAGATTAGGACCGTCTACCTGTCCTTCATAATCTTTTTTCTCAAATCCACCCCACTGAGGGTCATTGTATTTCCATCCGGTAGCAGAAGATGCTTCGCCGCCTTTTTTACTACATGATGCAAATATAATGGCAAAAAATGCCAGAAATTTTAATGAATGAATTAAACTTCTCATTGATTGATATTCTATTTTTCTAATTTAGCGCCCAAATATAAGGTTATTTTAAAAAATCCAAACTTATTTTTTAAAAAAAAGAAACTTTAGCGAAATAAAACCTGCACACACTACCTGAAAATCGCAAAACAATCATTGTAATCCTGCTTTTTGGGGTATAAATAATCAAAATTAAATATGACCCCTATCTCATGGCTACCTCCCTGTCTGATACTCAATTGTGACAATGTGAGATCAAAACTATATGTTATTTTCAGGAAGTCTTTTTTGACTCCAAATGAAGTAATCAATGCATCGCCATTATAAAGTGAATGGCGGTACCAGAGTCCTCCCTGAATTTTATCTACCGAAAGATATGCCCCCAGATTCAATTGATTATATCCTGACTGTCTCAGAAATATGGCGTTTGGAGATATAAACGTAGGTTCTGTGTTTTTATTGCCTTTCTTGAGTAAAATTTGTGTTCCTCCGTGTAGTGTGATTCGTACAGGCAATGCAAGTGCAGCACTACTGCCTCCATTCTCTCCATTCAAAAATGAAATATCCGGTGTGTTCAGGTTTTTTAAACTCAGTCCTACATAATATTTTGGATTATATAATACAGCTCCGGCTCCTATATTCAGGTAATTCTTTTTTGTGCTGCCCGGTATGGATTCCTGACTAGGAAAAGGGGTGCCGCCGGGAGAAATCGGACCAACTGATGGATCTATTGCATCACCAAACTGCAACTTGTTCCAATCGAGAGACATATTGACAAAACCGGCTTCGATACCGCCTTTTATATAGATTTCATCCCTTACTCTCACCCGATAGCTGTAAAAACCAGTCAAGCCTGTACTTCTCAATACACCGTCTCCTGCATTATCAGTCAGTAGGATAAACCCAAGTCCACTTTTCAGTTTCGATATATATTGGTCATATGATACAGAATATGTAGTATATATATTACCTAATCCGGGCCATTGATTTCTGTAATTCATCTGAATCAATGGGCCTCTGGTATTCCCAGCCATAGCAGCGTTGAGCTGAAGGTGGGCATTGTAAAACTGACTATAAACAGGGTCCTGAGCAATAAGTGGCGACATACACCATGCTAAAACAATGACCATAATTGCGGAAGCGGTCCTCTTTACATCTGATATCATCACTCCAAAGCCAGATTTTATAGAATTTATATATCGCATTAACATTTTTTAAACAATAGAACAACAAATATGGTCGTTTTAAATCGAAACGAAAATGATTTTAACATTATTTTATCTTTTTGAATAATAATAATTTTTTAGTTCATAAATACGTGGCTAAAATGGACGATTTTTGTCACTATAAACTCAATAACCATATGTCAATACTGTTTAAAAAGCAATTTACACTTTGTATTCTGGTTTTTTCATACCTGATTATCCAGGCTCAAAAGACTGAATACATCAGACACCAAATAAATTGGCAACCTATATCAGTAGATGCCACCGAACTAAAACTAGCTGACAATGCAGTGTACAATGACCGACTGCCTGCAGTAAATCTATACTATGATACAAGGCCTTACAACAGAGCCGTTTTCACCTCTGCAAAACTTATTGTAGATAAATCCGAAACCATTTCGGTCAATACTGAATTGAACCAAAAAATAACCAATACAGACTTTACTTTTTCTACTGATCTCATCGAACTTCGAAAAAAATACACTATCAATACGACTGTATTTCCCATAAGAAGAACAGCTGATGGACAGATAGAAAAGCTCATATCCTTTACTATAGAACTGACAGTGACAGATGCCCCTGCCCTATCAGGAAGAAATCCGGAATCGACATTTAATTCAGTTCTAGCCAATGGAGACATCTACAAAATAAGTGTAGAAAAAACAGGCATTTACAAAATAGATAAGTCGTTTCTCGAATCAAAATTGGGAATCGATGTATCAAAATTGAACCCTAAAAAACTGAAAATCTTTGGAAACAGGGGTGGTCGCTTACCGGAAGCTAATAGTGCTTCCCGTACCGATGACCTTCAGGAGCTGGCCATTTTTGTAACCGGCGAAGGAGATGGCAAATGGGATAATGGTGATTTTGCTTTGTTTTATGCTGAAGGTGCAGATGTGTGGCGTTTTCTTCCTGCTTCCAATTCCTTTAGTTTTGATAAAAATATTTATGACACCAATAATTACTACTTCATCAAAATAGACAATCAGGATGGACTGAGGATACAAAAGTCAACTGCTGTGGCAGATATTCCGGATTTGGAATTATCAAATTATGATATGCTGCAGAGACTCGAAGATGATAAAACAAATCTGCTGGGTTCTTACACAGCAGCCGAAGGTACTGGCAAGGAGTGGTATGGAGATATTTTCAATAGTAGTGCCAAAGAAAAATTGCTTACCTCCAGATTTGACTTTTCAGGCTTTAATCCATCAGCTCCCGTAGAGGCAGAAATGGTGTTTGCCGGAAGAAGTAAATCCAACAGCACTGTGTCACTGAGTATTGGGTCCAAAACCATTAATAAAACAATAGGCCCTGTCAGTGTACTGAATGCGGAGTCGACATATGCAAATAAAACATTTTTAAAGGAATCATTTACCATCAATGACGCCAACCCTGTCGTAAAACTATCCTATACAGGTACATCGTCTGATGCTGAAGGATGGCTTGATTTTGTACAGATCGTACATAGCAGGCTACTTGCACCGGGCAATACCCAGACTTCTTTCCGGAGCAGAGCATCTAAATCAGCAGGCACAGCTTCATTTATTATTAAAGACTACAGTAGTCAGACAATATGGGATATCACCAATCCTTATGCCCCTGTGGAAATGATGGTTTCGGATGGACGAATGAAATTTAAACCTGCCAATACCGTACGTGAATTTATGTCTCACAACATTATAAGTGGTGCTCCGGACCCTGTGGCCTTGGGTAAAATACCCAATCAAAACCTTCATGCTATGAATAATGAGCAAATGATCATCGTTTACCATCCAAGTTTTAAAGCTGACGCTCAACGACTGGCCGAACATCGAAGCAGTAAGTCCGGTTTCAAGGTATTGGCAGCAGAAACCACACAAATATACAATGAATTCAGCAGTGGCAAAGCTGACCCTGTTGCAATCAGGGATATGGCCAAACTTCTTCTCGAAAGGAATCCCGATTTTAAATATTTATTGCTATTTGGAGACGGAACCTATGATTACAAAGGCCTGGTCAAAGACATACCTGCCGAAAACTTTGTACCTGCTTACGAAACAGACGAATCTCTGGACCCTATAGACGGATTTCCATCTGATGATTTCTACGGTCTGCTGGGCGACAACGAAGGAGTCAATCTGAAAGGCGCTTTGGATATTTACGTAGGCCGGCTTCCTGCAAAAACGTCTGACGAAGCAAAAATCCTAGTAGATAAAATCATACACTATGACAATAATGAAGAATCATTGGGAGACTGGAGGCTTAGATCAGGATATGTTGCTGATGACGAAGACTTCAACACACATCTTAGAGATATAGATGATATCGCACGTCAAGATGAAGTGAGACATCCTCTTTACAACCAGCAAAAAGTGTATTCAGACGCATTTAAACAAGTATCTACCCCTGGAGAAAACCGCTACCCGGATGCCAATAGATCCATCAATGACAATATCTTTAAGGGCCAGTTGACATTGACGTACCTGGGACATGGTGGGCCCTTGGGCTGGGCTCAGGAAAGAATACTCACAGTCCCTGACATACAATCCTGGACCAATATCAATAGCCTGACCGTCATGGTTACAGCTACTTGTTCATTCGGAGCATACGATGATCCAGCTGTAGTATCTCCTGCAGAATACGCCCTGCTTAGTCCAAAAGGAGGGGCAATAGGTATGATGACCACTACAAGGGCAGTATATACAAACTCTAACAAGCAACTCACAGATGCTGCACATGAGCTGATGTTTAAAAACAAAAACGGGAAAGCACCAACATTGGGATACATCCTGGGTGAAGGCAAAAACAAATATACGGGTGAATCCTTCAGGGTAAATTCAAGAAAGTTTTCCTTATTGGGAGATCCTTCATTGCACATAGCGCTGCCCAAACTGCAGGTAGTCACTACAAAAATCAATAACAAAGATGCAAGCTCAGTAGCAGACACTATCAACGCGCTCGAAAAAGTGACCATCGAAGGATATATCAGCAATGAAAACAATGAAATCGCAACCGGTTTTAATGGAACCATATATCCAACAGTATATGATAAAAAATCGACACTACAGACTCTCAGTAATGATGCGGACTCTCCCAAATTCAATTATACACTATATAAAAATATTATTTTTAAGGGGGCTGCTACAGTGACTGCCGGCAAATGGTCATTTAGCTTCTGGGTACCTAAAAATATTAATTACAGCTACGGCAAAGGTCGAATCTCATATTATGCCACAGATCAGAAAACTACAGATGCAGCCGGTGTTTTTACAAATTTTATCATTGGAGGCACGACAACCAACTTGATAGCGGATGATCAGGGACCACAGATAGATATATTTATGAATGATGAGAGTTTCGTTCCAGGAGGTGTTACTAATGCCAATCCGGTCCTGTTGCTCAATTTATCGGATGATTTTGGAATCAATGTGACAGGAAATGCAATAGGACAGGATATCACGGCAATATTGGATGGTGACAATCAAAATGTATATATTCTCAATGACTTTTACGAAGCACAGAAAGACAATTACACTAATGGAAAAGTAAAGTTTCCACTATCCAAACTGCAGAAAGGTACACACTATATTACTGCAAAAGCATGGGATATATCAGGTAATTCTGCAGAAAAGAGAGTAGACTTCACAGTAGCTGAAGATAATGATGCCGGATTGAGACATGTTTACAACTATCCAAACCCTTTTACCACCAATACGACTTTCCAGTTTGAGCATGATTTGGCCAATACTGAACTCGATGTTCTCATAAATATTTATACAATCACTGGAAAACTGATAAAAAGTATTACACAAACAAAATATTCTACGGGTTTTAGAGTTAATGATATTGGCTGGAACGGTAGAGACGATTTTGAGTCAGGTCTGGCCCGTGGTATTTATCTTTATAAGATTGTGGTTCATTCCAAAGAGCTGAATCTGAAAAGAGAAAGTGGTTTTGAGAAATTAATTAAACTTTAATTAATTCTTTAACAAATATTATTTTGTAATTTTGCAACAATTATTTTTATAAACAATGAGTATGTATAACAAATTGAAAAACTTAATATTAATTATCGCTTTTGTCGTTCCTATGGCCTCTTATGGACAGGTGTTTGACCCTGTAAAAGGTTGTGTAGTGGATAACAATGGAAAATGTATATCCAATACTCTGCTCACAGCGGTTCCCTTCCTGCGCATCACACCTGACGCAAGATCCGGCGCAATGGGTGATGCAGGTGTAGCTTTGTCACCTAATTCGAATGCCATGCACTTCAATGCATCTAATCTCGTTTTTGCTGAAGACCAGTCTGGATTCTCATTTACATATACACCATGGCTTAGAAATCTGAATCTGGATGATATATTTTTGCTTTATGTTTCTGGGTTTTATAAGCTGGACGAAAATCAGGCTATAGGTGGAGGAATAAGATATTTTTCACTTGGTGATATTGATTTCACGGATCAGCAAGGAGGTTCCTTAGGTACAGGAAGACCCAGAGAAGGTGAATTTACAGTTGCATATGCACGTAAACTTGGTGATAAATTATCGGCTTCTCTCTCCGGAAAATATGTTTTCAGTAACCTGGCTTCAGGACTACAGGTCAATGGTGTAGACATCAATACCGCCTCAGCTTTTGCCGCAGATTTTGGTCTGAACTACAGGACAAAAACAAATCTAGGTGGTTACAAAGGCGAATGGTCATATGGGCTGGCTCTGACCAACATTGGTTCTAAAATATCTTATACCCGTGATAATATCGTCAGAGACTTTATACCTGCCAACTTTGGACTGGGTACCGCTCTGAAACTGGACCTGGATCAATACAACTCACTCACTTTTGCACTTGACTTCAATAAGCTGATGGTACCTACACCGATAGCTAAAAAAATATTGATGGAGGACGGAACACTTAAGGATAATCCTGAATGGGACAAGGACGGAAATAAAATTGCAGATTACAGAGAAAAATCTCTTTTCTCAGGTATATTGGGATCGTTTGGTGATGCGCAGGGTGGTATCAGCGAAGAATTGAAGGAGGTTTCTATCTCATTTGGGGCAGAATACTGGTATGACAAACAATTTGCATTCAGAGGAGGCTATTACTATGAAAGTTCAGAAAAGGGTAATCGACGCTTTTTTACAGTAGGAGCAGGCATCAAGTACAATGTCTTCGGCATTGATTTGTCCTATCTTATACCTACATCTGTGATTCCTAATCCATTGGACAATACACTCAGGTTTTCACTCTTGTTTGATTTTTCTGTTTTCAAAGCTGACGGAGCACAATAATACTATCTTTGTAATGATTAAAAAAAAAGATGTCAGCCTCACATGCTGACATCTTTTTTTTGCCTGAAGCTAAAAAGCTAAACCATATTAAGAAATGTAACCTCATCCGCTTTATTGTAAAGTGCTTGTGGTTCGTAAGTATTTATTTTTTGACCCATTTTTCAATCATCACTTCCCCTTTTTTTGTTCTTATTACAACAAAGATTAATCCTGAATTGAATTCCGATATATCGAAGTGATTACTAAATATTTCATTTTTACTACTTAACAACATTCCCCCAGAATTATAAAACTCTATGCTCACTATGGCACTTTCAGTGTCGATAATTTCCAGATATGCTGCTTCACCAGCAGGATTTGGGTAGAGTTTAATCTGTACTTCTTTTGTCAATTCTTTGGTATTTACTGAGGGGCCCTGACATGGTTTAGGTTCTTCGCAATAGATGTAATGATAATCCCTAAATCCGGTCTTGTCAATGTGGCAAAGCAAAGCATCGCCCAGTGTGCCCGCATTCCATTCTGTGTAACTGTAAAAAGGATTTGATATATTTCCAATTCCTTCTATCCAAATTACCTGCTTGCAATTCAGACAATTGACATGGGATAAATAAAATATTTTTGGGGTTTGGAGATAAATTTCCGGAGGCAAAAAACAAGGCGAATATTTAGTTAGATTTGTGGAAATGCTGTCTACCACCATTTCAAATGGGTAGTACTGGAATGTACTTTTTATCTTATCACCCACCAATAATGAAAAATCATATATCATTATCTCTGTTGTGTCAGGGTAAAGGTAATACACTTGTTTGCTGATGGAGTCTTCTCTGGCAAATGTAAAATATGGATAATTACATATATCACCTTGGTTTATAATTTTTTTATATTCGATATCGTTTATAATGGTATCCCCGCTCACTATTAAATGATGGTTGCAGCTAGCTTCAAACCAAAAGTAATGATGCCACTCACTACCCTCATTTAGCATTGGCTGATATTGGCTAAACACAGATTTAGATAAAAATAGAACTATAAAAAAAACTGTACTTCTAAACACCGTCATTTTCATATTAATCTTTAACATTATTGTGTCGTTGCCGAGTCTATTCGTATTGTTCCATTCGACGCCTGAAGTCGTATTTACATAACAGTTTACTATTGCGCTATATCCATACCGCGGCATTGTCAATCTCGATTTTAGTTCCAAAATATTTTTCATTATAAATGAAAATTTTACCTTCGCTTTTCTCTATAGTGTATAAAGTTGTATTTTTTCTTTTACCTTTTCGTTGTATAACTAAGGTCGAATCATCATTGGTCAAATGCACAGTATAGTGGTCGTTTAAAAATATTTCATTGCCTGAAATTTGGTAGTTTTCCTTTCTCTTTCCTATTTTTAGACAATATTGGTTTTCGTCGAGTTTATGAATTGCAGACATATTTTTCCTTTTGATCATGTATGTCATTAAACTATCTGTTTCAATAATGGCATATTTCATTCGATGATTATACATGTATGACATAGTATCCAATTTTGCAATACGATGATAAAAATAGCGCACTTTTTTTCTTGGAGGATTTGTGACTGTCAATGAATCATTGTGAAATCTGTAAATTACTTTACCTTTATTTTTATCAGGTCTATTTATTTTGTGCAATTCAAAATTTTTATCCGATGTGAATTTCATCAAATAATCTATCCTCAAACAAAGATTATCATTTAAGTCATAAAACAATCCATTTCCCAGGTCGAACCCTACAGGATGATAAGGTGTGTCAGCGGTTTCAGAGATTGAATCATTTACTCTTTCATCATAAGTTTGTCTTATTAAATCCAATCTTAAGTTATTGATCTCTCTGTCGGGCTTAAGTACAAATGGATCAAATTTTGTTTTGCCAATATTTTTTATCTCCTGCACATCCAGAGTTGGTGCACAAGAGTTTCCCAATATTAAAAACAGTATATATACGTACGGTTTATGTCTCATAATTCTACACTTGATACAAATATAAAAGATTCTTTTCAAATTATCAAGGTATATATTTCATAACGTCTTGAATACCCTTCTTGTAATGCAATGAATATTTTAATGTACCAAATGCGCAAGCAATGGTGAACTGAAAAAAGAGTCCCTCACCCCAAGATTGGAATGAAGGACTCTTTTTTAGTCGCTGAATGATTATCTGCTGGTAGGTTTAAACCATTTTTTTTTGGGTGCCCCACTTGCCGGTCCGTTACCCTCAGACATACTGGTGCTGCCACTCCTGTGACCTGAACCGGTCGACTTTGGCCGTGGGTGATTGCTTCTGTGCTGCACGTGCTTCTGAGCTGGTCCGGAAAATGCTGACTGTGCTGGTACATTGCTGGATGGAAAAGGATGACCTTCTTCTACCGGTATCTGAATGTTGATGAGTTTCTGAATGTCACGCAGATATGGTCTTTCTTCTATGTCACAGAAGGATATGGCTTTACCGGAAGCCCCTGCTCTACCTGTTCTTCCTATGCGATGTACATAGGTCTCCGGTATGTTGGGTATCTCAAAATTGATGACATATGCAAGCTCATCTATATCTATGCCTCTGGCTGCTATGTCAGTTGCCACAAGTACACGTGTAGTGTGGTCTTTAAAATTGGACAACGCACGTTGGCGGGCATTTTGGGATTTATTGCCATGGATGGCTTCAGCGCTGATATTAAAGCGGGTCAGGTATTTGACCACTTTGTCAGCACCACGTTTTGTCCTGGTAAACACCAGTGCTGTCTTAATATTCCTATCTTTTAGTATATGCTGCAGCAAGTCATATTTATTCACCTGATCTACATAATAAATGGCCTGCTGTATAGTTTCTGCAGTGGATGACACAGGTGTGACTTCTACTTTTTCGGGGTCAGAAAGAATACTGGCTGCGAGTGCCATGATGGAATCAGGCATAGTTGCCGAAAAGAAAAGTGATTGTCTTTTAACAGGGATGAGTTTGATGATTTTTTTAACATCATGGACAAATCCCATATCCAGCATACGGTCTGCTTCATCGAGTACAAAATGTGAGACATCTCCCAGCCTGATGTGACCCTGAGCTACAAGGTCGAGTAATCTGCCGGGTGTAGCCACCAGTATGTCTACTCCAGCCTTGAGTGTATTGACCTGGCTATGCTGATTGACGCCACCAAAGATCACCGTATGCCTGAGTTTCGTATTTCTTCCGTAAGCTGCAAAACTTTCATCTATCTGTATAGCGAGCTCACGAGTTGGAGTCACTATGAGTGCTTTGATTCGTCTGTGTGCTTTTATTTCATTGGCTGCAAGGTGCTGTATGATAGGGATAGCAAATGCTGCTGTCTTACCTGTGCCTGTCTGTGCGCATGCAAGTAAGTCGTGTCCCGCAAGCAATAATGGTATCGAACGTGATTGTATGGGTGTAGGTTGTACATAACCTTCTGTCTTAAGAGCTGCCATAATGGGCTCTATGAGACCTAAATTTTCAAATGTCATAAATATTTTTTAATACCGGTTCTCCATTCCTGAACTGTAAAGAACCTAAAGGAGGGCGATTGTGAGCCACAAAGATACATAAATTAAACCATATCAAGGTATTATCCGTAATTTATTTCTTTAATCAATTTTTGAAGATGGGATCAAGCCGCAGTTGGTAGATGCTTTTTTAACCAATATTACACATCGGCGTATAACAAAAGTTATATTCCAGAGCATTTGACCTCTACTTATCTTTGCTTTGTTAATTAAATAGTATAAAGGTCTTTTTAATCTCTTTTACGAATGATAATCCCATATCACATTCGGCTATTAGCTTTAAGCAAAACTGCTGGCTATTAAAAAAAATCTCTTTAGGAGTATCAGGGTTTTCTGGTACTCCTTTTAATTTTTTTACTGCTCTTTTTAAATTTACAACAGCTAAGAACAGGAATGTGATCTGATATCCACCTACCGGACATTGACCTGTCATCTATATGTGATGCAGTAAGCACGTTCATATCTTTTGCAAAAATATAATCTATGCGCCTGGACAAATTTTCTTTGCCAAAGCCATTAAAGGTACCTTCAGATCCATAAAAAGGTGTGGCTGTTGCTACCCTCACGTCTTGATATGCATCCTCAAGAATCCCCATAAGTATGACAGGATACTTGTCGGCATTCATATTTTGTATAGTTTTTATCAGCAACAGAGCTGAGTTTTGCCTGGCTTGTGTACCCTTGTGATCAAAATGTGTATTGAAAACCCAAAGCAATTTACCAGAGGTTCTTTGCTTGACGAGTCCAAAAGTACAAACCCTGGGTAAAGCAGCATCCCATCCTACAGAAGGAACCTCAGGTGTTGCAGACAGCCAGAAAGTCCCTGATTTAATGATCCTGAATTTTGTAGTGTCAATAAATATGGCCGAAAATTCACCTTTGTTTTGGCCGTCATCTCTTCCGCTGCCGATATAAGTGTGATGCATCAGATTACTGTCTAAATATGCTATCTGATGATAAAGACCTTCCTGAATACCTAACAAACCTGGATTGTAGTGCTCCAGCATCCGGATCATTGGGGCTTTTCTAAAGTGCCAGTTATCTGCAGAATCCTTTTTTTCATCGTATCTTATATTATACGTCATGATATTCACGCACCCATCCTGAGAGTTGCCCCGGCTGATGTGTAAAAATGTGAATACGATTAGGATAAACGCATTTATCGATTGCATTTTAAATAATTTTTAGTACAAATGTACTACAAACTTATGACAATACCGAGAGTAGGCAATACTGTACCGGTAGCATTGTTGATAGACTTTAGCTTATATCTTTGTTGGTCGTCAGGCGCATCAGGATTGATAACGACAGGCCCTCCGACGGGCATATTGTTTTCGTCCAGTGGGCGGTCGAGGATCAGCGTATTATTGCCTACTGCATTTGCAGTGACGTTTTGGAGATCCAGATATAGATTGAGATCCCAGCCTTTAAAAAACCACTTTTTATCCAGCCTCATATCGAGGACATTGACGGGACCGTTTCGCAAAGTATTGATCAATGAATAATCGGGAATTCCTGCAGAATTCCTGTCCCAATTGGATACCAAACTAGAACTAGGACTGAAAGGAGTCGAAGGCAGGCCTGCCTGATAGCGGTATCTGATACCCAGCTCCCAGTTGTGCCGGAATTTTTTACCTAACGTAAGATTAATGATATGACGACTATCCCACGAACTTGGTGCATAGCTGCCATTGACATTGGTAAACTCTGACTTTCCAAAAGTATAGGCCAGTATTCCGTAAAATCCTTTATACAATCTTTGCTGAAACAACAATTCTAATCCATAAGTACGTCCCTCAGAAGTGGATGTCACCGGTTCATTTCCAATGATTCCAAAATCTCCACCCAGATTGGCCAGCGATATCTTTTCCCTGAGCAGCAGTGGGTAATTGTTGTACTTTTTATAATAACCTTCTACGGTAACACGACCTGATGTGGATAAATTATATTCCAAGCCAGTCACAAAATGATTGGCAGATATATAACTGATATTGTTTTGCTTATTGACCAGGATCTGTTGGTTTGTATATCCCAGCGCAGTGTAGGGCGGCAGCTGATAATACCTGCCTGCATTTACATTGTATGACAAGCGCTCGGTGATCTGATAAGAGGCTGAGATCCTTGGCGATACCTGATCCAGTGGATTGCTCATGACACTGGAGTAGGAATTTCCGTCCATGCGTAAACCTATGGAAAAATTCAGCTTGTCATTCAGATATTTACGGCTGATATTTCCAAAAGCACTATATTTGTGCAGTTCGATAGCATTCGAATACTTGATGTATTCGGCACCCAAGCCTGTGAATATTTTATTTTCTGTATTGTTGTTGTACTTTACCCACTCATAACCGGCTCCGATGAGAAATTCCCATTCACCCAGTTTTTGAGATGACTCTACCCTCAATTTATTTTCAATCTCCTGTGATTTATACCTTAGTATGAGGTTTTCTTCCGCAGATTCATCATTACGAAAGTACTTAACAGCCTCATTATTGAGCATATTTCTGCTAAGTACAAAAGTGGTAAAACCCCGATCTGTATAGTGCTTATACACCAGACCGTTGGTGTAATTCCACTGTGTATTGACCGGCAAACGGTCGAGTATGGACTGCTTAGCTTCTGTATCGTTGGCTTCTGTATTGAGTGTAAAATCATCAATAGCTCCAAGACCAATAAATGTGATTTCGTTTTTATTGTCTATTTTGTATTTGTATTTGGCATTAAAATCAGTATATGTCGGCAGGAAAGGCAATCCGATCGCCTTAAATAAAAACTGGAGGTATGATCTTCTTGCAGAGACTAAAAAAGTCCCTTTTTTGCCAGCCGGACCATCGAGTGTTACCCCCAGATCCGTAGCCCCAGCTGTAGCCGTAAATCCGAGTCTATCATCGCGGCCATCTTTAAATTTGAAATTGAATACTGAACTCAGACTGTTGCCCCTGCTCACTGGAAATGCTCCACTATAAAAATCCACTTCACGGATAAAGTCCACATTGATAATACCCGCAGGACCACCTGATGAGCCTTGTGTGGAAAAGTGATTGATGACTGGCACTTCTACATCATCCACAAAAAAACGGTTTTCGTTGGGAGCCCCTCCCCTGATGATCAAATCATTTCGAAAAGATGCCGAAGATGTAACCCCTGGCAGGGATTGTATTACTCTGGAGATGTCACGGTTGCCTCCCGGATTTCTTTTGATTTCAGACACTCCTATTGTCCTTAGCGACACAGGGCTCTCGGCGGTTTTCTTAAATGAAGCTGCCTTAACCACCACTTCTTCGAGTTGCTTGATGTTTTCAGATAGTTCGAAATTAAAGATGGTGGGCCTGATACCCTGGACATCTATCTCATATTGTGAGATTGTTTCATACCCAATATAACTCACCTGTATATCGTAAGTACCCGGCACCAGATCTGTGATAATATAATTCCCATCTATATCTGTAGACGTACCTCTGTCAGTACCTATAAGCAGGATATTGGCTCCTATGATGGCATCATTGCTTAACTTATCTTTTACAGTCCCTTTGATGACACCTGTCTGAGCATAAAAAAACAGTGGGAACACAATAAAGGCGAGAACGATGAATGATCTAATACTCATAATGTTTAACAAATTTAAAGAAGTAGTTACAAATTTAATCCCCAATTGTTTAACCCCACGGAGGGCATTTTTGATGTATTTGCTATTTTATTGAGGTATGACTCAAAAATAGGGTGTAACAATATTTGCAAAATGATAGTCATTCCATTTCCCTATTCGGGACAAAATATTACTTTTGCACCACAATAAGTATAAGTGGCCAAAACAAAAAGTCAACAAATATTCGAAGATGAGCTTTTCCCCCATATGGAGGCGCTCAAAACTTTTGCATACCACCTCACTTATAATGAAGAAGACGCCGATGACCTCGTACAAGAGACCTATCTCAAAGCGCACAAATTTATAGAAAATTATGATTCGGGAACTAATGCGAAAGCATGGTTGTTTAAGATACTTAAGAACGCTTACATAAACGAGTACCGCAAAAAGTCTAAGCGTCCCAGTAGTGTCAATATCGACGATGTCATCAGTATGCGCGAAGGAGAGGAACCTAGTTACGCTGCCTTCAATGACCTAAGAAACGAGATTTTTGACAATACGATGGGGGATGAAGTGACAATGGCACTTAATTCACTTCCTGTGGAGTTCAGGACGGTAATTTTGCTATGTGATATCGAAAGTTTTACTTACGAAGAAATAGCCAAAATTTTAGAGTTGCCCATCGGTACTGTGAGATCCAGATTGTTTAGAGCCCGTAATATGCTCAAAGACAAACTTAAGCAGTATGCGCTGAAAATGGGGTATAAAGATATGAGGGGCCTGCGCAGAGGTGAGTATGCCAACGAAGAAGAATAAAAATATTAGTCAATTTATAAAGCATAAAAGCATGAAAAGTTTTGACTCAGTTAAATCTTTAAGACAACAAATCAATTTATTCCTGGACAACGAACTTCCTCAGGAGGATACACAACATCTGATACAGGTAATGGAAAATGACCCCCGAAGTTCCAGAATATTCAATAAAGAAAAAGATTTCAGGGATTTTGTCAAAAGCAATGTCCGAAGACCCTCTGTGACTCCTGATTTCATCCAAAACCTGAAAGACAGAATCATTATGTAAATAACAAAAAGGACGTATGGTCAACAGATCACGTCCTTTTCGTTTTTTTGATAGCTTTGGGGTACTATATTTAGTGCCTGCCCCAGAGTTCTACCACTGCCCTGTCATTGATGAGACCTTTGGTATCATACCAAAAATCCACATGCTTTATCACCCTTTTTCGGCCATCTATATCTATGACACGACTTTCACCACCTGAGGGAATATCTTGCCTGATATCTATATTCTGGCTTTCACCATTGCCAAAATGAACAACTATCTTGTGACAGTTTATCCCTGAGTTTCGTACAATAATTTTTAGTTTTGAAAAATATCCATCTCTTGCTCCCACTTCTATACGGTCATGGTCCAAACCAAGGTTTACCCTACGCTCGCCCAGTTTTTCCCATCTCGGAGCTATATCAGATATTGTAAATGACATCAATGCTATCATGCAAGTCAAAAATAAAAAGCTGCTAAACTGTTTCATAATAAAAAAATTTAAGGGTTATAAATTAAGAACTGAATTATGGACATGCTAATTTAATCATAGTTTAATTTATTAACAAAAATTTAATCTGAAAAAGAAAAACAATAATAGCATTAATGCGTTAATTAATAGTATTGCTATTATAAATAAATGTTTTGCTATCTATGCACACCCAACTTTTTAAGTTTTCAGCAAACGTAAACACTGATATCTACATCAAAGATCCCGAAAGCAGTCAGATTGGTCAGTCAATCCTAAAGGATGGGCTGGAACTCATAGATGAGTTGGGTTTTGAAGATTTTACTTTTCGTAAGCTTGGTGTCAGGATAGGGACAACAGAAGCTACTATCTACCGATATTTTGAAAATAAACATAAATTGTTACTTTACTTCACATCTTGGTACTGGTGCTGGATTGAATATCAGTTGGTGCTAAAAAATACAAATATCCATGACCCCTCTCAGAGATTGAATAATGCTATAAAAATACTTGCAACCTTGGACGATTATACCCAAACCAGTTTAAATCTACCCAAACTCTTTAACATCATCTGCCGGGAATCATCCAAATCATACCTCACAATTAATGTCCGTGACCTCAACAGTTACGGAGTGTTTTACAACTACAAAAAAATAGTATCTGTGCTAAGCGATCTTATTACAGAAATCAACCCTGACTATCCTTACCCCCATATGCTCATCACCACGATCATTGAGGGTATCCATCATCAGATATATTTTGCGGATCATTTGCCCGGATTGACCGATAAGGTCGATGACGCGCAGTATCTTATCAATTTTTACTATCAACTGGCTTTAAAAGCTATAAAACCAAATTAGTATGCCCACTTTTACCCCCGTCCAAAGATTTTTCCGGATGTTGGAGCCTAATAAGAAGGCAATCACCAACCTATATATATTTGCCATCATCAATGGTCTGATAGCACTGAGCTTGCCTTTGGGTATTCAGGCTATCATCAACCTGATACAAGGTGGTGAAATTTCTGCTTCCTGGGTTTTGCTGGTATCCATAGTACTTATCGGCTATATGTTCAACGGTGCATTACAGATCATACAGTTGCGTATTACTGAAGATTTACAAAAAGACATCTTCACCAGATCAGCCTTTGAATTTACGTACAGAATACCACGAATCAGAATGAATGCTCTTCAAAATCATTATGCCCCTGAGTTGATGAATAGGTTTTTTGATACCATCACTATCCAAAAAGGTGTCGCCAAAATTCTGACGGAAATGACTGCATCAGGATTATCTATTTTTTTCGGATTGATCCTTTTGTCTTTTTACCATTCCTTTTTTATCATTTTCAGTCTTCTCATCTTTTTTCTGGGATTCATCATTGGAAAATATATATTTCAAAGAGGACTGAAATCCAGTATAATAGAGTCAAAATACAAATACAAAGTTGCTTTCTGGCTGGAAGAAATAGCACGAACCAATACAACTTTCAGGCTTTCATGTGACTCTTCCCTCCCCTTGCGTAAGACAGATGAGCTTGTAGATGCATACCTTGTAGCCAGAGAATCACACTTTAAGGTATTGCTACGGCAATATTACTTACATATTATATTCAAATTATTAATTGCAGCAGGATTCTTGATTTTAGGCGGATCGTTAGTATTCAACCAACAAATGAATATAGGACAGTTTGTGGCAGCTGGAAATCATAGTACTTCTCTTAATATCTTCTTCAGAAAAGTTACTATTGACCATGGAAACAGCATACGACTTACTGACTTCCCTGGAGAAAATAGGACAAGTAACAGATTTGGAATTAGAAAACTCTGACCAAAATGGATGGAAGATGGAAGATAACACTGAGGGCCTGAATATAAGCATACACAATTTATTTTTTAAATATCCAGACTCCACAGAATACACTATTTCGGGATTGAACCTGGATATTAAATCTAATGAAAAAGTATGCCTTACAGGGTCCAATGGTAGTGGGAAGGCCACACTTCTGAAACTGATGTCAGCATTTTATGAGCCTGATATAGGCAACATTATTTATGATCAAGTACCTGTGAAAAACCATGATATCACTGAATTGCGAAAAGTGATCGGTGAATGTATAACAGATGACAGAATTTTCGAAGGGACACTGATGGATAACCTGACAGTAGGCAGGGATATAAATCAAAAAAGAATGTTTGAAATACTGGACAATATAGGGTTGACCTCCTTTATCAATCAATTGCCTCTCGGTTACAGTACTCAAATAGGGCCTCAGGGTAAAAGGCTTCCTGGTAGTGTTTTGCAAAAAATAATTCTCGCCCGCAATTTATTGAAGGAACCCAGATTGCTTATTGTGGAAGATATTTTTAAAAACGTAGAAAAGACGGAGAAAATAAAAATCTTTAAATACGTCCTGAGTAAGAGTATCCATCGCACCGTCATCATAGTATCCAAGGATCCCGACATTATGAACCTGACAGACAGGATTATTACATTGGATGAAGGAAACATTCTGGATAATTAATCAATATAAAAAATTAAGTTATGCTGAATATATCAGATCGCTCTATTTCGAAAGAATTGCATAAAAAAAAGTTCTCCTCTTTTCGAAAAATCAAAGATTTGTATTCCTATTCGTTTGACCGCCTGGTGAAGGTTGTCATACTTATGATAATTGTAATTATCGTCATCATGTTTATGCCCTGGACACAAAACGTACGGGCTAAAGGTGATCTGATAGCACTTAGCCCAGAACAACGTCCCCAGACCATACAATCGGTTATAGCCGGGAGAATAGAAAAATGGTATGTACAGGAGGGGCAGCTCGTCAAGAAAGGTGACACAATACTCAGGATTTCTGAAGTCAAAGACGACTACTTCGACCCTGATCTTTTAGGTAATACACAACTCCAACTGGACGCTAAAAAGTTTTCGAGATTATCGTATGAAGAAAAAGTCAAAGCCCTGGAAAATCAGATAGATGCCCTGGAAAAATCATTAAAACTTAAAATCAGTCAGGCAGAAAACAAGGTAAAACAAAACATACTCAAAGTCACATCTGATAGTATCGAACTGCAAGCAACAAGGGTAAATTTCCAGGTAGCCAATGAACAATATCAGCGTTTTAAATCTCTCTTTGACGAGGGCCTCAGGTCTCTGACTGATCTGGAAAACAGAAACTTAAAATATCAGGAATCTCAGGCAAAATTAATATCCCAAGAAAACAAATGGTTGACATCAAAAAATGAACTTATCAACAGTAAAATAGAACTTAACAGTATTCAGGCAGAATACAAGGATAAAATAGCCAAAGCCAACTCAGATAAGTTCTCAGCACTTTCGGGTCAGTATGACACTGATGCATCTATCAATAAACTTAAAAATCAGTACAATAACTATCAGATCAGAAATTCATTTTACCACATCCTGGCCCCACAAGATGGCTATGTCACTCAAGCCAGACAGGTAGGTATAGGTGAGACAATCAAAGAAGGAGCCCAAATAGTGAGCATCATGCCTGTTGTATATGATCTGGCAATACAGATGTATATAAAACCTATAGATTTACCTCTTTTCGAAAAAGGACAAAAAGTTATGATTCAGTTTGATGGTTGGCCGGCGATTATATTTTCCGGATGGCCTGGTATATCCTTCGGAACCTACGAAGGGGAGGTTCTGGCTATTGACAATTTCACTACAGATAATCATATGTACAGAGTCTTGGTCAAACCCAAACATGATTCGCACCCATGGCCTACTCAATTGAGGGTAGGGGCAGGTATAAAATCCATCACATTATTGAAAAACGTCAGCGTATGGTATGAACTGTGGCGTCAGATCAATGGATTTCCACCTGATTATTATAAAAAAAAGAGTGACAGCTCATCTGTAAATAAATAGTCAAAAAGAAGAAAAATGGCCCAGTGTATGTTTACTGTAATGAAGCAGGCAACCACTTTAACCTATACAGGTTTTATCCTTATTTTTATCAGCTTGGGGACAGGATTAAATGCTCAATCTGCAGTAACCGGTCAGCTTTCTTTCAATGATGTATTGCGTCTCGTAAAAGCTTATCACCCCCTGATGCAACAGGCGCGGCTTCAGCCTGAATTTGCAGCAGCTGAATGGCTTAAGGCCAAAGGGGGATTCGACCCGTCTTTATCAGGAAATGTAAGTCAAAAGTATTACGATGGTAAAGACTATTACAGCTTATTCAGTGGAGAACTTAAAATACCCACAGCCATAGGAGCTGATGTAAAAACAGGATTTGAACAAAATAGGGGATCTTTTTTAGGTCCTGAAAACGCAACACCCACAGGTGGGCTTTATTATGCAGGTATATCCATGCCTCTGGGCCAAGGATTGATCATTGACGAACGCCGTGCGGCACTGAGGTCTGCAGACATCATGAAAGGATTTGCCAGTGCAAGACAAAAAGAAATGGCAAATGAAATACTGTATGATGCCGGAATGAAGTACTGGGACTGGTTCAGAGCATTTCATATCAGGCAAATCTACCTGTCTTCATTACAAAATGCACGGGAGAGATTTAATGCCATCAAAACCAATGTCACAATCGGCGAACGTCCGGCGATAGATACTACGGAAGCCAAAATCCAGATTCAGAATATACTCCTGGGCCTCAACCTTGCTGAGCTGGATTACAAAAATACATCTATCCTGTTTTCCGGTCTTTTCTGGGACGAATCTGGCACGCCTGCAGGCCTTCCTGATAATCTTATACCTATAGAAGCTAAGGCTGAACTGGAAAATAATACAACCGCAGTCTTACCTATTGACAAATCAGACTTCGCTGCTATACATCCATATCTGGAACAATTGAGACAAAAAACAGCTCAGCTGGAGGTAGATAAAAATTTGAAAAAAGACAAACTCAAGCCCAAAATCAACCTCCAATACAACCCTCTCACGGAGTCAGTCGGTGGTAATATTTTTGCCAATTACAATATCAATAACTATAAGTGGGGTATGGAGTTTAAGATGCCACTTTTCCTACGCAAAGAGCGGGGTGACATCAGATTGGCCGACCTAAAAATCAAAGAAACAGATATGCTTTTGCGGCACAAAACTACAGAGCTGTATAATAAGTACAATACATATATCAGCGAATGGAAAGCAACACAGGAACAAATCAGCATCTATACTGAAACCGTAAAAATGTATGAACAAATGTATAATGCTGAAAAAAGACAATTCAACATAGGCGAAAGCTCTTTATTTTTGGTCAATGCACGAGAACAGGCTTATATCAATGCTAAAATCAAGCTAACAGAATTGATCGCTAAAAACAGGCTGGCTTTTTATACTATCTATTTTTATGCCGGTCAGCTGGAAGATGTTATAGAATAATTATCCGCTTATTTACAGTCTTCCTATGACTGCTCGAAGCATCACATAACACATCACCATCACAGAGAAGCTCAGCAAGAGTATGAACCATAAAAATCTTTGCTCTGACATCTGATGGCTGTAAGCCGCCACCATGAGAAGGATAAGGGGGACAGCAGTGAGCAAATAATGAATTACCTCAAGCCTAAAATTGGTGTAAATACCACGTTTACCCGCTGCTATCCAAGCCAATCCATTCAAGGCACAAAGTAGACCGGTGACATAAAACAAACTATCAACGCCTAAGACCAATACTGTATCATTCATGATACAATCTATATTGGTATTATGAAAGTAGATACCGGAAAAAACAGCCAACAATGCTGTCACAATAAAAAAATTATTCCATTTCATTCTCTCTTGATGTAAATTTGTACTATTAATGACGTAAAAGAACTGTTAAGTCCCGTATCTTCTCAAAAAGTAGCTTTGACTTGCGCCCGCCCAACATTTACCAATGGCGAAATTCCCGTTTTACGGCCTTCATAATTGATAGTAAGATCTATATTTTTAGCTAGTCTTTTGGTATAAATGATATTCCAAAGAAAGTTTTTACCATTTTTTAATCCCTCCAGCATATCATACTCAATAGATGAGTTTGCCACACCCGAAAACCGAATATTAACATAGCTCAAAGTCAGGTCAAGACTATATTTACTGGCTTTTCGGATGGTAAATTCTGAAGAAAATTCATTGGCAAAAGCCACATCACCTGAAAGTATCTTTTGTTTTTTATCCTGATAAGCATATTTCAGATTGATACGCGTGTTGGGTGTTGGGCGCATACTAAGTTCAGGTTTAAGTCTATAGATCTCGATCATTAAATTTCTGTCTCCAAAAGCCTCAGACACATAGCTTTTTTCTGATTTCTCCAGTATTATAAATATATCTGCTTTATTTTTTATATTCCACCTGGACCTGAAAAAAAGGTCTTTCAACCCACGATCCTCTCCGCCACTTACCTGTACGATACGACTTTGATTGTTCCTGTTGCCCACCTGAAGATCAAACTTGACATTTCCGCGATTAAAAAAAAGAGTGTTCGCACCTAGTGCTGAGTAAGCTACAAGTGTAGTGTCTTCTAGCCCGAAATCAATAAATGACAGAAGGGGCGTCTCACTGCCATCCATTTGTTTTTTGGTAATTCTGATATTAGTAAGAGAAGAAAACCGGGAAATAAACTTGTAGGACTTACTGATTTTTTTCCCTTCCTTAGGTTTCAGGAATTTTGACGGATCTATATTTAAGTTTTGATTGATTTCAATATTATTGGTGCGAATGAATTCGTTGTTGGTCAGAGACAACCTGATATACCTGGAAAGTGGATTGGTGGGGTCATACCGAAAATTCTGGATATTGCTTAGATTGGGGTTTTCTGAGTCACCTATGAGAAAATAATCTCCCTGGCCCACTTCTACTTTCTGAAATACATATTCGATTCGCGGCTCCTGTCCAGAATTGGTATTATAGGAAGTTACCGATCTGATGCCCTGATGGAGCATCGCAAAACTATAATCCAGTCTTCCTAATACTGTCTTTTTACTTTTATCACTGGGCAAAAGAGAAGGTTCAACAATATCGAGATTACGACCTATAAAACTCCACTGCAGATCTGAATTGGGAGAAGACACCCATTTGCCGGCAAGTTCTATTTCCTGAGCATTTGAGGCCCTAAGTAATCCATAGTTTTTTACAAAGTAGTCATCCCGGGTTGAAAATGCCAGCTTTAGTGCAAAATCCCTATTAAAATCATTGGTGACAAACCACTTCAAGTGCTGAAACTTATAACTTCCAGTGCCCAGCGTATCCGAGTTAATACCTTTCAACTGGTTGTTTTCTGCATCTAGCTCGGTACCTACTGACCAGTTATTTCGCTTATCCAGTCGGTATTGAATACTTACGTTTGGCCTACTAAAATATGTTTTCTGACTTTTAATTCCTGATTCAGAAGTCAGTACATTTCCCAATGCCCTAAAACTAAGTCTTGCCCCCTGATACTTGATGGTCGCTTCGTGTTTAAGCCCATCATATAAAATGCCCTTTGTAAACTTTTTCATTCCGTATTCTATGGAAAAACCTGATTTTCCTTCCAGACTGGTTTGGGCAGATATTAAATTTTCATCTCCTCTACCTGTCAGCTGACCGATATTCCAGTCTCTGACAAATTCTGGATTCCTGTAAGGGTTGAGTATGCTAAAGTTATTTTGCAAATATTCATGAATTACATGTCCATTCAGCATCCATCTTCCGGCTGAATCCAATTTCATACCATGTTTTAAAGAGAAGTGCGATGATAATCCTGTGTTGTCATTGTTATTGATGGGTGACCGACGGTTTTTATCGAGGTTGCTTAGTGCCACTTCAGCAAAAACGTCAGTATTCTTTCCCATTTTATATGACCCATTGAGAGTTATCATTTGTTTTTGTTCCGGTGGAACCAATTGTACAACCGGAAGATACGTGCCTTGATTTTTGCCTGCATACCGATATATTCTGGCATTTTTATTTTTTGTATTGTCTATAACATAATCACCTTTACCTGCCCCAACTTCTGTAAATACAGCAGTATATGCGGCGCTATCAATATTTTCGGTAAAATAAAGGATAATATTTCCTGGTTCTGCAGGGTCTTCCACTCCTTTATATAAAATACGTGTTATTTCTTTTTTTTCGTCTGCTGTGATAGTTCTGATGCTTTTGCGTACGGACTTGCTGAGATCATCTCCGCTCAACTCCAGGATCTTCAGGTCAGTGGAATCTAGCTGAATATCCCCTGTAGAGTTTTTGCTATCCTGCTCTGAATAAAAGTTAAAATTGATATTCCAGTTTTGACCTTTAAATTCAGTTTGGGTGGCATACAGCGATCTCAGGTAAGATATATCCGTATACTCAAATTCGACGATGACTCGTGAATCCCTGGCCACTACCCTGGTAGGCGAAAAAGTAATTTCAGCTCTGTTATAATCTATGACATAATCATAGTCAAATCCCCGGGTCAGCAATAAACCGTTAAAGTATATTTTTTCAGTTCCGGCCAGTACAATGATGAATCGCTCTCCATTATTCCCCTGCAACCTGTATGGTCCCTGATTTCCCTCCTTGGTAGGTAGTGTTTGCCTGGCAAATTTTCCCCGGGATATTGCAAAGCTCCCTTTAGTAAAAACTTCAGTTTGCCTCCCGGTAGAAAAAGCAGAAGCTAGTGTTACGCCTTTGAGCTTTTTAAAATAATTCATAAAGTAACTGTTAGGTCTTCGGAGTTCATAGTCTCCTGCCGTTACGGATGTTTTATCTTTGCTGACCTGTATAAAAACTTTGTCAAACTCCTGAAGTTGCTGCGTGTTTCCCTGTGCTTGTATCGGTAGATTTTCATCAGAGATGGCTGCCACCACTTTCAGGCCATTGCCCAGGTCACCTATGAGTTGCATATCAAAATTAGAGTTAAGTACCAGGCTCTGGCTATTGCCCACAGACAGCCCTCTGGAAAAACTACCCTTGTAGTCCAGACCTGATGATTCTACCAACTGATTGCGATTATCATCCGGTTTGTATTCATAAGCATTGATGAATGCCTTTTCTTTAAAAGTCAACAATGATGAATCAATGGTGAAATATGGCTTTTCTATATTAAAATGAAAAGACCTGTAAGTCAATAATATAGTATCACCCAACAACTTTTTGCAGGCAGCCTCAGTCAGTAGAATTTTTTGGTTGATGACGGAAAAATCTCTTACAGTATCCCGTCCAGCCACAATAAAGACGGTATGGGGCATCAAAGTATTTTCATCAGCTATCAAAGTACAATCCATTACTGCTATGCGTTTTGTTTTCAGCGGATTACCCACAGTCCGCTGCCCTACCCCTTCAGTCAGGCAGTACATCATCAAAACCAAAGTCAGTATTTCCGTAAAACGCATATGCTAATATACGAAAAAAGAACTAGTTGAAGTATAAACAAAAATCAAATACTTTAATATATTTGACTATTCATTCATTTCCAATCTTCAGTTTATGAAAAAATTTTTATTCTTTTGGCTCATATTCACATCTGTTTTGTCTACCTCTGCTCAGAAAAAAGCATTGGTAGGTGGCACACTCATAGATGGATTCGGCGGAAAACCACTATATAATAGCGTCATCCTGATCGATGGTCAAAAAATAGCTGCAGTAGGTCATGAAGGCAATCTCAGGGTACCTGATGACTACGAAAAGATCAGTACTGAAGGAATGTCAGTGATGCCTGGGATGTGGGATATGCACGTCCATCTGATGATCAACGGACACAGTGATTATACCCACTGGGATACTGCCTATATAGACAGGTTCGAATCTGTTATCATGCCATCTTCAGCTCATCAGCTCCTTATGGCCGGAGTGACCAGTGCCAGGGATCTTGGAGCACCCCTTGAAGCAAGCATGAGGGTAAGAGATAAAATCAATAAAGGTGAAATCCCCGGCCCTACTATGTATATGTCAGGTCCTTTTTTACAACATAAACCTTATCCGGGAACTGAAGCTTTCAGATGGGGTATCAATGGTACAGCTGACGCTAAAACAAAGGTGGACAAACTTGCTGCCGCAGGTGTAAATTGTATCAAACTAATAGATCATGACGAAATGACTTTTGATGAAGTGAAAACCATCGTAGATCAGGCGCACAAACATCGCCTCACAGTAGTAGCACATAGTCACCGCCCTGAAGAAATCAGAATAGGTCTCAAAGCAGGCGTAGATTGTTTTGAACATACAGGATTATCTTCTGCACCAGAATACCCTGCTGATATTATCGCTATGATTAAAGAACGTACTGCACAGATGAATAAAGGGCCTCTATTCTGGACGCCTACTGTCGAGGGTCTTTACAATTTCGAATACACACGTGATAATCCAGAGAAGCTCGATGGTGATTGCTGGCACCTGGGCCTGCCTGATGATATCATACAGGATATAAAATCCTCTCTGCGTTACCCGGGCAGGATGCCATACTTTCAGCTGACACCAATTAGAAAACCCACGCTGGAAAAAAAAGTAAGCCAGTTGAGAGATGCCGGTGTTGTCCTTTTGGTGGGTACGGATAGCGGCATACCTATGAAATTTCATTGTCAGAGTACATGGAATGAGTTGGATGTATGGGTCAATGAGTTTAAAATAGATCCGATGTATGCCATCAAGGCTGCCACGTACTGGCCGGCAAAAGCCATGGGCGTAGACGATAAGTATGGTACCATCAGCGAAGGAAAATATGCCGATATACTACTTATCAAAGGTGATGTACTAAGACACATTGCCCTGTTACAAAATGTAGATACAGTCATCAAACATGGAAAAATAGTGAAAGGCATCGTACCCTAATCGTATCCCTGCTGAAAAAGACCCAGTCAATTAGTCGTCACTGTCTTCCAAATAAAATATTTCATTGACGGATTTATCAAAAAATCTGGAAAGTTTTAGTGCTAACACAGTGGATGGTACATATTTTCCGGACTCAATAAAGTTAATGGCTTGTCTGGATACACCTATTTGTTTTGCGAGTTCATCCTGAGTAATATTTTTGATGGCTCTTTGTACCTTCAGATTATTTTTCATTTCGGCTGATTTTTGCTCTTGACATCAAAAAATAGAACCTGATAATAAAAATAATTAATGTAGTGTACATATTGAAAATCATCACATACAAAAACTCAAAGCCAAAAAAGAATAGAAATCCAATAATCAGCACCAAATAGTTGGCGTAGGTCGCCCAAACCAATGAGTTGAGTCGAATGGAACTGATAAACTCGTCTTCTTCTTTTTCGCTGGAAAAGGCTATCAGCAATAAAGCTACCAGAAAAAATAAACCAACCAACGTATTGGTGTAATTGCCATGCACAAATATAAAATACTGTCGGATGCCCGCTTCATTTTTAAAGTCGAGACCACTTCCTGTAAATAAAGTAAAAACCTTACCTTCCAGAAAGTCATATTCTACATTATAAAAGAGAGAAAAAATCCCAAGTACCAACCCTGGAAAAAACATTATCCAGCCAATACTTTTAAGCCAATGTGGTAATAAATATCTTGATTCCATATTTAAATAAATTTATTTTATTAAAAAAATACAAATATACACTATCCATTACATTTTGTCAAGTATATTTACCATTTTGTATCTTAAATATTACTTTAATAAATTAAAATATTAAACATCTCACGTAACATGACCAGGAAAATGTGAATTAATTTCATTAAAACTGATAAAAAAAGTCAGACTAATCACTTCTTTTCTAATGGACTAAAAGAAAATAACAGATTGATAATAACATATTAAATAAATTTTTAAAAAACTTTTAACTTCGCACATCGTTTCACTACCAACCAAATATTAAATAATGTCTTCACACACCCTTACCAATTTTGCCAAGAGACATATAGGCATATCCTCAGAAGAAATGCATGAAATGCTGGCCACTATAGGCGTAGATTCACTTGATCAGCTTATAGACGAAACTGTACCCACTGGCATCAGGATGGACAAAGCATTACATCTTCCTGAGGCAATGACTGAGTATGCATACCTCACTATGCTGGAAAAAGTAGCTAAAAGAAACAAAATATACAAAAACTACATCGGACAAGGTTACTTTGGTACTATCACGCCCTCTGTCATCTTGAGAAATATATTTCAAAATCCGGGCTGGTATACTCAATACACACCCTATCAGGCAGAAATCGCACAGGGAAGGCTCGAAGCATTGCTTAATTATCAGACCATGGTATCTGACCTGACTGGTTTGCCTATCGCCAATGCATCATTGCTCGACGAAGGAACAGCAGCCGCAGAAGCCATGGCGATGGCCGAAGGCATTCATAATAAAAAAAGAAAAAACAACCCGGCGGTACGCTTTTTTGTCGATAGCAAGGTATATCCGCAGACGCTTGATGTCTTGCTGACCAGAGCAAAACCACTTAACATAGAAGTCATCACAGGAGACTGGCAGTCTTTTGATTTTTCTGATGATTACTTTGGAGTGTTGATACAGTATCCTGATGCTGAGGGACAAATCCATGATTATAGAGCATTTGCTGCACAATGCAATACTAAAGAAATACAGGTGGTAGTCACTGCTGATATCATGTCTTTGGTACTGTTGACACCTCCGGGCGAATGGGGTGCTGATGTAGTAGTAGGAAATACCCAGAGATTCGGCGTACCGATGGGGTTTGGTGGCCCACATGCCGCTTTTTTTGCTACAAAGGAAGATTTCAAGAGAGTGATACCAGGTCGCATCATAGGGATGTCAGTAGATGTCCACGGTCATCCAGCATTGAGAATGGCTTTACAAACCAGAGAACAACATATCCGACGAGAGAAGGCAACCAGCAATATATGCACGGCTCAGGCTCTGCTTGCTATCATGGCCGGGATGTATGCAGTTTATCACGGCCCTGTAGGTCTCAAAGAAATTGCAACTGACATCCACAAATTGACCGCCATCCTGGCAGAAAATCTGGCCCTTAATAAAAACATTGTCACTACAGACCGCTTTTTTGATACGATCACTGTTCAGGCAAGTAAGGAAACTATAAGAAATATAAAATCTGCTTCTAATGGTGCATCTATCAATTTTCATTACCCTGCGGAAGATAAAATATCCATTTCTGTGGATGAGACGACAACGTTACAGGATATAAAAGATATCATTGATCTCTTCGAAAATGTGACCGGAGTCAAATCCAGATTTAACGGAACTATAGACTCCACTAGGTTGGGAAGTATGTCAAGGACAGGGGAAATACTAACGCATCCTGTTTTTTCGGCATATCATACTGAAAGCAAAATGATGCGATACATAAAAAGTCTGGAAAACAAAGACCTCTCTTTAGTTCATTCTATGATTTCTTTGGGTTCGTGTACGATGAAGCTCAATGCAGCCAGTGAAATGTTGCGGTCACATGGCCTGAGTTTTCAGCGATACATCCATTTGCTCCTGCAGACCAGACTGAAGGATACCGGCAAATATTTACCGAGCTGGAAGCGTACCTGGCCGAAATTACAGGCTTTGAAGCTTGTTCGCTTCAACCCAACTCAGGCGCACAGGGAGAGTATGCCGGCTTATTGACAATCAAAGCTTACCATGAGGATAGAAACGACCACCACCGCAATATCGCTTTGATTCCTTCGTCTGCACATGGTACCAACCCTGCTTCTGCCGTTATGTGCGGCATGGAGGTCGTCGTGGTGGCTTGTGACGATAAAGGAAACGTAGACATGGATGATCTGAAGGCCAAAGTAGACCAGTACAGTGAAAAATTGGCTTGCCTTATGATTACTTACCCAAGTACACATGGTGTATTCGAAGCATCTATCAAAGATATCTGTCAGCTTATCCACGACAATGGTGGTTTGGTTTATATGGATGGTGCTAATATGAATGCACAGGTGGGACTTACAAGCCCGGGAATCATAGGTGCCGATGTATGCCACCTAAACCTCCACAAGACATTTGCCATCCCTCACGGTGGAGGGGGACCCGGTATGGGACCTATTTGTGTCAACAACAAACTTGCTCCGTTTTTGCCTGGACATCCATTGGTGCATACCGGTGGTACAAAAGCTACGCATGCAGTATCATCAGCGCCATGGGGAAGTGCCAGTATTTTGCTGATTTCATATGGATATATCAGAATGCTCGGAGCGGAAGGCGTGACCAATGCAACAAAGTATGCTATCCTTAATGCTAATTATATCAAAGCAAGGCTGGAAAAAGCATATCCTATCCTTTATTCAGGGGAAAAAGGACGAGCTGCCCATGAGATGATTGTAGATCTGAGGCAGTTTAAGACTGTAGGTATCAGTGCAGAAGACGTAGCAAAAAGGCTGATGGATTACGGTTTTCACGCACCTACTTTATCATTCCCTGTGGCAGGCACCATCATGATAGAGCCCACAGAAAGTGAGGACAAAGGGGAGCTCGACAGGTTCTGTGATGCCTTGCTGGAAATCAGAAAAGAAATAGATCAGGTAGCATCAGGTGAAATGGATCCACATTCCAATGTACTGACCAATGCACCTCATACTGCCGAAGTAGTAACTAATGACGCTTGGGTGTACAGCTACAGCAGAGAAAAAGCCGCTTTTCCTTTGCCATATCTAAAAAAGGGTGGCAAGTTTTGGCCAAGTGTAGCCAGAGTAGACAGTGCTTATGGAGACAGAAATCTGATTTGTACCTGCCCTCCACTGGAAAGTTATATGGCTGACAAACCTTAACACAGACTTAGTTCCTTATAAAGACAGGACAACTTAAATAAAACGGTTTTTAGCATATATAAAAAATGGGTTTTACCGCAAGATAAAACCCATTTTTTAATATTATTCGGGAGGAAATTATTTTTTCTTCTTTGCTCCTTTTTGTTCAGCTTTTGCTTCAGCCGCAGCTGCTGCTTTCAATGCTCTCGGTATCTCGATGAGAGCCACAGGAGTTGCACTGTTATTGATGATCTCTACACCTTTTGGAACAATCACTTCTCTGACCCTCAAAGCCTGTCCAAGGTCCAACTTCGAAATATCAGCTTTCAATTCATCAACCAAAAATTCAGGGGTAGTTTTGATTTTTATTTTTCTAAGCTGCTGAATAAGTTTTCCACCCACTTTCACACCAGGAGACACTCCTTTGAATCTTAAAGGAACTTCTACCTTGATAGGTGTTTTGTCTATCAATCTCAGAAAGTCGATATGCAACAACTGATCTGTTACCGGATGAAATTGTGCTGATTTCAAAATAGCTTTGTAATGTTTACCGTCTATCAATAAATCAGCTAATTTAAAATCAGGCGTATAAATCAGGTTTTTTACGCCTGCGGGCGTTACTGTAAAATGAATTACTTCATTGCCGCCATACATTACAGCAGGAACATTTCCACTATTTCTGTCATTTCTGGAACCTTTTTTTCCAAATTCTGACCTTGTATTACCTTGAATTTCTACAGATATCATATCTTAATAACTTATCGTTGTTTCTAAAGAGCCGCAAAGATAAGACTTTGCACAATTTAATGTATATAAAACCACTGTTTTTTTTATACAAACTGTGATCAAACTCCTTTATCGACAAAAAGGGCAGCAATCGATTTGTATTCATGTGTATTTCTTATGGCTCTGGCAAAAAGCTTTGCACAAGACAATACCCTTATTTTATCTGATTGGCCCCGGAGGGGAATGGAGTCTGTAACTATAATTTCAGTCAATTTTGACTGGTTGATATTTTCGTATGCATTACCTGACAATACTGGATGTGTCAGCATCGCTTTGACACTTTTTGCCCCTTTTTCTAGTAGTGCGTCGGCTGCCTTACATAATGTACCGGCTGTATCGATGATATCGTCTATGAGTATAACATCTTTGCCCTGCACATCTCCTATGACTGTAATACTTGCCACTTCATTGGCTACACGTCTTTCCTTATCACAAATGACAAGATCTCTCTCAAAATATTTGGCATAGCTTCTGGCCCTTTTTACACCACCCACATCTGGAGAAGCAAATGTCACATTGCTTAGGTCCTGCTTTGCCAGGAACGGAATAAAAATAGCTTCACTCTTCAGGTGATCCACCGGTATATCAAAAAAACCCTGGATTTGTTCAGCATGAAGGTCCATTGTCATCACTCTGTTGACTCCGGAAGCCTGAAGAATATTAGCGACAAGCTTTGCAGAAATAGGTACTCTTGGCTTATCTTTTCTGTCTTGTCTTGCGTATCCAAAATATGGAATGACAGCTGTGATATACCCCGCAGATGCTCTTTTTGCAGAATCAATCATCAGCAGAAGTTCCATAATATTGTCAGCGGGGCCAAATGTAGATGATATGAAAAAAGTATACGACCCCCTTACTGATTCATTGATAACTACCTGCATTTCACCATCTGCAAAGGTTTTGACTGTAATGTCTCCCAATGGATATCCATAATAGTCAGAAATACGCTCCGCCAGATATCTGGACTTGGTTCCGGAAAAAAGTTTAACTTCTGGCATGACTTCAGGTATTTGAGTTGCAAACATAATGATTTATGCAGGATAAACATACTTTCATTAAAAATATATACCAGAGTATTTCTCAAATGTCGTCGTTTTACATCCAGGATGATGAACTGAAAATCGAAAAATTTATTCCAATAAATAAAGTTTATATTTGCACTGTAAATTTTTTTATGTCCCTGAGTCATCAACAAACAGCCTACATCAGGATACATTTGGCAGTGCTACTGTTTGGTTTCACAGCTATACTTGGCGACCTGATTTTATTGCCGGCAGTAATGATCGTATGGTGGAGAGTATTGATTACTTCCTTTAGTCTTTTGTTTTTTATTCAGTTTGGTAAAAACCTCAGATTGCTTTCATCGGGATTGCTCAGAACATACGCCATCATAGGGATGCTGATAGGATTGCACTGGATTTGTTTTTATGGATCTGTCAAACTTTCCAATGCTTCAGTATGTCTGGTTTGTATGAGTACTACCTCTTTGTTTACCTCTGTACTTGAACCCATATTTGTCAGGTCCAAAATCAACAAGGTGGAACTATTTCTGGGAGCACTTATCATCCCTGGTATGATACTGATTGTCAACAATATAGAATACAGCTATATGCCAGGAGTAGTGGTAGGGCTGGCATCCGCATTGCTGGCTGCAATATTTTCTACACTCAATAAAATAAATATCAAGGGCGCAGACCCATATACGATTTCATTTATTGAACTGAGCAGCGCACTGGGCATGATTACTGTTATGTTAGCAGTGATGTATTTATTTGGTTATCAGTCATCTGCATATTTCCCGACAAGGAGTTTAGACTGGATTTATCTGATCATTCTTGCATTATTGTGTACAACTTTTGCTCATGTATTAAGTCTTAAATCGCTCAAATATTTGTCCGCCTTTGCTTCCAGCCTTGTCATCAACCTGGAGCCGGTGTACGGTATCATTCTGGCTATTGCAATACTCAAGGAACACAAAGAGTTGAATTTTATGTTTTACGTAGGAGCTTCCATTATTTTGGTATCTGTCTTGTCCTATCCTTATCTCAATAAAAAATTCAACGTTCAAAAAATCTGATTATGCAGGATATCCTTCCGAAGTTATATGAATACTGCGACCAGCATTCCACCCTATTTGACCCCATACTTCCTGAGATCGAACGAGCTACGCATCTCCTCACCCTGTCACCCCGCATGATATCAGGACATTTGCAAGGAAGTCTTCTGGCTATGATAAGTAAAATCATAAGTCCCGAATGCATTCTGGAAATCGGTACGTTTACCGGATACTCTGCTATCTGTCTTGCTCAGGGCCTCCGCACAGGTGGCCATCTTATTACCATCGAATATGATAAAGAAAATGCGGCTATTGCCAGCGATTTTTTTGAAAAATCATCATTTTGCGAGTCCATCAGGCTATATACAGGCGACGCCAAAAACATCATCCCTGATTTAAATGAGACATTTGATTTGATATTTATTGATGCTGACAAAGAAGCATACGCCACGTATTATGACATGGTAATAGACAAGTGCAGGTCAGGAGCGCTCATTTTGGTAGACAATGTACTGTGGAGTGGTAAAGTCATCCTGGAGAAAAAAGACAAAAAAACCAGATGGATCGATGACTTCAATCAAAAAATTTCTTCTGACTCGAGAGTGGAAAGCCTCATTCTTCCGATCCGGGATGGAATAAACGTCATCAGAAAAAAATAAATCTCAGCAAAACATATGTCAGACTATACTTGTCCGATAATTCTTTAAAATAGATTGACATAGCCAAAATGTATTTTCATCTTACCAAAATCCAGCGAACTGTCAGCCATTTTTCCGGCCGCAAAAGAGAGATTAAAAATACCGGCTGGTGTACCAAAATTTAGCCCCATACCTACACCCAATACAGGGACACTTTTTTTCATTCCGCTCTCCGTAATGTTGACTATTCCGTAATCTGCAAATGGCAGGCTGATATAAGAGTTTTTGTCAAAAACGATCCTGAACTCTGCCGTTCCAAAAGTATAAAAGTCTGTAAGAATTGTTTCTTCATCAAACCCCCTTAAAAGTCTGTTGCCGCCTATTCGCATAAGTTCATTTTGCAGTAGTTTTTGTTGGTTATATTTCAATCCTGCTGTAGCTCCCAGCTTAAAAGTTGCCCAGTTTTTAACAGGAAAAAAATAAGCCAGATTCGCTTCCAATTCCGCCTGCACCGTTTTTAGTTGCAGCGTATCATAGCTGTTTTTAAAACCCTCCTCTTCCAGAATCTGCCTGTTGGGTTTTATTTTTTTATAACCTATTATTGTATTAATTTCGCAGCTATAACCTTTGGTGGGATTAAACCTGTAATCCAGCTGACGAAGATTAAGCCCTAACCCGATACCATTGTATGTAATGTCCAGTTTATCCGGTAATCGCCCGGCTGAAATTATATCAGAAATGTTGACATCGAGCAATGAGGATGCCCTATAACTGCTGAATAATTTTATCTGATTAAACCCTCCAAACTGATATTGTATCCCACCATCAAAATAAAGATCCAGGTTTTGGGTACCATTTTTAAACAACCTAAAATCCAAATGACTTCCTATCGGACCTCCAAAAATATATGGGATGGTTGATTTAATCTGAAGCTCCACATTTTCGGCTTTGAGTCGTTTAAACTGAAAATAGGAATACTCACCATACTTAAACGTGTTATTTAGTTCAGCTGTGAAATCTCCTGTAATATTCCATTTTCGTACACCATCTTTAATCTGAGGCAAAACTCCAATTAAAAAATCAAATCTACTGGAAGGCCTTGGATCCATAGTAATAACAAGAGATGCTTTATCATTGACAAATCTTACATAAGGCGCCTCTCTTTGGCTGGCGTACTGTAGGTTGTTGAGTCGAAGGCGAGTTTTGTTTACTTTATCTTGGGCATACGGATCACTTTTTCGTATCTCAAGAAATCTGGACATAAACTTTGACCCCATAAGTAACCTTCCATCCTGAATGATTGTATCAAAAACAATAAACTTACCCTTAACGATGCGTAATACTGCATCAATTTTTTCACCATCCCAATTTACTGAATCCAATTTGGCCATAGCAAAAGGATAACCATTATCATTCTGATGCTTTACGAGTGTCTTCAAAAAACTAAATATAGTAATAGAGTCCAGCACCTTACCGGTCAACTTTTCTCTTCTGATACCGCTGTCTTCGAGAATGGCTTTTTGCTCAGGTGTCAGTAAGATATTGCCAATTTTATAAGCTTTGCCTTTAAACAATATGGCGTGACAAGTATCTTTTGAGATATACATAGTATCCACATGCGTAGCATTAAAGCCTGAAGCTATGAGACCCTGAAGATGCTCATTTAGCCTTTTGTTGATTTCTGTCGAATCAATTCGTTGAGAAACTGCAAGTTTTTTTTGATCTGAATAACCGATGTTAAGTAAAACCTTTTGCTGACCAGAAGCCTGCATACCTAAGAAGAGCAAAATTATCATTATGCAAAACTGAAAAATTTCAGATTTTGTCTTGAATATAGATCTTCGTTTATCTAAAATGACCATCATAACTTGTGGCTCTCCCAAAAGGTGTTAGATTTGTATGATTAATAAACGAAAATATAAAATGTCTGGTATATATCTTCATATTCCTTTTTGCAGGAAGGCCTGTCATTATTGTAATTTTCACTTTTCGACATCATTAAGGCTTAAAGATGAAATGATAGAAGCTATTTGTATGGAAATTGGAATGCGAAAAAATTACCTTCCTAATTCACATCTTACTTCTATATATTTCGGTGGCGGCACACCAAGCCTGTTGAAGGATGCTGATTTGGAACTCATATTCAAAACGATTTCAAAGCATTTTTCGTGGGATGAGATGACAGAAATAACACTCGAAGCAAATCCTGATGATATAAATCCAGCCACTCTTAGTACATTCAAAAAATGGGAAATAAACAGACTCAGCATAGGCGTTCAATCTTTTTTTGATGAAGACCTCAAGTGGATGAACCGGGCACACAATGCAGGTGAAGCTGAAAGATGCATTAAGGCGGCGCAAGATGCAGGTTTTGCTAATCTGACGATTGACTTGATATACGGAAGCCCTACTACTACCATGGAAATGTGGAAAAAAAATATATCCACCACATTGTCTTTCGACATCCCACATATCTCCTCTTATTGCATGACCGTGGAAGAGAAAACAGCTTTGTTTCACCAAATAAAAACCCAACAATCTATTGCCCCTGATCCTGAAAAATCCGCAAATCAATTTGACATGTTGGTTAGTAATCTCGTCTCACATGGCTACGAGCATTATGAAATATCCAATTTCGGAAAACCAGGACACCATGCTATTCATAATACCAATTATTGGAGAGGGGCTGAATATTTGGGCATTGGACCTTCAGCACATTCTTTTGATTCCAAAACCAGGTCCTGGAACATCCCAAATAACAAAAAATATATAGATGGTATGCTTGCCTCTACACCCGTCACTGAGGTCGAAATATTGTCTGATGCCACAAAATACAATGAATACATAATGACGGGGCTCCGAACTATGTGGGGTGTCAATACATTAAAAATCCAATCATTCGGACCTGAGAAAGCAGCCTATTTTAATAAAATGGTAATCAAGGAGGTAGCAGGTGGGTATATTAATAAAATAGAGAATGATTTTATGCTCACTGCTCTGGGCAAACATTTTGCTGACCGAATTGCCATGAATTTGTTTTTTATTGATGAATGATGCAAAAAAATCAATAACATATTAACTTTATAGCCACAAAATACAAAACATATGAAGTCTCAACTTTTGACGAGTTTATTATTGAGTACAATGGTCACTTTTTCCTTTTGCGATATGATAAAGGCCCAGCAACAATTTACTCCTTATGATGACTTGCCCGGAATTTCAAAAAACTACAAACCAATGTATAATGAAGAAATGCCCTATTTTGCTAAATTGTTATACACATATCCAATCAACTTAAGGCAGGTCTCTGATGCTTTCAATGATTTTTCGAAAAAGAATCCGGCTGTAAAAAACGCACAAACAAGATATTTTAAACTTTGGCATAAAGCCGTTATTCCTTATACAGATACAGCAGGCACTATACACTTACCTGATAATAACGCTCAAGTCATAAGCGATCAAGATACTAGGAACATAACACATTCCTTGAGAACAGGTGGTAATTCAGATTGGTCTTTTTGGGGCCCTAAGGAAACTTTTTGGCTCAATGAATCAGGTAGTACAAATCCGCCAAAATCTTGCCCCTGGCAAGTAAACGTCTATGCCTTTGATGTATCAGAAACCGATCCCAACATACTTTTTGCCGGCACAGAAACTGGATTTGTTAATAAAACTGTAGATAAAGGTCTGAACTGGCAATTGGTAGGTTCAGAATATTATTTTGGTGGAGCTGTTACAGCAGTCGCCATTCATCCCATCAGACCAGAAGTGGTCTATGTCTCCGCCGGGCAACAAATTCACAAAACCACAGATGGAGGGCTTACATGGAGGGCACTGCTTAGTTCAGAAAAATTCAGTGCAGACAGACTTCGTATAGACAGAACCAATCCTGACAAAATCTATGCAGCAGCCGCTGAAGGCCTTTTCATTTCCGACAACGAAGGCGCACTTTGGGTACGGAAGTGGAGCAGCCCTTGTACTGATGTCGAGATAAAACCAGATAATAGCAATATCATAACCGCCCTTACCAGAACGAGCAATTTGTTCAGCCTTGTTCAGTCTGTAAATGCAGGCGCTTCATTTTCTGTTCAGGGTAGTTTTCCTTCCAATATTACATATGGAGATGGTGGCCTTCTTGCAGTATCCCCTGCCAATCCGGATATCATGCTGGCACTTTTACTTGGCTCCAACAATACACCGTATTTATTAAAAGGAACAGTCACAAATAATAACTGGTCATGGAAAACGCAGGCGACGGGCAGAACACCAGCATTTGCAATGGATAACGGGCAGGGATATTTTGATTTAGCACTGGATATAGCACCGGACAATGAAAATATCATCATGGCAGGTACCAGTACACTTTACAAATCTACAAACGGAGGATTGAATTTTTCACCAGTTGGTGGTTACAGTGGAAACTTCAGTATTCATCCTGATATTCAGGATATAAAAATGCTGAGAAATGGTGAAATGTGGGTTTCTACTGATGGGGGAATGAACCTGAGTTTGGACAATTTCACTTATCAGACGGACTATTTTGTGCGGGTCAATGGACTAGTTGGGTCAGATTTCTGGGGATTTGATCAGGGGTGGAATGAAGACATCGTAGTCGGCGGACGCTACCACAACGGGAATACGGCTATTTCTGATTTTTATGGGCCTAAGGCTTTGAGGATGGGAGGTGCAGAATCTCCTACGGGTTGGGTCTTGCAAGGTAAAAGCCGACATGTTGCCTTTGATGACCTGGGTTCTGGGTGGATATTACCTCTGAAAGCAGAAGGAAAACCTGAAGGAAGATTTTCGTTTACAAAATATCCAAACATGGATGAATATGGAGGCCGAAGAGGAAATCTAGCTACACATCCTAATTACTATGGCACTTTTTTCCTTGGAGAGGAAAATGGAATATGGAAAACGGAGGATTCGGGCCAAAACTGGGACTTACTATCTACATTTCCCGGAAGAGTCAGATACGTTCAGATATCTTATAGCAATCCTTTAGTGTTATTTGCTGATATAGAAACCAAAGGATTATATAAATCGACAGATGGCGGACTTACATGGCAACAAAAACCGGCTCTGACTTCCAGTCCAAATGGTAATGCTAGTTGGGGTGGAAGACTGTTTTTTGTCCTATCACCTTCAGATGATAATACCATATATGCCTGCCTGCAAAATGGCACATGGTCTGCAGATATCGGAAAGATATTCAAATCAACAGATGGAGGCGAAACATGGTCAAACTGGACAGGAACCGTTGCAGAGTATCTCAAATCTATAGTCATCCAACCGGGACTTGATGGCCGGGATATAGTTTATTTATTTACAAATGCTAGAAACAACCGATCAGCAAAAGTTTTTTATCGTACCTCAGAGTCGACCGATTGGCTTCCTTTTCAGCTACAATATCCGGCAGGGTTTTCTGTCAATCATGCTTTACCATTCTTTAGAGACAGTAAACTCAGAGTTGCGGGCAATGGTGGAGTATGGGAGTCACCTCTGCAGGAAGCTATCTCTCCCCTCATCAATCCGTGGGTAGAAAAAGCTGAGTATTCATGTATTTATGATACAATAATGCTGGATGATCATTCAATAATTGACTACAAAGGTGTCTCATGGCAATGGAAAATAGAACCCGCTCCTGTTTGGATAAATAACGTGAATATAAGAAATCCCAAAATAGTAACAGGTAAAACAGGTAGTTTTAATGTCACACTTACCATTACGAAGGATGGTATTCCATATACCAAATCGCTAGAAAATATGTTTGCCACGAAAGCTTGTCCTTCGATTGAAGATTGTAGTAACCCAGCCGCTCTGGATAAGAAAAAATGGAAACTAATATATGCTGACAGTGAAGAGGTGAATGATCCTGGAAGAGCCATAATGAGTTTTGATGACGATCCCGCTACGCTTTGGCACACAAGGTGGAGTACCGGAAATGATCCATATCCACACGAGATTCAAGTAGCTCTTGGAGATAAATTTCAAGTATCACAGTTCACATACCAAACAAGACAGGATGGTCAAAACGGAAGAGTGAAAGATTACAGGTTGTACATAAGTTCTGATTCGTTAGTTTGGGGAGCGCCCGTGTCGGAAGGTCAATTTACTAATACCTCAGCACCGCAAACCGTCAAATTCACGGAAGGTGTGATTGGCAAATACTTCAAATTTGAGTCCCTGTCAGAGGTCAACGGCGGTCCATGGACATCTGCCGCCGAATTTTCATTAGTAGGCTGTCTGAATGAAAACAACACTGGATTAAACAATAATGAAATAATGCAAGTAGCGGCGTTTCCAGTACCTACAGACAATATGGTTCGTATTAAAATCCCTACCCTTGGCCCTGTTACTTATAGTGTCACTTCCACGTCAGGTAATTTTGTTTATTCATCACATCAGGAAGATGGAGATGAAGGAATTGTAGTAGACATTTCCAATTTCAATCCAGGAGTCTACCTGATTATAATCACGGATAGTAAAAATATTCGTTATAGAGCCAAAATCATCAAAAGTTGATGCAGAAAAATTATTTTTGGTCTAAGTTTAACTCATCCCAGTATTCTACTGCTCTACGGGTATGAGGAATACATATAGAACCACCTACCAGATTAGCAATCGAAAATACTTCATAGATTTCTTCTGTGGTTACCCCTAATTCGTGACAAGTGCCAAGATGATATTTTATACAGTCATCACACCTCAGTACCATTGAAGCTACAAGACCAAGCAGCTCCTTGGTTTTTTCAGTCAATGCACCATCCTGATATGCCTGGTTATCCAGACTAAAAAAACGTTTCAATACTTTGTTGTCCTGAGCCAAGATCCTATCATTCATGCGACCTCTGTACTCGTTAAACTCATTAACTAATGACATATTTAATTCAGGTTTTTAAAAGTGGGAAATATTATACTTTATCTATGGTATTGGTTGTTCTCCAAAAAGAAATAATCATTCTGACCGGCAACAAAACGATAGTTACTATTGCACTTACACAGAAGAAAATAAACTGATACTTGATAAATCTGCCAAAATTGTAATCGCTTAATTCTGTCGTACCTTTCAAAAAACTAATTGTACCTTCCTCATCGATAAATCTTTGAAAGTTATATAGACTGTCTATGTGATACAAAAACAGTGGTATAGGAAGAAAGATAAGCAGAAATTTCAGCCATTTTACTCTCGAATAGGGAGTATAAGAAAGGAGAAAAATCAATCTTGTAAATGTGAGAAATATAATAATGGCTACAGCATTAGGGATATAAAATCCATAATTTATACCAGATTTTAAATAAACCGGCAAAAGTATCAAAGTACAAAAGGCTAATACAAATAGCCACGATAAAATCTCAAAATTCCATTTTTTATCTATCATACAGGTTTATTGTCTAGAACAAAGGTAAGGTATTTGTTTTACATTTTATGACAGAGGGTGTATTTACTGTCTTGCCATACACAGGTTACATAAACGGCGAAAGCCCTGCAACTTTCGTTACAAGGCTTCCATAAAAAAAGGCGGCGACCTACTCTCCCACTTTCGCAGTACCATCGGCGCTGAGGGGCTTAACTTCTCTGTTCGGAATGGGAAGAGGTGGAACACCCTCGCTATAACCACCTATATCTTTAGGTTTTAACTCGTCCAGGTTCCACTCTGTACAAGCTATCCAGTTTTTTCTTTTGTTCTTTCAAAGACAATTGGGAGAAAAAGTTCAAAACACTCGTGCGACAACGTCTTCGTAATGTGCTATCTCTTTTGTTTAAAAAAAAGGAAGCATTCGGGTAATTAGTACTACTCGGCTCCATACATCACTGCACTTCCACCTGTAGCCTATCAACGTCGTAGTCTACAACAACCCTCTTAGTCCGAAGACAATGGAATACTCATCTTGAAGTTGGCTTCGCGCTTAGATGCTTTCAGCGCTTATCCGTTCCAAACATAGCTACCCAGCGATACACCTGGCGGCATAACTGGTACACTAGAGGTCTGTCCAACACGGTCCTCTCGTACTAGTGTCAGATCTTCTCAATATTCCTACGCCCAAGTAGATAGAGACCGAACTGTCTTGCGACGTTCTGAACCCAGCTCGCGTGCCACTTTAATGGGCGAACAGCCCAACCCTTGGGACCTTCTCCAGCCCCAGGATGTGACGAGCCGACATCGAGGTGCCAAACCTCCCCGTCGATGTGAGCTCTTGGGGGAGATAAGCCTGTTATCCCCGGCGTACCTTTTATCCTTTGAGCGATGGCCCTTCCATACGGAACCACCGGATCACTTTAGCCTAGTTTCCTACCTGTTCGACCCGTCGGTCTCTCAGTCAAGCTCCCTTATACTAATACGCTCTGCGCATGATTACCGACCATGCTGAGGGAACCTTTGCAAGCCTCCGTTACTCTTTTGGAGGCGACCACCCCAGTCAAACTACCCACCACACAATGTCCTCCACCTTCAGTGGAGTTAGAACCTAAGCATAAGAAGGGTGGTATTTCAACGGCGACTCCATCACCACTAGCGTGACAACTTCTTAGTCTCCCACCTATCCTACACATCTTATACTCAAGCTCAATGTGAAGCTATAGTAAAGGTGCACGGGGTCTTTTCGTCCCACTGCGGGTAACCGGCATCTTCACCGATACTTCAATTTCACCGAGCTCATGGCTGAGACAGTGCCCAGATCGTTACACCATTCGTGCAGGTCGGAACTTACCCGACAAGGAATTTCGCTACCTTAGGACCGTTATAGTTACGGCCGCCGTTTACTGGGGCTTCAGTCAATACCTTCGCTTGCGCTAAGCACCTTCCTTAACCTTCCAGCACCGGGCAGGTGTCAGACCCTATACTTCATCTTACGATTTCGCAGAGTCCTGTGTTTTTTGCTAAACAGTCGCCTGGGCCTTTTCACTGCGGCTCACATTACTATGAGCGCCTCTTCTCCCGAAGTTACGAGGCCATTTTGCCTAATTCCTTAGCCATGATTCACTCGAGCGCCTTAGGATACTCTCCTCGACTACCTGTGTCGGTTTACGGTACGGGCTGTATATACCTGATGCTTAGAGGTTTTTCTTGGAAGCTCGCTTGGGAACATTATCAAGGTCCTGCATGCAGAACCCTGTACTATCGTGCCTCAACTCAACGGCGGATTTGCCTACCGTCTCATAGTCTATTCACTTCAACGAACTATTCCGTCAGTTCGCAGTTCTTACGCCTCTCCGTCACCCCATCGCAGTATACACAGGTACGGGAATATTAACCCGTTTTCCATCGGCTTCGCCTCTCGGCTACACCTTAGGACCCGACTAACCCTGATCTGATTAGCATAGATCTAGGAAACCTTAGTCTTACGGCGGGAAGGGATCTCACCTTCCTTATCGTTACTTATGCCTACATTTTCTTTTCTAAATGC
>JADKCF010000044.1:0-80000 GCA_016714765.1 Saprospiraceae bacterium | reverse complement strand
GGCCCTGGCGTGGTCAGTTGTCCTGTATAATACAAATTTGTCAATTTTTTGTTGCGCATTTTGGGTTTTAAAAATGCCGTCTGTGTGAGAGTATTGGCCAGCCCATATGCATTTCCCTTGTATGCGTTGTAATCCGATATAAAATCACTGATGCAATAGGATTTTTTGTATATGATATGTGGTCTGATATCCACTGCAAAAATCTCGTCCACTCGTCGGCACATGATGTCAAAGTATGTGTCACGCAAAGTTTCAGTATCAGTCATGCCGGGAGCCAAAGGCATTAAAAGAAAGATGTTTTCAAAACCTTTGGGTGCTACTGAGGCATCAGTGACAGATGGACAACACATATAGAAGAGTGGTTCGGATGGCCAAGAAGGCTCAGTGTAAATTTCGTGGGCATGCCGGGAAAAATCTCTGTCAAAAAACAGCGTATGATGTCGGACATTTTTCAGCTTAGTGTTTAGCCCCAGATAAAACAGCAATGAGCTGGGAGCCATGGTTCGCTTTTCCCAGTATTGCGGAGAATAATTTCGTGCATCTAGTTGCAGTAATTTCTGATCTACATGGTTGTAATCTGCGGAAGCAACTACATAATCAAATATGTATACGCCACCACTGGTGTGAACCTGGAGCGTTTTGTCTTTGGTTTGTACTATGCTGGTAACTGCTGCATCAGTCAGAAACTTTGCCCCTTGTTCTTTTGCTACAGATATAAAGCCCTCTATTACTTTATACATTCCACCCATGGGGTACCATGTCCCCAATTTGAGATCAGCATAATTCATCAGACTGTACAAGGCGGGTGTATTTTCTGGAGTAGCTCCAAGGAAAAGAACCGGGAACTTCAGGATGTTTCTTAATTTTTCGTTTTTGAAGAGCTTGTCGATCTGACTTGCAATGGAGGATAACATCTGTAACTTAAACAAACTGTTGACCACCCTTATGTCAGCAAACTCCATGATTGAGTGGCCCGGTTTCCACACAAACTCTTCCATTCCTACAGTGTACTTGTACTCGGCATCCTTCAGAAAAAGGTCTAGCTGATGGCTGCTACCAGGTTCAATGGATTCGAAAAGAGCTTTTAGTTCATTGTAATCTGCAGGTAAATCTACTTTATCATCTTTACCAAATACTACCTCGTAAGAAGGGTCGAGGCGAAGAAGGGTATAATAGTCAGAAGCTTTTTTGCCAAAGTGATTGAAAAACTGCTCAAACACCTCCGGCATCCAATACCAGGACGGTCCCATATCAAAAGTGAAACCCTCCTGATGAAAAGTCCTGGCACGACCTCCGAGTTGAGCATTTTTTTCCAGTACTGTGACATCATAACCAGATTTTGCCAGACATGCTGCTGCTGCCAAACCTGAAAAGCCAGAACCTATTATACCTACTTTTTTCAAAATTTATCAATGCTGTATATGAAACAAAAGCAAACAAGAAATAGAATATTTTGTTGCAAAAAAAAAGTCTCTGATCGTAGTGATCAGAGACTTTTTTTTCAATATGGTGTGAAATATGATTACTCTATTTTACCACCCTTAGCATTATCTTGCCATTCCTTGAGTTTATCCCAGTCTCCTGTTGCAGCCATTTCTGCCTGCATAGGCCATGATGATGGGTCATGCATCTGATATCTACTGCCGGCAGCATTCAAAATTTCTTTGAGGGCGCCAGCTTCAGCTTTAGAAAGATCTGCAAAAGTAATGATGCTTGCTGCATGCAAAAGTTCTTCTATTTTAGGACCAATTCCTTCTATTTTCTTGAGGTCGTCTGCTTTTGCAGCTGCCTTAGGAGCAGCAGGTGCCGCAGCAGCTGCAGGTTGTGCCTTAGGAGTCTCTGCAACTACAGGTGCTGGTGTATTTGCCGCTGCCATTTGCTCTTTCAGTTCAGAAAAACCTTCAATGTCACCAAATGTAGATAATTCTACTTTTGATTGAGTTGCTTTGATGGTCTTTTTGACTTCCTCTTTTTCCTTGGTCTTTTCTGTTTCTACTATCTGATCAGCTTCCTTACGGATATCTTCCAGGTACCTTGTATGTGAAACAATGATTCTCTTGTCGTCTCTGTTGAATTCTATCACTTTGAATGTAAGAGTTTCATCATTGGAAGCTGTAGAATTGTCTTCTTTTTGATATGCTTAATAGGTGCATAAGCTTCCAAACCGTATGGCAACTGGACTACTGCACCTCTATCATCTTTTTTGACAATAGTCGCTTCGTGGTAAGATCCTACCGGGAATACATTCTCGAAAGTATCCCAAGGGTTTTCCTCCAACTGCTTGTGACCTAAAGAAAGTTTTCTGCTATCTTCGTCTACTTCCAGTATAGAAACATCTATTTTTTCTCCTACTTTGGTAAATTCTGATGGGTGAGAATATCTTTTTGTCCAAGAAAGATCAGATATGTGGACCATACCACCGATGCCGTTTTCAAGTTCTACAAAAACGCCATATGGTGTCAGGTTTTTAACCTCCCCAGAGTGTCTTGTACCTACCTGATATTTAGCAGCTACGATGCTCCAAGGATCTTCTGTCAGTTGTTTTACGCTTAAAGACATTTTTCTTTCATCACGATCTATAGTCACTACTTTGGCTTCCATTTCCTGACCCAAAGTAAAGAAATCTCTGGCATTGACAGGTTGATTACTCCAGTTCACTTCAGAAACGTGGATCAAACCTTCTACACCCGGGATGATTTCGAGGAAAGCACCATAATCTTCGATGTTCACTATTTTGCCTTTCACTACGCTACCTTCAGAAATGGTATTGTCCAATACTTCCCATGGATGCGGTGTAAGCTGCTTAAGTCCGAGAGAAATTATCTTTTTGTCTTCACCGAAATCAAGTACAACGACGTTGATTTTCTGATTGAGAGAAAGTACTTCATTAGGATGATTGATTCTACCCCATGAAATATCTGTGATGTAGAGTAATCCATCCACTCCACCAAGGTCCATAAATGCACCGAAATCGGTAATATTTTTAACCACACCTTCGAGTACTTGTCCTTTTTCAAGGCCAGAAATGATGGTTTCTCTTTGTTCAGCAAGGTCGCTTTCGATGAGCGCTTTGTGGGATACAACGGCATTTTTGATTGCTTCATTGATTTTCACCACTTTAAACTCCATGGTTTTTCCTACGTATATATCGTAATCAGTAATCGGCTTAACATCGATCTGTGATCCTGGTAAGAAAGTCTCCAATCCAAGACAGTCCACTATCAGACCACCTTTAGTTTTACTGACAACAAGACCTTTGATAATAGATCCGTTTTTGTAAGAATCTACTAGATTGTCCCAAGCCTTGAGGAGTTTTGCTTTTCTTCTCGACAAAACAAGCTGACCTCTAAGGTCTTCTTTGTTTTCGACATATACATCGACGTAGTCTCCAACTTTCAGATCAGGTGTGTCCCTGAATTCTGATAAAGAGACAAGACCATCAGATTTGTAATTGATGTCAAGTACTACATCACCGCTATGAATAGCTGTAACACGTCCTTTGACTACTTCCAGCTCTGAAACTGAGTTGAGCGACTGGTCGTACTGTTCGAAATATTTTTTATGTTCTGATGAGTCATATTTAACTGTGTTTCGTTTTCCAACATTCCAGTCAAAATCATCATGAGCTGTAGAATGGTTTTCATTCGTTGGCTCAAGCTGTACATCAGAAATATCCTCTATATCCACACCTGCTTCATCTTTGTGGTCATGTTCCAGACCGTTATCATCTACCATTTTAATAAAAATTTGTATGCCGCCTACCTATTTGCGACAGTGGTTAATAAATAAAAATTTTCAAAATGGCCACAAAGGTACAGACATTTACAATACGATGTATGTATTTGGTTGAAAATGAGCTTATAAATTGCCAACTTTTTTCTGGCACAATAAAACCACATATTTTGAATACAGGTCCTTCATAAATAAAAATGATTTCCCAATGTAATTCAGGTCCACTTTTATACTCATATGCTTCCTGCTTTTTTACTTGATTCGGGCTATGATTTGAATAGTTTTAGGGAGATTTGACTATATTTATATTACATTTGCAGACTGATCATCAAAAGCACTTAAAAAATGCTTGACAAAAGGAATGAAAGACAATAAAAAAAATCTTAAAGAGTCACTTATCATCAAAGCTGCTGAAAGTGTATTTGGGGATGTGGGATTTAAGAATGCCAAGATGGAAGATATAGCGAAGAAAGCCGGCATCACTAAAGTAACCCTATATACATATTTTCAATCTAAGGAAAATCTTTATCTTGCATTGACATTCAAAGCGCTGCAATTGCTCATAGAAAAATATTATGAGACGATCGACAAATATAAGGATCGGTCGGGCCTGGACAGTGTCATCGCTATTTTTGATACTTTCATGTTATTTTGTGAAAACAACTTTTTATACTCTGAAGCACTTCTGGAGTATTTCGCCTTGGTGCGCTCTACCTCAGATGGGACCAATGAAGCCAAACTTACTGAGGCCGTCAAGGACAGTATATACTATGTCAAGCTTCAGGATATACAGAATCTACCATTCAAACTTACTGTCAAAGAAATAGAAAGGGGCAAAAGAGATGGCAGTATTATTAGTACTCTTGACCCTATGCTTACGACACTGCATGGCTGGACAATGGTAATCGGTTATGTGAAAGTCGTAAGTGCTGCAGGTACCAATGCTACGCCATTGTTCAAAGTAAGTCTGAATGATCTCAAATCCCTTAATCTCAGTCTGGCAAGACATATGTTCCAAACTAAAGCTATTTAACTCTTTATACATTACTCAATGAAAGTACTGATATACGGCCACAAAATAAAGGATGAGACTGAATTTTCTTATGTAGAAAGTTTATTTTCTGCTGCCAAAGAGCATGAAATCTTAATAACGGTGTACAGACCTTATATGAAAGAACTGCTCAAATATAATCTGGATTACAAAGGCCTCCCGACTATAGACAATAACAGAGAACTGAAAGAAAATCTGCCTGATTTTGTAATAACATTGGGAGGTGACGGAACTATTTTACATGCTATCACTCTCATCAGGGAGACTGGTATTCCGATTTTAGGTATAAATCTTGGCCGCCTGGGTTTTCTAGCCAGTGTAGAGAAAAAAATCCTAAAGAAAGCTATCTTGCAGTTACTTAAAAAAGAGTTTACTATAGTCTCGAGGTCACTGCTGGGTTTACAATGTAATCTACCATTGTTCACCTCATTTCCTTTTGCTCTCAATGACTTTACACTCAACAAGAGAGACACATCGTCTATGATTACCATTCATACGTTTGTAGACGATGTTTTACTCAATTCATACTGGGCGGACGGTATCATCATCAGTACTCCTACAGGTTCTACAGGATATTCACTGAGTTGTGGAGGGCCCATTATTTTTCCGGATTCACAAAACTTTGCCATTACCCCTGTTGCACCTCATAATCTGAATGTAAGGCCCATAGTCATCCCTGACAACAAAAAAATATCACTCAAAGTGGAGGGACGTACTGATAGTTTTATGTGTACACTGGATTCCAGGTATGAAACAGTCACATCCGAACACCTGATTGAAATCAACAAAGGCCAGTTTTCGATGAATTTTGTCCAGCTGAAAGGTCAGACTTTTATGAAGACTATCAGCGAAAAGCTATTATGGGGACTCGATAAACGCAATTAGATGAAAATAACGCTTTCACATCTACAAAATACTTACACCATTGACCTTAGTCACGGCTGGGACATCTCCATTCCCCTTATTAGCGGTGCTAAAGGACCAAAATGTTTTGATGCCCCAGACTTTAGTGTATTACCCGTGGTATCTGGTAGTTTTATTGGTTGTGTGGATCAGGGCAGTGCTGTTAATTTCAAAAATATTTTTATCAATCCGCATGGCAATGGAACACATACAGAGTGTGCCGGTCATATCACTTCGGAAAAAATCACCATTCATGAATGTTTGAAAGAGTTTCATTTTGTGGCACGAGTGGTGACCGTAGTGCCGGAAGTAATGCCGGAAGGTGACCTCGTCATTACAAAAGATGTGATCAGCAAGGTTATAGATGGAGGGCAGAATACCATCGTCGTACGCACCTTGCCCAATCCCAAAAGTAAACTGACTAAAGACTACACAGGTACCAACCCACCCTACTTTTCAGAAGAAGCAATTTTGTACCTGAATCAAGTGGGTATTTGTCACCTCATCACTGATCTGCCTTCCATAGATAAAGAGCATGATGGTGGGGCACTTGCCGGGCACAAGGCTTTTTGGCACTTTCCAGATAATATAGACAAACACAAAACCATAACAGAAATGGTGTACGTACCTGACGAAATAGACGATGATTTTTATTTTTGCAATATACAGATACTGTCCATAGAATCGGATGCCAGCCCCAGTAAGATTTTGCTCTACAGATTAGAGCAAAACCAATAATTTTATCCCATCCAGCGCCTTAAACTTTTAATGTGTCAAAAAAATGACTTATTTTAGAAGTTAAATCTGACGAAGCCGTATTATATTTGTCAATGTTTAGATTTTATTCATTTTTTTGATTTTTGGCATTCAAAAGTTCTTAAATAGAAAACATTTATTGAATTAAAATATTCTGTGAGACATGAATACTAACTCAAGTCAAGTCTATCTCCGTTATTTCAGATTGGGCGAAACAGCTTATCGCGAAAAAGTGCGCTTTTATGAAGAAAATCCGGAAGCTCTGTCAGAATTATACTTTGATGACAGGCTGGAAATAGATATTGACTATCTTTTGTGTTTATTTGAGGTCGGCCGGTACGAACGATACTTAACCAGGGTTGACAAACTAATTGAAACTATCATTATCGAAAACATCTATAAATTCAGAGATGAAAATATTTATCATGAATTACTATTCAGAAAAGCTGCTTGCCTGTATCAAACCCAGCAATACCACAAAAGCAAAGACATCTTAAAACAACTTATCAATATGGAAAGGTCCAATCCCCTGTATATTGGCCTATACACTATTGCAACAGGAAAATGAAAAACGACATCTATACCACAGTCCGTGCCAGTGCGATATTGGCATTTCTGATCGTAGCGGGTATATCGATTGCAAGGATTTTTCTGGAACCTTTTATGGATGTACACTTATCACCATTTATTATACTAAGGAGTGTATTGCTGGTTTATGGAGTGATATGCATGATCGGTCTGGAGCTGGCATTTCAGTACAGGATTTATCGTGAAACGGGTATGTATTCACACAGTCTATTGAATCGAGTTTTTGGGACCAAAGTATAAGATTGGTCGAATTTTTTTCCATGATAAAGTTTAAACAATCTGTCTATTTTTACATACGTAAAAGTAGACTTCACTGGTACGAACCGTGGAGTGGCGGCACGGCAATGTTCGAAATGTGGGCTGCGCAAATGCTTTCCTGATAAAACGCTGTTCACGAACGTTGGAAATCTGATGCCGGAAAATCAATTCCTGGCCAATGACGAACGCCAGCACATCATTTTACATTTCATGATCGTACTATTTTAATGTTTGATAAAAGGTTTGGATTGATTATAACCATTATTAATAATTGTACAAATATAAACACCGGATTTTAATTTATCTATATATATGCTAAGATTGAATTTTTCGATAGAATTATTATAGTATTCGGTATGTACAATATTGCCGTTAATATCTGCAATTATCACTTTACCATTTTCTAATAGACCAGTAGGAAATGTAAGATTAAGAAAGTCATGAGTAGGGTTTGGAGATAGAATAACATTGTTATTTAATGGTGTATCTATATTCTTCCGATATCTTGTGTGGCTACTATCCCACCTTCATTAAAAAATCGAAATTCCCCCTTCAAAAGTTACCAGCCACTTATTGCCATTTTTATCTATATCCATTTCTCCAGTAAGGCCAGAATCGACTGTTGTAAATGTCTTCCATGATGAACCATCATATTTAGCAAGTCCACCTGCCATTCCTACCCAAATTGTATTGTCTTTATCTCCTTTTATGGTAAAAGGGACATTTGATTGGGAAGAAGGAAAAATATCTGGATAACTAATCCAATTGGTACCATCAAATTTCACAACTGAAAAACTTGTACCTATCCAGACATCGTGATCTGTGGAAATATAAATATCTGTAATTGAATTGTAAGGTATTGATGAATTACTAGTGGTGTAAGTAGTCCAATTGACATCATCGAATACCGCAAGTCCTTTGGATGTACCTATCCATTTTTTACCTTCTTTATCGATGACTACACATGATATGTTACTACTGGGCAAAGCCGAGTTTGAAGATGAAAACAATGTCCAATCATTACCATTGTATTTACGATCCCTCAGATGTGCTTATCCATACATTATTTTTAACGTCTGTCGATACATGGTAAATAAAATTGGAAGGCATCGCTTTTTGGATCAAATTATAGGAAGTGAAAGTCGAACCATCAAACTTGAGAACGCCACTATTGGGAACTCCGATCCATATATTATCTAAAGAGTCTTGGGTTATGTAAGAAGCTGAAGAACTTAGAATCCTGAAGGAAAAGGAAACGACTTCCATATCCCACCATTTAATTGATGCAATACGCCAGTTTGTGTAATCCATTTTATATTATTTTTGTCAATGTATACATCATGGACATAATTGTTCAAAAGATTGTTTTGGGCAAGGTCATTAAAGGTCCAAGTTGTGCCGTCCAATATAAATAAGCCGTCGACTGTACCAGCCCAGATCTGTCCATTTACATTTGGCAAAACAGCCCTAGTACGGTTGCTTTTCAGTCCTGAATTGGAAGAAGTAAAAGTCACCCAGGTATTGCCACTAAATTTGCTAACTCCAGGCAATCCAAATTCCTCCATGAGCAGCTGTTTTTTAAGACTTCATCGTGGAAGTCCAGGTTAGTTTATCATAAACCCCAGTGTTAGTCATATTTGATTACTCCTTTGGGCGTACTAAACCATTTACGTCGTTTTTCATGTAATAGACGACATATTAGTGGTGGGAATACCCAATTGATAGAAATAACTCGCAGTCCCACAAAACTCCTAAGCCCAACGAGACCTACCCAAAGTACACCTCCTCACAAAATCGATGGAGCCGCTTTTTATAAGAAGTCCAAACGGTTCCATTATATTTTTTCAGACCACTATTGGTTGCTACCCAGATATTATCATTGGCATCAGCAACCACATCTGTCGCACCATTGGCATTTAAGTCAGTACTCAGTATATGTGATTTCCAGATTTGTCCATCATACTGTACAATTCCGTTATTTTCAGTCCCGAACCATTTATGTCCTTTTTTATCTACTGCTATGGCTGTGATGACATTGGCTGATAATGGAATTACATTTATTAAAATATGTTTTAGAACCATTAGATTTATCGATACTTATCAAGCCACCATAATCTGTGCCTAACCCCTCTTTCCGCTCAGCTGCACAATATATTTTATAGGGACATTTCCAGTGCTGACATATGATATAGGCAATAGATTTATAGATAAACATATAAAACCCAGCCATATTTTTGTAATCGATGAAAACTGCATATAATCTTTTTAATAAAAAGAATATGAATTATTGACTCACAAATATACTCTACAATTCTTGTATTTCAACATGTTTTATTTTAATACCCGAATCACTGAGACCTTTGAGTAGATTCTATATCGAATATGTATAATTGAGTAATGACAAACATAATATTTGTATTTTTGACTTATTTTTTTTAAGTATGACTTATCAAAGCAAGGCAATAATTGAATTTTAGTTATTTAAAATATAATTTTTTACTATTTTATTTAATAACTTTGAATTTTAGTATTCAAAGTCAACAACCGATATATAGGCATTTTAACACAAATATAGGTTTGCCTTCAGGATCAGTTTATAAAATTTTTCAGGATTCAAAAGGCATAATTTGGTTTGCAACTTCAAGAGGAATTGCAAGATTTGATGGCTGTAATATCAAAAATTTTAACGACAATACAGAAATATCTAGTCAAGAATTCTATGATATATATGAAGACGAACATGATCGTATTTGGTTTTTGTCATATTCTTCATTTTTTACTTATTACAATTATAATGACAAAAAATTACATCGCATTTTCAATGAGACTTCTGGCATAGATGTTCAACCAATCACCCATATATCTTATAACAAAAGTAGAAAAATATATTTTACCAACTGGATAGAACAAGAAATAAATGGCAAACAACTCCTTTCATATTTTACGATTGACGAAAAAAATGAGATCCATAAATTTGAAATATATATCCCAAATAATTTATTCCCCGTCAAAAAATTAGGGTCCGAAAATATACATATAGTAAATGATCTCAAAGAATTCATTACAACTAATAACGGATTACATTATTTTTCCCATTTGAAGCATGGTGTAATAGCTTTTGATAAGTTCATCGCGTATAATGATGTATCTAATGAAATCATATTAGTTAATGATAAAAAAGTAATAAAAAGAAAATTGTCTGATATTTTTCTAGGCCAAAAAGATGTCTTTAGAATTGAGCCTTTAAATAATAATTTATTTTGTCTTTATTTTGAAAAGAAAAAAATAGTTGTAAACCAAAAGTTAGAAATAATACCAACATATCATTTTTTAGATGATTTTTATGTACGTAATATTTTGATCGATCGTGAAAATAGTCTTTGGCTATCGTCTAGATTTGAAGGTGTATATTATATAAAAAAGAGTAATTTTAACTCAATCTTTAAGAATCTAAATGATAAACAAATAACACAAATAAAAAAATACAATAATTTTTTATATGTAGGAAATTCAACTGGTGAAATTTACGAATTGGATGCACACAATTTAGAAATAAAGAGGAAAATACTTAACTCAAGTGGATTTATAAAAAACATAGAACTTTCTCCGGATGGAAAAACTATGTATGTTGTTATCGGCGAGGCAAGATATGATTTTGTAGTCATATCATTAAACAACGACGACTTAGATCTTGGGGCAATATCAGGACTAAAAATTTATCGTGAAGAAGGTAGAAAAAGATATTTTTCCAATTCAAGTATAAAAAACATTTCATCTTCTGCAAGTGGAATTGTTCTTTCTACAAATGATGGAATGATTCATGTAGATAGTTTAGGTAAAACTAGTAAGTTTATACCTACACGTTTTAGAGCCTCGCATTCAATATATGATGCAAAACGAGAATTATTTTGGATGGGTGGTCCGTCTGGAGTTTTGATTTATGATAATATTAATGATTGTTTAAATGAAACTAAAATAAGTCAGGCTATAAATAAAATAACTATAGACCATAAAAATCGTATATGGATATGGACTTCAACTAATGAATTATATAGGTCTGATGATTCAAAAATAGAGAAAGTACGATTTTCGAAATCGGTGTTTATAAAAGATATTTATCTTAACTCACAAGGACAATTATGTGTTTTAACACCGAACAGTGTTTTGTATAATGTAACAGAAAAACAGCTTACTTATCATTTTAAAGATTTTGTAGATAGGAATATTATTACGTGTGCCTCCTCGAATGACACATTTTATCTAGGATCAAAGGATGGCATCATTAAAGCTGTAAATAATACTGACTCATTACCCAAATTTTGTCAATTGCAGTTTAATGAATCTCATTTCGGAAAGTCTTCTATTGTTAATTTTGATAAAATTACAATACTGAAAGCAGATGAAAATTATTTTTCAACGGAGATAGCCTTCCCTGCTATGATTTGAATACAGAAATATTGATAAAGCATAAATTGAAGGGATATGACAAGGAATATCAAATCACTAATCCATCAAAAATACATTATCATAAGTTACCTTCAGGTACATATATTTTGGAAGTAATTGCTGAAAATTCGGATGGTCAAGTCATATCAAGCATTTCACAAACTATAAAAGTATTAAATTTTTGGTATCACTCTATTTGGTTTTATCTATGTGTTTTCACCCTAGTTTCATTTGTTCTCTATAAAATAATCCAAGCCTATATAAATAAAATTAAACAAAAAAATGATCTCCAGCTAGCGTTGTATAAACGAATGTCTGAAAGTGAAATTGCAGCATTACAAAATCAACTTAATCCCCATTTTGTTTCTAATGTATTGACATCGATACAAAGTTATATTGTAAACAGAAGTCCAATGGAGGCAAGTGATTATTTGAATAGTTTTAATAAATTACTACGTCTAATTTTAGAATCATCAAGAAATAATTATTTACCCTTAAGACAGGAATTACTGTTATTAAATAAATATTTGGAATTAGAAAATTTAAGATTTCATAATACTTTAGATTATCAATTTATTATCCAAGATGATTTAGATTTAAATTTAGAAATTCCATCTATGATCATACAGCCTTTTTTGGAGAATGCAATCATACACGGGTTGAATGGCTTGAAACACCAACCAAAATTGTTGATAATTTTTGAATTTAAAGATAGGATTATGAATATTTACATACACGATAATGGGCATGGGATTCACATACAAAAAGATGGCAATACCTTAAATAACACAAATCATCACATATCGCGTGGTACTGAAATAACAAAAGAAAGAATGATGGCATTTTCTCAACAAGGTTTGTATTTGGTTTCTTTCGATTATATATACCCTCCTTTTTTTAACGAAAATGGAAAAGGTACAAGCTTGATGATAACGATAATAATTAATGACTAAAATATAAATGTGTGAAAATTGTAATAATTGACGATGAGTTCCATGCTCGAGAAGTTTTGAAGACAATCATAAATGAATATTGTTTTGGTCTAGAAATCATAGGGGAGTCGGCAAGTGTAGAAGAATCTATTAAATTGTTAGAAAGCACAAAACCTGACATTGTTCTTTTGGATATCGCATTACAAAATCTTTCAGCATTTGATTTGTTGGAGCGTTTAGATTCTTATGATTTCCAAATCATTTTTACGACAGCATTTGATCACTATGCGCTTAAGGCCATAAAAATCTCTGCAATTGAATATTTAATCAAGCCTATAGGAATATCTGATTTAGTCCAAGCATTAAAAAAGGCTGAATTGGCCATAAAATCGAATACTCAGCTCACTAAGAATTCAGTACAGCAAGTTTTGGAATCCATGAAAAGCATATCATCAAATCATATATTAGTACCTGGGTTAAATTCTATAGATGTGATTCAGTTGGGTGATGTCCTTTATCTGGAGGCACAAAAAGAATATACAACTATATATACAGTTGACAATAAACAATATACGGCATCTCAATATATAGGTGAATTTGAAAATATATTACCAAAAGATATTTTTTTAGAATTCATTCCAGTTATATTGTACATAAGATTTATATAAAAGATATTTAAAAGGAGATAATAGCTCTGTAATATTGAGTAACAATATAGAAATCACAGTTTCGAGAAGAAGAAAAAACGAATTCTTACAATGGTTGAGCCATAAATGAACTCTAATATACCGATGGTCTCCCAATTCCTACCAAAAATGAGCGTCTTGGTTTTTGTGCAGATTTAAGCAATAATTTTGTTCTTAAATATAAAATATAATAAAAATGAGAACAATCAATTTAGTTTTTATGCTGCTTTTATCTGCAATTTCTTTTTCACAAAGAACTTATATTAATTCAGATATCGACGATTTCATCAGAACTAATGAGAAGTATTTTTGTGTTCCTGTTACTACAGTCAATCAAGGTATGAGTAATGCTGAAAAAGATTTTTATTCCACTATGCGGTATGCAAAAGTAATGGGTGAAGTTTCAAGTGATGGTAAAACCCAAATCATCGGAAATGTGGAAATTGCGATGGAAAAATTTACTAAGAATTTTGATTTTAAAAATGAATATTTAGAAGATCTTAAAATGATCATTCTAAAACCTTTAACACCAACTACAGCCAAAAGGCCTTGTGTACTTATCTCCATTGGAGGGGCAAATGCAAATCTTTCTGAATTTCCTTTTTTGACCACCGCGACTCACTATCTTATGAAGGGATATGTAGTAGCTTATTTTGAAAATCCAAATATTAATCAAACAGAAGAATCAAAATACCTAATTAGGGAAATGAATATTAATATATTTAATCAATCTAAAGTAATTTTTCCTTCTTCAGTTTATCTAGGTGCTCAAGTAGCTACAGCAGCAGCAAAATTCATGTCCTTCCACACCAATACATACAATGTAGATCCAAACGAATTTTATGGACTAGGTCAAAGCTATGGTTCACACATGATTATGCATTTGGGTTTAGGAAATCCTAGTAATTATGATAGCCTGATGTCTCCTTATAATAAACTAAAAGATATAAACTACTTAGTAAAAGACAATATGCGCCAAAAGACGTATACAATGAGAGCCATGTCTATGTGGGCTTCTGCGTACCCTGTTGATGGTCCCAATACTAATAATCCATTTGGTGAGCTCATTGGCACTGATGACAAAGTCAGAGTCATCCACTTTCACGGTTTGATGGATAACTTAATTAGATATCACTCTGGTTGGTTACTTGATTTAGAAAATCAGTCAATGTATTGCAATGGTGTAAAAGATGTGATACCTAGATTTAAAAATGCTAATATTGATTATCTTAGTTTTGTGGTATGCGGTGGAGGACATGCTGTTTTAGATACATCCGCAGCAAAACCGTTTATATTGGGTAGCGGTGAATTAAGCAATGTCATTTCAGAAATAAACTTTGATAATATTTCATCAAGTTATGATAAATTCAAATCATATATAGATCCATCATATTATTTATTTACCCAGGGAACTAATATAGCTGACATGACAGCCAGATATTTTCAAGATAAAGTAGATTTAACAGCCATGCCTACCATTAATTATATAACACCTATTAGTAATACAAATGGAAATTTTAAAATGAGTGATTGCATGGAACAAGGTTTTTGCATTGCATATGATGCAAATATTGGGACTTTATGCGATGACAATGATGTCTGTACTAAAGATGATAAAATACAAGTCGATTGTACATGTAAAGGCATTTTCCAAGATGAAGATGCCGATGGCACCTGTGATGAAAATGACAAATGTTCTTTTGGTCCAGAGCCGGGAAGTATTTGCGATGACAATGATGTCTGTACTAAAGATGATAAAATACAGGTCGATTGTATTTGTAAAGGTATTTTCAAGATGAGGATGGCGATGGCACCTGTGATGAAAATGACAAATGTCCTAGTGGATCAGAGCCAGGAAGTATTTGCGATGACAATGATGTCTGTACTAAAGATGATAAAATACAGGTTGATTGTATTTGTAAAGGTATTTTCCAAGATGATGATAGCGATGGTACTTGTGATGCTTTAGATATGTGTAAAGGTATGAAAGAGCCCGGGAGTCCATGTGATGACTTGAACCAAAATACTATTATGGACGTCGTAAGCGATGATTGTATTTGTACTGGAATATCAGGTGTCTCAGACGAAGATAAACGTCTGACAATAAGTCCCAACCCATTCATTGATCAAATAAAGATTGAGACTGACTTACCTATCCACACCATTTCCGTAGTATATCCGATACTTAAAAAGCTAAATATAAATGATCAACATGTTGTAGAAGATATTTCTAAATATTATAATCATCAAGGTATTTACATTTTAAAAATTGAAGTCAGCGGCTTTTCGCCTATTTATAAAAAAATACTAAAGATGTAGCACTTTTGGCTTTTCACAAAAAGAATTTGTGACTCACAGCATATTCTAGTCTTATTATGAAGATTGAGCTGAACCTGCATCGATATACCAATAGGCTACCTTGTCACTGATGCCATCAAATCCAATATTATGGCAATATCCTCTTTCCAATGATTCATCACCGGTCTCTCTGGCTTTGTCTGTTTGATTGTTCCACTCTTCTCTACCTTACTCAAGTATTGACTGGTTTTTGGGTTTTTGTTTTACCATTTTCAGAACAATTTGAAATAAGCCTAGAGGAAAGTGGCCTGTGTCGTGCAATCGTATTTTTATCTCTTTTTAATATTCAAATTTTACTTCTGCATCTTTAAATTCTTCCTTTACTTTTAGTTTTTGAAAAACTTCTTTTACTTTTTCTGAAAAATAGATATTTAAATCAATATGAAAAAGTCCAAAAATATCATACTGTGGAGAATCATTCTTAAATTTAACTATGTCATAATATGATGAATAATTATATTTTTCTTTTGATTTAATAAGTAAATCTTCGATCGAATTAGCTTTGAAATATTCGTAATCATCAGATACCTTTAAATATCCCTTAAAAGTAGAGTTAGGAAAATCTATATTATCAGATATATCATTGAAGAGGCAATAATAAAAATCTTCATATTTTTCTCGCCTTAGCTTATTGGAAATATAATATGTGGGTGCAAATGAAATCAAACTGATTAAATGTTCATATAAAAAACGTTTGATTATAGAACCCCTTGGGAGTTTATCACCACCAGTAGTATAAATATTTTGAGGTAGTTTTCCTGATGTAACTTTTAAAAAATCCAACTCGATAGGATTAGGAATTAATATGTTTAAATTTTTCTGGATTATTAGCGTCTTGCCAAGGGCTAAGGCTTTCAATAAACTCTTGGTAAATAAACATTCTCTCTGATGGCTCATCTATATAACCAAGACCGCACCAATTATTTCTTTGATACAATAAATAATATTTCATCATTAAATATTTGCATATATTTTATTCCAATCAACTTTGGCAAAATGATCGTTAATATATGTACCATTTGCAATTGCTTTGAGTAAGATAATAAGTTCCTGCCTTATCATATATTTGGTATCATATACTCATATCATGCAAATATATAAAATGTATATCATTCTACCATAATTTATGGCACAGCCATAGCAACACCGCGACGAAGGTGCAAATTACGCCGAACGGAGGTGTAAGATTTGTCGAATTTTTTTCCATGATAAAGTTTAAACAATCTGTCTATTTTTAAATAAACACCGGATTTTAATATTTTTTAATCGAAGAAAACTGCATATAATACTTTTTAAATGATAAGTTATGAATTACTATCTCCCAAATATGCTACAATGCCTGTATTTCCACATGTTTTATCTTTATACCTGAGTCACTTAGACCTTTGAGTAGAAACTCATGGATGCCGTCGTGAGCTGAACCTGCATCGACATAAAAATATGCATCCTTATCTTTGATCTTTTCTAATTCAATATTGTGAATAAAACCTTGATTTAACTTATCCAATTTCAAAATCAAGGCTTGATCAGAATTATTATTCCAAACTCCCCATAAAATTTCAAGTTCTTCACGTATATTATTAACTTCGTCAATACAATCCATTGAAACTACTAGCATGAACTCAAAAGGCAACTCGGTTAAATAAGTATAAGATGGGAATTGTAAATTAAAATCTAAATACTTCCTTTCATACAACTCATTGTAGTTTTTTAAAGTAGCAATTTTTATCCCATCATTTTCTATGTCAAGTATCCAGTAAAATGATATTGTTGTTGATACCTCTTTTTCTAAATCAATTGGTAAATGATACAAACTGTCATACCAAAATAATTGACCAAAAAAATGATTGTCAGTATATTTATCCACTATTGCGCAAGAAATTTTGTAATAAATTAAATTATCGTGTTGAATAAGTGATATTTGCCCAGCTTCTATTGGTTCAAAAAAAAATAATTTATGCATCCAATTTATTTTCTTATCAATAGATAATTCAAATTGCATTTTTAAATTAAAATCAAGTTGGTTTAAAAATGAATAATGTACTGAATAAAGTCTATAGAACTGTTCTAACCATTTTAATTTTTCAGAATCAAAATTACTATAGTTGACTTGAAATGGCAATTTTGTGACGTTCATCTTTTAATTATTTATAAATATTTACGCTCCTCCAGTGGTACCTGTTGGTTGAAAATCTGTGGCAGTTTCAAATATTACCTTTGCGGCCAAAAATGCAGGAATGGTAGCGGCAGCAGCAGTACCAAGAGAAGCTACTGTACCCCAAACGCACCCCGCAATTGCTAAAGTAGATAAAAGGATTAAAGTTGATTTCATTTCAGGATTCTTGATAAGATACTGGTTTACAACTACACTTGCTACTACTGGCACCCCTGCTAGCCGTAGGCTGTGCCTACGGCTTTTGATACCAAATTTCCAATTTGAATACAAAGAACTAAATCCATTATATATCTGTAATATCCAACTCCCGTAAATTTTCTAATCCCCTATAATTTCATTGCCTACTGTACATCAATCCAATAAGCAACTTGAAAAGTAAGATCATAAAATCCTGCCTTATCATATATTTGGTATCATATACTCATATCATGCAAATATATAAAATGTATATCATTCTACCATAATTTATGGCACAGCCATAGCAACACCGCGACGAAGGTGCAAATTACGCCGAACGGAGGTGTAAGATTTGTCGAATTTTTTTCCATGATAAAGTTTAAACAATCTGTCCAAATATAATTACCGTTAAGTAGACACAAGAATTATTACCCACCTTTCAATTTCAAACGAATAAAAAGCTATTTTTGCAGGATAGAGTACTTTTTAACTTTATTTTTTTAAGCATAAATACCTACCATATCATGAGAATAATACTCATTGCATCACTGTCGATTTTTGCAGCATCTTGCCATCAAAAGATTTCTCAGACCTTCACATCAGATAGCAAAACGATCACAGTATACACTTCTGCCGAAAATACTGATTTGCGACTGTCCAAGACTGAAGTTGCCCGCTTCAGAGACATGCCACAACCTCTGGAAACACAGGTATGTGTGTTTGTAGACCCTGGAAAAACTTTTCAATCTTTTTTAGGTATAGGCGCAGCCCTGACGGATGCCAGTGCAGAGACCTTCGCAAAGCTCTCAGACACTAAGCAGGAAGACCTACTCAAAGCATACTTTGATAAAGATATTGGAATCGGTTATACGCTTGCAAGGACTACTATCCATAGTTGCGATTTCAGTAGCGGCAGTTATACCTATATCGCCGAAGGGGATACAGAATTAAAAACCTTCAGCATAGATCATGATAAGAACTACCGGATTCCATTCATAAAAAAAGCTATTGCTGCGGCCGGTGGTCAGCTGACAATGTATGTCAGTCCATGGAGCCCCCCGGCATTCATGAAAACGAATGGAGATATGCTTAAAGGAGGTAAACTCAAACCTGAATTCGCACCTGTATGGGCTCAGTATTTTGTAAAATTTATCCGGGCATACGAAAAAGAAGGTATTCCGATATGGGGTCTGACGATCCAGAATGAACCCATGGCCACACAAAGGTGGGAGTCCTGCATCTTTACTGCAGAGGAAGAACGCGACTTTTTGAAAAACAACCTCGGCCCTACATTACAAAAAAATGGTTTGGGAGATAAAAAAATCATCGTCTGGGATCATAACCGTGACTTGATGAACCAAAGAGCAAATACAATCTTCAATGATCCTGAAGCATCCAAATATGCATGGGGAATGGGTTTTCATTGGTACGAACCCTGGAGTGGCGGCACTGCAATGTTCGAAAATGTGGGCCTGGTACACCAAGCCTTTCCTGACAAAAAATTGATGTTCACCGAAGGATGTGTAGAATCATTTGATGCCGGTAAATATCAATACTGGGCTAATGGCGAACGCTACGGAAGATCCATAATCCACGATTTTAACAATGGTACTGTAGGATGGACGGACTGGAATATCCTCCTGGATGAAACAGGTGGACCTAATCACGTTGGAAATTTTTGCTTTGCCCCGATACATGCTGACAGCAAGTCCGACAAACTAATTTTTACACCATCATATTATTACATTGGCCATTTTTCAAAATTTATCCGGCCTGGAGCCAAGCGCATCATCAGTGCTCCCAGCCGAAGCCAGCTACTGACCACCTCTTTTGTAAATACGGATGGCAAAATAGTAGTAGTAGTAATGAATCAAAGTGATATAAAAATATCTTATAACCTTTGCATTGGTACAAAGGCAGCCGAAATATCTATACTGCCACACGCTATTCAGACCCTGATAATTTAGTAAGATTTAGTGAGCGCCAACTATACAGAACGCTTAAAAACACAATGCAAAAAGCAAGCAATTGGTCAGTAAAAATAAATACGCTACCTTTGGGGCTTTAAAATTTTTAAAATACATAACAAATGAGTCTTCTTACAGTAGGTACCGTAGCTTTTGATACCATAGAAACGCCATATGGCAAAGCTGAAATGGTAATAGGTGGTGCCTGTACATATATCAGTTGGTCAGCTTCCTATTTTACCAATGACATTCATCTTGTGTCCATAGTAGGAGATGATTTTCCAGAATACGAGCTTCAAAGATTACGTGACCGAGGTGTCAATATGGACGGCCTCAAAATTGTGGAAGGCGGGAAGTCGTTTTTCTGGGCTGGGCGATACCACAACAATATGAACAACAGGGATACTTTGGTGACAGACCTCAACGTACTGGCTGATTTTGACCCTATTCTTCCTGACGCTGCTAAATCAGCCAAGTATGTCATGCTCGGCAATCTGACACCTGCTATACAGAAAAGTGTACTCGACCAACTGGACGGAAGTCAGAAGCTGATAGCACTCGATACCATGAACTTCTGGATGGATATCGCAATGGATGAGCTCAAAGAAGTAATAGCGAGAGTAGATCTGCTGACTATCAACGATGAAGAAGCACGCCAACTATCAGGCGAACACTCACTTGTCAATGCCGCCAAGGTCATCCACGAAATGGGACCCAAATATCTGGTGATCAAAAAAGGAGAACATGGAGCCTTGCTCTTTTCTGAAGATGACATTTTTTATGCCCCAGCCTTACCGTTGGCTCAGGTATTTGATCCAACAGGAGCGGGTGACACCTTTGCCGGTGGTCTGATGGGCTATCTCGACAAAACGGATGATATAAATATGGAAAATATGAAACGGGCCATTATTGCGGGGTCTGCCATGGCATCATTTTGTGTCGAAGACTTCAGTCTGAACAAATTGCAAATACTATCTATGCCGGAGATTGATGAAAGACTCGCCAGATTCAAAAAGCTGATGCACTTTGATTTAGTCTGATCAAGTGATGTATTGTAATTGTTTTGATAAATGGTCGTTCGGAACTAATATTTGTTGTAAATCGTTTTAGTTATTTAAATATTTATATTATGGCAAGCGTAATAGATGTTAAAACACTTAGTAAAAGAGAACAGTTTGAAATAGTAATGGAAATACTCCAGAATAACAAGATGCTGTAAGTATATTTAGTACTTTTAGCCAAATGGAATGGGCATAGCTCACCCTTCTTCATTCTCCATCAGCAGCTTAAGGCTGATTTCCGGATTGTCCAGAAAGGATTTTGTTATCTGGTAGTGGTCGGTCTCCTCATAGCTCACTTCTTTGATACCATCTACACTAAACTCATAGATTCGCGCATTGGGATATGCCATGATGATGGGTGAGTGCGTAGCGATGATAAACTGCGAGTCTTGTTGTACCAATTGGTGGATCATGCTGATAGCTGTCAATTGGCGTGCAGGAGAGAGTGCCGCTTCGGGTTCGTCTAGGAGATATAATCCATTGCCTGTGAGCTTGTGCATAAGCGTTGCCAGAAAAGCTTCGCCGTGGGATTGTTCGTGGAGAGATTTACCACCATAACTTTTTAGTACCCCAAATTCTTCCGCTTTTGTAGCTACATTGTAAAAACTTTCGGCCCTTAGAAAGTATGCATCTCCTGGTATTTTGAAGCTTTTGGACAATTTTATGGCTTGATGCAGATCTGAATGTGTATTGTGTACTTCAAACTGTGCATTCTTCGTCCCACCTTCAGGATTAAACCCATAGGCTATCGCTATGGCTTCGAGTAGTGTAGATTTACCAGCGCCGTTTTCGCCAATAAAAAAGGTGACATCCGGGTGAAATTTGATGTTTTCGCATTGCCGTATAGATGGAATGTCGTAAGGATAACCACGTCTGTTCTTGGTTTCTTCTTCTTTGAAGAATACTGATTTTATATATGGACGTGCAGAAATCATTTTTCCAAAACGAAAGGATATTCCACTTCCAATTGTTTTCTTAGATTCTGTATATCCTGAATTACCGTATCATATAAAGATATAATAAACTTTCTATTAAACTTAATCCTTTTCAGTACCAAAATTAATCTATTTCTATCCTTTTCGTTTAATAGCAAGGGCACTCTCACTTTAACAAACTTTCCTTCATCATCATATAGTATAGAAGGGGCTAATATTTCATTGATATGATTTGCTTCATTCGAATAAAACTGTGTTTCTTGATACTTTTCTTCCAGTTTTTCGAGAAATTCATATTGAAAATCATAGAGTTTGATCATGTTTTTACGAAGGGAATCATTTGTGATCAAATTAAAACCTTTTGCTTTTATAGTTTCAAATGGGGAACTATTTTGAACACTCACAAAATTTCTTGTCAATACTCCTAAGAAGTATAATTCAAAAGAATCCATGCTGACAGCTTTATTATTGGATAAGTTCATAAAATATTGAACCGCTTTTTGGCCGCCTAAATGTCCGCTTTTATTCAACTCAGCATCTTTCGCATCTTCTGCAAGGCCCTGGTACATTTCTTTTATGGTTGTATTTACATATTCCTTTTGCTGTAAATCTTCAGAATAATTATTGGCCATGAAGCCTAGATATACGCCAAATACTACCACAAAAAGCTCAGCAATATACTTTAGTCCGGTAGACCTTACAGTATCCCAATTGATTTTAGAACTCTGCATTGCCCGGATATCTAGGGAAAGGAATCACATCTCTGATATTGGTCATACCCGTAACAAACAAAACCAATCTCTCAAATCCCAGTCCAAAACCAGCGTGTGGTACGGTACCATATCTCCTTGTGTCCAAAAACCATGACATCTCTTCTGCCGGAATATGCATTTCTTCCATACGTCTGAGAAGCTTGTCGAGCCTCTCTTCTCTTTGCGATCCACCGATGATCTCTCCTATACCTGGAAATAATATATCCATAGCAGAAACCGTAGGCCCTGCTACACCTTCTTTTGGATCATCCTGCCTCATGTAAAAAGCCTTGATATCCGCAGGATAGTTGGTCAGGATTACTGGTTTTTTGAAGTGTTTTTCTACCAGATATCTTTCATGTTCTGACTGAAGGTCCGCACCCCATTTTTCGATAGGATATTGGAATTTGCCTTTTTTGTTGGGTGTTGAATTTTTAAGTATTTCAATGGCTTCTGTATAAGTCAGTCGCTCAAAAGGTTCTGCCAAACAAAACTTCAGTTTTTCCGTCAAAGTCATCTCGGATCGCTCAGCCTGTGGCTTAGTCTTTTCGTCATCGATGAGTCTTTGCTCCAGGAATGCTAAATCTTCTTTACAGTTGTCCAATGCGTATCGTATCAAAAATTTCAACATGTCTTCAGCTAGATCCATATTGTCATGAAGATCATTGAAAGCTACTTCGGGCTCCATCATCCAGAACTCCGCAAGATGTCGGGTAGTATTGGATTTTTCGGCACGGAAAGTAGGCCCAAAAGTATAAACCCTTCCCAAAGCCAATGCAGCCAATTCTGCCTGAAGTTGTCCAGAAACAGTAAGATTGGTCGCCCTTCCGAAGAAGTCTTCTTTGTAATTGATGCTACCATCTTCGTTTTTGGGTAAATTATTGATATCTAAAGTCGTCACTTGAAACATTTCTCCTGCACCTTCGGCATCACTACCCGTGATAATCGGAGAGTGAACATTGACAAAATCACGATCATTAAAAAATTTGTGAATTCCGTAAAAAAGGGTTTGTTTCACTCTGGAAATCGCACTAAAAGCATTGGTACGGAATCGTAAGTGAGCGATCTCTCTGAGGTACTCTAAGCTTGGCCTATTTTTGAGTTGGATCGGGTATGTTTCAGGATCACAATCCCCAAGTATTTCTATTTTTTCTGCGACAAGTTCTACTGTTTGACCTTTGCCCTGAGACTCTATCAGCTGACCAGTGATACTTATCCCTGCTCCTGTGGTGATACGTCTGATGGTATCCGCATCCGTATTTTCCATGTCTACTACTACCTGAAGATTGGCAAGGCATGAACCATCATTAAGTGCTATAAACTGATTGTTTCTGAATGTGCGTACCCAACCCATAACAGTATATTGCTGACCGGTTGCAGCTGAAAAAATATCTTTTACTCTTACCCTTGTTGCCATGATGATATGTTTTAAATCCAATAGAGGCGCAAAAGTAAGGAAAAAGCTACAAATGCAGAAGGCAAAAAACAATTAATGTGCTCCAAGTTGACGAGACAATACATCTTCCCACTAAAAATAAACCGCAAAAAGCATACATTTCTACATAACTCTGACAGGAATAAGTCCTCTCTCATCACATACATCGCCACCTAATAAAACCAAACCGGGAGTCTTGCCCACTTCGAAGCTTCCCAATCTATCGTCAAATCCCAGTGCTGCAGCTCCATTAGTGGTTGCCCAGCTTAGACATGTCTCCAGTGGAATGTATGATTGATACTTTCTGATTGTTTTGACCTCTTCCCAAACAGACAGTTGCCAGTTGGACGTCAGGCTATCGGTGCCAACAGTAACTTTAGCGTTGCTGTCCAGAAAAACGCGATAATCCGGCAACCTGTTTTCTATGTATAGATTAGCATTGGGGCAAGTAGCCCAAAATATATTTTTATTCCAAAGAGATGCTGCCTCGACATCTTCTTTTGTCGTCAAAGTATTGTGGACAAATATGGTGCGAAACTCAGGAGACAGGTTTTTTATAGTGTAATGAATGGAGGACTTTCCGATTGGTTCAAAGTGATCCATACCAAATCCAAAACTTTTATAAAAATCGCTGAATCCACCTTTGCCAGTCACAAATAATTCATTCTCAGATGTAGTTTCCTGATTATGAATACTTATGGTCGATCCGGGTGAATTCTGGCTATTGATAAAATCAAACAATTGTGGCGTAACCGTATATGGTGCATGCGGAACATATGATTTTTTATTAAAACCATAATGACTCTGTCCCTCCATCACAGAGGAATATTGTATGATAGTTGCATTTGTCATGGAAGGCTGTAGAAAATCAAACATTTCTACAAAAGTATAATAGTCCAAAAGACTTTCTGACTTGACCTTGGCAGTATCCGTTTTATTGGAAATATCCCCAACGGCGACAATTCCATTTCGGTACATTTCCTTATCCCCATCGATGATAGCCTGGTCGATGACTGACTGCTCTATATCTCTGAAACTAACCACATTTTTTAAAAAAGGAAGTAAGCCTGTACCTGTATCCACCTTACCTTTCATGTGTGAAAGCTCAAGATGGCAATGTGTATTGACAAATCCTGGAATCAAGATACCCTGCAACATGCTTACTGATGATGGATCATGCTCTGCATAAGGGTCAATACTGAGGATTTTACCTCCTTCATCAACCACAATCACTACCCCCGAAACGAGTTTTGCATCAGACGTAAATACTGCATCGGCACTGAATTTCCTGATCATACCTCTTCTATTTTTGGCACAATAATACTTTAAAATTCTTTTATGACCAATCCATTCTTCATTCTTGGCTCAAACCATGTACTTTTGGGTGGCAGTACACCCCGTGCATCAGAGGTGTGGATGACATCGTCTTTAGAGACCGGGTACATACAAAATCCGGCAGTTCGGGGGTATTTACATGCTGATATCAGAGACTCCATGGATGCCACTCCTTCTATATACCTGACCGATGTGGCAGAACGGATATTTTCGATATTCAATATATTACCCAAAACGAAGTTGTTAAACAAATCTACATCCAACAGAACCTTTTTGTCTTTATATACTGATAAAATCTCAGATTTCCATAAAAGGCTGTACCATTCTTCATGGAGAAACATAGTAAGCTGATATTTCCTCTCAGGTTTTTGTGGATGATCTAAAAGTTGTATATCAAAAAACACTGACAATGATGCAATGAACCTGGTTTCTGACATAGTGATATCCACGACTCTGTTGAAATCAAATATGGTCAAATCATCAAATGGAAAAAATGCACATAACAAACCAGGATGTTTGTCATCATCATTGTCATGAAGATAATTTTTCTTGACCAACATGGCAGTAATAGCTGCCCTGTGATGGCCATCTGCAATGTAAGCCTGGAGTATATGTTTTGAAAACAATGACCTGACCAACTCGATATCTTCTTCTTTATCTACTGCCCAAAGCGTGTGCTTTTCGTTTTTATGTACCAGGCCAATGCTAAAAAAAGGCTTATGGCCCATCACAAAATTTCGAATAAAATCATCAATTGCCTTGTGTGCATCATAAGCTAGCAATACTGGTTTTATCATAGCTTTTCGCAATAACATCAGGCTCATCATGGACTGCTCTTTCTCAGTGATAGTATGTTCATGACCCAATATTTTGTGGTCTTCTATATCACTGATCTCATTACTTCCAATGATGCCTGTATAGATTTTTTTGCCCTCAATGCGATAAATAAACAGCGCCTTTTTAGGTGAAGTACAAAAAAAACCTGCATTTCTGAAATCATTGTACTCCTTGCCTACAGCATCAAAAAATGAATCAGGTGAGGCAATGAGGTCCATATTGGGGTAGGATGCTTTAAAGGGATAAATTTTCATCCTGTCATAATTTGGTTAGGTAACACGAAGGTAATGAAATATGTACCAAAGTTAAAGTTTAGTTAAATATTTTACCATTATAGACATGGTAAAACTGAATTTCGTTCCATAAAAATAAACAACCATAACTTAATGAAGATGAAGTACATACTCCTTTTTACTATGCTGCCCTTGATGATTTCTGCTCAGCATAATGCTGAATTTAAAAATGCTTTGAGAGTAAGTTCGTCTTACAGCGGATATACCGGTTTGACGTTGAATGTCGGTTATGAATATTTTTTTACTCCAAAACATAGTGTGATTGCATCCGGATTTTCGTCCAGGTTTAGTACGGGTTTTACCTTGGGGTACAGATACAATTTATTGAATTTCAATAGGTTTGAGATGGGAGCGGGGATTGACTTTAGAAATGAAATATTTTACAAATCAGATTTAGGAATTAATAATAACCTATCACAAAGCTTTGAACCTGCACTTGAAATAAAATACAACATCAATAAAAAAATTTCTCTTTTCGGAGGTGCTAATTCTACTTTTTATACCAGCAAATCAAGAAGAGAGGATTTTTTGTTAGGTCGATTAAGTCTGGGCGGAGTGCTTAAGTTTTAAAACTCAATGCTTGTGTGATGCTCTTCTAAGCCTGTCATTGATGGCGATACCCAGGTCTTCTTCAGGCACCAGTTCAGTATAAATAACATCTATATCACAGCCGTCCAGATAGCGCATTCCGGCAAAAAGATTTCTCGCAGCATCTGTAAAATTGCCTGAAGGAGAAAGTACAATCTGATGGCGGGTCGGGATATCAGGCAGAAAATTACGGAAGGCAATAATGCCTGTCCTTTGAATATTTATTCCTTCTGGTAGTGCATGAATATTTGAAATCTCCAAGGAACCTTAGGTGCATAGTGGCTTGTAAGCATGCCGGGTGCTTCGGGATTGGAGGTAGAAATATCCCTTATAATAATATTTCCGGCCACTTCGCTGATCTTCTCAGTCGCCAGGCCACCCTTGCGCAAAATTTCAATTTCTCCATTTTCATTGAGTGCCACAATCGTGCTTTCCACGCCGACATCACAAGGTCCTCCATCTAAAATGTAATATATTTTATTGCCCAGCTGATCTGCCACATGTTGTGCAGTAGTAGGACTAATATACCCAAAAGGATTGGCACTGGGAGCAGCAAGAGGAAAATCCAGCTTTTCAAGTAAGGCCAGTGTAATTGGGTGAGATGGAATCCTGATGGCTACATAAGGTGATCCTGAGGTGACAATATCAGGGATATTGGGTTTTTTCAGCAGTAAAAAAGTCAATGGTCCTGGCGTAAATGCTTCAGCCAACTTCACAAACACTTCGGGAATTTGCTCTACATAATCCTTCACTTTGTCAAATGATGACAAATGTATAATAAGTGGATCGAAACTAGGCCTTTGTTTTATCCTGAATATTTTAGCAACTGCACTCTCATTCAATGCATTGGCTGCAAGGCCATACACTGTTTCAGTAGGTATGGCTACAGCTTCGCCTTTTTTAAGCAACGTAGCCGCTATATCTATATTGTGACCTATAAATGATGAATCTGACATAATACTACAAAGGTATAAAATATGTTAGAGTAGTCCTAATATTATGATAAAAAACGATATACACATCTTGTTTTCTTACCATATAAATCAAAAAACCTAAGCTACTGCGCATTACACCATATGAATCATTATTTATCTTTTATTTATACACGTTTTAAAAATACCAAATGAAGTTTATAAAAAATCCCTGACATCAAGGTATGACGTCAAGGATACATAATATTTTTAATCCGTCAACTATTAGAGGACAATGATGACTTTCAGTTGTTATTTTGAAAGATAGATAATACTGCCGGGGGCAAGACCTTTTTCTTCATTCACTTTATTGATAGTCATCAGATCTGCCAAAGGTATTCTGTGGGCTTCAGCTACATCTGCCAGCGATTCCTTCTTTCTCATTTTATATAGTTTTAATTGCTGATTTTCCAGGGTCATGTCTTCACCCAATCTGGCTAATAGGCTGCTATCTTTAAGGTTGTCACGCACTGCCAGCTGGGTTTTATGCAGCTCTTTTATATATTCCACAGATACATTCTTACGTACCTCTGTTACTACTTCTGCGGGCTCAGGTCTACGCACAAATGCAATCGGGTTGCTTACTATATTGGAAGCAGCATTATATTTATCTATATATGCAAACATTTTTACATCAGGAAGGGTGAGTATATAATTACCTTCTTCAGAACCCGGAATAACATCTTTTCTATACATTGGATTTAAAAACCTAATCAGGTCAATATCTATTTCCAATTCTTTGCTTAATTTTTTGAATTCCGTCTTTTCAAAAACTTTGACAGAAACAATGTACTTTAGGTCATCAGAAGGTTCAGCAGGAGTCAAATCGTGCAAGTAATAATATGACATCAGGTAGGAAGCAGCTATAAATCTGGGAATGTACTTTTGCGTTTCTTTAGGAAGAAATTCGGTTATTTTCCAATAATCTGTTTCTCCACCAGCTTTTTTGATAGCCTTATTGATGGTTCCGGTTCCGCAGTTGTATGCAGCCAGAGCCAATGTCCAGTTGCCGTAAGCCTCATGAAGCAGCTTAAGATAGTCCAGTGCCTTGTCAGTAGACTTTACCAAATCTTTTCTTTCATCAATGTGCTTGTCTATCTTAAGACCATACAACTCACCTGTACCTTTCATGAATTGCCAGACACCCGAAGCACCTTGGTGGGATTCTGCATCCGGCAAAAGACTTGATTCGATTACAGCTATGTATTTCAGTTCGTCGGGAAGGTTTTTTTCCCTAAGTGCCTGTTCGATCATTGGAAAATAAAGGGATGTCCTGCCTAAGATGGTTTCGGCATCTCTTCTCCGCTTTTCGACCCAGGAAAGTACCTGTTCTGTTACTTCGTCAGTAACCCGAATATCAATGATGGTATTGAGGTTTTCTACTCTTTTAATGATTTCAGCATTATTGGGGGATTTGGCAAATACTGAAAATGTTATTAAAAAAGTCAGAAAACAAACCATCACAAGCCGCCTTGTAATTAGTTTAAATGTGTTCATGGTAAAAATTAAAACGGTTTTAATTTGGGTTTAAAATCCAGTTAATCATCAGACTTGTGCTAATTTAACACAAAACTGCGTGTAAATAATTTCGTGAGTGCAAAGATAGCACAAAATTTAAAAATTGTCAAGTAAATATACTTGTTAACAAATTATTATCTGTAATTAACTGTTTCTCAATACGACTGCCAAATTAAATTTGCCCTGCAAACAGGAGTAAATTTTTATCTTTTTTTGTTCCTGCCAGTACCTGTATACCAAACGGCAAATTATCAGAATTATTGCCATTGGGGACTGAGACTGCAGGCATACCTGTAAGGCTGGCAAGCACTGTATATATATCCGCCATATACATAGCCAGCGGGTCGCTTGGCTTTTGATCTATATCCCATGCCACAACCGGGGACGTTGGAAGTATTATAAAATCATAGTTTTCGAAAATTTCATCCATCTTCTGACGGATGAGCTGTCGCACTTGTTGAGCTTTAGAGAAGTAGGCATCATAATATGCCTCACTTAATACAAAAGAGCCCAGCATAATCCTTTTTTTCACCTCCTTTCCGAAGCCTTCTGATCTGGACATAGTATATACATCCTGGAGTGTTTTAGCCTTGGGTGACCGATATCCATATCGTATTCCGTCATAACGACTGAGGTTGGAGGATGCTTCTGCTGTCGTCAATATGTAGTAACATGGAACAAGATACTCCAGATAATCAAACCCAATTTTATTTACCTCATGCCCCATAGAGCGGAGTTTATCTACTGAATTATTAAAAGCATCGTAGACTTCTGCCTGAATGCCATCTGTATGCACCGCCTGATCAAAATAGGCTATTCGGTATGACGTTTTTTTTATGGCTTCCTGTTCTGAATATAGCCCATCTGAGTACATTGTCGCATCGTTTTCATCATATATGGACACTATACTCATCACTTTGTCAATATCTGAGACATGGCGCCCAATGATCCCAAGCTGATCAAAAGATGACGCATAAGCTACCAATCCAAACCGGGACACAAGTCCATAACTGGGCTTAAATCCTATTACTCCACACATGGCTGCCGGTTGTCGGACCGAACCGCCCGTATCTGTGCCCAATGCCACAAGACAGGTGTCTGCCTGTACAGAGACGGCAGCTCCTCCACTTGACCCTCCTGATATCTTTGACTTGTCGATTTTGTTTCTGACAGGACCAAAATGACTGTTGGTATTATCGGACCCCATACCGAATTCATCACAATTGGTACGTCCGATGATGATGGCATCTTCTTTCAATACTGCATCTAGAGCAGAAGCAGTAAACTGACTTTCAAATCCACTTAAAATGGCAGACCCGGCACTGACTTTATGGTCTTTGTGTACGATCAGGTCTTTGACAGAAAGTACACAACCAAACAGCTTTCCCAATGATTCGGGCTGATTTTTGATTTTGATATCCAGTGCCTTTGCATAGTCCATCGCCTCGTCGGCATATACTTCCACGTAAGCATTGAGTTCTTGAGTGTTGACAATATTCTGAAGGTAATAAAGTACAAGTCTTTCGCAACTCAAAGTCCCTCTCAGTAATTGCTGCTGTAATTGATCTAATGAAAAATTTTCCATCGTTATGTAAACTGAAGTAATAAATCATTTGCCATCACATCCCGCTGCTCCCCTGTGACCATGTTTTTAAACTGACTTGAGACTCCAGTCTTTCTGACTCTCCAATGATAGCAACATAAGGTACATTCCTGGCATTGGCATAAGACATTTGCTTTTTCATCTTGGCAGGTTCCGGGTAAATATCGCAGGCTATACCACTTTTTCGCAGGTCTGCCCCCAGTCTGAAAGCATATTGATGGCTTGCTTCATCCAAAGCTACAAACAATACTTCGATGTCCTTGTGAACATCTGCTGGAAAAAGATGTAACTCTTCCATCACATCATATATACGCTCTGCCCCGAAAGAGACACCGACGCCTGAGACACCGCTTAGTCCAAAAACACCGGTCAGATTGTCATATCTGCCACCACCGCCAATGCTACCCATACTGAATCCAGGGTAAACAGCAGTATCCACTTTGACTTCAAAAATACAACCAGTATAGTAATTAAGCCCACGGGCCAGACTGATGTCAAAATGCAATTCGGCGACACTACCATCGAGATAATTCAACACAGTTTGTATTTCTTCGATACCTTTGGTACCCTCTTGCAGTCCTGCAAAAGCAGTTTTTAGTGAAGCAAGATCACTTATACCAAGTAAAGTCAATACTTTTTGTGCCTGCTCCCTGGTGATATCCCGGTCCATCATTTCTTTGATGACACCATCATTACCTATTTTATCCAGCTTATCTATGGCTATCGTCATCTCCATAAACTTGTCTGTGATCCCGGCAGCTTCCGCCAGGCCAAAGAGCACCTTTCGGTTATTGATGAGAATCCGGACTTTCATATTTAGTTTCTTAAATACATCCGCATAAATCTGTATTAACTCCGCTTCATACATCAAAGAATCAGAACCTACTACATCGACATCACACTGATAAAACTCCTGATACCTGCCTCGTTGAGGTCTGTCTGCACGCCAAACTTGTTGTATCTGATACCTTTTAAATGGAAGCGAAATTTCGTTTTGGTTCATCACCACAAATCGGGCAAAAGGTACGGTCAAATCATACCTAAGGCCGCGTTTGGAAATTTGTGAGATGACTTTATAGGATTCTTTATTGGCTAAGTTTTCTGCATTGACATCTGCCAAAAAATCTCCATTATTGAGAACCTTAAAAAGCAACCTATCTCCTTCTTCACCATATTTGCCTGTAAGTGTGGAGAGATTTTCCATGGTGGGAGTTTCTATGGGCAGGTAACCAAAGGTTTTGAATACCGACTCTATAGTATTAAAAATATATTTGCGCTTGATGACCTGTGACGGCAAAAAATCTCTGGTACCTTTCGGAATGGATGGTTTGGATGACATATTGAGATATCTGGTATTGTCTTTTTTGATGAACAATGGAGAGCAAAGATACTACTTCTAAATGAATGGAAGGTTTGGCATGGTGTATAAATTACAAACATACGAAATAGAAATAGGGTATATTCATTTTTTAATTTGTGCAGATTGAAAATTTAATTTGTGCAGATTGAATTTAATATTTGTGTAAATTGAATATAAATTTACTTAAAAACACGCTTATTATACTGATTAAATACAGTTAACCAAATCTAAAAAACCATACAAGTTTAACTTTTAAAAAACAATACCATTTTTGTGCAGATTGAATTTATTATTTGTGCAAATTGAATTTATTTTTTGTGCAAATTGAAAATAAATCGAACTATTTTTTATTTAAAACGCTAATTTACAGCATATTACAACATATTTTGTAAAGAATTAAAATCGAGCTTACCTCATCCGAAAATCAAGATATTCGTATTGAGGTAATAATCATAAATATTTCACACAATTTTTGTGCAGATTAGATATTTTTTCTGTGTAAATTGAATATTTTTTCTGTGCAGATTGAATTTAATATTTGTGTAAATTGAAAATATTTATACTTTTGTCATTGAAAATCAGCATTTATGCTTCATCGAAATTTAATAGCTAAAATCAAAATAGAACTATTGGGTTATCCAATCATAGCTCTGACGGGTCCAAGACAATCAGGTAAAACAAGGCTATTGAGTACACATTTTCCAGAATATACGTATTTATCGTTGGAGGATCCTGATCTCAGGGAGTTTGCAACTCGGGATACTAAGGGTTTTTTGCAAAAATATAATGATAAGATTATATTTGATGAGGTCCAAAATGTTCCAGTATTATTTTCCTATCTTCAGGGCATTGTCGACCGCAACAAAGTGATGGGTCAGTTCATTCTTTCTGGATCTCAAAACTTTCAATTACTAGAAAATATAACACAAAGTCTTGCAGGTCGAGTGTCAGTCTTTAGATTGTTTCCTCTAGATATGAGCGAAATGAAAGCCGCAAAATGGTTACCAGAAAGTTTGCCCGAAGTGATGACCAAAGGATTTTATCCGGCGATTTATGATAGAAAACTGCACCCGGACAGATATTACTACAACTATCTGACTACTTATATAAAACGAGATATCAGTCAGTTGGTTAATATACAGAACAATCGGATTTTTAGTACTTTTCTAAAATTGTGTGCCCTTAGAGCCGGAAATATTTTAAACTTGAGTGAGTTGGCCAAGGATGCATCTATCAGCCATACTACTGCCAGATCTTGGATATCATTATTAGAGGCTAGTTTTATTGTCTATCTGTTGCCGCCATATTATAAAAACTATAACAAACGGCTCATCAAAAGTCCTAAACTATACTTCTATGATACAGGATTACTCAGTTACTTATCGGGAGTAAGAAACGGGGATGTCTCTCCTATTTCTTCTATTTGGCGACAATTATTTGAGAATATGGTAGTTTCTGATTTAGTCAAACAAAACTACCATCAAAACACATTGAAGGAGTTTTATTTTTGGCGAGACTCACATGGACATGAGATAGATCTACTGAGCGAAGAAAACGATCAACTAAAGACGTATGAAATCAAGGCTAGTTCTACTTTGAGTAGTAATATGTTCGAAGGTCTAGAGTACTTTAGCAAAATATCCGGAGTACAGAATCTCTCTCAAAATTTGATTTATGGCGGCACAGAATCACAAATACGAAATGATAGTCAAGTGATACCCTGGAATGCTATCACTTGACTATTGTATTACATTTTTTCCACGTTTACTTCCAGACAAAGTTCTTTTAACTGGGTATCATGTATAGCTGATGGTGCATCTATCATCATATCTCGACCTTGATTATTTTTAGGGAAGGCTATAAAGTCTCGTATAGACGACTGACCATTCATCACTGCACAAAGTCTGTCAAATCCGAAAGCTAACCCTCCATGTGGGGGCGCTCCATACTCAAAAGCACCAAGCAAGAATCCAAATTGTGCTTCCGCCTCTTCTTTTGTAAATCCCAGCAAATCAAAGTTTCTGGACTGAAGTGCACGATCATGGATTCTGATGGATCCTCCGCCTATCTCTGCACCATTGATGACCAAGTCATAAGCATCAGCTTTGAGACTCTTCATAGTTTCGTGATCGCCATTGAGCATACGCGGTATGTCCGCTTTTTTGGGAGAAGTAAAGGGATGGTGCATTGCATGGAATCTTCCTGCCTCTTCGTCCCATTCCAGCAATGGGAAATCCAAAACCCACAAAGGCTTAAAATCTCCTGCCTGGATGAGTCCTAATTTTTTGCCTAGTTCCAACCTTAGCTCATTGAGTTGTTTTCGAGTTTTTTCTGCCTCACCACTCAATACAAATATAACATCTCCTTTTTCGGCACCAAATTTTTCTGCCCATTGCTTCAACTCTTCATCAGTATAAAACTTTCCTACAGTCGATTTGATGCTTCCATCATCTTGATACTTGACATAGACCAAACCTTTTGCACCTATTTGCGGCCTTTGCAGCCATTCTGTAAGGTCTTTCATATCTTTGTTGCTATAGGACTCTGCAATACCTTTAGCACAAATACCTACTACCAATTCTGCCTCATCAAATATGCTGAAGCCTTTACCCTTGGTAAAATCATTCATCTCCACAAACTGCATGCCGAATCTTAAATCTGGTTTGTCAGAGCCATACAAACGCAAAGCATCGTCATATGACATACGTGGAAAATCGCCTAAATCAATATGTAAAGTCTGTAAAAACAAATGCCTTGCCAGACCCTCAAAAGTATTCAATATATCTTCGATGTGTACAAACGACATTTCACAGTCTATCTGTGTAAACTCCGGCTGTCGATCAGCACGTAAGTCTTCATCTCTAAAACACTTGACTATCTGAAAATACTTGTCTATCCCTGCTACCATGAGTATTTGCTTGAATGTCTGTGGCGACTGCGGTAATGCATAAAACTGACCCTGGTTGAGTCGGCTTGGTACTACAAAATCTCTTGCTCCTTCAGGTGTACTTTTGATTAAAAAAGGCGTCTCCACTTCTATAAATCCCTGCCCATCCAGGTATTTTCTGGTCTCTATAGCCAGTTTTGATCTGAATATAATATTGTTTTGAACAGGAGTACGTCTGATATCTAAGTACCTGTACTTCATTCGAAGGTCATCACCACCATCAGTCTCATCTTCAATGGTGAATGGCGGTGTTTTAGACTCATTAAGCACGGCCAGATCGGTGACCTCTATTTCGATATCTCCTGTAGCTCTATTGGCATTTTTGCTGGATCGCTCGCGTACGATACCTGTAGCCTGGACGACAAACTCTCTACCCAGTTTTCTGGCTTGTGTGCAAAGTTCCGGGTTTTCATCCATATTGAAAACCAATTGGGTCACGCCATACCTATCCCTGATATCCACAAAGGTTAGTCCACCGAGGTCACGCCCTTTTTGAACCCATCCTGAAATAGTTACTTTTTCGCCTATGTTCGACATTCTTAAGGCTCCACAATGATGACTTCTGTACATATAGCTGATATTTTTTAAACAAATTTGGGTGCAAAGGTACGATTAAGAGCGGATATTAAAAACAACCTCCTTTTTCTTTAATTGATTAATTTGAAAAAATATCCTTTTCCTTGATTGAATTCCTTTTGTCAGAATCACAGATGAGACGGATTTATGGTTTCAAAGGATTTTAGTTTGTGTCATAATACTAAAAGTTTAAAAGTACAATGAAAAACTCTACTGCACCACAAAAAATCTGTGTTATCCGAGCAATCATTTTAACCCGTGATTTAGTCAATAGATTTCACCGTTTTATGTTATTTTATAATCGTCACATCGCCTTTGGCTATTTCTTTTGTTTTATCGAGATACATAATCTCCGCAACCCAGACATATACATCCGGCTGAAGATTCTTGCCTGCTCTGGTGCCATCCCAGCCCAATAAAGATTGTCCTGCCGGTATATCGTTAGTGGCAAAAACCATGCTTCCCCATCTGTCAAAAATGCGCAAGGACAAGATGCTTTCTATTGATCCCAACACAGGATATATCGTAAAATGACTGTTGCCCGAAAGGCTGCCAGGAATTATAATATTGGGCGCATCATAGCCTTTGACCAATTTTAATCGGACCCATATACTGTCACTTCGGACACATCCATTTTTATCTGATAGAGTGATGTAGTATTCGGTATCCTCAGCCGGACTTGCTATAGGCTCACGGCAATCATTACAACTCAAGCTAGAGGCAGGTGTCCATGATATAGAACTTACGTCTGTCCAATCCAAATCTGAAAAAGCCTGTAACTGATGACTGGTATTCCTTAAAATAGTGGTATCTTTTCCTGCATTCACATTAAAATCATAAGTTTGTTCAAGGGTAAACTTTGATTGAACAGTACATCCGTTAGCATCTGTTACACTGAGTATATAACTACCACTGTCCAATTTATAATTAATCCCCGGTTTCAATATCTCATTACCCACTTTCATAACGTATGGACTAGTCCCTCCTTCGACCGAACTCCATACAAGCCCTCCCTGATCGCCGAAACAAAGCGGTTGCATGACAGTATAAAAGATGCTGTCAGGATTCGGCTGTTGGGTTATCATGATCGACATGACATCTTTGCATCCATTGGCAGGGTTGATGACATCCAGCGTGTAGGTTCCTGGTTCACTAATATTTACAGAAGCCTGTGTACTGAAAACAACGCTATCTTTTTCCCATGTCACAGGTATACCAGTCGGTAAGGTTTTAGCGACAACAGTCGTAAATTCTTCCTTGCATCCTATTTCGATATCACCATCTATAGTAACTTCCGGAGGAGAAAAATCCGTGATAATATCCAAAAATAGTTTTGACTCACATCCATATATATTTACAGCTACCAATTCTATTGCTTCCTTTTTATCTATAAGGATAGAGTCAGATATTATCACTCTGTCAGGTGAGTTCCATATATATTCGAGTGAGGTGTCTATTTTCAGATTTGACGCCCATACACTTGGATGAAAGCAATTGAGAAGTATAGTCTCAAGTTGTATTTCTGGTTCCTTAAAATTTCCCTTTACCTCCAGAATTATTGTACTGTCGCAGCCGAAACTATTACTCGCTTGAATTGCATAAATACCAGGTGCGGAAATAATGAATCCATCCTGTATAGCCTGATTATTGGAGAGCAATGTGTAGTAAAGGTTTGGGTCTCCGGTAAGTTTTATTTTGGTTTCTGGAGATTTGCATGAAAGCTCCGAAGCATAAGCACTAAATACTGGCTTTGCAGTATTTTAGCTGACTTCAAATACGGCTGATCTTTCACAACCATTTGAATTACTTAATGTGAGATAATAACTTCCCGGCTTTGAAAAAGATGGTTCCAGCTGAGTGTTGTTTAAAAACGATGGGCCTGTCCAATTGATATATGTATAATCAGAGGCATTGACACTAGGCACCACAGAAGTCGTAACGCAAGTCAATATTTCGGGAGAAATTGGCATAAGCACCGGATGGATAGTATCAATGGTCATGCCTATAATGCTCTCTGACTTACAACCATTGGATGATGTGGCTAATACTGTATATGTGTTTACATTTGTGGTGGATATAACAGACCCACTTCCTGAATTTCCGTTCTGGTCAGCCCAGATAATTTCACATGGTATAGAAGTATTAATTGAAATTTTGCCTGTCATGTTCGAACAATTGATGGGCTCTATGATTGCCTGAATCGCAGGAAAACTTATCGAAGAAGGTAAGTAATATACCTGCGATTGCTTGCAACCATTTTTACCAGTCACTGTGAGGTTGTATATGCCTTGTTTTTCGAATTTGGGATTCATATCATAAGATGTAGTGTCTTGCCCTTCCCAAAAAACTCCTTCGTCGCTAAAATTGGTTGTAAATTGTCCATAATTTTTTATACAATCAATGGAATCAATGTCCACTGTAAAAAAAGGAAGAAGAAAGTTCTCTTCAACATAAATGGAGTCCGTCTTTTTACAGCCGTAATTATCAAAAGCTTCTACAATATACAGACCTGCAGATGAAACCATCACACTGTCTGAAGTCCCAATCGTCTTGCCCTGATAAATCCAATTGGTACGATTAATTCCTACAGGATTACTGATAGAAATCATCGTTGAAGGCTTATTGCAGTCCAGCGTGTCTGCTTCCGGTATAGTATAAAATATATTAGTAGGTTGGGACCTGATGAAAATGCTGTCTTTTATACTACAGTCAGTACCCAAAAACAATTCGAAAACATATATTCCTGCTGATCCGATGGTGATAGTATCACGGGTTTTATTTTGGTAAATTATGTCGGGGCCTATCCAGGATATACTATCTATCTCCGTAATGAGATCCAGAAATATTTGGGCTTCCAGCACACTACAACTTAATGTATCTCTGCTTTGGGCAGTATACTGTATTAGGGTATTCTCCAGTATAATGCTAACAGTATCAACTGTCACACACCCATTAGAGCCTATAGAATTCAGGAAATAATTGCCGGAATAGACTGCCGTTAGATTTGGGCCAGTTACCTCGGTTTGATTAGGTAAGACCCAGTAATATTCTAATGCATCATCCGTTGAGCTGGCACTAAGCTGAGTTTGTTTCTGAATACAGTCCAATGTCCTATCTCCTGTAATGGTGACATCGGGCGTGGTAAAATCATCAGTAATGAGATATGTTTGACTCAATGTGCAGCCTTGTTGGTTGGTCACTATTACTGTATATTCGCCACCGGAGTTGACAAAAATAGACTGATTGTCTGCAGGGGATTGGATACTGCCATTGTCCGTTTGCCAAAAATACTGGTAATCCACATCATCTGGCAATGGCAAAGCAACAAGTGTAGTTAAAGGATTACTACAGTTTACAACAGCTTGTGTAGGAGGCACAAGTTCGAAGGTAGATAGCGTCACAGTAAATGATTTTTCATCCCTGCACAAGGCCCCAAAAAAAAGATCATCTAATGCAAAATCATTACCACCAAGAGCAGTGTTTTGATTATTTATACAAATTTCAACTGATGTATTTCCGCCAGAATCCCATATTGTATTAAATTCTTCCCAGTTACACGTTGTCCCCGACAATCCAAATGGTGTACCTAACAGGTCACCGTCAATTGAAAACTGAAGAATAGCTGGTGATGAAGAATTTACAGATGTAGCAAATGCCTGAAAAATGTAAGGTGTATTGGGAGTCACTGCAATGGTCTGACACCATACCTGCTGATATGCTGCAGCACCATTGACGACCATCATCCTGCCGCCACCACCAGTATGATCATTACAGGCATTAAATCCATTGTGCACCAGGTTGGGGTTATTTATTACTGTATATGTGCCTTCAGGATACATTTCGGTTTGGAAAAAAGGAATGTTTGCGACATAGTTATAGTCTGTCAAAAAACCTGTATTGCCATTAGAAAAATCTCCATTTACTATGAGATTGGTAGTCGGATTACTAAACACACTGAGAGTGTAGGTCGTAGTCTGAGATACTGTAACCGTTGGAGTCAAGTTGGCACTTTGACTATATCCATTTGTACCTTTCCACTCAAATCCTGCGTAAGTACCTGCTATATTTCCTGTCAAGTTGATATTATCCTCCTCACAAATTGTGACATCCTGTGGAACATTTATAGTAAAATTGCAATTTTGACAGTATATATTATGCATGAAAGCTAACAGAACAAATATAAACTTGAATTTCAATTGCTGCATAAATTAAATGTTAACAAATATAGGTATATTTTCGAAATACATTCATGCACTTAAAAAAAAGAAACAATAAAAATAATTGGTAGCAATCCTTAAAAGCAAAAATGCAACTACATGTGTGTTTACAATCATTTTGGTCTTCTGAAAATAAACCAAGATTATTTTTAATGCAGATAACATGAGTCATTTCTCTTTTGTACTTTTGTGGCAAAATAAGTACATTGAAAAAACATTTTCTTTTATTGTATATTTACCTTTTAGGTTTTTTTTCTCACCAACTAAAAGCAGATGTAAATCCCTCTAGAACACTAAAAGCTATCCGAATTGCAGAAGAAGTGAAGATCGATGGTATCCTCCATGAAAAAGTATGGAGCCAATCTGAATATGCTTCCGGCTTTATCCAAACAGAACCCACTCCAGGACTACCTGCTACCTTCGAAACCCAAGTTTATTTTGCTTATGATAACAACGCTGTATATATAGCGGCCAGAATGTCTGATCCGGAGCCTGATAAGATACTTAAAGAACTTTCCTTAAGAGATCAGATAGGCAATGCAGATAATTTTAGGATATTTTTTGATACCTACAGGAGTGGATTGAATGGCTTTAAATTTTTCATAACAGCATCCGGTGTGCAACTGGACGCTGTAGTAACCAATAACAACGATGACAATAACTGGAATGCCATCTGGCAAAGTGCTGTAACAAAGGACGAACATGGGTGGTACGCTGAAATAAAAATCCCCTACTCGTCACTCAGGTTTCCATCAGAGGCAGTCCAGGACTGGCACGTTCAGTTTGGCAGAGAGATCAGGAGATTCAGGGAGACTTCGTACTGGTCACCTATAGATCCTACGATATCAGGTTGGGTACAGCAATCGGGTAAAGTGACCCAAATTGAAAATATCAAATCACCTATAAGACTATCTTTGACTCCATACATATCAGGATATGTCAATACCACTTATGATCCAAAAAGTACTGAAAAAAAAAATAACTTCAGGCAATGCCTACAGTGCAGGCCTTGATTTGAAATACGGCCTCAATGATGCCTTTACCCTCGACATGACACTGGTGCCTGATTTTGGTCAGGTTATATCAGACCGGCAGGTTTTAAATTTGTCACCATTTGAAGTTTTTTTTGAAGAAAACAGGCAGTTTTTTACAGAAGGTACAGAGCTATTTAACCGAGGCCGACTTTTTTACTCCCGACGGATAGGCGGCAGACCACTACATTACTTTAACGTCAGCAGCCAGCTGAAAGATGGGGAAACGATCATTGAAAATCCGGAAGTAAGCCAGCTATTCAATGCTACGAAAATATCAGGAAGAACGTCATCAGGAACAGGCATAGGTGGATTCAATGCCTTCGTCGGTGAAGAAAATGCCTTGATCAGATCAAAAGACGGTACAGAAAGACTTTACAAAACCAATCCTCTGACCAATTACAATGTGCTCGTAGTAGACCAAAATTTGAAAAACAACTCGTACGTATCCCTTACAAACACAAATGTATACAGATTAGGTCAGGATTACGACGCCAATGTGACCGGCACTTTTTTTAATCTGAAAACCAGGGATCAAAAATATTTTATCAGCGGGTCAGGTGTATTATCCAGAAAATACTTTAGCGAATACACTGACCAGGGCCATACATACAATGTCTCACTCGGAAAAATAAGCGGTAACTGGACTTATGAAGGGGGTCATGGAGTGGAATCAGACAAATATGACCCAAACGATATGGGTTTTCTATTTAGCCCTAATGAGGTATTTTATTACTTGCAAGGTGCCTATACTCAATATAAACCTAAAAACAATAAATTACAGCAAGTAAGATTTGAAGGAAGCAGCATCTACTCAAGATTATACAAACCGGATGTTTTTACTGATTTTACCCTTTCTTTTGAGAATTTTGTGATGTGGAAAAGTCGCTTTGCAGTCGGGTTCAATGCCATTTTGATGCCTGTCGAATCTTTTGATTATTTTGAGCCCAGACAAACTGATTTCAGTCGTTTTATAGCCAGACCTGTCAATTATAACATAGGTGGGTTTGTCTCATCAGATTATAGAAGGCCCTTTGCATATGACATAAGATTATCTTACAGACATTTTGACGCCAACCAACGAAGTACAACTAATATTGTTTTTAATCCCAGGATAAGATTTAATGATAAGTTTTCTGTTTTTACTGCAACCAGTGCTTCCATCATACAATCAGAGCCGGGATACGTCAATAGAAATCTGGTCGAAGGTATTATCCAGGGACTTGAAGCTTCGGATATCCTTTTTGGTAACAGAGACAGGCTCATCATCGAAAATTCTATTACTGCAAAATACATTTTTAATGCAGTAATGGGTATCAATATCAGAGCGAGGCATTACTGGGACAAGGTCAGATATCAGGCTTTTGGTCTCTTGGATAAAAATGGCAATGTTGCCATCACCCCATTTGCAGGGCTAAACAATGAAGGCAGTCCTATATTTGACAGAAATGTCAATATTTTCAATATAGACCTTCAGTATAACTGGCGTTTTGCACCAGGAAGTGATATCATTTTTGTTTGGAAAAACCAGATATTCAATTCAGACTCAAAATATGAACGTGATTATCTGGCCAATCTTGGGGGACTGTTTGATTCAGTTCAGAGCAATAATTTTTCTATACGGTTTATATATTTTATGGATTATCTATATCTGTTTCCGAGAAAAAGACAGCTAAAAAAGGTGCTCTGAGTTACCCTTGTCTGTGACACATTCCGCACTTTTACTTTGTCAGCAGTTGATTTTGAAAATATTATATTTATCTACGCTCTTCCTCTACCAATCGATCATATATCATCTTGGTAAATGGGCCACTTGCAAAGGTATGTCCGTCTATGTCAGTCACTGGTGAGATGCGCTTTGTGCTGGCACTCAAAAAGACCTCGTCAGCTCCATAAACTTCATCCAGAGGTATCTGACGAACTTCAACAGGCAAAATTTCATTGGCAAATCCAATGATTCGTTTTCTGGTGATACCCCGGAGCATACCAAAATCTGGAGTGAACAGTTTGCCGTTTTTTATTATGAAAATATTGGAACGCGAAGACTCCGTGACATATCCATCTTTGCTGTAAAGAACATCATCAGCACCTATGGCTTTCATTTTGGGTAAAAGAGAAATAGGTGTCAGATAATTTATACTTTTTACATCAAATAATTCACGCTGATGATCTACCGTCATAAGTTTTAAACCATGTGCATAAGGGTGAAATGTAAACGGGCGGGCCAGCATAAACAGATTGGTCGATGTGGCTGGTGTATAACCATCATGGGCATACCCTCCGGTACAAACCATTTTTATACCCAAAAGCGGATGACTATTGAGTCGTATCAATTCGTATATCTGATCAGTAAGGTACTGTCTCGACAGACCAGTAGTCAATCCCAACCCTCTCATTGAATTTTCAAATCGATCCAGATAATCTTCCAGAAAAATCGGACGACCGTCTATCACTCTGAAAAATCAAATACTCCATATCCTCTGAGTAGAGCCAAATCACCAATCTGCAGTCTCGCTTCATGAGCCGGGACGATCTCCCCGTTGATAAAAACATATTCGGGCATTGATATTATTTTGGGATTAGTCCGGGATATTGTACTCCTTTATTTTGCGATACAAGGTTCTCTCTGAAATACCTAGTTCATCTGCAGCGTCTTTGCGTCTGTTGTTAAATTTCTTCAATGCTTTTCTGATCATGTCTTTTTCCATTTCCTCTATAGAAAGGATGGCTTCTACATCTTCTGACTCCTGAAAGCCGCCCATCTGATTTTTATTCTGCAGTATGATCGGTCTGGAATCATCATAGCCCGCATAAGCTTCATCTCTGAGCTCTGCTCCTACCCGATCAAAAGATTTTTTAAAAATATGCTCTGCAGCAAATCCAGTTTTATTTTTAAGCGCTGCTACATCCGGCAATGTGAGATCATTGGCTCTGACCAACTCATAAATCAGTGACTTCAAGTCACTCAGATCCTTTTCATTTCCAGCAAAACTTAAAGAGAATTTCCCTTTCGTAAAATCCAGAATCAGCATCCGGCCCTTTTATGCCAGCGCTAGGCAGTAGCCTGCTCTTGATGTGAGTACCAGATCGACCAGATGATCGACATCGACTTCTTTTATTTCGGATAGTACACTCAGCTGCTCCACCATGTTTTTTAGCTCACGTATATTGCCCGGCCACCTATAGTTTTCTATCATCGCCTTGGCATCCGAAGTGAGGGTGATGGAATCAGACCTGTATTTTTCAGCAAAATCACCCGAAAACTTCCTGAAAAGCATGTATATATCTTCTCTCCTCTCGTGCAGGGCAGGTACTTTGATCGGAACAGTATTAAGTCGGTAATACAAGTCTTCCCTAAACTTATTGGAATGAATTTTTTCTTCAAGATTTACATTGGTGGCTGCGATGACACGTACATCAGTATTCAGTACTTTGGAAGAACCTACCCTTAAAAACTCGCCACTCTCTAATATTCTGAGCAGATATGCCTGAGTATCCAGAGGCATCTCACCGATCTCATCTAAAAAAATCGTACCACCATTGACCGTTTCGAAGTATCCCTTGCGCTCGGTTACAGCTCCTGTAAAAGAGCCTTTTTCATGACCAAAAAGTTCTGAATTGATGGTTCCGGCAGGTATCGCCCCACAATTGATTGCTATAAAATTATTGTGTTTACGGATAGATAGCTCATGTATGATGCGGCTGAATACTTCTTTTCCGACACCACTTTCACCCTGTATCAATACGGACAAGTCTGTCGTTGCCACCCTGATAGCAGTATTCAGTGCACGTTCCAGTAAAGGCGACTTACCAATGATTCCGAATCTTTGTTTTACTCCCTGGATATTCAATCTTTACTATTTTATTAATTCAATATTATTTAGTTCCCCTAAATATGCGAATATCGCGTTATTTCATGGTCTGACCATAATGTACGTACGATCTTGACCACTTACAAACCCATTATGATTCATCTACTATCATTCCTCTGAGCGAGCCTGAAGTAGCACTAGTTACTTTCACCCAGGTATATTCGCCTGCCCTTAAGCCTTCCTTTTTAGGGAAATTGATCATTTTATTTTGACTGTTTCTTCCCTTAAACTCCATATCTGAACGTTTACTATCCCCTTCTATCAATACCTTAAACACTTTGCCCACATCCAGCAGGTTGACCTCAAGAGACATATTTACCTGAGTGTCAACGATCTCCTGCAGTCGCCTTTTCTTAATCTCTAAAGGTATATCGTCAAGCAATTTTTTAGCAGCCAGCGTACCCGGCCTTTCAGAGTAGAAAAACATGTAAGACATGCTGTATCTGGCGTATTTTATCATACTGATGGTGTCCTGATGCTCAGCTTCAGTTTCTGTACAAAACCCCGCAATCATATCAGAAGATATAGCACAGTCAGGCATGATACGATAGATAGACGTTATGCGCTCCATATACCAATCCCTGTCATAAGTCCTGTTCATCAGGTCCAGTATACGACTGTTGCCGGATTGGACCGGCAAGTGAATATATTTACAAATATTTTCGTACCTGGCCATTGTATACAACACTTCATCTGTTATATCCTTTGGGTGTGAAGTCGAAAACCTTATTCGCAAATCTGGATGTACCTGAGCTACTCTTTCCAGCAACTGAGCAAAATTGACATGTATTTCGCCATCCGGGCTGGCCCACTTATAAGAGTCCACATTCTGGCCCAGCAAAGTGACCTCTCTGAAACCTCGGTCATACAAATCCCTGGCTTCTGCCACTATTGAAAAAGTATCTCTGCTTCTCTCTCTGCCTCTCGTAAATGGCACTACACAAAATGAACACATATTGTCACACCCCCGCATAATAGAAATGAAAGCTACAATACCGTTGCTATCCAATCTTAGTGGTGAAATATCCGCATATGTTTCTTCTCTTGACAACAATACATTAATGCCTTTTTGGCCGTCATCTGCTTTAACCAGTAAATTGGGCAAGTCTCTGTATGCATCAGGGCCGACGACTATATCTACAAGTTTTTCCTGCTCCAGGAGCTTGGCTTTCAGTCGCTCAGCCATACACCCCAGAACTCCTATGAGCAGGTCAGGTTTTTTCTTTTTTAACTGATTGAATACATTTAGTCTGTTCCTGACGGTATCTTCTGCTTTCTCTCGGATGGAACATGTATTGACAAGAATCAGATCTGCCGTTTCCATATCTCTTGTAGGGCCATATCCTTCTCCTGCAAGTATAGATGCCACTATCTCAGAGTCACTGAAATTCATAGCACAACCATATGATTCTATATAAAAACGCTTCTGTCCTGAGTCCGGTTGGTCAAAATATAAAACCTGGCCTTGTCTGGATTCGTCTATTTCTTTTTTCACGCCGGAGAGGGTCACATTGTCGTCGTACATACTGTAATATCAATTTGGAAGGCAAAAATACATAATTATATTTCACGTATGACAAAATGGCAGGATAAATCACTTATATTGTTTATTATAATATAAAATCATATCTTTTATTACTGTCCTTTTTGTGGACAAATTGTTTAATTTTGCACCCTATATCCATAATCTCCATGTTTCTTTATCCAAAAGACATCAAAGAAAAGCTCGAGTTTTCAAAAATCATCGAGTATATAAAAACCGAATGCCTCTCTGCCATGTCAAAAGAATATTTTGACCAAATTGAAATATTGAATGATCTGACCAGAATAGATCGTCTAATCAATGAAGTAGATGAATACAAAAAAGCAATCGAAAGAGGAGAACACCTGCCTATATCACATTTTGAATCCATCACAGGAGATGTACAACTCGTAAGAAAGGAAGGATATGTACTCGATATTGACAGCATAAGGAACATATACAGAATAGTGTCCATCGGACTAGAGCTGACCAAATATTTTACCGATCCTGAAAAAACAAAGTTCAATCCACTGCTCAGTGAGCTGGTCTCCCACATCATCATAGACAAGTCACTCACCAATGAAATAGATCGTGTACTGGACGAAGAAGGAGATGTAAGGCCAAATGCTTCAGAAGAACTCCTCAAAATTTCAAAGCAGATCAAATCAAAAGAGCGGGAGCTGGATAAAATTTTTGTCAATGAACTCGAAGTCCTTAAAAGTAAAGGATATCTCGTAGATACTCTGGAGAGTCTCCGCAATGGCCGCAGAGTACTTACAGTAGCCGCCGAGCACAAAAGAAAGATACCCGGCATCATCCATGATGAATCTGCCACAGGAAAGACTGTGTACATAGAGCCCGAAAAAGTAATCAGCATCAACCATGAGGTTTACAACCTGTATGCCGAACGCCGACATGAAATTTATAAAATACTCAGAGCACTTTGTGCTTTTATAAGACCTTATGCTGATAGCCTTTTGGTGGTACAACACACTCTAGTGAGAATAGATACCATCAGGGCAAAGGCCAAATTTGCATATCGGATCAATGCAGGAAAACCATACCTGCAGCAAAAACCGGTATTCTGTTTTAAAACAGCTTACAATCCTGTTCTGGTGCTAAAAAATGAAGCTTCTTCTGTGCCTGTGATCCCCTTTGACCTTGAGTTGCATGGCAACAACCGAATACTGGTACTCAGTGGGCCTAATGCGGGAGGAAAATCGGTAGCACTAAAATCTGTGGGTTTAATTCAGATCATGCTTCAGTCCGGTATGCTGGTGCCGGCAGATGAAAATTCCCGTTTTGGTATCTTTGATAAAATGTTTGTGGATATCGGAGACCAGCAGTCCCTCGAGGATGACCTGAGCACCTATTCTTCCCACCTGCGAAATATGCGCATCACCACGGAAGAAGCAGACAAACAATCTCTGATACTGATTGATGAATTTGGCTCTGGTACAGATCCTAAAATAGGTGGAGCAATAGCAGAAGCCATCCTCCATGATCTCAATCATAAAAAAGCCTTTGCCGTTATTACTACCCATTATTCCAATCTCAAATTCTACGCATTTAAAGCACCGGGTATAGTCAATGGTTCAATGGAATTTGATAAGCTGCACCTATTACCTACCTTCAGAATGCATGTAGGCAAGCCTGGCAGCTCTTTTGCTTATGAAATTGCCGAAAAAATAGGCCTTGATCACCACATTGTAAAATACGCTCAGCACAAAACAGGCAAAAACGAAAAAGCCATCGATGATATGCTTATCACCCTGATGGCAGAAAAAAAAGAGTACGAAGATAAGCTCATGACCCTGATAGAAAAGCAGGACCGTCTGGATCGCCTCATTAAATCCTATGAGCAGATGAACGATGATCTGGATATAAAGCGTAAAAAGATAAAACTACAAGCGAAAGAGCAGATGGCCGTCTCCGTCATGGACCAAAATAAAGAGATGCAGAAAATACTTAAAGAAATCAAGCACTCTAAAGATGAAGAAAAAGCCTTACAAGCCTCAGTAGCACTCAAGAAAAAACAAGAAGATGCTCTCCGCGAGCTGGAAAGCCTGAAGATGGAAGTTTTTGCACAAGAAATCCAGGCTACAGGTACGGAGAAATTACAGGTAGGTGCTTTCGCCAGAATGCGTAATGGCACAAGCAGCGGTGAAATCCTGAGTATAGATAAAAACTCTGCTGAAATTCAGATGGGTTTTATAAAACTTAAGGTACCCCTTATCGACCTGGTAGCAGTAAAAGAACCTATTGACATTCGATCGAAAAAGAGTGTACAGACCAGTATTTCTCAGGGTGACAGATCTGAAACCAGAATAGATATCAGAGAGTATACCAAAAGCGATGCATTAAACATGCTCCAGAATTTTATGGATAATGCTTTGTTGCATAATGCATACGAGTTGAAAATCATTCATGGTGTGGGAACTGGTGTTTTAAGAAATGAGGTTAAAAAACTTCTCAAACAGTACAAAGATGTAAAAGAAGTCTGGCATCCAGAACCGGATCAGGGTGGTGAAGGCGTTACTATGGTCAGATTTTAAACAACTATAGCAAACCCTTCAGTCAGACCAGACCCATTTCTGTTGTAATAAAAGAACAGCTTCTTACATAAATTGAATTAAGAAAGTTTCAGTGCAGGATTGTATCTGTCTTCTGCACAAATCCATACAAATCAACAAAATATTTAATATCTTTGCATCGTTATTTCAGTATATTATTATCATGTCCAAAACAACATCAACATCCTTTTTCGGTAGCCGGTCTTTCAGATTGACCTTATACGCACTTCTGGCAGGCATTATCCTCATTAGCCTTTTATTTTTCTATATTTCCAAAGCATTGCTGCCTGATACAGAAGAATTAGAAAATCCAAATTATGAGATTGCCTCCCAGTTTATTTCTTCTGACAATCAGGTTTTTGGTAAAATTTTCAAATACAACCGGGAATGGCTCAACTATAAGGACATCAATCCAAAACTCATACAGGCACTCATAGCTACTGAAGATGAGCGATTTTTCAATCATTGCGGCATAGATGTACGCGGTACGGCCAGAGCCATTTTTTTTCTTGGTAAAAAGGGAGGCGCCAGTACGATCACCCAGCAATTGGCAAAGCTGTTTTTTACTCAGAGATCTCCGACTTTTATCAAGAGAGTATGGCAAAAACTAAAAGAGTGGGTCATTGCTATTGAGTTCGAAAAACGATATACCAAAGAAGAGATATTGGCCATGTACCTCAATAAAAGTGACTTTCTGTACGATGCTGTAGGTATAGGGGCAGCCTCTAAAACTTATTTTGGAAAGGATCAGAAAAATTTGGAGATCGAAGAAGCTGCTGTCCTTATAGGCATGCTAAAAAATCCACGTGTTTTCAATCCCAAAATCAACCCTCAAAATAGCATGAACCGACGCTCAGTGGTACTAAAGCAAATGGTCAGAAACGGGTATCTGTCAGAGGAAACATATCTCAACAAAAGAGTTCAGGCAATCAACCTTGACAATTTCAAAAGAGAAGTCCACTACGACGGTATTGCACCCTACTTTCGGGCGGAACTCACTAAGTGGCTCAAAACTACCCTTGAAGACGAAAAGTACAGAAAACCGGACGGTTCGAAATATAATCCATACGTAGACGGACTCAGGATTTATACCACTATAGACACCAGAATACAAAAATATGCCGAACAAGCTATGTTTGAGCATATGTCGCAGTTACAGGCCAAATACTTTGAGAGGTGGAAAGGAAAAGACTTTATGTCGTACAAAGCTGATAAAGAAAAGCTGGAAGGGAGAAAAAAACAACTGATTCAAATGATGAAGGATTCTGACAGATACAAATTGATCCGTACAAGATTTCTGACACAAGTATTTAGTGATATAGCCAACAATCTAGACAATATTACCCTCAATGACAATGATGTATTCAGAATGTTTGAAGAAAGTGAAAGTCCCGGTCATCTAAAAAAATTGGTTAAAAACAAAACTATTACAAGCGAAGAATACGAAAAATGTAAAACTGTCATGAATAGTAAGTACTGGTCTGTACTGAAATCACAATGGAATAAAATGCAGAAAGCGGTCAACACTTCATTCAATACCAAAACAAAGATGAGAGTTTTTGCCTATAATGAATTTGGTGAGAAAGTCGTAGAAATGACACCGATGGACTCCATCAAATATCATTTGCAGCACATGCAGATTGGTTCCGTAGCAGTAGATCCGCTTACCGGCAATATCCTGGCATGGGTTGGAGGTGTCGGTCACAAATACTTTCAGTACGATCACGTCAACTCAAACAGACAAGTGGGATCGACTTTCAAACCATTTATATATTCCACAGCCATTATAGAAAATGCCATGTCACCTTGTTATAAGGTACAAGACGTAAAACAATGTATACAGGCCCATGACCCCAACTTTAACCTTTCGAGTACATGGTGCCCGGGCAACTCCGATAGTAAATTTTCCGGCCAATCTTTTACACTCAGACAAGCCCTCAAAGAATCAAAAAATTCAGTTTCTGTATTTCTGATGAAAGAAATCGGCAACGTGCAAAGTGTAAAAAATCTAGTTGGCAATCTTGGAATTGACAAAAATAAAATTCCTGACTTCCCATCTATTTGCCTGGGTACACCAGAGCTGTCAGCAATGGATATGGCTACGGCATATACTGCATTTGCCAATGATGGCGTAGTCACCAAACCCATATTTGTCACCAGGATCGAAGATAAAAATGGAAGAGTCATTTATACTTCAGTACCGGAGCAAAAAAAAGCAATCAACCCGGCATACAATTATGTCATTGTGGATATGCTCAAGTATGTCGCCAGCATCATTCAGCCCAAGTTTAAGAAATTCGAAGTCGCGGGAAAGACAGGTACTACCAACGATTATAAAGATGGTTGGTTTGTGGGGTTCACCCCTGAAATTGTAATATCTACATGGGTAGGTGGAGATCAGGAATTCATCCGTTTCAATACATTGGCAGATGGTCAGGGAGCAGTGATGGCCAGACCATTTTTCGAAAAATTCTTATTAAAAATAGAAGGGGATAATAGACTTGGGTTTGGGAAAAATGCGGTATTTATGCGTCCGGAAGAAGATATGATTGAAATAGATTGTAGTAAATACGAGAATGCTGCTACAGAAAGTACCGAAGAAAATAACCCAAAAAAGACATCTGACTTCGACGAAGAGTTTTAATTTTATTGTTTAAACAAAGGCGCAGTCATTTATCATTTCACCGTATGATTGTCATACTTCCGCTATATAGGGTCACGAATCCGTCTATGAAAGCAACTTGGCTGATCCATGTATAAATATCTGACTGCAGGGGTTGGTCTTTGAAGTTAGCCGTCCAATCTACCTCCTTGAGTCCGGTAGACGGATCCGTGGATTGGTAGACCAAATTTCCCCACCTGTCATATATCCTCAGGTAAGCAATTTGTGCTACATCCTTGCCAGCATAATACCTAATCCTGTCGTTTTGACCATTGCCATCAGGAGTAAAGACATTGGAAATAGTAAAGCTTCTTTTTTTATCCACCTTTACCCTCACTAAAGCTTTTCTGACACATCCATCCTTAGAGGTAACAGTTATTTCATAGTCTGCATCATTGACAGGTAGTGCCTTAGTAGTGAGACAATCTTTGCACCCCAGTGATACATCATCAGTCCAGGATATGGTCTGATTAGTAAGATTGGAACCGACTTTCAGCAAGATGCTATCACCCAGCGCTACAGTCAGATCATTTTCTAAGACCATAATCTCCGGAATCTCTGCAGGTATCAGTCTTGTAGTGATGGAAGATGTGCATCCATTTTTATCTTTTATGGTCAGTGTGTAGTCACCCTCATCCAGGTCACTGAAAGTAGGACTTCCCGGGGCATTCAAGCCGTTCAGGAAGTAAGTATATGGAGGTATGCCCCCATTTGTGGAAATAACTTTGATACTTCCTGTCGCCGGTCCTGAACAGTCGGGATGGTTATACTCGGCTTTAAAACTGATAGAATCAGGTTGACTCAAAATAGTATTAACTGCCGTTTGACAGCCATTTTTATCTTTGACAATAGTATGGTATTCGCCGGCAGGCAAGCCACCCAATGAGTCTGCAATAGAACTTAAACCCACATGAGTATATGTATAAGGCACGACCCCCCCACTAGTATTAAATTTTAAAAAACCATCATTTTTGCCAAAGCATGATATCTGAAGTCCATTATAGTCTGATGTTGCACTCACAGACTGCAGCACGGCTGGCTGAGGTACAAAAACTGTGATAATACGGCTATTGCCATAATTGTCTTCAATAGTAAAATTATAATTACCTTCATCTACTCCAGGGATAGATATAAAGCTATCTACATCACTCAGAGTCCCCGAAAAAGTAATAGAGGGATTTTCGATTTTATAACCTGTATAAGTAAATGGAGGTGTCCCCGCATCTACAGCAAGTTTTATTTCGCCTGTATTCTCCCCATTGCACATGACTGCAAATACTTTTTCTTCAGATTTTATATTACAAATGATCAGTTTCAGATCTACATCTAAATAAATATCACACCCTTCCTGATTACTTATGATAGCCTGATGTGAACCTTGTGTAAAAAATTTACCGTTACCGAGCACGAGAGTGTCTCCCTCACAGATATTGATTTCTTTACTGGCAGTAATCCGGTCATCCACCACCAAATTGAGAGTTAAGATACTGTCACAGCCATTAGCTGCAGTGAGATACGTGTCATATGCACCTGTGGTACAATAATCTTTTCCATAAAAATTGTAACACTCTCCATAACACAACTGCTGTGAAACTTGTCCGACAGGTCTTGACAAAACTTCCACCATTTTACATGTTTGAGGAGCATTATCACACACATTGGACGCATTTAGACAGATATTGTATTTCCCAGGTTTGGATAGGGTATGAGTAACAGATTTTCCATTTTTCAGAAATACTCCATCGATGATCCAATTGTAAAAAGTGGCTCCTGAAAGCCCTGGTGTGCTCATGTCAAAAACCTCGTCCTGACAAAGTCTATCCGGCACATTTATTAGAGGAGCGGTCTCGAGGGGCAAGACTTTGGTGGATCCGGAGGTTACTTTTATCGACCAATCACAAATATCATTGTCACTTCCGTCCATCACAAAATAGTAGTACTGACCTATGACCAGAGGAACTGTGGTCTTAAATATACGCACCTCTCCCGGTCTGATATCCGTATCACACTCACTTATCCTTGAAAAACTGCTGCAGTCCAAACTTTCGTAAAGACCAATTTCAAGACCTTCATTACGCTGACAATTGGATACCGTAACTTCCAGAGTTAAATTCACCGAGCCTGCAATAAATCCGATCCATTGCATATGATGTGCAAATGAAGTACAAAACCCCGGAGGTGCTTGTCCTGTGATATTACTGTTATTTCTGCCCGTGAATCCATCTATATCACAAATGATGCATGCATCTTTACAAAAAGAAGTCATGGCAGGATCAGTGCCACAAATGGGAGGCTGAGCATATATTATTATCCAAAATGACCAACACCAAATAGTGATTATGATTCTTGACAATGAAACAATTTTTAGTAAAAGTACGCTAAATTCATTTTGAAATGAAAATATTTTGCAAAATAAAGACACACTTAAGAGTCGATAATGCAAACTAAGATTAAGATGCAAAATTATATATGATGGAAAAGATGATGAACCATTAATAAATAAGTCAGCCGGCCATTAGAAAAGAAAGCCGGCTGACTTAAAATTTTATATGCATAATTATGGAAAAACGCCCAATGTCATATAATCATTGGCCACTTTATTTAATGCAGTAATAAACGCTGCATCCCTGAGATTGTTAACTTTTTCATATCCATGATAGACCTCCATGATCTGGTGGAATGAATTGATCATTGTCTCTTCAAGTCCGGACCTTACCAGGTCTATTTCTTCAGCACCACGTGTAAGGAAATCCTTTTCCGTTTGTCCTATCGTCTTTCCGGTCAGATTCTCTACTGTGGAAACTATATTTTGATATGTATTGTGGTTGAACCGCTTATCCATACGCCCGAATCTCATGTGTGAAAGGTTTTTTAACCATTCAAAATATGAAACGGTCACCCCCCCAGCATTCAGATACATATCAGGAATGATGATACCACCGTTTTTAATGATGATATCTGCAGCTTCAGCAGTGATAGGACCGTTGGCTGCTTCCCCGATGACTTTAGCTTTTACAAGATGGGCGTTCTCTTCTGTGATCACAGACTCTAATGCGGCTGGTACCAGTATATCGCACTGTATTCCAACCCAGTCTCCACGTTCTGGAAGAGTCTCAGTGCCCGGAAATCCAAGAATAGTGCCATGCTCTTTCCGGTAATCAAGTGCTGCTTGCATGTCTATACCTTTTTCACTATACACCGTGCCTTCTATCTCAGATAGCCCAATGATTTTGACATCGCCTTCCTGCTGTGAGATGAGTCCGGTGTAGGAACCAACATTTCCCATGCCCTGAATAACCATTGTCTTACCTGCCATACCTCTAGTGGCTCCGATCCTGGCCAGCAGCTTTTCGTCATTATATACTTCTCTCAGCCCATAAAAAACACCTCTACCTGTTGCTTCAGTTCGGCCATTGATACCATTTTGTCTCACAGGCTTACCTGTAACACAGCCAGCAGAGTCTATTTCTCCGCCTTTGAATGTCTGATACGTATCCAATATCCAGGCCATCTCTCTTTCGCCCGTTCCATAATCCGGTGCAGGTACATCGATACTTGGTCCTATGAAATTCTTACGGATCAGTTCGACTGTATACCTTCTGGTTATTCGCTCAAGTTCTTCAGCTGTATATGCACGAGGACTCACTTTTACCCCACCTTTGGCTCCACCAAATGGCACATCTACGATAGCACATTTGTACGTCATAAGGGCTGCCAGAGCCATTACTTCTTCCTGATCTACCAGATGGCTAAACCTGATACCCCCTTTGGTTGGGAGACGATGATGAGAATGCTGCACTCTGTATGCCTCTATTACCTGATAAGAATCACCGATTTTCACCGGAAAATTCATTTGATAAATGGCATTACATGTCTTAATCTGCGCCAATAATCCCGGATGGATATTGGTGTGCGCTGCAGCGCGATCAAAATTACGCTGCACACTTTCAAAAAATTTTGCTTGTTTACTGCTCATTTTTAATTTGATTTTCTAATTTGGTTAGTTTATTATCCAATCGGAAAAGAAATATAACTATTCCGATAAAAATTACAAGGATCACAGCTACCACAGAATATATCTTGCCTGTACTTCGCAAAAAATCTTCTGTACTTCCTGCTGCAGTTGCCATTGAGATAAACGTCAGTTGAAGTATTACTATGTTAATGTATTTTATTATGGTACTTTTATTTTTCAAAATATGAAAGATTTTATTGGTTTGACATAAATATTTTTTCTTTCAGTCTTTGATACCTGATCAAAAGAGATGCCATCCATGTTCCCAGCAGGATTAATGCAATGATAGATGGGTAAAAAAACAATCTTAATGTGTTATCCAGGTCTTCCCCTCCTAACGCAGGATTGCCCCCATTACCAGGATGCAGGCTATCAGTCAGACGTGGTATGACAAAAACTAAAGGTATAAGTGCTAAAAATGCAAAAATACTGTAGGAAGCTGACATTTTTGCTCTCCTGTCATGATCTGAAGAAGAACCTCTAAGTACAAGATACGCCAGATAAATCAGCATGGCTACAGCTGTCATATTGAGCTTAACATCGGTAGTCCAGAAAGTATTCCATGTATATTTTGCCCAAATAGATCCGGTAATAATTCCAAACACGCCATACATGATAGCTATCCTATTGAAAGAAGCTGATTGTATATCATGATCAAAATCACCAGTCATCAAATACTTTATAGCATGATACAAGCCGACAATAAGCAGCACAAACATAGCAAACCATAACGCCACATGAAAAAAAGTATTTCTTATTGTTTCATTGAGTATATTGCGGTATGGAAAATGCAAGCTTTTAGCTTCATGAAAATGTCCCAAATCAGCACTTTTCCAAATACCTGAAGGTATGATTGTGTCAGAATGCACTGTATCAGTCACTGAAACAAAGACTGCATTGGGCTGAACAAAGACACCATCAACTTCATTATCCAGGATTAAGGTAAGAGGTTGGGCTTTAACCTTCCCGGGGAAATAGGATGGAAGGTCAAAATGAAGAACAGCGTCGTTTTCTGAACTAACTTCAAAATTAAGTGCCCTTAAAGCGTGAATTGAGTCTAGTTTCAACCAAGCCCTGTTTTTTTTAGCTGAATAGAAATGTGAATTATACCCATGTATTTTTAAAGCCAGATGCTCACCAGATAAGGCATTACCCGGATCTGTTGATGTGATTCCGGATTTAAGAGGTACTGTCAATCCACCTACCAGCACATAAATAAAAATAAGAACCCCTAATATCTTCCACCAAATTCCTTTCATGTTAAAACTTATACAATTTTCATCTGATGATTATTACAGATTTTAAAAATTAACTACAATCTCCATAACGCGGGAAACAATAATATCATTGCCCCAAGTAAAATACAATCCACACCCATTAAAAGCCACACATCTTCCATTATGGCCGTATCTGTCAGCAATCTCACACTCACTGCTGATATTTTCAACAAGAGTAATAAAATGGGCAAGACAAGAGGCAATGCCAAAATTGACATCAATGTGGAATTTCCGTTTTCTGATGCCGAAATCACTGAAACAAAAGTGAAAACTATGGATATACCTAAAATGCCTAATGCAGACCCACTAAAAAACAACGTCCAATCCTTGACAGGGAACCCGCTAAAAAGGCCCATAAATATAAGAATTATTGCAAACAAACTGCATAAAAAAATAAAATTGTATGCCAATTTAGCCACAATCATATCTATAGGATCAAATAAAGTGTAGTAATACAAGTAGGTTTCCTTTTTTTCTTGAAGAAAGCTTTTTACAACAGCGTTGAGTCCCGCAAACAGCATGATAATCCAAATAAGGATAGTCCATTCACGGGGGTTTATGTTATTGAATGATTTGAATATCAGAAACACAACAGTAGCTGCAAAAAGAAATATTCCACCTAAGGCAAATTTTTGTCTGTACTCAATAGACAATTCCTTGATAAAAATATCTTTTACTTTAATGATGTTCATGCCCCCATATTCGGAACAAAGGTAGTCATTTTCCAAATTAAAATAAAAAAAAAGCTGATACCTAATGAAAGATATCAGCTCTTCTTGTAGCGAATTTTTATCCCTTTACAGGATTATTCTATTCTAATCAGCTTTTTATGTGTGGCTACACCATCGATAGTGATCACTACATTGTATACTCCAGCTGCTACATCCTGCAGATTGGCATTGTAAATCTCATCTCCTTCTTTCTGAACCAGTGATGGTCTGATTACTTTCACCAACTTGGATACCGCATCAAACAATTCAATCTTTACTTCAGAATCCTGTGAAAGTACTACTTGTATGTTAGTCTCTCCTCTCGCAGGGTTTGGATACATATCGATTCTAGTATCTCCATTATGACTTACTTTCACCAGTCTGCTGTATGTATGCTGACCGTCGAAATCTACTTGTTTTACTCTGTAGACATAGATGCCAGATTTCTCCACATCAAAGTCTGTCAACTGATAAGAGCTGACCTGGCTAGTATTGCCTTTGGCTGATACTTTACCCGGTATCACTGCAAAATCTTTGTCTGTTTCCATCCTTCTTTCTACTACATAGTAACTCACATTGACTTCTCTTGCTGTACTCCAGCTGATTTCATGTGTCTTATTGATACGCTTGGCATTCACACTCAACCAATCAACAGGTAATGCTCCAAAAGCAAGTCCCATGTCTATGTTCTCATTGATGGATGCTGGCTGCATATAGTACACCTTGGTAGTGTTCGGACCGTTGCTATGATCTACGTCACTGTCGGTATCATCTAAAGTAGCATGGGGTACTGTTGGTCCAAAGCCGGCTGGAGGTATAAATCTTAAGTAGTATCCCTTCTTCTCTAGTCCCTCCAGAGAATAGATACCCTGGGCATCTGTTTGTGTGGTGGATATTATGGCACCAGTAGTCGCTTCTACTGCCTGTACACTAACATTCGGAACCCGAGCTTCACCAATGTCCTGAATACCATTCTCATTTTCATCTCTCCACACTAGATTACCTATTATTGCCTGAGGATAATAGCCTGCACCCAGATCGCACCTCATCTGGCCTGAAAGCACCGTGAACTTGTCTGTTGTGGATATTCCGTTGGCATTTGTCAGGTCACTATCTATTTCCTCATTATCACCTATGTTAGGCAATGTTCTTACAAGTCCCAATGGCGGCATGATAACTTCAACATAGTAGGTACCAGGAGGTGCGCAGAATTTCCAGTATCCGTCATCTGAAGGTGTACCTGGTTTGTGCCCTGTATTCTGGTAATCCCAGATTACCCAAGTACCGAAATGATTCCTCCAGAGATTTACCCTCAACCCATTGATACCATTTTCATATGAATCCCAAACGTCATTTGTATTAATATCATACCAAACAAGATCTCCTATAGGTACGCACTTGTAATAACCGGCATTCCATGTCAAATCTCTCTCCCCTGATACAAGATATGTCGTAGCTGTAGTTCCTGGGCCATTACCGCCGGAAACATCTGAATCCGTATTATCACTTCCTTTGTCAAAGAAAGTTTTGTCATATCCTGTAGGATCAATAAACTCAAGATAATAGCTACCTGGATACAGGAAGTCAAAAAGATAATATCCATTGACATCTGTATAAGTTGTCCCTATCTGGGTTCCGTCTCCTTTATAGAGATTAACCTGAACTCCAGGTATGCCTGGTTCTCCCGGTGATTGCTGTCCATCTGCATTCAAATCGTGCCATACAACGTCTCCAATTGCTGCTTTCAGACAAGACCAGGTATAAGTTACAGTCTCAACGTCCGTATTACCACATGCATCGGTAGCGGTGATGGTAAAAACTTGTGATTTGTCGCAATCCCCAACTAATTCACCTGCTATTGCTGACATAGTTGCCTGACAATTATCGGTTACTGATGAAGCTGCAATTATGCTTGTTACAGTTGGTAAAACGGTTGGATTCTCCCCAAGGTTTAGACCGGTGGTAGGAACCGTAAGCACTGGTGCTAAGTTATCTTCTGTCCAGGTATAGGTGACACTTACCGCTACCGCTGCATTGGTACACGCATCTGTATAGTTCGCTGTCCATGTTTGTGTTCTTGCACATGCCGGTCCTGTCGGTCCTGCTGTCGTTGGTGTTACGCTTACTGCTGAAGCTAAACAATTGTCTGTCGCTTCAAACGTAGGTGCTACTATGGATGATGGATTACATGTTCCTGCAGGGTCTGCACTCGTCACAACGGATATTACCGGAATAACTACATCTTCTACCCAGGTATAAGTTACACTTACTGGTACTGCAGCATTCGTACACGCATCGGTATAGTTGGCTGTCCACGTTTGTGTTCTTGCACATGCCGGTCCTGTCGGACCTGCTGTCGTTGGCGTTACGCTTACTGCTGAAGCTAAACAATTGTCTGTCGCTTCAAACGTAGGTGCTACTATGGATGATGGATTACATGTTCCTGCAGGGTCTGCACTCGTCACAACGGATATTACCGGAATAACTACATCTTCTACCCCCAGGTATAAGTTACACTTACTGGTACTGCGCATTGGTACACGCATCGGTATAGTTGGCTGTCCACGTTTGTGTTCTTGCACATGCCGTCCTGTCGGACCTGCTGTCGTTGGCGTTACCTTACTGCTGAAGCTAAACAATTGTCTGTCGCTTCAAACGTCGGTGCTCTATGGATGATGGATTACATGTTCCTGCAGGGTCTGCACTCGTCACAACGGATATTACCGGAATAACTACATCTTCTACCCAGGTATAAGTGACACTTACGGGTACCGCTGCATTGGTACACGCATCGGTATAGTTGGCTGTCCACGTTTGTGTTCTTGCACATGCCGGTCCTGTCGGTCCTGCTGTCGTTGGTGTTACACTTACTGCTGAAGCTAAACAATTGTCTGTCGCTTCAAACGTCGGTGCTACTATGGATGATGGATTACATGTTCCTGCAGGGTCTGCACTCGTCACAACGGATATTACCGAATAACTACATCTTCTACCCAGGTATAAGTGACACTTACCGGTACCGCTGCATTGGTACACGCATCGGTATAGTTGGCTGTCCATGTTGTGTTCTTGCACATGCCGGTCCTGTCGGACCTGCTGTCGTTGGTGTTACACTTACTGCTGAAGCTAAACAATTGTCTGTCGCTTCAAACGTAGGTGCTACTATGGATGATGGATTACATGTTCCTGCAGGGTCTGCACTCGTCACAACGGATATTACCGGAATAACTACATCTTCTACCCAGGTATAAGTGACACTTACTGGTACTGCAGCATTCGTACACGCATCTGCATAGTTCGCTGTCCATGTCTGTGTTCTTGCACATGCCGGTCCTGTCGGTCCTGCTGTCGTTGGTGTTACGCTTACTGCTGAAGCTAAACAATTGTCTGTCGCTTCAAACGTCGGTGCTACTATGGATGATGGATTACATGTTCCTGCAGGGTCTGCACTCGTCACAACGGATATTACGGAATAACTACATCTTCTACCCAGGTATAAGTGACACTTACCGGTACCGCTGCATTGGTACACGCATCTGTATAGTTGGCTGTCCATGTCTGTGTTCTTGCACATGCCGGTCCTGTCGGACCTGCTGTCGTTGGTGTTACACTTACTGCTGAAGCTAAACAATTGTCTGTCGCTTCAAACGTAGGTGCTGCTATGGATGATGGATTACATGTTCCTGCAGGGTCTGCACTCGTCACAACGGATATTACCGGAATAACTACATCTTCTACCCAGGTATAAGTGACACTGACCGGTACCGCTGCATTGGTACACGCATCTGTATAGTTGGCTGTCCATGTTTGTGTTCTTGCACATGCCGGTCCTGTCGGACCTGCTGTCGTTGGCGTTACACTTACTGCTGAAGCTAAACAATTGTCTGTCGCTTCAAACGTAGGTGCTACTATGGATGATGGATTACATGTTCCTGCAGGGTCTGCACTCGTCACAACGGATATTACCGGAATAACTACATCTTCTACCCAGGTATAAGTGACACTTACCGCTACCGCTGCATTCGTACACGCATCGGTATAGTTGGCTGTCCATGTTTGTGTTCTTGCACATGCCGGTCCTGTCGGACCTGCTGTCGTTGGCGTTACACTTACTGCTGAAGCTAAACAATTGTCTGTCGCTTCAAACGTAGGTGCTACTATGGATGATGGATTACATGCGCCTGCAGGGTCTGCACTCGTCACAACGGATATTACCGGAATAACTACATCTTCTACCCAGGTATAAGTGACACTTACCGGTACCGCTGCATTGGTACACGCATCGTTATAGTTCGCTGTCCATGTCTGCGTTCTTGCACATGCCGGTCCTGTCGGTCCTGCTGTCGTTGGCGTTACGCTTACTGCTGAAGCTAAACAATTGTCTGTCGCTTCAAACGTCGGTGCTACTATGGATGATGGATTACATGTTCCTGCAGGGTCTGCACTCGTCACAACGGATATTACCGGAATAACTACATCTTCTACCCAGGTATAAGTGACACTTACCGGTACCGCTGCATTCGTACACGCATCTGTATAGTTGGCTGTCCATGTTTGCGTTCTTGCACATGCCGGTCCTGTCGGTCCTGCTGTCGTTGGCGTTACACTTACTGCTGAAGCTAAACAATTGTCTGTCGCTTCAAACGTCGGTGCTACTATGGATGATGGATTACATGTTCCTGCAGGGTCTGCACTCGTCACAACGGATATTACCGGAATAACTACATCTTCTACCCAGGTATAAGTTACACTTACCGGTACTGCAGCATTCGTACACGCATCTGTATAGTTCGCTGTCCACGTTTGTGTTCTTGCACATGCCGGTCCTGTCGGCCCTGCTGTCGTTGGCGTTACGCTTACTGCTGAAGCTAAACAATTGTCTGTCGCTTCAAACGTAGGTGCTACTATGGATGCTGGATTACATGTTCCTGCAGGGTCTGCACTCGTCACAACGGATATTACCGGAATAACTACATCTTCTACCCAGGTATAAGTGACACTTACCGGTACTGCTGCATTGGTACACGCATCTGTATAGTTGGCTGTCCATGTTTGTGTTCTTGCACATGCCGGTCCTGTCGGTCCTGCTGTCGTTGGTGTTACACTTACTGCTGAAGCTAAACAATTGTCTGTCGCTTCAAACGTAGGTGCTACTATGGATGCTGGATTACATGTTCCTGCAGGGTCTGCACTCGTCACAACGGATATTACCGGAATAACTACATCTTCTACCCAGGTATAAGTGACACTTACCGTACTGCTGCATTGGTACACGCATCTGTATAGTTGGCTGTCCATGTTTGTGTTCTTGCACATGCGGTCCTGTCGGACCTGCTGTCGTTGGCGTTACACTTACTGCTGAAGCTAAACAATTGTCTGTCGCTTCAAACGTAGGTGCTGCTATGGATGATGGATTACATGCGCCTGCAGGGTCTGCACTCGTCACAACGGATATTACCGGAATAACTACATCTTCTACCCAGGTATAAGTGACACTTACCGGTACTGCTGCATTGGTACACGCATCGGTATAGTTCGCTGTCCATGTTTGTGTTCTTGCACATGCCGGTCCTGTCGGTCCTGCTGTCGTTGGCGTTACACTTACTGCTGAAGCTACCCACTTGTCTGTCGCTTCAAACGTCGGTGCTACTATGGATGCTGGATTACATGTTCCTGCAGGGTCTGCACTCGTCACAACGGATATTACCGGAACAACTACATCTTCTACCCAGGTATAAGTGACACTTACCGGTACCGCTGCATTGGTACACGCATCTGTATAGTTGGCTGTCCATGTTTGCGTTCTTGCACAGGCCGGTCCTGTCGGACCTGCTGTCGTTGGCGTTACACTTACTGCTGAAGCTAAACAATTGTCTGTCGCTTCAAACGTAGGTGCTACTATGGATGATGGATTACATGTTCCTGCAGGGTCTGCACTCGTCACAACGGATATTACCGGAATAACTACATCTTCTACCCAGGTATAAGTGACACTTACCGCTACCGCTGCATTCGTACACGCATCGGTATAGTTGGCTGTCCATGTTTGTGTTCTTGCACAGGCCGGTCCTGTCGGACCTGCTGTCGTTGGCGTTACACTTACTGCTGAAGCTAAACAATTGTCTGTCGCTTCAAACGTAGGTGCTACTATGGATGATGGATTACATGCGCCTGCAGGGTCTGCACTCGTCACAACGGATATTACCGGAATAACTACATCTTCTCCCCCAGGTATAAGTGACCTTACCGTACCGCTGCATTGTACACGCATCTGTTGGTTGGCTGTCCATGTTTGCGTTCTTGACATGCGGTCCTGTCGGTCCTGCTGTCGTTGGCGTTACGCCTTAGCTGAAGCTAAACAATTGTCTGTCGCTTCAAACGTAGGTGCTACATGGATGATGGATTACATGTTCCTGCAGGGTCTGCACTCGTCACAACGGATATTACCGGAATAACTACATCTTCTACCCAGGTATAAGTGACACTTACGGTACCGCTGCATTGGTACACGCATCGGTATAGTTGGCTGTCCACGTTTGTGTTCTTGCATGCCGGTCCTGTCGGACCTGCTGTCGTTGGCGTTACACTTACTGCTAAGCTAAACAATTGTCTGTCGCTTCAAACGTAGGTGCTACTATGGATGCTGGATTGCATGTTCCTGCAGGGTCTGCACTCGTCACAACGGATATTACCGAATAACTACATCTTCTACCCAGGTATAAGTTACACTTACCGGTACCGCATCGTTAATGCATCTGTATAGTTGGCTGTCCATGTTTGTGTTCTTGCACATCGGTCCTGTCGGTCCTGCTGTCGTTGGTGTTACACTTACTGCTGAAGCTAAACAATTGTCTGTCGCTTCAAACGTAGGTGCTACTATGGATGCTGGATTACATGTTCCTGCAGGGTCTGCACTCGTCACAACGGATATTACGGAATAACTACATCTTCTACCCAGGTATAAGTTACACTTACTGGTACTGCTGCATTGGTACACGCATCTGTATAGTTCGCTGTCCATGTCTGTGTTCTTGCACATGCCGGTCCTGTCGGACCTGCTGTCGTTGGTGTTACGCTTACTGCTGAAGCTAAACAATTGTCTGTCGCTTCAAACGTCGGTGCTACTATGGATGATGGATTACATGTTCCTGCAGGGTCTGCACTCGTCACAACGGATATTACCGGAATAACTACATCTTCTACCCAGGTATAAGTGACACCTACCGGTACCGCTGCATTCGTACACGCATCTGTATAGTTGGCTGTCCATGTTTGCGTTCTTGCACAGGCCGGTCCTGTCGGACCTGCTGTCGTTGGCGTTACACTTACTGCTGAAGCTAAACAATTGTCTGTCGCTCCAAACGTAGGTGCTACTATGGATGATGGATTACATGTTCCTGCAGGGTCTGCACTCGTCACAACGGATATTACCGGAATAACTACATCTTCTACCCAGGTATAAGTTACACTTACTGGTACCGCTGCATTGGTACACGCATCGGTATAGTTGGCTGTCCACGTTTGTGTTCTTGCACATGCCGGTCCTGTCGGACCTGCTGTCGTTGGCGTTACACTTACTGCTGAAGCTAAACAATTGTCTGTCGCTTCAAACGTCGGTGCTACTATGGATGCTGGATTACATGTTCCTGCAGGGTCTGCACTCGTCACAACGGATATTACCGGAATAACTACATCTTCTACCCAGGTATAAGTGACACTTACTGGTACTGCAGCATTCGTACACGCATCTGCATAGTTCGCTGTCCATGTCTGTGTTCTTGCACATGCGGTCCTGTCGGTCCTGCTGTCGTTGGTGTTACGCTTACTGCTGAAGCTAAACAATTGTCTGTCGCTTCAAACGTCGGTGCTACTATGGATGATGGATTACATGTTCCTGCAGGGTCTGCACTCGTCACAACGGATATTACCGGAATAACTACATCTTCTACCCAGGTATAAGTGACACTTACCGGTACCGCTGCATTGGTACACGCATCTGTATAGTTGGCTGTCCATGTCTGTGTTCTTGCGCTGCCGGTCCTGTCGGACCTGCTGTCGTTGGTGTTACACTTACTGCTGAAGCTAAACAATTGTCTGTCGCTTCAAACGTAGGTGCTGCTATGGATGATGGATTACATGCGCCGGCAGGGTCTGCACTCGTCACAACGGATATTACCGGAATAACTACATCTTCTACCCAGGTATAAGTGACACTTACCGGTACTGCTGCATTGGTACAGGCATCGGTATAGTTCGCTGTCCATGTTTGTGTTCTTGCACATGCCGGTCCTGTCGGTCCTGCTGTCGTTGGCGTTACACTTACTGCTGAAGCTAAACAATTGTCTGTCGCTTCAAACGTCGGTGCTACTATGGATGCTGGATTACATGCGCCTGCAGGGTCTGCACTCGTCACAACGGCTATTACCGGAATAACTACATCTTCTACCCAGGTATAAGTTACACTTACTGGTACTGCTGCATTGGTACACGCATCTGTATAGTTGGCTGTCCATGTTTGTGTTCTTGCACAGGCGGTCCTGTCGGTCCTGCTGTCGTTGGTGTTACGCTTACTGCTGAAGCTAAACAATTGTCTGTCGCTTCAAACGTAGGTGCTACTATGGATGCTGGATTACATGTTCCTGCAGGGTCTGCACTCGTCACAACGGATATTACCGGAATAACTACATCTTCTACCCAGGTATAAGTGACACTTACGGTACCGCTGCATTGGTACACGCATCTGTATAGTTGGCTGTCCATGTCTGTGTTCTTGCACATGCCGGTCCTGTCGGTCCTGCTGTCGTTGGTGTTACGCTTACTGCTGAAGCTAAACAATTGTCTGTCGCTTCAAACGTAGGTGCTATTATGGATGCTGGATTACATGTTCCTGCAGGGTCTGCACTCGTCACAACGGATATTACCGGAATAACTACATCTTCTACCCAGGTATAAGTGACACTTACCGGTACTGCTGCATTGGTACACGCATCTGTATAGTTCGCTGTCCATGTCTGTGTTCTTGCACATGCCGGTCCTGTCGGTCCTGCTGTCGTTGGTGTTACGCTTACTGCTGAAGCTAAACAATTGTCTGTCGCTTCAAACGTAGGTGCTACTATGGATGCTGGATTACATGCGCCTGCAGGGTCTGCACTCGTCACAACGGCTATTACCGGAATAACTACATCTTCTACCCAGGTATAAGTTACACTTACTGGTACTGCTGCATTGGTACACGCATCGGTATAGTTGGCTGTCCATGTCTGTGTTCTTGCACAGGCGGTCCTGTCGGTCCTGCTGTCGTTGGTGTTACGCTTACTGCTGAAGCTAAACAATTGTCTGTCGCTTCAAACGTAGGTGCTACTATGGATGATGGATTACATGTTCCTGCAGGGTCTGCACTCGTCACAACGGATATTACCGGAATAACTACATCTTCTACCCAGGTATAAGTGACACTTACGGTACCGCTGCATTCGTACACGCATCTGTATAGTTGGCTGTCCATGTTTGCGTTTCTTGCACATGCCGGTCCTGTCGGACCTGCTGTCGTTGGCGTTACACTTACTGCTGAAGCTAAACAATTGTCTGTCGCTTCAAACGTAGGTGCTGCTATGGATGATGGATTACATGTTCCTGCAGGGTCTGCACTCGTCACAACGGATATTACCGGAATAACTACATCTTCTACCCAGGTATAAGTGACACTTACCGGTACCGCTGCATTCGTACACGCATCTGTATAGTTGGCTGTCCACGTTTGTGTTCTTGCACATGCCGGTCCTGTCGGTCCTGCTGTCGTTGGCGTTACGCTTACTGCTGAAGCTAAACAATTGTCTGTCGCTTCAAACGTCGGTGCTACTATGGATGATGGATTACATGTTCCTGCAGGGTCTGCACTCGTCACAACGGATATTACCGGAATAACTACATCTTCTACCCAGGTATAAGTGACACTTACCGGTACCGCTGCATTGGTACACGCATCGGTATAGTTCGCTGTCCATGTCTGCGTTCTTGCACATGCCGGTCCTGTCGGTCCTGCTGTCGTTGGCGTTACGCTTACTGCTGAAGCTAAACAATTGTCTGTCGCTTCAAAAACGTAGGTGCTACTATGGATGATGGATTACATGTTCCTGCAGGGTCTGCACTCGTCACAACGGATATTACGGAATAACTACATCTTCTACCCAGGTATAAGTGACACTTACCGGTACCGCTGCATTCGTACACGCATCTGTATAGTTGGCTGTCCATGTTTGCGTTCTTGCACATGCCGGTCCTGTCGGTCCTGCTGTCGTTGGCGTTACACTTACTGCTGAAGCTAAACAATTGTCTGTCGCTTCAAACGTCGGTGCTACTATGGATGATGGATTACATGTTCCTGCAGGGTCTGCACTCGTCACAACGGATATTACCGAATAACTGCATCTTCTACCCAGGTATAAGTGACGCTTTACCGGTACTGCAGCATTCGTACGCATCTGTATATTTGGCTGTCCATGTTTGTGTTCTTGCACATGCCGGTCCTGTCGGTCCTGCTGTCGTTGGCGTTACGCTTACTGCTGAAGCTAAACAATTGTCTGTCGCTTCAAACGTAGGTGCTACTATGGATGCTGGATTACATGTTCCTGCAGGGTCTGCACTCGTCACAACGGATATTACGGAATAACTTCATCTTCTACCCAGGTATAAGTGACTTACGGTACTGCTGCATTGGTACACGCATCTGTATGATTGGCTGTCCACGTTTGTGCTCTTGCACATGCCGGTCCTGTCGGTCCTGCTGTCGTTGGTGTTACACTTACTGCTGAAGCTAAACAATTGTCTGTCGCTTCAAACGTAGGTGCTACTATGGATGCTGGATTACATGTTCCTGCAGGGTCTGCACTCGTCACAACGGATATTACCGGAATAACTACATCTTCTACCCAGGTATAAGTGACACTTACCGGTACTGCTGCATTGGTACACGCATCTGTATAGTTGGCTGTCCATGTCTGTGTTCTTGCACATGCCGGTCCTGTCGGTCCTGCTGTCGTTGGCGTTACGCTTACTGCTGAAGCTAAACAATTGTCTGTCGCTTCAAACGTAGGTGCTACTATGGATGATGGATTACATGTTCCTGCAGGGTCTGCACTCGTCACAACGGATATTACCGGAATAACTACATCTTCTACCCAGGTATAAGTGACACTTACGGTACTGCTGCATTGGTACACGCATCTGTATAGTTGGCTGTCCATGTTTGTGTTCTTGCGCATCGGTCCTGTCGGACCTGCTGTCGTTGGTGTTACACTTACTGCTGAAGCTAAACAATTGTCTGTCGCTTCAAACGTAGGTGCTACTATGGATGATGGATTACATGTTCCTGCAGGGTCTGCACTCGTCACAACGGATATTACCGGAATAACTACATCTTCTACCCAGGTATAAGTTACACTTACTGGTACCGCTGCATTGGTACGCATCGGTATAGTTGGCTGTCCAAGTTTGTGTTCTTGCACATGCCGGTCCTGTCGGACCTGCTGTCGTTGGCGTTACACTTACTGCTGAAGCTAAACAATTGTCTGTCGCTTCAAACGTCGGTGCTACTATGGATGCTGGATTACATGTTCCTGCAGGGTCTGCACTCGTCACAACGGATATTACCGGAATAACTACATCTTCTACCCAGGTATAAGTGACACTTACCGGTACCGCTGCATTCGTACACGCATCGGTATAGTTGGCTGTCCATGTTTGCGTTCTTGCACATGCGGTCCTGTCCGGACCTGCTGTCGTTGGCGTTACACTTACTGCTGAAGCTAAACAATTGTCTGTCGCTTCAAACGTCGGTGCTACTATGGATGATGGATTACATGTTCCTGCCGGGTCTGCACTCGTCACAACGGATATTACCGGAATAACTACATCTTCTACCCAGGTATAAGTTACACTTACCGGTACCGCTGCATTGGTACACGCATCGGTATAGTTGGCTGTCCATGTTTGTGTTCTTGCACATGCCGGTCCTGTCGGACCTGCTGTCGTTGGTGTTACACTTACTGCTGAAGCTAAACAATTGTCTGTCGCTTCAAACGTCGGTGCTACTATGGATGATGGATTACATGCGCCTGCAGGGTCTGCACTCGTCACAACGGATATTACCGAATAACTACATCTTCTACCCAGGTATAAGTGACACTTGACCGGTACTGCTGCATTGGTACACGCATCGGTATAGTTCGCTGTCCATGTTTGTGTTCTTGCACATGCCGGTCCTGTCGGTCCTGCTGTCGTTGGCGTTACGCTTACTGCTGAAGCTAAACAATTGTCTGTCGCTTCAAACGTCGGTGCTACTATGGATGCTGGATTACATGTTCCTGCAGGGTCTGCACTCGTCACAACGGATATTACCGGAATAACTACATCTTCTACCCAGGTATAAGTTACACTTACTGGTACTGCTGCATTGGTACACGCATCTGTATAGTTGGCTGTCCATGTTTGCGTTCTTGCACATGCCGGTCCTGTCGGTCCTGCTGTCGTTGGCGTTACGCTTACTGCTGAAGCTAAACAATTGTCTGTCGCTTCAAACGTAGGTGCTACTATGGATGCTGGATTACATGTTCCTGCAGGGTCTGCACTCGTCACAACGGATATTACCGGAATAACTACATCTTCTACCCAGGTATAAGTGACACTTACCGGTACTGCAGCATTCGTACACGCATCTGTATAGTTGGCTGTCCATGTTTGTGTTCTTGCACATGCCGGTCCTGTCGGTCCTGCTGTCGTTGGTGTTACGCTTACTGCTGAAGCTAAACAATTGTCTGTCGCTTCAAACGTAGGTGCTATTATGGATGCTGGATTACATGTTCCTGCAGGGTCTGCACTCGTCACAACGGATATTACCGGAATAACTACATCTTCTACCCAGGTATAAGTGACACTTACCGGTACCGCTGCATTGGTACACGCATCTGTATAGTTGGCTGTCCATGTCTGTGTTCTTGCACATGCCGGTCCTGTCGGTCCTGCTGTCGTTGGTGTTACGCTTACTGCTGAAGCTAAACAATTGTCTGTCGCTTCAAACGTAGGTGCTACTATGGATGCTGGATTACATGCGCCTGCAGGGTCTGCACTCGTCACAACGGCTATTACCGGAATAACTACATCTTCTACCCAGGTATAAGTTACACTTACTGGTACTGCTGCATTGGTACACGCATCTGTATAGTTGGCTGTCCATGTCTGTGTTCTTGCACAGGCCGGTCCTGTCGGTCCTGCTGTCGTTGGTGTTACGCTTACTGCTGAAGCTAAACAATTGTCTGTCGCTTCAAACGTAGGTGCTACTATGGATGCTGGATTACATGTTCCTGCAGGGTCTGCACTCGTCACAACGGATATTACCGGAATAACTACATCTTCTACCCAGGTATAAGTGACACTTACCGGTACCGCTGCATTGGTACACGCATCTGTATAGTTGGCTGTCCATGTCTGTGTTCTTGCACATGCCGGTCCTGTCGGTCCTGCTGTCGTTGGCGTTACGCTTACTGCTGAAGCTAAACAATTGTCTGTCGCTTCAAACGTAGGTGCTACTATGGATGATGGATTACATGTTCCTGCCGGGTCTGCACTCGTCACAACGGATATTACCGGAATAACTTCATCTTCTACCCAGGTATAAGTTACACTTACCGTACTGCTGCATTGGTACACGCATCGGTATAGTTGGCTGTCCACGTTTGTGTTCTTGCACATGCCGGTCCTGTCGGACCTGCTGTCGTTGGCGTTACGCTTACTGCTGAAGCTAAACAATTGTCTGTCGCTTCAAACGTAGGTGCTACTATGGATGATGGATTACATGTTCCTGCCGGGTCTGCACTCGTCACAACGGATATTACCGGAATAACTACATCTTCTACCCAGGTATAAGTTACACTTACCGCTACCGCTGCATTGGTACACGCATCTGTATAGTTGGCTGTCCATGTTTGTGTTCTTGCACATGCCGGTCCTGTCGGACCTGCTGTCGTTGGTGTTACGCTTACTGCTGAAGCTAAACAATTGTCTGTCGCTTCAAACGTAGGTGCTACTATGGATGATGGATTACATGTTCCTGCAGGGTCTGCACTCGTCACAACGGATATTACCGGAATAACTACATCTTCTACCCAGGTATAAGTGACACTTACCGGTACCGCTGCATTGGTACACGCATCGGTATAGTTGGCTGTCCACGTTTGTGTTCTTGCACATGCCGGTCCTGTCGGACCTGCTGTCGTTGGCGTTACACTTACTGCTGAAGCTAAACAATTGTCTGTCGCTTCAAACTGCTATGGATTACATGTTCCTGCAGGGTCTGCACTCGTCACAACGGCTATTACCGGAATAACTACATCTTCTACCCAGGTATAGTTACACTTTACCGGTACTGCAGCATTCGTACATGCATCTGAATAGTTCGCAGTCCATGTTTGCGTTCTAGCACATGCTGGACCTGTTGGACCAGCGGTGGTTGGTGTTACACTTACTGCTGAAGCTGAACAATTGTCTGTCGCTTCAAACGTAGGTGCTACTATGGATACTGGATTACATGTTCCTGCAGGGTCTGCACTCGTCGCGGATATTACCGGAATAACTACATCTTCTACCCAGGTATAAGTTACACTTACTGGTACTGCTGCATCGGTACACGCATCTGTCTAGTTCGCTGTCCATGTCTGTGTTCTTGCACATGCCGCTCCTGTCGGACCTGCTGTCGTTGGTGTTACACTTACTGCTGAAGCTAAACAATTGTCTGTCGCTTCAAACGTCGGTGCTACTATGGATGATGGATTACATGTTCCTGCAGGGTCTGCACTCGTCACAACGGATATTACCGAATAACTACATCTTCTACCCAGGTATAAGTGACACTTACCGCTACCGCTGCATTGGTACGCATCGGTATAGTTGGCTGTCTGGGGTGTCCATGTTTGTGTTCTTGCACTGCGGTCCTGTCGGTCCTGCTGTCGTTGGTGTTACGCTTACTGCTGAAGCTAAACAATTGTCTGTCGCTTCAAACATGGTGCTACTGTGGATGCTGGATTACATGCGCCTGCGGGTCTGCACTCGTCACAAGGGCTATTACCGGAATAACTACATCTTCTACCCAGGTATAAGTTACACTTACTGGTACTGCAGCATTGGTACACGCATCTGTATAGTTGGCTGTCCATGTTTGTGTTTCTTGCACATGCCGGTCCTGTCGGACCTGCTGTCGTTAGTTACGCACTTACTGCTGAAGCTAAACAATTGTCTGTCGCTTCAAACGTAGGTGCTACTATGGATGATGGATTACATGTTCCTGCAGGGTCTGCACTCGTCACAACGGATATTACCGGAATAACTACATCTTCTACCCAGGTATAAGTGACACTTACGGTACCGCAGCATTCGTACACGCATCGGTATAGTTGGCTGTCCACGTTTGTGTTCTTGCACGCCGGTCCTGTCGGTCCTGCTGTCGTTGGCGTTACGCTTACTGCTGAAGCTAAACAATTGTCTGTCGCTTCAAACGTAGGTGCTACTATGGATGATGGATTACATGTTCCTGCAGGGTCTGCACTCGTCACAACGGATATTACCGGAATAACTTCATCTTCTACCCAGGTATAAGTGACACTTACTGCTACCGCTGCATTGGTACACGCATCTGTATAGTTGGCTGTCCATGTTTGTGTTCTTGCACAGGCCGGTCCTGTCGGTCCTGCTGTCGTTGGTGTTACGCTTACTGCTGAAGCTAAACAATTGTCTGTCGCTTCAAACGTAGGTGCTACTATGGATGCTGGATTACATGTTCCTGCAGGGTCTGCACTCGTCACAACGGATATTACCGGAATAACCATCTTCTACCCAGGTATAAGTGACACTTACCGGTACCGCTGCATTGGTACACGCATCTGTATAGTTGGCTGTCCATGTCTGAGTTCTTGCACATGCGGTCCTGTCTGTCCTGCTGTCGTTGGTGTTACGCTTACTGCTGAAGCTAAACAATTGTCTGTCGCTTCAAACGTAGGTGCTACTATGGATGATGGATTACATGTTCCTGCAGGGTCTGCACTCGTCACAACGGATATTACCGGAATAACTTCATCTTCTACCCAGGTATAAGTTACACTTACCGGTACTGCTGCATTGGTACACGCATCGGTATAGTTGGCTGTCCATGTTTGCGTTCTTGCACATGCCGGTCCTGTCGGTCCTGCTGTCGTTGGCGTTACACTTACTGCTGAAGCTAAACAATTGTCTGTCGCTTCAAACGTCGGTGCTACTATGGATGATGGATTACATGTTCCTGCAGGGTCTGCACTCGTCACAACGGCTATTACCGGGGAATAACTATCTTCTACCCAGGTATAAGTTACACTTACCGGTACTGCTGCATTGGTACGCATCGGTGTAGTTGGCTGTCCATGTTTGTGTTCTTGCACATCCGGTCCTGTCGGTCCTGCTGTCGTTGGTGTTACGCTTACGCTGCAGCTAAACAATTGTCTGTCAGCTCAAACGTAGGTGCTACTATGGATGCTGGATTACATGTTCCTGCAGGGTCTGCACTCGTCACAACGGATATTGCCGGAATAACTGCATCTTCTACCCAGGTATAAGTGATACTTACCGCCGTACCGCTGCATTGGTACACGCATCTGTATAGTTGGCCGTCCATGTTTGTGTTCTTCACAAGCCCGGTCCTGTTCCTGCTGTCGTTGGGTTCCGCTTACTGCTGAAGCGAAACAATTGTTGTCGCTTCAAACTTCGTGCTAAAGTGGATGCTGGATTACATGTTCCTGCAGGGTCTGCCCTTGTTCGCAACGGCTATTACCGGAATAACTACATCTTCTACCCAGGTATAAGTTACACTTACTGGTACTGCTGCATTGGTACACGCATCGGTATAGTTGGCTGTCCATGTTTGTGATTTCTCACAACCTGCTCCTGTTACGCCTCCGTCAACAACGACGATGGTTCCAGGGCTGCAAGCTTCGGTTAAAGTGAATACCGGAGCAACGATGGTTGGGTTACAACCTTTGTTTTCGCTTACGGCAGTTGTAGCAATAACTGGTTTAATAGCATCTACGGTCCATGTATAGGTAACAACCACTTCATCAGCTACGTTGCCGCAACCATCGGTGAAGTTAGCCGTCCATATTTGTGATTTCTCACAACCTGCTCCTGTTACGCCTCCGTCAACAACGACGATGGTTCCAGGGCTGCAAGCTTCGGTTAAAGTGAATACCGGAGCAACGATGGTTGGGTTACAACCTTTGTTTTCGCTTACTGCAGTTGTAGCAATAACTGGTTTAATAGCATCTACGGTCCATGTATAGGTTACGTCTATGCAGTGAGTGGTGGTGCTGCAAGTCCCGGTTGCTCCGCTACGCCGTGGTTGGGGTCAGGCGACGCCACGTGATACGTTTTAAAGCATCGTCGCTCCACGTATATGTTACGGTCTTAACATCCGTATTGGTACAGCCATCTGTGGCGGTGACTGTAAAGGTTTGTGTTTTGCTGCAAGTACCCGTGATTGCTCCCGCTACTGCCGTGATCGTTGGGGTACCACAATTATCGGTGGCACTAGACGCCGCTACCACACTGGCCACTGTTGGCAATGTCGGATTACAGCCTAATGCCAATCCAGTTGTTGGTACTGTTAATGCAGGATTTACAGCATCGTCGCTCCACGTATATGTTACGGTCTTCACATCCGTATTGGTACAGCCATCCGTAGCAGTGACTGTAAAGGTTTGTGTTTTGCTGCAAGTACCCGTGATTGCTCCCGCTACTGCCGTGATTGTTGGGGTACCACAGTTGTCGGTAGCACTAGACGCCGCTACCACACTGGCCACTGTTGGCAATGTCGGATTACAGCCCAATGCCAATCCAGTTGTTGGTACTGTTAATGCAGGATTTACAGCATCGTCGCTCCATGTATATGTGACCGTCTTAACATCCGTATTGGTACAGCCATCTGTAGCAGTGACTGTAAAGGTTTGTGATTTGCTGCAAGTACCCGTGATTGCTCCAGCTACTGCCGTGATCGTTGGGGTACCACAGTTCTCGGTAGCACTAGACGCCGCTACCACACTGGCCACTGTTGGCAATGTCGGATTACAGCCCAATGCCAATCCAGTTGTTGGTACTGTTAATGTAGGATTTACAGCATCGTCGCTCAATGTATATGTGACGGTCTTAACATCCGTATTGGTACAGGCATCTGTAGCAGTGAGTGTAAAGGTTTGTGATTTGCTGCAAGTACCCGTGATTGGCTCCGCTACTGCCGTGATCGTTGGGGTACCACAGTTGTCGGTAGCACTAGACGCCGCTACCACACTGGCCACTGTTGGCAATGTCGGATTACAGCCCAATGCCAATCCAGTTGTTGGTACTGTTAATGCAGGATTAACAGCATCGTCGCTCCACGTATATGTTACGGTCTTCACATCCGTATTGGCACATCCATCTGTGGCGGTGACTGTAAAGGTTTGTGTTTTGCTGCAAGTACCCGTGATTGCTCCCGCTACTGCCGTGATCGTTGGGGTACCACAGTTGTCGGTAGCACTAGACGCCGCTACCACACTGGCCACTGTTGGCAATGTCGGATTACAGCCCAATGCCAATCCAGTTGTCGGTACTGTTAATGCAGGATTTACAGCATCGTCGCTCCATGTATATGTGACCGTCTTAACATCCGTATTGGTACAGCCATCCGTAGCAGTGACTGTAAAGGTTTGTGATTTGCTGCAAGTACCCGTGATTGCTCCAGCTACTGCCGTGATCGTTGAGGTACCACAATTATCGGTAGCACTAGACGCCGCTACCACACTGGCCACTGTTGGCAATGTCGGATTACAGCCCAATGCCAATCCAGTTGTTGGTACCGTTAATGCAGGATTTACAGCATCGTCGCTCCATGTATATGTTACGGTCTTAACATCCGTATTGGTACAGCCATCCGTAGCAGTGACTGTAAAGGTTTGTGTTTTGCTGCAAGTACCCGTGATTGCTCCCGCTACTGCCGTGATCGTTGGGGTACCACAGTTGTCGGTAGCACTAGACGCCGCTACCACACTGGCCACTGTTGGCAATGTCGGATTACAGCCTAAGGCCAATCCAGTTGTTGGTACTGTTAATGCAGGATTAACAGCATCATCGCTCCATGTATATGTGACCGTCTTAACATCCGTATTGGTCAGCCATCTGTAGAGGATTAGTAAGGTTTGTGATTTGCTGCAAGTACCCGTGATTGCTCCAGCTACTGCCGTGATTGTTGGGGTACCACAGTTGTCGGTAGCACTAGACGCCGCTACCACACTGGCCACTGTTGGCAATGTAGGATTACAGCCCAATGCCAATCCAGTTGTCGGTACTGTTAATGCAGGATTTACAGCATCGTCGCTCCATGTATATGTTACGGTCTTCACATCCGTATTGGTACAGCCATCCGGCAGTGACTGTAAAGGTTTGTGGATTTGCTGCAAGTACCGGTGATTGCTCCCGCTACTGCCGTGATCGTTGGGGTACCACAGTTGTCGGTAGCACTAGACGCCACTACCACACTGGCCACTGTTGGCAACACGGATTACAGCCCAATGCCAATCCAGTTATTGGTACCGTTAATGCCGGATTTACAGCATCGTCGCTCCATATGCACCGTCTTCACATCCGTATTGGTACAGCCATCTGTGGCGGTGACTGTAAAGGTTTGTGTTTTGCTGCAAGTACCGGTGATTGCTCCCGCTACTGCCGTGATTGTTGGGTACCACAGTTGTCGGGGTAGCACTAGAACGCCGCTACCACACTGGCCACTGTTGGCAATGTCGGATTACAGCCCAATGCCAATCAATTGTTGGTACTGTTAATGCAGGATTTACAGCATCGTCGCTCCATGTGACCGTCTTAACATCCGTATTGGTACAGCCATCCGTAGCGGTGACTGTAAAGGTTTGTGTTTTGCTGCAAGTACCCGTGATTGCTCCGCTACTGCGTGATCGTTGGTACCACAATTATCAGTGGCACTAGACGCCGCTACCACACTAGCCACTGTTGGCAATGTCGGATTACCGGCAATGCCAACCAGTTGTCGTACTGTTAATGCAGGATTTACGGCATCGTCGCTCCATGTATGTGACCGTCTTAACATCCGTATTGGTGCAGCCATCCGTAGCAGTGACTGTAAGGTTTGTGATTTGCTGCAAGTACCATGATTGCTCCAGCTACTGCCGTGATCGTTGGGGTACCACAGTTGTCGGTAGCACTAGACGCCACTACCACACTGGCCACTGTTGGCAATGTCGGATTACAGCCTAAGGCCAATCCAATTGTTGGTACTGTTAATGCAGGATTAACAGCATCATCGCTCCATGTATATGTGACCGTCTTAACATCCGTATTGGTACAGCCATCCGTAGCAGTGACTGTAAAGGTTTGTGATTTGCTGCAAGTACCCGTGATTGCTCCCGCTACTGCCGTGATTGTTGGGGTACCACAGTTGTCGGTAGCACTAGACGCCACTACCACACTGGCCACTGTTGGCAATGTCGGATTACAGCCCAATGCCAATCAGTTGTTGGTACTGTTAATGCAGGACTTACAGCATCGTCGCTCCACGTATATGTTACGGTCTTAACATCCGTATTGGTACATCCATCTGTGGCGGTGACTGTAAGGTTTGTGTTTTTGCTGCTAGTGCCCGTGATTGCTCCCGCTACTGCCGTGATCGTTGGGGTACCACAATTATCGGTGGCAGAAGACGCCGCTACCACACCTGCCACTGTTGGCAATGTCGGATTACAGCCTAATGCCAATCCAGTTGTTGGTACTGTTAATGCAGGATTTACAGCATCGTCGCTCCACGTATAGGTTACGGTCTTCACATCCGTATTGGTACAGCCATCTGTAGCAGTGACTGTAAAGGTTTGTGATTTGCTGCAAGTACCCGTGATTGCTCCAGCTACTGCCGTGATCGTTGGGGTACCACAATTATCGGTGGCACTAGACGCCGCTACCACACTGGCCACTGTTGGCAATGTCGGATTACAGCCTAATGCCAATCCAGTTGTTGGTACTGTTAATGCAGGATTTACAGCATCGTCGCTCCATGTATATGTGACCGTCTTAACATCCGTATTGGTACGGCCATCTGTAGCAGTGACTGTAAAGGTTTGTGGGATTTTGCCAGCAAGTACCCGTGATTGCTCAGCTACTGCCGTGATCGTTGAGGTACCACAATTATCGGTAGCACTAGACGCCGCTACCACACCGGCCACTGTTTGCAGCGTCGGATTACAGCCCAATGCCAATCCAGTTGTTGGTACCGTTAATGCAGGATTTACAGCATCGTCGCTCCATGTATATGTTACGGTCTTAACATCCGTATTGGTACAGCCATCCGTAGCAGTGACTGTGGGTTTGTGTTTTGGCTGCGGGTACCCGTGATTGCTCCCGCTACTGCCGTGATCGTTGGGGTACCACAGTTGTCGGTAGCACTAGACGCCGCTACCACACTGGCCACTGTTGGCAATGCGCGGATTACAGCCCAATGCCAATCCAGTTGTTGAGCACTTTAGTTTGCAGGATCCAACAGCATCCGTTGCAACAGTTACTGCTGGAAACAGGACTTACGCACTCCCCAGGAGCCATAGCTGTTGCAGTATAACTATCACCACAAACCAGAGAGCAGTTGCATTGAAAGTCCATGTACCACCAGCAACCGTAGCATTTCAGCAGGGCTACCATTTTCCTTAATAACAGCTATAATCGTACCATTGGCTTCTGAACTAGTACCGGAAATTGAAGTGCTTCAGGGCAAAAGTGAGAATTAGATAACAGGAATGTTTGAAATGGCTTGAACTGT
>JADKCF010000043.1 GCA_016714765.1 Saprospiraceae bacterium | reverse complement strand
GGGACTATCAGCCCAGTTTGTCAATAATGGGGCTACTGTCACCATTCAGTCTGGCGCAACCCTTAGGGTAGAAACTGATATCCAGAATAATGGAACAGGTACAATTACCAATAATGGGACAATAGAAGTTTCAGGAAATTTCACCAATGCAGGGACTGCGGTACTGACACCGGCAGTAGGATTAGTGAAGTTTATTTCTGTCACAGGTAGCCCAGCCAATGTCACGCTTAATACAGGCGGTGACGTATTGAACAATGTGGAAATGGCCAAAACATCCAGTAATACTGTAACTCTTGCCGCACCAGCCAGTATAGGAGGTAATCTGAGTTTTACAGGTGCCGGAAGCAAAGTGCTTTTGGGCGCAAATGACCTCACAATGACCAATGCTGCAGGCACTGTCACGGCTACGACCAATCACCCTACCAATGGCTATGTGGTGACAGATGGGACGGGTAAGTTTGTGAAAGCACTTTCAGGCAGTGCTACCGTTGCACATCAGATCGGGGATGCTACCAACTATACACCTGTAAGCAATGTTGTGACCGGGTCAGGAGCAGGAACACTAGGAGCACGGGTGTATACAACCGCACTTCAGTCAAAATATAGCGATGCAACAGATTATATCAACCGTGAATGGAATGTAGTGGCTGCAGGTATCGGTTCTTATACCAATACGATGACAGGCACCTATGTGGCCGGTGATGCAATTGGATCCACCTCACTGATTAAAGGATGTACATACCACACAGGAGATTGGCAGTTTGCCGGGTCAGGTAGCGGCACAAACCAGGTAATTGCTTCTACTACCAATATAGATGTTAAGTTGTCTGGTCAGAATTTTTATGGCAAAGCCAATTTAAAAGCGTATTTGGCTGGTGCTCTTCCATCAGGAACTACAATGACCACAACTCTAAGAACCAATAATCTTATACCGTTAGCTTCTCCATATGGCGCAGCGCCATTTAATGCTCCCGCAGTGACAGCAACGTCTATACCGGCTAATGCGACAGATTGGATTCTGGTAGAAGTAAGAGATGCAAGTACTCCTGCCACAGTAGTTTCTCAGACAAGTGCTTTTATATTGAATGATGGTACTATTGTAAACATGGATGGACAGCCTCTTAGACTTAAAAATGCAGTATCCAGTGGACATATTGCACTAAAGCATAGAAATCATCTGGGAATAAGGACTGCAAGTGCTTTGGATTTGGTTAATCCTCCGGGCTTAAAAGACTTTAGTTTAGGAACAAGTGAGGCTTATACCAATAATAGTATTTCTACCAATGCTAATATGAAACTAATCGGTAGTTTATTTGCAATGTGGGTGGAAATTCAAACCTAGATGGTTATGATCAGATATACTGATATATTTGAATTAACACATTGCAATTTAGAATCAGATACTTTGGACCCTTTAAATACCATTGTCCAGCACCTTTCCAATTGGTGCTTATCACCCCGCAGATGTAAATTTGAATGTAAGTTAAGTATCTTTGAATTGAACGATATTACAATAATTTCATCTAATGCATTGTCAAATCCCATATAATATTTAGTCCTTCAACATGGCCTATTATTAAACACATAGAAAATTAAATTTAAATGAGACATATTACATTTTTTATTTTTTACTTATTTAGTATAAGTTTGTTTAGCCAAATAAATATTGGAATAACATCAACCATGCCTAATAAAGCTTTGATATCTTTCACAGCTTAGTGTTTACAACAAATCCATTAAATAATGGTGAATCATGTTTTAAAGTTTTGTCCTGCAATACTTGGGCCCTCCATTGTCTCAAGTATTACTTCCTCAAACGTTTTTACCTTTGAACTTGATGGTTCTGCCATATTAAACGGTACATTCAACATCTGATAAGTACAATACAAATGGTATCCCTTTAAATTTTATGCTACCTTTCAAAACAATTAAGTTGCTGAAATTAATTTGAACTTGGTTAATTCAACACTTTAATTTTAGTAATTAAGTTGCAACAAATGGAGGAACAAGTGTAAAATATGCACTTAATGGTTAACTATTTAGTTGTTTAATCCTGTTTCCAGCATCAACGCTCTCCCTGTAAAACTTACTACATTTCTGCTGAGCAGTACAAAAGAAAGAGCAAGTAAGCTTAACTGGAGCACAAGTTCAGAGATAAACAGTGATTTTTTTGGTGTAGAGAGGTCAGAAGATGGCGTAAACTGGAGCAACATAGGAAGAGTCAGAGCCGCTGGGAACAGTAATGAGACCTTAAAATACGAGTACATCGATAACAGCCTGCCACTCAACAGGAGTAAAGAACCGATTTTTTATTACAGGCTGAGGATGACCGATCTGGATGGCAAATATGAATACTCAGATATCCGTGGTGTTAATTTCCAGAGCACTGCAACTACCACGTCCATATCCATCTATCCTAATCCATCTACTGACCGCATCAATGTGGATCTGTCCGGAATGGATCTGAATAACGGTGAAATAGTACTTTCTGTTTTCGATATGAAAGGTCAGCAGATGATCAGAAAAAATATCATCGGCAATGGTCTCGAGCTGATCGATGTCAACCAACTTCCTGCAGCTACCTACAATGTTGTAGTACAGCAAAAAGACAAGGTATTCCAGCAAAGAATTATTAAGATAGACTAGGATAAAATGTCAATATAATTAAAAGCCTTGTTATTAAAGATATCAGGGCTTTTTTTAATGGATGATGTTGTTGGGTGAAGTGTATCGGGGCTTCGGCTCCACTTCGTTGCGTTCGACGGGCTTCGACTCACTTCGTTGAGCCGCTCAGCCACCTTCTACGATTCTGCTTTTGAAGACGGGAGAGGGTGATTGAGCGCAGCACAGCGGAGTCGAAATCACACAACAGACGGGGCTTCGGCTCCACTTCATTGCGCTCGGACGGGGCTTCGACTTCACTTCGTTGCGCTCAGCCACCTTCCAATATTTTGCTTTTGAAGATTGGGTTCTGGGTGATTGAGCGCAGTAATACGGAGTCGAAAATCACCCAATTTGTACCAACCTGTTTTATGTAATTTTTTTAGGAGTGCGTTTATTATTAAAAAAAATTATTTAAGGCGTGTAAAAAAAAATGTAAAGATCATAAATTTACTTCATGAAAGGATGGGTTTATATACTAAAGTGTGGTGATGACACCTACTACACGGGGTCTACTAACAATATTTTACTAAGGATTCAGCAGCATGCAGCAGGTATTGGAGCAAATTATACTGCAAAGAGACCGCCTGTAGAAATAGTTTACTTAGAGGAATTCAAACATGTAAGTGAAGCATTCTTTCGTGAAAAGCAAATCCAAGGTTGGTCCAGGAGAAAAAAAGAAGCTCTTATGAAAAATGATTTAGAATCACTTAAGCTATTTTCATCCTGTTATAAAGATTTTCATGATGCGCTGAAAATGGTAGATTCAAAAAACAAAACTTAGATGAAATCAAGGGTATTGACCAATTTTTACTTGATGAAGGTGTCACTTCGGAATTACTTGATTTTATAAATAATAGAAAACTTAAAGGTGATTGAGCGTTGGGTATCGGGGCTTCGACTCCACTTTGTTGCGCTCGGACGGGGCTTCGACTCCACTTTGTTGCGCTCAGCCACCTTTTATTGCTGTTGTTGGGTGATTGAGCGCAGTAACACGGAGTCGAAATCACACATCTGACGGGGCTTCGACTCCACTTCGTTGCGCTCAGCCACCTTTTGATGTTGTTGGTGTGATGTTGTTGGGTGATTGAGCGCAGTAACACGGAGTCGAAATCACACAACATTGCGCAGCGTATCGGGGCTTCGGCTCCACTTCGTTGCGCTCAGCCATCTTCTTTGGGTGTGATGTTGTTGGGTGATTGAGCGCAGTAACACGGAGTCGAAATCACACAACTGACTTCTTCGACTCCACTTCGTTGCGCTCAGCCACCTTCGTTTGGTTTGAAGATGTTGGTGATTGAGCGCAGAACACGGAGTCGAAATCACACGACTGTAGTGTATCGGGGCTTCGACTTCACTTCGTTGCGCTCAGCCACCTTGTTTGTGTGATGTTGTTGGGGTTGAGCGCAACCCGGCGAAACACACAATGCATGCGTTACAGCTTTTATTTTCTGAACAGTATATAATGGGCAGTGGTATAAAAATTTCTGATATATGGGAGAGACGCCAGTATAGAAGGAAGTTGCCTCTTTTTTACTCCGAATTTAAACTGATAAATCGGATTGGTAAACCAGAAGATCTGTGAGATGATTTTATATTGATGGGTACGCAGGATAGTATACAGTTGTTCGATATTGATGCCTGTAGACCGTATGTCCAAAAGTTCAGCTATGGTAGCATCCTTCTCACCAAAAGCACTTAAAATGGCTTTGTATAAGGGTAAAGGGAGCAAATGGAACCATGGCAGCGTGCGCAGCAGTTTATGACTGCATATCTGCTGATGCCCCCCGAAAGGCATCCACCAGGGTGGATATGCAAAAAAAATAACCCCATCATCGCTCAGAAAATCTTTCAATTTCGGGATAAATCTGTCCTGATCAGGGATATGCTCGATCACATCCTTGAGGATAATGATGTCAAAAAGAAAACCAAATTCAGCTGCAGGATCGGCAATATCGTATATATTTTTATTGACGATGCGCGCCCTACCCTCCTGTATATCAATGGATAAAAAGGATATGGCTGTATTAAATCTTGAAGAAGACAATTCCACGCCCACTCCTGTATTGCCGATATCTAAAAAAGCTTTCAGTACACCTGCTTCGGCACATCCTATCTCCAGCACCTTCTTACCCCTGCACAACCCATGGTTTTGCTCTATAAATGGTATGATATTTTCGGCAGTAACAGTACGTTGTATGTTGAAATATCTCTCTTTATCCTTATGGAATTCAAACATGCATGGAATTATTTGGCTTTAAATACAGGTTTACGTTTTTCCACAAAGGCGGCAGCTCCTTCTTTAGAGTCCTCGCTGCCTATTGTCAGCCCGAAATCCGTATATTCTTTTTCGAAGCCATCCATTTGTTTATCAAAATAAGCATTGATTAGCTGAATACACTGATTGACTGCCAGAGGCCCTTTTGTGGCTATCTTGCGTAGGATGTCCAGTGCTTTAGACACTTCCTGCCCTGGCTCTGTGACATGTGTCACCAAACCGAGACCCAAGGCCTCTTCTGCTGTAATCATATCTGCTGTGAGCAGCATCTCCGTCGCTTTACCTTTGCCTATGAGCTGGATTAGTCTTTGCGATCCACCATAACCGGGTACGAGGCCCAGGTTGACTTCGGGCTGCCCAAATCGGGCATGGCTCCCTGCTACTCTTATGTGACAGGACATGGCCAATTCACAACCACCGCCCAAAGCAAATCCATTGACGGCAGCTATAACAGGGGCGTGAAAACGCTCGATCATAAAAAATATGTCCTGTCCTCTTTTTGATAAAACAGCCCCACCGGCAGCATCCAGAGCCGAAAATTCCTTGATATCAGCGCCGGCTACGAAAGCTTTGCTGCCTTCTCCGGTGATGATGACACCTTTTACGGCGTAGTCCAGGTGGTGTGCCCTGAAAAATGCTTCCAGTTCATCGAAAACATCCCTGTTGAGTGCATTCAGTGATTCTGGTCTGTTGATGGTCAATAGTACAAAAGACCCTTCCAATCTTTCTGTTTTTAAAGTAAGTTGAGACATAGTATTTGAATTTTGACAGGCCAAAGATAATGGAAATGATTCAAAATAAAAGGAATAAATAGGTATCAGTTTTAATATGCATGAATGTGAGGGGAAAGAAAACGCACCGGTATTTAGTTACTGAGGTTGTCTGTGGAGCACATCACCTTACAAAAGACCTATCATATGGTATCCTGAAGATGCCAGGCGTCCTTATTGAAAATAGTTCTAACTTTTGTTTTGAATGCATCCTGATCAGTGGAGGCGCAGTTGTAGGAGATGCCTACCCTTTGCAGACCGTCGTGACTTTGCTGATAGGAATGGTAGCCTTTAGCTTTGATGAGGCGGACCATTTTATTGGCGTTGGCTTTGTTTTTGAAGGCCCCGACTATTACGACACACTCCCTGCACTTTTGGATTTTGTACTGACTTTCGGCAGTGCTGAATTGACGTCCAATATTTGTGCACCGATACTGTCCCGGCTCATCGTTTCAGTGGATGCACTGTCCTTTGTTATTACTGTTTCGGTGGATGCAGTGATAGTATCTGTCACAATGGTAGTAACACTTTCTTGTGGAATCACGGTTTGCGCCGAGGAAGACGCAGCAGGAATGGATTTGGGGCAAAAAAACCAGCAAAGTATGATAAGTATAGTGCCCAATGCAATAAGAGAAGGCCAAAGCACGCCCTGTGATGATGAAACATCAGAGGTGGTTGCATAGGAATTTTGAAGGTTGAAAAGGTAGTTATCATCATGAACAACATGTTCAGCCTTTTTGGGAGCTACCGTCGCCACTACAGGTTGCAGTCCCCAGTATTTATTGAACACATTGTTATCTTTGGGCAGAAATATACGATTGACTAAGGTCCCGAAAGTGGATATTTCAAATGGTGAGTTTTGATTTTGTGCCGTAAGGTAATCATCAGCCATTTGTTTTTGTATTGATTGGGCAGCATCAGCACGCATGCCTTTCTCCGTCAGCAGTCCTGAAAACTGAAACTGATCATCTTGCTCCGGTGTGAAATAAACCCCTGTAACAGGAGGATGAAGCAATTTTCGGTCATCTGAAAAAGCAGCATTTGTATGATCCAAAGAGAAAGTTCCCAGTGAAGGTATAGAAACCTTACCGTACTCCATGAGCATCTGATAAAAATATCCGGAATATACCTGATTACGCATCAATATCATCTTAATATCCTAGCTGTACAGAAATAACTATGCCAATTACATGAATAACGGGAAGTAATAGCAACAAAAATAAGAATACTGGTTAAATTTACACCTAAAATGTAATATTTTTATAGTTCACGCAGGTCGGTGTGAGCCTAAGGGTGGATTTAATGAATACTCATAAAGTTCAAAAATGAAGTTTTTATCCTATGGTGTAATGGTTTATATGTTGATGGCGCTGATTTGGTGGACTATCCTGCTTTCGCGAAATAATCAGACAATCTACCAAAAAAATCAATTGCTGCTTACGACAGTCGGGACAGGTGAATCTGAAAATCACGTCGGTGCGGTTATGTCAGAACAGCAGATTTCTAAAGAATTCATCAAAAACAAGTACATGATACTGGGTGAAGGTATGGTATTCGGTATCTCTCTCATACTGGGTATGTGGTTTATCCAAAAAGCTTATACAAGAGAAATGGAAAATAATATCAAGCAGAAAAATTTTCTTTTGTCAGTGACTCATGAGCTGAAATCTCCTATTACATCTGTCAATCTGATCACCCAAACCCTGCTGAAGCGCACATTAATGCCCGAGCAGCAAAAAGATCTCCATGAAAGTATTCTAAAAGAAAGTACCAGGCTCGAAAAACTAATTGACAATCTGTTGCTGACAACCAAAATCGAAAATTCATATCAGTATAACTATGAAAAAACAGATATAACACTGATCATAGACGAAGTATTGAAAGTCATCAAGCTACAATACCCAGAAGTGGCAATAACTTTTTCTCATTCCCTCCCAACTACCATACATGCTGACAAGGAGGCTATTTATTCCGTCATCAGCAACCTGGTCGAAAATGGAATCAAATACTCTGATAGTCCGGCCAGTATAATGTTGGGGCTGAAAACAGACAAAAATCAATGCATTATAGATATTGCTGATCATGGTCGTGGTATCCCTGACTCGGAGAAGGAAAAAGTTCGCGGTTTATTCTACCGAACCGGAAATGAAGAAATCCGTCAAACAAAAGGAACCGGATTGGGTTTATATATCGTAGATAAAATAGTCGAAGCCCATCGCGGAAGACTAAAAATATCCGACAACCACCCTAGGGGCACTGTTGTAACTGTTACATTACCTTTATAATTTTAAATCCGGATGCGAATATTACTGGTCGAAGATGAAGAGAATATAAGAAAAATTATAAAGATAAATCTCGAAATGGAAAACTACGAGGTCATCGCAACGGATAATGGACGTAAGGCACTCGAACTGGCAGATAGTCAGTATTTTGACCTGATGATACTTGATGTGATGTTGCCGGAAGTAGATGGATTTCAGATTTGTGAGCAAGTGCGGCTCAGAAATTCAAAAGTGGGCATTATCATTGTCTCAGCCAAAGACACATCGCAAGACAGAATCACCGGACTTAAGTTGGGAGCAGATGACTATTTGGTAAAACCATTCAGTCTGGAAGAACTCCTGCTTCGAGTGGGCAATCTGCTCAAAAGAAGTGCTGACGATATATCTAAAGATTATGAATATTATACATTTGGAGACAATACAATAAATTTCGTGACATATGAAGCCGAATGCAAGGCCGGTACTATCAAGCTGACCAAAAAAGAAGTACTGCTGCTAAAGCTCCTTATAGAGCGTGAATCAGAAGTCGTTTCGAGACAACAGATACTGCAGACAGTGTGGGGTTATGACGTCTATCCTTCTACCCGCACCATTGATAATTTTATTCTTTCTTTCAGAAAATACTTTGAAAAAGATCCCAGACATCCCAAACATTTTTCTCCATCAGAAGTGTAGGATACAAGTTTATTGCCTAGTAAAATATTCACTATACAATACAGAAAAATGACGTGAATAGCTCGGGCATAAGTTAATTCGATGGTATCAATAATTTATGCTACCTTTGCGGCAATTTTTAGAATAAAAACCTTAAAGTAAACAGATATGGGTCTTCAGTGTGGTATAGTGGGACTCCCGAATGTGGGAAAATCTACACTTTTTAATGCATTAACTTCTGCCAAAGCCCTGGCAGCCAACTATCCTTTCGCAACCAAAGAGCCCAATTTGGGTGTGATTGTTGTGCCGGATGAGAGACTTGACAAACTTTCCGAACTTGTCAATCCGCAGAAAGTACTTCCTACAAGCGTAGAAATACTGGACATTGCCGGCCTTATCAAAGGTGCCAGCAAAGGGGAAGGATTAGGAAATCAGTTTCTGGCCAATATCAGGGAAGTAGATGCTATCATCCATGTAGTCAGGTGTTTTGATGATGATAATGTCATCCACGTGGACGGCAGTGTAAATCCTGTGAGGGATAAGGAAATCATAGACCTGGAGTTGATTTTTAAGGATATAGAGACGATGGAGAAGAGAATCGACAAACTCAAAAAGCAAGCTAAATCAGGGGCCAAAGACGATGCCATCAATGTAGAATGGGCAGAAAAACTCCTCAAACACCTTGAATCGGAAAAACCTGCCAGGAGTTTTGAGGTGGAGGAAAATTATGAAGAGCTGTTCAAAGATTTTTACTTGCTGACCAGTAAGCCTATACTGTATGTGTGTAATGTAGACGAAGCTTCTGTCAAAGAAGGCAACGTCCATACTAAAAATTTTGCCGAAGCTGTTAAGTCAGAAAATGCAGAAATATTGCTTATTTGCGCTGGTATAGAAGCCGAAATAGCTGAACTGGAAAGTAAAGAAGAACGAATGGAATTTATTGAAGCTATGGGACTTTCGGAGCCGGGTGTCAATAAAATCATACGGGCAGCATATAAATTGCTCAATCTTTACACATATTTTACAGCCGGTGTGAAAGAAGTAAGGGCCTGGACGATCAAGAAAGGCTGGAAAGCCCCGCAGGCAGCAGGCGTCATTCATACGGACTTTGAAAAAGGATTCATCAGAGCAGAAGTTATCAAATATGCTGATTTTGTCAAGTATGGCTCAGAGCATGCTGTCAAAGAGGCTGGCAAGATGGGTGTGGAAGGTAAGGAATATGTAGTAGATGACGGTGATGTTATGCATTTTAGATTTAATGTATAATGTGCCCTGGTAACAGGTATTTTGCGCCTGCACATAAATGTCCAATAGGTTTTACTTATAATTTTTGTTATTAAAATACCGCTTTATCGCAACTGAATTTAAATATTATGTCTTTTATAAACCTTATAATGTCCTGAATCAGTTCAGTAAGGAGCGGGAAGACCATGTAACGCTGGCTGATTTTTTACGTGTAGAAAAAGATGTTTATCCGATCGGACGTCTCGATAAAGACTCCGAAGGATTACTTATACTTACTAATGATAAGTCGCTAAATAACAGATTGTTATCTCCTGTAAACAAACACAAAAGATGCTATTTTGTTCAGTTGGATGATACCGTTTCAGATAAAGCTATCGCCACTGTCAGCAAAGGAGTGGAAATAAAAGTAGAATCCGGAATTTATTTTACTGCACCTTGTTCAGTCAAGAGACTATCCAAACCACCAGTCCTACCGGAGCGTAATCCACCTATCCGTGTCAGGCAAAACATTCCTACATCCTGGGCTCTGATTGAGCTTTCAGAAGGTAAAAACAGACAGGTAAGAAAGATGTTTGCGGCAGTCGGTTATCCTGTGCTTAGATTGGTAAGGGTCCAAATAGAAGATGTCAAACTTGGCAAGCTTGAACCCGGCAAATATATGGAACTGAAACAGGAGGAAATATATCCATTGCTAAAACTTGAACCTTTACCTAAAGTAAATAAGAGCACCTTTACTAAGAGAGATAAAGAAGGAATAAGCAGGTCGACCCCTGGTGAAAAAAACTTTAAAACATCAGACTCCAAGCATAAAAAGGCCAAAACGATGAAGGAAGGTAAATACACCAATGCTCCCAAAAAGAAAACGATTACTGATAAAAAAGAGCAAAAATCATCCATCTCCACCGCAAGTCCCAAAAATGAGAAAAAAGACCCTGCTTTGAAACCCAAACGGAAACCACCTACAGGTCACGTTCCGTGGCAGAAACCGAAGACAAGAAGATCTTAGGAGTCAAAATTTAATTGTCTCCACTACCCTTGAAGTGAACTGTTTTTCTGCGAAAGGATGGTTGTTAGAAAGGGAGTGTCTTACAAACGGTTGATCAGAATATTGGCTATTTAAATCAAAAATGCATAAGTTGGCTGGTGCTCCCACTCGGATTTCAGGTATAGCCAGTTGTAATAAAAGCCTCGGGCCAAAAGTTAACTTATAAATTAAATCAGACACACTGATTACATTTTTTAATTGATCCAGACAAGCCATCAGGCAAGTTTCCAAACCTGTAGCACCGGGTAATGCATACGGGAATTCGAGATTTTTAGTTTCCTCATCGAGAGGTGTATGATTGGAGATGATGGCATCAATACTATTATCTTTTAATCCCTCTATAAGTGCTATCCTGTCCTGTTCTGATCTCAATACAGGAGTGACCTTGAGATTACTATCAAAATCCCATAAATCCTTATCTGTAAATATTAGGTTCATATAAGGCACAGTGGCATACAACCTTGACTGATTTACTTTTGCTTTTCTGATAGCATCCACACTTCTGGCCGATGAAATACCATGTTCAATAAGGGCTGAATCTTTATAATATTCGTTCAGCAGAATATCTCTCTCTACTATATGCAATTCTGCGATATATGGCACTCCTTTCATGCCCAGCGACGTACTCATTTCTCCTTCATGCATCTCACCTCCGGCACTGAGGTAGCTATCATCAGGATGATGTATGATCGGTGCACCAGCTGTAGAGGCATAATGCAGAGCTCTGCCCAGGAGACCCGTATCTGATACAGATTTCATACCATCACTAATGGCTATGGCACCACCTGACACCATATCAATATACTCTGCAATATCTACTCCTTTGATATCTTTGCTCAATGCACCTATAGGATGTATATCCACACCATTTCTTTGCGAATGCTCAGCCAGATACCTTATATCTGCTTTGGTTTGGGTTACAGGTTTATTATTGGGGAAAATAGCCAGTGATGTGTATCCTCCTGCCAAAGCAGCTTTCGTAAGTGAGTCTACCGACTCTCTATGTTCGTATCCCGGTTCGCCTGAGTGTGTGCCGATGTCACATAGTCCAATACAACAATGCAATTGATTTCCTTCGATGAGCCGCACGCCCATCAGATCGATATTTTCAGCTATAGATTTTATGATTCCATCAGCTATGTGGATATCCCTTACCTGCAGATGAAAATCAGAACCCTGGTGAATGATGGTGGCTTTTTTTATGACGACATCCATTTCTTATGGTTTATAAAATCTCAATAATAAAGCTTCCAGGGCTAGAAACAGTAAAGCTCCAATGATAAACCATTTCCATAGAACGATACCTTTATCTTTTTCTGAAATAGTCCCCGTAATATTAGCCTGCAATGCGGCATCAATTAGCTTTATTTTGGTATTGTTAGAAAATTTTAATAAATCTGATTCTGTAAACATGGTCATATCCGATTCTTTTCTATCATAATTAAATGCTACCTGGCCTACCGCATTATTATCCAATTCCAAATCGTAATATCCAGCTGTTTTTATTTGATCATCCAGGTCCAGATTAATTTTATTTCCATTGGGTATTTGACCTGGTATATATTCTTCCTTTTCATTTTTAACTTTGTAAACATAATCACCCGTTTTTCTTTTATTGTCTGTTTCTATTACAACATTATTCGAAATGGTATATGACAGTACCTTTTGGCGGGAAGTAGATATTGCCATTTTGTAGACCATTGGAACAAAAATTTCTGCATTCATGACAAGATTATTGGATTCTGTGTCAAGTGGAGCAGCACAAATGAAAAGCTGGCCATCACCTACCCTATACTTACTGAGATAACCACTTCCATCCCTGTAGGTCAATAGTTTTTCTTGCGAACTTGCGGCCAAACTATTAGCATCAAATGAAAGAGTCGACACTGGCAATTTTAGATTTCTGGTAGTGTTGACATATACATCAGAAAAAATAAACTCTTCCGTATTGATGGCAGATACTTCCTTTTTTGTTTTGTTGATAGTAGTAAATTTATTTGCACCACAAGCACTTAATAGAGTATTGTAGCTGTTTATGTCCGCTGACTTGCCGGGAAAAACCAACACTTTGCCACCGCTTCGCAGGTACTGTCCCAACTCGCCGACCAGTCCTGAGGAAATAGTTTTGAGGTCATTTAGTATGATCAGATCAAAGTTTACAAATTGTTGGTATTGCAATTGATTGGCATTTTGATTGGTCAGACTGAAATATGGGATGCCATTGAATAAAGCATTCATAAATCTGTTTGGTCCTGATTCATTGACAAATAGTGCTCTGATAGTGTCGGGCACAGGAAACGCAACGTAATACTCATCATCAAATTGTATCGGATAATCAGATACTCCTACAATACATTTATGCCAACCGGCTTTTTCTACAGTGACAACTACGGTATCGGTAATGGTACTGTTGGCAGGAATATCTCTGATGCTGATGGGTTTTTCCTGACCATCCTTCTTAAACTGAAGCTTTACTTGCTCGGCATCTTCCCCGCTATTGTTTCTGACTCTTACTACAAGTTTATTTTTTTGATTCAATACCGGTATTGGTCCATCAAACCAAACACTATCGAGAGAAAGATTTTTCTGTTGGGATGTTTGGATGGGAAGAAGATTGATTTCTACAGAAGTATCTTGATATGTCTCAAAATCTGTAATGCTCTTCTGAAAATCTGAAATCAGGTAACTGATCTTATTGCCGTCAGCTGTTTCCAAAAGTTGTTTTTGCCTTTTTATAACATTGTTTAAGGTCTGGACAGATGGTGAAATTTTTATTTCATCAAGATATGTCAATGCGTCTTCTTTGCTAAGGAATCGCTGGTGTCTGCCCTCGAAATCATGGGTGAGAATCTGGAATTTGTCCTCCTCACTATAGGCATTCACAATTGTTTTTGCTTTTTCCTTAGCAAAATCAATGAGTGGAATATCCTGACGGGTAGAGGTCATGGAAAAAGAATTGTCCACAAATACTGAGATATTATTGAGTCCCGATTTAATACTATTGCCTGTAGGAATAAACGGTTGTGCAAAAGCAAAAACAAGACCCGCCAAAGCAAGACATCTGCTGATAAGCACCAATAGATTTTTTAGCTTGTTTCTGTTGCTTGTTTCCTCTTTGATTTCTTTGAGATATTTTACATTTGTAAAATAAACTCTTTTAAATCTCCTGAAATAGAATAGATGTATGATAATAGGAATGGCTAAAGCCAGAAGCGCCCATAAAAATGAAGGGTATAAAAACTGCATAAATTAAGCCATTGTGGTTGCAAAAATATGATTACTAATGGTAATTAGATGTGTTTTGTTTAATTTTTTATGTTTGTTAACCTTTTAATATGATATAGGTGTCGATGCGCTGGTAATAAAATAAAAAAAATAATCAGATATTTTAAACGATTGGCGTCTTTCAGGCGTTGTATCTGCAATCAGTTTGGAATTATGAAGTTCGTTTATCTTTTATTTTTACCCGTTTTTTTGGTTGCTTTTACTGCACCTACTGTCAAGATTGGCTTATTGAAGTATGGAGGTGGTGGTGACTGGTACGCAAACCCTACATCCCTTGTCAATCTTTCTGCTTTCTGCAATAAATATTTAGGAACAAATATTGACCCTGAATACGCAGTTGTTGATGCAGGAAGTATTGAACTGTTCAACTATCCACTGATCCATATGACGGGACACGGGAATGTGGTTTTTTCATCTGCAGATGCTGAAAACTTGCAATTACCTTATTGCAGGAGGATTTCTCCATATCGATGATAATTATGGAATGGATCCCTTTATCAGGCTTGCCATGAAAAAAGTATTCCCTGAGCTACAGTTTACAGAATTGCCCTTCAGTCATCCTATTTATAATCAGAAATACAAATTTGAGAATGGGGTGCCCAAAATACATAAACACGATGATAAAGCAGCAAGGGGCTATGGATTGATCTGGGAAGGCAGACTGCTTTGTTTTTATTCTTATGAATCAGATCTGGGAGATGGGTGGGAAGACCCTGAAGTACACAATGACCTTGAAGAAGTAAGAATCAAAGCACTTAAAATGGGTGCAAATATTGTCCAGTATGTATTTGGTACCTAAAATAAAAAAGGAAGCATGTCAACATCTTCATTAGTTCCTTCAATAAAGAACATTTCTCACATTTCATCCCAAAATTTTTTTCTTATTTCCGGCCCTTGTGCCATAGAATCAGAAAAAATGGCAATGGAAATTGCTGAAGAAGTGATAAGAATCACATCAGACCTAAAAATACCATATGTTTTTAAGGGGTCGTACCGAAAAGCCAACAGATCCTCCATACATTCATTTACTGGTATAGGTGATGAAAAAGCACTTCGGATTCTTCGAAAAATTGCCGAAACTTTTCACGTGCCTGTGACTACAGATATTCATACTGAACCTGAGGCCGCTATTGCTGCAGAATACGTCGATATATTACAGATACCGGCATTTCTGTGCAGACAAACGACACTGATAAAAGCTGCTTCAGATACGGGCAAAATTGTCAATATTAAAAAAGGGCAGTTTATGAGTCCTGACTCAATGATACATGCAGTGCAAAAAGTCAGGGAATGTCATAATGAAAAAGTTATGTTAACAGAAAGAGGTACTACTTTTGGATATCAGGATCTTATTGTCGACTACAGAGGTATTCCAGTCATGCAGTCTTTTGGTGTGCCAGTCATCATGGATTGTACACATTCACTGCAGCAGCCTAACCAACCATCTGGTATCACTGGTGGTAAACCTGGATTAATATCCACAATTGCAAAAGCTGCCATCGCTGTTGGAGCAGATGGTTTGTTTATTGAGACTCACCCTAATCCTTCAGAAGCCAAATCAGATGGAGCAAACATGTTGCCATTAGACCAGCTGAAAAATCTCCTCACCAGACTTGTCTCTATCCGACAAGCCATCATCTGATCAGAAATATATTTTTACAAACCATTATCATCTGTCTTTGCATATTTTTAAGTAAATTTGCCTTTTGCACATAGTCAATTGGTCAATCTTTGAAACAGATTTTTGGAATATTAACCAGCTTAGTCACTGCAGTCCTGATTATTATTATGGCTCAAATGATCAGAGAGGGTCTTTACCCCCTACCTGTGGGATTTGATTATACCAACAGGGAAAATTTGCTGCAATACATGAATAATTTACCCAACCAAGCCTATATCATCATTACTGTAAGTCATGCCATAGCTGCCTTTGCAGCAGGTTTGATCAGTAGTCTGGTTTCTGATTACAGCAGGATTACCACTGGAATTATAGCGTGGAGTATAGTATTTATTTTCGTAATGGTGTACCTGTTTACCTACGAATTTCCTACATGGTTTGTCATAACAGACACCCTTGTGACCGGAGTTGTTGGCTTTTTAGGAGCGATCATCGGTAGTGCCCGATATGTCAGCTAAAAAAATATTTTAGCTAAAAAGTATAAAATTAATCTTCCAGTATTTCTGGTGCCATACCCATACTGCTGAATCCACCATCATGGAAAAGGTTTTGCATAGTCACCATCCTTGTCATATCAGAGAAAAGCGTGACACAATAATCTGCACACGCATCTGCGCTTGCATTGCCCAATGGTGACATTTTATCTGCATACCCAAAAAAATCCCCAAATCCCTTGACACCTGAACCGGCAGTAGTGACTGTCGGCGACTGTGATATAGTATTGACTCTTACTCTGGCTTTCTTAGCCCAGTGATAACCAAAGCTTCTGGCAAAACTCTCCAGCAATGCCTTTGATTCAGCCATTTCACTATAATCAGGAAAAGTACGCTGTGCTGCAATGTAACTTAATGCCACGATGGACCCCCACTCATTCATAGCATCTTTTTTCATTGCTACTTGCATAACTTTGTGAAATGATATGGCAGACACATCAAAAGTCGTTTTCATCCACTCATAGTTGAGGTCTGTATAGTCTTTTTTTCTTTCTGACATTGACAGACATTCCAATCGAATGTAAAACAAAATCCAATTTTCCACCAACTATTTCCATTGACCGGGCAAACAGATTTTCAAGATCTTCAATACTGGTTGCATCAGCAGGTACTATTTCGCATTTCAATTCTGCTGCAAGGTCATTGATTTCACCTAACCTCATAGCTACTGGTGCATTGGTGAGTACTATCTGTGCTCCTTCTTCCACGCACTTTTGTGCTACTTTCCAGGCTATGGATTTACTGTCCAGTGCGCCAAATATGATTCCTTTTTTACCGTTTAAGAGTCCATGTCCCATGATAACTATGTATTTTGATGGCACAAATATAGGAATATGCTTTTATATAGTCTTTATTCCTTCTTCTGAAATAGCATTTTTATTTATCAGGCTGTATTATGTGGATATTTTCCAAACTTATAACATTGTGTTAACAGAACATATTACTCCTATTTGTTATCTTTGCCCCACTTTTGACGTCCTTTTTCGGGCAAATATAATCAGTAAGGTGATGAATAGAAATTTGTTTGTTTATAACAGTCTCACACGACAAAAAGAAAAATTTGAACCCATTCATGAAGGACATATTGGCATGTATGTTTGTGGACCTACAGTATATAATGATGTACATCTGGGAAATTGCAGGACATTCATGAGTTTTGACATGATATACAGGTATCTAGTATATCTGGGTTATCAGGTGAGGTACGTTAGAAATATTACAGATGTAGGTCATCTACTCGATGATGGTGAGGACAGGATGTCAAAAAGGTGCCGACTGATAATCTTCGAACCCATGGAAGTGGCACAAAAAGTATGCCAATAACTTTCATGATATGATGCGAATATTCAATACATACTCACCAAGTATTGAGCCTAGAGCAACTGGCCATATTCTGGAACAAATAGAGATGGTACAGGAAATAATCGATAATGGATATGGCTATTTAAAAAATGGGTCAGTATATTTTGATACTTTGAAGTTTGCTGAAAAAACCGGAGAGTATGGTAAGCTTTCTGGCCGAGTGATAGAAGAATTAATGTCCGAGTCCCGTGACAATCTTAAAAAACAGGACGAAAAAAATCATCCGTCTGATTTTGCCATATGGATGAAAGCTTCAGATGAGCACATCATGAAGTGGAAACTCACCCTGGTCAGTTGGTTTTCCGGGCTGGCATTTAGAATGTAGTGCTATGAGCACCAAATATTTGGGAACAAAATTTGATATCCATGGAGGTGGCAACGATCTGAAGTTTCCTCACCATGAAAATGAGATCGCACAGAATATAGGTGCATGTGGTTCACATCCTGCCAATTATTGGTTTACATACCAATATGCTGCTCCTCAATGGAAAAAAAATGTCCAAGAGTGACGGTAATACCATTTCACCAACTGAATTATTTACAGGACAAAGTCAGCATGTCTCCAAGGGTTACAGTCCTATGGTGGTCAGGTTTTTTATGATGCAATCGCATTACCGCTCACCCAATGATTTGACAGATGACGCGTTGCAGGCTGCCGAAAAAGGCTTCAAACGTTTGATGGAAGCCAATAAAACCTTATCAAGTCTGACCTCTTCTTCAGTATCAGGCTCACTGGATAACAAAATAGAGGAAACCCTACTCGGCATTTTTGAAGATATGGATGATGATTTTAACACCCCTAAAGCATTGGCGAGAACATTCGAATTGGTAACCATAATCAATAGTCTCAAAGAGGGACAGATAACAGCATCGGAAGTTTCGGCTTCTGTGCTTGACAAAATTAAATCTACTTTTAAGACAATAATAATTGATGTTTTGGGGTTAAAAGATGAGTCAGAGAACAATGTGGGTCCAATGGATGGTCTTATGGAGCTGGTTATAGAATTACGTCAGCTGGCAAGAACCAACAAAGACTGGTCTACTTCTGATAAGATCAGAGACTCCCTCAATGAGATAAATATTCAGATTAAGGATGGTAAAGATGGCACCTCCTGGAATTTTAAATAATATATTTAGCAGAATCGAAAATAATGAAAATACATCATTTACTTATACTTATATCTTTCACAATTGTAGTTGCCTGCAAGACAGATCCTAAAAAAGAAACTGTAACGGAACCTTCAGCGATTAAACTGCCAAAAGCAATAGTTCCAAAAGTAGAAGAAGACTCTGCTTACTTCTTTATAGAAAAACAGCTTTCATTTGGGGTCAGGGTACCTGGATCAGACGGGCATCTGAAAACGAGAGATTGGATCGTAAATACTCTGAAATCATATGGAGCTGAGGTAACTATACAAGAGTTTAAAGCCAGCTTTCTGAATAAAAAAGATGTACCATCTTATAATATCATCGCCCGAATGAATCCGGGAGAGAAAAAAAGAATTGCTCTTTTTGCCCATTGGGATACCCGTTTGATAGCTGAAAAAGACAAGAATGAGGCTCTTAGAAACAAACCAATACAAGGAGCTGTAGACGGTGCAAGCGGTGTTGCAGCTTTACTGGAAATAGCAAGATTAATGAAAGCAAACCCAGTTAATCTGGGTGTAGATTTTGTGTTTTTTGATGCGGAAGATCAGGGCGACGATAGCGCCACAGAAACCTGGTGTCTGGGATCACAATTCTGGTCAAAATCTGTCCAAAATGACTCATCAAAGCCAGAAATGGGGATTTTGCTTGATCTCTCATAGGTTCTCAGGGTGCTACTTATAGCAAAGAAATATCTTCCAAAATGGCTGGTAGTATACAAAATAAAGTGTGGGACCTTGCAGCTGCTATGGGCAAGGGAAGTCTTTTTATAAACTCGCCTATCGGCCAAATCACGGATGATCATTTTTATGTCAATACGATAGCCAATATCCCGACAATAGACATCATTTCTACAAAACCCTCAGGATTTTTTGGAGACTATCATCATACACATAATGATAATATCAAAGCTATTGACAAACAAAACCTGGCTTCGGTCATACAGGTCGTAACTGCAGTAGTGTACAAAACATCAGATAATTCTTTCTAAACATATTTTTTTGACTTAAAATTTAAAAACAGAAAATGAGAAATGTAAAATTTTTATTTCTAACATTTACATTCATGTATCTCTCGACGCTGCAGGGTCAGCAAGTGAGTGACAAAAACTGGACCTTGATTCATGAGAGAACGGCAGATTGGTGTCCATTTTGTGGCACATGGGGCTGGGACCTTAAAACCCAGATGATGAATAAGTTTGCTAATGATGAGGTAATCTTTATGGCAGTCCACCATAGCGGAGGACTCAGTGATCCTACTGCAGGGGTTTGGTGATAACTTCGGAGGTCAGGTCAACCCATTTTTTTGTAGATGGTGTCAACATCAATGCAAATGGTGAAATGTTGCGCAAGCTGGATGAAACACTAAGTGGAGGGGAAAATACAGTCGCAACTATCGCTGGAGTAGGCATCAATGCTAATCTCAGTAAAACGACTAATACCCTCACAGTCGATGCAAAGGTAGAATTCTTTTAACGACGTGGAAAATGGAGACTATTACCTGGGTCTTTATCTTTTAGAAGATGTAATGAACACTCAAGCCAGCAGAACCGGGTTACAGCTACATAAAAATGTCTTAAGGCAAAAATTGCTAACCAGTACTTTTGGAAACCCACTTCAAAAAGGAGCAGTAGTTAAAGGAACAACATTTACAGTCAATGCCACCGTGCCTGGCATCACTGCAGACAGAGATAAAATCAAAGTTGTTGGTATCATATGGAATAAGGTCAATAACAAATACTTATTTTTTAATGCCAATCAGGTAAATGTGGGAATTCCTGCAACTTCGGAGGAATTTACAGCTAAATCTTCTTTCAATGCATACCAAGCCGAAAGTGGTAATATCGTGGTGGAGATACCTGAAACATTCAATGAAAAAGTAGGTACTATTTCTGTAATCGATGCTTCAGGCAGAACGTTGGAAACGGCATCTTTTGTGGCTAATAGCAAATCCATCAACATTAATAGCTATTTTGTTCCTGGAATGCATGTCATTATGGTAGTATCCGGCAATCAAAAAATATCTAGAAAGCTCATCATTCAATAGTGATTATCGAATAAAAAATATCGAAAGGGAAATGGCTTATTAGTTATTTCCCTTTTTTAGTATCAGGAAGGCTGCATGCAGGTGATAAGCAAATCTTTTAAAATCGTACCATCATCTGCTCCCCTATTCCCTATTCCTTTTGAAGATTTATCACAGGTTTTCAATGCTTTGAAAATGGCTATAAGGTGTTCGAAAGTGTAGTTTTTTGCAGCGGCCCGATATTCTTTCAAAAAAAATGGACTGACACCTGCCAATTTGGCCAATTCCTGGTCACCAAGGCTGCTATGATATTTGGTAATCATTACTTTATTGAAATATCCAAAAACACTGCTGATTATCATGACCGCAGGATTGGCATTAGGATTTTGGCTAAAGTAATTGACAATCCTGAAAGCTTTGACAAAATTCTTTTCTCCCAACAACTTTTGGAATTCAAATACATCAAAATCTTTACTTATCCCGATTTGTTCACGAACATCTTGCATAGTGACTGTCCGGTTTTTAGAGATATTGATAGCAAGTTTGTCCAGCTCATTACTTACTTTGTTTAAGTCAGCTCCCAGGTATTCTGCAAGTAGTTCTGTAACTCCATTTTCAAAAGTATAACCTAAATCTTTTAGGTAATCCCTTGCCCACCCTGCAACCTGATTGTCGTAGATTTTTTTCGACTCAAAAACCACAGCTTTTTCATCCAGCAATTTGCTAAATCTGGTACGCTTATCCAGTTTTTTATATTTAAAACATAATACCAGAATGGAGGTAGACGATGGTTTTTCCAGATAAGAGACTAATTCAAGCAAACTTTTCATATCCTGAGCTTCCTTAATCAAAATAACTCTATATGTTGACATCATTGGAAACTGCCTTGCTTCGTCTACCACTGTCCTGAAGTCAGCGTCCTTGCCATAGATGACCACCTGATTGAATGCTTTTTCACCTTCAGTTAGTACATTATCTTCGATATAATCTGCAATTCTATCAATGTAATATGGTTCTTCGCCATACAAAAAGTAAACAGGATGCACTTTTCCCGTTTTAATATCTTTTATTATATTTTCATAAGTCATGGTCATTTCGCAACATACTAATTGGTCATGCAAAAAAAATAAAAAGCAAAAATAAGGTTTATTTAAAATTAGTTTTTACTTTTGCGTGCCTTCTGTTAGGGGAATTAGCTCAGTTGGCTAGAGCGCTACGCTGGCAGCGTAGAGGTCACCGGTTCGAGCCCGGTATTCTCCACTTTCTTATCTTCAATTATTAGTTTTACTTTCTCCTATTTTACAATAGTCAAGCATCGGATCTATGTATATGAATGTTTCAGTCCGTTTGTTTTTTAACCACTTTAAGAAATATTCATTTTTCTTTCCTTCTTTAGCAAATCCAGATATTTTATCAAAGTCTTCCTGTAGATTTGCTCTGTGAGGTTTAGATATAGTATTTAATTTTATGAGCCTGAACGCTTTTTGACCATCAGGTAACTGAAACGGCAGTGGTTTTGACAACTGACCAGGCTTCAGTTCAAAAATAGCAAAGTAGGTATCAGGATCGAGGTCATCAGCTGCAAAAAAAGTGTTATTTGTATTCTGATTTTTGACCCGTCCACTGTTGGCGTAGGAAGGTATGCTTTTCATGGAATAGTCCTTAACTCCTTTTTCAAAAGTCATAGAATCTATCATGATCAACTGTCTTACACTATCCAGTAGCTTTTCTGATTTCTGAAGATCTTCTGTTGTTATCTCAGGCTTGATGAGTACGTGTCTGGCACGTACGGTGTTGCCCCGACGCTCTATCAGCTGTATAAAATGGAAGCCGAACTCAGTCTCTATTATCTCAGAAATTTCATCTTTCGCCAGTGAAAATACGGTTGCTTCAAATTCGGGGACGTAAACCCCTCTTTTGGCAAATCCCAAATCACCACCTCTCAAACCAGATCCGGGGTCCTGCGAATATTTAGATGCAATATCCGAAAAACTGGCTTCACCAGAAATGACTTTTTGCCGCAAATCGGTGATTTTATCTAAGGCTTTTTTGCGTTCGGTTTCGTTTACTTTTGGCACTAACACTATTTCAGAAATTTCCATCTCAGACTTGAAGTATGGCAAAGAGTCTTTAGGTACATTATAAAAAAACTTTTCTACCTCTTTAGGAGTGATTTCGATCTCTGATATCAACTTATACTGCATTTTTTCTGCCAGAATTTTGTGTCTTTGATCGTCTCTGAATCTATCTTTCATCTCTTGTATGGTAGCGCCGTAATACTCCTGAAAGAAAACTTCATCTCCATTCATTTGCCTCAACACAGACTCAAATCTGTAATCGAGTTGTGTCTCCACTTCCTCATCAGTTATCTCTACACTATCTATTTTGGCATGATAGATGACCAGTTTCTGGGCAATCATGTTGTCCAAGATCATACATTTCACATTATCAGAAATGCCGGGTTCTTTGGATTTTGCATACGAAAATTCTTCTTCTATTTCTGACAAAAGTATGTATTCGCTGCCCACCTTTGCTACAACTTTATCTACTAATAATGATTGTGCTTTTACCCCATTGACCCATATGACTGAAATCAATACTAGTGTCTTAAAAATTAGTGCTTTCATTTTAATGGATTAATCCTGTTTATATATTTCAAATTTTTTTTCAGCAATCCCCTTTTCATATAATTCCTGTCGGTATGTTTTGAGCAATTGAATTTTCCTTTCACTCAGAATGGTTTTGGTGATTTTGCCTTCTATGTAATCAAACGGCGGAATTTTATTTTCGTCGTAGTATTTTAGTATTTTAACAAAATATTCAAACTCTTTTTCCTTTTTTTGAATAACCTTGCCGTTCGAAAGATCTTTTGAATTGATCATATCAGCCGGCACGAGTGATTTAAGATCCTCGATGGTAAGGAACATGGCTGTATCTATGTGATGGTAAACTGCTTTTCTTTAATAAGGAATAGCGCCTCTGTCATATCTGACTTGTTCAGGGCCGTCTTTACAGAGGATAAGCCCATGACTTTAGCGGGAATTTTGGCGATGATACATTTAAAACTGGATGTGAAAGCACATATTGATTCTTGTTGGCATCATAATACGCTTTCTTTTCAGCATATGTCAATAATGTGTCCAACTTTTTGTCAATCAATTTATTTTCGTAATTATAGACCAAAAGGGAAGACCTGTAATCATCTATAAGTTTATTGAGATTGATATCCGCTGCCACATTACTTTCAGCTTCAGTAATCATCAGGTTTTCTCTAATCCAGTTTTGAACAAATCCATCTACTATTGCAGCGCTGTCTGTAGGTGACGTCCCATCATGAATAAGTCCATCGACCTGAGACTTAAATAAATTTCGCTCTCCAACGCTTGCTAAAATCGGATCTTTGGCTTTTTTATTAAAATAAAAACCATCTTTACATGCTGTCATGCAAAAAACAAAAATCAGTAAGATATAAAATGGTAAATACTTCAAACTCTTATTTCTTTAGTGTATTGAGCACATCTTTATAAATCACCACGTTAAACTCTTTAGAAAGAGTGTTCAGCCATTCTTTTTCTAAAAAGTCTTGATAGTCTGCTACTACATAACCTCTGGCTTCAGAAAGTGTTTTTTCTTTTGGTGGGATAAATTTATTGATTTTTTTAAAGGTGTATGCTGTTTTGGTTGCATCCTGCACCAATGGGCTTACTGCTCCTACTTTCCAATCCAGTCCGGCTAAATCCTTGGCTCCTTTTTCATATTCTCCATCGTTAAACTGAATGACTTTGCTTTTTTTGTTGAATTTCTTTTCAGCTTTCACCTTGTCGTTTTTCATTATGAATGAATGGATTTTTTCTGCAAGTTTCATATCCACACCTGTAATTGTGATATCAGAAATCGCAACTTTTTCCCCCCATTTATAATTAGATCTATGTTGTTCGTAAAAGTTTTTCAGTCCGATGGTGTCCTGATTCGCTTTATCCCAGACATTTATTTTTGTAGCTTCGAAGAGCAAAATGCCTTCTTCATATTCCCGCATGAGCGATTTGAAATCGGGGTATTTGGTTTCCAGGGATTTTTCTTCAAAGGCCATTGCTGATTCATTTACATATGCTTTGTACAACTCTTCTACTGTCTCAACTAAAGGCTTGCTTTTATCATATTTGAGTCTTGTTTTGGTATTTTTTTTACAATAATTGGCAAAATCACTAACTTTATAAATATTGCTTCCTCCCAGGGAGAACAAAACTTTATTGTTTTCCACTTGTTCAGGACTCCATTTGTATGAATAAAATTCCTCGTTCAATCCGGCAGTGAATCTTTGAAGCTCATTTTTATCCTCTTTGAAGCCTGCTGCTTTTTTAATATCGCTGATCAACTTTATTTTGGCAATGTCGAACCTTTGATCCTTGTTGATTTGTCCTTTCATCTTTCTCACAAACACTTCATAGGTATCCACAGGTGTTTTTGACAGCCTTTTGATAATGTGCCATCCTGATTTTGTAAGCACAGGTTTTGAAAAAGTTCCATCTTTTGAAATGGCAAATGCAGCATCTTCAAAAGTTTTGTCAAAGGTATTGATTCCAAAAGGTGGCAGTTTGCCTCCATTTTTATTCGTCGTTTTGTCTGTAGAATAATTCAAGGCCAGCATATCAAAATCTTTACCTTTTTCTAATTCATTGTAAAGGCTGTCTGCCAGACTCTTTTTACCAGCGTCTACCAGGATATGAGCTACTTCCATTAATCCTCGTGCCGGTCTTTTCTCCAAAACTCTAACGAGGTGGTACCCTATTCTAGATTCCACTACATCAGAAACTTGTCCGGGTTGAAGGTGAGATGGCTGACTCCAGAGCGTAGAATCCAGAAGGCAATTTGGCTGTAAAAAATCCCATATTGCCACCTTTCGATGCAGTGGTTTTATCTTGTGAGTACTCCTTAGCGGCATCTTCAAATGACATACCACTTGAAATTTTGGTTTTTACAGTCATCAATTTGTTTTTAGCCTCATCTATGACTGCTTTTGGGCTACCTTCCTGGACCGGTATAAAAATATGACTAAACATCACATCTTCTTTAGTGCGGGTATACAATTCGTGGAGTAAAAAATCTGTCACTTCCTTGTCTATGAGATATGAACTGGCGAGTTGCTTTCGATAGCCGTCCAATTCTGACATGAGCGCCCCGATGGTATCGAGCTTCAACTCTTTGGCCTTTTCGACTTTTAATTTAAACTTTGTATAAAGGTCTAGATATTCAGACAGATTTTTATCGCTGTAATCTGCATTATTACCATTATTTTTTTGCATAAATATACTTGAATTCTGAGACCCTAACATCTGTTTTACCAACTTTCATAAGTACTGCATCTCCATTCTGGGATACCAGTGGTAAAGACAAAACAATCGAAAGTAATGAAACTATAAACCTAACTGACATAATGTAAATTTTCAATTTTTAAATCAAAACGCAAAAATAACATTTTTTTATATATTTAATAGACCTTATTTTGCGATTATAGAGATGCCGTAGATGTATGGTTGAAAATAGGTGCCTCGTTTTCTGATAGGCATTCGTAACCATACTTAATCCCCACCTTTGATTTGTAAAAAAAATATGCAGGTGCCATGACTTATCAAGTTTTGCACCGTCATATTATTCTGGATAAAGTATCGGGAATATCTATCTTTGCAATGTTTCATTTTATATTACATTTAGCATTACCTTTTTTAATATCCCATGGCACATATTATTACGGACATAGATGGAGTGCAGCTAAAACTCTCCAACCTCGATAAGGTGCTCTGGCCGGTAGACGGACAGACTAAAGCGGAATTGATACAATATTACATGTCAGTATTCCCATACATGTTGCCCCTGATACAACTTCGCCCGCTTACTCTGATCAGATATCCTGATGGCATAGACGGCAATAGATTTTACTCCAAAAACGCCGCAGAGTTTACCCCTGAGTGGATGTCGCATTGTCAGGTAGAGGATATTAATTATTTAATCATAGCAAAAAAAGCTGATCTTATCTATATTGCCAATTTGGCCGGACTGGAAATTCATGCCATGAATAATACCTGTTCAGAAATGGCTCGTCCTGATACTATCATTTTTGATCTGGACCCATCTGAAGGTGTTTCTTTTGATATAATCAAAAATACATGCCTCGAACTTTGTTATAGCTTATCAGAGCTGGGATATCACCCACACATCAAGACAAGCGGTAGTAAAGGCCTTCACATTTATGTACCAATTTTGCCTATATATAGCCGAGAACAGATCATACAAACTGCCAAAGAAATCGGAAATGCTTACATTGAAAAAAATAAAAATACTACACTCAAAATCAGCAAGGAAAAGCGAGAAGGAAAAATCCTCATAGATATTTATAGAAATCATCAGGGGCAGACATGTATTGCTCCATTGAGTACCAGAGCAAAGGAGAATGCTCCGGTCAGTATGCCACTAATACTGGATGATATGTCTCTGATTCGGAGTTCTTCACAGTTCAACATACTAAATGCCCTTGAATATCTAGAGTCTCAGCAGCCATGGAAAGATTACAGCAAGCTGGCAGTCAGATTGCATAACGCGAAAGAGGAAGCTAATGAGATTTCGCCTCAAATCAGTCAGACTACACCGACATTGGAGGTTTACGAACGGAAACGAGATTTTTCAAAAACTTCAGAGCCATCAGGTATAAAAGAAGACCCTGACCTGAAAAAAGGCAACAGATTTGTAGTTCAACTGCACGATGCCAGTAACCTTCATTATGACCTCAGGCTAGAAGAAAATGGAGTATTATCTTCATGGGCAATACCCAAAAGTATTCCTACGGAAAGAGATATAAAGAGATTAGCTATCAGAACTGAAGATCACCCACTTCCATATATCAATTTTGAAGGAACAATACCTAAAGGAGAGTACGGTGGTGGTACCATGTGGATTTTTGATACAGGTGATTATGCTTTGACCAAAAAAGAAAAAGACAGCTATAGGTTTCAACTCACGGGTAAAACCATAAAAGGCGAATATATCCTTTACCATACCAGAGAAAATCAGTGGATTATAGAGCGGAAATCTGATGTGGAATCAAATAACATTATGCCGGAAATAAGCCCAATGTTGGCAGACCAAAGCGCAGTAGTACCAGATCCGGAGCGGTATTTTTACGAACTGAAATGGGATGGAATCAGATTGTTTGTTAAAAAGAGAGGCAATCAGGTGTCATTGCTAAGCAGGTCAGGAAGAGACATCACAGCCCAGTTTCCTGAGATTGCAGAAAAGATCCTTGAAATGAAAGCGGAAAATGTGATTTTGGACGGTGAGTTAGTGTCACCGGATGAAAAAGGGGCGCCCATTTTTGCAAATATTATTAGCAGAATGCACACTAAAGGTAAACCCACCTCAGATATGACCAGGCGTATGCATCCTGCAGTTTTATATCTATTCGATATGATCCATTTAGATGGGAAAAACTGTATGACTTTGCCCATAGAAAAAAGAAGGGAATGGCTTAAAGCTGTCACTCCTGTATCAGATAAAATCCGAATGAGTGATACTTTTGAGGATGGCGAAGGCCTTTTTGCAGCAGCTCGGAATATGGGACTGGAGGGTATTATTGCAAAAAAGAAAGGTAGTTTTTACACAGCCGGAAAGAGAAGTGCAGACTGGCTTAAGGTAAAAGTCCGCACTTTAATAGACGTTATCATCATAGGGTATACTAAAGGGAAAGGCGATAGATCTTCACTATTCGGTGCTCTGCATGTAGCCAAGTGGGAAAGTGACCACCTGGTATATCTTGGCAAAATAGGTACAGGTTTTGATGAAAATAAAATGACCGATATATATACCATTGTGAAAGAACTAACAGTAACATCTAAACCAATCAAAGACAATGTGGAAGAAGAGTATAATTCCATCTGGGTAGAACCCAAGGTGGAGTGTGAGGTACAGTATGCATCTATCACGCCAAATGGAACACTGCGCGAACCAGTCTTTTACAGACTCAAAACTAACGATGAGTAAATTGGCAATATAATTGTAACAATATAAATAAATCAAAAAAATATTAATATGCGCTCGATTTGGAAAGGTCATATACGTTTTTCATTGGTCACCATACCTGTGGTCATATTCAATGGGCTGGAAGCTGAAAACGAACTGTCTTTCAAGCAATTGCATGATAAAGATAACGGGAAGATCAATTATAAAAAAGTCTGTTCTTCTTGTCAGGAAGAGGTGCCTTTTGGCAATATCGTCAAAGGATATGAATATGAATCTGAAAGGTTTGTGGTATTTAAAAAAGAGGAACTGGAGACGATCAAGCTTAAAAGTACCAAAGTAATCGATATAGAGGCTTTTGTTGACATAAGTGAGGTACATCCTTCCAGATATGAAGCCTTGTATTTTATAGGTCCCAATGGTGAAATAGCCAATCCTACCTACAACCTTCTAAAACATGCCTTGCTTCAGTCCGGCAAAGCTGGTGTGGGCAGAATAGTGCTCCGGGAAAGAGAAGACGTGGTGCTGCTCATGCCCGAAAAAGATGGTATCATTATGTACAAAATAAGATATCCATATGAGGTCCGTAATATCAGTGAAATACCAGACGTCAAACCTACTCCGGTAGACGATGCCCAGTTAAACTTAGCCAATACTCTCATCAACTCTATGGTTAAGCCTTTTTCAGAAGTCGTTTTTTTAGATCATTACAGGGATGCAGTTTTAAATTTGGTCCAGCAAAAAGTATCAGGCAAAGAAATCGTCAGTATAGATAGTAAAGAAGAGAGCGTACCGGTAGTGGATATAATGGAAGCATTAAAACGCAGCATTGAAGAAGCCAAATTAAAGAAAGGAGCATAAACACGCTAAAATAATGTTTACAATATTATCGTGGAATATACTTCAGGGCGGTGGAAGCAGGGCTATGCAATTATTACAGCATATAGGCGATCTGAAGCCTACTGTGTGTATCCTTTCAGAATTCAGAAATAATGACAGTGGTGCAGCAATACGTTTAGGATTATTGAAACATGGCTACAGGCATCAGTTTGTCACTGACGCACCAAGAGATGAAAACAGTGTATTGATAGCCTCGTTAATGGCATGCAGTAATCAGATACATCCCCTCTCAGATCCTGTATTTTCAGGTAGTATTTTGAGTGTTCATTTTGAGGTGTTCAGCATTATGGGTGTGTACCTCCTGAAAAAAAAAGCATGTTCTATTTGACTATATACTCAAACATGTACAACAGGCCGAAAAACCGTACATCATTGCAGGTGATTTTAATAGCGGCTTGAACCGTATTGATCAGGAAGGCAGTTCTTTCTGGTATGAAGATAAGCTCAAAGCTCTTGATGCTCAAGGGTACAAAGATGCATTCAGACACAAGCATCTGGAAGCTAAAGAATACAGCTGGTACAGCCATCAGGGAAATGGCTACAGGTATGATCATACGTATATGCATGAATCTCTGTTGCCGGTCATGCAGGATTGCAGATATATTCATGACTGGAGAGAGTCAAGGTATTCTGATCACTCTCCTATGTTGCTCTTGCTCGGTTGAAAATGAATGTCATAAACAAATAATAAAATAATCATATATTATCATCAATAAAATAATAGAAATACACTATTTTTGTGTTTTTAAATCACAAAGATTATATAACTAAACTTTAATTAAATGAAATACTTTTTCTTCGTTATGGTACTGGCTTTTGCAGTAAGTTGTAAAAATGACAATAAAAATTCACAAGCAGAAATTGATGCAATGATCGAGCAGAATAAAGCCACGCCTACTGATCCTGCTAATTTGACCGTGCCAAACGCATGTGAAATGATAACAAAAGAGGCATTGCAGGCGATACTTAATGTGACTGCCGGTGGAGTCAATATCAAAGAGTCCAATGATCCCACGACTGATAAGACAAAATCATGTTTTTTCCAGTGGGATGATCCTTCTACACCCAATGCAGGGATTCTCATTCAAATACAAACCAATCCAGTATACGATGAATACCCTCAATACATTTCACAGTTTGTAACATCAAAACTCAATGAAGGTGAAACAGTTTTGGGTGCAGGTGTTCCTACTAAGTTTAAAAGATTTTCTTCTGCAGGTTCATTGGGGGCGTATTCATTTGATCAATCCAGGTTTTACTGGAATCTAGGCAATGATTATTTGTTTATGCTTGCTTTCAACCTTACTTCTCTCAATGAAGAAAAAATGGTAAAAGCAGCAGAGCAAATTGTAGCAGAAGTCAATAAAAACTTTGCGTCCAAAACAAAAAAATAAAATCCAAGTGATGAAACTTGGAAAAAAGTTTATTCTATAAGCATAAAAAAGCCTGACATTCCTAAGGAAGTCAGGCTTTTTTTATGTACCGAAGGCGGGACTCGAACCCGCACACTATTGCTAGCACTGGATTTTGAGTCCAGCGTGTCTACCAATTCCACCACTTCGGCAATGAATCCATTAGATCTTTTCTAAAGGCCTGCAAATGTAGAAAGATTTTCGCGAATACGCAAAAGATATTTAGATTTTAAATAAAAATCTTTGATTTTAAGGAGTGTGGCCATATTGTCTGGTTGAACTTCAAAGTCAGAAAATAGCTGCTCCTTTTGTTGTTGCAGAGCTTTTTCTAATAGATCCAATTCAGACAAAATTTTTTCATACGAAGTTTGATCAAACTTCATCTTCAAATCAAAAATCTCTTCATTTATGTCCATCATCTCCATCAGAAAACTCTGAGAAAGCGGTTCATTGGCCGAATCTTCGAGTATGTTGTACAATTGAAGAATGTATTTAGTACGTTCGTATTCGTCAGATAAAACTTTATAAGCTGTATTGATTAATCCCGATTGCTCCAGTATTTCGTCTTGCTTGGCTTTTTCAAGGTGTGTATGATAATCAGGATGATAAGACCTGCTTAGCTTATAATACTGTTTTTTGAGGTGACCCAAATCAGGAGAAAAACTGGCAGGTATGCCAAAAAGAGTAAAATATTCTTTCGGTAGACTCATACAAAATGGTTAAAACCACCTGGAAATATCCAATCCAATAGCAAAGAGCATTAATCCCATTAAAAGAATAAATCCTGCATAGTTGACCACCTCCATAAATCTGTCACTTGCCACTTTACCTGTGATAACCTCCCAAAGCAGGAATACAACATATCCCCCGTCGAGAGCCGGAATTGGCAATAGATTGAAAAAAGCAAGCAGTATCGATAAACTGGCCGTGATGTTCCAAAAAACTCTCCAGTCCCAGGTGGAATCAAACATAGAAGCGATAGAAAAAACACTTCCCAGCGAATCTTTGGCTTTGATTTTACCTGAAAATATCTGTCCAAAAGCTTTCAGCTGATCACCTAAAAAGTTAACTGCCATTTTACTTCCTTTTGCAAAAGATGGCATCAGGCCAAATTTTTCGACAGACACAGGCAGTTGTTGCATAGCTATACCTATGGTTCCTTTGTCAGAAACTGTTACTTTCCTGACAATTGTATCCTGTCCTGAAACCATAGAAATATCAGCTTCACTGCCCTTTGCAGTTTGCAGAGCTCTTCTGAATTCATGCTGGTAAGTGATAGGAGTTCCATTTACTGCTATGATATTGGCACCTTTTGTGATGCCAGCCTTTGCTGCCATTCCTGATGTGTCTACATCCATGACGTTCATGGGTATTCTAGGATAAAAGAGTGATTTGCTCTTGTTTTCGTATTTTGTAAGTTTGGAAACTAACTCCGCAGGAACTTGCAGGGTCATAGGTTTTCCATCTCTTTCTATTTCTATTTCTTTGGCTTCATTAATAATGATTTCTTTACTCACAAGGCCTGCATTAAATTTTTTTAAGGCTACACCACCTGCAGAAAGCACCTTGTCGCCATCTTTTAATCCTAACTCCATACCCATTGAATCTACGGCCATTCCATACTTCGCATCCTCTATTTTAATATAGCTCTCACCCCAATAAAATATCATCATTGAAAATATAAATATTCCAAGCAAAAAATTGACAGTAACACCACCGACCATAATAATCAAGCGCTGCCAGGCTTTCTTAGACCTAAATTCCCAGGGCTGAGCAGGTTGTTTCATTTGTTCTTTATCCATGCTTTCGTCTATCATACCTGATATTTTGACGTAACCTCCGAAAGGAATCCAACCTATACCCCACTCAGTATCGCCGATTTTTTTCTTAAATAAAGAAAAGTATGGGTCGAAAAATAAATAGAACTTCTCTACTCTTGTTTTGAACCAAATAGCAGGTAAATAATGACCAAACTCATGAAGAACCACCAGAATAGACAAACTTAAAATTAATTGTAACGCTAGAACGACTATATCCATTTTAGGAATTTTATTTCAAATATTATTAGTTATGAAACAAGTAAACGAACTTTATTTCGAAAAAGTTTAATTTAAAAGCGCGCAAATTTAGTTTAATATTAAAGAATGGCACTATACTTTAAAAAATATAACATAACTTTATGGTAAATTTAGTTTTAATGATACTCTTTTATTCGACAGATATTGCCGGACAAAACATAACCCTAACAGAAGATGACCACATTCATTGTACTAAAGTTTTGAGAAAACAGGTAAACGATATCATCATGATCACTGATGGTTTGGGCCATATTTTTTCCTGCGCAATAAAAAACATCACTAAAGTGAGCACATTATGTCAGGTTGTCGAAAAAAGCTATCATCAGTCTATTCTGCCAAAAACAAGTATTGCAATATCTCCTACAAAAAATGCGGCACGCATAGAATGGTTTATAGAAAAAGCAGTTGAAATTGGTATTTCGGAAATCTACTTTTATAATGCACAGCGTACTGAAAAAAAGTCCATCAATGAACAAAGGTTGAAAAAAATTATGGTTTCTGCCATGAAACAATCGCTAAATGTACATCTGCCCGTCATGCACATTACAAAAGATGTCAAGGCTTATGTGGATTTAGTAACTTCGAAATATGATCAGAAATTTATTGCTTACTGTGATGGACCCACTCAACATTTAACAAGTGCTCAGGATAATCAAAAATCAAGGATATTAATGATTGGTCCCGAAGGTGATTTTACAGCTGAAGAGATCAGGTATGCTACGAATGCCGGGTATCAGTCAGTAACTTTGGGCACAGCCAGGTTGCGAACCGAAACAGCAGGCCTTGCTGGGCTCATCATGATGCGTAGTTCTTGTTAATCTTTGTTAATCCATTGGCATGGGAGCTACAATGTAGATGATGTTATGAATATTACACGTAATTTTACAGTTCAAAAAATTCCGAACGAGTTAAATGCAGCATATCATCAGGACATCTTGGTTTCTTATTTTATTATCCTTCATTTGGTTGGGGTGTAAAAACAATAGCCATACCTACAGACCTACCACAACTATAATAGAAGGTCAGCTCACTTCATCTGAAGTGCCGATAATAGTATTGTCGGGTGACGGTGAGATAAAAAGCACCATTGACCCTTCGGGTAAGTTTTTTATTCAGGCAGAGTTGAAAAATGCAGGCATTTACAGCTTGGTTGTAGGTGACCAGAGACTTCATGTATTCATAGTCCCCGGAGATAGAATTTCACTTACAGCTGATGTAAGGAACTTAAATCATGGTGCTCAGTTCAAAGGTGATCACGCCAATGAAAACAATTATCTTGTCGAATACGAAAACTTAAAGTTGAAAACTGAGCCTCAGGATTTCCAATCTTTTTTTGGCCAGAAGGAAGAAGAATTCATGACATCAGTAGAAAAAAGAAATGACGAATTTGTTAGTGATCAGCAAACTTATCAAAAAGAAAACGGACCTTTTGACGAGTTGTTTGCAGAAATGATTTCTGAACAGATTGTATATGATGCGGCTATTATAAAAATGAATTATCCTACATATTACGAGTATCTATATCCGGGCAGTGCTATAAAACTGTCTGATACGTATGATAGCTTTTACAAAACCTGGAAGTGGATTCTAAGGATAACATGATGATTCCTTCGTACCAAAATTTTTTACCTGTATATCTGGAATTCAAAACTTCAACAGATACAGCACATAGTGAACTCCCGCTATCTGTCAGAAAATTTAATAATATCAGCAAAAAATTTCAGGATGGTAAAGTCAAAGAATATCTGTATTATCACTTAATGAAAGAAACCCTTGAATTGTCTGTCAATGATGCTGCATTATGTATAGATGATTTCCAAAAACTTGAAACAAATGTTGAATTCAGAAATGAGATAAATGCTTTGTATGATCAATGGAAACACCTGATAAAAGGTAAACCTGCACCCAGCTGGGAATACTTGACACCTGCTGGTAAAAATGTAAGTGTTGATAATCTTAGAGGAAAAGTCGTCTACATTGATATCTGGGCTACATGGTGTGGTCCTTGTCTTAGAGAACTACCAGCATTGGAAGAACTGCAGAAGTCATTCGCTGCTCAAAAAGATATAGAATTTGTAAGCATTTCTATAGATCAGGATAAAAATGCATGGAAGACGATGGTCAACCAAAAAAAGATGAAAGGCATCCAACTTGTGGCTGATAATGCATGGAGTTCAAAAATTGTCAGTGATTATAAAATCAATGGAATTCCAAGATTCATCATATTAGACAAAAATGGCAATATTTTTAATGCCAACGCACCAAGACCATCATCCAAAAAAGAAATAGAAATAGAACTCGAAAATGCGCTTAAAGGCTCCTCTTAAGTTTGTAGAATACCGGGATTAAATTTTTCCACAATGCCATTATTTGACATTTCAATACCCGCAGAAATAAACTCTCTAGTCCGTCGTGGATCTATGATAGCATCTACCCAAAGTCTGGCGGCTGCATAGTATGGCGACGTTTGTTCATCATATTTTGCCTTTATATCTTCAAACAATTTTTGTTCTCCGGCCGGATCAGGTGCAGCACCTTTTTTCCTGAGTGTAGATACCTGTATCTGGGTGAGGACTTTGGCAGCTTGTGTGCCTCCCATCACCGCAATTTTTGCTGAAGGCCATGCCAGTATCCATCTTGGGTCATAAGCCTTTCCGCACATGGCATAATTGCCGGCTCCAAAAGAGTTACCTATAATTATTGTAAATTTGGGAACTGTGGAATTGGCCACTGCATTGACCATTTTTGCACCATCCTTGATGATTCCGCCATGTTCAGACCGTTTTCCTACCATAAAACCGGTTACATCATGCAAGAAAATCAATGGAATCTTCTTTTGGTTACAATTCATGATAAAACGGGTTGCTTTATCAGCAGAATCAGAATATATCACTCCTCCAAATTGCATTTCACCGGCTGCATTTTTAACAACCAATCTCTGATTAGCCACAATGCCGACAGCCCAACCATCGATCCTTGCATATGCGCAAATGATAGATTTCCCATAGTCCGCTTTATACTGAATCAGATCTGAAACGTCCACAATTCTCTTCAATATCTCCAGCATATCGTAGGGCTTAGTGGGATTTTCTGGGAAAATACCCGGAATCTCAGAAGGACTTAATTTAGGTAAGGCAGATTTTATTCTGTCAAAGCCGGCTTTATCCTGTTGTCCCATTTTTGAGACAAGTTTTCGAATTGTATCCAGACAAGTTTTATCATCAGGCATCTTATAATCAGTCACTCCGGAAATTTCACAATGTGTTCTGGCTCCACCCAGGGTTTCGAGGTCTACGTCCTCCCCTATTGCTGCTTTGACCAAATATGGTCCAGCCAAAAAAATAGAACCTGAGCCTTCCACAATGAGGGCTTCGTCTGACATGATCGGCAGATAAGCTCCTCCTGCTACACAACTTCCCATGATAGCAGCAATTTGAGGGACTCCCATAGATGACAACCTTGCGTTATTTCTGAATATTCTTCCGAAGTGTTCCTTGTCCGGAAATATCTCGTCCTGCATGGGCAAATATACACCGGCACTATCCACAAGATAAATGATCGGAATTCTGTTTTCCATTGCAATCTCCTGAGCTCTGAGGTTTTTTTGCCGGTGATAGGAAACCATGCTCCGGCTTTTACGGTAGCATCATTGGCAACTATCATCACTAGTCTTCCTTCTACCCTACCCAGTCCTGTCACTACCCCTCCTGCGGGACAACCACCATGTTCTTTGTACATCTCATAACCGGCAAATGCACCCAACTCAAAAAAGGTACTCTCTTTATCTATCAGATATTGGACTCTTTCTCGAGCAGTCAATTTGTTTTCTTCATGCTGTTTGTCTATTCGGTCTTTACCTCCTCCCAGGTTGATTTTTTCCAGCTTTTTATTTAATTCTCCTATGGAAATCAACATGGCGTCTTCATTTTTATTAAACTCCAGATCCTTTGTACTCATGAATTTGCTTATGTTTAATGATAATGTAAAAGTAAGGTTTATGTTTCAGATTGTACGTAATTTTGTAATATTATGCAAGCTGACTTGGGCATATAAAAAAGCAGTTGCCCTATAAACACAGGACAACTGCTAGAAAATCAATATTTTAGGATTATCCAGAATATTTCAAGATTGCATTTGAATTAACGGATGACAATAAATCTTATGCTTTGTGAAGATTCAAGTTTTAGTGTATATACGCCTTGCATAAATTCAGTCACATCCAAAACCATATCACGTTTAAGTAATCCTGTGTAAACTTTTTGACCTGCAACATTGAAAATACTAAAACTTTGGTTTTCCATTTTATCCGTTATGTTTTTGATAAAAATATGATCACTTGCGGGATTAGGATTAACTAATATCTTGCCTATTTCCTGTTGTTCTGATGACGAAATAGTTTGCATAATTTCAGCTTTGCCTTTTACAGAACAATCATTGCTGTCGATAATAATTACATTATATATTCCCGGAGCATTAACAGTGATATCCTTTGATGAGTTACCATTGTCCCAGATATACCTGTAAGGTGCTACACCACCAGTCACTTGTATGCTGATTTGATAAACAGAAGGTGCGTTTTCAGATATCGTGGCTGTATACGCTAATTCTTCAGGAGCATTAACTGTTGTATTAACTGACATCTCCAAACCTGCTATTGTATCCATTACAGTACATGAATACTGACCCTTAGCCAGATTGCTGACTGAAGATCCGAATTGTTGTAACTCCGGCCAGATATAAACGAAATTACCGGTACCACCATTGGCTTCGATCTGAACTGAACCATTTTGCAAATTGGCACATGTTATATCATTCACTTTAGCAGCTGCAGTCAAAGGCTGTATGAAATTGATGATCGCATCTGCGGATTTTATCTTCACTGCCGACAGGTCTGCGTTGGCTGCAAATAATGGAAGAGGCTGATCAGACCACGAAATCCTGGTACTCTGTCCCACATCTCCCAACGCCTTAAATTTCAAGATAAATAATGTCTTATCGTCATTTACTGTAACACCATTTACATTGCCGTCAACCCAGTTGAATGTCAGTATGTTATGGCCCAGTTGTATGGGTCTGGCAAAATTCTGATCACTCAAAGCTGGTAAGCCAAAATTGGTAACTTCTAAAAATTTGACTTTTAACGAATCCCACTTAATGGTTCCTTCCAGAGCAGCCATTCTTTTAAAATCCTTAGCTTTTACCGGTATTAAAATGATACTATCTCTAATCACATACGAAGAAGCCATTTTTATACCGACAGTGTCCGGTATGTTTCTTCCTTGAATGATATCTGAAAACCCACCTAAAGTATTGCTGTCATCAAGATCTCCGACTTTAATAGCATAGAAATCGGATTGCATTTGATTGGCATTCAATGTATTATAAGTGATGTTTTCAGGAAACGCCTGAGCAAATGGCGATGTATTTCCAAATTGGTACGCCATAGGTACAAATCTCCAGGAAGTGTTATTCGGAAACTGTTCTATTAGTCTTAACTGCATCCTCTGAAGCACTACCACGTCCAGTGCATTGACAGTATTGTCGTTATTGACATCTGCTGCTATCAATTTATAAGGAGATACCAAAGGGTCTATCAACAACAAATGTCTCTGGAGTCGGACAATATCCAGTGCATTAACACCATTCAGGTGATCGGTGTTTTTTGAGGGTTTTATGATTACATTGTTTCCGGATGCCACCTCATTAAAACTGAATTTACCTTCATTGTTTGTCACATTCATATTATTGGGATTGGTGATAAGCTGTACTTCAGTAGCAGGCATATTCTTCAATAATGTATGCGTTTTGATGACACCACCGATATTATATCCTGTAGGTAATGCATTGATACAAGCTGACCCATTGACTAGTTCCAGATTGAGTTTCTGCAAGTTGCCTCCATAAGCCTCAGCCTTGACAGGATCATCTGAAAAGAAGATATTGACAGCTGCTGTAGCAGTATTGCTTAATCTGCATCTGATGTAAAACAAAGCCGATTGATCAGGTAGCGTTTTAGATGTTGCCTGTGACCAGAAGAATCTTACGTGATCAGGCTGAATATAATGATTGCTTCCATTTTCAATGGTGCTGTTATATTGTTCCAGCCCAATAAATGACAATTTTGAAGGATCAGAACACCTTAATGTAAAGTTGAATGTCAATACATCAGTAAACTTAGAGACTTTGACAGGTATCAATACATCCTGACCTGCAGTACCACAAATATTGCTAGGAATGCTGAATGAACAATCGTGCCCTGTATTGACTGTAATGGTTTGACAAAAAGTATTACTTCCGCAACTGTTAGATGCTGTAAGACAAACGTTGTACGTACCCGAGCTAAAGACTGCCACAGGGTTTTGGGAATTTATTGTAGTTCCTGCTGCTGGTGTACCACCGACAAAACTCCATACATAAGTATCAGTAGCGGTACTTGTAGATGTAAAATTAACTCCCGCCCCTGCAATAGTATATGTGTATCCGGCAACCGGCAAATGGCAAGTCACAATGACATCATTCGAACAGGCATTAAAATATTTTGAAACAGGATCATAATAAGATGCCACAACAGGAATATTCAAAGCTCCATTAACAAGAGAAATTTGTATCTGATTGCCTGTGCCCAAAACTACACCTGTAGATTTATTGGCCCATTTTACATCTGTATATGCCGGATTTATTGACAGTGTCACGGATGTGGCATTGTTTGTTTGGGTGACAGCAGACGTACAATGTGATGGATTACAAACATAAATCCTTTTACAACACATTTTCCATGCTCCGTTTTCCAAATATGCAGCACTGTAAGTTTTAGCACCGCACACTGAAGTTACGGGCACATGTATTGTGGCATTGGTGCCTAAAACGTGACCACTTTCTGCTTCTATCCATTGTAAATTCTGTACTCCGGCAGCATTATTAAAAGTCAGTTGTAATGATGTACCTTCTGTGTTGTATGCGTGTGATATTCTTTCCTGGCAATTTGCCGGTGGGCAAATATTTATTTTTTTACAGCAGACACTCCAACACTGGGTAGATGGGTTGAAATAGTAAACCGATACAGTTTTATCAACGCATGTCCATCCTGTAGGCACCGTAAAACTACCACCCGGCAAGACCAATCCATCCTCGTCAAATTTCCATATAACGTGTTGCACTCCCGGTATATTAAGTGTAAACACATATTTGTCATTGGTCGCATCGTAAGTGTACTGAATAGATGATTCACAATTAGATGGAGGACATATGGTTACTTTTTTACAGCATACTTTCCAACATTGGGTGGATGGGTCAAAATAATAGACAGATACTGTCCTTTCTTTGCATACCCAACCATTAGGTATAGTAAATGTACCATTGGGTAAAACAGTTCCATCTTCATCAAACTTCCATATTACATGCTGTGCATTGGCCACATTAAGAGTAAATTGGAATTGATTTTCATTGCCTGAATAAGAATACTGTATTGAGGCTTCGCAGTTGGAAGGTGGACAAATCGTTACTTTTTTACAACATACACTCCAGCACTGAGTTGCAGGATTGAAATAATAAACTGATACAGTTCTGTCCTTACACACCCAGTTTTGGGGAATACTAAACATTCCATCAGGAAGTATGGTATTGTCTTCATCAAATTTCCATACAAGATGGGAAGCTCCGGGTATATTCAGTGTGAACTGGTATTTATTTCCTGCCGGCACATAGTTGTATTGAATAGCTGTTTCACAATTAATTGGTGGGCAGATGGTAATTTTTCTGCAGCATACTTTCCAGCATTTAGTGACTGTATCATAATAATACACAGAAACTGTTTTTTCAGTACATGTCCATCCTTGTGGAAGAGTAAAAACTCCACCCGAAATTACAGAATTATCTTCATCAAATTTCCAGATCAGCTGTGTTGCTGAGGGATGATTGAAAGAAAACTGAAAACTATTGGTGGTGGGTTGATAGGCATAATTGATATTGTCCTGACAACTTGTGGGTGCACAAAAGTTGATATTGCGGCAGCACAGTACCCAGCAGGCAGATGCTGTATCATAATACCTCACTGTGATCAGTAAATTCCTGCAACTTGATGGTACATTTTCAGGGTTTATATTGACCCCATCAGTATCGTTGCGCCAAACCACATTTTGGTAATTGGCATTGTTACCGGCAATGGAAAGTTTGTAAGTTCCATTTATATACTGGTATTGAATCACGTCTTCACAAGCTACAGGTAATGAAATACATGATTTTTTGCAACATGTACCTATCTGGCCGGTAGAAGTATTGATATAGTCTGCACAGATATTGTATGTACCTGCCCCCTGAAAAACAAGGTTTACATTGGGATTGGTCGAAAGCACAGTAGTATTGTATCTCCATTGCTTAAACTGATATCCTGCACCTGAAGTAAAAACGAAATTGAACTTAAGGTCAGAGCCATTTCCTGAGTAATTGGTATGTATTGCCGAGTTGCAGTCCAAAGGCACATTGACCGGGGTACAACTGTATCCGATATTAAATGGCGAAACGGCACCTTCATAACCGTCGAGTACAATGTAATACCTGCCTGGTTCTAAAACTATTGAAATATTTTCTGCATTAGCACCTGATTTACCACTTATTGCAACACAGGCATTTCTGTTACAATTGTTGAGTAAAAATAAGTCAAGATCTCCTGTAAAACCACCGGCATGAATATTTACAGTACTCTTTGCTGTCACATCAATATAATAGACTTTTTCCTTTCCGCCGTAATTACAATAATTATTGCAGTATGGCCCCACAGTGTTATTGATACCGGAAGAGGTATTGGATTCGATCGTAGTGTTACATGTTAGGGGTGTCGCTGTAGAGCAGTCTGGATGTCCTAAAGTAGCATTGCAAATCAAGCTAAGATGAAAAGGAGAAACGGCACCACTCCAGCCATCTACAATTAGATAATAAGTACCCGGGCTCAAATTGGCACTTACTGTCTCATAATTGTATGCAGGTGGCTGATCACTTTTAGCGATACAATCTGCTGCACAACATGAGCGAAGTAAAAATAAGTCGAGGTCTGCCGTCAAACCTGTCAATTTGACTGTGACATTCTGAGTGGCAGTTACAGTAAATTTATATACTTTTTCGGGTGCAGTATACAAATTGTAATTGGTCCCACAATAGCCACTGGTGACAATGTTCTTGCAGGAAATACCATTATTATCACTAATCGTCTGACCACACGATAGTGTAATGGCGTTTTGGCAATCAAACTGGGATATACCCGTCTGTAAAACCAAAAAATAACATAATAAGGTAAAAATGTGTCTCATAAAAAATGAATTTAGTTAATAAATGACTGTCTTAAGTTGAAATTAATATGGCTATGACGAAAGTCTATAACTACTGTTACAATCTTATTAACTAATTTAACAGATATTTAACCCATTCTAAGTAAGGCTAATAAGTATTAACTAAATAATAACTGAATTGCGTGAATGCCTAAAGTATCCGACTTTAGACTATGTACTTAAAGAATTAATTTGGCCACAAAGGATAGAGGAAATCAGTTTGGCATCTCGAAAGTATATGGAAACTCGCCTTTCACTTTTGGATAAAATCCTTCAAGTATAATAGTTTTGCCCTTTAGAGACTCCAGTTGTCTCAATAATACAGATACAGAAGTCACCTCTTTATTATTAATGCGGGTGATGATATAGCCGGGTTCCATCTTGGTATTGGCGATGATACTGCCATTTTTTATGCTGACAACCATTACACCCTGAGAAGCCATCATAGCTTTTTCATATTGGTCAGGATTTCTTAATTCCAATCCAAGTTTTTTAAATATTTCATGTTCTCCTGAAGCTATCAGATCTGTGCTATTCAGTTGGTTGCGCAAAGTAGCTTTGGAAGCCATTACCTTTTGACCTCTGATAAAAATAATATCCAGTAAATCTCCTGGTCTAAACTTAGCAAGCTGCTCCATAAATTCAGCAGTAGTGGAAGTTTTTACATTATTGACAGAGAGGATTACATCATTGGTTTTCAGCCCTGCCTCATCAGCTCCTCCATTTTTAAATACCGAAGCTAAAAGTATGCCTGAAACTTCCTTCAGCCCAAGCTCCATAGCTTTTGCATTGTCCACATTCTCTATTTCAACCCTAACCACCCCCTTTGCACTGCTCCGAATTCTTTCAAATCGGCCAGGACTTTTTTGGCCAGATTAATGGGTATGGCAAATGAAAACCCTTCATATCTGCCGGAATTGCTAAGTATTGCTGTACAAATTCCGACCAAGTCACCTTTAGTATTGATGAGGGCACCTCCGCTATTCCCTGGATTTACTGCTGCATCTGTCTGTATAAAAGACTCTATTCCTTGATTTTCAAGTAAATTGATGTTCCTCCCTTTGGCACTAACTATACCCGCTGTCACGGTGGATTGTAACCTGAAGGGGTTTCCTACAGCCATGACCCACTCTCCTATGAGAAGAGAATCCGAATTGCCAAAAACCAGAAAATCCAGATTATTGGATTCAATTTTATTAACGCAAGATCAGTACTTGGATCTGCTCCTATCAGCTTAGCTTGATATACTCTATTGTCATTTAATGTAACTTCAACCCTGAAACCGTCCTTGATGACATGATGATTGGTAACGATATAGCCGTCATTGCTGATGATAACACCGGATCCTGAGTTGGCATTCAGTAGATTATTTTCGGCTGCATCAGGATTCTGGTAACTTGCTTTAATAAACACTACTGCTTTTCTGCTCACCTCTGCAGCATAAACAAAATCTGTGGGCACTGAAGATTTGAAAAGATGATTGAACCTATCTGAAAAAAGAACTTCCCGTTCAGCTACTGCGTATGCTTCAGCCTTTTTGTCATTATAAAATTTAAGCCAGGGATTGAAAAACTGGTCATAAATCACAATTGCCATGCAGGATAGTACACTCGAAATTACCAGTATAAGAATTATATTGTACCTATTGTTGTTCAACTTACGTATTATACATTTATTAAATATCTGCAAATATATAGTATTTTTGTTTTATGAACCGAAAAACGCTTACTTTTGGGTTAGATTTTTAATAATAACAATATTCTATTGCTAAAAACACCGTTTTGGGTGTTCAATTTAATTATATCAATGAAGTTGGATTTCTATAAATATCAGGGAACAGGCAATGATTTTGTCATGATAGACCAAAGAGAACAAATCTTTATCCAACACGATGATCAGGCATTAATTCGAAACTTATGTGACAGGAGATTTGGAATCGGAGCAGATGGCCTTATTTTGCTGGAAAAATCAAATTTGTATGATTTCAACATGGTTTATTTCAATGCAGATGGTAAACAAAAGTACCTTGTGTGGCAATGGAGGCAGATGTATAATACGTTTTGGGCATGATCTGGGATTATATGCTAAATTTACAACATTCGAAGCGGTGGATGGGATGCATAAAGGCAGAATACTCGATTCTGGTAAAGTGAGTCTGCAAATGAGTAATACTGCCAAACCTAAATCTTTTGATGAAAATAAGTTTGAATTAAATACGGGTTCTCCTCACCTTGTCATTTTTTGTGACAGACACCCCGAGAGTATAAAAGATGCTGGTGCCAAAATCCGCTATTCACCTGAATATACAGTGCAGGGCATCAATGTGAATTTTGTCTTGGAAGGTGAAAAAGTGATAGATGTAGCTACTTACGAAAGGGGTGTGGAAGACGAGACTTACTCTTGTGGTACAGGCGTGACTGCAGCAGCTCTTGCTTTGTCTACAAAAATGGAAAAATTTGGAGACATCAAAACTGATGTGGAGACAAAAGGAGGTTCACTTTCTGTGACTTTCAGGAGAGAAGTCGACGGAAGCTACTCTGATATTTGGCTGACAGGACCGGCCACGATGGTTTTTAAAGGAAGTATTGACATTTAAAATCAGCGTTGGATACTCAGGTTGAAACTTATATTGTAAGTCCTGTCTAATTGAGTGACATCTGATCCTAAAACCGTATTAATGGGATTTTGCGGAGACCCTCCCTGGAGTTGGTAGACAAATTGCCTGTATTTAACATTATTTCGATTGGTCAAATTAAAGACAGAAAATCCAATTCTCGCATTTTGTTTTAAAAGTATGAACTTATACCCGGCTCCAATATCCACCCTATGATAGGAACTTAACTTTTTAAGGTAATTATTAATATTGAGGTTTCGTCTGTCAATTTGGTTTGAAAGTGAAGAAAGGTCTAGATAGGGACGTCCTGTTGCTGCTATATAATTTACCGAAAAATCATACTTACCTGCTGTGATAGAATTGATCCATTTGAACTGAAATCTGCTGTCTTCTGAAGAGGGAAAATATTGATTTTTGAAAATTTCCCGGAATCTGTTTTCTGATTTGCTGATACTAAGATTGAACATAGAAAAAACATTCTTTTCATCATATAACAATGAAAAATCTACTCCATACACTCTGGTTTGACCAGTAAAAGTTTGAACATCGGAGGCATAGGGTTGGGCCCCTCTTTTACAGGTCTTAATCCAGGTGATTGGGTAGCATGTATTATCGTGCCGTCTATCGTACGATAATAAGTCTCTACGTCAAGTGTGAACCATTGGCGTGAAGTCCAGCAACCTGCCATTAGGTTTTGTGCCCTACCTACTGGTACACTACTATCATTGCTCAATGCAAAAAATTGCTGCTTTTGCCCTAAAAGATTTTCATGTTCAAATGACCTGATATACTGCACTTGCCTTCCAAAAGATGATTTTAGTAAAAAATCCGGGCTAACTGCTAAACTGGCGTACACTTGTGGCAATACATATGTTTTATTCAATTCATGCAAATGACTTGTTCTGATAGCCGGTTCTACCCATAACTTGGTTTTACTTCCGAAACCATGTTTGGCAAATAAACTGGATTCATTACCTGTCTTATTGATTTCAAAAACGGGATTTTTATCATTTTCTATATACAATTGATTATTGTGGGCAATATGCTCCAATCCTATTTGTGTATTTTTCAATTTTTTCAGTTTTAAACTGATTTTAGCACCCAGGTCGCTTATTGTATTATTATTTAAAATAGTAACTGTATCCAGCACAACACTACCCGACTGGCTCCGCCTTAGTTTGCTGGAGATGTCATAATTACAATCGTAAACAGTACTGTAGGTAGAAAACTCAATGGTCGATTTTTCACCGGTATAAATATAATTAAACCCTGCAGCTTTGTTTTGCCACTTACTCACTTGCTTAAAAAGCTCTTCGTTGATAGTGGCCAGTTTGCCTTGAAAAGAAATATTGTACTGATCGACAAAATTATCTTTGCTGGTAAACGTATTTAGATCAAAAAAGTGTTTGCCTTTCGAATAAATCAGCCTGGTGTTGAGGTCGAAAAAATCAAAAGTTGGTTTTGAAATTATCAAACTATTGGTGATTTGGGGGACTTCATTATTGGCAATATTGTCTCTTTGACTAAGGTCATATAATTTTGAATTCAATAAATTGGTATATGTCTGCCTTACAGATGTTTTGAGAAACAGATTTTTTGATAATGGCAAGTCCATAACCAGACCCGAGTTCAATAAATTTATTTCAAAATTGAGACGAAATTGATTTGGAAAAGGATCGCTTCCCAACTTTACCATACCGCTTGTTCTGCCACCGAATTCAACCGGAATATTATTTTTATACACTGTCAGCTCTTTGATGTATCCACTGTTAAATGCACCGAAAATGCCATAAAAATGATCCGCTTTATAAACCGGAAGATTATCTATCATCATGAGCGTACCTTCTTCATTTGTACCTCTTATGCGTATGCTGGACTTAGTATCATTGGTAGCAGTTATACCTGGTAAGAGTTGTATACTTCGCATGACATCTCTGGAAAAAAGAGATGAACCGGAGAGCTTCTGTATGATAGCATTATCCACGCTTATACCTTGTAATCTTGTAAAACTCAGTTGACTTTTTAGTGTATTGATAGTAACCGGCATGACTTTAATCGGGTCTATGTGCAACCTGACCTGAAGGAAAGTCATATCTGGATCTATGGTCACCACTTGATCTCGATGGGCTAAAGAATGAACCGTCAGTTTTTGCCCTTTCATTGTTTTTGGTAAACGTAAAAAACCATCTCCTTGATTGTCAGTATATGTGAAAAAAAGCCGGGTATCATCATAGACAGATGCAAAAGACAAAGGCTGACCGCCCTGATAATCCTCAATGTTGATGTGGAGAATGATATCTTCAGTTGTATTGACCTCAGTAAGGTCAGACCTTACCAGGTAAGATGAAGGAGCAGATTTTATAAATTGCAACTGATATACCTGGCACAATTTTTCAAATAATTGATCCTGCGTTTCGCTTTGCAATATCCGGAATGTATGTATTTTATGGCTGGAAAGAGTCGGATCGTAAGCCACCAAGGTTTTAAATTCTTTCTTGAACGACTCTAATGCTGATGCACAATCCATGTCACTATGGATCTTAAAGGTATAAATCTTATGAGGCTGAGCATAAGAATTTATTGTATTGATAAAAATCAATGACAAGCATACATACCACTTTATATTTTGATTCAAGACTCTTATAAAAATAGGAATTTAAACGTTAAAAGTTACTTTGTAATATATACGTTTTTACCTTCTATCCTGTACTGTAGCTGCAGTGGCCAGAAAATACTTTTCAGTGCCTCTTCCAGATTACCTTTTTTGAAAAAACCGGTATACTGAAGCTTATCCATTTCTTTTTCCAGCTTCACATGTATGTCATATTGACTTTCTAATTCTACAATCACCTCAGAAATGGTTTTGTTTTCGAAAGTGTACATACCTTCCAGCCAATGAATCTGATGCCCGTTGCCCCCATCATTTGATTCCAATTGAAGTTTGCCTGAATTGAGTCTTGCCATATCACCAGGATTCAATACAACTTCTGTACTTTCCGAACTTTTGACTGATACTTTCCCCGTTTTACAAACCACTTCAAAATTATCATTTCTGGTATCAACACTAAAACTTGTCCCAAGTACTGTGACAACACCTTTATCTGTTATTACTGTAAATTTGCTTCCCTTTGAGACCTCAAAAAATGCCAGTCCGCTTAGAGATATTTCACGGTTAGTATCCCATTTTCTAAGGTTGTATTTAATTTGAGTATTCGCATTCATTCTCACTGAAGACCCATCAGGTAGTTTTTCAGTCATATACTGAGCGATGCCGGTTTGTACATCCGTTATGCCCGAAAAACCAAGGCGGTAGACAAACATAAATATGAGACAAGCTGCAGCAGCTATACCTATGATATACTTCATGATGCTCCTCTCCTTTGGTTTGAGGACGATAGACCTGCCAAATTCTGTGGACGCATCTATTCGCTGCCATAGCTTATCTTTGTCTATTTCATCTATTTCCACAAAACTCAAATTCCTGACGAATCCAATAGCGGCATTGATGTCATCCATTTGATCCATATTGTCGTCTACAAACTGAGACCAATGTTCGTTGTCGTATACAAAATCTGACTTTACCCATCGGATAAAAGCTTCATTTTCTATCAATTCCTGTTTAAAATCGTGTAAATCTTTGTTTTCCATAAGCAATATTAATCTCTGATATTAATTATAAGGCCTTAAAATATAAATTGTACTCATGTATTTGAATTTCTTTTTATGTTAAAAAAACATTGTAACGAAAAAAATAGCAGGTGTAAGGTATTTTCTCAGATCAGTGACTCCTTTAGAAATCAGATTTCGGACAGACTGATAATTAATTTCCATTATTTCACAAATCTCTTCGTAGTCCATTTCTTCATAATACCTGAGATAAATTGCTTCTCTTTGTCTGCTGCTAAGGGTGTCTAAAGCTTTTTTCAATTTTTTGTGATGGTCATCTTTTGTTTCCTCACTGATTAGAATGTCCTCTATAGAAATAGAAAAGTCAGCATCTAAACCCTCTTGGTTTTTTAACTCGGTTACCTTCTGAGCCTTGGAAATCCTTCTGATGATTTCTCTCCTCAAAGTTACACAAAGATACTTGATGATGGAGTCTGTATTTCCCAACCTTTCTTTTTGGTTCCAAATCTGAACAAAAATATCGTGAATAGTATCCTCAATAAGCACATTGTCAGATGTAAATTTCCGTGCATAATTTTCCAGGTTCACAACATGATCCGTGTACATTTCCCTGAGTGCTCCGTGATCACCTTTTCTTAGTCTTCCCCATAACATCAGGTCGTCCATAAAATTTTATTTTCTGTTTAGATATTTAATTGAAGCCAAAGTTAAAATATAATTCGAATTATAATCCATATATTTGCCCTTCAAAATAATAATTCAAAAAAATGATTTTAATGTATATTCTGCAAGCTGACGGTGGTGGTATTTTGGGATTTGTTTTCCCGGCGTTGATGTTGGGATTTTTTTATTTCTTCTTTATCAGACCTCAAATCAAAAAACAAAAAGAGCAGGCAGCCTTTTCGAATGAACTGAAAAAAGGGGATGAAGTAGTCACAACAAGTGGTATCATTGGTCATATAAACAAGATGGAAGATAATGCCATCACTTTGGAACTAGATAGCAAGACTTTTATCAGAGTTGTACCAGGTGCTATTTCAAAAGAAATGACAGACCAATACAAAGGTAAAGTAAAATCCTGAGCAGAATCAAACCTTTTTAATTCCTGACTCAGAGATAGTAATCATCCTTAATTTAAACAGGTTACCTATAGCCTGCTTAAAGGTTTTTTTGCTCATACCAAATATATTGTATATCACATCCGGATCAGTTTTATCATTGTATGGCAATTGACCGCCCGAGGCCTGGATTAAGTCCATCACCTTTTGTGCCTGAGAGTCTATTTTGACATATCCTTGTTTTTCGAGTGCCAGATCTATTTTCCCGTCTTCCCTCACTTTTTTGATGTATCCCTTGACTTTTTGGCCAGTCTGTGTTTTTTTGAAAATTTCGTTTTTGTAGACAACCCCCTGATGTTTTCCATTGATGATGGCTTTGTATCCCACATCCGTAAGTGTCCATATGAGTAAATCTACTTCTTCATTTGGTTCATACACAGGAGTGGATTTATCCAAAAATTTCTCCAATTTCATAGAACCTGTGATTCTGTCCGTAACTTTATCTACATAAATATGGACGACATATGACTTACCTTCCTCCATTTTATTTTTGCTCACTAAATGGTACCAGTAAATCTTTACTCACGCCCCAATCCAAAAATGCGCCTACATTTTCCACTTTATTGACTTTCAGATAGGCAAACTCCCCTACTTCAGCCACCGGCGTTTCTGTTGTAGCTACAAGGCGCTCTTCACCATCTAAAAAAACAAAAACCTTGACTTTATCTCCTATTCTCATTTCCGGAGTCATGTATCTTTTTGGCATCAGGATTTCGCCCAAATTTTCGGCATCGAGATAATACCCAAAGTCAGTTTTTTTAATAATGGCCAGATTTGCTAATTTACCCAGACTTACCATAATTGGATTTTTCGCAAAGTTAAACAAAAAAAAAGGAGTAAGTCTAAAACAGACCTGCTCCCTTTTGAACAAAATAAAATCAGCTTATTTTAAAACAACAAATTTCTTAATCAAAGCATCCTCACCTTTAGTAACTTTTACAAGATAAAACCCAGATTCGAATGAATTAATATCTACGGTGTCTTCAATATGGCCTTTATATGTTTTTTCCATTATGGATACTCCTATATTATTAATAATGGTCACTTGCGATTCTGCTTCATTTAAAAAATGAATACTGAGATTCAATACACTACTTGCTGGATTTGGAAATAAATCAAATTTTTCAATAAATTTTTCATCAAGCAATCCAGTTGCGTTTTCAATTATGTATGGGCCAAACTGTTTACTGCATCCTTTAGAATCACTGACTAAACAAGTGTACGTACCTGCAGGGGCTGCAGTCAGATTTTGGCTTATTTGTCCATTAGACCAAAGAAATGAAATTTCCGAATTTCCACCACTTACATTCAATAAAATACTGCCCTGGCTTTGATTATTTGTATCATTATTTATGATTGCTGTTACAGTCAATTCAGCTGGTTCTGAAATGGTGATAGATTGTGTTAAAGAATTATTATTTAAATCCGTTATTGTTACATGATATATTCCACCCTCCAAATTGCTTAATGTGGGCGATGTGGAAGTAAATTCATTTGGGCCCGCCCAAAAATAACTGTATGGAGATAAACCTCCGATAGGTAAGACATTAATTTTACCATCTTTCGAACCAAAACATGTAATATCTGATGAGGTTACACTAATTGAAAGCGGAGCAAGAATAGAAAATTGTTGGCAAGTATTACCCGATCCACAATCATTACTGCTTGAATGACATAAGGTATAATCACCAGGTATAGCCAATGGCATGTCAAAGGATTCATTCAGAGATATTTGAGCATCATTTAATGTCCATAAATGTGTTGACGCTCCATCATTGGTTATTGTGGTGCCTGACAATACACCATTCAGCAGACTGTATGAAAATGCAGCTGAAGGGGCTGAAATAATTTCATTTACAAGGATACTGGTAGTGCTCGAACACCCAGTATCCTCATTGGATATTGTAAGCTGATAATTACCTCCTGCAGAAACCACAGGTGTAAGTGATTCAATTCCTGACACTAACACTCCATTTTCAGTTGTCCAAAGAATATTATAATTTTGCTGGTCACCTGAAACAGTCGCTAGTAGAGTTACTTCTTCTACTGTACAGGTAAGAAGTGAAGGTGCTGCAACACTTATTACTGGTACTTCATTGGAAAGAGTGACGACAGATGACGCTAATGAAGTACAACCATTTGTACCAACCGCTGTAACCTCATATGTCCCTGGTTGTGAAACAATCAGACAGTTGTTTGAATTATTGGTACCAGACCATGTAACAGTACCATTATTTGTGGTGGCGCATAATTCAAGTGTTGCTGAGTTGCAGGTAATTTGAGCAGAAGCTGGAACTGATAAAACAGGACTTGTTGTATTCGAAACAACTGCTACGTTCTGGCTTAGCGAACATCCATTTGATGTATTTTGGATAGTCAATGTATATGAACCAGCCTGATTCACAGATGGTGTCAATGTATTGGATCCGCTTACGATATTACCATTTTGGGTAGTCCAATTGTAGGTGAAATTTGAGCCAGTTGAGGACTGAGAAGCATTAACTATTATCTCTGACGTAACACAATTTAACTCTGGAACACTCTGGACAGTTATAGAAGGAGCCTGTAAATTGGAAGCAACCAAAACAGATGAAATCTGAAAACATCCATTTGTTGTATTTGTCACTTTCAGGTTGTAGGTACCTGCTGAGCCAACAGTCGCAATTAATTGAGTCGCACCAGAAGTGATACTTCCATCCGTGGTTGTCCATAGATAAGCAATATTTGAGCCGGAAGAAGAGCCGGAACCGGAAACCTGTGTAGATGGATTGAGGCAGGTTATGCTTCCCAATGCCTGTGACATGGCTATGGGGGAAGAGGGAGAAGAAAGCACAATATTTGATGTTATAATACAACTATTGGCATCTACCACAGAATAATTATAAATGCCCCCTGGCAAGTTTGCAAAGGTTGCTGAGTTTTGTGAGTTTCCTCCTAATTCATATGTATAAGGCGGAGTGCCTGCTGAAGTTTGTAAGACAACCACGCCATTATTTGTATTGCAAGATGGATTTGTAACAATAGGATTGACAGATAGCGGTTGGGGCTGAGTGATATTGTATGTTTTTGTTTTCTGACACCCTACTAGATCTGTTGCAGTGACAGTATAAATACCGGCAGCAAGAGATGAAATGAATGGTCCACCAAATCCATTACTCCATTCGTAAGTGAAAGAGCTATTGCCTCCTACGGCATTTACTTCGATTTGGCCTGTATTTTCATTGCCACATAACACGTTGGTTTGGGATTCTGTTTGTATAATGATTGGATCTGGTATCCCATCTATGGTATAATTTGATGTAACTAAAGAATATCCATTTGCGTCTGAAATAGTACATTGATAATTGCCATTGTCCAAACCTGTAATATCTGCGGTATTAGCCCCATTATTCCATGAGTATGTCAAGGGGGCATTACCAAAACTTACATTTAAATCGATGGAACCGCTCAATGGGCAAGGGCTCGAATTGTCAAAATTACTAGTATAGGTCATTTCAAACGATTCAAACAACCATGATTCGAGCTCAGCAGCGGATGCCTGACCAGTTTCATATACTTTTTTGTCATGATAGTTAATCGCATAAATGGTCGGATAGTAACCAATAGAATAGTCTGATTTTACTGATCCCCCATTAGTAGGTGATAAATCCACTATAGGGTAAGGAGTGCCTGCTACCCAATTTCCCTGAGTGCCGCCATTGGGGCCAGAGCAGCCGCTTGGACCGTAAATACATGCTAGATTATTATTAAATTCTGATTCAAGAAATAACACCATCACTTTATTGGTACCTCCAGGTCCAAAAGAATTGTAGACCTCTTCCAACGCTCCGGAATTATGGTATGACCAACAGGGTCCGCACCACGTAGCAGAAAAGTCTAAAATAACATGTTTGTTAGCATTTAAATAACTGTATAGATTATGAGTATTGCCCATGATGTCCGTAACAGTAAAATCAGGCGCAATGGTACCATCAGCTACCTGAGCATTAGCTTGGAAAAAGGAAGACAGAAATACAAAAACAGAAAGTAAAAAATGTTTCATATTGTTATTGGTTTTAAGATAAAGAAATTAATATAGGCAAATATATTAAAATAACCAATAACAAATTTATTTAACCATTTTATTTGTTTATAAATGAAGATTTACCTTTTTAAATTCGGCATACCTTGCATAAACTTGTCCATTCCTTTGCCTTTACTCATCATTTGCATCATTTTCCTCATCTGGTCAAACTGCTTTATGAACATATTAATTTCGTGAATACTTTTACCACTTCCTGAAGCTATTCTTTTCTTTCTCGACATATTCAGTACGTCGGGATTAGCTCTTTCTTCCGGTGTCATGGATAATATGATAGCCTCCACTTTATTAAAAGCTTTGTCATCTATATTGATATCCTTAGTCAATTTGCTCATTCCCGGTATCATATTCATCAGAGATTTTACATCCCCCATCCTCTTTATCTGATTCAGCTGTCCCAGAAAGTCATTAAAGTCAAATTTATTTTTTCTAATTTTTTTCTCCAGCCTTTCTGCTTCTTTTTCGTCAAACTGCTCCTGTGCTTTTTCTACAAATGAAACAATATCACCCATACCCAGAATCCTTTGTGCCATCCTTTCCGGATAAAAGACATCAAGCGTTTCCAGTTTTTCGCCTGAGCTAACAAATTTAATGGGTTTACCTACTGAATATTTTATAGATAATGCTGCACCACCTCTTGTGTCGCCATCGAGTTTAGTCAAAACTACACCGTCAAAATTAAGTCTTTCATTAAAAACGGCAGCTGTATTGACAGCATCCTGACCGGTCATAGCATCGACTACAAAAAGTGTTTCTGTGGGATTGACAGCATTTTTGATGTTTTCTATCTCATTCATCATCTCTTCATCCACTGAAAGTCGGCCTGCCGTATCTATGATGACGACATCAAAACTATGACCTTTGGCATAAGTGACAGCATTTTGAGCTATTTGAACAGGATTGGTGCTTTCTACTTCCTTATAAATACTAACTCCAACTTGTTCTGCAAGTACTGACAACTGATCCACCGCAGCTGGTCTGTATACATCACATGCTACCAAAAGTGGTCTTTTTGATTTTTTGTCTTTTAGGTATTTGGCGAGTTTTCCTGTGAAGGTGGTTTTACCTGATCCCTGAAGTCCAGAAATCAAAATAATACCCGGATTGCCTTTGAGATTGATGCCGGCTGCTTGTCCACCCATCAGCTCGATCATTTCATCCTGGACAATTTTCACCATTAATTCACCTGGTTTAACCGATGAAAGTACGTTTTCGGTACCTAGGGCTTTGTCCTTTATTTTGTCAGTAAATTCTTTTGCTATTTTGTAGTTAACATCCGCAGCTACCAAAGCCCTTCGAATTTCTTTGATCGAGTTGGCAATGTTTAGTTCTGTTAGCTTACCTTCTCCTTTTAGATTTTTAAATGCAAAATCCAGTTTTTCACTTAAACTTTCAAACATAATATAAAAAATTTATCCGCAAATATACGACTTAGAAGTGATACTCGAAATGGTTGTTTGATTTTTTAAATAATTGATAACTGGCACCTAAACTTATTTTGCTTATATCTTTAGAGAAATATTACAAATGAATTACATTTGGGGCTAAGTAAAATAAAAACTGATAAAATGTACAAGAGCAGACGAAAATTCCTGCAACACGGAGCAATGATTTTGCCGGCGATATCCATGATCACTTCATGCAGCAGTCAGGAAGAAGAAAAGGCTACAACTGCCCCCATAGTTGTGTCCACCTGGGATAGCGGCTTGGCTGTCAATAAAATAGCATGGGAGATTCTGAAGAATAAAGGAAAAGCTATAGACGCCGTGGAGAAAGGAGCTAATTCCATAGAGAATACAATCAATTGCTGTGTCGGTCTGGGAGGTAATCCGGACAGAGATGGACATGTCACTCTGGATGCATGCATCATGGATGAAAATTACAATTGTGGTAGTGTGGCATTTTTGGAAAAAATAAAAAACCCAATCAGCGTGGCCAGAAAAATAATGGAAACAACACCACATGTCATGCTCGTTGGAGAAGGGGCCTACCAATTTGCAATTTCTAACGGTTTCAAGTCTGAATCTGATCAACTTTCTGCCGATGCAAGTAAAGAGTATAAAAAATGGCTTGTAAAATCGGAATACAAACCTGTCATCAATATAGAAAAGCAACAAGGGAAAGTCAATAATCACGCTGCCCCTGCGAAATTGGAAGATGGATCTTTCAACCATGATACAATGGGGCTGCTTGCCTTGGATACTCAATTGAATCTGTCTGGTGCTTGTACTACCAGTGGAATGGGATTTAAAATGAGAGGAAGAGTGGGCGATTCGCCAATAATAGGTGGGGGTTTATATGTAGACAATGAGATAGGTGCAGCGACATCATCAGGCCAGGGAGAGGAAGTGATCAGGATTTGCGGTACCCACCTCGTTGTGGAGTATATGAGAATGGGCAAATCACCGCATGAAGCATGTAAACTTGCTATCGAACGTCTAGTAAAAATAAATCCTGTCAAAGCAAAGACTTTCCAGGTTGGTTTTTTGGCATTAAATAAAAAGGGTGAATGTGGTGCTTATGCAGTTCTGCCCGGCTTTGCTTATTCTGTTACAAAAGGTGATGAAGGTGGACAGGTTTTTCAGTCTGAATCTTATTTTAAAGACTAATCTAGTAATAGTAATTCTTTGGTGATGGCTTTCTCAGGATTAGTAAAGACAACTTCCGTCTTTCCCGCTTCAGCTATCTGCCCCTTATCGAGTATAACAACATCTGTGCACACTGCCTTGATAAGTTCCGGGTCATGAGAAATAAAAACGCCGCAAAAATCAAATTTGTGCTGTAATGCAACTATGTACTCTATTATTTGGTGCTGATTGATTACATCAAGTGCAGAAAGTGATTCATCAAAAATGATAACTTCAGGCTTCAGTAGTAAGGTCCTGACTAAAATGAGCCTTTGTCTCTGACCTCCCGAAAGTTGGGCTGGGTACTTCTTAAGGACGTCAGTATGGAGATTTAGCTGTAGTAGTACGCTATCTACCATGGCTTTTGCCAAATGAGCATCCTTTGCAATTTTATGAAACATTAAAAGTTCAATTATTTGCTGTCCAACTGTCATTTTGGGGTTTAGACTAGTAAGGGCATCCTGGAAAATAATCTGTACGGTTTTTCTTAATTGCTTGTCTGTGTTAAAACTATGTCTTGTAATAGGGAGTCCTTGAAAATACATCTCTCCGGATGTAGGTTCGATGACACCAGCCAGGATTTTGGCTATGGTAGTTTTGCCGCTACCTGAAACACCAAGAATACCTAGTATTTGCCCTTTACAAAGACAAAAAGTGATGTTATTTATTACCCATTCTGAAGATTTTTTTACAAGCGAAAACCAGTTCCTCTCATTAAAACGTTTTGCCAAATTTCTGCCTTCCAATACGCAATTTTCAGTTTCTTTTTTTGCTAAGAGTCTGAAAGGTAATTTTGTTAAAGCTTCTTCAAAATAATCTCTGGCAGTCGGACTTAACTTCTGGAATCCTAAATCAGAATTATCAATAAAATCTATTGTCCTGCCATCCTTTAGAAAAAGGATAGTGTCCGAAATTTGTTTTAGGAGGTATAAATCATGGGTAATAAAGATGAGGGCGCATTGATATTTGTTTTTAAGTTCCAGCAACGTTTTTACAATTTCTCTACTACTTTTTATATCTAGTGAAGATGTTGGTTCATCTGCGATAATAATATCAGGCCTGTTGGCAATGGCCATAGCTATAATTACTCTTTGTATTTGGCCGCCTGACAATTCATGGGGATAAGCTTTGAAAATTTTGTCAGTATCCATCAGCCCTACTTCTACTAAAACTTCTGCTGCTCTCAAACGTGCCGATTTTTTGGACTTTTCCGGGTGATGAGTGAGGATAGCTTCTATCACCTGTTCACCACAATGAGTGACAGGATTTAGTGATGCCTCCGGGGACTGAAAAACCATAGAAATTTTAAGTCCTCTAATTTTTTGCCACTCTTTTTCAGATTTAGACAAAAGATCCTGACCTTCAAATATAACCTTCCCAGTTACCTCAATATCGTCCATCAAAAATGTCAAGCCCATTATACTAAGGGATGTCATAGACTTACCACTGCCTGACTGCCCCGTGATACCTAATACAGTTCCTTTTTTTATACTTAAATTAATATGATCAAGTAATAACTCTTCTCCTTCGCGGGTAAGGTGCTTAACGCACAAGTCCAATACAGTTAATATATTTTCTGAAATATCCATATTTTAAAAATTCAAATATAATTTTAATTTATCACAGGCACAAGTTTTTAACTAAAACAAGATATTTATGATTGTGATTATTAGCTTTGCAGGTAAAAAATTAGTTGGGTAAGTTAAAAAAGTTAAAAGAATGGATCATTTCAGATGCTTTGAATGGGCTTCTGATGTGGACACCCAATAAACTACATAAATTTAAGGAACGGGGATCAGGATTTTTGGCTTTTGCAGCGCTGGTAGTAGTGAGTGTCGTATGGGGAACAACTTGGGTAGTATCTAAAAAGGGAATTATGTTAATGCCTGCATTACAACTTGCAGGCATCAGGCAATTGTTAGCAGGTAGTTTGTATTTATTATATTTTATACTGAAGAAATATCCGTTACCCTCGAGGTCAGATTTGATGCCGCTGATAGTTTTATCATTATTAAACTTTGTTTTGAGCAATGGTCTTAGTACATGGGGCATAAAATATATTTCTGCCGGTCTAGGCTCCATTATAGGTGCAATTTTTCCTTTGTGGATTGTATTAATCAGCATGTTGGTAGACCACACGAAGCCTACTAAGATGGCTGTTTGGGGTATGGTTATTGGTTTTGCAGGGATATGTATTATTTTTTATAATCATTTGGCTGATCTGATAGACCCCCGATTTAGATTTGGAATATTTTTGTCTTTGATAGCCACCTGGTCATGGGCTTTCGGAACCATCTATACTAAAAAATATGCTAAGGTATTTAATCCTTATTTTGGCTTAGGTTTTCAAATGCTCTTATCAGGACTTATTTTAACCATAGTATCGGCTTTTGATCCTAATCACCTACCATTGGACGCTATTCCTCAAACCTCCTGGTTTGCTATTTTCTACTTAGTTATTTTTGGGTCTTTGGTGGGTTTTATTTGTTATTTGTATGCCCTACAGCACCTTCCGACTGAACAAACGGCTATTTATGCCTATATAAACCCTGTAGTAGCACTACTTACCGGATGGTTGGTCTTGGATGAGTCGGTCAATCTGACCATTTTTTCAGGGTGCCTTGTGACCATATTAGGTGTATTTTTAGTCAACCGCAGTTTTCGTTAAATATATGATTTAAACTTATTTCGTCTCGTTACAGATTTGACATATTCAAAAAAATGATAACTTTGCCTTGTCAACATTTTTTAATTACACATAAATATTTACAAATGAAACAAATTTTATTTTTAGCCATACTTTTTTCCGGTTTACAGTTGTTCGGGCAGAAGCAAATTGTGTGGTTTGATGTGGGCCTGAAAGCACAGTATGGTGCTGCAGGTTTGTACAATAAGGCAATAGCTGATTCTGACGCTTTTGATTATAATATTTCCACAGGATATTCTTATGGAGGTAAATTGGGTATTAATTTTGGATATAGTGGTTTGGCTATTGATATTATGAAGAGCACCGCCAAACAAGAATTTGAAAAAACAGGGTCTACTACAGTTCCTACAGTCAATTGGTCTGCTTTGGATATCTATGCACTTTTCAGAAATTCAAAAAATTTAGGTTATTTTGAAATTGGTCCAAAAATATCTTTAATCAATAAAGTCGAAGATAATATCGAAGGCTCAGTAGTAGACAGAACTACAAGTTATAACAAAAATAACATAGCAGGTGTGATGGGATTTGGTGCAAACATCATGGGTAATGACGGAAGGTTCAGTGGCATACTTGGTCTAAGGTTTGAATATGCATTTACTGATTTTGTTTCGGCAGAAGGTAAAACTGCTCAGGCACCTCTTAGAAGCCAGCCTGTTTACGCAGGTGGTTATAAGCCATCCAATGTCGCGTTTGCGGGTGTGGTTTTTGAACTAAACTGGGGTATAGGATACTTCGGAAAAGCTCAGTGCGGCGCTCGTTCTAAGTTCATAATGTTTTAATTTAACTATTCCGATTTAGTATAAAAAAAGAGCTGAAATATTTCAGCTCTTTTTTTTATTTCCTGACACTTTGGAATTTTAAAATCCTACTTTGGTGCCTGTTTTCTGGTTTTTTGAATAGTAATCAAAAACTTTGTTAACTACTGCATTTCCCAGGCTTTTGTAGTCTTTTCTTATTTCTTGTTCCTCATGACCTATTGCCAGAAATACGCCGTCTACTGCTCTGTCGGCCAGGAAATTGCTCATAGAGGCATCCACTTTGTTTTTTGAAAACAAGTTATATGCATTAGCAGCAATAGGCCAGTATTTATTGACTTCTGTTTTATTGAGCTCTCCGCTTAATTTTTCAGCGTATTTTTTCCTGACTACAACTTTCATATTGTTTTTAAGCACCTGCGTTGCTGCATCTTTTCCACCTGTCACAATAGATACTGCATCTCCGAAGTCCACTTCTTTGATGGATTGTTTGATTATGTCTTCACTTTCCAATAAAACAATACCGGAAACATCACCGACTTGTTTTGTGATTTTTTCTATTTCGGCACCATATCCCAGATTTTTAAGACCTGCCAACACCGGCTGAATTTCAGCTGGAAGTGCTTTGGAAGGATCATCGCTATTCAATTTGTGAAGTTTTTTTATCGCTTTAAAAGTACTGCTGTTTAATATCTGCTGCAATGCCATCACTGTTTCAAGAGCCGATGGTTTGATATTCAATTTGCTAAGGGTACTACAGGATGAGAAGAAAAATACTAAAGCAAGCAAAAAGATGGATTTGGATTTCATGATAATAAGCTGTTTTTTGTTAATTATAATAAAATTGGTTGTTAGTAAAAAGCATCTAAAACATTTTTTAGACGAATAGCAGCGGCACTAAGTAACCCCGATTGCCATAAATTAATGTTAAAACTTTAGACCTATTTCCCTTTACCCTGGATGAGAACCAGAATTGTATAAAAAAGAATTCTGATATCCAATTATAAGGAAACGTTTTCCATGTATAAAATACCAAAGTTTAGTCTTCGCAGCATGTATTCTACCGTAGAAGTAAAGCAAAACTTCACCTGACCCCATGAAGTTATCCCTGGCCTGACTTTTAGAAGGTGTTTGTAGTGGGGAGCTTCTTTAGAAATCAGGTCTATATAATACTTCCTCTCAGGTCTGGGCCCCACTATGGACATATCACCTTTGATGACATTAAAAAATTGTGGAATCTCATCAATCCTCCATTTTCTCATTACCTTGCCCCAAGCAGTCACTCTGTCGTCATGATCACTGGATAGCTGCGGTCCGTTTATTTCAGCACCAACATGCATGGATCTGAACTTGATGATGTTAAATGGTTTGCCATTCAAACCTATCCTCTCCTGCAAATAAAAAATGGGGCCGCCGGAAGAAAGCTTGACTCTGATAATACTAAAAATAATGACTGGCGATAGTATGAGTATAGCTATAATGCTTATGGTATAATCCATTATTCTCTTGATGACTTTCTGCCAGTTTGGCATTAACTCCTGTTCTATTTCTATTAGCACTGCTCCATAAATATGGTTCATTTTTACGGTGCCCAACATGATATCATATGTATCAGGAATAACTTTAATAAGGATTTGATCAGAAAAATCAAACAACTCATCCAGTATACTTTTCAGCTTTCCATGTTCAGATGTTTCGACAGCAATGATTACCTCCTCTATCTTATATTGAATCATTACGTCCTGCAAATCAGCGATTTTGCCTAGTTTGGGTAAATGTTTTTCCAGATGGTTTTTACTTTTTCCATTACTGTCAATAAATCCTCTAAAATTATGCCCCAAACTGTATGGCCTGCTTACTATTTCCTCATATAAATCTACTGCATTTTTATCTCCACCAATGATGATTGTATTATAGCTGACTTTACCTGTTTTTAGTCTACGGCTGGCTATGGTAAGAATAACCATTCTAAATATAGAAGTAATGGTAAAATGAAGAATGAACAACCTCAAAAACATGGACAAATAGGAAGTATATTTCAGAGCTTCATCATCCATTAATACGGTAAAAAATAAAAGAAGCACACCTAGGAACGTGGTAAAAAAGGTACTTCTGATGGTTTCAAGTCGGGAATACCTGTAAATATCTCTATACTTATCAAAAATAGAATATATGATCACCCATATGAGCGGAATCAGAATCAGCCCCTGCCATAGTCTTCCGTCTTGGAGGCTGGAACTAAAGTCAATTTCAGGACTTTCTATTTTTTTTCTGTAAATGAAAAACAAAAGCCATGACAAAAACGCAGCGATGAAATCACCGGTTCTATATATCAATAACTCTAATTTTCTTTGTTCTTTCATTTGTGTCAGAAATGAAGATGTTTTATATTGTCAACATAAATATTGGACTCGAGGCTGAAACCGGTTCGGGTAAATCCCAATACTAATCTATATTCACTATAATCGTCCACAGATAATTTATCAGTAACGTCTACATATATTTTATTCCATTCTTGTTTACCAGGCACAAATAAAACATAATCAACAGTAAAAACATTTCCTCTTGTTTTTGCTATGCCTATTGCGATTTCACCTTCACCTTTATAATCCAACTCTATGTAACTTTGACCCCGGGAATTTTCACCTTTATCCACAATCCTTGAACATCCAATTTCCATCGTCCTCAAAGAACTCGACAAACTTACCAAGCCTGACTTTGCCCCAAGACTTGCAGTCTCACTGCTTATCTTCATATTTGTATCAGGATTGTTATCTACTACAAAGTTAAAACAATGTACAGTTTCAAAATTTTCATTGACAGGAATTTTGGCGTTAGCAACATATTCAAAGTTCAGTGGAATACTTATTGTTTCATTTGCTACAGGTTGGATGACCTTTACTATGGACTTATAAAAAGGATAAAATACGGGGGTATCATTCATACCGTTATTTCTGATACCGGCCAGCAATGTAATCTCGGCATTTGAACCATCAAAAAACAAAGGTACAATAGCAGGAAGTGGAAATACTCCCTGGATTTGACCATTAGAAAAAACCCATACCTCAGTAATCTTATGAGTATCGTTATTTGAGCTACCCGGCGCTTTAACGACCGGGTTTTTTAAATCCAAAAAGTAAGGCACAGGCTTTTCATTATCTGTCAATGAGCAGGAAACAAAATTAATGACAACCAGAACTAAAGCGCAAAGCAATAATGTATTTTTCATATTGGTTTGATTTTATCCTGAATAATACCCGCTAATTTCAGTGCCCTAAATCCATCTTCGATGGTTACCGTCACAGGCGCATCATTTACTACAGCCTCATAAAAGTCATTCAATTCGTCCTCAATGGCGTTATTCTTCATTATGTCGGGTGATTCTATAATAATACGTTTCAAACCTTCATTTGTATTCATGGTCATTCCAGAAAAATTGTCGCCTGGGATATCATCTTCTATTTTGATCACCTGTGCCTCCTTGTCCAGTAAGTCTAAGCTGATATAAGCATCATCCTGAAATATCCTGATTTTGCGCATATTTTCATACTGATACGGCTGGCAGTAAGGTTAGCAACAGCTCCTCCCTCAAACTCAATTCGGGCATTACAGATATCAGGTGTTTTACTCACTATACATACCCCGTTGGCCCTAACATCTATTACATCTTCTTTGATCATGCTCAAAACGATATCCAAATCATGAATCATCAGATCCAGCACAACGGAGACATCGGTTCCTCTGGGATTGAACACAGCCAGTCTGTGCCCTTCTACAAAACGAGGTTTAAAAGGGATGTTTTTAAAGCTCTGATCGCCGGATTGTATCTTTCTACATGGCCCACCTGCACTTTTACTTTATTGATAGCTGCCAGCATCACGAGTTCTTCGGCTTGTGATATGGTTTCTGTAAGTGGCTTTTCAATAAAAACATGTTTTCCTTTAGAAATGGCTTCCTTGGCAATTTCGTAGTGATGAGTCGTAGGACTTACTATATCTATACAATCAACCGCTTCTATCATTTCACTTAAGCTTGAAAACGCTTTGATATGATAGGTTTCTTCTATGATTTTACAGTTGTCAGAGTCCGGGTCATAAAATCCCGCTATGTCAAATTTTGTATTTATAAGACATTTTAGATGTATTTTGCCTAAATGTCCTACTCCCGCCAATCCTATTTTCAATATATGCTGATTAAATATTTTTTAAAATAATTCCCATTATGGTAATCAAAACAATCAGTGCCAAAGCAATACTAAGAGATTTTTTCATATGACCAGTAAAATCCAAAATATCCTTACGTAAAGCCGGGTGTTTGGAAAGAACCTCTTGCTCCATTTTTTTACTGTTGAAAATATGCGATGAATTAAACTCTATTCTGTTTTGTACCAAAGTCTTGTAGACTTTAAACACTTTTACTCTAAAATATATATTCAAGAATAGAAGTGAAATAAATATTCCTATAATAAAATAAAACAACACACCGGCCATAAACATTTTGTATATTTGGCAAAGCTACTAAATTTGACCTTGATTTGAATATATTCTGACAATGTTTTAACAAGCCGGTATCAAAAATTTGGAATAACTCATATATCTATTTAATATTGCCTCCGAAATTTTTGTTCGTCTGAATGATTTGACCCGCTAATAAATATCCATATGAAGCACCTCTTTCTTATTATCATTTTCAAAATATCCATTTTAGCCTTATACGCTCAATCCGATAAGCTCCCTCTCCAATATTATTTGCCGGATATAAAATACAATACCCAAATCCCAACCCCTGAGCAGTATTTAGGGTTTCAAATCGGCCAATGGCATGTCACTCATGATCAGCTTGCAGGTTATTTTAAAGTGTTAGATGCGGCTTCTGACAGAGTGGAACTGGTGGAATATGGTAAAACACATGAAAACAGACCATTGCTTTTAGCCATCATCAGCAGTCCTGAGCATTTAAAAAATAAAGAAAAAATCAAAAAACAACATGAAGATCTTCTATTTTCCGGAGAGTCACCCAAAGATAAAATGCCTGCAGTGGGTTGGCAGGGATATACCATACATGGCAACGAACCTTCCGGAAATAACGCTGCCCTACTGGTGGCCTATTATCTTGCAGCAGGTCAAAGTAAAGAGGTCAATGAAGTATTGGACAATATGGTCATTTTGATGGATCCATGTCTCAATCCGGATGGAGTCCAACGTTTTTCAACCTGGGTAAATAGCCATAAAAGTGTACATCTTGTTTCAGACCCAGTCAGCAGGGAGTTTTCAGAAGTTTGGCCAGGGGGCAGGTTTAATCATTATTGGTTTGATATGAACAGAGATTGGCTATTGCTCACCCAGCCTGAAAGCCGGGGTAGGGTCAAACTCATGCATGAGTGGCATCCAGATGTACTTACCGATCACCATGAAATGGGCACCAATAGTACATTTTTCTTCCAGCCGGGAATACCCACAGGTAATAATCCCAATACTCCGGTTGAAAACTTTAAAATGACAGAAGAGATTGGTAAGTTCCATGCCAAAGCACTTGACTCTATAGGTTCTTTGTACTATACTAAATACAACTTTGATGACTTCTACTATGGAAAAGGGTCTACCTACCCTGATGCCATCGGTGCTATAGGTATTTTATTTGAGCAGGCAAGTTCTAGAGGTCATCTACAGGAAAGTATCAATGGCCCCCTCAGTTTCCCTTTTACCATTAAAAATCAAGTAGTTACGTCTTTGTCTACACAAAAGGCTACCGTTTCTCTCAAATCAGGATTGCTAAAATATAAAAGTGAGTTTCAGAAAAATGTGTTGAGTAAGATAGACCGTGAGTCTGTCAAAGCATATATTTTTACGGATAATGACGACCTGAAAATGCACAAATTTATTGATCTGCTTTTGCAACACCACATAGAAGTGTACTAAAGTGAGACGGACATCCAAATGAATCAAAAGAAATTCTCAAAAGGCAAAAGCTACATCGTGCCATTACATCAAAAAAATCCAATCTTGGCCAAGACTATTTTTGAGACTGTAAAAACTTTTCAGGATAGTTCATTTTATGATGTCTCCGGCTGGACTTTAAGCTATGCTTACGGACTGACTGTAGAACCTTTGTTATCTTATAATGTCAATTCATCAGCAAAAATTTTACATACTCCTGAATTTGAGACATCAGTTTCTGGAGAGAATGAAAATATTTATGCTTATCTATTACCCCCTACACAGTACAACTTACACAGAGCAATTTACTATTTACAATCAAAAAGAATCACGGTAAGGATAGCTCAAACCGATTTAAGTTATGTTATAAGTGGTCAACCAAGGATTTTTCCAAAAGGTACAGCAGTTGTCACATGCCAAAATCAGTCTTTAAACTCTGCCGATATCGCCACTACTATGGCTACACTTACCGCAGATTATAAAATAAATATACATGCCGCGGCAACAGGCAATGGAACTTCCATGTATACTTTAGGTCATCCTCTTGTTCTGCCTGTCACAAAACCTGAAGTGGCATACATTGTGGGTCCAGGTATCAGTGCCCAATCATCCGGCGAAATATGGCATCATTCTGACATAAATCTGGCCGTACCTATGACCATGCTGGAAAATCAACGATTTAGAACCACTTCTTTAAAAAGATACAACACTATCATCTTGCCTGAAGGTAATTACAGCTTGTGGGGGGAAACAGAAGTCAACAAACTAAAGGAATGGTGTCAGCAAGGTAACACTATTATTGGGATTGGTTCAGCCTGTTCCTGGCTTATTGACAAAAAAATAGTGACCCTAAACCAAAGGAAAGACGCCTTTTCCGGCCCAGTTTCAGGCGTGTACGAAAACGTAGAGCGCGAAGCAGAAGCAAGAATAATTGCAGGTAGCATATTTAATACCCAGGTAGACCTTAGTCACCCTTTGTTTTATGGATTTGAAGACTCCAGGGTTGCAGTTATCAAAACAGGAAATAAATTTTTTGATGTTCCTGGTAATAAATATGCAAGTCCATCTAAATATGCTCAGGATTTCTTGATTTCCGGTTATCTGCCAAGAGGAGCTGAAAGTATAATTAGAGGAGCTCCGGCCATTACAGTACACAGCTCGGGTAATGGTAAAATCATTTGTTTTCAGGATGACCCGCTTTTCAGGGGTTATTGGCTTGCAGGTCAAAAAATATTCAATAATGCAGTATTCTATAACTCATTGATAGACAAAAAGACCATGGAATCCGGCTATAATGAATAAATCAGTTTTTTATTCTTTGTCTGAATGCTTCAAACAACAGAATAGCGGCACTTACCGACACATTGACAGAGTCAAGTTGTCCATTCATGGGAATAATAATATTTTTATCGGCAGCCACAATCCATTCTTTGCTAAGACCTATTGATTCGGTTCCTACTACGATAGCTGTTGGTCCTGTAAAATCTTGCTTGTAGCATGATTCAGAATTTTCATCCAGAGTAGCACAAAAGATGGTTACTTTTCGCTTTTTTAGGTAAGAAATGATCTCCTCAGTTGTTCCTGATGCTACCTGATTTGAAAACAGTCCACCGACACTAGATCTGATGATATTGGGATTGTATAAATCGGTATTCGGATTGGCTATGATAAATGCCTCAACACCTGCGGCATCAGCTGTTCTGAGCAGAGCGCCAATATTTCCAGGTTTTTCAGGTGCCTCAGCTACTAAAATCAATGGATTTTCTGTTTTCCATTTTAATTGATCAAGTGTTCTGTTTTGCATTTTAAAAATGGTCATGACCCCTTCAGTTCCTTCTCTGTATGCTATCTTATTGTATACCAGATTGGTGACTTCTACTATTTCCGTTTCGAATAGTATATTTCCGAATTGCTCCAGTAATTGATTGTAACTTACAATAGTGGGATTAAAAACAAATGTAACAGGTACATAGCCAGCTTTCAATGCCAGACCAATCTCTCTTTGTCCTTCAATGACAAAAGTGCCGGACTCTTTTCTTGCTCTGGCTTTTTCAGACAAAAGAACGATATTTTTTATCAGGGGATTTGTGGGGCTGCTTACAGACTTTATCATCGTAAGATGGATTATATTTTTAAAATAGCTGTAAAATTACCCAATTAATTAACTTTGAGCATCTAATACAATAAAATATAAAAGATGGACATCAATGAGATACTGACGCACTAAGGCGAAAATCGGGATTCGTACTTTAATGCAGTCGCACCACCTGTCATACAATCCAGTAATTTTGTATTCAATACTGTTGATGAAATGCGTCAGGCATTTGCCAATGAACTGGAAAATCATATCTACACAAGGGGCAATAATCCTACTGTAGAAATTCTTCGAAAAAAGATAGCGGCCTTGGAGCATACCGAAGATGCACTGGTTGTAGGCAGTGGGGCATCTGCAGTATCCGCTTCAGTCATAGCTAATGTCAAGGCAGGAGATCATATCATCTGCGTTCAGAAACCATATAGCTGGACGTACAAACTTATATCAAAATTACTTCCTCGTTTTGGAGTATCATTTACTTTTGTAGACGGCAGAGATATCGGTGAAATAAACAAAGCAATACAAGCTAATACTACCCTATTGTATTTGGAAAGCCCTAATTCACTTACTTTCGAAATCCAGGATTTGGCTGCTTGCAGCCGACTGGCAAAAGAACACGGTATCGTGACAGTCATAGACAACAGCCATGCGTCTCCGATATTTCAGAATCCTGCTGATTTTGGCATTGACATCATTGTACATTCTGCTACCAAATACATTAACGGTCATAGTGATGTAGTAGCCGGAGTGGTATGTGCTTCTAAATCTATGATTAAAAAGATTTTTGAATCTGAATTAATGACGCTGGGGCTTACCATTTCGCCACATGATGCTGCTATGATATTGAGAGGTCTGCGGACTTTGCCATTAAGGGTCAGACAAAGCGACGAAACTGCCGCTGTTCTAGCCGAATATCTTTATCATCATCCGAAAGTTGTCAAGGTATATTTCCCATTACATCCTTCATTTGACCAGTTCGAGCTGGCAAGCCGGCAAATGCGTGGTTGTGGCGGACTTCTGACTTTTCAGCTCCGTACTGAAAGCAAGGATGCCGTCATGCGTTTTGTAAGTAAAATCAAGCGTTTTCTAATGGCAGTTTCCTGGGGAGGATATGAATCACTGATGATCCCGAGTATTGCATTTCACGACATACCAGGATTACCTGACTCTCCTATTCACTGGACGATCGTTAGATTATATATTGGTCTTGAATCAGCTGATTATCTTAAAGAAGATTTGAATGCCGCCTTGGAGGAACTCTAATTACTTCCTTGGTACAAAGTCCAGGCCCAATGAAAATATGTGGGAAACAAGCACGCCGCTTACACTTCCAATGTTTGCAAGAGCATAATCCACTTTCAGCCTTCCGAGCTTAAGACCTAAACCTACATTGGGTTGAATTTCAAAGTCTCTTTGCGATGTATTGGTTTGATTGATTACTGTCTGCATATTTCCCAATCCCATCCGTAAATAAACTTTTTGCATATATCCCAATTCTACTCCCAGACTAGGGTCAAGATTCAGGTTATTACCTGATAAAATACCTGATTGAGTGCCATTTGTAGAAAGATTAAAGTCAACTTCTGCAAGATAGGAGAAGTTTCCTCTATTGCCAAAATAGGCTCCTCCTAGTATCAGCCTTGGCAGGGTGATTTCACTACTGCTGACCGGAATGTCGTTACCTGTGCTCTGAAACACTCTTTTTTCTTCATCAGTCAGATTGAAAGACCAGGCATTGAATGTGGTGGTGATGTCCCTTGCGGTGGCTCCCAGGCTAAAATTATCTCCTTTATATTTAACACCAAGGTCTGCTCCAAACCCCCATGCTTTTCCAAATGAACCGATAGATCTGTGTATTACTTTTATGTTGCCTCCTACTGACAATCTTTCATCATTACCTATCGTTCTTGCGTATGAAAATAGACCTGCATAATCAGATGCTGAAAAATTAGTTACTTTATTGATATCTACAGTACCATCAGGTCCAATCAGATTGAGTGTGTTGGGGATATTGTCGACTCCCAGTCTGATAAATGAAAATGATGCCACTGATTTATAATCAGAATTTAGTTTTTTAGCTATTGAAACATAGTCATAATTAGCAATCCCACCAAACCATTTTGCGTGCATGGCATTGATTTGGAGTGGAGATGTGATATCTGTCAAGCCTGCAGTGTTCCAGTATGCCGCTGTCCCATCATTGGCAGATGCGACTACAGAGCCAAACATACCATGTGCTCTTGCACCTACACCTATGTTTAAAAATTCATTTACAAACTTTTGTGCTTGAGTGGAAAAACTAAAAACCTGAACAAAAACTATAATTAAACCGAAATTTTTCATATTTGAATTTAAGAATATATCAATAAAACAACTAAATAACGCCTGTTATTACAATTTATTATAACTTTAAGGCACAATTTAAATCAAATGCAAAATAACAACTTTTTCCGAGATCATCAAACATATTAGCTTTATTAGTTATATTTATACTTGCTTCCTGCAAGCTTTCACATGAGAAAACTAATTTATATACTATTACAAAATCTGTTATAAGTGACAGTGCAATGGTTGTGAGTGCTCACCCTCTGGCTACTTCTATCGGCCTGGAAATCCTGAGACAGGGTGGCAATGCTGTAGATGCTGCAATAGCCGTCCAATTTGCTTTGGCTGTGTGTTATCCTGGTGCAGGAAATATCGGTGGAGGAGGATTTATGGTTATTCGTCAGCACGATGGCAGTGCAAATACACTGGATTTCAGAGAAAAAGCATCTGCTGCAGCAACTAGGGATATGTACTTGGATAGTCTGGGTAATTCTATAGACGAAAAAAGCCAATACGGACATCTTGCAGCAGGCGTTCCGGGATCTGTTGATGGGATGGTTAAAGCATTTGAAAAATACAGCAAACTAAAAGACTGGAAAAAGCTGATACAACCTTCTATAGACCTGGCAGAGCAGGGTTACCGGATTACAGCGGGCGAAGCCGAAAATCTGAATGAGGAACAATCTGCTTTTGTAAAATACAATCTTGCACCTACGGCATTTCACAAAATCAAATGGACTGAGGGTGACTTACTTGTCCAAAAGGACCTGGCTTTTACCCTAAAAGAAATCAGAGACAAGGGGCGTGCAGGGTTTTATGCGGGTCCGGTGGCAGAATTTATCGTCAGGGAAATGAACGAAGGAAAAGGACTTATAAGTCATACTGACCTGCAAAATTATCAATCTGTTTGGAGGGAGCCGGTTTCTACTACATACAGAGGTTACAAAGTGATATCTATGCCTCCACCATCCAGTGGTGGTATAGCCCTTGCACAATTACTTAAAATGATCGAACCGTATGATATGCAGGACTTGAAGTTTCAGAGTCCGGCATCAGTCCATTTGATGGCAGAGGCTGAGAGGCGCGTATTTGCTGACCGGGCACAACATTTGGGCGATGCTGATTTTTATCCTGTACCGCAAAGAACATTGCTGGATAGTACATATCTGTCTATGAGAATGAAAGACTTCAACCCTCGGCAAGCAAGCAAAAGTGATTCGATAAAATTTGGAGATATTGAAAGTCAGGAAACGACCCATTTTAGTATTGTAGATAAAGAAGGAAATGCCGTTGCCGTTACTACCACTCTGAATGGAAGCTATGGTGCATTTACGGTGGTTCGGGGTGCCGGATTTTTACTCAACAATGAGATGGATGACTTTTCTGTAAAACCCGGACAGCCTAACATGTATGGTCTGGTAGGCGCTGAAGCCAATAAAATAGTGCCCAATAAAAGAATGTTGTCGTCTATGACTCCTACAATAATCGAAAAAAATGGTAAGTTGAAAATGGTGGTCGGCACACCTGGTGGATCCACTATAATCACATCAGTCTTCCAAACTATCGTCAATGTAATAGACTTTGGTATGGATGCAGAAAAAGCTGTCCAGTCACCCAGATTTCACCACCAATGGTTACCTGATATCATCATGACAGAAAAGGATGCTATTATTCCTTCTGACCGCAAAATACTCGAAAGTATTGGACATCAATTTAAAGATAGAGATGCAATAGGCAGGGTCGAAGCCATAGTAGTCAATGAAAAGGGTAAATTACATGGAGCTGCAGATCGCAGAGGGGATGACGATGCCAAAGGTTACTAATGCGCCGATAATTTTGCTTCATTCCACAATTCATCCATTTGTTCAAGCGTCATTTCGTTAAGTGGTTGGTCGGCATGCTCCTCACTATATTCAAATCTGGACTTAAACTTCCTGTTAACTTTTTCCAAGGCTGTTTCGGGATTTATCCCTGCATATCTGGCGTAATTTATGAGTGAAAATAAAATATCACCAAATTCATCCTCTTTCTTATCCTGATCAGATAAATCTGCCACTTCCTTAAACTCGTTGATTTCTTCTTCCACTTTTTTCCAAACATCCGCTTTATCTTTCCATTCAAATCCGACCTGTGCAGTTTTTTCCTGCATTCTGTAGGCTTTCACCATAGCAGGCAAACTGGTAGGTACACCGGAAAGTACTGATTTTTTACCTTCCGACAATTTAATTTGTTCCCAATTTCTTTTAACCTGGTCTTCGTCGTCAGCTATCACATCACCGTAGATATGTGGATGTCTCTTTATCAGTTTTTCGCATACTCCATTCAAAGCATCACCAATATGGAAATAAGCCTGCTCCTCACCAATTTTGGCATAAAAGACCATGTGAAGTAATATATCTCCAAGTTCTTCCTTGATGTCCAGGTAGTTTTTATCCATGATAGCATCTGAAAGCTCATATGTCTCTTCTATGGTTAGAATGCGCAGACTTTCTATGGTTTGTTTCATATCCCAAGGGCATTTAGCCCTCAAATCATCCATGATATCCAGCAACCTGCCGAAAGCTTCCAGTTTTTCCTGTTTGTTGCTCATAAAAGTGTTTAAAAATGAATAAACAACAAAGGTAGCCCTTAGTGGGGGAATAACTAAAAATTCATTGGATTTTTCTGGAGCCTACTGCTGTGCAAAAGGAATGGAAATATTTCTTTATTCAGAAAATTTTAAAAAATGCAATTATTAAGATGGTCAGAACAATAATAAAATTACCTTTGTTAAGTAGATTAAATAAAAATAAAATGAAGGAGTTTTTGTATATTTTGGTAGTGATATTTTGCATATTTGGAGTTTCATTTCTATTAATCAATCTCCGGCACATTATGACAGGTAATGAATTCAGAGGTTCATGCGCTAGCAATAACCCCATGTTGAAAAACCAATTGGGAGAGTGTTCAGTCTGCGGTAAAAAACCTGAAGATGATTGTAAAATGCCTGAAGTAAAGGCGATTTAAAATTAATAAATTATCTTTTAGCAATATTGGACTGGAAAAAAAAACCTAACGCCAATATTGCAAATACGATAATAGTTAACGTGATGATTAACATATCGGAATTTGATGTTGCGCCGCAAAGGTCGCTTATATAGTCAAATAATCAAAATTTAGTGCCAATTTTTTAAATAAACCAAGACAATTTTCAAGTGATGCATTATACATACGTAGTTTTTATCAAGCAAATTTTACCTAAAACCCTTGTATTGGCTTTCCTTTTGTTGGTAGCTAAGCCAGTTAAAGCTCAAGCGCCAAAAAAACACACATCAGGCGAAATATTTCAAAAGATGGAGAAGTTGGCCTTTCTAGGTTCAGCCTTGTACATTGCTGCTCATCCCGATGATGAAAATACAAGACTTATCTCCTTTTTGGCCAATGATAAAAAAGCCACAACCACCTATCTTTCACTAACCCGGGGAGATGGTGGCCAAAACCTGATAGGTCCGGAAATCAGTGAACTGCTAGGTGTAATGAGAACCCAAGAATTGCTGATGGCAAGATCTGTAGATAACGGAAAACAAATGTTTACCAGAGCCAACGATTTTGGCTATTCAAAAAATGCTGAAGAAACAATCAAAATTTGGGATACAGAAAAAGTAAAGGCTGATGTGATTTGGGCAATACGAAAAACCAGGCCCGATGTTATCATCAATAGATTTGATCATCGTACCTCTGGAGAAACTCATGGCCATCATACAGCTTCTGCTCAACTTTCTTACGAGCTTTTCGAAAAAGCCGGCGATGCCAAAGTACACCCTGAGCAACTTCAATACTTTAAACCGTGGTCTCCTCGAAGATTGTTTTTCAATACAAGTTGGTGGTTTTATGGAAGTGAAGAAAAATTCAAAAAAGCGGACAAATCTGCATTGATGAGTATGGATGTCGGAGTATATTATCCTTTATTGGGTAAATCTAATACGGAGATGGCGGCAGAATCCAGGAGCAAACACAAATGTCAGGGTTTCGGTTCTACCGGCACCAGAGGCATGCAGATGGAATACCTTGAATTGTTGAAAGGTGATATGCCTCCGGGAAAATCAGATGTTTTTGAAGGTATCAATACCACCTGGACAAGAGTGAAGGATGGGCAGATCATAAAAAAAATGGTAGATAAATTGATTTCCAAATTTGATTTTAAAAATCCATCCACTTCGGTACCTGCTTTGGTGCAGATCTATACCGAAATCCAAAAAACAGATGACCCTTACTGGAAACAAATCAAAACTGATGAAGTGAAAGAACTGATCGCTGCATGCGCAGGATTGTACATGGAAGCAAAAACCAATGTCCATAAAATCACACCCGGAGAATCAGTTTCATTGGAAATTGAGGTTATTCACAGATTAAATTCCAATATTGATATCCAAAATATATCAGGTGTAGGAGTAACATTCGACACAAGTTTGAATGTAAAACTTATCAGTAACGAACCTTTTAAATGGATCAAATCAGTACAGATACCTGACATTTCACATCTAACAGCACCATACTGGTTGACACAGAAAGGAAGCAAGGGATTATATCACGTCGAAGACCCCATTTTGATAGGTAAACCCGAGACTCCAAGGGAACTAAAGGCTATTTTTGAATTTAGAGTAGAAGGTGTTAATTTATCTTTCGAAAAAGACATTGTCTATAAATTTAACAGTCCTGAAAATGGTGAAACATACCGTCCACTTGAAATTGTGCCACCCATTACAGTTAAACTAAAAGAACCCGTTTATATTTTTTCGTCTGAGGAACCCAAGGATATCAAAGTAACTTTGCATGCCTGGAATAAGAATCAAAAGGGAAGTCTGACTATTCCGTTACCTGAGGGATGGTCACTCACACCTGCTTTTCAGGATTTCAATATTATTCAAAAAGGTGAAAGCAAGGACTTTACATTTACTATCAAACCTTCTGCTAAAGCTGAAGAAATTACTGTAAATCCTGTTGTGTCATCCGGCAACCAAACATACACATCAGAGCTAATTGACATCAATTATGACCATATACCATTTCAGACCGTCCTGATCCCATCTGAAACAAAGCTTGTTCGACTCAACATAAAGACAAACGTCAACAGAGTAGCTTATTTATCAGGAGCCGGAGATGAAATACCTTCAAGTCTTAAACAAATTGGTTGCAATGTAGATTTGATAAAAGCTGATGAAATTTCATTGGAAAAATTATCCCAATATAATGCTTTGGTTCTGGGTGTACGTGCTTACAACACAGAAGAAAATCTGAAGTTTAAACAACAGGCAATTTTTGAATTTGTCCATCAAGGCGGCACTGTAATAGTTCAGTATAATACAGCAAATGGATTGGTAACCAAAGATTTAGCCCCCTACCCTATAAGTATCTCACGAAACAGGGTTACAGTGGAAGACGCTGAAATTAGGATATTGAACCCCGGTCATTCATTGCTTAGTTATCCAAATAAAATTTCTTCAGCTGATTTTGAAGGTTGGGTACAAGAACGGGGCCTTTATTTTGCCGGCGAATGGGATTCCCAGTTTTTACCGATCCTGTCTTGTAATGACCCCGGAGAAAAACCACAGGATGGGAGTTTACTGGTTGCAAAATACGGAGATGGCCATTATATATATACCGGACTTTCCTTCTTCCGACAGTTACCTGCGGGAGTTTCAGGAGCTTACAGACTTTTTGCTAACCTAATATCCCTTGGCAATGAAGTCAAACCCTGAAAACCAAACAAGGTGGAATAAAAGCTATTCATTGGTAATATTATTGAACATACTATACGTAGTCATTTTTTATCTGATCATGCAGCATTGGGGTTAAAACCATACATTAAAACCAAAATATGAGCAATATAGACTGGATTATTCTGATAGGCACATTGCTTTTTATAGTAATCTATGGGGCATGGAAGACACGTAGTTCAGGTGATATGCAATCGTATATGCTGGGTGGAAATGAAGCCAAATGGTGGACTGTTGGCCTCTCTGTAATGGCCACTCAAGCCAGTGCTATCACTTTTATGTCTACTCCAGGTCAGGCCTTTCATGATGGTATGGGTTTCGTGCAGTTTTACTTTGGGCTTCCTTTTGCCATGATTATCATATGTTTTACTTTTATACCTATCTACCACAGGCTGAAAGTTTACACAGCATACGAGTTTCTTGAACAACGTTTCGATCTCAAGACCAGATCTCTTACAGCCGGGTTATTTTTAATACAACGGGGCTTGGCAGCCGGAATCACCATTTACGCTCCTGCTATCATACTATCTACCATACTGGGATGGAACCTCAACTTATTGAATTTTATACTGGGCTCACTTGTAGTTGTTTATACTGTAGGTGGAGGTACAAGAGCTGTCAATGTCACCCAGAAACAGCAGATGTTTATCATCATGACAGGAATGTTTCTCGCTTTTTATGTTATAATGGAATCCTTGCCTCAGGACATTAATTTTGTAAATGCGATGCATATTGCCGGGGAAGCAGGCAAACTGGAACTGCTTGATTTTTCATTTGACAAGGAAAACAGATATACTTTCTGGTCAGGAATCACAGGTGGGTTATTTTTGTCATTGTCGTATTTTGGCACAGACCAGTCACAGGTTCAAAGATATCTCTCAGGGCAGTCTATAAAAGAAAGTCAATTGGGCCTTATATTTAACGGCATACTTAAAATCCCAATGCAATTCTTCATTTTGTTGGTGGGTGTGATGGTATTTGTATTCTATCAGTTTCATGTTACACCGGTATTTTTCAATCAAGCCACGTTATCTAAGCTCAAAGCTACTCCTGCAGTCTACGAAGTAAATATCCTTGAGTCAAAAAATGATTCGATATTCAGAATGAAGGCGGAGGTGATTTCAAAGCTTAATTCAACAAATCCAGATGGGCCTTTAAAAAAAGCCAACAGTCAAATGTATACCAGCTTACTTTCAGAAGAAAAAGAAATACGTACAAAAATAAAAGAGCTCGTAAAAACCCATTTGCCAAATGAAGAGTCCAACGATAAGGATTATGTATTTATCAGCTTCATCCTGGCACATTTACCACGAGGGCTGATTGGCCTGTTGTTGGCAGTTATTTTCAGCGCAGCCATGTCATCGACTGCCTCAGAGCTCAGTGCCCTGGCAACCACTACTACGGTAGACATTTATCGAAGAAGTATCAATCCCTCACAAAACGATGGACATTACGTAAAAACCACTAAATGGCTGACCGTGATTTGGGGCATGATCGCTATTTCATTTGCTTGTTTTGGGACACTTTTCGAAAATTTAATACAGTTTGTCAATATTATCGGATCTGTATTTTATGGTACTATTTTGGGTATCTTCCTCTTGGCATTCTATTTCAAGAAAATCAAAGCCAACGCGGCATTTTATGCTGCCATCATTTCTGAGACAATAGTTATCATCATCTTTTTTCAGGATATGGTAGGTTATTTATGGCTAAATGCGATAGGTTGTACTCTGGTTATTGGAATTAGTCATATATTGAGTATGATTCTTACAGAAAAGATGAAAAATATGCCGCTTCCTGAAGCCTTCATTTCCAGATTATATGCATCCATAGGTCCTGATGAGAGTCATAACTTAATTTCAGTTTTAGATAGCGAAGCCCCGACATCTATAAGAGTAAACCCGTTAAAATATAGTGAAATAACGCCTGCCAATAAAGTGCCATGGTGTCCATATGGCTACTATCTGGACCAACGGCCTAAATTTACCTTAGACCCTTCCTTCCATGCTGGAGCATATTATGTACAGGAAGCATCGTCTATGTTTATATGGCATATTTTAAATCAATTGTGTGCGAATGAAGACAGGAAAAACTTAAAAATACTGGACTTGTGTGCTGCTCCCGGTGGCAAAAGTTCATTGATAGCTACATTTTTAAGTGGGCAAGGTCTTCTGGTAAGTAATGAAATCATCAGAAACAGAGCCTATACACTTAAGTATAATCTAAGTAAAGAAGGCTTTTCGAATGTGATTGTAACCAACAATGAGGCAAAAGATTTCGAACCATGTAATGAGTTTTTTGATATTATACTCGTAGATGCTCCATGCTCAGGTGAGGGAATGTTCAGAAAAGATAAGGATGCCATTTGTGAATGGTCAGAAGATAATGTAAAAAACTGCTCAGCACGGCAAAAGAGAATATTATCAGATATTTATCCGGCACTCAAACCCGAAGGATTTTTGATTTACTCTACCTGTACATATAATGAGGATGAAAATGTTCATAATATAGAATGGGCTATAGATCATCTCAACATGAAAAGTGTATCAGTAAAAACTAATGCAGAATGGAAAATTTCATCTGTACACAAAAGCGACGTTGAAGCTTATCAGTTTTTTCCGCACAAAGTTACTGGCGAAGGTTTTTTTGCGGGTGTACTTCAAAAAAATTCAAAAAGTCATGTAGCACATTATTCAAAAAAATCAAATTCCAACCTTACTCTACTGGAAAAAGCTAAGAGACCAATCATGGATATTTGGATAGATTCGGATAAAGATGCAATATTTACAGATAAAGTAGGTACTGTGCATGCGATTCCTGAAGAGCATTTTTCAGATGCGCAGTTTTTGGAACAACATTTAAGACCTATTTATGCCGGAACCTCTGTCGGTGTATTAAATAAAGATGTTTTTATTCCTGATCATAGCCTCGCATTATCATTTATTATATCAAAAAATATAAAAACCTGTGCATTAACAAAACAGGAGGCTTTGCTATATCTTAAAAGAGAATTGTCTTCCATCGAATGTGGAGAAAAAGGATGGCAAATAGCCACTTTTAATGGGCTCGGGCTAGGCTGGCTAAAGAACCTTGGAAACAGAATCAACAACTATTTGCCTGCAGAGTACAGAATTTTGATGGATATAAGGTGAATGTTTATCATTCATTGTCTTTCAGGTCATTACTTTCCGGTCTTTTGCAATAAAATAATATTTTGTATATACACCACATCCGTTATATTATATCATTACTCAAATATTTTTGTGCGTATTTCAATATAAATATCTATTGTCATACTATTATGCGGTATTATAATTTGCCAACTGTTTGTTCGCTATGAATGCAAATATTATGTTAATAATAAAATAATAGCTACTTTTGAAGCTACATTCATCAATATCTTTAAAATCAAAACATTTTGAGTATTATGCACCATTTCAAATTTATTATTACCACATTTTTACTTTCTTTCACTGTCATTCTTAGTGCTCAAGCTGATACATTGGCACAGACGGCTACTATAGCCACTCCTACTTTAACATCCGCGACTACTGAAGTGGAGATGGGAATAGACGAAAGAATAGATAAAGCATTCACACCATTTGCAAATACTATAGAAAATATAGTTTTGTATTCTTTACCACTTGGAGGTACAGCAATACCCTTGATTGTACTCATACTCAGTTTAGGGGGTTTGTTTTTCTCAATCTATTTTGGTTTTCCAAGTATCAGAAAGTTTGGTCTGGCTTTAAAAGTGGTTCAGGGCAAATATGATGATATTGAAATGGCTGGTGCCCCAATAGTTCATCCTGAAGAAACAGTTTTTACTGTGGATGGAGATATTGTTCAGACTATTAAAGATGAACATCATCACGGTGAAGTTAGTCATTTTCAGGCGCTAGCAACTGCAGTGTCGGGAACAGTCGGACTTGGTAATATAGCAGGTGTAACTATTGCAATCAGTCTTGGAGGTCCTGGAGCGACATTCTGGATGATAGTGAGTGGTTTGCTGGGCATGACATTAAAATTTGTAGAGTGTACATTAGGCGTTCAATATAGAGATATTAATAAAGACGGAGTAGTATTCGGAGGCCCAATGTATTATCTCTCCAAAGGGCTTGCAGAAAAAGGGCACACAGGCCTGGGAAAATTTCTGGCAGGTTTTTTTGCTGTACTTTGTATAGGAGGTTCCTTTGGAGGAGGTAATGCTGCTCAATCGAATCAAGCAGCTGCGCAGATTGCATCCATGTTTGGAATGACTGGTGGTTCTTCAGGATTTATAATCGGAGTGGGTATTGCTATTTTAGTGGGAATTACCATCATAGGAGGTATAAAACGGATTGCTACAGTCACTGAAAAACTTGTTCCACTAATGGCTGTCATTTACATATTGGCGTGTTTGATCGTCATTGGCAGCAATATCACTGCGGTGCCGACTGCAATAAGCCAAATATTTAGTCAGGCATTCAATCCGCAGGCCGGCCTTGGTGGACTCATTGGCGTTTTGGTAATCGGATTCAGAAGAGCGGCTTTCTCCAATGAAGCCGGTGCTGGATCAGCATCTATTGCACACTCTGCCGTACGCACAAAATATTCTGCTTCAGAAGGTTTGGTTGCACTTCTTGAACCATTTATAGATACAGTCGTCATCTGTACTATGACAGCACTTGTGATCGTTTTATTTAATGCCAACGGAGCATTTGAATATGGCGCAAAAGCTGTTAATATTGGTGGTCAAATGTATGAAGGCGCTACCCTGACATCCCTGGCATTCGCACAAACAATATCATGGTTCCCTTATGTCCTGACTATTGCCATTTTCTTGTTTGCTGTATCTACTATGATTTCCTGGTCATATTATGGCCAACAAGCCTGGATGTACCTTTTCGGAAGAAGTAAAAAATGGAGATGGTAGATAAGGTATAGTTTATACTTTTTATCATCATCGGAGCATCATCTAAAATGGACTCTGTCTGGGGTTTTTCTGACGCCATGATCCTCGCTATGGTATTTCCCAATATGATAGGATTGTTATTTTTATACCCTGTGGTAAAAGAACAGCTAAGCAGATACGAAAAAGCCATCAAAGGCAAATAAAGTTTTATAGCCACATTTTTATAGAAATGCCCATATCATATTGATATGGGCTATTTTTTTATATTTGCACTTATATAAACAATTAAAAGTAATTATGCATCAATATTACCTGCATCTGGGTTCTAATCGGGGTGAAAAGAAACAAATGATTGAAAAAGCCATAGAGGCCATTGACACCCGAATCGGAAAAATAACAGCCAAATCATCTTTTTATGAAACAGAACCCTGGGGACTAAAAGATCAGGAGGATTTTCTCAATATGGCCTTATGTACAGTATCTGATAAATCGCCTGAAGAAGTATTTACACTCACTAAAGATATAGAAACCTCCATAGGGGGTGTGAAGGAAACAAGATGGGGACCTAGAAGTATCGATATTGACATCCTTTATTGTGATGATCTAATTTTGCAAACCGAAACACTGACTATCCCACATAAAGAGTTGTATAACAGAAATTTTGTGCTAATTCCTCTGATGGAAATCGCTGGGGATTTTATTGATCCCGTCATGAAAATTTCAGTGGAAGAAATTTACGATGAGTGCAAAGACGATGGCGAAGTAATTATTTACGAGGAATAAAAGTTATATCACATAAAATAATCATACATTTGCCAAATAAAAATTAAGGGTAATAACTATTCAATTTCCATATAATTATATCTGTATAGAAGGCAACATTGGCGCTGGAAAGACCACTTTTTGTAATATGATCAAAGAGGAATACAACTGCAGATTGATTTTGGAAGAATTTGCTGACAACCCTTTCCTTCCTTTGTTCTATAAAGAACCTGACAGATTTGCATTTACCGTTGAGTTGTTTTTTATGACCGAAAGACACAAACAGATGCAACGCAATCTGCTCAATCAAGATTTGTTCAGGGAGTTTACAGTAGCAGATTATGCATTTGTAAAGACACTGTTATTTGCTCGGAAAAACTTACCTGAAGACGAGTTCAGGCTTTTTCAAAAAATGTTTTCTGTACTGAATCAGTCATTTCCAAAACCTGACATTTTGGTTTACTTTCACAGAAATGTAGATATACTTCTAGGACATATCAACAAACGCGGCAGGGAGTATGAAAAAGATATTACGCCGGAATACCTTACCCAAATTCAGCATTCATATTTTGAATATTTCCGCAATATACTCTCCTATCCTATTTTGATTATTGATCTGAATACGATTGATTTTGTAGAAAATAAAAACCATTACGAACACGTAAAATACCTGATATCAAAACAATATCAACCAGGCGTACACCGTATTAGTTTGGTGGTTTAATCTTTCATATGCTTACATTGTTAGGCTGGCTGATTACTTCAAATATTTACTTTTGATGACACTCCACTCAGGAAGTTTTTTATAATGCCATTTTTGCAATAATACTCCATCTTTCCAAAGTATAATACCCGGATTGGATCTCATGATGGTTTTGAGCAATTTTTCATCTGCTGTCAGATACTCCACATCCAGACCTGTCTCCTTTGCCAGTATCTTAGCTTTATCTGCATCTATACCACTTATTACAACGGACATAGCTACCTGATCTTTGGCTGCTGCAACCTGAAGTGGCTTGATGACCTCTACAAATCTAGAAATGAATGCCTTGTCCCAAATAATATCATATGCCTCTTCTTCCCTTGATACTACCTCCTTAAACTTCCTGTTGATTCGAACACTATCCTTCAAACCAATTACCTGCACTGTATCTGATGTAAAAACAGAATCCTGTACCATCCTTGTGGTGGGTATTGCTTTGTAATCAGCCTTAAATACCGGTACCATGAGGTGTGGCTTTGAATTAGTAAGGTACATTTCAGTCTTCTCATTACCATCAAAATCAGTAATATCAAAATGGCTTATCTTAGTCTCTTTTATCGTGGGTTCTGTTTTGATCTGTTCTACTGTTTCGTACTCATCGGTAAGTGCAGACAGGTTCTTCATATATTCTTCATAAGAAAATGTTTTCAACTCTCCCGTTTTTTTATTTTTCATGACCATGGCTGTGACCTTTACATTATTGGCCGCTTCGATTTCAGCTTTTTTCAGGACAGCAATGTTGGCTCCGTTTCTAAATGGTCTGAAATCACATGGGGCTCATCCCAGTAAAAATTATACACACAATATAATAGTAAAAATGCAGTACTTAAAGTCAAAGTTAAAACCCTGTTTTTGGGCGCAAAAAGCTGATGCATTTCCTTATACTTAAAAAGGAAATAAATCGAAGGTACTAATAAAAACAAATCCTTATAAAATGAAATTTTTGGGTCAAGTTTTATAAAATCACCAAAACATCCGCAGTCTGTCACTCTCATATTCGTCGCTTTGTATTCACCCCATGATCCAAAACTAAAAAAATTGGCATCCATGGGCACATAACCCGTCAAAAAAGTAAATCCTGTAAGAATGGTAAAAAAAACAACCAATGCAAAAAATAGAATCGACGTCCACTTGGGAGCATGTCCAAAAATCAACATTAAACCCAAGATCATTTCGAATATGATCATGAAAATGGCAAATGCTGTGGAATAACCAGACAAAAATGGAAACATTGGAGCCAAAAAAGACAGAGATGTATCTGCAAAAGTGGCATTAAATTCAGCAAAATAATCTTCCATTTTAAAAGCTGTCCCTAGTGGATCCACCGCCTTCACCCAACCGGAAAACAAAAATAAGATTCCTGTAAAATTTTGGAGGTAGCTCATCAACCAGGATTTCTGCACTTTGAAAACTAAAGTCATCAATAAGGTTACAACCAATGCAACTAAACCTATTATTGCCAAAAGTGAAAATATTGTCATCAGTATTATAATTTCGAATTGTGATTTTCAAACATGAAACATACGCAAAAGTAAGGTATTTGTGATGGTATAACAAATATTGGACATATCATAATTGTGAAGTGATTGTTAACCTTTTTTTTATTTTATCGAAATTTTATGGACGTTTGACGAATAAATAGGAATTACGGGTATGATGTCTATCAATATTTAGATCAGAAGTTATATTTTACAGCAAATTTTGAACACTGAATATGAAAAATATAGTCATCGCAGTATTTTGGTTTATCTCAACCCAGCTTGCCGGTCAAATTAAGACCAGTGACAAAATAAGAATTTTTCAGGATTGTACTCAAGAGTGGCTTTGTGATGGCGAATATTTGCGAAATGAATTAAAAATGGTGGACTTCGTACGGGACAGGTTTTTATGCGATGTACATGTCATCATGAACGTACAATTTAATGGTGGTGGTGGTGAGCTTAATACATTATCTTTCCAGGGGCAAAATTCATTTTCCGGGATCAAAGATACCTTGGTCTATTTTAATGAAACAACAGCAACAGATGATATGAAGCGAAAAAAAATGCTGCAGCATCTGAAGTTAGGCCTTGTTCAGTTTATTTCAAAATCACCCATTGCTGAAAAATTGGAAATCCAATATAAAGCAGATGAAAATGACAATAAAGTACAAAAAAAGTCTGACCCCTGGAATTACTGGCAATTTTCGCTTGGTACTTCAGGATACTTTAATGGTGACAGAAATTTCAGGTCTCAAAGTATTTATTCATTTATTTCAGCCAATAGGGAGACAGAAAAGACCAGATTCAGTTTTAGTGTCAACAACAATATCAATAGATCAGATTACTCTATTTTTTATATAACAGAAGCAGGACAAGATACGACTGAAGTAGTAAAAGTAACAAGAGACCAACAAAGTTCCTCAGTAAATTATGTGCAAAAATTGAATGAACATTGGGGGTTCGGACTTCAGGGCAGCTATTCAAGGTCAGTGTTCAGTAACATCGATTCGAGGGTTAGAATAGCTCCTTCGCTGGAGTACAGCATTTTCCCTTACAAAGACTTCAATACCCAACGTGTAGTATTGAGTTTCGAATTGGGTCCTCAATATTCAAACTATCAGGATACTACCCTTTATTTTAAAACAGAAGAATTGCTTTTGCAACAAAGTATAGGCTTAGCCACATCGTTCACTAAACCATGGGGATCTATCAATTTTGGCACTTTTTTCACCTCATATTTGGATGACTTTGATAAAAACAACTTGTTTGTGGGTGGCGGTGTATCATGGAATGTTTTCAAAGGCTTTAAATTCGGAATCGGTGGCAATATACAATTTATACATGATCAGATCTCCATTCCCAAAGCTGGTGCCACACGCGATGATGTGCTCACTCAGAGAAGGATTATTGCGTCTACTTATGATTATTTTATGGGTGCCGGATTTAGCTATACTTTCGGGTCCATATTTAACAGCCAGGTCAACCCCACCTTCAAAGGTGTAAACTTTAATCTGAATTTCTAGTCTACATCTACCTTTACAAAAACGCCAAAATGCATCGGTGAAGCTGCTTCGTAATACCTTTGGAATGCTGCATTTGCTCTGAAATTGGAATATTGGGTTAAGTTGAAAAGATTATTAGCTTGTAAGCCAATGATAAAATGTTGGGATAACTTCTCTGAAGAGCTCAATGCCATATTACATTCATAGGAAGGATCTGTAAAACTATCATTACCATCATTTAGCATCATTTTACTATAGTAAGATAATAAGACATTAAAATCTATAGTTTTAAAAAGTCTGGTATCCATGGCCAAGTTCCATTTATGGTTAGGAATCATAGGTTGTCTCAGACCACTGTAATCTGTTTTTCCAGAAGTATACTTTTCGAATCTGAAATCTGAATAGGAATAGTTTACGGATATTCTGGAGTGCTTGCCCCAGGCATACTCAATCATACATTCCATTCCTTTCCTTATGGTCGATGCGGCATTTCTGTAGAAAGTCTTACCTGGAAACGTTTGTAGTTCATAGCCTGATATCTGATCCAGTACCCGATTATAGAAAATAGTGGTTGAGTAATTCCATTTTTTTGCTTTTGCAGATTTTACTCCCAATTCCCACTGAACAGACCTTTCAGGCTTTAGGTTTGGGTTAAAACCCGAAAAACCTGTAGGGTTATTTGTCAGTTCATTGAGTGTTGGCATTTCGAATGAAGTAGAAACGTTAGAAAACCATCTTACAGCGGACATATTATAGGCAGTACCAAGGGCACCATTCAGATTTTTAGCTATGTTTTGTCCATCCATCAAGCCATCAGCCGGGAAAAAATCTACCAGATTGTATCGATTGATGTCCCACCTGGCCATCTGATGAAAATCCCAGGATTTTATTGCCCACTGCCATTGCTGATAGATGGCAAAATTAAAAACACTTTCACTTTGGTCGGCTGTACTAATGCCTTTTGTACCATTATTATTTGAGAAAAGCTTCCTTCTGTCATACTGATAATCCAAGACCTGCCCCATAGTAATGGTACTGTTTCCAATCCATTTATTTTCAATCGAATTGCTAAAACCGACGAAATCTCTATCCAGATCTACCCATCCTGAAGGGCCAAATGGAAGAGTTGCCATAAAACGTCTTTTTTTATAATAAGCTGTACTTCGCAACACAGACTCGGTATTGAAAATATATTTAGATTGGACAGAAGCCAAAAGCCCTTTGACTGATTCACCGGCATCAAACATTTTATTACGAGCATTGGATTGAAATTTCGACTGATTGAACTCTGCTATCGTCAAAGCTCCGGGGTCCTGCCCTACAGGCGAATAATAAAAGCCAGAAATTATATCCATTTGCCATCTTCGATGTAGATCCACTCTAGTTTTATTGTACAAGGAAGTTTGCTGTGATTTTGAAAATTCTCTCTTACCATTGAAAAAATGATGGTTAACAGACATTAGATTAGACCATTTTTCATTTTTTACACCCCATTTTATTCCGATATTTTTACTGCCAAATTGATTAATACCTGACTGAAAAGTCAGCCCATCATAATAATCTCTACTCCTAAGTGAAAGCACTCCACCCGAAGCATTCCCAAGTCTGGAAGCCATACCTGACCTTACTACATCGGCTACCGCAACATCCAAAATGCTCAGTTCGTCCATCTGAGTTGTGCCATCTGGCGAAGTCAAAGGCAAGCCATCCATTAAGACCCTAATGCCACGGATGCCAAATGCTGATCTGCTTCCATACCCCCTCATTGAGATACGAATATCCTGTGCAAAATTTTCGCCATTAAAAGCTTGAATACCTACCTGCCTGTTGAATGTATTTCTCAAGCTGCTTTGAAATAAATCGATTTTTCTTAAAGTATCTGTTGTGTATGACCAAGGCAAGGTCTTTTTAACTTTTATGTCAGAAAGTATGATTTCTTCCAGTTGATTCAACATCAGTGTATCTGCATTCTGACTGCATAAAGTGTGGGTTTTCAGCATCAGCAATATCCAAATGAGGCACTTGTAAGACTTTTCGTATGCAAACATATTGTGTATTACCTTCATTTAACCAGATTTTACAAATTATTGCATAAATTTAATATTTGTCAAGGTTAAATCTAAGATATTTCATAAATATTATAGACTGATTCTCAACGTCATCATCACATGCCTTCCAGCTTGAGGATACTGATAGTTTTCTGTGACCAAATCACCATAAATGTAACTATAACTGTAACCATTACTTGCATATTTTTTATCCAAGAGGTTATTGACAAAAACGGATATGGTGCTACTCTTAACAAATTTTGCTTGTAAGTGATATGTAGCTCTTACATTTTGATAGTGATAGGATGGTAAGGATCTAGCCCCATCTTGAGTATTGTCGAGATACTGAACACTGACGAATTTGGAAGACAATTCTGTTTCAAATCTTTTGGAAGGTTTGTAAAGTAATTGTAAGGCTCCCGTAAATGAAGGAGAAAATGATATATCTGTATTCTCATGCCTGATCACTTTTTGCTGAAGTCAACCGTATAATCAGCGATTATTTCATCAAATGCCTGTATTTTATTCAAGCTTATCGTAGTATTGGCATTTAAGGCAATCGTATTGGAGATTGAGATGGTGGAATTGTTTTCCCACCCCAACCTGTACCTTACAGGTACATTTACACGCACAGGAGCCCCTACATCATTCAACGCACCGGTGAGAACTAATTGATTTTTGTATTTCATATAATACACATTAGATTCAACAAGTACTTTCTGCCTTGAATACTTATATCCAAGTTCCAGATTCTGAAGATGTTCGTGTTGGGGCTGAGTATTAAAAACATTGTCCGTAAAATCACCTCTGGAGGGTTCTTTATTGGCAACTGCATAAGAAAAATAAACTTGCTGGTCAGGGTGGAGATTATAGTTGACTCCAAACTTAGGATTGAAAAATACTTTATTGTAATCAACCTGCAACATTCGCAAGTCATTATCTTTTCCACCTACTTCATAATTCAGCTTTCTAATCTGCAAATCACCGTGAAAAGAAAGTTTTTTGGCTACTGTATAATTAGAACGTAAATAAGCTGTGAATTCAGATTTTTGACCATTGCTCTTATAATACTTGTTTTCTTTTTCCCACTGTGGTAGGTCCTCCGATGACTTTATGATATTACCATAATGATCTCCTACGTAGGTGAGTACAGCAAGTCCAGATTGAATAGTGAGGTCATCTGATATTTTATAATCTAAATCTGCCATAAGGCCAGCAAAATCATTGTCAAGCCACCTACGTCTGACAATATCTGACCGGCTTATAAGGGCACCCGAGTTATTGATAAAATGTTGAATTCCGTAATTGTTTAGAGCGTCCTGAAACCTGAACTCTTCGTAATACCCTTTACCTTTGGTATAAAATAGCGTTGTTTTAGTCTTCATGCGGGAGGTGTGTATCAACGAATGCAATAATTGGAAATGTGTTTGGGTATAATTATCTACCTGATTGGGATAAGTATAGTAATTGTATGACCGACCTGAGGAAAATAAATTGACTGAGTCTGCCTGTGTTTCGTAGAGTGTTCCCAGGTTCGTATAATAATGATTGAGCAATGCTGTTTGGTCACCTGCCACTTTCGATTCAGGAACACCATACCACGCCTGGTAGGTCAGTTCTTTGCCGCTCATGATGTTCAGCCTCAATGAGGACTTACCTGTGACACGGGCTGCAGAAAAATAATACGATGCCAGGTCGGCTGCACCACGATCTATATATCCATCAGACTTGATGAGGCTGTATCGTGCATCTACAAGATATCTGTCGTTTATAAGACCCGTTCCTGCACTGATACTCAATTTTTTGGTATTAAAAGCACCCAATGTCCCTGAGATATCTGCAAACGAATTGACCCTAATGTCAGCTGTGTTTATGCTCACCATACCTCCGAAAGCGCCTGCACCATTGGTAGACACACCCACTCCACGCTGTATCTGTATATTATTTACCGAACCCATCAGATCAGGAGGTCCACCCAAAACACGTTATGAGATTCTGCATCATTGACCGGCACTCCGTTTAGTGTAACATTAATTCTTGTCTGATCAGACCCTCTGAGTCTCAGTCCGGTGTATCCGATTCCTGTACCAGCATCAGATGTGACCAACATAGATGGAGTCCATTGCAGAATGAATGGCACATCCACTCCAGTATTTTCTTTCTGAAGCTGATACTTATTGAGATTCTGTTTTGTAAATGGTTGATTTTCACTGGCCCTGTTAGCCTGAATTTCTATGATATCAAGATTATAAATTTCGCCTTGCAGAGTAATATCCAATTGTATATCTGAACTCAGTTCTATGTCCTGATGATGAGCGATGTATCCTATGAAAGTAGCTTTGAGCCTGTAACTACCTGATGGTATGTTTTTAATGGTGTAATATCCTTTTTCATCTGTGGAAGCTGCAAAACCTGTGCCTTCCAGAAATACTGTAGCAAAGGACAAATTTTCTCCTTTTTCATTTTTGACGATTCCCTCCATTGTAAATTGGGCAAATGCATTTTCAAAGAAAAACAGCAGGCTTATGAAGAGCAGGTATCTCATTTTCAATATTATTTTAATATAAAATAAATTCCTAATGAGAATACAGAGTGAGATATGGATTTTCCCTTCTCAGCATTACCTGAGCAGGTTCGATGGGTATGATCTCAGCCTAATTATACATAAGCACCCCAATAGGAAATGCAAAGATATTAAACCTGGCAGACAAATGTATGTACTTGTTATTTTATTTATCAGTATTCATTAAAATACCTGCGTGCATTTCGGTTCCAGTTGTCCCCTACCTGGGTGGCATCCACTGTGTTGCCCAGTCTCTCACGGGGTACAGATTTGTACAATTCGGTCTCCCATGCAGGATTTGAACGTTCTCCCAGACAAGTAGAATGCAACAATTTAAAATCGTTGTGTGCAAGAGTAGGATTGTAAAAAAGAAATCTAACATTCGTCTGTCTGGACAATGGCATATAATTATAATACCAGATTTCATAAGGAGGTGCGTCCACTTCAGTGTCTACAGTGAGTACATTGGTGGGTTTTCCGTATTTGAGAAAAATATGTCCTCTGTCTGATTGAAAACCATAACCTACGTTGCTATAAAACTTCTTATCTACTGCTTGAGCAACATCCATATATTTTTTGTAAGCTTCTTCAGGATTGGCAGGAGACTTGGTTTTCCAGTACTGATATACAAACTGCCGCTGACTCTTCAATTTATTACTTTTAAGCAATTCACCCAGTGTAGAGACCTGATGCTGCTCCGTGACAGGTAAATGCGCTTTGAGAATGTAGTCCATTTCATCTGCTTTCAGTTGCTGCACAAATGAGTGATGGAGGGTCTCATTGTAACTTTCGAGGTAAGCAATATCTGCAGCCGGGTTGCTTCTGGTAAAATTCACTCTTTTTTCGCACAGTATCTTCTTCTGTTTATCTATGATACTGATAGAAATATGGTAATCTCCTGATCGAAGTGTACTTACGTCGTAAGATAAAATCATAGGATCTACAGGAATAAGATTGATCTTTCGGTACTTGGTAAGAACAGATTTCGAATTGAGGTTGGCATAAAAACCCTCATTGATACTATACTTTAGAAAGTGATCTCCGGGAAGTAAGGTTGAAGGGAGATAAGATTCGACATAAAAATCAAGTTCGGGAAGCGCTTCGTTGGAATACTGATAGGACAATGGCTCCAAATAAAATCCATTTTTTATCATTGGATTATCTGTATTGTCTTTTTTGAGTTTTGACAATAATAAAATATCTGACAGTTGGAATTCCTTAGGAGCATCAACAATAAATTTCTGTTCCATTTCGAGTGTATTGTCTGCAAGATTTCCATCCACTGCTTCTACTTTTATGATGTATTCTCCCGGCTTGATCTTAAATCTTTTTACACCTAAAAAGTCTGATAAACTATCTTTTACTACACTCTTTAAAGAGAATTTATCAAATGCAACTATATCGCCGTTAGACTGGCTAATGATCACAATAAGTTCTACCGAGGCCTGTTGTACTTCATCATTTTTTTTCCACTCCACAGTATTGCCATCCACACGAAAATAGATTTCTGTATAGGGATTGGAACTATAAAATGAAAAAGAACTTACCTCTACATTTAATGCAGAAACAATGCTACCAAAGCATACGAGTACCAATACAAGTAAATTTTTCATTCTTGCAATATTAAAATAATGTAAAGTAAAAACAGTTTTGACTCCTATTTTCTTTTGGCTAAAAAGTACTCCATATAATGTAAGCTAACCTTTCCATCCAAATACATGGTATCAGTGTCCAAACGACCGATATTCAGATTTATCTTTTCATCCGAATCGATTATCAGTCTACCATTTTTAACACGATACGAAGGGGATTGGTTCCCGGCAAATAGGTTTGAATTGACTAAATTGTCGGCTGAAAATACAAAATAAGCATCTTTCATAAATCCATTGGGTTTGTGGTTAATTTCCGATGCATACACATCCCATGTTCCCAGTAAGGAATTTTTGATTTCAGCATCCTGATTTTTACACGACGACAAAAACAGTGCTGCGCAAACCAAAAAAGAATTTCTGTAATTCATTTAGTATAAGTGTTGAATTAATCCCATGAAAACTCTCGCAAAAGTATGCTTTTTAACTTTGTATTCACACACCTATCGTTAATTTTTGTATATTTTTGCATCTAAATTTAATTGGATGGCAGGATCAGATCAGCGGGGTAACACTTCTATCAGACTTAATAAAGATGCTTTAAAAAAATCTATAGGCATTTTCAGGTATATCAGGCCATATATGGGATATTTTGCAGCAGCCATGTTTTTCCTGATTGCTGGCAGTTTGATTTTTATGGCATTGATGGGTTTGCCAGGTGAAATGGCCAATACTGCAATCGGCAAACCCAAATTCAAATTCAATATTGAAGTAAAAGATTATGGGTGGATTTTCCTCATTATATTAATAGTGCAAGGTATCCTTAGTTATTTTAGGACTATATTTTTTGCTATTGTTTCTGAAAAAGGAATGGCAGATCTACGTAAAGATCTTTACAACAAAATAATCACTCAACCAGTGACTTTTTTTGAAGAGAAACGTGTAGGTGAACTAACCAGCAGAATTACTGCAGACGTGGAACAGTTGCAGGCAGTATTTTCTATCACTCTTGCCGAATTTATAAGACAGGTAGTCATTCTGATTTCTGGCATCATTATTATTATTTTTTGGACACCCAAATTGTCCATCATCATGTTACTTACTTTTCCTGCTATTGTCATAGTGGCCATGGTTTTCGGCAGGTATATCAGAAAACTATCCAAGCAGAGGCAAGATGAATTGGCAAAAACAAACACCATTGTGGAAGAGACTTTTCAGTCATTCAGTATCGTAAAGTCCTTTGCAAATGAATGGTATGAGTCATTGAGGTATGCAGACTCCGTGGATGAAATTGTTAAAATCTCACTTAGCTTTGCTAAAATCAGAGGTATTTTCTTCATATTCATTATCACCATATTGTTTGGTGGAATATTTTTTATACTCTGGCGCGGAGCCCTCATGGTACAAGACGGTACAATGGAAGCTGGCGATTTATTTTCCTTTATTATTTATACAGGAATCCTGGGAGGTGCCATAGCAAGTTTTGGAACTTTGTACACTCAGATCATTGGAGCTTTAGGTGCGACAGAAAGAATACTGGAAATATTAGAAACACCTTCCGAATTGCCTATACAGAATACCTCATTGTATCAGGATTTAAAATTGAAAGGAGATGTTACTTTTGAAAATATTGAGTTTTCATATCCTACACGCAAAGATGTCAATGTACTTCGAGGTATAAACATTAATATCAAAGCTGGTCAAAAAATAGCATTGGTCGGTCAGAGTGGAGGAGGTAAATCTACAATCGTACAGTTGCTGATGAAGTTTTATAATCCTGATAAAGGTATTATCAGAGTGGATGGGAAAATTATCAATGATTACGACCTCACTCAGTACAGAAAAAACATAGGAATTGTACCTCAGGAAGTTATACTCTTCGGTGGGACTATTAAAGAAAATATTGCTTATGGTAAGCCCGGAGCGACAGACGAAGAAATAATAACCGCAGCACAGCAATCCAATAGTTGGGAATTTATTTCCTCATTTCCGGATGGGTTGAAAACGATTGTGGGCGAAAGAGGTATTAAGCTTTCAGGAGGACAACGACAAAGAATCGCCATAGCCCGAGCTATACTGAAAGATCCGAAAATATTGATCCTGGACGAAGCTACCTCTTCTCTAGACGCAGAGTCTGAAAGATTAGTGCAGGATGCATTGGATAAACTTATGCAAAACAGGACCTCTATTATCATTGCTCACAGACTGGCAACCATCAGAGAAGTAGATTGTATTTACGTGCTCGAAAACGGAAAAATTTTAGAACAAGGTAGCCATAATGAATTGATAGAGAAAGAAAACGGAACTTATAGCGCTCTGGCAAAACTTCAGTTTGAATTACAACAAAATTAAGGATCTAAAAATAATACAAATATGCTGAAAATATCTAAGCTTAGTTTTTTTACCCTTGCAGTCATGTTGACTATGGTCCACTCAATGAATGCACAATTTGGGTATGGTTTTACGGCATCCAATGATTTGTATCATCGGTATGTCAACAAAGCAGATAATTTAGCATCACCTTCAGCAGGGAGTGCGTTATTGAATCTGGGTGTAGGCCCCAAAATATGGATCGGAAATAAGAAGGTATCTTTTTCGGCTGAAGCACAGGCGGTTATAGGGTTTGTGGGTTTATCAGGAAAAGATTATAAAGGTCTTGGCACTGCGGCGTTTCCTATACTGGCAAAAATTAATTTTAAAGGTCTCAGTACTTTTGACCGTGAAGGATTGATAGGATTCAGCTTAGGTGGTGGCATCCAATACAATAAAACTGAAATTTTCGGACTACATGAAGAGTTTATACAAAAAGGTGTAAGCAGATCTTTTTTCCCCACCTATATCATTCAGGCAGGATGTGGATTTGGTCTGAGTGGATTTTCTGCTCATGGTATCATCAGATATGGTTTTGATCCTGATAATAAGACAAGTACTTTGAATGTGGGTCTGCAGTATGACTTCAATATGCCGATGCTCAAAAAAATATCCAATCCGGAAAGCGCTCTTTAAATTCATTTATTTCAATAAGTGACGATGTACAACGATCCAAACCGAGACTTAAAACAATACAATACTTTTGGACTGAAGTCTGAATGTATGGGCCTTATACATATCTACCATGAAGACGAAGTGTTGGAAGTGTTGGAAAAAGGTTTACAGCCAATTAAAATTTTAGGTGGGGGTTCCAATATCCTGCTCACAGGATATGTCCCTGCCTACATACTGAAAAATGAAATCAAAGGCATCGAGATCATTGAGGAAGATGAAAAACAAGCCTTGGTCTGCGCTGGTGCCGGCGAAAAGTGGGAAAACTTTGTTACGTGGGCTATGTCTCATCAGTTGGCAGGTCTTGAAAACTTATCATTGATACCAGGGAGTGTAGGTGCCGCCCCAATGCAAAATATTGGAGCATATGGTATCGAGCAGGACAGTGCATTTTATAGTCTGAAAGCGATTCACCTTTCTACAGGACAACGTAAAACCTTTGTCAAAGATGAATGTAAATTTGGTTACAGAGAAAGTGTTTTCAAAAATGAGCTTAAAGATCAGTACTTTATTACCCATGTATTGTACCTTCTAAAAAAGAGTGATTACACTTTGAATGCAGACTATGGCGCTATAAGGGAAATATTAAATGAAAAACGCATCATTGATCCGAAAATGACAGATATTTCTGATGCTGTCATAACGATAAGGAAATCAAAACTCCCGGATCCGAAAGAAATAGGAAATGCAGGCAGCTTTTTTAAAAATCCTGTGATCAGCTTTGTACAATACAGTGAGTTGAAAAATGTATATACTGAAATGCCATCTTATAAAGTGTCAGATACTGAAGTAAAAGTACCTGCAGGATGGCTTATAGAGAAGTGTGGTTTTAAAGGGAAACGATATGGCAATATTGGAGTCCATAAAAATCAAGCACTTGTTTTGGTCCATTATGGTGATGGAAATGGTGATGAAATCCTCCAACTAGCCAAAGAAATTCAAGCTACTGTATTGAATACTTTCGGTATCGAAATCACACCTGAAGTCAATATTTGGTAAATTAAGGATGTAAGGGGGGAGAACTATTTTAATGTTATAGCTATTGGTTTAAAATAGAAAAGGAGTTCCCTCTTTCGAAAAAACTCCTTTTCATTTACACATTTTATATCGGGATTATTCTCCGCCTAATGCTTCTATCTTGGCTTTGTACTCTGCAGATTTGTCCAACTGACCTTCTCTTGCATAAATCTCTTTCAAAGCAATTTTGGTATTGATATCCTTAGGATCTAACAACTCTGCCTTTTCGAAAAACGGTAAGGCTTGTTTGAAATAACCATCCATCTCTGCTTTAATCGCATTGTACTTTTTAGTACCAGCTGAAGAATAGTCATTACCGAATTCATTCAAAAGTGTAGTCATGCTGGCAGCTTTATTATAATACAGGGCTCCCTGACTATAAGTTGCATCAAAATTCTTAGGGTCTTTACTCAGGGCTTGTCCAAAGTAATCAAATGCAAGATTAAAATATTCGTCTGCTTTAGCAATATTTTTAGCTGTTCTTTCTTTCTGATTTAACTGATCGTAAACGTTGCCAAGGGTTGTGTACACAGAAACATTATCTGGTTCTTTGGCAATAGCCGCTTTCAATTTATCAGTCAGTATATCCAACTTTCCTACTTTTAAGTAATAGTTGATTTCAGCAAAAAGCAAACCGTTGTCTTCCGGATTGGCTTCACGACCTGCAGCAAGGTAACTCATCGCTTTATCGATATTTTTATCCGCAGTCATATTGAACAGCGCTTCATAAACCAGTGGCTGAGCCTTTCCTGATGTAGCCAAAGATTCGAAAAGAGGAATAGAAGCATCTTTGTTGTCTCCAAAATATCCGGAGACGGCAGTATAAAATATCTGGTCATTTTTTATTGCCCCATCATCCAATCTGCTGGCTTCTTTATTGCTTTTAAGGATTTCATTTGCTTTCAGCGTATTTTTAAAATTCTTGAAAGCATTGTTGTAATCCTGTGCCTGAAAATAAGTAATGGCAATATTGTTGGAATAATCTTCATTGTCTCTGATGCCCAACAGTGCATCCTTAGTCTGAGATTTTTTAACAGCAATGGCAATTGATTTCTCAAATGATTCCATAGCCCAAACCGCTGCATCAGGTGTACTGAGGGTGTATGAAGAATCAAGAATCTTTCTGTTCATTTCTGCTTTGGCAATTTCATTGAATATCTGACCTTTCGTAATCCATGCTTCAGGGTCAGCCTTGGCATCTTCCGCTTCAAAAATATTTTTGATTGTAGTCAAAGCTTCGCCTAAAGCAGCCTTATTGGTTATAGGATCCAAATAATATTTGCTCAAGGTTTTATTAGCCCCTTTTAGAAGTTTTTTGTACTCCTGTGCATTAACCAGTGATAATGAAAAAAGTATCATTAAAGTACTTAAAAAAATTGTTTCATTGGTAATTGTTAAAAGTTAAAATAAATATTTGCAAAATTAAAAATAAAATTTTATTTATTCTATTTTCATCATTAAGACGCAATTATTTGTCCAAAAATGTTTTAAAAAAGTTAAAACTATTTGTTGAATTAGTTAAAATTTAGTTATCAATTATTCCTCCTCGTCAATGGTTTCTTCTCTTCTTATTACCGTAACATCTGCAATAGATTCATTCTCCTGTATTCTGATGACTTTGACTCCCTGGGTTGCTCTACCCATAACTCTAACATCAGATACAGGGGTACGGATGACAATACCATCCTGCGTTGTAATCATCAGATCGTCAAATTCGCTTACCCATTTAATGGCTACAAGATTTCCGGTTTTGTCAGTAATATTGATGGTTTTGACACCTTTACCACCTCTGTTGGTGATTCGGTAATCGTCTATGGGTGATCGTTTACCATTGCCTTTTTCAGACACGACAAATACAGAATAGTCTGCCTTGGTAGGATCTGCAGAAATCATGCCTATGACTTCATCACCTTCTGAGCCCAGAGACATAGCTTTAACACCGGCTGCCCCTCTACCCATAGGTCTTACCTTGGATTCATTAAATCTGATAGCTCTACCCTCTTTGTTGGCAATGATGATTTCATTCTTACCATTGGTCAGTTTTGCCTCCAGAAGTTGATCGCCTTCATTGATGGTTATAGCATTTATTCCATTGGTTCGTGGTCTGGAAAAAGCTTCCACTATTGTTTTTTTGACCATTCCTTCTTTGGTACAGAAAATGATGTAGTTGTTGTTGATAAACTCTTCATCATTCAGATTTTCAATTTTGATGTAAGCCCTAACTTTGTCGTCAGCAGGAATAGCCAGTATATTCTGAAGTACTCTGCCCTGGGATACTTTACTGGCCTCAGGTATTTCGAAAGCTCTCAGCCAGAAGCATCTTCCCTGTTCTGTAAACAGCAATAAGTAATTGTGATTGTGAGCAATAAACATTTGCTCTACAAAATCAGTATCTCTGGTTTTGGCTCCTCTGGACCCTTTACCTCCTCTGCTCTGTTGCTTGAATTCGTCCGTTTTTGTCCTTTTTATGTAACCTAAATGCGAAATGGTGATCACTACCTCTTCATTTGGTATCAAGTCTTCCACACTGATTTCGTCATCCGCATATGAGATGTCTGTTCTTCGCTTATCACCAAATTTTTCATTGATCTCATCGAGTTCTTGTTTGATGATTTCTCTTTGCAAATGGTCACTTGCGAGTATACTCTTGTAGTATTCTATTTTTGCCAAAACCTCATTGTATTCCTCTCTTACTTTGTCTATTTCAAGACTGACCAATCGCTGAAGTCTCATTTCCAGGATAGCTTTGGCCTGTATCTCACTCAGGGCAAAAGTACTCATGAGATTGTCTTTAGCTTCATCTACTGTTTTGGACTGCCGTATGATCCTGATGACTTCATCTATGTTGTCAAGTGCAATCAATATACCTTCCAGGATGTGAGCTCTCTCGAGGGCCTTATCCAGGTCAAACTGAGTACGCCTGATGATAACTTCAATTCTGAATTTGATAAACTCCGTAATGAGGTCTTTCAGGTTCAATACTTTAGGCCTGCCATTCACCAGGGCTATGTTGTTTACACCATATGAGGTCTGCAGCGGCGTATACTTGTATATTTTGCTTAGAACAACACTTGCCATGGCGTCTCTTTTGACTTCCACCACGATTCTCAGACCACTTCTGTCTGATTCGTCTCTGATGTCAGAAATACCATCGATTTTGTTATCATTGACCAGTTCAGCAATTTTTGCCACCAGATTTGCTTTGTTTACCTGGTAAGGATTTCTGTAATGATAATGGTCTCTTTGCCTCCATGCCCGGCTTCTATAGATGCTTTACCACGGACTATTACTTTACCTCTTCCTGTATGAAAAGCTTCTTTGACCCCGCTATATCCGTATATTGTACCTCCTGTAGGAAAATCCGGAGCTTTTATATGCTCCATGAGTTCATCTATAGTTATCTCAGGATTATCAATGGTCGCTTTCACACCCGCCACCACTTCAGATAAATTGTGAGGCAACATATTGGTAGCCATTCCTACAGCAATACCCGAAGCGCCATTGATCAAAAGATTGGGAATTCTTGCAGGCAGAACTGACGGCTCTTCTAATGAGTCATCAAAATTCAATTTAAAATCTACAGTATTTTTATTGATATCCGATAGCATTTCATCACTGATCCTTGCTAATCTAGCTTCGGTGTATCTCATAGCTGCCGGACTGTCACCGTCCATAGAACCAAAATTACCCTGACCATCGACCAAAGGATATCTTAAAGACCAATCCTGAGCCATACGAACCATGGCATCATACACAGAACTGTCACCATGAGGGTGATATTTACCCAACACTTCCCCGACAATTCTGGCAGATTTTTTGTGAGCCCTGCCGTATCCTACACCCAATTCAGACATGCCATAAAGTACTCTTCTGTGTACAGGTTTTAAACCATCTCTCACATCAGGCAATGCCCTTGCAACAATAACCGACATAGAATAATCGATATATGACGACTTCATCTCATCTTCGATATTTATCGGCACAATTCTTTGATCGTTAGCCATTTATATATGATTAAATTAATATTGAATAATAAAGTGCAAAAATACTCAAAATATAGGAATTATCATAACCGAACAGTAGCAAATTTCACTTTAAAGTTTAAATATATTCTTAATGTGAAGCAATTGAATTAAAGTTCTTATTTTTGAATTTTAAAACCTGATTTTGAATAATAAAAGTGTAATATTCTTTTGCTCTCTGGCAGTGTTTTTATCGCTCAGCTGTTGTGTTTTGGCACAGACATGTAAGGTACCTTTTTCAATAAAGTTTTCTGACACCACCACTACTTCTATCAATGTCAAATGGTCAGATACAAATACCTCACCATTGGGTTGGGAAATAGAATTGGTAAAAAAGGGAAATCCCCGAGCAGGCGTACCCAGTTTCCCTTTGATTACTGCTAAAGAATTTTCTTTAACCGAATTAGAGCCTTCTACTTCCTATGAGTTGTATATCAGGACAGTATGTGGCACAAACTCCAGAAGCAACTGGAATGTAGCCATACCTTTCAATACGGTATTAAAGCTACCAACTTTATGCTCTGTCAATGTTCCATTAAAAGATAACGGAACCGAAACATTGTTGCTGGAAGTGCAAGAAAAAGGGGTACTAGGGCAGGATGTTTTTTTACAAAAGGTCAACTTAATTGTCTCCCATGACTGGCCTGCAGACCTGAAAATCATTCTTGAAAGCCCAAAGGGTCAACAGCTGTTATTGTCCAATCACAATGGTACAGTCACTGATGATTTTGGTGACATCAATGATACCTCATGTATGAGATTCACCACATTTTCGCCTGATGCTTGCCTTAATCTCAAGGACTCAAAGCCACCTTATATTGGCACCTACAGGCCGGACGGACACATGGATCAATGGACAAAAGAAGTCTTGGACAATGGATATTGGAAACTGATATTTTTTGATCGAGCTTTTAAGGATGCCGGAGCTCTGAAATATGCAGACATCATATTCAGCAGAGAAAAATGTCTCGTACCTCAAAACTTCAGAATAACTTCGTCTGACAAAAATGCTGTTTCTTTGGCATGGGACCCAGCAGCAATGTGTAATACGTTGAAGATAACTATCAGCGAAAATAATGTACCGTCAGATACGATTTATGTGGAGTGCGATGTTTTACAATATACATTATTGAATCTACTGCCCAATACAAGGTATGACTTTACCATCACTTCATTGTGTTCGTTCAACACATTATCTCAGGAGAGTTGCAGCATACAAACTTCAACCTCATGTGAGGCTATTACTGTTCAGGAAAATTTTGATGATATCAAGCTTTGCACTGAGGGTTGCGCTGCAGTATGCCCACTATTGGGTTCGATGTGGTACAATGTTGCCGGCGAAAGCACCCAGGACTGGATATCATGGGCTGGAAAAACTGATACAGACAATACCGGACCTTCAGGTGATATCAATCAATCCGGAAAATATGTCTACATTGAAAATAATCCTTCCATCTGTGGCACACTCAATGCTGTCATGCTCCAATCCAGATGTATAAGTATCAAAAGTAATGAATCAGGGTGTGATATGTCATTTTATTATCATATGTATGGAAATGATATCCAGACATTAATACTTGAAATTTCTGTGGATAATGGCCAGACATGGCAATCATTGTTTTCAAGGCAAGGCTCTCAGGGAGATGAGTGGAAAAGAATCACTATCCCACTGTCATCATACCATAATCAGGCTTGCATTTTTAGGTTTACGGGATTGTCTGCCAGTGGACCTTTGGGAGATATCGGATTAGACCAAATAGAGTTTTACGGATCAACTGTTCTTACAGAGCTTTATACATATTACCCTGATAAGGACGGAGACGATGCTGGGGTTGAAATGGGCAAGATAGAAATCTGTGATAATACCCCACCACCGGGATATGCTTCACAAAAAGGTGATTGTGACGATTTCAATCCACTTATTCATCCAAAAGCTATTGAGATACAATGTAATGCAGTAGATGAAAATTGTAATGGAAACAGCGATGATTCTGCCCTTTTTAATCCTATACAAATAACGCAGGATATATCAAATGCTTCCTGCAATGGATCGCTAGATGGGAGTATTCACTTATCACTTAGCGGAGGAAGCCCACCCTACTCTCTCATCTGGAATAATGGTATGTCAGGTCAGAGTATCACAGGACTTAAATCAGGAGTTTATTTTGCCACTATAAGTGACGCGGGTTTGTGTAAAACCATTACACCATTTTTTCAGATCAATGAGACAACCAACCTAAACATCATTAGCACATCCATCATCAAACCAACTTGCAGTGGCAAATCTGATGGTACTTTGACTATAGAACACAATAATGACCATTCGCCATATACTTATCTTTGGTCCAGTGGCAATACCAGCAAAAACTTAATCAATGTACCTGAAGGGACTTATAGTGTCACAGTCACAGACAGTAAAGGATGTAATGCATCGCTGGAAAAAATCATTCTGGCATCAAAACTATCAGTATTGACGGATATTCGTTCGATTTCGCAGCCTTTATGTTTTGGCCAAAGCACAGGCAGTATAGAGTTATTGACCATCAATGGTTCGCCACCGTACCAATACCTGTGGAATACCGGTAAAACAACTGATAAAATTACAGGATTGAATTCGGGTCAGTATACCTGCATTGTGTCTGACGCAAATGGTTGCAAAGTAACTTTCAGCACCAGTATCGTAGCACCACCACCTATTGAAGGAAAATTACTAAGTACTGAAAATGTAAGGTGTTTTGGTGAGAATAATGGATCGATAAAAACCAATATTTCTGGTGGAAAACCACCGTATACATTTCTTTGGAATAACTTTACATTTACAGATGATATATATGAGGTAGCTGCCGGCAAATATTATCTCACAGTCACCGATGCAAATGGATGTAATTTCGAAATGCCCGAAGTGACCATTATGCAACCATCGCTTTTTAGACTTGAAGTTGATAGCATAAAAGAAGCTTCCTGTATTTTAGGCAAAAATGGGTATATATCCCTTACATCAACAGGGGGAAACCCCAGTTATAATTTTGCATGGAACCATACGGGCATATCCAATGACTATTTCGATGACCTACGGTCAGGAAACTATAGTGTAACTGCATACGACCAGTTAGGTTGTAAAGCCTCTATTCCCAATATTTTCATACCATACAAAAATATACCAATAATCGCTACTCTTAACTTGGTCCAAGACAATAAATGCTTTGCTGATACCATGGGCATTATTGCTGCGGAAGTTGCTAATGGGAAAAATCCATTTGACTATAACTGGAGTCTTGGACTGCAATACTTCAAAAACATTAAAAGAGATACCATATCGTCCCTTGCTTCGGGAAAATACACTCTCACAATAACCGATGCTGATGGATGCACAGGTGTTTCTGACACCATCACCATAGAGGATCAGAAATCATTTACCTATGCTGTAACAGACCTGAAGAACAATATCTGTCATGGTGATTCATCCGGAGCGATAGCCATCTCTATCCAAGGCGGTATCCCTCCGATAGGTGTACTATGGAACGGAGGATTGTTTTCTGGAAGTCAAATCAATAATCTACCTACGAGGAAACTATGAAGGTGTAGCCATTGATGCCAATGATTGTACATTGGTTATCTCCACTATTGTTATTTCATCAGAATCAGATATTAAAATGGAAGCAGAAATAGTCAATGAAAGAGACAACATGCAAAATGGAAAAATCTGTCTTAATGTTTTGGGTGGTAAAGCGCCATATACCTATAAGTGGAGTAATAGTGGTTTATCGCAAAGATGTCTGGAAAACCTTACTGCCGGAACATATCAAGTCACTGTCACTGACGCTAATGAATGTAATATTTACACAAGTTTTATAGTAGAAAGTGTGGTCGAATCGAAAGAACAAGTCAGCACACCGGTCCAAATATTCCCCAATCCTGCCTCAGAAAATGTACTTATCACTGCAGAAACAGACATCACAAGTGTAGATATTTTACAGACAGATGGTTTGTCGGTGATAAGTATGAAAAATATTCATGGAAGCAAAACTATAATTGACTTAATGCCGCTTTCTGCAGGAAATTATTTTATCAAAGTGAAGACACAAACCATAACAAAATATTTCAGGTTAATAAAAATTTGACATCTCTTACTACTATGTTGGTTGCAACACAACGAAAAAAAGGCTTACTCCTGGTGGAATAAGCCTAAGTATTTAAGATTGAGTTTAGAGTTTTATTGTATTGGCTGGATAAGATCTCCTGAAGAATTACCTGAAACCACCATTGCTGTGATTATGCAAAGGATAAAAAGTGTTGCTGCTAATCCCCATGTAACTTTCTCAACAAAGTCTATAGACTTAGCTGCACCAAACATTTGATTTGCGGCTGTACCGCCTAAAGTAGAATCAATACCACCTCCTTTCGGATTTTGAATAAGTACAATTGCCATCAATAAAACGCAATTGATAGCTATTAAAACTGTTAAAGCTGTTGTTACCATTTAAAATTATATTTTTATTAATTCATTAATTTTGACTGCAAAGTAACTACTTTTTTCCGGAAACTTTGCTATTAATTGTTCATACATTTTTTTTGCGTCGTCCAGATGTCCCTGAGAAGCCAGTATTTCTGCCAATGGCTCTGAAATTATGGATGCAGATTTAGTCACAGATTTTTTGGCACTTTCCTCCAATAATCTCTTTTTTGCTGCTTTTTCTTCTTTTAAAATTTGTTTTTCTACATCATCATGACGAAAAGAAAGTAACCATTTACTAAAATCTGAAATGCCGCTGTACTCCTTAATCTTAAATTTTTTTTGTTTCTTTTTTTTGCTTGGACTTTGATTTTTCTTTTTGGAAATCATTTCCTCTATTTCGGTATTTTCACCAATTGGAAACTCAGTTGTAACGGAATCTGAATCCTTACGCAGAATGATAGAATGAATACCTTCCGTCTCTGTATTATCCGAAGGATCAGTTTGCTCAAGGGCATTCATAGTAGGGAAATTTTCTGCATCTCTAATTTTACCATCATATGAATCTGGTATCTCTGCCCCTAAAGAATCCTGAAAAGGATCGCTTTTACCATTCAAGAGATAATGAACACTTAATCGATCTCCTGTTCGAAGCATAAGGTCCTGGCCCTCTATTGTTGACATCTTTTTGGCCAAAAGCATTCTATGAAGAACAGAATAGGGTTCTAAATCTAACAATTGCTCCAACTCAGTGATGCTCAGTTGATCCAAAGATGGTTGATCAGTAAAATATGTGTGATAAGTGTCTGTCATAAAGATCGCAAAGGTAAAAAAAACATCCAGCGAATGAAACAAAGTAAAATATAAGTTTCGGATTTTTTGTAAAAACTTGAATGTAAAAATTGAAATTCTACCTGGAAACCATCACAGTTAATCGGGAAACACAAATCAGTTCTTTGTCTTCATTCATTATTTCTGTATTCCACACATGAAGAGTTTTGCCCAGTCGTACAGGACGGGTAATACTATGCACAAATCCTTTAGAAGCAGATTTCAAATGATTGGCATTGACCTCCACCCCTACGATACTTTTTGAGGCATCATTTACTATAAGCCAACTTGCGATACTGCCTACGGTTTCAGACAAGACAACCGAAGCACCGCCATGCAAAAGACCTACCGGTTGTTGTGTACGGTGATCTACAGGCATTTTAGCAGTCAGGAAATCATCTCCAAAACCAGTCAACTCTATACCCAATGTACTTGCCAAAGTATTTTTATTGAAATTATTAATGACTTCCACATCAGGTTTTACATTCCAAATCATATTTAATCCTACTTTTGTATTTGTAACAACTTTTTTTAAAAATGGTTATCTTTAAATGACAATGATATTTGGTGAAACTCAGAGTAAGATAAGTATCCAAAGATATATCTTCATTGGAGGCATTATCCTGTTTGCCATAAAAGTAGTTGCTTTTTACATTACCAACTCAGTAGGTATTTTATCTGATGCATTGGAAAGCACCGTAAATGTTATTACAGGTTTTATTACATTAAAAAGTTTGCAGTTTGCCGTCAAACCCAGAGATGAAGATCATCCTTACGGCCATGGTAAGGTGGAACTGATTACTGCATCGATAGAAGGTATACTGATAGGTGTAGCTGGTGCAATGATCATCATAGAAGCCATAAAAAGACTGGGAGCCCCACCTGAAATATTAAAAATGGATACCGGAATCATGCTGATGCTTCTGACAGCTATTGTCAATTATTTAATGGGACGGTACAGTATCCAAAAGGGGATTAAAAACAACTCGATTGCTTTGGTATCAGGAGGTAAGCATTTGATTTCAGATACATATACAACAATTGCACTTATAGGGGGGCTGGTCATTTATTTTATAACCGGACAAAAATGGGTAGATAGCTTTTTAGCAATACTTTTTGGCCTCTTTATACTCTATACAGGCTATACGGTCCTCCGAAGCACAGTCAACGGACTAATGGATGAAGCTGATAGTACTGCTCTGGACGCTCTTGTAAAAGTATTGCGTGATCAGAGACATGATAAATGGATAAATATCCATAAACTTACTTACCTGAAATTTGGACATGTTTCTCACGTAGATATGCATCTCACTTTGCCCTGGTACTATGATTTAAGGCAGTCGGGTACTGAAATCGGGCATTTAAAGAACATAGTCAGAAATAATCTTCCTGAAGAAGAGGTGGATATTTCTATCCAGACTGAACCATGTACAGAAAATATGTGCCATCAATGTGCACTGGACTGTGTCGAAAGAAAACATAGTATGATTTCTACCAGAGAATGGTCAACGATGGAAATTACCGGTAAAAATATTTTTTCATCTACACTGACATAATATAAAGATATGCATGATATAGAACCATGGTGGGGATGGCGGGAAGAATATATTGCTGAGAGAGATACTAAATCTCCATTTTACGGAAGAACTTATGATGAATTTAACTTTACAAATAAGATTTACAATTATTTTATCCATCCCCAATGGGATTTTATGGGCTCTGAAACCCTATACTGTAAGATCCTTTATGTCGATTATGCAAGACATTTTGCATTGATAGAGCTTATAGGCGAATGGAATGACTGCATCACAAACGATATTATGTTTCTCAAAAGAGAAGTATTGGATGACTTCATTAAGCAATACATCTCTAAATTTGTAATTTTTTGTGATAATGTACTCAATTTTCATGGTGATGATGACTCTTACTACGAAGAATGGTATGATGACGTCAAAGATGATGGAGGTTGGATTTGCCTTGTAAATACTTTTGATCATGTCAGTGCAGAAATGTCAAGATACAAACTTCAATTTTACCTTCATTTCGGACCTCCATTCAACGATATGAACTGGAGGAAACAAAAACCTGCCTTTATTATAGATAACATAGAATACATCACTCAAAATAAGCAAAAGCAAATACTATGAACCAACACAAATCTGGCTTTGTCAATATCATCGGTAATCCCAATGTGGGAAAATCAACCTTGATGAATGCACTGGTCGGCGAAAAAATGTCGATTATCACCAGCAAACCACAAACTACAAGACACAGGATATTTGGATTGCTGAGTGCAGACGATTATCAGGTAGTTTTTTCAGATACGCCAGGAATCATCGACAAACCAATATATGGGATGCAATCTGCTATGAATAAATTTGCCTATTCATCTTTTGAAGATGCTGATATACTTTTATTTATGACAGATATTTATGAAGTATACACAGGTGAAGAAAACATCATTAAAGCGCTGAAGCAGGCAAACGGACCTAAGTACCTCGTCATCAATAAAATAGACATGGACAAAGATGGCAAGGCCGATAAAGTAGCCAGTGAGTGGTCAGAAAGAATAGATTTTAGCGAAGTGTTTTTTATCTCTGCTTCATTAAAAACCAATACAGATACTCTACTCCAAAAAATACTGGCAGATCTTCCTGAAGGACCGGCTTATTATCCAAAAGATGAGCTCTCAGATAAGCCCGAAAGATTTTTTGTCTCAGAAATAATACGTGAAAAAATATTGCAGCTGTATAAGCAGGAAGTACCCTATTCATGTGAGGTGGTCGTGTCACGTTTTAAGGAAGAAGAAAAAAACAATGCACCCTTGCTTATGATTTACGCCGACATCTATGTGGATCGAAAATCCCAAAAGCCTATCATAATAGGCAAAAATGGAGAAGCTATCAAGAAGCTTGGTATTGCTGCCAGACTCGACATAGAGAATTTCTTGGGTAAACATATATATTTGGACCTTAATGTAAAAATAAAGGAAAATTGGCGAAATGATGAGCGCATGCTCAAACACTTCGGTTATGAGGAATGAATATAAATATTTATATTACTGATATTCAATGCATTAATACTTAAATAAATAAAAATGCTATTTTAAATTTTGAAATTAAAAACAATAATCATTACCTTAGTGTCTGATAAATAAACAAGCCATGTCAAAATATAAAATCAAACCAACCCCTAAAAAGGAAATATTATCATCTCAGGATGCTAAAGATGAAAAACAGTTTTTCAAGGTAGCTATTGTGGTAACTTTGGTTGTAATAATTGTTATATATTTCATCTTCAACTATTTGTAGTACTGAAATCAGATAAGAATGAGATAATAATATCTCATAAAAGCACCTGAAAATTTATTGCAGAATCAGTGAGTGGCAATAACTTTTAGGTGCTTTTTTTATTTATGCATCACCCATTTTTCTAACCCGATTCTAAAGCCAAATCATGAAATATTTATTTTTACTTTTTAGCTTTTTTGAATGTAGTAGTGTGCTTTATTCGCAGAGTTATACAGGTTACTTTGACTTTACCTATGCCGATAGCACAGGAAAACTTTTATTGAAGGTTGAGAAGTTGAAGGAGGAGTTTTTAATGGTCAATGCTTTTGGCACAGGTTTGGGATCCAATGACATAGGAATAGATCGTGGTAAACTCAATGATATCAGGATTGTAAGATTTGAAAAACATGGAGATAGAATTTTGCTGATCCAACCCAATGTGGGATACAGAGCCTTATCGTCCAATCCTATGGAAGTTAAAGTTGTAGAAGAGGCTTTTGCCAGTTCTGTTATTTTTGGGTTTAAGATAGAAAAAATTGAAAAGGGTGAGTACTTTATAGATATAGCACCTTTGCTTTTGGATGACCTCAACCAAGTGACCAACCAGCTCAAAGAACTAAAACAAGGTACTTACAAAGTGGATAAAAGCCGATGTGCCTTATACTTTGAAAACATCCATGCTTTCCCTGACAATGTCGAATTTGAATCCATCATTACACTCACAGGAGAGGCATCAGGCCAACATATAAAAAGTGTAGTGCCATCTCCCGAATCAATCAGTCTCAGACAACATGTATCTTTTATAAAATTGCCGGACCTGGATTACCAACCCAGGGTTTTCCATCCTGAAAGCGGTTATTTTTTCGGAAGTTATTTCGATTATGCAACACCTATTCATTCGCCCATTGAAAAAAAATTTATAGTACGACACAGGCTGAAGAAAAAGAACCCAAATCTTGAAATCAGTGAACCAGAAGAGCCGATTGTTTATTATATCGATCCGGGCTGTCCTGAGCCCATAAAATCTGCATTGGTAGAAGGTGGAAAGTGGTGGTCTCAGGCATTTGAAGCTGCAGGTTTTAAAAATGCTTTCGATGTAAAAGAACTGCCTGCCGGTGCTCATCCATTAGATGTAAGATATAATATGATTCAGTGGGTACACAGATCCACAAGAGGTTGGTCTTATGGTTCTAGTATCACGGACCCACGCACAGGCGAAATATTAAAAGGGCATGTTTCGCTCGGGTCCTTACGGGTCAGACAAGACTTTATGATTGCACAGGGCATTTTGTCACCATATCAGAAAGATGATGAGAACCATTCTGTCATGACTAATATGGCATTAGACAGATTAAAACAGCTTTCAGCTCACGAAATTGGTCATACCTTAGGATTATCGCATAATTTTGCAGCAAGTGTCAATGATAGAGCATCCGTTATGGATTATCCACATCCTTATATCACATTAGATGCCAAGGGAGATCTGGATTTTACAAGTGCTTATGATGACAAAATAGGTATTTGGGACAAACGTGCCATTACTTACGGTTATAAGGAGTTTGGATCAAAAGCTGATGAAGCAGAAGGACTCAGAGCCTTGATAATAGAAAACCATAAGATGGGATTGAAATATCTCACCGACCAGGATGGCAGAGGAATTGGCAGTGCATCTCCTCACAATCATGTTTGGGATAATGGAACAGAACCTATCGCCGAACTCCAAAGGATTTCTAAGGTAAGATCAGTAGCACTGAAGAATTTTGGTTTAAATACGATTCCTGTGGGTACGCCTGTCTCAGAACTTGAAAAAGTACTTGTGCCGGTATATCTCATGCATCGTTATCAAATAGAAGCAGTGAGCAAACTTATTGGTGGCTTAGACTACACTTACGCAGTTAAAGGTTTTGGCAAAGTGGAACCGCTCCAACCTGTGGATACAAAAATTCAGGATAGTGCTTTGGATGCTCTTCTGCAAGTCATGACTGGAGAATATTTATTGCTTCCACAACATATTATTCAATACATGTATCCTCCCGCTGATGGATATCCATTGAGCCGGGAAAGTTTTATGACCAAATCTACTCCTGCATTCGATGTTACTAGTGTTTACGAAAGTGCCGTATCTATGCTTCTAGACGTATTAATGCAGCCACAAAGACTTCATAGATTGGAAAATGGCGGTACCTTAAAAGCATATCTATCTAAAATTTCTTTGCATTTAGCCAAAGAAATAGAGACAGATAAAATCAAACAAATTGCCAATATTCAGTTTGTACTTTGGCTGCACGCTATGATGCATCAAGAAACTGTAGGCCATATGGTCAGAGTTGAACTCCAAGAAACCTTAAATAATCACGCATCCAATCTGAACCTAAAGAAAAGTGCAAAATATTGGCAGCACGGAGCATACATGAGTTATCTAAGACAATTGATCAAAATGAAAGATGAAGATATAAAAAACATCAAACTTCCGCAAGCTGCTGTGGTGCCACCTGGAGCACCAATTGGGAATTGTAGCATGGATTAGATAGATCTGAGGTGCAAGTTTTCATAGATTGTCTGATGTGATGTATAAATGAGTTAATCAATCATGGTTGACCGTACATAAAAATGCCTGTTGTACATAGATACTCTAAAACTATGAAAACAGGCATATAATGTGTAAAATGGGGGCAAAGATATAGATTACTTGATTTTTTCTTTGATTAGATCGTTCAAAGCCTCGGTCTTTGTTTTTGCCATTCGAACTTTTATCAGTGATATCACTTTTAAGATTTTCCATCTTTTGATTGATCGTACTGACATATTCGTTCATAATATATTCAATATTTGATAAGTAACTTTCGCCTTTGTCCAATATCATTTTAAAGATAGATTTGCCTTTGTGAGGAGCAAATAAAACACCAAATATTGCCCCAGTTGCAACTCCCGCTAAAACACCCGTTAAAACTTTTTTACTATTCATCTTTATAATATTTTTGAATAATTTAATAGTACAAAGATCAAGTTATTAAAAATATATATTGTTACAGAATTTAAAGATTATATTACAATGTTTCCAGCTATATGATTGAGAATATTAAGCTTAATTTTCAGTCTTAATAAAGTCAAGTGAAGCGGAGTTGATACAGAATCGGAACTGTTTAGGTTTTGGTCCATCCTTAAAGAGATGACCTAAGTGTCCTCCACATTTGGCGCACATAAGTTCTGTACTTTGTAATCCTGAATTTTCATCTTTAGAAGTGAGTATAGAAGCCTCGTCGTACACATCTTTGAAACTCGGCCATCCTGTCCCACTGTCATATTTTTGTTTACTGTAAAACAAAGGTAAACCACATCCTCTGCAAGTATAAATGCCCTCTATAGAGTTGTTCAGCAAATCTCCGGAAAAAGCCTGCTCAGTACCTTTTTCTCTTAATATATGGAATTCAGAAGGCGTCAGTATTTTTTTCCATTCTTCTGTAGGCTTACTTATAATTCTTACCGTATCGCCATACTTGTTGATAAAATAAGACAATTTTTGATGCTCATTATTCACTTCTGACTTACTTTTTTTGCAGGGCAAGTGGCACGACAATATCACGTTTGCACATAAAAAGAAGGTAATAAATACTCTCATAGCTAAAGATTAAATTTAAGATTCAATACAATCATAATGGCTACTCCCCACGAAGTTTTTGGTCCTCCTTTTGGACGAGTTGGAGTAAAAATTTGATGAGATTTACAATGGATAAAAAAACAAGGTAACCGAAAGTCATTACAAAATACAACCACCTTACCGAACCTGCTTCGTAAATGGAAACGCCGCTGGAAGCCCATGCTATCAAACCACCAACAACCAGCAGAATAGCAAAACTAATGATGGAATGGAGCCAATATTTATTATTATTAGTCGCTGAAAAACTTAAAATGCTATTACATAGAGCAAAAAACAAAATCATACCACATAATATTACCCAAGGCATAATATCATTGGTTGCCCCATATTGATTTTTGGGGAAAAGGGATGAAAAAGCCATAAATGTCACGCACAATGCCAAGACAGCTCCCAACTGAGTGAAAGGGGATATTTCTCTTTCCAGAATAGACTTATTTTCCATTTATATATTTTAAAGAGTGTAAATAAAAATTTGACTCTATTGTTTTATTTCCACTGAATAATTATTCTGCTAGGCCTTTATTTCTCTGCTTTACTAAGTACTTCATTCCAGACTCTTAAAAGATTACCACTGCAAAATTTTTCAATCTCATCTTCAGTATATCCGCGCTGCAATAGTACGTAAAGCAAATTAGGATAATCTGATACATCCTTCAGTCCAGTAGGAAGCGAATCCCCTACTCCATCGTAATCTGACCCAAAACCCACATGGTCCACACCTGCTATTGATACTATATGGTCTATATGATCTGCAACTTTTTCGACGTCAGCATATAGCTTAGGGTTTTGTTCCTGAAATATTTTTTTAAAAGCACTTCCTTCGTCCGTATTTTCAACAATACCTTTTTCCGTCATACGTTTATGCAGGACAACCCTTAAACTGTCATTGTATGGGTCTATTTTACTATCCAAAAATGATGAACCAAAGTTGACCATAATGACACCTCCATTTGTTTTCATTTTAGAGATCATATCATCACTCATATTCCTCTCGAAGCCTGGTGTAAATTTCCTGCATGATGAATGTGAAGCTATCACAGGTATATCCACATATCTGAGGGTTTGATAAAATGTACTATCTGAGACATGTGAAATATCGATCATGATTCCGGTCTTTTTCATCTCATCCAGCACTTTAAAACCAAATGGGCTCAGGCCATGCCATGTGTGGGTAGTATCATATGATGAATCACATATTTTATTATCCTTGGCATGGGTCAGTGTTATATAAGAAATGCCTCTTTTTTTAAAATACTGAATGGATTTCAGATCATTTTCTATGGGTGCCCCGTTTTCCATACCCATAGGTAAGGCTACTTTTGACTTTTTCTTGGCTTTGATCACATCTGATGGCGAATATGCCATTTGAAAATAACTAGGTTGGCTTTTGGCACAAACTCCACCATATTGATAAGGCTGTCTGCAAGCTCTCTGGCACCGCCTTTTATCTGAAGTTTTGAAGGAATGTATATGGACATAAAAGGAGCATCCAAGCCTCCTTCTTTAGCGCGGAGATAGTCAAAATCACCTTCTGCAGACTTGTAAGGAATACCTACATATTCTTTTTCAAGTCTAAAATTGGATACTTTCAGCCTGTAAGGCAAATCCACATGACCATCAACAATCACAAACTTCTGTGCTAATTTTATTGACTTTTCTTTCATACGCAACCTGTGGTTCGTGGGTTGTCCAAATACAATGGAACAAAAAATAAAGCATGCACTAAAAAAAAGAATATCCTTCAATTTAAATTATTTTTAATCGTTAATTCTGTGCTAAATATATAAATAATCTTGGAACCTGTTGTTTAAAATGACTCAATACAAATATTTTTTTTCAATGAGGCTGAATGGTTTGTCAATTATCTTACAAAAAACACGAATAAAACCGTTAAATCCAGTATTTCCATTTCCCTTTTCTACATTTGTCTTAAAATAGTCAACACTGAATATTTAAACCAACCTATGAAAGCGTACCGCTTAAAACTAAAGATGATTTGCTTTATAGTTGCTATGCTTTTAGTATTTAAGAGTCACGGACAATTTATTGAATTTGGAGGTAGTCTGGGAGGGACTACTTATCAAGGGGACATCAATCATCTCAGCAGCAGATTGAGTATCCAAGGAGCCAGATTGCTAAACAGTATTCATTTAGGATACCATTTTAATGATTTCTTTTCATTAAAAGTTAGGTACAGCCACACATCTATAAGTGCTTATGATTCTGAATCGATAGATGACTGGCGCAGGTCCAGAAATTTGCATTTCAAAACCTCTATCAGAGAATATGCTCTCATCAGTGAAATTGAACTGTCAGACATCATCAAAAAATTTCGTAAATTACAACTTAAGCCTTTTGTTTCTGTAGGGATTTGTCTATTTAACTTTAATCCGAAAGCAACATACAAAGGAGAATGGGTCGACTTACAGCCACTGGGTACTGAAGGACAAGGGCTGCCAGGATACGAAAAACCCTATAAATTGCAGCAAATAAGTATTCCTTTCGGAGCTGGTTTAAAATATTATATCAATGAAAAGTGGGTTTTTGCTTTCGAAATAAGTCCACGTATCACTTTTACGGATTATCTGGACGATGTATCGGGAAAATATCCTGATCTGGATCTTTTAAGAAATGCTAAAGGGGCTATATCGAGTGCCATGTCTTATCGGAGCAATTTACTTCCTGGGTTTATACCTCCCAAAGAACCTGTTACTGGTTTTGGTAGAGGTAATAGTAAAGATAATGACTGGTATATTTTTAATAGCTTCACCATTGCTTACAAATTTGACCCTTACACTTGGTATAAAAAAAGAAAATCATTTAGGTACGGTAGGAAGTGTTCCTTTTTTTAAAAAATTATGAATGTAAAATACTTAACTACTTACTTGCCATGATGACCACCCACTCTTCCATGCCAGGTTCGTCATACCTATAGATTTCTTTAAACCCAACATTCAGATGCGCTCTGATAGATCTAGTATTTCTGGCAGCAACTTCGGTGATTATGTGACCAAAATGAGGTAGGTAAATTTCAAAATACTTTTTATACAATCCCTGAAAAGTACCCTGTCCTCGATAATCTTTGTGTACACACACTTGACCCATCACAAGATATGTGCCATCTCCCATCCTTCTTCCGTCTACCACCAAATTATCGAGCAATACAAACATAGGTTCAAGTATCGCTATTTTATCCTTAAAATCCCTCGTCATTGCTAAAGCATAACCTACAACTTTTTCACCATCTTTGGCCACAACGTGTTGACAGTGCTCATTCATGTCGCGGAGCAGATTAATAGTGTGCTCTACTGTTACAAATCCTTGTTCCTGTTCTTCAGCTAAGCTTCGAGAAGACCGTAAATTGTCCTTTTGAAGATCTAATATCTGTAATAGTTCCCCATCATTTGTCGCTGTTGAAAAATCTAATTCCATGTTTTGTATATAATTATTAGCAATGATACGCAAAAAAGATTTTAGTGAATTGAATAATCAAATTCAGTTTTGAAATATATCACAAACTTCTTGGTATTTGAAGCTATAAAAACAAAATTTGTCATACTTTTGGGTTTCATTTCTAAAAAATTTACATTTTGACATTAATAAAATCAATTTCAGGAATTCGTGGTACCATCGGTGGTAAGCCGGGAACCAACCTGACCCCTGTTGACGTTGTAGAATGTGCCGCCGGACTGGCCATTTGGTTGAAAAGACGTAATGGAAATCCCAAAGTTGTGGTAGGCAGAGATGGAAGACTTAGTGGTAGCATAGTAAGCCAACTGGCAGTTAATACTCTCTTATCTATGGGTTTAGATGTAGTAGATGTAGGATTGTCCACTACACCTACTGTAGAAATGATGGTCCCACACCTCCGAGCTGGTGCAGGTATCATTTTTACTGCCAGTCACAATCCCAAAGAATGGAATGCACTCAAATTTCTTACTCAGACAGGAGAGTTTATTTCTGCTGCCGACGGACAGGAGATCATTGATATCATTGATCAGGGCCAATTGGATTTTGCTTCAGTCGACAACCTGGGTAATTACACCCTGTACGAAGGTGCGATTGGATTTCATATAGATGAGATACTGAAATATAGACATCTTAACCTCCAGGCCATCAAAGATGCTCATTTTCATGTAGTTGTAGATTGTATAAATTCGACAGGTGCCATTTCGTTACCTCCATTGCTGGATGCTTTGGGTGTATCATATCATTTGCTGAATGATAGCAACTTTGGCCATTTTGCTCATAATCCAGAACCATTGCCAAAACATCTTGAGCAATTATCGTCTACTGTGCAATCACAAAAAGCAGATTTGGGTATAAGTGTTGATCCGGATGTGGATAGATTGGCGTTTGTATGTGAAGATGGGAGTATGTTCGGTGAAGAATATACCCTGGTAGCAGTAGCTGATTATATCCTGAGCAGGGAGAAAGGCAACACTGTTTCAAATCTGTCCTCTACTAGAGCTCTTTCTGATATTACCATAAAACATGGTGGTTATTATAGTGCTTCGGCTGTAGGTGAAGTCAATGTGGTCAATGAGATGAAACGAACCACTGCTATAATAGGTGGGGAGGGTAATGGGGGAATCATTGTTCCGGATCTGCATTACGGAAGGGATGCTTTAGCAGGCGTAGCTATATTTTTATCCTTGCTTGCTGAAAAAAAGATGAGCATGACTGACCTTAAAGCCACTTATCCTTCTTATGAAATCATTAAAGACAAAATAGATTTAAGCCCTGAACTTAATTTGGATGAAATATTCAAAAATATAAAAGCCACATTTAAAGATGAAAAACTGAATGAAGTCGATGGTCTTAAAATAGATTTTACTGAGGGATGGGTGCACATGCGTAAATCCAATACAGAAGCAATAGTCAGGATATATTGCGAAGCCGCCGATGTTGACACTGCACAAAGTCTGATTAAAAAAATTAAAGACATAATATGACAACTCAATCGTCCATTTCTGCTCTGGAGCAATACTTTGATACTTTTCGAAAGAATATCATTGGCATTGATCAGGAATTCGAAACGCCTTATGGGCGCAAAAAAGTCGTTTATGCCGATTGGACAGCGAGTGGTAGAATGTATATGCCTATTGAAAAAATAATGATCGAAAAAATCTCACCTTTTGTTGCCAACACCCATACGGAAACAAATGTGACGGGATCCTCCATGACTTTAGCTTATAAAAAAGCCAGACATATCATCAAAAAACATGTCAATGCCATAGAAGGAGATATTCTAATATCATCTAATTCTGGCATGACAGGAGTTGTCAATAAACTACAAAGAATCATAGGAATCAAAATCCATGAAAAATTTCAGGATCGCATTAAATTAAATGAGAATGAGCGACCTGTCATTTTTGTGACACATATGGAACACCATTCCAACCAAACTTCATGGATAGAAACAACCGGTGAAGTAATAGTAATAGGTGCATGTGCAAACGGCACAGTCGATCTCGAAAATTTCAGTCATCTTTTGGAAAAATATAAAGACAGAAGAGTGAAAATTGCAGCCATCACATCTTGCTCCAATGTCACGGGCATAGATACCCCTTATCACCAAATGGCTGGAATGATCCACCGGGAAGGAGGATACTGTTTTGTGGATTTTGCGTGTTCTGCACCATATATAGATATCAATATGCATCCTGCTGATCAGGAAGAATACCTGGACGCCATATATTTTTCGCCTCATAAATTTTTAGGCGGGCCATCAAGCTCAGGCATTTTGATATTTAATCAGAAATTGTATTCCAACAGAGTACCTGATAATCCCGGTGGAGGGACTGTCGACTGGACTAATCCATGGGGCGAACACAAATACCATGAAGAAATAGAAGCTAGAGAGGATGGAGGAACGCCTGGTTTCCTTCAAACAATAAGGGTGGCTTTGTGCATTTTATTGAAAGAGCAAATGGGTGTCACCAATATCCTTGCCAGAGAGCATGAAATACTGGATAAGATATGGGCAAAATTTGCTGTCATTCCCAATTTAAGAGTTCTCGCAGATCAACATAAAGAAAGATTAGGAGTGATTTCCTTTTATATCGATGGCCTTCATTTTAATCTGGCTGTAAAACTGCTAAATGACCGTTTTGGAATACAAATGCGTGGCGGGTGCTCATGTGCAGGTACCTATGGACATTATTTACTGGAGGTTTCGCATGAAAAATCAAAAAAACTCACCGACGAAATATCCAAAGGTTTGCTGAGCAATAAACCTGGTTGGGTCCGTATGTCCATTCACCCCATTATGACAGATGAAGAAATAGACTATATCTTAAACAGCCTCGAACAATTAAGCTTGAATCATACACTATGGGCTGAAGACTACAATTATGACATATTTACCAATGAATATACACATCTGACAGAACCTTCTACAGAACAGAAATTAGTAGACGAATGGTTTTCTACCCAACTTATATAACATCATGAGGATATATCTGGATAATGCCTCTACAACAGCCATGTTACCTGAAGTCATTACAATGATGACACAAATAATGAGCCAGGATTTTGGCAACCCAAGTTCGATACATCAGCATGGACGTAAGGCAAAATCCCTCATAGAAATAGCCCGAAAAACCGTCGCCAAAACTATTAATGCATCCCTGAGTGAAGTTTTTTTTACTTCATCAGCTACTGAAGCAAATAACATGGTGTTGAAAAATGCGGTGACTGATTTGGGTATAAAAAGGATCATTGCATCTCCGACAGAACATCACTGCGTTTTACATAGCCTGGAAGCTATAGCCCAAAATGAGTTTTGTGAAATTGTATTTCTGAAGGTTGATGCTTTTGGAAACGTGGATTATACTCAACTCGAAGATTTACTGATAAATGATAGTGTAAGTACCCTTGTCAGCATCATGCATGGTAATAATGAGATAGGCACTGTCAATGATATAAAAAAGATTGGGTCCTTATGCCACCAGTACCGGGCACTCTTCCACTGTGATGCTGTACAGACTATAGGCAAGTATGCCGTAGATGTGCAGGAAGCATTTATTTCATTTCTATCTGGTTCAGCTCATAAATTTCATGGCCCAAAAGGTGTAGGATTTGTGTATATCAATAATGACCACATGATATCACCCTTCATACACGGAGGGGCTCAGGAAAGAAATATGAGGGCAGGCACGGAGAATGTGGCGGGTATAGCAGGTTTGGCTAAGGCTTTGGAATGGGCTGTTCAAAATATGGATAAGAACAAAACCAGAATTCTGGAACTTAGAAATTTGTTTAAGCGAGAGCTTTCCCAGCATTTTGAAGATATAAAATTCAACGGAAATCAGGAAGACGGCTTTTTAGCTCATGTACTTTCAGTATCGTTTGCTCCGGGACCTAAGGCAGATATGTTGGTAATGAATCTGGATATTGAAGGTATTTCCGCTTCATCAGGAAGTGCATGCAGTGCTGGTATTGAAGAAGACTCCCATGTTTTGCAAGCGATTCATCACCCTACCGAAAGAAAGACCATACGCTTTTCATTTTCACCATTCAATAATGAAGAAGAAATATACTATACGATACATAAATTAAAATCAATGACCTGATGATGAATTTTTCAATAAATAGTGGCAGCAGTCTGATATTATTTTTGATACTGAATGCTTTTTATTACCCTGATAAATGCAATGCTCAGGAAACTTATTTTCCAGATGCTGTATGGAAACACAAAAGTGCAGAGGACGTCAATCTGAATCCAGTCTTACTTGACAGTGTCATAACTTTGGCAGTCCAAAACGAAAATACTGTTGAAAAAGATTTAAGAATATCCAATCTAAGGTCTTATGCGAATGAACCTGGATATAAAATCCTTGGGCCTATGAAACAACGAGGCGGCCCTGCAGGCATTGTTCTAAAAAATGGCTATATCATTGCTGAATGGGGAGACGTCTCAAGGGTCGATATGACTTTTAGTGTTACAAAGAGTTATCTTTCGACTATTGCAGGACTTGCTGTTGATCAGGGATTGATCAAGTCTGTGGATGATGAGGTTGCATCCTATGTTTGGGATGAATATTTCGAAGGGGAACACAACAGGAAGATAACCTGGAAACAGTTGCTGCAGCAATCTTCAGACTGGTCTGGTTCGCTTTTTGGTTTACATGATTGGGCGGATAGACCACCTTCAACTGGGGGGCATTGATAGCTGGAAACAACGAAAACTTAATGAACCAGGAACAGTTTTTGAATACAATGATGTGAGAGTAAATATTCTTTCATATGCACTTTTGCAAGTATGGCGCAAACCACTTCCGATGGTTTTAAAAGACAAAATTATGGATCCCATCGGTGCTTCCACTACATGGAGGTGGATGGGCTACGATAATGCTTTTGTTAATTTGGATGGTATGATGGTGCAATCTGTCAGCGGAGGAGGACATCACGGTGGGGGTATATTTATCAATACTCTGGACATGGCAAGATTTGGGCTATTATTTTCAAGGAATGGTAAATGGAAGAATACACAGTTGATTTCGAGTGCATGGATTAAAGATGCTACAAAACCTTCTATACCTGAAAAAAAATACGGTTATATGTGGTGGCTAAATACCGACCAATCCTGGAAAAGTGCTTCGCCCTCAGTTTATTATGCTGCAGGATATGGAGGTAATTACATCATTGTCGACAAAGAAAATGACCTGGTAATCGTACTAAGGTGGGCAAATGACAAGGTAATAAACGATATTTTTAGATTGCTGGCACAAACATCCAATAAAATAATAAATATCATAACCTGCATTGAATGATAGCTCACTCTTTCCAAATAGCACCTAGGCCTGTTTCCCACAATTTTTTATTAAATGCAGGTATCTGAGTATCCAAAATATTCGTTGCCTCTTTTTCTAATAAATTCCATTGAGCGTCCAATTCTGCTAATCTGTTCAATACCGGTTGGTTTACCCTGGGGATATCACTTTCAGCCTGATTGATCATAAACATATAGTTGGCTGTAAATTTATTTGGAAAATTTTCTACATCATCATATGCTTTAGATTTTCGCTGAACCATGAGCTCATCCCATTTTTTCATACTTTCTGACAATGCCTCTGCTTCTTTTACCAGCGACTTGAACTTCTCATTTTTCTGCAAAGTTCTGATCATTTCATCCAACTGGTGTTTTTTATTAAATATAACATTTACCAAATGGTGCATTTTAGTCACTTTTGCCTCCATTTTACTCATAAGAGAAGTGTATTCTTCATAAGTTTTTTGTTCTGTATTGTAAAGTGGGTTAGGAAGTATTATGGCTTCCGTTTTTAGCTCCTTATCATTCACCCTAAGTGAAATGGAATATTTTCCCGGAATTGCTTTATGACCTCTGTAATTACTCTCGATATATACATTCGATACACCAGGAACAGTGGCATGCCTTAGATTCCATACGAAACGATTTAATCCTTTTTGGGTCGGTAATACGGGTTCAGCTGACGGGCCTCCATCATATGATACGAAAAGAGAATCCTTCACTGAACTAAAAGATCTGATTATAGTTCCTGATAGATCCTTAATGTCCATTGTTACTCTTTCATTATTTTTCAATGCTGGTAATTGGTAATATATAACCACTCCGGTAGCAGGATTGACGCCCCTGGAAGGGTGAGCCCCTTTGAAGTCTGGGACCGATGCATCCAGGTCACTATAACCACTGACCAACATCACACTAGAAGGGTTAAATAGCATGAGGCTGTCCAAGCCTTGTTTATACTGCCTGATCATATTCAAATCGTCAAGTATCCACAATGATCTACCTGATGTAGAAGCAATCAAATTATTCCTGTGCACCTTGAGATCAGTGATAGGAGTCAAAGGAAGATTGAGCTGAAATGGAGACCATTCCTTCCCTCCATTCCAGGATATAAAAATGCCTTTTTCTGTGCCGCAGTACAACAAATCCTTTCTTTTATCGTCCTCTCTGACGACTCTTGTGAATGCATCTGATGAAATCCCAATATTGATACTGGACCACGTTTTTCCATAATCATTTGTTTTATACAATCCCGGTTGATGATCGTTAAACTTGTATCTCGTTGTTGCTATATAGGCTGTGGCAGGATCGTGAGGTGACACTTCTATTGCATTGATTAGACATTCCTTTAAACCCACAGGAGTTACATTAGTCCATTTTTGTCCCCCATCCTTTGTGATGTGTACTATTCCATCATCACTCCCTGTCCACAGAACCCCTTTTTCATGAGGAGATTCTGTCACATAACTAAGGGTTCCATAATTTTCTGCACCGACAGCTTCATTAGTGTAGGGTCCCCCCTATATTTTAAATCCTTGGCATCCATTCCCAAATACTGGATCGGGGCTGCCATGATATTGGTAGAGGCTCTTGATTTAGTATCAAGCACTTCGATGGTACCCTGATAGCTACCACCCAATACGTACCTAGGGTCGTCAGGATTAAATGCAAGAAAGGCACTTTCACCCCCTGCTGAGTAGGTCCAGCTTGTCCTGGATATGCCACCGCTCCCTAATTCGCTGCTTGCAATTACTAAAGAAGAATTGTCCTGCTGGCCGGAATAAATCCTATAAGGCACCTCATTATCCACATTGATTCTGTACAACTGTGCTGTGGGCATATTGCTCTGTGGTGACCAACTCTTTCCAAAATTCACACTAACACAAGCACCACCATCATCAGCGATAATCATATTTTTAGAATTGCGGGGATTAATCCAGAGATCATGATAATCGCCATGTTGCCCATTGATTTCTTCCCAGGTTTTTCCTCCGTCCATTGACCTTAATGCAGGAGCACTTAGCACGTACACTATATTTTCATTCAGTGGGTCTGTAAATAACTCCGTATAATACCATGCTCTCTGAACAAGTTTATTTTCGTTACTTACCAGGGACCAGGATTCACCTGCATTGCTAGAAACAAAAAGGCCTTTGTTAGATTTTTCAGAATCACTTTCTATCAAAGCATATACCTTTTCCGGATTGGAGCGACAGACAGAAACAGCCATTTTACCCATCTCAGCAGGTAGGCCTTCATGTATTTTTTTCCATGTTTGTCCGCTGTCCGTGGATTTGTACATTCCACTCCCAGGTCCTCCACTGATGACTTTCCATGGTAAGCGACCATGTTCCCACATCGCAGCATAAAGAATATGTGGGTTAGTCATATCCATAGATAATTCTGCACAGCCTGTTTTTTCATCTACATACAATACTTTAGACCATGTAGAGCCACCATCTATTGATTTGTACACACCTCTTTCTTGTGTAGGACTATATAGAGCTCCCTGTGCAGCAATAAAAACGATATCCGGATTTTGCGGATGAATAACAATTCGGGATATGTGCTGGGTTAATGCCAATCCAATTTTTTTCCACGTTTTGCCTGCATCCATAGACTTGTAGACTCCATCCCCATGATGTGTCATCACTCCTCTCACTGCATGTTCGCCCATCCCTACATATACAATGTTTGCATTGCTTTCTGATACTGCTATAGCACCTACCGAACCTGTAGTGAAATACCCGTCGGAAATATTGCCCCAAGTATTGCCCAGGTCATCCGTTTTCCACAATCCACCACCGGTTGTGCCCATATAATAGGTATTGATGTCTCCAACCACTCCTGTAGCACAAACAGAACGCCCACCTCTGAATGGCCCTATACTGCGCCATTTAACAGGGTGGAAGATCTTGTTATAATCATTAACCATTGTACTGGCAGCCTGTTGGTTTTGTATGGTTGATGTTTTACCCTTTTGGGCTGAGATATAACCAGAAAAGGCAATAAAAATGATTAAAAAATATTTTGAACATTCTGTACATAAGAATTCTGTTTTGTTGGATAATAGGCAAATACCTGCAAAAACTATCAAAAATTTAATGCTTCCTTTTTTGTTTAATCACACCACCTGTTACTTCTTTTATACTTTGTATGTAAAAAAAGGCAGCAGGGTCAGCTTCTGAAATAGCTTGTTTAATGCGATGTATTTCAAGCCTTGTCACTATTGTCAAAATAATATCACAATCACTTTTCACGTCAAAGGATCCCGGAAGATAGCCTCTCTCACCTTTATACACAGATATTGCTTTATTGAAATCATTCACAATGATAGATTTTACTAGTTCATGCTCCTTGGAGATGACTGTAAGAGCGGTGTATTCTTCAAAACCGTCTACCACGTAGTCTGATGTCCTTGTCGCAGTAAAATATGTTAGGATCGAATACATGGCTGCTTCTATACCAAAATAGAAGGCTGCAGCAAGAAATATCAGAGTATTTACAAAAAGTATGATCTCACTCGTAGAAAATCCCGATTTTTTATTAGTGTAGTCCGCTATTACTTCCAGGCCATCCAACACTCCTCCGGCTTTGATAACAAATCCTATACCAAGACCTATCAGGAAGCCTCCAAAAACTGCAATCAAAATCTTATCCTCTGTCACCATTGGAATTTCTGTAAAGTGCATCAATACCGCTAATAATGATATAGAAATAGCGGCTTGCACAGCAAAGTTTTTACCAATCTTGTGGTATCCTATATAAAGAAATGGGATATTAATAAATAAGATAAGCAAGCTGATATTTATATGAAAAACCTCATGCAAAAGAATCGAAATACCAGTAACACCTCCATCTAAAAAGTGATTGGGGATCATGAAGCCTTTAAGCGCAAAAACAGCACAGATTACTCCCAGCAAGGTATAAAATACACTATGTAAAGATATAATTGACTTCCAACTCAGATCATTTTGGAGTAACTTCATGTTCAGTTTTTGGTTTACTTTTTTAGATTTTGACGAGAAATTCCGAATTCATCATGCCAGCTCCACTTATCAATTATTTCCAACATATACTTATTTTTGAGAGGTTCTCTGTGTTTTTTTGAGTATGGTGTATGATAATGATGCGATTTTAAAAATTTAACTTGTAGTTTATCCCAATCCTCTTCATTGGTCACTACTTTATACTCTATAAACTCCCTAAATAATGTATCGCCGATAGTATAAAAGTTAGCTGTGCCAAGATAATCTAAATCCGCATCACACAAAATCATTTCCAGCAAATTTTGTGGATTTTGGGGTATTTGTGTAGCTTTTATCATATTACAAATTGCCAAAATATCTTCTCCTGTGTAACCCCATGACGGAAGGAGGTCTTTGACATATTCTATTCCATATTCCTCATGATTGATGTAAGTCCACATGATACCAATATCGTGAAGGAGTGCGGCAGTACGTATTAAATGAGCATCGGATTTATTAACTTTCATCCTTTTTATGAGATTATTACAGGCTTCGAGGACATCCAAGGTATGATGTACACCATGGTAGCTCAGATTTTGGGGTATCTCTGCATTTATTTTACGAACTATAAATTTTTTGAGACTCCTGATGCTCATCTCCTTTTTTGAACAAAGTTAATCACTTTTATTTTATTCATTATTCCAATCTGTAATTTTCCACAAAATACATATCAATATTGCCTTTATTTTTGGCTTCGATCTTTCCTCTAAAACTACAGTCTACCTCATTTTTCACCTTTTCGAATGTTGATAATGAGATATTAATCCTACCCGGCTCTGATGCTGTCTCCAGACGAGCAGCGGTATTGACAGTATCTCCCCATATATCATAAACATACTTTTTAATACCTACAATACCTGCCATGACAGGGCCACTGTTGATGCCTATTCTTATATCAAACAAACAATTGTTGGCAGGATCTTTGACCCAATTTAGAATGTCAATTGCAGCCAGCACCGTTTTTAAAGCATGATCAGGTTGGTCTTTTGGCAATCCACTTACGGCAAGATATGCATCGCCAATGGTTTTTATTTTTTCAAGACCGTGCTTTTCTATGATATTGTCAAAAGCTGCAAAACACTGGTTGAGGACTGAAACAAGATCATTGGGTGACATGTGTTCACTTATAGCCGTAAAATTGACAAAATCAGTGAAAATGACACTTACATTTTCATACAATTTAGCTTCGGCCACACCTTTGGTTTTTAGTTCGTTAGCCACATCGATCGGAAGTATATTGAGTAAAAGGTCATCCGACTTTTTACGTTCTTCATCTGCATACACCTTCTGCTGAAAAGCCTCCTTTTTCTGGGTTTCTGCTATTTCTTTTTGATTTTCGAGCTCATGGGTTCTTTCAGCCACCTTTTGTTCCAGATTCTCATACAATTGTGCATTTTCGAGTGAGATACTGATTTGACCGACCAATAGATTTAAAACTTCCATTCGTGACGGATTAAATACGCCTTCTATCAGATTGTTTTCCAGATATAACAGCCCTATTTTATTACCCTTACTTATGATTGGCAGACATATCATAGACAGAACCATATTTTTTACTACGTATGGATCATTTTGGTACAAACTATCTGTCTGAGCATTGCTCACAGGTACTTTTTCTAATGTACGCCAACAATAATTAATAAAAGATAAGGGCAAGTTTATTTTATCCAATTGGACGAATTCATCATACACCTTTGTATTTTCGGGACCTGAACTACCTTCTGCAGCCACATACAAATTATTGTTTTTATTCAATAAAAGAATACCATGTTGTGCACCTGAGTTTTCGACAATGATGTAAACAAGTCGCTTCAACAACTCTTCCAAACGGAGCTCTCCGGCAATACTCTGAGAAGCCTTCACAACTGTACTCAAGTCCAATGCTGCATTACTGGAGCTCTCAGTTTTAAAATTATTTTCCGCAAAGTTTCTGAAGTTGATATCATTCTCATTATAAATAAAAATCTGTGGGTACTTTGACGCAAGTTGTTTACATTTTGCGAATGCATTCCATTTGATATACAATTGCATAGCATCCTTCAAATAATGGGCGCTCTGTTTTTCAAGGCCTGCTTTTGACATCAATCTTGAAGCTCGTTCATTAGCAATGGCAGCATATTGGGTAAAACCATTAGCGACAGCTTGGGTTATTGCTTTTTCATACAGCTTTATTGGCGTCCCAAGCCTGCCTTTCATTGTTTCAAGTTCTGCAAGGAGGATATTGTACTGTTGCTCGTAATTTTGTGGACATCCTTTGACCCAATACTTAAACCACTTGAGATTGGATTTAAATATTGCGGTGAACTTCCTTTTATCGCCATCGCTCATATCATCATAAGCTGATGATATGATAAGGTTATAGTAAAAATACCATTCTGATACTCGATGCTGACCTAACAGATATTCCTGGTATTTAGTGTTTTCTAATCCCCACTGTAATCCTTTTTCAAAATCTTCAAAATAATAATATAATAAAATTTTACTATTATAGTAATAAGCCAGGATCGTGAGATTTCCAACCTGCTTTATGTTTTCTAAAAAGGATTCGTCCTGAAAATCCTCATCACTCCAATCACCTAAAACAGGTGTCTTCCCGCTAATGGTTTTTACCACCTGAATAGAAGGGATAATGAAGGTTAGTCCCGCATTATTTTTAGTACTTTTTAAGTGTTTTATCTGGTCTGCCGTTGTGTCTAACACTTCATTTAAGGGAATTCCACTCGCTGATTTTTTCCAAAAGTGAAGGGCAATCGTATAACCAGCAAAATTAGGATCTCCGTTTGCAAGACAAGTTTTTACATTTTTTATGATATCCACCAGGTGTTCCTTGATGGGATATTTCCAGTGAGAATAAAAAGCATTAAAAGTATAGTCAAGTTTAGCCCTGATCAGGGGTGATTTTGTTCTCTCATGCAACTTCAATGTCAAATCCCACAGTTTAAAACCTCTTTCTGATAACCTCAAAGCTGAATATGTCACTGTAGACAAGCCAGAAAATCCCCATACTGATGCATCAGTAAATCCATATTTCACATAATTTTTGATGATTCGCAAGACTACAATCATCATGAGGTGCTGGTTTTCCTGATAAGCACTGGTAGCTATATCGATAAGAAACTGATTAATGGCAATTATTTCTGGGTCAACGCATTCCTTTTTATCATTTAGATTATCCACATCTCTGTAGACTGTAGAAAACATAAATAAATATTTTATGATTTCCCAGTTTGCCTGAAAAGTTATGATGGTAGGGTTTTCCGGAAAACGAATATTATATAGTCTCATGGCTTCTCTACCCACTGACAGAGATTTGGCAGTATTGCCCATCTTCAGGTATAAAGAAGATTGTATATAATATGTCTTTAGCTTGTCGAATCTCGAATTGGCATGTTCCAGCGTGTGAACAAATAACTTTTCTGCTTTTTCATTGGCACCGTTTAGATTTTCACATTCTCCGAGTTCAAGATTGAGATTAAAAGTCAAGTTATATTGATTGCTCCAGGATTCTTTCCCTAGTATAGAAACGCCAAGCGACAAATATTTAACAGCTAAATCATAGGATGTTGAATCTTTGGCTTTTTTGCCAGCCAAGAGAAATAATCCCGCCAGTTCTGTCCTTTCTTTAGGATCTGTAACTAGATGAGTAGCATCCACGTAATGCACAACGATATCAAAAATAGATTCACTGATTTTCTCAGAAGGAGTATTGGCCAATAAAACCCTACCTGTATGAAGATGTACCTCCGCCCGCATATCATCCTGAATCATGGCATACGCAGCCTGCTGAACACGGTCATGTAAAAACCTAAAATGAGGGTTTATGTCCACAGTACTTTCATTCATCCCATGGTTCAATCCTTCCTGAAATAATGACAGTGCTCTATAGTTGCTATCTAAATGAATGATATAACCTGCTTTGAGTGATGGTGTTAGAATTTTATAAATATCGTATTTACTTTTGGAGGTGACGAGAGCCACTCCGTTTAGGTCAAAAGTACTTCCCAGGAGAGAGACTGTCTTCATCATTTCTTTGGTATCTTCAGGAAGACTGGAAATTTCCTTGGCCATCAGATCGATGACATTGTCTGTATATGACAGTTCATTAAGTTTTGTTTTATCCCATAACCAGTCACCTTTATCGTCAGTATAGACATCTTTGTTTTCATATAGAGATTGAATAAATCTGTTAATGAAAAAAGGGTTTCCTTTCGTTTTGTTATAAACATAACCTCCCAACTCACTAGCTTTAGTACCATTCATACCAAATGATTCGGAAACTATTTCTACAGTTGTCTTTTCATCGAGAGATTCCAAAAAGATTTCTTCTATTTTTATATTTTCTTTCGCTATCTGATTGATTGTCAATTTCAAAGGGTGTAATTCATCCACTTCATTACTTCGATATGCCCCGATGATGAGCACTTCATTGACTCTGGGCGATGTAAGGATACGTTCTACCAGATTGAGCGATGGCAAGTCTGCCCACTGCACATCATCTAAAAAAATTACCAATGGAGCATGTGGCATTGCAAAACAATAAATAAAATCCAGTAACACCATTCTGAATCTGTATTCCTGCTCTGCCGGCTGAAGTTTTATTGTAGGGGGAAATTTACCAATGATAAGTTCCAAACTGGGGATCACCTCTGTAATAAGTGAAGCGTTATCACCCAAAACCTCAATGATGTTCTCCTTCCATTCAGCAATTTTATCATCGCTCTCAGATAGTATGCTTTTTACGATGTCATCAAATGCTTCAATGAATGCAAAATATGGTATATTTTTTTTAAACTGGTCAAATTTTCCTGACAAAAACAACCCCTTATCCTCTACGACAATTTTTTGCAACTGCTTTACGAATACCGACTTTCCTACTCCCGAATATCCTGCAACCAAAACCAGCATTGTCTTTTTATACTTGATGGTTTCGAGGCATTGATGTAGCTTTGAAATTTCTTTTTCCCTGCCGTATAGCTTTTGAATCTTTTTAAATTTACCAGACCTGTCCTGAGTTTTGAGCACAAGGACACTGGTATCTTTTCATTTTGAACAGCATCAAAAATAACTTTAAGATCAAACAATAGTCCGGCAGCACTTTGGTACCTGTCATCAGGATTTTTCTCAAGTAAGATAGAAATAATGCTTATCAACCCCACCGGCATATCAGGAAACAACTTCAGTAAGGAGGCCGGCTTCCTGGATAAATGAAAGTGAATTACCTCCATAGGATCGGTGGAGTCAAACGGAGGTTTTCCTGACAGCATTTCATACATTATAATCCCGAGGGAATATAAGTCACTGCAATGAGAAACTGAGTATCCTGTTCTTCCTGTTTGTTCAGGCGATATATATACCAGTGACCCTTCGATCATGTCAGGGCGTAAATAATCATGATCCTCAGCCTGGTTAGAGCTGGATATGCCGAAATCTATGATTTTGACTTTATTGTCCGGATAAACTAATATGTTATTGACATTGAGATCTTTGTGTATGATGCCATGTAAATACAGATAATTTAATGCTTCGGCAATATTGATAGATATTTCAAAAAAATCCTTGATCACGATACCTTTATTAAAAATTCTTGATCTAAGGCTTTCTCCAGAGCAGTACTCCTCTACCAGGCAAACTGATTTGCCGTCAGAAAGTATTCTGTGCACATGTATGATACTTGGGAAATTCAGATCTTTGATAATATCATATTCATGTGTCAGCTTGGAAATGAGTTTGATATTATCGATCTTGGGTCTGGTAATCTTGAGTACCACATCACAATTATCAGCGTTGCTTCTGGCTTTGATGATTTCGTGAACCTCATTTTTATAGAGTTTCTGAATCGGATCATAACCTTTGGGTATGAATAAACCTGTCTCAAAACTTACCATCATGCTATGTTTTTTGAGCTGTTATAATACTGTAAAACCATAAATTGCGATCTAACGCCTCATATTGATGGATAGAAGCTTTATGATTATTGTGTTTAATATGATTCCTGATTCTGAGCAAATGGAGTAAATTACCAAAATTAAGCAATTTTTTTGAAATTCTATGCAATTTGTTCAGCGAAGGCCTTACATTATGTGTGATATCAGAGTATTCCATCTGGGTGAAACCCGAAACAGTCATATTTGTTTTATGTTCCTCCCAGGTATCAAGATCCGGCATGGACCAGCCGGAGCACCAGGCTTGTAGTATATTTTCGTCTACATCATTCATGTTTCTGTCAGCCCTGATATACTCAGCCATTACCAACCTCCCACCAGACTTAAGTAGACGATACGCTTCTTTATAAAAATCTATTTTCTGATGCGTATGACATACACTTTCACAAGCCCAGATCACATCAAAACTTCCGTCGGCATACCCGGTATTACAATAATCTTTTACCTCAAATAATAGTTTGTCCCCCAAATTTCTCTTTGCAGTTTCTTTTTGAGCTTTGACCACCTGATGCGGTACCAATGTTATTCCCGTGACTCTTGCTTTAAGGTTTTCTGATAGCCATAAAGCACTGCCACCTTGACCACATCCCGCATCCAGAACATGATCTGAGGATGATATTCCCACTTTTTGAGCCATCACCCGATTTAAATTAGTCAGCGCTTCACTATGATCTCTGGTATGATCTTCATAGTAGCCAAAATGCAAAGCCCGGTTTTTTTTGTTTATCCAAAGTACCCTGTACTCCAGCCAGGTATGATTGTAATAGCTTACGATGTTGCGATGATGTTGTTGTTGTTGTTGATCCATGTTTATATTTTCAATACTCCTACTTTGTTCTATCTATGATTTTCATTTTAACTAAGTGCCCAATGCTCCTTCAGGTCTGCAGGAATTCTGAATTTGGTTTGTTTTCCTTCTCTGAAATAAGTAGATAAAATACCTATGATTACCCCTCCAACAGATGCCATGGCTTTTTTAAGCAGAAAAGTACCCACCCCTCTGGTCTGTGGTCTGTCAGGATGCATCTCTTCAAGCAAATCCTCAAATACATCCAACTGGAAATCTATCAGACTTTTTTCCCCGCCATCTCCTCTCGTCTTTGGATCTTTTGCCTTCTGATCTTTTCTAAAGTCAATAACTCTTTCTTTGTATCCAATTAATTCTGTATGAAATTCATCAGAAAGTATTTTGTCCAAATCAGAACTATCATCAGCTGAGCGTGTTCTGGCAAATACTGAAGGGTATTCACTTCCATATGTAGGTCCCAATACTCTGAAGAACAAATCAGGATGATCCTCGTCCATGATCATTTTACGCATCATGATGAGTACCATCTTTGTGCTGAGCAAAAATTCTGACAAAGTTTCCACTAACGCTTTGGCCAAAGCAACACCTGCCGTGTTATCGTCGGGGAAAAGGTGATTGTAAACAGCCTTTTGAAGAACCCACGCCTGTTCTACATTAGGACATAAAAGCTCCTTTTGAATGCCCATAATTCGGCCTATGGTTTTCCAGGTCAGAAACCAGTCTGCCTGCTGGCCTGGAGTCAGTGATTCGCCCAGCATTTCCATGCCTTTAAAAAACTCAAGCGAAAAAACCTGATTAGTAGCTATGAGGTCTTCCTGAGAAATAGGCATACCCCATTTGTCTATGTCCCACTTATCGTCTCCAACAGGTTTGTTTAATAAGTTAAATCTCATTGCACTGTGCATCAATCTGACTTTTAGTGCGGTCAGAATACCCCTGCTTTCGGGCTCCCACCACTTATTATCCATCACATCAAACACAAATTGGGCTGTCTCTAGAATTCTGCGAGTAGGATGTTGTTCAAGTAATTTAGTCAGCCTAAGTACATTTGCCGGCTTTTCTGCCATATAGGTATATGGTAAGCCTCTAAAAAAAAGCACAAATATAAATTGTACTCCATTTTCCTTCCATACTTCGTGTGCACGGATGAAGGCAGCTTTTTCGACTTCCGAATATGTTACTGACAACTCATGGTTAATAAAATCTCTGATGGCAGGAGGCATATTGGCCGGTACAAAAGTATCATTTTTTGCCATTTCTTTCAGCTCATCTCTGTCTTGCAAAAAGTTAACATTTTGATACAATGCTTTGATTGCTTCATCAGCTGGAGCGTCCGTGATTTTACGGAAGTCGTTCAGGTTGTTGCCTTTCCACATGGGTGGGGTATTTGTACTCATTTTATGGTTTGTTTGTGTTAATTTATTTTTTCATCTGAATATATTGCTTTTTTTGCAACCAATTAAAAACACCTAAAGGGGTTTTCCAGATACGAAAACTTCCATCGGCTGAAGCTGAAAACATCCTTGTCAAATCATGATCCATGTAAGCACTTTCTACGGAAGCTTTATGTCCCTTTAATACGGCTATTTCTCTGCCGGAGATATCCCATATACGGGCTGTCCCATCTTTGGAAAATGTATAAATTACTTTATCATCAGGTCCAAAAAAAGCTCCGTTTACTTCATCTGTATGCCCAACCAATCTGGAAATCAGCGTACCATCTACATTCCATATTCTGGCAACTTTGTCAGATGAAGATGCTATTACATATTTTTGATTGAATGAAAACATCACAGTATTATATTGGCATTGATAATAGGGTGAACAGCTTATCCTCTCGAGAACGACATTTTTCATGGTTACCAAATCCCATATGATTGCTTTTTCTGTACTGATAGAGACAAGTTTCCCACCATCATACGTCATGTCTAAATATCTGACTGGACTTTTATGTTCATTGAGGACTGTGATTTCTTTACCTTTGGAATTATAAATATATATCTCCCCTTTTGTGCTACCAGCTGCGATTTTACCACCGATTTTGGAAGCCGCCAAACTAATTATTTTGGCGCCTGGCTTTATCTTCAATAGTTGTTTACCTTCCTTATTCCAAAGCCTAATGGTGGAGTCAAGTGCAGCAGTTATTATGGTGTCATTTAGTGTGGCCAGCCACTTTACAGCTTGAGTATGACCCTTAAGCAGTATAGGCTTTCTTCCAAATAATTCATAATAAAAGCCTTGACCATAATGATTGCTTCCAATTATTTCGTTGGGTGAAATAAACTCTGCATAGCCTAATCCCGCCTTTCCAAAATTGATACTATCCACCATTCTGAAGCCCTTTGTCTCCCATATTCTGAGTACATTATCCTTGCTTGATGTTAATATGAAGTCGCCATTCTTTTTGGTCGTATTTTTTTCCTTCCGATACCACGGTAGGACTTAAGTCTAAATAACTGATTGGATACTCATTCACATTTATTACCCTATTTTCGTCCTTATATGCGCTAAGTATCCACTGTCTGAATGTACCATCAGAAGAAACACTATAAACATGATTATCTTTACTTATTATTCTAGCTGCATTTACTTCTTGTTTATGACCCAGCAATTGGTACAATAATTCTCCTCTTAGATTCCATATTTTGCAATTATTTTCAGCAGAGCCTGTTATAATTTTACTACCATCTTCAGAAAATTGGGCGAACGTAATTTTTTCACCATGTTTAAGATGGATCTCATTTTTATTTTTTAAAGCGCTTTTACTTCCTTTCAGTTTGGAGCTAAGTTTTGGGGTCGGTTTTGGATATAAATGAAATAGATGCGCCACTGTATCAAATTGTGTTATGACCAGCATACTGTCAGACGGGGCAAAACTTACTTTTATAAACTGACCTTCCGGATCCGGAACTTCTATCTTTTTAACTACTTTACCACAATTATCCCAAACAGTAATATAATTTTCTGTCGCTGCAAGAAATAAAGATCCTGAAGGTGAAGAAAAGCATTCATACACTGAGCCATCTTTAGGGTCTAAGTTATACAAAAGCTCCCAGTTATTGTCCCTGATTTCAAGATTTGTGTCTGTGGCTAAAATCACACCTTCGCCCTGCATCACAGAATTGATACTTAAAATGATGGAGTCAGAAAAAAAGGTGCCAATTACATTGTAAGCTTTATCCATTCTATCTACGTAAGCTCCGTTTTCATCAAAATTTAAAGCTAAGATTTCATTATTCAAAGGTGAAATATCCACATCAATATATTCAGTCCCATCATTGGTGCTTTTCTGCAATGCACCGTTCAAAGCCCATGTTTGTATTCTGCCTTCAGCATCCAGTGAATAGATTTGCCTGCTATCACTTGAAATGAGTATTTTCCTGAAATAATTTCTGTTAGTGCCATTTTGGGTACATTTTAGCAGACCAATGGTTTGTCCTTCACCGTTGATCACCGGCAATTCGTCTGCTTCTGCAAATGGTATAAAAAGAGTGTTGGACTTATTACTTATAAGGTCTATAAAATTGAGCTTACTATCATAAAAAATCTTGTATAATGGCTGGTTGGAGTTTTCCGAATTATAAAAAGTATGTGCTAGCGCCCTTTTCACTTCTGGTGTAGACTCTTCCATCTCCACATCAAAACCTTCTGCCGCCAACTGAAGAGAAAAAGTGGGATCTTTGTACATATAAACAGATGATTCTGCCGCCTTACTGTTTATAAATGATTTTAGCTCATTACTACGTGACCTGACATATAGCCCTGAAACTAAAATAGCACCCAATACCGAAATGGCTACAAATGCCCTCCTTGTAAAGACCAGTTTGTTTTATCCCTTTGAATTTTACGGTTTTCCTCCCGACTCAAAGCTATCAGGGATTGCTCATCGGCGGATAATGCAGGTATAAAATCCTTAACTTTGTCATACAAAGCCAAGTCCCACATATCTAGTGAAGCGTTGTCAGAACCGCTTCTTTTGGCTTCCATCCTGGAAAAAATCACTCTCCTCGCCTGTTGCACAGGATAAGCTGACTTCTGATACAATTTGACTACAGACTTTGCCAATGTATCATGCGCCAGCATCGCACTTTCAGATTCTGTATCCAAATCTGTAATCAGATATAATTCCTTAAAATGTTTTAATACTGAATCTAATTCCTTTGCATTGGGATATCTTTGCTTGACTTGTTCGAGTGTCCGAGCTGCGGCGGTACCATTAGGGGTACAATAATACTCCAAAACATCTATCGCAAATCCATTTTGAAACTCCAAAGGCAATTTATTTTTAAATTCCCCTAATTGTGTTTGCAAAAATTCATCCATTGCAAGTCCTTCTTCTTTTTGCTCCCTATACATGTTGTGTGTAAATACAGGAGTATCGCTACTAGTTACCTGAGCTTTAATCCACATCTTAGTGAGAAGAATTTGAAGCATAGGAGCGATCGGAGAATCTTTTTCCTGTTCGAGATCTGAAGCAATGACCGAAGGCAGACCTTCTTCTACATTCAGATTATATCTCGCTTTCAATCTTCTTGACTTTTCGAATCCATTGAATACGTCGAAGACATCTTTTTTACTGATATGCTCAATGTATACCTTACTTCGCGGCAATTGATAATTGATGCAATATTCTTCTATTTCAGGGTGATATTCTTTCCTGTAGCTCAGGATGATTTTGCCCGACGGATTCATAGAAGGGCTCATAAAGCATTCTTTGATATCGTTGAAGAAATGATTGACTTCGTTGCCAAGTTTTTGATTCGGTCTGGTATAGGCTTCCTCTACCTGGTCCAAAATAATAAGCAAAGGTCTGCCGGATTTGTTTTCAATGTATTTCCATGCAGCTTGTATCGTAGGTAACTGATTTTTATCAGGTAATTCACTTCGCTCAGGCTCAAAGTCAGTTACCTTTAATTTACTAATTATCTGATCGATTTCAATTTTTATATCAGGATTTACGGCGTCTGAAATGAACTTTAAATTCTCAACAATCTTACGATTTTCAACTACTTCATGGAGTTGTTCATTTTCTGAAGCATTCAGGATTACACCTGCTTTGTTAAGTAAAGACCTGTAGACTGTTTCACTTAGCCCCAAATCTCCATCGCGCCGCAAATACAAGATATCATATTCTTTTTCTAAGCGAGGTTGCAGACCTGCATCTAAAAAAGATGATTTACCTACACCGGATTGGCCATAAAACAAAATTATACCCGGCGCATTTCGGTCTGTGACATATGTGTATACTGACCTGATCAGATTGGACCTCCCAAAAAATTTCTTTCGTACCTTTTAAATAAAGAAAAGGTGATTCAGGTAAATCATATGTCTGAGGTATTTCAGGTAATCTGAATAGTGGGTTGCCCGACTCATCAGGTAAGTTCCATGTTTTTGTATTTTCAGCACCGTCCTTAAAGCTTATCATCCATGGAAACCTGTCGGGTATGTCTTTCATTCCTTTCCAGTGCATTGCCCGACTATTTCCTGTACCATTGGTTATTTTCACTTCATCTACAGCATCTGCCCATGACTTTTCGATACCATGGCCGTCTCCCAAGGCACTATAAAAACGCAATGCCAATTTGGTGGCTACTTCATCATTGATGGATGCAGATGTACCTATCACACAAGAAATGCCAGCTTCTCTCAATGCATTGGCTTGATCTTCGGATGAACAACCATTCAGAAAAACCAATTTCAGTCCAGTTTGCTTGGCCATAAATGGTACAAAACCGTCTCTGTGCGTTTTGCTATTAGTGCCATCTTCCTTTTCTAATAAAAGCGAAAAGCCATCTGCATGGCCTCCATAATGAAAAATAGCTATCCTTGATGTATATTGAGGATTTTGGAAAACATCCAGAATATCACCTATAGTTACTGAAGACCGCTCAACAATTTCACATAAGCCTTTACTTTCGGCTTCTGCCAGAGATCTTCTTATGCCATGCATCTCCTGCGACAAATTGCGCAAGAACAATGCATCATCAACCTTATCATTAGCAAAAGCAAGAAATATAACGGGTTTGCTTTCCATCTATTGATTTTTATTAATTATTCAGTGATCGTAACCACAAATTTTGAAGTGTACCATTCTCCTTTTACTTTAGTAGTTCTGTTAAGTCCTGGAATAACTCTTTCCACCGGCAATTCTGCGCCTAACTCCAAAGACTCCATTTCTAATTTAAATTCGTCTGTTCTTTCTGTACTAATAATTAAGAATAAAATATCAGTTGAAGAATGTACTCCGGCAGGTAGTTCAAAATAATCATTCTCTGTACCTCCGAAAAATAAGGTAGGGCTTTCACTTTTTTCAAGCGGTTCATTTTTTATTGCCACGACACCAAAATTTTCTGTGAGATAAAATAATGCAAAATGCAAAGGCTGTGTAAAGTTGTTTTTTATCATAACCTTATAAAAGTATTTGCCCCCCGTGTTTTTTAGCGTTAAACTTCCAGGGCTTAAAGAAGTGACTTTACCTTGTGGGTCGGTTATATCCATCGTCATAGTGCAGGCTGAGCTTGTGATGACTGAAGCTGGGTTTTGCAGATCTCTGATTCGCATAAAAGAACATATATGTTCAATGGGTTTAAATATGGCTGAAATAGCCGGCGCATTTTTACCCATTGCTTTTCCAATAAGTATATTTTTTAAATTGTGCCAGAGTTCAAGTTTATCGATGCTCTCCTTTATAGTGAAGTCCGATGGATGGTGGTCCTCTACTTCTGTTAATAAGTTGAAGCTGTATTTACCAGCAAATTGCGACCTGATAAGATCTAAAGTTTCCGCTTCAGCTTTTACAGAAACATCGACGGGGACGGAAGATATTTTACCTGCAACAGCCCAATATGTATTGTCTTTTGATAATGTCTGTTCAGCTTTGATAAAGGCTTGTTGGGCATCGGTTTCTATAATCACAGCAGAACAAAAAGGTGTATCAAATCCATCCTTATAAATCCAAATTTTTGAGTTGGTATCCGTATTGAAGCCCAATATCTCTCCTGCCTCCATTTTCCACTGCTCATCAGACAGACTTAGTGCATATTTTTTATGTAGAGGCATGGGAGTACCATCTAAAAATCGAGTATTAATATTGAAGTTGCCTGACGGCTCTATTTGAGGATCCTGGTCCCACTTGAATCCGACTACTCCTTGTCTTAGTTTAACAAACAAATCAGCATACGATATTTCCTTGCCAATTTCTGTAAGTGTTTTCAACAGGTTTTCTGTAAATAAGCCACTGCCTGACCATGTTTCTTTGGACGTCTGAAACCTATTGCATGCTGCTAAAAGCACATGATCAGACTTAGGGACTTCCAATCCGTTTTTGACAAAATAACCTTCCAGATATGAGTCAAGCGACCTGGCATCCGTTCGGTCATCGGAGAGCCTTGTCCTAAATTTACCCACTCCAGCATCGGTGTCAACTGAACGGGTACCGGAACCACTATGACAGCAATCCAGGGATATAACGGTATGTGCTCCATTTTTGGAGACTTCATGTATTAATACAGCCAATTCTTTATCAGCTAAATCTTTTCCGTTTGGCCGGCTATCATAGAGAACTAATGTCTCGTCTTTTTTTCCAGAATTAAATTTTTCCAGTTCAGGTGCAGCAGGCTGGCGGGATCCATGTCCGCTATAATGAAACCAAATGATATCATTTTGGCCTGCTTTATTAAGGTGGTCTCTAAATCCGGATAAGACGCTTTGGTAAGTAGCGTCCTTATTTAAAAGTATTTTTATTTTAGGGGAGTATTCTTTGTAGTTTTCAGAAATAAAATCGGATATTTTTTTTGCATCAGATTCAGCACCTGCTAATTTATCTACCGGTGGAGGATAATCATTAATACCTATTACCAAAGCATAAATTGATCCTTTCATTTCGATTTTTTTAACAGGATTTTTTGATTTACTTACCCGAAAAACCAAAATAGGCAACTTAATCCTTGCAGACTAAACAGTTTACAATTTTATATTTTTAGGGTTGTCAGTACAAATATAAATGAAATAAAATTACTATTTCCAATAATTTCATAAATCATCTAAAATAAAAAATAAAAACACTGCTATATCTGGACTTGTCAAAACCAAATCTTAATTAAATAAACATACCCATACTTTCTTAATAGGAAGGCATGTATTGCAGATGAGAATTTAATAATGAAAAAGCCCCCAATCTTACCAAATCAGACTGGGGGCTTAACAATTTATTTATACTTATTGCCTGGTGTTATGTACCAAGGTAATTTTTCAACAATTTACTTCTGTTGACAGATCTTAACTTATTGATAGCCTTGTCTTTAATCTGCCTTACTCGCTCTCTTGTGAGCCCGAATTTGTCACCAATATCTTCGAGAGACATGGGATGCTCGATACCAATTCCAAAATACAACTTGATCACATCAGACTGACGATCTGTGAGGGTATTGAGTGATCGCTCTATTTCTTTACGTAACGAATCCTTGTACTCAAGGGCTGAGTCAGTATCCGGAGTACTGTTATTTTCCAGTACGTCCAGCAAAGAATTGTCTTCACCATCTATAAAGGGGGCATCCATAGAAACGTGCCTTGCTGCTACCCCCAATGTAGTTTCCACTTCTTCAGTAGGAATCTCGAGCAATTCAGCCAATTCTTCAGGGGATGGTTCACGTTCGAACTCTTGCTCCAGCTCGGAAAAAGCTCTGTTTATCTTATTTAAAGAACCTACTTTATTAAGTGGTAATCGTACAATTCGGGATTGCTCGGCCAATGCCTGAAGGATAGATTGTCTAATCCACCAAACTGCATATGAAATAAATTTAAATCCTCGTGTTTCGTCAAATCTTTGAGCAGCTTTGATGAGTCCCAGATTACCTTCATTGATAAGGTCACTGAGTGAAAGACCCTGGTTTTGGTACTGTTTGGCTACAGAAACAACAAAACGCAAATTAGCTTTTGTCAGTCTTTCTAACGCTTCCTGGTCACCATCTTTGATTTTCTGTGCCAGATCCACCTCTTCCTCAGGGGTAAGCAAATCTACTTTACCTATTTCCTGCAAATATTTTTCCAGAGACTGACTTTCTCTGTTAGTAATTGATTTAGTTATTTTTAACTGTCTCATTATGTATATTTATACCACCTCAGTGGTCGTTTTTTTTGAAAAGAGCCGCAAAGATAAGAAATTCAAGTCTTATAAATCAATATATTGGATGATTATACAATTATTATTTTTCTTACACTAGAATTGAGCCTTCAGAATGCGTTCAACAACCTTCTATTAAACTTTTGAAGCTCTGCAACGTTTAGATGTATACTTAATAAAAAGCAGCACCTCTTTATAAATTAATTATTTGTAAAAAAAGTTCAAATCTTTTGTGAATTGAAAAAAATATTTTTTATTGCAGCTTTATTCCAATTTTTAATAAAAACATAGTGGATGTCAGTGAAAAGGGTTAGAATAGATCTCGAATACATCTTCAGAGCATCGCCTACCATTATTTATAACTTCATGACAACGCCTGCCTGTCTAGTAAGGTGGTATTGTGATGAGGTGGATATCACCAATGATGTTTATACTTTTTACTGGAGTGGTAGCAGTGAAATTGCATATCTGCTGGATGATATTGAGGATGAAAGGGTTCGGTTTGAATGGGAAGACGCTGATGACCCTGCAGAATATCTCGAATTCAGAATGTATAAATCTGATATTACAAATGAAACAGTATTAGAAATAACTGATTTTTGTGACGCAGATGAAGTGCAGGAAGTAAAAGATCTTTGGTCGAGCTTGATGGTCGAACTGCGAAAAGAATGTGGAGGCTGATTTATTGAACAACTAAACATGATACGGGATTGAAGCTGATTGCAAAAACCCTGGAAGGCCTTGAAGAAATCCTTGCTGAAGAATTAAACGATATAGGAGCTCAGGACATTTTAATTTTAAAACGTGCTGTGTCCTATACCGGCGACAAAACTGTACTTTATAAATCCAACCTCCTTTTGAGGACATGTATCAAGGTCCTTGTATTTATTAAGGAATTTACCATCAGCAGCGAAAACGACCTGTATGACCAGGCAAAAAAAATAGTATGGGAGGATTACTTTTCTTTGGAAGATACTTTTGCTATTGATTCTGTAGTCAACTCCACACAATACAGACATGCCAATTTTATTGCTCTCAAAGTAAAAGATGCCATTGCTGACCGATTCAGGGAAAAATTTGGACAAAGACCCAATGTCAACACAACTAACCCTACAATGAGAATCAATGTGCATATCCGAGAGGAAATTGTCACCCTGAGCATGGATAGCAGTGGGCCTTCCCTTCACTTGCGGGGGTACAGAAAAGCTATGGTCAATGCGCCCCTCAATGAAGTACTGGCAGCGGGATTGGTCTTGCTTTCGGGATGGGATAAAAAAAGTCCTCTCTGTGACCCAATGTGTGGCTCTGGCACCATACTATGCGAAGCAGCCAGAATTGCAGCTAACATACCTCCACAGGCAATGGACAAAAACTTTGCATTTAAAAAATGGAAGTCCTTCGATCCGGAAGTCTACCAGATAGTGTGTGAAGAAGCTTCCCAAAAAATCAATACAGAAACCATGCCTTCTTTTACAGGATTCGACCATAACCATCAGGCGGTAGAGGCATGCCGGGAAAATATTGCGGCAGCAGGTTTGAGTGATTGGATTACAATAAGTGATGTGGATTTTTTCTATCAGGAAGGTATGAGCGACGTCACATTGATGTTTCATCCTCCCTATGATGAAAGATTGAAAGAAAAAGATGTATTGGATTTTTACCGAAACATCGGAGATAAATTAAAACTGTCATTCAGCGGTAGTACTGCATGGATTTTATCAGGGCACCAGGAAGCCATTAAAAATGTTGGACTAAGACCGTCAGCTAAAAACGTCTGCTGAACGGAAGTATTCCCTCACTTTTTGCAGATTTGATATGTATCAGGGAAGCAAAAACAAAAATGGCAGAACAAATATGGTGACAACCATCCAACAGAACATGAAAATTAATACCAAGCATCTTAAGCTTTTTTCAAATAATTATTTTTTTGATAATTACTTTCTCCGTTCATGCTCAGACATCATCAGAACTGGTACAAAAAAAATCTTCATTTACATCAGATTCTATGAAGAATATGCTTTCCATTAAACCTGTATGGAAATTTAGCAACAAGGCTTTTCAATATAAAAACACCTTCAATGCATCAAACCTCCCATTTTTTTGCAAAATAGAACATAAAATAGAAACCGGCAGTAAAATAGCGTTCAGATTCAGATTGGGAGATTTAAATTATGTAAATATGCTGGAAAATAAAAGATAAATGGTAACTTTGTTTCCATTAAACAATTAATCAACAAAATACGAAACAATGAAGCCTGTATTTAACTACCTGATTTGCATTCTTTTCCTGGGTACTTTGTTTATATCATGCAAAAAAGATCCTGAAACAGTCACTGGTTGTACAGACCCTCTGGCTGACAACTTTAATCCGGATGCCACTGTCAGCGATACAACATGTTTGTTTGTCAAAAGATTTTTAGGCGAATATACTGGTGACTTTAAATGTAAGGGGGCTTTTGCAAGTGTTTTTACTATGGCAGACCTTAGTATCACAGAATTGCTGAAAAACGAAGTCATCATTACCATAAAATCTTCTATAGGTCCGCTTCCTGTCATGGGTAAAACCGCAAAAAATGAAGTGACTGTAGATGCCACTCTTCAGAATCTGACCATAAATCCGGGAGACATTATAGCCGGTGCTTCGGGAGACCCCATAAAAGCTGACGGCAAAGTGAAGACAGTACTTTCTATTAGTTCAGACAATAAAACGCTTACTGGAAATCTCAATATTACCTTGATTACAAAGGAGCCTACTATCATCTCAGGGTTCCCGATACCTGCCGGTTTTACTTTGATGGATGACTGCGGATTTACGGGTGTCAAAAAGTAGGTTACAATATTGATTCTAAAGAAGAATCCTGTAGACCTGACTGCTTTTTTAGTCCTCCCAATCGCCTGATGACTTCTGACGCCATGGTGAGCCCAAACAATGCAGGCATGTAAGAGATTGTGCCATAAAATGATTTTTTGTAATTTTTCCCATCTGTCAGTTTCAATGCTTCTTTGGGTTGTATTTCTTCTGAATAAACAGCAATGATGCCTTTTCTGACACCTTCTTTTTTAAGTCTTTTACGCACACTCTGGGCAAATTTGCATTCCTTAGTTGTCGATATATCGCCGATTCTGATCCTGGTAGGGTCCAGCTTGCCACCTGCACCCATAGAGCTAATGATTTTGCATTTTGACCTTTTAGCCATCTTCAGCAAAGTCAATTTTGGTGTCACACTATCTATACAATCGAGAATAAAATCATACTGATGATCCGTCATGAGCCTGAGCATATCATCAGGTTCCATAAACTTTTCATAAGTTATGATTTGGAGTTCGGGATTGATATCCATTAGCCTTGTTTTAAGCAATAATGCCTTTGACTGCCCTATGGTACTGTGTACTGCCTGAAGCTGTCTGTTGATATTTGTAGGATCTACAATGTCTCCGTCTATGATTGTCATCTTACCTATCCCTGCCCTGACCAGAAATTCACCGGCATAACTGCCTACACCGCCCAAACCGACCAGGAGTACATTGGATTGTTGTAGTCTGCTGATAGCATCATCTCCGATTAGTAATGCTGTTCGTTCCAGCCACTTTGGTGTTTCCATTTTTCAGAATAGAAAGTGATAAAATTTTGATACAAGCTTTGCTTAAGGTCAGGAATAGCCATACCTCGCAGCGCTGCAAAAATACGATATCTTTCTTTGATATCTGAAGAAAAGTCACTGTCTGTCTCCAAAAAAATCTTATCGATGGGAAGATATCTTAGCGTATCCTCAAATGCACTGTTCATTTTGGGATGTGGTGCCACTGATATACAAATGCCTGCATCCAGTATCTGTTTTGCTAGTATTTTGTTCCTTACAAAACCATGAACGGCCCATGGGGTATGACCATACTTTTTACGCATCGACAAAAGTCTGTCGAATGTCCTGACACAATGAATGATAACCGGCGCATTGAGTTGATTGGCGATTAATATCTGCCGTAAAAAAATTTCTTCCTGTATATCTAGTGTTGTACCTTTGAGGTGATCCAGTCCACACTCCCCTATCCCGAGACAGTTGGCATCAGATGTAAATTTTTGGGCCAGGTAAGATAATTGTAAATCAGTTAACAATGAAGTGGTCCACCAGGGATGAAAACCTATTGTGTAAAGTTTTACCACTTTTTGTTGATCATTATGCAGGAAACTACTTGATCGTATCAGCCTGCCGGAGACTATGTGTGTGGAAATCGATATAAGGTACATTCATATGGCAGCAATCTACGTGCGAAAATAAGCAATTTTTCCGTTAAGTTTATCCATTTACAAAACCAAAGATTTATCATTTCAATCAAAGAAAATAAATTGGGAAAAACCAATCCAATCGACTTATAAAGAAATATTTAAGGAAATTGTCACTTTTTATGAAAACGAGACAACAGAAATGGAATTTATTTGTATAAGCAAAGTAATGACGTATATTTGATTCCACAATCAGGAATTGTATTCACTAAATCATTTGAACATGTCCAAAAACCAAATTTTTATCATAATCTTCATATTCGGCATAAGCTCCATAGCCGCTACACAATCACTCAGCGATGATTTTGAGAGTAATGACAGTATGAATGCTTGGTTTGGTGATTTGTGTGATGTCCAGGCCCCCTTCCCCAATCCATTTAAAAATGATATCAATAGCTCTGCAGGAGTTTTAAAGTATTCAGACTTGGGCGGACAGTATGCCAATGCAGGATTAGACCTCGTGAATAACTTTGATTTGTCCAATGCTTATACTTTTTCTGTTAAAATTTATGTTCCTTCATCAGCATTAACTGGTAATCAGCCCAATCAGATATCTATGAAGTTGCAGAATGGAAACCAGGCCCAGCCATGGACATCTCAAACTGAAATCATCAAACCCATCATACTGAATCAATGGCAAACAATAACTTTCAATTTTAAAAATGATCCTTTTATTAATTTTACTCCAGGCATACTTCCTCCAACTCAGCGAAAAGACCTGAACAGGGTATTGTTGCAAATCAATGGAGAAAATAATAATAGTAAAGTTGTGGCTTACATAGATGACTTTTATTATGATGGAACGATAGATCCAGGTCCGGTTTATGATAAATTGGTGTGGTCTGATGAGTTTAACAACAACGGAAGTTTAGACAATACTAAATGGCACCATCAAACAAAATTGCCCGGTGGCGGGAGCTGGTATAACAATGAAATACAGCATTATACCAATCGACTTAGCAACTCATACGTTCAAGATGGATTTTTGAAAATAGTAGCAAAAAAAGAGTCATTCACAGATCAGGGAACCACTAAGCAATATACCTCCGCTAGACTAAATTCTAAGTTCGCCTTCACACACGGAAAAGTAGAGATCAGAGCAAAATTTCCACGCGGTGCTGGTACTTGGCCTGCATTATGGATGCTTGGTAAAAATATTAATGAAGATGGCGGATATTGGGATAATCAAGGTTTTGGGAATACTTCATGGCCTACTTGTGGAGAAATTGATATTATAGAGCACTGGGGCAACAATCAGAATTTTGTCCAAAGTGCCATACATACACCTTCAAGCTTTGGAAATACGGTCAATATAGGAGGACGCAATATACCGACAGTATCTGATGAATTTCATATTTACAGTTGTATATGGACAGCAGATAAACTGGTATTTAAAGTAGATAATATCACTCACTATGTTTACAGTCCAGAAATAAAAGATATTAAAAACTGGCCCTTCGATGCAGAGCAATATTTGTTATTAAACATTGCGATTCAACAAGGAATAGACCCAATTTTTTCATCAGGTACAATGGATGTTGACTATGTCAGGGTCTTTCAGGCCAGCCCTGTTTCTACAAGTGATTCTGCATATGATATGAAGTCTACTACTTTTCCTAATCCTGTCGATGATCAACTGAACATATCACTTGTGAATCCAACAATGGCTGAAATCAAGGTAAAAATATATTCTCTCACTGGTAAGATGATGAAATCTGAAAACTGCTTGGTACGTAATAAAACCATCCGCATAGATAACCTGGATGATTTTCCTGTTGGTATGTATCTTGTTACTTTTGATCTGAATGGTGCCAAACAATGTCTCAAAATGGTAAAAAATTAAGAAAAATCCTAGAATATCCTCTGTAACATATTCAAATTACAGGGATAATTTTGTCTTAAGGATACATAAACACCTTGAATTTATTACATTTGTATTTCAAAATCAATTCATCAAATCATGAGGAATATTCAGACACTGAAAATATTTTGTATTTCGTTACTTATTTTTACTGTATCCTGCAGTAAAAAGACAACACAGTCTTTAAATGGCTCTTTTAGTTATCTGTCCAAAGATATTGTTTTTTTATCATCAGATGAAATGGAAGGCAGGGAGATAGGCACAGAGGGCGAGAGAAAAGCCGGGGAGTACATCGCAGGAAGATTTAAAGAAATAGGCCTTAAGCCTGCAGGTGATCAAAACAGCTATTTTATGACTTTTTCGCGTAAAAAAAGTGGTAATCCGCATGGTGATGAGCAGTCATCTGGCGGTGTGGAAGTGACAGGACGTAATATACTGGGTATTATAGATAACAATGCAACTTCTACAGTGGTGATTGGAGGCCATTATGATCACCTTGGATATGGTCAGGAAGGCTCATTGTATGTGGGATCCCCCGCTATACATAATGGGGCTGATGACAATTCGAGTGGTGTAGCCGGAGTACTCTATCTGGCAGAAAGTATTAAAAAATCCGGACTCAAAAAATACAATTATCTGTTTATCTGTTTTTCAGGAGAAGAGAAAGGTCTATGGGGCTCCAACTACTTTGTAAATAATACATCATTAGATAAAAAGAGTTTTAACTATATGGTCAATATGGACATGATAGGCAGGTTGAACAAAGAGCGGAAGTTGGCCATAAGTGGTGTAGGTACTTCTCCAGTTTTCGAATCGGTACTGAATGATATCAAAAAGCCTTCTTTTAGCTTGAAAAAGGATTCATCAGGCCTTGGCCCATCAGATCACGCTACTTTTTACAATTCAGGAATACCTGTACTTGCCTTTTTTACAGGTCAGCATGGAGACTACCACAAACCTAGTGATGATGCCCATCTAATCAATTATGAAGGTGTCCAGGACATCGTCCAATATATTTATACTGTAGTAAGCGCACTGGATAAAAAGGAAAAGCTGACTTTTACCAAAACCAGGGATGAGTCACAAACAAGAATGTCTTTTAATGTCACTCTCGGCATTATGCCCGACTATCTATATGATGGTACCGGTGTAAAAATAGATGGTGTCAAAGATGGCAAACCTGCACAATTGGCTGGCATGCAAAAAGGAGATATTGTCACAAAACTGGGAGACATGGAAGTGAAGGATATGCAGTCTTACATGAAATGTCTTACGGTATTCAAGTCGGGGCAAACAGTCACTGCCAGAATTATCAGAGACGGCAAAGAGTTGGACAAGCAAGTTACATTTTGATGAAGAAAGATTCCTTTACTGAAGTCCAGACTATTGACGCCATTTGGCCTTTGACCATTTTAGCATTGACTTTTATCTTCAATTGGGTACTATATTTCAAGATGGGACATACAGATATACAGTTTTTTTATGGCAGTGTCATAAGTGCCGCTTTTCTGAGTATATTCTTGTCCATCATCAAGCTATCCACGAGTATTGACAATGAAGGTATTCATTTCAAGTTTAGGCCATTCCATTTAAAATGGAATACTATCTTATGGTCTGAAATAAAAAAATGGGAAGTCAGAGAATATCACCCAATCTCCGAATATGGTGGCTGGGGACTCCGACTCGGTAAGTCCGGCAAAGCATATACCATAAAAGGTAAACTTGGCCTTCAATTATTGCTGGTCAGTGGTAAAAAAATATTGATAGGCACCAACCAAAAAGAGTCTGTTCAAAAGATTATAACGGAACTGTCTGTAAAATAAACTCAGCCTACAATCTTATCTACAAGGCTGAATTTAGTGTCTGTGTACGGCGGATACCAGATATGGAGATCAGCAACGCTCATAGAGTTGAGAATCGGCTTTGCATTAGAAAAAGCTTCAAAGCTATATTTACCATGATACCTGCCAAAACCACTATTCATCACTCCACCAAAAGGCAAATGGGAGTTACCATAATGAGCTAAAGCATTATTGATACATCCACCTCCAAACTCTATTTTTTCGACTAAATAATCTATCAATCTTGAATCCTCCGCAAAAATATAACATGCCAGGGGATATCTGTTCATTCTGATTATTTTTACCAGATCTTCTTTATTTTTCCAAGCAATGACAACCATCAGTGGGCCAAATATTTCTTCTTTCATTATTGGCTTATCCAAATCATCCACCAATATGACGGTTGGCTCTATATAGCTATCTTCCATATCACTAGAGCCCCCATGATATATTTTTCCCTGCTCAAGATAAGACAATATTTTTGAGGTTCTTTCTCTATTGACTATTCTACCATAATCAGGTGATTTCTGAGGATCACTTCCATAAAACTGACTGATTTTTTGGACGACACCTTGCAAAAACTTATCTTTTATACTTGCATGTACTAAAATATAATCCGGACTAAGGCATGTCTGACCACAATTAAAGTACTTTGCCCAGGATATGCGGTTGATAGCTATATCAATTCTCGCTGAAGTGTCTACGATAGCCGGACATTTACCACCCAACTCCAGAGTAACAGGTGTAAGGGTTCGTGCAGCTTTTTCCATGATCCATCTACCTGTTGCGGCAGAACCGGTAAAGAAAATATGATTGAAAGTGAAGTGACTCAGAAGCATTTCTCCCATTGTTTTTCCATCCCCCATCACAACAGAGATGTATTCAGGTGCATACATTTCCTTAATGAGTTTTTCGATCACAATAGCTGTGTGTGGGGTTTCATGTGCGGGCTTGATGATGACACAGTTGCCGGCAGCTATTGCGCCTATCAAAGGCGTTATGGCCAGATTAAACGGGTAGTTCCATGGCGCAAAGATTACCACTACTCCTTTGGGTTCATATACTATCCTGCTTCTTCCTGGCTGTACTGTAATGGGTGTATTTACTCTTTCAGGGGCCATCCATGACTTTAGCCCTTTCATAGTATGTTTTAAGTCCGCAATGACTACTCCTACATCACCAACGTAAGCCTCCATAGCTGGTTTTTTGTAGTCAGCATACATGGCTTCCAGGATTTCCTTCTTATATTTTTTGATACCGGAGAGCAATTTTTTTAGCGCCTGATACCTGAACGCATAAGATTTGGTGTGTCCTTCATCAAAAAATAATCTTTTTTTATTGAATGAATTTTCTACCTCTTGAAGGGTATGATTGAAAATGACCATGATGAGAAATGATGATAAAAATTTAAAATATCAAGGCAAAGATACTTCTTAAAATGTTAAAATGAAACATAATTATTCAGGAAGCATGAGTATAGGTTTGTTGGTTGCAAAGAGTTCGGCGGTGGTATTGGATTCAATAAACAACCTTTCCAACACATTATGCTTTCTTCTGACCATGGCAAGTACACTGATGTCATTGTTTTCTGTATACTTTTTGATTTCGTACACGGGGTCTATTCCTTCCACATCTATAATTTGGTCTATCATACCTCCTAGTAATTTTGTATTTTCAGCTAACGATATTTTTTCGTCCTCAGTAGTTACATGGAAGACGTCCATTTTTAGACCAGGAATAGATTTAAATACTCTCAATAAGTTTATTGAATGTTCATTGCTGATACCGTGCCCATCCAGACAAAGCACTAATTTCTTTAAGTCCCATATAACCGACTCCCATTGAGGTATCGCAAGAATAGGTATATTGCTTATAGAAAACAACTTCTTTGTAATACTGCCCAGTACCAGCTTGGATATATCTGTGCTTCCTCTTGTACCCATTACTATCATATCTATCTGATGATCTGTAGCATAATCCAGAACGGAAATGCTTGTATTACCTTGAACAACACTGATAAAGGGTTTAATACCTTCTGGTAACATAGTTGTATATCTGACGCTAAAATTCTCCAGGTCTTCTCTCAAGGCATCTTTGATTTTATCATCCATAGATTTAAGATAACCTATAGATGCAGGTACTTTATATGAGGATACGATATGCAACTCGGCAGGAATGATCTGGCACAAATTAGTTGCGTACTCTATGGCAAATCCAGCATTAACAGATAAATCTGAAGGACATAATATCTTGAACATAATCGCAATCTTTTAATGATGATAAAATCAATATAAACAAAGCATCAGTTTTTTACCAGAGGAGGATTTTCTTCCAGTACCATGATAGGTAAATGTAAACCCTCTGCGGTCCTGATGCTTAGGGATCTGTTGAAAAATGAATCCAGAAAACTTCTTTTCCTATGTACCATGACCAGCATGTCTGCTTTTTCGAAAATAGAAAAATCAATGATAGACTGTACAATATCGCCTCCATAAATGGTTTTCACCTCGAAGCTAAAATCGGGCTCTTTTTTCTTAAAAACTTCTTTTATAATCGCATCTTTGGTGCTGTCTATTTCCTTGTCATCCCGCTTAATGTGTATAAAATCTGTGGGTGCTTTAAAGACACTGTTAAATCTGATATAACTATAAATGGACTCATCAAAATCGGTACTGTCATCAATAGTAAATATAACCTTGGAAGGTTTTACCCACCTTGTGTTTTCATGTATAAGTATAACAGGACAAGTAGACAGTTTTGTAATGATAGTAGAAGTAGTGCCTAGTACTCTTTCGATGATGCTGTGGTTATCCCTCATTCCTGCCACTATGTAGTCAAATTTCTTATCCGTAGCAAAATCAGCAATGGTAAATCCAGGCACTCCAAATCGCACATCTGTCTTCGTCGTCACTTTACTTTGAGTATAACCCATTTTATCAGAGTACTCGTAGACAAAATATTGCAGCCTCTTTTCAGCTGCCTCAAACGATGCATCCATCGAATCCAAAAACATTGTATCGGCTGTAGTAAAACTTCCATTGATGACATGCATCACAGTGATTTCAGCATTCATCTCTTCTGCCATTTTTATAGCGTAGTGATAAGCTGAAAAAGACACTTTCGTAAAATCAACAGGAACAAGTATTTGTATCATTATATATGATTTTGTAATTCAAAGTTATGAATCATATTACTTTGTTTAGATGATTCACATTAGTTCCATTTCTGACATAAATCATTCAAATATATAAAATCACTCGTTTTGTTTAACTAATACACATAATTAATTAAACATTATTAAGAAACTTGCGTTATGTACAAAATTCAAATCAATGGAGCAAATCTTAAAATCTAAACCCAGGAAACTCAAAATCGATACGCCGGAAGATTACTTTCAAGGGCATGCTAGTTCCTCACCCACACAAAGGTATGAAAACGAAGGGGATGACCACATATTTACTGGCGTGGATACACCCATGAGAGAAGATGCTTTTCTGAAAAGTGATGACCAGAAAATATCTGAAATAGAAGGTCACTTTAGAGAAATAATGAACATATTGGGTCTTGATCTTACAGATGATAGTCTGAAAGGTACTCCTTACAGGGTAGCCAAGATGTATGTAAAAGAAATATTCAGCGGACTAAATCCGGCCAATAAACCGGATATCAGGTTATTCGATAATAAATACCAGTATGCTGAAATGCTGGTAGAAAAAGATATCACCTTTTACTCCAATTGTGAGCACCATTTTGTCCCAATAATAGGCAAAGTGCATGTTGCTTATATATCATCAGGTAAGGTAATAGGCTTGTCAAAACTCAACCGAATTGTACAGTATTATGCCAAAAGGCCTCAGGTGCAAGAAAGATTGACCATTCAGATCTCAGAGGAAATAAAACGTGCCGTTCAGTCTGAAGATGTTGCAGTCATGGTAGATGCACATCACTTATGTGTTTCTTCCCGTGGTATTCAGGATATCAACAGCAGTACTATCACTTCTGCATACTCCGGAAAATTTCAGGACGCAAATAAAAAGTCAGAATTTTTGAAATATGTCACAGGTTAAATTATAAAAATAAAAAAGCTCTGAAATTCAGAGCTTCTTTTAAGTGCTGCAATTCGAAATGTTCATAGAAGATTTTAAAATTCATAGGAAAACACGGGTGGACATGTATTTCACATAATCAAAGGGTCAATCGACAGTGTAAATGTAACTACCCATATTCCGATAATTCTGTATTTTCAGAATTCGGTAATAAATTTTCAGAATTCGGTAACGTTTTTATCTTTGGATTCGATAAACTTGTAGAATTCGTCCTTTCGCCTTCTGGATATGCTAATTTTGATATCGTCAACCATCCAAGCAGAAAGCTCATTTTTTGTTGTAACGCCTTTTAGGTGTTTTATATTAATGATGTATGAATTGTGTATCCGATAAAAATCATACTTCCGGAGCATTTCTTCATAGTCTTTCAAATGCCTTGTAGTCAGTATTTTTCGTTTGTTTTTTAAAACCACACTCGTGTAATAGTTAAGCGATTGTAAATAGACAATCTCATCCACAGGGATCATTTCCTGACCATCAGACCCGGTGAGTTTTATGAAATCAGCACCAGGTGCTTGATCAAATCCTTGGTTTTCTTTGATACGCTTATAATCTATTCTTTCGGTTACCTTTTCAATAGCCTTTCGCAGGTCTTCGACATCTATTGGTTTCAATAAATAATCTGAAGCTATAGTCCTGAATGCTTTGGCCGCATAGTCATGATATGCTGTCACAAAAATCACTTCAAAACCCGGATTTTCGAACATGTCTATCAAGTCAAATCCAGTACCATAACCAAGTTCCATGTCCAAAAAAATAAAGTCCGGTTTTTTTTCATTAATTTTGATATAAGCACTGTCAATAGAATTAGCCTGGTCTACAATTTCAATATTATTAAAATAACTTGAAATAATGGCAACCAAATTTTCTCTGCCAGGAAGCTCATCATCCACTATTATAGCACTTAAATTCATTGGCACTATTTATCTTTTAATCCTTTTTTCTAATATATATCTCAACACAAGTACCTCTTATTTCACCATCCACTATGACGTCGCTGATTTCTTCAGTAATATATGCAAGATGCAGAGACCTAATCGCATCTAGCCTTTCTTTTGATATTTTGTTTCCGAGTGACTTGTGACGATTTTCTTTTCCTTGTTTATTTATAAAAGATTGACTCCTTCCGATACCGTTGTCTTTTATTGCGCATATTACTCCATCATTTACGGAATAAATGTTTATCTGCAATAAATTGTTATCGCTGTCACATGGTATTAATCCGTGGCGAATGGCATTTTCCACATGAGGCTGTAGCAACATTGCCGGAACTTCCACATTTTTTAAATCTATACTGTCATCCATATTTATCTCGTATCTAAATCTATCTGAAAATCGCAAATGTTCCAACTGGCAATATAATTTTATTACTTCCATTTCTTGTTCGAGTGAGATAAATTGATTTTCTGACCCCCCAAGATATAAACGCATCAGTCTAGCAAATCGTGCCAGGTATTCATTGGCTTCTTTTCTGTTTTCTACATTTATAAATTGTTGAATGGCATTCAATGAATTGAAAATAAAATGTGGATTGAGTTGCGCCTGAAGAGATTTTAGCGTTAATTCGGCAATGACCTTCTCGTTTTGTGACTTTTCCCCCAATTTTAATTTTTCATATTTCAGATATTTATAAATAGCCCATCCTATCAATCCAATAATAAGTCCGATACAAAGTGTAATAAACCAAATAGTAGCCGTAAAATGTTTTTCAATACGAAATCTATAAACCGCCGGCTTTGCGCTTCTAATCCCGATAGCATTTATAGCGACTACTTCAAAACTATAATCTCCTGCTGACAAGTTATTAAATGTAATATTATCATTGGTAGTAGCTACCCACTTATTTATGGTCGGAAGCAGTCGATATTCAAAACTAATATTCCCATTACTCTTATATGATATACCCGTATATTCAAATGAAATTGTATTCTGCTGAGAACTGAATTCGCCTATTGTATCTGTATTCAATTTTAATAAGGTAGATTTTGATTGGACAGTAGCATTCATAATATATACAGGTGGAGGCATACCAAAATTAAGTTTATCCAGCTCATTCATGTCGATTTTGACCAATCCTTCGTCCGTTGCAGCGTACAATATGTCTTGGTAGCAATAGGTATCATATACATAGTCGCTGGGCAATCCATGATAACTTGTATATTTTTTGACTCTATAATCTCGCGGCCCTTTCTCTATTTTATTGATGCCCTTTCTAGTCGATATCCACACCTGATCTTGTTCGTCTATCTTCATGGAGTGAATGTTACCATCTAAAAGTTCTTTTTCAAAATGCCTGATTACTTTTTTATCTTTTAAGACATATACACCTTTGCCTTCAGTAGACACCCAAATATTTTTATCTGCCGCCTCCAAAATACCATTTACAGAAACAGATTCATCTGAGTCTTCTAGACAAATGGGGAAAAGTTCGTCTTTTTTTGGCCTTCCCCAAAAGAGACCTTGTTGGTTACCGGAATAGAAGAGATTGGAGAGGAGGAGGACAGAATAAAATCTACCTCGAATATCGGTAATTTGTGAAGAACTAGGAGAAGTAGGAATTTTGGGATTCGCTATTGGTAAAAAATTAATTCCAAAGGTTGTTGCTATAGCTATAGAATCTCTAAAAATGGAAAGGGCTTTAGCGGGCTGAGGATTAATTAATCTGTTGTCTTTATAAAAAGCATTATTGCCGCAAAAATAAACCGACTTCTTATTAATTTTAAGTGCATTGATACCCTGAAAAATTTCCGATTTGTAATATAAATTTCCATCTAAATTGCCTACACCATTATTGCTAGTGCCACAGAAAATATTATTAACACCATCACCATCTATCTTTGTAACAATTTCCTTATGCAAATTTTTATTTTTTACTATATTTTTTTGGATAACAAAATTTGGAATCATAAAAAGACCTTCTCCTATCGTGGAATACCAGAAATTTCCATCTTTATCCGGTAGAATGTTAGACACATTTTCTTTCATTATATATGGAAAACTCTAATGGGTTTAATTCGTTTGGTTTACATTTATATACCCTTTGTTAAATGTTACAAGAACCTCATTATGTGTGTTTATCAAATTCTGTTTGGTAATTTTTTTTAGACCAAAAGGATAATCATATTGCAAGGTGATTTGATTTTTGTATATTACTTTATATGATCGTAAGCCAAATAAAATGGCATAGTCATTATTGATTTCGTGATACTCTATGTGAACATTAGATCCTTTGAGTGCGAAATTTTTAAACCCAATATTACTTACTTTTTTAAATGTCAAGTCACTGTAATCTAATTCTTCCACTGAATAATTTTTTCCTTCAATAAAATTAAATATAACTGTAGTATAAATTCCATTTTTAAAAAATGGAAAGCCATTAAATTTTTTGTTATCTATTTTACTTTGCGAAGTTGGTCGATGTAAATTTATTAAAGAATCATTTTTCAACATAAAATGCGAATATTCACCAGAATATCCATCTAGTCTTGGTTTGTCCAATACAGAATAAAAAATTCTGTCATGTTTATCAATCACAAAATTATAGAAAAAATTCTTCGTATTTCCAAATCTTTTAATCTTGCCACTTGGTTCGATTTTTGAAATGGCTTTGAATGAATATAACCAAATATTATCTTTACTATCAATGAGCATAGAGAAATTGTCATTAGACGCTAGTCCTTCATTTACAGTAAATAACTTATATTTTTTACCATCATATCTAACCACACCTTTGTTAGTTGTGCCCCAAATAAATCCCCTTGAATCTTGCTTTACACAGTAAACATCATTTGATGGAAATCCATTTTTTACATTTAAGGTTTTGATTTGTATAGATTGCCCATGTAAATTTGAGATATGTACAATATAAAGTATAAGCAAAAAAAATAGAGTATTGGATGTTTTACTCATTTGTATAAATTTTTATGCCTTAAAGTGCATTGCCTAAACTTATATATCTTGCAGCTTCTAATATTTTGGATAAAACTTCGACATATCATATTAACTCATGAAAAATTACTTATTTTTGTTGAAAAAATTGTATAATGAAAACTTCATCCTAATTTTTATTAATTTTTATTTTATTTCAGAGTATCTAATAGCTCAAAATTTAATCATACAAAAAACAATCCCGAATGACAAAGATGAGATTTTTTTTGAAACCATCGAATTAAAGAATAAAGAATATTTAAGTCTTGGCTGGAGTTATTTGCAAAATGGTAATGAAACTGATTTTTATTTAGTAAATTCTGATTCGCTAGGGAACACAAATTGGGAAAAAAGATTTGGAGGTTATGATAAAGAAACCGGAATTAGTCTAAAGGAGTTTAAAAATGGAAATTTATTGATTTGTGGAACTACTAGAAGTTTTGGAAATGGAGCAGGTGATTGCTGGTTCGTCATCACCGATAATAAAGGTAATGTGATCAATGAATTTACATATGGAGGAATAGGTGATGACTATTTGAGAGATGCAATAATAACTGAAGATCAAGAAATAGTCTTTGTCGGTTTTACAAAAAGTCCAAATGGTTTAAAGGATATATTACTAGGAGAAATAAATCAAGAAGGAAATTTAATATGGATTCGAACCTTCGGTGGAAACCAAGACGATGAAGGTTGGTCTATTAAATTGGCATCAGATAAAGGGTATATTTTATCTGGTTTTTCAGCAGTAATAAATTCAAGCTATACATCAAAAGTCATTAAAACAGATAAAAATGGAATTAGGAAATGGGAATTCTCCAAGGAGCAAGTCTATACTCCATATAACGTCACATGCACAATTGAAAATTCAAAAAAAGAGTTCATAGTGGTTTCCACCATTAAAGATACTGGAACTGAGAGAAATGAAATTAGTATCACCAAATTGGATAATAATGGAGCTCAAATAGCTTTAAAAACGGTAAAAAAGGGATTTAACGCCGAAGTAAGGTGGATTACTGAGACACCAAATGGATATGCTATCGCATGTTCTATTGAAGGAAAAAATAAAAAACGGATATTTATATTATTTTTCTAGATGCGGATCTAAATGAAATTAAATATTTTACATTTGATTATGGTGATGAAGATAATGCTTGGAAAGTGAATAGTATCAGAAATAAAGTAATCCTTAGTGGTTCTGTTACAAGCGAAATAGATGGATCTTTGGACCCATTTTTTAGTGCTTTTGAGATAATCCCACTTAATTCAAATTCAGATTCAATACAGTGCATAAAAATCCCAATTTATGATGATGTCGCAATTGGTTATCATGACTTTTATAATACATCTTCTTCCAATTTTGGAGATGCTATCCAGCTGGCAACATATACAATTCCAGGGGCTTTAGGTGGCTTAAATCAAAATAGGGCTTTGTTCAAGTTTGATATACCGGAAGAACTCGATACTGTTAAAATTCTATCAGCAAATCTAAACTTATTTGCAACAGGACCTTTAGGAACACTTAATGGTCATACTGGGATAAAAAATCAAGGAATACTACAAAAAATAACAAAATCTTGGGAAGAAAATACAGCTACATGGGATAATCAACCACCTACAGTACCAGACAATCAAGTTGTCTTAAATAGTCCATTATCTGCCGCACAAGATTATTCTAATGTTGACATAACAAAATTATTTTTAGACTTAAAATCACAGAATTATGGTTTGATGTTAAAACAAAAAGATGAAATTCCAACAAATGCGTTACTTTTTTGCTCTTCCGATTATCCAAATAGTGAAAAACATCCCTATTTAGAGGTTTGTTATTTAAAAAAATCACCAACTATAATTTCTGATACGACGAGTTGTGATTTTGTTTTTTATCCAAATCCTACATCTCAAAAATTATTTTTAAAATTGAAAAATATAATTTCTTCTAAGAAATACTATATTTATACCATTAGTGGACAATTAATTAATAGTTATAGTTTAACATATCCTATAACTGAAATAGATGTAGAACAATTTCCATCAGGTATATATATCGCATATATTTCTGATGAAAGTTGTGTAAAGACATTTAAGTTTGAAGTAATAAAAAAATAAAAAATGAGCTTTATTCGCAAAATATTCTATTCAAGGATACTTAATTCTTTAATTATAAATGCATTATATCCTTTTAAAAAATATATACCAAATAAATTTAAAATTCCTGTTTCCAGGCGTATACATATATTTTCAGAAAACAACAATCTAAATTTTACTGCAAATGAAACAAGTCCAATGTTAAGAGAGCTTTTTTGGAATCATAGATACTGTGATTTTGAGTTTTCAAATATTTTAATAGATGTATCAAAAAGTGCAAAAACGTTCTTTGATATTGGTTCAAATATAGGATACTATGCAGTACTTGCAAGTAAGTCAAATCCAGAAACTCAAGTATATGCTTTTGAACCATCAAACGGCCCATTTCACTTCCTGAAACAAAACATAAAGAATAATCATCTAGAAAATACTTTTGCTATTCAAAAAGCAGTCGGGAACCAAAATACCAATATTGAATTTTATGAAGACATAAATCCGAAATTCAAGTATTTAAAATACCATGTTAGCGGGACAGGTAATACTGAAAACACGTGGGAAAGTAGTCAAATCAATAAATATCAAATTGCATGCATTACTATAGATGATTTTGTACTAAAAAACAATATTCAATCACTTGATTTGATGAAAATTGATACAGAAGCTACTGAAGACAAAGTCCTTTTGGGTAGTATGGACTCTATTAAAAGATTTAAACCAATTATTATTTGTGAGGTGCTACCCAATATGATAGAAAATAAAATATTAAACATAATCAACAGTATTGATTACCTCATCTTCCACCACATAGAAGAAACCAATTCATTATCATTAGTAACAGAATTTAGTGAATCTAAAGATAGAAATTATATATTTGTGCCCGAAGAGAAGGTTTTTCTTTTAAATAAATTTATAAAATGATCTATATTGTAGCTTGGGCAATTAGAAAAATTTCGATATTTTTATTATCTTTTGACCTTTCATACTACTTAGGTATGGTTGTGGTTAGATTCGGAAGACTACTTCGGAAAACAACATATAAAAGTTACAATCATCCCGATTATCAGAAAATAGAAATGTTTAATAAAGTCTATATTTTTGTAGATCGGTTTACATATATGGGCGGTACCATTTTCTGGACTGGTTTCCATCATTTGAACGAAGTTCTCTTTCTAAACAGGTTTCTACATTCAGAAATGACATTTGTAGATATTGGTGCAAACCAGGGCGAATTTACTTTACTGGCCGCTTCTAAAATTAAAACTGGTAGAATTCTTTCTTTTGAACCAGTCAGCCAACAGCGAGAATTACTGCTAATTAATAAAAAAAATAATAATTTTAGCAACATAGAAATATACGATTTCGGGCTGGGAAATGAATCTAACGAACTTCCTATATTTACTTCATTAGATACGAAACCGCATCATGGAAGACATGAGGGTTTGTCTTCATTGTATTGTTCAAACGAACGTAGCACTCTTCAGCAGTTAATTAAAATAAAAGTTTTTGACGATTTGTTTTATGAAAAGCTAACCAGATTGGACTTTGTAAAAATAGATATCGAAGGAGCAGAGTTATTTGCATTACAAGGTATGAAAAAAAGTATCGAAAGATTTAAACCTTTCGTATTAATTGAAATCAACGAAGAAACTTTTAATTCTGCAGGTTATAAGACAAATGATATACTCATGTTTTTCAAAGAGGTTGGTTATAGTTTTTATTCTATTAAAAGAGGTAAGTTGATACCAGATAAACTGACAAATTTTGAAATATGGGGTAATTACATTGCCAGATATGATTCATGAAATCCTTAACAAAAATCTTATATAATTACCAAAGAAAATCTTCTTTTATAGTAAAGACGAGAAATATTATTTTCACAGTTTGATGTTATTGATTTCGTATTCGATCCCAAAAGCAAAGCAATTACACCTTTATTCTTATTAACACAACTTTTCTTTTTACTTATAAAGTGGCGAAAATACGATATCATTATTTCACAAATAGCAGGCTATCACACATTTTGCCATCATTATCTTTTTTCAACCTTAAAAAACACATAATAATTTTACATGGCACAGATTGTAACGTCATTCCGGAAATACAATATGGTAATCTCCAAAAACCGATATTAAAGTGGTTTACCAGAGAATCAATTTCAAAGGCAACTTTGTTATTACCTGTTAGCAAGTTTCTAATTGAAAATCAATCAACTTATTATACAGATCAAAACGCTCTATTCGGATTGAAAAACATTATTCACAAGTTTGACACTCCATACCAAGTCATATTCAATGGTGTAGACACACCTTTGTTTTACGTTACAAATACAAATCGAGAAAGTAAATCATTTTTGACAATTGCATTGGATCTCAATATTGAAAAAAATGTAAAATTAAAGGGTATTGACTTAATTCTTAATTTTGCCAAGAAAAACGAGGATTTTCGATTCACCATTTTGGGTTCTGAATCCATTTTTGGATACGATAACAATTTACCTAATGTTAAAATTATTGGCAAAGTGCCTCAAGACAATTTAATTATTCATTTTAATAATCATAAATACTATTTACAACTATCCATTTCTGAAAGTTTTGGTTTATCATTATGCGAAGCGATGTTATGCGGATGTATTCCAATAGTTAGTAATGTCGGTATGATGCCTGAGATTGTTGAGGACAAAGGATTTATATTAATGAGTAGAGATCAAGTGCAAATAAACAATCTCCTCCATACCATTTGTCAAGATAAAAAGGAAATTGATCAGTTTTTAATAAGAGAACTCATATTGAAAAAATATTCTTTTCCTATAAGACGTGAAAAATTACTTTTTGCAATCCATCACCTCACCAGTAATAAATCTCCCTGATACTTCCAGATAGTCCCATCTGCCAAAACTAATTCTGCAATTACCACATATATACCCATCTGACACTCTTTTCCATTAAATGTCCCGTCCCATCCCAAAGATGAGTCACCTGCCATTAAGTTACGGACCAGGTATACATTTTCGGCCCACCTGTCAAATATTTTTATCGATTGTATCATTTTAATCCCTCTCTCTTGAGGGATGTAAAATAATGGATTACCCCCTCCCGAGCCTGGAGCAAAAACATTGGGGATGGATTTTTCAATATCATTTTTCACTTTTACAAGTACCCGTGCCGTTTTTTTACAAAGACCATTGACAGAATATTCTACTTCGTAATATGTATTCACAAAAGGCCTGACCCATAAAGAAGGACAACCTTCACACAGTAATGAATCCCTGATGTACCATTTTAGTGTAGCCCGCCCCGTGGGATCTTGCACATACTGGGGAACGAGAAGGAGTGAATCACCAAAGAGTATAATCATTTCTTTTTCTAACCCTACATTGAGGTCAGGGGCATTCGGCAAGACAATATCTTTTTGTACCACACAACCCAGACTATCGGTAACAGTATAACTGTAATTACCTCCACTTAGGTTAAACAAGGATAGTGATTGTCCTTGATCTTTTGTATTGACTACAATGTGATAGGGTGCTGTTCCATTTAAGTTTTGGATGACTATGCTGCCATTATTTATTTCTTGACAGATAGGTGACATAAGTTCAAAATCCAGAGAAGTAAATGCCTGAGGAGTTTCTGATATGATGACATTTTCTGATGCCGCACATCCATTTTTTTTATTTATCAGACTGAATCTGTAAAAGCCGGGAGTATCCAGCATTATTATATATTCTGACAAACTTTGTGTGATATTACCGTTGGATGTCGACCACGAAACATCAAATCCTTCTGGCCCATCTGATCCGGATGCATCCAATGTCACATCCCTTACATTGCATTGTATATCACCTGTTTTTTCAATAATAATGCCTGGTTTTATTGTATCTCTTGCCACTTCAAGCAGCAGTGAATCCCTGCAACCTCTGTTGTTGGACACGATGAGTTTGAAAAAACCAGATTCTATAGTACTTAAAGTGCTGCCATTAACGATCGCACCGGAAGGGCTAAACCACTTGTAGGAAACATCATTTTCTAAGCTACCGGCAATAAGTAGGGCAACAGGATTAGAACATGTAATGGTATCACTTTTCACAGTAAATCCAGGTGGTTTATTGTCTACCAATATTTGAAATATAAGGATATCACTTGGACATCCATTTAGCCCTGTCACCTGTACTTGATACATACCAGGTACACTAGTGCCGGGATTTTTGCTGTTCTCGATGGTACCGTCAGGGAAAACCCACTTGTAACTGGATAAGGGCAGGTCTGAGTTTACTGTCAGGCTCACGAGACTGGTATCACATGGCAATAAAATAGTATCTTTTATCGTGATCGATGGCTTTATTTTATTTTCTATAACTGTGACATTACTGGTAGATGAACAACCATTCGCCCCTGTCACGGTTACCCTATATATTCCAGCCAAAAATACTTTGGGAGTACGGCTGGAGCTTTCAAAATTTTCCGGCCCTTCCCATTTGTAGGACAAGTTTCCTGTAACCGGAATGACACCAATATTTATTTTTCCGTTATCACAGGTCAGAGTATCTGTAAATATATTATATTCTGGTATATCTTTACTTTTTATAATGTCAAAAACAGAGGTGCTGACACAAGAATTGTCTCCGGTGATTTTTAAAAAATATTTTCCACCCTCGGTAACACTCAGCAAACTATCTGTTACTACATCAACGACACCAGGTCCATTCCACAAAAACTCTTTTCCATTTTTATCTAAAACTACTCCTATTTGTACAGTCACTTGATTGCAGGTTATGGTGTCCTGAATAATGCTGATAATTTGGGGAGGTACTGTATCAGTGAGTACTTCTACCCTTCCCTCCAGGGTGCAGCCTTCTAGATTTGTAATCAAAAAGAATACATACCGTAAAATGAAGTATTGACCTCACGCGCTTCATCCTCGATAAAAGAAGGGTTTGTGGCATTATTCCATTTGATTGATTTTATATCCTGACCCGGTACTATCTTAATTGTGGATAAAATATTTTTGCACGTTATGACCGATGCACTGACATTAAACACCGGCAAAATTTTGTTTTCAATGACCACCACTGTATCAGCAGTAATACAATTATTTTTACCAAGTGCTGTGGCTATGTATGTGCCTGGTGCAATTACTTTTAAATAATCTCCTGAAGGAATACCGGAAGACCATTGCAAAGTGGCGATGGATGGATCAAAGTTGGTTTTGAGCACTACAGTATCCCGTATGCAAGTGATGGTATCTGAGGGCAGTATTTCCATTCTTGGCGAGATGGTATCATATCCAATATTAATAATTTTTTCAGCTTTACACCCATTAGGAGCTATACCCATTACTGTATATTGGCCACCAGTTTTTGCATACACTATTGCACCTGTCCTTGTATATCCTGAAGGGCCTTGCCAGGTATATGAAGTACCCGCCATTGAAGAAACTCCCTGCAGCATCACGGAGTCCTTCCCACAGGTAAACAGTTCAAAAAGTGGATTCAGTATCGGCAATGTGTCATTTCTAATCACTTCAAATGTCCCTTCACTTACACAATTTTTTTGATTGACCAATACAAAACTATAAGTGCCCACATTATTTATATAAGGATTGAATTCCACGGATGTAAACCCAGGCCCTGTATATAGGATGGATTTGACATCTGTGTTGAGCAATTGTATTTGAATACTATCTTTTTGACAATCCAATGGTTCGACCAATATTTGGGGGTCTGTGTATATCCTGTCATCCACCACTTCCAAAATCTGTTCGGTAGTGCATCCATTTATTGGGTCAGTGACGGTAACCTTGTAGGTGCCCGGTAAAAAAATGCCTGGACTTGCCACAATATCATCCAAAAGGCCGGGGCCTTCCCATTGATATGTATAAGAGGTTGATATAGCGGCAGCATTCAGCATGATGGTATCAAGACCACAACTAAGTGAATCAAGTGTATAAATTACTTTTGGCTTATCAGATGCATAGGAAACTTGTATCTGTTCTGATCCTTTACAACCATTCCTTCCAGAATAGTCTACATAGTACACACCAGGTTCAGATACATAGGGTGCTATTTCCTGGCTAGCAAAGCCCAAAGGGCCAAACCAAAAAACGGATTCTATCGCCTTATCACTAGAAAAGGTAATCTGAACAGAATCCTTATCACATGAAATAGAGTCCACCATCAATACTAAATTGGGGATAATACTATCTTTGAAAACTTCAAAACTGCTGCTTGACTGACAACCATTGAGAGCTGATGTGATGGTGACATTGTAAGTACCCTCGTTTTTTATTACTGGATTAGCTCCACCAGATGTAAAGGATGGACCTTGCCAATTATATGTAGCTATTGGCACATCAGCTGACAAATCTGGTGAGACTTCGATTGTTTTACAGTTTATGGTATCTGAAGGGTTTAGAAAAATTATTGGTTGACGCAGGTCAGCTATCACTTCTACATTATAAATCTTAGAACACCCATTGTGTACATTAGTAAATAATAATGAATAAAAGCCTTCAGATTTTACAAATGGTTGTTTCTCATTAGTATATTGAGGTGCTACCCCACTCCATTGGTACGAATACTCATTGGATTCATCAACCATCAATATAATCTGTACAGAATCCAGAATACAATTGATGGTATCTACTGAAATATTGGCATCATTAAGCAATTTATCCTCTATCACAGTAATAGAATCTGTGGAGGGGCATCCGTTTTCGCCTATAACAGAAAGATAATAAACACCTGGCTTCCAAACTTTGATGCCTGTACTAGTCTCTCCAAAAGGTAGTGTAGCGACAGAAGACCATGTCGTGGTTACAACTGGCAATGAAATTTGAGAGGAAATGAGTATGGTATCTTTTGCACACGTGATCGTATCTGTTATAAATGAAATAACGGGAAAACTTTCATCTTCGATAATAATTTTAGTAGTGGTGTCCTTACATGTAACACCATTAGACGTGCCAGTGATCTCAAGAAAATAAGTTCCTGCCTGGGTGACGTCTACGATAAAGTCTGTTACATCAGTACTGATTATTCCATCTAAAGTAAACCACCGATAATTCAGAGGATTGACGACTGTACCCTTATTAGAGCCTTGAAGTGCAATGGTGTTTCCGTTGCAGGTGATGGAGTCCCTGTCAGCAAGTATGTCGGCCTGTATATCAATGATCCTCAAATCCAAATTAACCACAGAATCACAAACCCCGTTTTCTATCACAATATTGTAAATTCCAGGCTGATTATAATTCGAATTACCGACTGTAAAAACATCATTCTTACATATATATTTTACAATATTAACCGGAGGTGTAGAAGCAGAAATAGTCACGTTGACACAGCTATCTGACACACTAGCGCAAGCCCCCTTATTGAAAAAATAATTTTCAAGGGTAAGATTGTCATACCTTGTGCCGATAGCAGGAATAATACTAGCCTGAGCTTTGGCAGACTGCAGACCACATATAGTATAAACACCAGGATTGGAAGTCCTGAGATCCGGTGCATTCTGATATCTAATGATCGTGCTATCTTTAAAAATTACATTTGTATAATTGTAAATTGTATCATTAAAAACATTGCCTGGAAACGTTTTATTGATTTGTAAGTTGAGTGCAGGATCGCCCTGGCAAGTAAATATGTCCGGATTTGATATATTGCCCGGATTTAAAACACATTCGCTGCAACTGATACCTTGCTCCTGACAAAATATAAGCTGAGCATTTAATAATGTACCTTTTCCTTCATCTTCAAAATCAATACACCTTAGTGTCCATGTCCCATTGACAGTTCCTATATCAAAGTCTCCAAGACATCCTAAATATGGATGATACTGACCGGAATAGGTATTAAAACTTTGCCAAATCTGATTATTTTCCCATTGTGGTTCGAACCCCGGATCAGGTACAGCTGTGGCTGGACAAGGCACAAAAGTAACATCCCATGTGATAAACGGTGTATTGGTAGCCACGATTTCGCCGCCAACTAATGTGATTTTTTCTCCGGATGGAGATGTAAGTTCAATAAATAATTCCTTCATGAAAGGATGTTTGAACTTAAGTTGCACCCCGCATAATCCTTGCTGTATAGTAGCAAGATTATTATTTACTGCTCCGGATACAACGATAGAGACATTGGTTGTATCGGCCATCTCATTGTCCAGATCCTTTAAAACAATAGAACTAGTTAAGCCACACTGACTGTTAACAGTAAGAATCCCCAGCAATAAATTAAATAATATAACAAAATACTTCATCAGTAAATTCTTTACCGTTAAATAAATAAATGAAAGGGAAATGCGCTAAACAGCGACAAAGATACAAATTAAATATATAAAATATCTAATTATATCAAATTTCGGTCTATAACTCTCATATATTTGAAGTTTCGAATTATCTTAGTGCCACTTTAAAATATCAATCTATATGAAGATTTTAATACCTTAAATGAACTTTTCCCAACAACAATAAAATATATTTTTCATGAATAAAGTTTTGGTTGCCAATCGAGGTGAGATAGCTTGCAGAGTGATGAGAACTCTTAAAAAATTAGGGATTACGAGTGTAGCAATTTATTCTGAAGCTGACAAAGATGCCCTGCATGTAAAAATGGCTGATGAATCTTATTATGTTGGCTTATCTCCGAGTTCGGAATCATATCTACAACAAGACAAAATTATAGAAATATGCAGAACACATCAGGTAGATGGTGTACATCCCGGATATGGATTTTTAAGTGAAAACTCAACGTTTGCTTTAAAACTTCAGGACAACAACATAAAACTCATCGGACCTTCTGCTTACTCCATGGATATAATGGGTGATAAGCTTTCAGCCAAAGATGCTGTAAAAGGTTTCGGAATACCTATGGTTCCTGGAACAGACTATGCCATTTCAGATATAGAAAAAGCGCAAACTATAGCAGATGGAGTTGGGTATCCTGTATTGGTAAAAGCATCAGCAGGTGGTGGTGGAAAAGGCATGAAGCTTGTAAATTTTCCTGAAGAGTTTGCTGATCAGATGCAGCTTGCCATCAATGAAGCTACATCTTCATTTGGGAATGGGGCCGTTTTTATTGAAAAATTTGTCACAAACCCCAGACATATTGAAATCCAGATTCTTGCAGATTCTTATGGAAATACTGTTTATCTTTTTGAAAGAGAATGCTCTATACAACGACGTCATCAGAAAGTAATAGAAGAGGCTCCAAGTGCAATACTAACTCCGGAACTCAGAAAGGCAATGGGGGAAGCAGCCGTCAAAGTAGCCATTGCCGCCAAATATGAAGGTGCTGGTACAGTAGAGTTTCTGGTAGACGCAGACCACAAATTTTATTTTTTGGAAATGAATACCAGACTTCAGGTGGAGCATCCTGTTACAGAAATGATAACCGGCCTCGATTTGGTAGAAGAACAAATTAAGATAGCACGGGGCGAAAAACTTTCTTTTACACAAGATGACCTTAAGATCAATGGTCATGCCATAGAACTAAGGGTTTATGCAGAAGATCCATATGACAATTTTGTCCCAAGCATCAATACACTATATAAATATCGGCTTCCTAAAGGCGATGGCATACGTGTAGACAATGGCTATGAAGAAGGTGCGCAGATTCCAATTTATTATGATCCCATGCTTGCAAAACTTACAGTACATGGCCCTACACGCAAAGCTGCCATAGAAAAAATGATGTACGCCATACAACAATACGAAATAGAAGGCATTGCTTCCACCTTAGATTTCGGAACCTTCGTCATGAAACATCCTGATTTTGTTTCAGGTAATTTTGATACTAATTTTGTAAAGAAAAATTGGCACCAGGAAGGTATACAATCTATGGTTAAGGACGATGCGATGATTGCTGCCTGGTTGGCAAAACACTTGCTATCCGAATCAGATCTGAAGGTCCGTCCTGTGACCTATTAAATGGTAAAAGCATTATTTTCACTCATTACCTATGACGTCCCTTACCTGCAAAAATCTCCTGGCATAGTAAGGGTCTAAAAGATGGTCTATGGTGACGCCTTTGGTATTGGACGAATGCATAAAATATAAAGTGTCATGTCCCCAGTGATGGACGATTCCGACGTGACCAGGTCGGTTGTTCCGGGGGTTACGCCCCTTGAATACCATAATGTCTCCTGGTTTGGCTTCTTTGATATTATGAACTCTCTGGCCATCGTGTACCTGGGATACTGAACTCCGTGTGACAGTGATCCCAATATCTGCCATAAGGAATTTTACATATCCTGAACAGTCAAAAATATGTTTTCCTACAGTAGACCTGTAAGGCTTGCCAAGATACTTCTCACCATGCCATAAAATCTGCTGCCTCTTATATTCGGAGGGAGAGATCAGCACCTGATTAAAAACATTAAAAGGAAAAAGTAAAAATACTACCAACCAATAACGCATAATTTGCCTTTTGATTTGAAAAAAATTGTGTAAGTATAACAGAAATAAACTTAACTGCTACACAAATTTCTTAGACAATTAAACATTAAAAATACGAAAAAAGATGTGCTACCTCATCATAAAGTTAAAACTTAACGTTTCAACCTGAACAATTGACTTGCTAATAAATCAAAAAAGGCACTTGAAATAAACTTTCGAAGTGCCTTCTGTATCATTAAATAATAGGAATCAATTATTAAACAAACCATCATATTTAGTATCCGACTCTCTGGTCTGGATGTCAGGCTGCTTCAGTTCCAGTATATCATCATCTGCTTTTTCCTTGCCACCCAAGAGCAGAAGTGTTGAATTTTTCTCATAATCTTCCAGCATTTTTAATCCTTGCTCTTCGAAGACACCATTTTGCAAGTCTATTGAATTCATAAAATTGGATGACATTTCCATAAATCTTTCCATTTCTCCGACCTTGTTAGCCACATCATCAGCTATGACTTCCATGGCCTGATCAAACATCGCTCTCTTATCTGCATCTCCTTTGATTATACTCATCGCAGACCTCATAGCAGAATGGCTGGCTCGGATTGCTTTTCTTTCCTGCTCTTTGACTTTAACCTGATCAGTAGTGTCTTCTATCAGAATCTCTGAGTTGGAATACATTTTTGTAAGCACTCTGTACAAAATAGACATCTTATTGTGCAATGCCGTATATTTTTCATTACTTTCCTGAAGTCTTGCTGCTTTACGGCTAGAAAGTAACATAGCACTTTCATTTCCTTGCTCTTTTGCTTTTTTTAGCGATGAGCATATTATTGGTGATTTCTTTTATTATTTTCTTCTACTATTGTCACCAATTTTCTCATTTGACCTTTCAGATTTCCAATTTGGGTCCCCATTTTTTGCAAATTATCCTGAAGATCACTTACATAGTTTTTGAGAATACCTATAGGGTCAATGGTCACAAACATACCTGTGATCCATCTCATGACGCTTTTGTACATATATGAAACCAAAGTACGCCACTTCGGATCTAAAACCATATAAATAATAACCCCCAAAACAGCCAGTAATGCTACAATGCCTAAAGTATTGGAAAGCATACCGAGTATAGCCCCACTGTATTTGAATAGAAGGTAACCTAAGCCACCCAAGATGGCTGTCAGAAAATAGCTCCGTTGTTCCTTCAGGTTTTTGCCAGAAAGATTTTGGTTTGAGTTCTGTATTTGGAAAATTTGCAATAATTATTTTTTGTTTTGTCATGTAAAAATATGCTTATTTTATAATTTGATGTAAAAACAGCACCAATATTTATAAAATTCTGTCATATAAAAGTCCATCCTCTTCTATTTCATTGTACAGCGTATCAAAAGTACTTTTAAATTGATCTCTGGTTTCCTCTATCTTTATACGGGATGTCTCAGCACTCAGTCTCAAATTTTCGATTTCAGTCTCTATCAGTGTCATCTCTTTTTGTAGCTGAATGATTTTCCTCTTATTTTCCTCAGATTTTTCATTCAACCTTTTTATTTCCATTGATTTAGCATCAATATTATTGGAAATCTGATTTTTGAGGGCAACAGCAAATTGTTCTTTTTCGCGATTAAGAATATTTTTATAGTGCTGTACAGTCAGCATAAGCTTATCTTTGGTCAGACCCATAGTCGATGCCGTCAAAAAAGCACTTTTAGAAGCTGTTGATTCATCCATGCCCATTTCGCAGAGTGATTTATAAGATTGCTTGAACTTCAAGTAATCAAAATCTTTTTGTTGACCTTCTTTAATCGCAGTGAGCAACTTGAGCAACACTTTATCGTTACTTCCTTCTGCATTGCCAAAAAGATCCTTAAGGTTTATCGTCATGTTGTGTTTTTAATTTTTTAAACTTCACAAAAATAAAGGGGTGTCTTGATATGTAAGCAATTTATTAGATAAAATGAATGATTGTACCTACTAATCTGCATCCATGGCTACCCTACTTCTCATTCTTGATATTAAAATCAAAATGTTTTTCGACAAAGCTATCAAACATTTTTAAATGATATTCATTTCCTTCATCATAGTCACCTTTATACATATTCTTTTGATTCCTTTGGCGGGATGCTTCGAATAGAGACACTGCACACGCTACACTTATATTTAAGCTTTGTACCATTCCATACATGGGTATTATAAAATTCCCATCTAAATGTTGCATTGCAGCTTCGGTAATTCCTTTTTGCTCGTTGCCAAACATCAATGCTACAGGTTCGGTCAGATCTAGTGAATAAAGAGAACATGAAGACTCACTAAGATGTGTCCCGTAAACTTTACTATATTTTTTTCGCACAGCTTTAAAACACTCATCAATATCTGCGAAATAGTGCGCTTTTACCCATTTACGGGCTCCTGAGGAGGTGTTTTTTCCTATCTTTTGTTTTACAAAATTAAAACTTGCCTCAGAATACAAAATATATACTTCTGATATACCCACTGCATCACAACTCCTGATGACAGCTCCTATATTATGAGGATCGTGCACATTTTCCAGAATTACAGTGATGTCTTGACGCTTGGCAATGGTTTCTTTAAACCTTTTAGACCTCTCTTCTGTGATGGAATCTTTAGTTATTGATGGCATTTAATTTCTTTTTTGCCATTTGTTGCCTCTGAATTCGATGATATCAAGATGTTTGTTTTCATAAAAATCAAATCGATCAGGATCTGCTGCCACAGGCGAATCTTCAGATTTGGCTTTCCGTATGTCATAAATACTTTGAAGATATGATGATGCTTCATTTTCGAGGTATTGCTGGAAGTTTTTACCATATTTCCAGATATTTCTACCCAGGTAGAGCATTAAATCGTACCCTTTTACGGCATCAGTATCCGGAATTTCTCCATACTTATCCAGAAAATCTCTTCTAAATTCTCTTATTTTCCCATGATCTTCGTCTACAAAGTCTGACATTACCACTTTCATCTGCAATGAATGATAAAAATCAAAATCAATTTTATCGGAATCATATAAAATGGGCATTCCATAAACAGAAACCGGTCTTGAGCCTTTTTCCGCTGCCAATCTACGCAAGCAGGAATAAATAAAATCCTCATCCGTATACGAATAATTGGGAATAATGACAGCTTTTATTTTTGTGTTTTTAAACAACCTGAAAAAAGCAGTGGGTCCCAGATTAAGACTGTCTGTAGACACAAAATATGTACTATAAAAATCACGTGGACCTGTACCCGAGGTCGTTGCATCCTGAAAATACTTCACCCAGGATGAAGTCTCCTTATTATTAAGTCCAATGATGGCAACTTCACCTTTATTGTATACTGATGTAGTTGCTTCAGCCAATTTTAGAAAATGTTCTTTAAGATTTGGTTTCATCTGCAAATAATATGGGTTCTCATTTGCAATACGGGTACTGGTTTGCCAGGGAGACACCAATGGGATAGACCTTGCTTTACAAAGATCAGCCATCAACCTGACATCATCCCTTTCGAATGGCCCAATCACCAGATCAGTATCATCTGTTAGAAATTCCGGATATTTTTCACTTACTTTAAATGTCCCTTCTTCGGTATCGATGACTCGAATATTCAGTTTTATATCCTCCTCTTCCAATTTTTCCAATGCTTGTAATACTCCGGCATAAAAGTGAACAAAACGAGATTTTGATGCAACAGCTGTCCCATCCGAATTGAGAGGTATCAACAAGCTAATATTGTATTCATCTTTTAATTGAAGTCCTTCCTGCTTATTTGCTTTCCTGTCATTTTTAATTTCAATCGGTTTATGCACAGAAGACACGTCCTTCCAAATGATGGTATCCACTTTACCACCACTTTAACATCTGACTGTGCGGGCTTTTCTATTTGGGAATTGGGTGTCACCGGGACTTCCTTTACCTGAACTTTAGGCTCAGCTGTTTTGCCAGCTTTCACTATCTGGATATCCTTCTCGGGACTCACGGCAGGCTTCGACACTGTACACGAGACTAGCGTTACTATGCTGGCAAAAATAAAGTACAACACTTTATTCCCACTCAATCGTTGCAGGTGGTTTTGTACTGATATCATAAACGACTCTGTTTATTCCTTTTACTTTGTTGATAATTTCGCTTGAAACTTCGGCGAGTAGTTCATATGGCAAGTGGCTCCATTCAGCAGTCATTCCATCTACCGAATTAACACATCTGAGTGCCACTGTATATTCGTATGTCCGTTCATCACCCATTACACCGACTGATTGTACAGGCAACAAAATAGCTCCTGCCTGCCATACTTTTTCATACCAGCCTGTTTTCCTGAGGATGTCAGTAAAGATTTTATCTGCTTCCTGGCAAAGTACGACCTTCTCAGGAGTCACTTCGCCCAAGACTCTGATGCCCAATCCCGGTCCGGGAAAAGGATGACGATTCAGTAAATGATTGGGAACACCCAACTCAAATCCTACTTTTCGGACTTCATCCTTAAATAACATTCGCAGTGGTTCTACAAGTTTAAGCTTAAGAATGTCAGGCAGGCCTCCCACATTGTGATGTGACTTGATGGTCACTGATGGTCCGTGCACTGACACTGATTCGATCACATCGGGATAGATAGTACCCTGACCCAACCATTTCACTTCCGGATGGTGGTGAGACTCGTCTTCAAAAATATCGATAAATAATTTGCCTATCACCTTTCTTTTCCCTTCCGGATCAGAGACTCCTGCCAATTCATCAAGGAATTTATCAGCGGCTCTTACTCCCTTGATATTTAAACCCATCCCTGAGTAGGACTCCAACACTTCTTCGAATTCGTTTTTTCTAAGCAATCCGTTGTCTACAAAAATACAGTGCAATCGGTCACCTATTGCCTGATCGATGAGACATGCTGCTACTGTGGAGTCTACCCCGCCTGACAATCCCATCAAAACATGTTCGTCTCCCAGTTCCAGTTTTAGTCTCTTGACTGTTTCTGTTACCATAGAAGCAGCAGTCCAGTTGCATTGGCAACCAGCTACATCATGTACAAAATGATACAACATATCTTTACCATGGAGACTATGTGTCACCTCTGGATGAAATTGGACACAATATACAGGGTATGTAAAAGTATTGCTGGCTGACCTGTAAGCTGCGACTATATCTGAAGTTTTGGCAATGATGTCAAATCCTTCAGGTACATTAGTAATGGAATCACCATGTGACATCCATACTTGTGTGGCTGAAGGCATATTTATAAATATGCTGTCATCTTTGACTACATTCATAATGGCTTTTCCGTACTCCCGTTTGTCGGATTTGAGTACTGTACCACCTAGTTTTTTCGAGATAAGCTGTGCTCCATAACACACACCCAGTACCGGATATTTATTTAAAACCAAACTAAGATCGAAATCCAGTGCATTGGTGTCCAATACAGAAAATGGACTGCCTGATAAAATGACAGCTTTGATGTCAGAACGCGAAGGAAACTTATTGTATGGGTAGATCTCACAATACACATTCAACTCTCTGAGCCTACGTGCTATCAATTGAGTATATTGGGATCCAAAATCCAGGATTATCACTAATTCATTCATGGGCGCAAAGATATAATCTTATGCTCAACTTTTAATGAAAACTACCCAGCAATGCTAAAAAATTAAATCTTGGTATTAATCCAGAAAATGAACCTTTATTTCGTTGGCATTCAAATCACCTACAAGGGATTCAAAACTCACTCGCTGGATATCGATACCTCTGATTTTCAGATATGTTTGAATTGAATTCAGCCGATTTTTGTTAATGAGCGAATCGTCTTTAAGAGACAATGACCTTAAAACTATTTTTGATCCTGTATGAGTCTTAAGGTGGCTGATAACTTCATCCAATCGTTCTATAGCCAAATCAGACAACGTTGCATATTCAGCTTCAAATGGTATGGATTTAAAATCATGACTTTCTACAGCATAGGCCTGACTTGCAGGGGCCGTCGTTATACTTACTACAGGGTTGGATGGCTTGTTTGCTTTGTTTTGCTGATCAGCTACCACCTGACCGTAATCCATGACCTTAAGCGTGAATCCTTTTAGAAAATCAGGTTCTTCACTAATTATTTTGTTGACACTACCTTCTGTAGTGATTTCAGCCAGGACAGGTTTGGAGTTATACAAGATAACGGCTTCTTTTGTCGTCTGACTTTTTAGTGTAATGCCGGAAAAAACGATTACCAGCAATAACACAAATCGGGGGAAATCTGTGTTGTACATATGTATTGGATTATTAGATTTAAATGTTATTATTCATCCAGCAAACCACGACCTTCTTTGATGATTTTGCCTTTCGAATGTAAGTCCTGCAATAATCTGTCCAAAATTCCATTTACAAACTCCTTACTTTTAGAAGTGCTGTAATTTTTAGCCAATTCAACATATTCGTTCAATGTCACTTTGGTAGGAATCGTAGGACAATAAAGGAATTCTGACAGGGCCATCTTAAGCATAATCATATCCAAAATAGCGACTCTTTCAGCATCCCAGCTTTGCAGCACTGGTTCAATTATATTTAATAACGTTTTATCTTCTGATAAAGTTCTCGAAAGCAATGACTCTCCATAATCCTTGGTTGTCTCATCATCCGGATAATGCTCCATAATGAAGTTATCATCATCCGCCGGCAATGCTTTGAGTACTTTTTTGATTGTTCCGATGATAATAGATTTATCATCTTCCCAGTTTGCATAATGGTCCTCGATCATTTCATTGAACAATTCGCTTTTGCGGCAAAACCTAAAAAGTTCCAGCAACATTTCCAGGTTCTCCTCATTGTCGGTTTCCTTGCTTAGAAATTGTATGTAAGCTTCTTCCTTTACAAATTCAAAATAAATGGTGCGAAAATGATCCTTGTCAACTTTTTGGGCAAAGTGCTTTTTTTCAAATTTGCTTTGAATGAACTTGTTTTTGACCAAGCCTTGTATCATTGAGTTGGTCCAAAGCTTAGGAGTGAATACCTTGTCTAAGTCTGTAGGTAAATGTTTTGCTTTCCTTTTTTCAAAATCGTCTGTAGCTGTTCGTGTGATATTGATAAGATTGTATAAAGAAAATAATAGCAGATCAAAACTGTCATCTATCTTTTTCCAGTACTCCTTCATTGTGCTGTTATAATCCAAGGATTCGTCCCTGCTCTGTGCATATAACACCTGCATCACTTTTACTCTGACATTTCTTCTGCTTAACATTCTTTTATTACGTTTAATCTAAGATTTAGCCTCATAGAGGCAATAAAATGCAAATATATGAAATGCTTTTAAATTACAAATAAATTATATTCGTTATTATTAAGTTATCACTGATTTCTATAACACTCAGCCTTTTATTGACTCGAAAGAATCTTTTTCAGCTTATGAACTACTATGTGAAGCTTATCTTTCACATTTGTCACCGCAATTTATTGTTGGCGTATTGTCTACTAAAAGGATAATTTACCACATTGTTCTTTAGGTGCAGTAAGGTCTGGCTGAAATTTATATCCTCTGCAGCTGCAAGGTATTTTCGCAGAGTGGCTTTATCTCGCATGGTAGTTTCGCTACCGATCAATTCTACATAAGTCACAATCCCTGCCCTGTTGATACAAATCTTAGTTACCACTCTTCCACTGACATTGATAGCATGTTTGGTAGCACTAACGTCTCTGTATATAATTTTTCGGCCGAATACCCCGTCCCCGGAACCATCGTATTCACCTGAACCATCACTGGCATTTCCAGAACCCGCATCACCGTCATTACCTTTGTCTCTGCCAGCCCCTGTGCCAGATTCGCCCTTACCGGTTCCTCCCGGATTACCGTCTACTGTAGATGGTTTGGACGTGGATGTACCTGTTGTTGATCCGGATGTATTTGTCTTTGTAGGATTGGCAGATACTGTCCCAGTTTTTGAAGGTTCGCTTCTGGTAGGTGTGGTCGGAGTGGTTACTTTGACAGGTGCTTCTTCCACTGGTGTTTTGGTTACAATCACAGGATCCGTAGTAGGTGTATATACTGGTGTCGGGAGCTTGATATCAGGCTTTGGTACTTCTATCACCTGAGGTTTTGTAACTTCAATTTCTTGCGGCTTGGTCACTTCTTCCCTGCTTTGGAGTTTCCTCCTGTTGTTTTTCTTCTGCAGGGGGCACTTTCAGATTTTGGCCTTTGAGCACCGGTATCATCATGCGCAAATTTACTAAGTGAACTTTCTTCAAAAGTAAAGTCTACTTTGACCGCATATGGTGGTTTATCTTCCAAAGCAGTCAGATCTACCCGGGAAGGTAGTAAAAAGGCAATTAACAAAATCAATAAGTGTATCATAACAGATATCCTTACTCCTTTGTTTCTGTTCTTTTGCTCATATGCCAGTGCATTATACATGGTTATCTATATTTCAGTTTTGATAAAAAAGATACTGATATTTTAATTAAGACGAATTAATAACGCAAAAAGTCCTAAAAAAATATTAAAACTTCACAAAATTATAAAATTTGATTGATAACATATTAAAAATAATTTTAAATAGTGTTATTTTACTGAATTTCATGATAAAACTGATCTACAAAAGTACGCATAAATTCATCTCTTTCCCTGGCCAGTTCCTTTCCTTTCTCAGTAGCCATCAGATCTTTCAACTTGAATAGCTTTTCATAAAAATGATTGATGGTTGGGCCCTCATTATTTTTGTATTCCTCCTTGTTCTGAAATGTAACAGGCCGATGTTCCGGATCATATAGCCTCCTGTTTTTAAAGTCTCCATAGGCAAATGCCCTTGCTATACCTATTTGCTCCCTATGGCATCCAGCCAGTCTGCATCCCTTACTATATCCAATTCCGGCGACCTGTGTGCCTTCTCTTGAATCCTCCTTGTAGGAAATATTTTTTCTATAATTTTTACTACTCATCTTTTGTTTCTTCCTCAACTCGAACTCATTTAGTATGGCATTTGCGGTTTGTGGACCTATATTTTCATTACCATGGTGAAACTTGGAGTCAGCGAATATGGAGCAAAGCGGCGTGGTTGCACGATGAGATGATTGGACTCAATACCACTTTCCAAAATTAAAATTGCATTTTTTCCAAACCCGCTCAATATGAAGCCAGTCATGTCCGCTTTCTGCATTAATGAGTTTATCTTTAACTCTTTTAGCTATACTATTTATTAATATCTCCTGCCCTTTTGTTCATTTATTTCATATCAAAATTGTATCCAATATAAAATTCAAACCCTGGTCCCGTCTTTGCCCAGTGAAGAACCAACGCCGTAGGTAGCCAGTCCTCCTACCCGTAGTTTTGCGTATCTGTTGCCAAACTTGTCTAAAATAACTCCCCCTGTAAGGCCATCATCCCACTAGAATACCCTCAATTCTGCCCAAAAAGTATCTTCCATTTCATATTTCAAACTATATAGGTTATCTATGATATCAGGATTTACAATATTGGCAGTAATCATGGGTTCAACATATGAGTCATAACTATAAACCTACCCCAGATTAAAATGAACATGTTTTTGCCTACTATTAAATCATTGGACCAAAACTTTAGTATATATCCGATTGACAGCACCTCCTACAAAAAAAGTATTACCCTTTGTACTCTCTTGTATTACTAACGTCATAAAGCCACTCTAGTGAGGAAACCATTTGCTCTGTTTGAAACAAAAGTTGATCATCATCATCATTGACCAGTTGGTTATTGCCAGTTAAAAGCATATTGCTGAAAATTGCTGGGAGATAATCCTAATGATAATTGTCCATATTTACCTAAAAACTCTTCAATTTATAGGCATAATTCAGTTGTAATCTTATTTTGCTCACTGGACCGGTTTTATCAAAAGATGCGGTCCTGCACTCATATTGTAATCCAACAAAGGATACTAAGAGATGTAAACCTGATACGGGGCTCCACGAAGCCCAACCACCAACCCCTGAAAAAAACAATCAAAAAATCATGTCATTTCCAACTGCTGTATAAGCTGGATTCCATGATGTTAGAACCGGAACCATAGTGTGAACTATTGGCCAGTTGTTGAGCCAAAAGTGGTATATCCCCAAACAAACCGGTATAGAGATGACCTAAAGTTGTATATTTTCATTGTTCTTTTCTTTGAATTTTTAACTCCTGTCTGTGACAATCCCAAATGATTATCAATACGCTCTTTCGCTTACTACAGTTGTCGAAGGTAAGGACATAATATCAAGTATCTACATGCTTTTCTCATTCTGTGAAACACTGTAAACATCTGACCTCTTGTTTGTGTCCTTCTTAGCTGACATCAGATTGCCCCATCGATTGAAAACCGTGAACGTATTGTCGGGATAATCACTGGAATCCACCGAGGTACAATTTCATCATTTT
>JADKCF010000042.1 GCA_016714765.1 Saprospiraceae bacterium | reverse complement strand
GACTCACCAAAATCTAGCAGACATCTACTTTGATTACAACTTTCCGATCCGTACCAATGTAGCGCAAACGAAGGTGGCCATCCCAGTTTTTACCAAAGATATCACCACGGATGTTCACATATACCCTAATCCTGTCAAAGACATCTTGAACTTAGACACTCATGAACAATGGACCAAAGCAGAGATTTATGATATATCAGGAAGAATTATAAGATCTGTCTCCTTAGATGGTTCGTCTATTGATGTGGCTGGACTCGAAAGTGGTACGTATTTTATGAGAGTGAAAAATGGGGAGAAGGTAGGGTTATTGAAGTTTGTGAAGATGTGAATTGGTTATTTGTTGAATCGTTTATTTGTTTTTTTTTTGTTTGTTCGGTTGTTCGGTTTGTTCGATTGTTCGTTTATTTGTTATTTGTTAAAATGTTTAGATATGAGAAGTTTATTATTGTTTTCTTTTTTGGCTTTTTACCTTGAAGGCTATGGGCAGATTATTGATTTTCCTGATGCTAATTTTAAGAATGCATTGATAACAACGAATTGTGTCGATATTAATAGTGATGGAATAGCAGATGCTGATGCGGATTTGAATAATGATGGAGAGATCCAACAGAATGAAGCTTCAGAAATAAAAAACTTGGACATTCGTAGCAAGAATATTCAATCTTTGGAGGGAATACAAAATTTTAATAATTTAAATTGGTTGCGAGCAAGCAATAATAATTTAGATAGTTTGAATTATCTCCCAGAAAGTATCAGTAATTTAGAGTTAGGTTTTTGTAATTTAAAATTTTTGGATTTATCTAAACTTAAAATTCTTTATTACTTGTATGCGCCAAATAACCTGTTTGAATCGCTTGATTTATCAAAAAGTCAGAATGTTCAAATTTGCTATATATGTAACAACCCAAACCTTATATATCTCAATATTCAAAATTTAAGGTTAGACGTGCAATCGTGCGAACCTGATATACTTTGCATTCAGGGCTGTCACAATATACAACAAATTTGTTGTACTTCTAAGCAAGTTGATTGTTTGTTGAGCGAAACATATAAACCATGGGCTCCTTTTAATTTAGTGAATGTTATAGATACTTCTTGTGTCGGACATGGCCAATTTATTAATTTTCCTGATCCCTTTTTTAAAGACGCTTTAGTAAATACTAAGTGTGTGGATACGGATGGTGATGATACAGGAGACGCCGATGCAGATTTGAATGACGATGGGGAAATAGACCATAGTGAAGCAGCTGTCGTATTAAGTCTTTTTTTAGAGGCAAATAACATAGCTTCATTAGATAGTATTGATAGATTTTTAAATCTTCAAAACATTAAACTACATAATCTACCAATCTTAAAAAAGGTGGAATTTAGTCATTTAAATAGCCTAGTTAATTTTACTTGCAACTTTACACCTTCACTTAAAAGTATCAAGTTAGTTAGCTTACCCGTATTTGAAAATTTGCACATATACAATAGTAGCCTTGATACAATATTGTTAGGCAAACTAGAATCCTTAGATAGTTTATTTATTCATGATACCAATTTAAAAACAATTAGCCTTGATTCATTAGTTCTAACAAAATTAATTTTTAGTAATAACTTCTTTCTCAAAAGTATACAATTAAATAATTTAGAAAGGCTTGATTCTTTAGTTTTACATCAAAACAGACTTTTAGAAGTATTAAATTATTCTGGCAAAGAAAATCTTAAAAAGTTAATCTTTAACGATAATCCAGAAATAACTGACTTAGGATTGTCTTCTTTTAAGCTGATTGAACTATTATCCATTCAAAATGCGAATAGAATTAAAGCCCTTGGTATTAACCATCTGGTAAACCTTGAAAAATTACAAATATCTTCATTTGACTCTTTGTATTCGATGAATATTTCTAATTTGGACAAACTTCAATATATTCAAATCGTAAGCAATCAAGCTTTATATGATATCTCGATTGAAAATATGTTAGTTTTAGAATCTCTCATCATTAGTGATAATAAACTTGCTACTTTTAGGATTGAAAACACACCCCAACTTGCGAAATTAGATTGCAGCAATAATATTTTAATGGAATTAAAAATTTCTTATTCCCCTTTATTGAAAGAGCTTATTTGTTCCTACAATGCAATAGGTGAAAATGAATTTCAAAATATGCCAAACCTCAAGTCATTAGATTGTAAAGCTAATAATTTAACATACCTAGATCTAAGACTTGTTCCGAAACTTGAATCACTGGATTGTAATAATAATTTTATTGAAACTATAGATTTCTCAAGTGCACCAAATCTTACAGAATTAGCCTGCGCTCTTAATAATCTCAAAAACATAGATGTTTCAAATCTTTCAAAATTAGAATTTTTGGATTTTTTTGGAAATTCTATTGCTTCAATAAATCTTGGGCAAATTCGTAATGTTAAATATTTTAGAGGGTCAGCAAATACATTAACATCTTTAAATGTAAATTTTTTAGATAGCCTTAAGTATTTAATATTAAATGACAATTTGATTAAAATTCTTAATATTTCAAATAAGCCTAAACTTAAGCAACTTGTTGTTTCAAATAATGGTATGACAGAGTTGGAATTAAATAATTTACCACAGTTAGACTTTTTGGATTGCAGCCACAATGATCTTTTTTCCTTGAATTTAAATGACGTAATGGGTACATACGAAATTATAGCAAATAATTGTAACCTATACGAGGTACTATTAAAGAATGGATTTGCAGATGGTGTAGGAGTGTTTGATGTGAATATTAACCCAAATTTGGGTTACATATGTGTTGATAATGAGATAGAGAAAAGTTGGATACAAAGCATCCTTGATATTGACCAAATCAAGGATGTAGAAATAAATAGCTATTGTAGTTTTCAGCCAGGTGATGCGAAATATTATGTTTATAGTACCGTCTATTATGATGTTGATAGAAACGGTTGTACTTCGACCGATCAAATTATACCTTACTTTAAATTTGATGTAAAAAGTGATACGCTGAATCGATTTTATATAGCGAATGATTCTGGTATAGTTACCGTTGTTTTACAAGAAGGAGAACATTTAATAACTCCACAATTAGAAAATCTAAATCAATTTATTATCACACCACAAAATATATTAATTCTTCTTTAGATTTTGGTGACACCATCACTCAAGATTTTTGTATCACACCTACAAGCATCTTCCGCCAAACCAACATCACTGTAATCCCGCTCATACCACCAGCGAGACCAGGTTTTGAAGCATCATACAAAATCTTATGGGAAAATACAGGCAATCAAATAGAAAGTGGTACACTCAATTTTACTTATGATGAGCGATTACTGAACTATATCTCAGCTACTCAGACAGCAGATCAAGTAGCTGCCGGCATTGTCAAGTGGAATTTTACCAATCTGTTGCCCTTCGAAAAAAGAGAAATCACAGTCACACTCAAAGTCAACAGACCTACAGATACGCCGGCTGTCAATGCAGGAGATAAATTATATCTCACAGCATCTATCCTGGACAATATCTTTACACTCGAAAATACGGTTGTGGGTTCTTACGACCCGAATGACAAAACCTGTCTCCAAGGCGATCGTGTACATCCGGACATGATCGGCAAGTATGTGGACTATCTCATCCGCTTCGAAAATACGGGCAACTACGCCGCAGAAAATGTGGTAGTAAAAGACATCATCGATGCCAAAATATTTGATGTGAGCACACTACAAATCACAGACGCCAGTCACGAAGTATATACACGCATCGAAGGCAATAAAGTAGAGTTCATCTTTGAGAATATCCAATTACCATTCGATGATGCCAGTAATGATGGATACATCGCCTTCAAGATCAAGACCTTACCAACTTTAGTCCTTGGCGACTCGCTCAAAAACCTTGCAGACATCTATTTTGATTATAACTTTCCGATCCGTACCAATGAAGTAGCGCAGACGAAGGTGGCCATCCCAGTTTTTACCAAAGACATAACCACAGACCTCCACATATATCCGAATCCTGTCAAAGACATCTTGTACCTAGACACTCATGAAGAATGGACCAAAGCGGAGATTTATGACATATCTGGAAGGATTATAAGATCTATCTCCTTAGATGGTTTGTCTATTGATTTGGGTGGATTAGAAAGTGGGACTTATTTTTTGAAATTGAAGAATGTGGAGAAAGTTGGTGTTGTTAAGTTTGTGAAGATGTGAATTCAATTTTGAATATATTAATTTCCACTATTATTTTCAATTGCTCCATCCACATCTCCTACCTTCAAAGCCCTGAAATTTAAATTTTCTAAGTTTTGGCTCCCTGCAGGAACATCAATATACTGCTTTATCAACCATGGGTTTGTAGCCGATTTAATTGAGTTGTCATCAAGAAATATCCAACTCGTATTGTTCTTGTAATATTCATCAATACCGAGTATTATCTTGCGCATTTGTACCAAATCCGCTGCAGTCACTTTTTTATCATTATTGACATCTGCTGCGAGGTATTGTAGAGGGCTGGTGAATGGTTGTAAACCTAGAATATGTCTTTGTGTGATTACAAGATCTAAAGTTGTCACATTGTAAACTGTATTTTCATTGTAATAGCCTTCTATTTTATACGATTTGTCAACACTGTTTTTAGGTAGTGAATAAGAACCATCGGTAGATATATTGGCAGATATTTGAGAATGCTGATATTTTCTGCGAATATTCATCGACGACAGCTCGTTATTTGTATTTATTATTTTGCCACTCAATTTTCTGTTTGTTACTTCTTCACAGGAGAAATACAAGCTGACGTCATCAATATCCCAAACACTTACCAAGGCAGTATTTCCAACAGGACAGTAAGGCAACAATTCAATTCTATAAGATGCTGAATCAGCAGATGAGAAAATATCATTATCGAAGAAGTCATATTTTTCGCGTGTCCAACTATTGGTTGCCGGGATATCGCTCTTCGAATATACTATACTATTGTTTTTAAATATTTTGATGTCGTATTTTGTTGGATAGTTATTCGGGCCATTTGGACCTGATATCCAATTGAAATTTACAGGAGACATTTGTTGGAAAATCAAGTGATTAAACTTGATTTTATATCCATTATCCGGTGATAATTTAAAATTTATTACTACGGGTGTGACACTTGAAGAATTTATATCACATGATTGGGAAGCGCTTACACACATAGCAATCGAATTATTGAATCCCTGCGTGCATGAATGTTTATTCATTTGTGGATTATCACGATAAATATTGGATGCTGTGACACTGCCACACTCTAACGTTTTCGTGTAAGCCGGTAAAAACTCTTCGTAAGTCATGCTGTTTTGCGGCGTAAGTGCATTGCAATTTTCAAGATCATAGTATATGTTTTGATCACATGGTAGAATAAGAATGTTTAATGTACTATCACAACCACTGACAGTGGTCAGTTGAGATGAGAATTTTCCAGGGGAGCTGTATTGTTGCCCATTGATTGTAATTGGATTTTGATCACAAAGTGAGAAAACTTTTTCTTCCAATGATGTGATTCCTTTATTAACAATGATATTGATAAGACTGTCACAACCATTTATGTTTTGAAGTTTTTGGCTATAATTTCCTGCATTTTCATAAACAATTCCATTGACTATGCCCGTTTCATCATCACATAATTGCAATCTGATCTCAGCACTAGTTGTAACATATTTATTTATTGTCACATTAAGTAAACTATCGCATCCTGCTTTATTTTTTAATTTCTGAATATACGTCCCTGCCAGGCCATAATTCTGTCCGTTTACAGAGACTGATTCGTTATCACAAAGCAAGAAGGTGAGTTGGCTTTCACTTCTTTTTAGGCCAGTGATAATAATATTTACAGTACTGTCACAGCCACTGGTACTCTCATACAATTGTGTATATGTTCCTGATTGATTGTAGTAGGTTTGATTGACCAATATGGAGTCACCTTCACACAAGTTATAATTTTTGGTCTCCGATATACCCTGACAATTGACTACGTTAAACTGAAATTCTCTTCGTATACTTCCTATTTGTATACCATTTTTAAATTCTTTTACACATACACCTACGACAAACTGACCTTGCAGATTTGGAACACCTGTAATAATTCCGGTAACGGGATCAATGGAGATTTGGGGACTTCCTCCCATGGGATTGAGTGGAGAATAAGCTGGCCCAAATTCAACTTCTTCAAAAGGCGGAGGACAATTATCCGGCAATGGTGTCACGCCGGTACAAGACAAAGGACTGCCGGGAGTCGTAGCACCGTCAGTACCTCCTGCGTGTAATGGTGCACAAAATTCATATTCCAGTCTGTTTCCTTCGCTATCAGAAGCAGAGTGGTCAAAATTCAGCATTTTCTGGTTGCAAATCAGGATAGGGGGAAACTTATTAAAAACCGGACTATTGTTGCATTCTTGTATAGAATTACCGAAGATTTCGACATAAAATGCAGCTCCTGTGGCACCTGGATCAATGATGTTGGATATGGTAATGTTTCGGCAACACCTTTGATAAGTGATTTGATAAATCTTGTTGCCCCAGGGCAATTCTATGTCAAATACGTAATTGGCTTTGTCTATGATGATGGTAGGTGGAACGATGACACATTTATCTTCATAAGGTACTCGCTGAATATTGATTGGGTTTGAAATGATCGTTTGTCTATGGGACCAGGTATTACTTCCCGGATCAGTTTCATATACTCCAAAACGAGCTGGGTTATCAAATGCAGCACCATTTCCTGCTAAATCTCTGAATAAGGTAAATGTCACCCTAAATTTAGTATTTTTTGTGACAGGATTTGATTCAATACAAGCATAAGTGACATCACCTCCAACGATGTGAGCTGCTGATAAGATATTATGTCCGCAAAGTAAAACAAAGATGAAAGCTATTATTCGTCGCATAGTTATAATTTTATTAGATACAAAAGTAATTTTATTTTCATATTTAGAAAAGTAAATATATAAAATATTGATGAAAAATGTATTTAGACCAACAGAATTAGCTATTTAAATGACATAAGGAAAGAATGAATGAGTGAATGGGAGAATGAGTGATATAAGATTTTACTTATTATACAATTACATACCGCTTTATAAGCGCCCCTACATTTGAATGTAGTAATTTTTGACGTGACAAGGTACTTTATTTTGGGTTTCCGTTGATATCTCCTTTTTTGATCAAAACAAAGTTTTGATTGACAAGGTCGCCGGACAGATTGTTGATGATGATTTTCTCTTTTGTGATATCTTCCTGCAGCCTGACAATCCAGCTGTGATTCAGCGCCGTGGTAATTCCCAAAATCAGCGACCGGAGCATGACCAGATCCAGGACAGATACTCTACCGTCTTCACTGACATCTGCAGCAAGAGATTTGTATGGATTATTGAATTGATCAACCCCTAATATGTGTCGGGTTATCATGACCAGATCCAAAGTTGAAACACCATTCAGATAATCTTCATTGTTTTTTGCTGTGTTGACATATATGATATATGAGCCACCCAAAGGAACGTTATTGAAAGTATAGTCTACCGTCGTCAATGGTATTACGACTGAATCATTGGTTATTTGATTTTTCAGAACAATTTCGAATTCTTCTGCAGTGGATGACAGATTTGACACACCAAGTCCTACTTTACCAGATATGGTAGCAGTTTGAGCCTGGCAAAATATAGTAAAGAGCACTGTAATGATTGTTGTACAAAAAAGACGAGCTTTCATTTTGCAATATTTAATTTTTTGAATAAACTAATGATTCCTGGTTATTTAGGTTTTATTGTAAGCAAATTGTATTGTCAATCGTTTTATCCAGCATTCATATTTTAATAATACTTACAGATGCAGATAACTTTCCATTACTAAATACATGTACAGTGTATCTTCCCGGAGACATATGTTGACATGATATCATGTTTTGTCCTGAAGTGAGGCTACCTTGTGATATGGTTTGCCCTGCAACATTGGTAACAGAAAACGTCATATCTTTTGTTTCCACATCTCTTAAATCGATGATGATTTGTTGCTGGGCTGGATTTGGATAGAATTTTGCATCAAAAGGTTTGTCTATCCAATTAGTTTTAGATATTATAAAATTAGAACCGACAGTATGTTTTGCTTCATTGGTTTTGATAGCGGGATTAAAGTCAAAAAAGATGTTTGCTTCATTTAAAATCTGGTCTTCATCTTCTAGATCAGCGGAAGGTCTGATATTGTATTTTACAAAACCATGAGAAGCAGTTTCGTTTTTTGTACTGTCTACAAGTAAGATATTTTGGAAGGTCATCACTATTTCTCTGTCCTGCGTGATTTTGTAATGATAAGGATGACTGGAAGCTCCCATTTGTAAAGTAGAAATGTCCAATGATAGAGGTAAGTAGTTTTTGACGACCACATTAAAAGCTGTATCAGTACCGGTATTTTGGAATCTTATAAGATAGTCAAGGCGGACATCTTTTTCAATATAATGCTTAAGGCCATACCCTTCCGGCAATCCCGATATATCATTGGGATCATAGGAGCCTATGCTTTCGTGGCAGTCTGTATCGATAAAAGGGTCTCTGTCACTTTCTTCAAAAAGGTTGACAAAACCAGTGCTAAACTGGTTATTTTGGTTTTCACCGCATCCTTCTATGGCCAGGCTTACGAATTTGGAGTCATATGGAAAACCGCTTTCTTGCGGTATGGTAAGACGATAAGTACTCCCATTAGCTGGTAGATTTATCTGAGAGGTTTCTTGCGATTCCAGCAAAACAGGCATACCAGGTCTCATGACGTCATCTTCTGTGACAATATAACTCCTTGCTTGAGTCATATCACCGTTTCCTGTGTTTTTGATCGTAAAAACTACTTTGTTATCAGATTCGTCGCATAGTGCATCGAGTGCTATTATTGCCCCGGACCATGCAGGGGGCTGAATACAAAGGTCATTTGGAAAGGCAGTGGCAGTGACACAGTGGGCTTGTCCGAGGATGGTACCTTCACAATTCAGATTAAAAATAATTCTTATTTTGCCCTCATCACCCGGATTCAGTTCACCTAAGTTAAAAACAATCTTATTGCCACTTACTGAATAAGCTGTGTAATCTGTACTGATAAATGTAAGCTGGCTGTCAAAAACGACTTCCAATGTGGCGTTTTCTGCGGCAGCACTACCTTCGTTGCGGTAAGTCAAGTAGTAGGAATTGTCAAAACACCTGCGTAAAAAAGGAGTGGAAATATCAGTATAAACGATCGGGCAAGAGCGTATAGGCTGAATAGGTACATCAAGGTTTTGGGTTTCGCCCGATTGCAATGTTATATTCTGGACATAATCACATACATACCACAAGTATTCATACGGGTTGATTATTCTTATGGAGTACTCACCAGGAGGCAGCCCGAAGGAGTAAAATCCATTTTTGTCGGTAACTCTGTAATATTTTTTATTATTGGTTGTAAGCTCTACCTTCCAGTACTGTAATCCTGTTTCCGACGCCTCGAGACTACAGTTTTTATTCAGGTCATTTTTTAAATACCCGGACAATAAATTGCCATTTGTCCCTACCACTATCGACTCATATGATACACATGGTAAAGTAAATGTTTTATCCACAAACTCAACATTATCGAAAAAGAATAAAACATCGGTGGCTACGGTCAGAATAGAAAACCTGAAAGATGCGATAATGGCTTGATCAGGCAATGAAAGGCCTTGTGAAGGATCAAATGTTGTATATAGTATAGGTATATTTCCATTCATTGGAGGGCCAAAATTGTTGTTTCCGGAATTTTGAAGTGGAGAAGTGGCTGAAATGAGGCTTAGTGCATTACTATCATAGTTCAAGCCAAACTGAAAACCTGCTATATCTTTAAAGTTTTCCACCTGGACATCTACCACCATCTCAATTCCTTCGTAAGAAATCGCCAGATTTAATTTTAGAGTGTCTGCACAAGATTGTGACTGCATTTCAGCTAAGCAAGAAAGGTAGAAAAGTAATATGAAGGCCATGTTTTTCATTGTCAAAGGATATGTTTGATGTCAAATAAAAATAACAATGCAAATATCTTTTTAAATTTCATAAAAGTAAATTACAAAATACTACATTTGTAGTAAAAAGTGATAATAAAATGTATTTTAAAGTTTTGTAAAACAGTAAATTAAGTAATAAAAAGGTAGTAATATTTGTTTTGAAAACAAAATTGGATCATATTATTTCAACCCTGGAAAAGGATGATATCGCCGTCTTGATATCACTATTGCCTACCAAACTTTTTGGAGGCACATTAAAACATGTCCAATATCTGAAAAATTTTACACACCCATCTCCAAAAGTTGGAAAAAAGAGTACAATTGTGGTTTCTGAAAGACTTATGATGAGCGATATCTACAAAATGGTTGAAAAATATATCATCATAAAAAAAGCTATACAATCTCCAGCAATTAATCAAACATCATTGCTGTCCCATTTTAGGATCAATGAAAATGAAAAGTTGTTTAATGAACAATTTAACCAAGCTTTGAAGCTTACACAAGGTCATTTCCAGAATGCTGAGCATTATCAGTACTCATCAGAGATTCTTTATGAAAGATGGCAGTTTGATCAGTTGAAAAATAGATTTTCCAATGCAGAGGCTGGAGATATAATCTTTCAAAGCGAAATTGCGATGATCAGCAAAAAGCTAATGGAAACTGTATCGCTGGCTCACCAGTCATCCCTTATTTCAAAAAAAATCAATACCACATTTTTGGATTATCTTGAGTCATATATTCACAACCAGCAATATCTGGATTATCCCTGCATTTCTTTATATTATTTTGCCATCAAAATGATTTATGAACCGGAAGACATGTCATGGTTTTATAAGTTCAGTGAAGTTCTTGAGGGCAATTTGAATCACTTTCCGTCCGAAGAGCTTAAAACGTTATATTTTCAGGCTATCAACTATTGCATCCGCAAGCACAATTCTGGTGATAAAGATTTCAGTAAAAAACTGTTGGATTATTACAATACAGCATTAGACAGAAAGTATTTGCTGATAAATGGGTTTTTGTCAAAAAACACGTATCGAAACATCTGTACCATCGCTATCAGATTAGGAAAATATGATGAAGCATCGCAGATCAGTTTAAATAACATACAATATCTGCGTATAGAAGAAAAACAAAACGCATTTAAGTTTAATATGGCCAATATTTTCTATGCAAAACAGCAGTATGAACAAGCCTTGGATGCACTCAAAGATATCGAGTTTGACGACCACCTTTCTAATTTATTTGCAAAAACACTCATGCTGAAAATCTACTTTGAGACCAAGTCTGAAAGAGTGCTGGATTCGCACCTCGATGCCATGCAAGTATATCTTACCCGAAAGAAAATCATTGGATATCATAAAACCAATTATTCTAAAATCGTCCGATACACCCGTAAGCTCATGAAACTAAATCCATATGACAAAGCTGCCAAAACCAAGCTGGCAGCCAGCATACGCAACGAAAAAGTATTGCCGGACAAAGACTGGTTACTTCGCCAGGTAGAAGGCTGATGTCTTAATGTAAGAGTTTATAGAAAAGTGTATAAAATTTGGTCCGCGACATTACACAAATACTTACTACCTTTGTCATTCAGACAAATCATTTAATTCATCTATGATCAATTATACAGAAGCTACACTCGATGGAGTCACAGCGCATTTCATAGGCAACCACAGCGAAGGGGAAGATATCACGTATTCGCCATCATTACTTACCATCGAAGACGAAGCGCTTTATGACGTTTTGTTTAAATATTTTTTGAGCCACTTTTCTGAGCCTGAATTTTTCAATTTTACTTTTTCGACAGGAGAAGTCGAGCTCAATCCTGTTTTTAATTTTGTAGCTAACATCTTTGATGATCCATCCAGCCTGCATGAGCAATCGGTAAAAATAGCCAGACATCTATACGAAAAGTCCAAACACCCCAATATAAAATCCGGTGAACTTTACATTTCGTACTTCAGCAATGTACTGGTAGATGATGAGCTGGTAGATGCAGTAGGCATTTTTAAGTCCGAAAATAAAGATCTGTTTTTGAAGTTAGAAAAGGAAGACCAGGTATTTCATCTTAGCAAAGATACAGGTACCAATATCGGCAAGCTGGACAAAGGCTGTCTTATTTTCAATACGGAACGCGAAGATGGATTTAAAATATGTAACATTGACCATAGCAACAGGTATAAGGAAGCACAATACTGGAGAGAAGAATTCCTTATGATCAATGCTCGTGCAGACGATTATCATCAGACCAAAAATTATATTCAGGCTACCAAACATTTTATCAAAGACCGGATGGCCAAAGAGTTTGATACTGACAAAGCAGACGAAGCTGGTGTGATGACCCGATCTTTTGAGTATTTTAAACACAATGAAAAATTTGAAGCTGCAGAATACGAAACCCGTGTCTTTAAAGACGACAAGGTGATAGAAGCATTTCAGGATTATAAGCAGGAATACGAGACTTCCCGGTCGGCACTTCTGGCTGATGCTTTTGACATATCAGACTATGCTGTAAAAAAGCAATCCAGGGTATTTAAAAGTATTATAAAACTGGATAAAAATTTTCACATATATGTGCACGGGGATAAAAATAGAATTATGAAAGGCACAGATGATGATGGAAGAAAATATTATATACTCTATTATGATGATGAAAGCTGATCTACTTATGGTGATCTGAAATAAACAACCCTATTTTTATTCCAATATCTTCCAAAATCTGACTTGCATGAGCAAAAGATGTCTTTAGAGGTATATCTTCAGACACCATGGTATACATCATCAACGGGTTTAGCATAGCCAGGTTTTTTGTGGATATATTGCTTTTGCCACATGCAAGAATGAGCGGTTTGTGAAAAGTCTTGCAAACTTCAGCAATGCCGGAGATTACTTTTCCCCTGACGCTTTGATTATCGATACTTCCTTCGCCACTGATGACATAATCAGCGGCCAGTATTTTTGTGTTCAAGCCGGTTGTTTCAGAAATAAACTGAAAACCCGAACCCATGCGGCCACCCAAAAAAGCTGCACAACCGGCTGCCAATCCTCCTGCAGCCCCACCATCTGAGATAAGTTCTTGTTCTGTATGATTCTTTTTGTTTAAAAACTGGCTGTAAAATTGGCTCAGGTGTTTCAGCCCACCATCAAGCCTTGTTACAGCAGGTGGGTTTGCACCTTTTTGTCTAGCAAACAGTGAAGCTGCGCCATTGGGTCCGCAGATAGGCACCCTGACATCGGCCCATACAAAGAAGGATATCTGATGCAATAAATGAAAATGTGGTGATGGTATTACGCCAGTTATTTCTTGCAGATTACTTCCCTTGACAGGTAAAATTTTCTTGTTTTTGCCTGTAAATCTAAATCCACACGCTGATGCCATACCTGCTCCGCCGTCATGAGTAGCGCTGCCACCCACAAAGAGATGTATGGTTTGACAACCTCTCTGAATGGCATCCATAATCATAAGACCTACTCCGTAAGTAGATGTATTGAGAGGATTTCTTTCATGATGATTAAGGTGTTGCAAGCCACAAGCAGCAGCAGTTTCTATATATGCAGTATGATCGCAATATCCATATTCAGCTTGTACAGGTCGGCCCAATGGATCACTGACTGTGATCTGTACCGATTGCATTGGTATATGCAGTCTGAGCGAAGAGAGTGAGCCTTCGCCACCGTCTGCCATAGCGTGTACATCACACATCAGATTGTCAGAGACATGATGTATCCCCTTCTTAATAGCTTGACAAGCATCTATTGCTGAAAGAGTTCCTTTGAATTTGTCACAGGCGATGAGTATGCTGACAGACATTTTTTCTGATTTGTATAGTAGTTAAATACTTTCGATGTACAGTCTTTTTTCAGATTCTATGATTTGTATTTGTCTGTCTGCCTCGAGGTCCATATCCATAAGTTTGGTCCTCATACGGATAGTGATGTTCTGATATTCTTTGATACAGGATTTTGCTTTTTCCAGATATCTGCTGCTTTGCCACCCATCTATAGCTGCTTTATATATGCTCTGAACAAAATCTTCAAAAGGGCTCAGGTCATAGCGGATATTAAGTTCTTTACTGATATCTGAGAGTTCGGTATTGAGTTGCTGTGCCAACCGGTCAATATTGGATACAATCTGTCTGGCACCTTTAGCATATTGTAGTCTGGAATAACTCGTAAATTGCTGGTTAGCACTCCAGTCATACCAGGGATCTATTTCACTTAGCCCTTTATATATATCCTGCAGATAAGATGTTAGCTTTTGTGCTAAAACATCTGCTTCTACAATGTCTTTTTTAAGGTTTTTGATTACATCTATTTTATCATCCATGCCTTTGATGGCATCATATAAAAGATGATTTTTTTCTGTGGAAATTTGTAAAGATTTTTGCTGAATCAATCGGTCTAATTCTTCTTTAAGGTCATTTTTTTTATGAACCTTAGCCTGAAGAATTTTTTTTTCATATTCCAGAATGGAAATTTTATTGGCCACATCATCAAATTGCAATACAGAAAGTAGGTATTCTTGTTTTTCTTTTTCGATGGTAGTACCTATATCACCCAAAATTTTATGATAAAGGGATGCTGTAGACATTTGTTCAAGCTTTTTCACATCTCGATACTCTGCATCCATTTTAGATCGCCTTATGGCCAACTCTATCTCACAATCCTCTATAATATGATGGAGTACAGCTAATCTGTCTTCAGCCTTCTTTACTGCTGCGAGTTTATCTTTTACCTGTTTTATTGATACATCCAGCTCCATAATATGACCGAAAAATTGAATATAGATGATATTGGTCACAAAACTAACAAAGATCATGGTATTATGTAACAATGGTCACTTTAGATTTTTCGGGTTCACCTTAAATTTGTTATGAAAATCATTGATAATGAAACGAATAGTAATTATTGGGGCTGGTACTGGAGGTACAATGATGGCCCAGCATTTAGGTAAAGAACTGGATAGAAAAGAATGGAGTTTATCTATAGTGGACGAACGAAAAGAACATTATTATCAACCCGGATTTTTGTTTCTTCCGTTCGATCAGTACAAACCTGAAGATATCGTCAAGCCTATTTCAGAGTTTATTCCCAAAGGAGTGGATTTTGTAAATATTAAGTTTGAGAAAATCATGCCTGATGACCGACAAGTCATTTTGGCTAATGGCAATACCTTGATATATGACATTCTTATCATTGCCACAGGGTCAGAAATAGCACCTGAGGAGACCGAAGGCATGGGGGGAAGTGAGTGGGGCAAAAGTGTCTTTACTTTTTATACATTTGAAGGAGCCAAAGCATTGAGAGATAAGCTCAAAACATGGCCGGGCGGCAAAATGGTGGTTCACATCACAGAAATGCCTATCAAATGCCCTGTAGCGCCACTGGAATTTGCATTTCAGGCAGATAGTTTCTTTAAGGATAAAGGAATGAGAGACAAAGTTGACATCACCTATGTCACACCACTCAGCGGAGCATTTACAAAGCCTAAGGCTACGGCCACTCTGGAGTACCTTTTAAAAGAAAAAAATATCACTATCGAGAGTGATTTTGCCATAGAGTCAGTGGACAATGAGCATAAAACCATCAACGATTATGGTGGTAAGGCAGTACCATTCGATATTCTGGTGACTGTACCGACCAATAAAGGAAGTATGCTGATCGAACGCTCCGGTCTCGGAGACGAATTAAATTTTATTCCTACAGATAAGACCACATTGCAATCAAAGAAATATCCTGACATCTTTGTAATTGGTGATGCAACCAATGTACCCACTTCCAAAGCAGGGTCAGTTGTACACTTTGAAGCAGAAATATTGACTGAGAATATACTTAGTTATATCAAGGGTCAAAAAATGGAGGGAGAGTTTGATGGTCATGCCAATTGTTTTATAGAGACTGGCGGTGGCAAAGCCCTCCTCATAGACTTCAATTATGACCACGAACCAGTGACAGGAACGTTTCCTATTGCAGGTGTAGGACCACTAAGACTGCTGAAAGAATCGAGATTTAATCATTGGGGTAAATTGGCATTCAAGTGGGTGTATTGGAATATGCTACTGAAAGCTCGTCCGATACCATTCGTGAGTGCCCGTATGAATGTGGCAGGTAAAAATTATAATTAATTAAATCAAAAATAAAAATAAATCAAATGGACAAAATGATTGCAGGAAAAACCATCTCTGTGACTGAAGAAGGTTTTATGACGGATTTTACACAGTGGGACAAAACGATTGCAGACGCTATTGCAGCAGAAAACAGTATAACACTTACTTCGCGTCACTGGGAGGTATTGGACTATATCCAGACTGAATATAAAAATGAAGTACCTCTAAGCATCCGCAAAATAGGTAAAAGTGGTGTAGTGGACATCAAGGAATTTTATCAGTTGTTTCCGATGGCACCACTCAAAACAGCTACTAAGATTGCCGGTATTCCCAAAAAGGTAAGTTGTATTTAATTTTAATCACTTATAAAAAATAAAATAATGGAAGATAATGGCACGATCAAAAAAATGATGATCATCTTATCAAAAGCTACACTAGAGAATGTATATGCGTGTTTCGTATTGGCCAATGGTGCCAGGATGGAAGGCATAGAAGCAGAAATCTTTTTTACTTTCTTTGGCCTGGAAGCCGTACATAATAAAAAACTCGATCACCTGCACATCGCTACGGTAGGTAATCCGGCCATGCACATGCCTACTATGTTGGGCGGACTGCCTGGTATGGAAGCATTGGCAACATCTATGATGAAAAAAGAAATGGAAAAAATAGATATGCCTGACGTAAGAGAATTTATCGAAATACTTTCAGCATCAGGTGTAAAATTATGGGCTTGTAAGCTAGCAATGGACATGTTTCACTACAAAAAAGAAGATCTTATAGAAGAACTGGATGGTGTATTGACAGTAGGGGATTTTTATAAGCAAGGATCAGGAGTGGGTACCCATATGCTGTTTATATAAAGGTTTTTCAGACTTGGTAAAAAAGACAAAGGCGATGAATTTTCATTGCCTTTGTCTTTGAAGCTTAAGGTAAAATTATATTTCAGAAACAGATACGACGAATTCCTGTATAGTATCTTCATCATCACTACCGGTTGATACTATATTTTTTAAAGGCATATTACGCATAACAAAGTTGCACCATTGGCATTTTTCGTCTTCGCACCCAGGTGTGAAAATATGGTTTTTGATACCTTCGTAGGTTTCTACAAGTTGTTTGCCAACTATTTCAATTTCGAATGGTGCAATAGCGTATTCTTTATTTTTATACTTTCCACTGGCCTTATCTTTTTCTAAAAACTCCATAATGCCCTTATTCATTACCCAGTTGTGACTTTTGTCTCCATCCAGGAGCAACTTATAAAAAACCATTTGTCTCCAGTAATCTCCTCCCAGATCATCGTCTCCGCCTGCAGGTGGTTTTAGCTTGGAAGAATCATATCTACCAGTTTTGTAATCTGTGACGGTGACGCTATGATCATCAAAAAAGTTTATTCTATCCAGCTTACCTGAAATCGGTACACCTTGATATTCTGTAAACTTAATTTCTTGCTCAATTTCATATTTTTTCGGGACTAACCACGTAGAGGAGTATTCTTCATAGTACTCCTTCAGTATGTTATTGCCATGAGTACTATAGTTTTCGTACTCTTTGGTAGTAAAGTGTGAGTTGTATTTGTCCATGCCTTTGATAAAAAAATCAGATAACTTGCTGAAGCTGCCCAAAGATCTGGGTACTGCAGCTTCGATATCTCTGAAAAAATGCTCCAGTGCGTAATGGATAGCACTTCCGAAACCCATAGAAGCGCTTCTGCCTTTCGGGACGCCGAGGATGTTTTCAAAGTAGAATGTCAGTTTGCATTTAAGGTATTTATTCAGGCTCGTAGCGCTGACTTTATAGTCTTTTAAAATATTGTCTACCCACTCATCATCGATCAGCTTAGGTACACCTACTTTGTACTTCATCAGTTCGGCTTTATACGCCAGTATATCTTCTTCAGGCAAACTAACTTTGAGGATGTCAACATCTGATTTTTTTATTTCTGCTATCATTTTGGAAGGTTCTGTCTTCTTTTCTGAGTTTTCTGCTCCTGGATAGCTGATGTAGAGGTATTCCTTTGCCCTTGTCATGGCGACATAAAACAATCTTCTGTCGTCTTCTTCATCGTTACCTATGGATACAGCTTCTCCGAGATTGGGAGGCAATGTATAGTTATCATTTTGTCCAGCCTTACCTTCCCACATTTTTTTAGTGCATCTGATCATAAATACATGCTCGAACTCAAGGCCTTTGGAGCCATAAGCGGTCATGAAGTTTATGCCATTTTCATTGGAAATGATGCGATAAACCGGCAATTCGATATTAGAATCTTTCATTAATTTGATCAATGAATTTGCCTGTTTCAGAGAAAACAGCTTTACTTTGGAAGCTTCCTCTTTTATGAAGTCAAAATAAGTGTTGACCATAAGTAATTTCCACGATTTGTCAGGATCTTTCAGCAATGTTTGAAGCATGTTGCCTTCTGTCAGGATTTTTTCTATCAGAGTTTGTATAGTCACATTTGCGATGGCTTTTATCCAATCTTCTATGATTCCGGATACCCTTAATACGCTATCGATGTTTCTGACACCGGCTTGTCTTAGTTTTTCGGAGTCACTGATTACCTCCCTCCATTTAGGGTACATTTTTTTATCGGTGATATCGTTTTCTGATTTTCTGTTACAAAAAAGTGAAATAGAGGCAATATCCAGAGCAGAAAGACCCAGGAAGTTGTAATGCAGAATCTCAAAAAGCATGTCTTCATTGCTGTGCATACGGGTGTACTCACCTTCCAGATATTCGAGTATATTTGTGAGTTGGATGACCTCGTTTTCGTACAATATGTTGACTCTTTTCTTAACATTGATGGGTACTTTCTTTTGCGAAAAGTACCTGACCATATTTTCTACCGTTTTATGCTTGGTGTAGATGACCGCCATTTCTTTGTAGAGGACACCCTTCTCATGCAACTCCATGATTTTCTGTATGATGCCTGCTTCTTCCTGCGCTTCATTGAGATACTCGATGATTTCTGGTTCGGGGGAGTCTACAGGTTTGGGTTGACGTGATTCTTTCAGGTCTTTTACTATATGCGGAAACTTACGGACCAGCCTGTCTTCATTATTTTCAATCAGAGTTTTGGCACAATCCAGGATTTTTTGGCTTTACCTGTAGTTTTCATTCAGGACGATCTCTACCGGGTCATACTTTTTTTTGAAGTCAATGATGCTGTCCATATTGGCACCCTGAAATCTGAATATACTTTGATCATCATCACCTACTATAAACAAATTGGGATCGTCCCAGTATTCTGCCAGTTTAAATAAAAGTTCGTTTTGGGAACCATTGGTATCTTGGTATTCGTCCACCAGGATATACTGATACCTTTCCTGATACTTACCCAAAAGTTCATCATGTTTATTAAACTTGTCTATGACCCATAATATCATATCATGGTAATCATACCTCTCTCTGGCCAGCATCAGTTTGTTGTATTGGTCCAGTTCTTTGGCAGCCGCTACGCCTTTTATAAGTTTTTCTATATTCTCTTCTGCTTTATATTTATTAAAATCCCCTTTTTTGTACTTATTACCTTCCTTATCCACACCTGATTTTCCCCATATATACGGTGATGAGTCAGGGTCCAGGGCAACAGCGGCAAATTTATCAAATGCTTCTTTGATGCTTTCATAAGTCCATTTTTCCTGTTTCATGTTTGTAAACAGTTTCTTGAGTCTGCGGACTTCGTAATATTCGTCACTTTTGTACCTTTTGAGAGGGTGGTCATCATCAAAAGTATCTATAAGGTCTCTGAACACTTCGGCCTCTTCGACATCTGATACAAGCTGCAAGGCTCTGAGATCACCAAAATATTGGAGATTTTCGCGGATCACATTACTGCAGAACGAATGGAATGTACTGATATTGACATTATAAGCTTCTGCGCCGATAAAAGTACTAAGCCTTTGTCTCATAGCTATGACTCCCGCGTCTGTATATGTAAGACAAAGTATATTGTGCGGCTGGGCATCTGTTTTAAGAAGGATATTGCCTATGCGGACAGTCAAAAGCTGAGTTTTACCGGTTCCGGGTCCTGCAACTGTCATGACTGGTCCTTCGATGGTGTCTACTGCCAGGCGCTGTTGCTGATTTAGATTTTCATAAGCCTTTTGCCAGGAAGCTTGATACTCCTGTTTTATTTTATTCATAATAATGTGTTTTAGACCTAAAGATAAATATTATTTTTTTTGTTTTATTATGGTTAAAAAAAAAAGGATAAAATATTCAGCAGTAGTTTTGATTAAAATGAAGTACTTAGGTCTGACCCGCCAGAGTTTCTGTTACCTGAATTACATGGTCCCCTATACGCTCAAGAGACAAAAATACATTGCTGTAAACCATTGCTGATTTAAGGTTGTAGTCAGGAAGACCCAGTTTGGAAGCGTGTTCTGAGCGCATCCTGTCCCTTTGCTGATTGATCAGTTTTTCAGTTTTTTGTGCATAATATTTTTTTACATTTTTATAATCCACAGAGGCCAGGTTTTCATTCATGATTCGAATAGCTTCATCCAGCAGATCTGACAAGATATTTATTTTTTCTCTCTGCTCAGGTAAAAAGTACACGTTTTCTTCCGTTTTTTTCTGGAATGTTAAGGCTAGTTGGTAGTAAATGTCAGCCATTCTTTCCAGCTCATTGCTGATATTAAGAACATTTCTGAATATGAGGCTAGTTTCGGGTGTGACCTCCTGACTGGATAGAGAAGTGATATATTCAGTAATATCGGTCTCCAGCGTGTCTGTTATTTTTTCATACTGGATTATTTTTTTAATCAGTTTTTGTTGTTTTTTGACGTCGGTTGTATTGACTATAATTTTAAAACAGGCAGCCATGTTCTGTATCAATTCACCAAAATTGCGTATTTCCTGCTGTAATTGTATGGTCGCCATTTCAGGCATGTTACCGGAGTTGTTGAGTATTTTGATTTTAAAATCTTCCTTGGTACTGCCGGATTCATCTCCATCTTTTTTAAGTCCCAGCGAGGCGAGTCCAATGAGCCATTTAGGAAAATACATGAGCAGGAGTGAATTGAGTAGGTTGAAAGCTGTATGGAAAGCAGAAAGGCCTATTGTCATATCTGTATTATTGGTATAAATATCTTGAGTGCCAAACAAAAAATGCATCGCATCAGACAAAAGTGGCAAGAACCAGGGTATCAGGATCACCATCCACAAGGACCCAATAATATTAAACAAACAGTGAATACGTGCAGTAATTCGGGCTTCTCTATTGGCAAAAAGTGATGCAAACAAAGCTGTGGAAGTAGTGCCTATGTTCTCACCAAGTATGAGGGAAGCTGCTATTTCTACAGGTAACCAGCCCTGAGCACACATGGTCAGTGTGATAGCCATGGCTACACTCGAGGATTGAACCAGCACTGTAATGATGATACCGACCAAGACAAAAAACAGTCTGGAAAGTAGCCCATGCTGAGTAAAATTTTTCAGCCAATCGAAGAGAAGGGTGTTCTCATTAAACACGGGTACAGCATCTCTCAGAAAGGTAAGACTGATAAAAATCAATGAAAATCCCAGTAAAAATTCGCCCCAATACTTGATTTTTCTTTTAGTGTAAAACAGCATTGGAACCCCAACCGCAAAAAGAGGAACTGCATATTCGCTGAGGCTGATTCTGAATCCGAAAAGGGAGACCAGCCAACCGGTGACGGTTGTCCCTACATTAGCACCCATGATCAGACTCACTGATTCAGCAACAGACAGCAGACCTGCATTGACAAAACTTACTGTCATAACTGTAGTAGCCGAAGACGATTGTATCAAGCCTGTGATCAGAAATCCACTTATGAAACCTACCCATTTATTGCTGGTGATATTGCTTAATACATTTCTGAACTGGCTACCGGCGGCTTTTTGAATGCCATCACTCATGAGCTTCATACCATATATAAACATGGCTACAGCCCCAGCTATTTGCAACACATTAAACAGACCAAATTCCATTTATATCATTGATGAATAATCACTAATATTTCCCACTCACAAAATTAGTGCTTAATTACGGGATAGCCATTTATTTGACTGTTATACTTCAAAACTTAACAAAAAATTCCTGATATCTTTGTCAAAATCTTCGCCTTCATCAAAGTGAAACTGCACTTTTGCCGGAAGTATGTACACAGGAATGTTTTTACTTTGCAATAATTCTCTATGCAATTCCAGCCTCATAGCATCTTTTTCAGTTGTAAGAATCAATTTTCTGTCTGAAGGCAGATTTTCATATGCTTTACCGATTCTTTCTATATCATAACTGTCAAAAACATGGTGATCCGCAAATTCTATTTCGTGAACAGATGCAACATTTTCGTCCAGATATTGAATTAGGTACTCTGTATTGGCAATGGCACTTAATAAGATGACATCCAGACCTTTGTCCAGAGAAATGTGTTGCTGCGGCCCGTAAAAACTGTAGGGATAACCATATTGATAGTATGAAAAATATATTTTCTGGTAATGAGCAGGGTTGATTTCCCGAATCATTTTTTCTTTTTGTGCTACCGTCAGAGAGAACGGGCATTTGGATACAATAATCATGTCTGCTCTTTTGTAAGCGGAGCGCCACTCCCTCAGCCTGCCCGAAGGCAACAAATAATCTTCTGTAAACAATGCTCCGTAGGCCGTGAGGAGTATGCTTAGACCGGGTTTTACAGCTCTATGCTGGAATGCATCATCCAGCAAAATGGCCTGTGTGCGCGGATATTGCTGCAAAATCTGAGGTATAGCATATGCCCTGCTTTCAGACACAGCTACGACAATCTCCGGATATTTACGTTTGTATTGCAATGGTTCATCTCCGGCCAACAAAGCTGTATCACTAGGCTGCACATATCTGAAACCCTTCGTTTCTCTTTTGTATCCACGGCTCAATGTAGCAACATCGATGTAATCTTTCAGCAGGTCAATAAGATATTCTATGTGTGGGGTTTTGCCTGCTCCACCGATAGTAAGATTACCGACACATATGACTGGTACACTGAATCGCGAAGCTTTAAGTAGCCCTATGTCATAGAAAAAATTTATCACTGAGATGATGATGCCATATAGGAGGGCAAATGGCGAAAGTAAAACTTTGATAACATTTCTTCTGAACATATATTGTATTTATCATTTTTGTGGATTATTATTGTACTTTATATCAATACATAGAAATGATCTGGCCCAAAGCAACAATAATCAACATGTTAACAGTAACAACAGGAAGCATCATTGGGTTATGGTTAAAACAATTTTTCTCTGAAGAAGTACAGGAAATCGTTTTTCAGGCGGTGGGGCTGGGTACGCTACTGATAGGTATAAAAATGTCATTGCGCCTTCCTGAGGGATATCTGCTTGTTTTCATTTTTAGTCTGATTATTGGGGCTATATTTGGTCAGACTGTACGGGTAGATACTATTTTTAATGATCTCTCAGATATACTCAAACAATGGATAGGAAATAGCGATTCGCAATTTTCTGAAGGGTTGATCACTGCTTTTTTACTCTTTTGTGTAGGATCGATGACCATCGTAGGGGCACTGGAGGAGGGTTTGCAAAACAAAAAAGAACTGCTATATGTAAAATCCCTGCTGGATGGTTTTTCATCTATCGCACTGGCTTCGACATACGGTATCGGGGTTTTGTTTTCCATTATTCCTATGTTTATTTTTCAAGGAGGTATCACAATGCTTGCTTCTCGGCTAAAGGGTATTTTTAGCAGCCTGGTCATAGACAGCCTCAGTGCAGTAGGAGGAGTCCTTATTATTGGTATTTCCTTTCTTTTGCTAAAAATAGGCGAAATAAGACTCGAAAACTTATTGCCTTCCCTTTTATTTATGGGCATCCTGTCTTATTTTTATGAAAAGTACCAGATCAAGAAAAAAATGGAAGTCAATAGTGCAGTCTTGAAATGAACTTTACATAGATTATTTTTTAGCAGTAATCTATCAGCAGAAATGAATTTTTGGTTGTGTACGACCCCTGTCTTGAATAATGTAAACAAAAGTCGCCATTTTTCCATGATTTTCTGCTTATATTTGCAGCATGGAGTCATTCACTATCAAGATTCAGCACTTCGAGGGCCCTTTTGATCTTCTTCTGTTTTTTATAGAACGGGATGAGCTTGATATCAATGACATACCTATAGCACAGATTACTAATGATTTTTTGGGGTATATACGCCAATTGGAGTCATTGGATATTGATGTAGCGAGTGAGTTTATTTTAGTGGCTGCGACCCTGATGCGGATCAAGGCCAAGATGCTCATTCCCCGCAAAGAGCTGGACGAAGAGGGTAACGAAATCGATCCAAGGGAAGAGCTTGCTCAAAAATTACTTGAGTATAAAAAATACAAGTCTATACTCGAAGAAATGAGTAATCTGGAGGACAACAGGCATTTCAGACATACACGTGGTAATGTCAGCGAGGAGCTCAAACATATAGCTGAAAAAGCCCTTGTCGACATTGAGCTTGAGTCCCTGAATCTGTTTAAGTTGCTGCAAATATTCCAGCAGGTAATGAAAAACTACGAAGACGACCTCAACAGACCCAAACATCAGATTGCAAAGTTTGAGTATACCATAGAAGATCAGCAGACTTTTATCATGCGAAAATTGCCAAAAGGGCAGCAAATACGATTCGAAACCATTTTTATGAAGCTTGAAAATCGAATACACGCTATCGTCACCTTTATAGCCTTACTGGAATTACTCAATATGCAGACCGTCGAACTGATCCAAGGGGAAGGCGTGAATAACTTTTGGTTGTCTGCGATGGACCGGGATCAAAAAGCCTGACGTTCATATTTATAATATTTATTTAATTTTGCGTAAAATTCTGAAACACCCATGTTAGACAAACTGGAAGCAATACAGGACAGGTTTTATTATCTAGAAGAGAAACTATCGGATCCTGATGTTCTGGCGGATATGAAGCAGTTTGCCAAAATAAATAAGGAATATAAAGACCTGACGGAGATAGTAGTTACTTTCAAAGATTACAAAACGACTGCAGCCAATATAGAAAGTGCCAAAGCCATGCTCAAGGACCCTGATCCTGAAATGAAAGAGATGGCAGAAATGGAGCTGGCGGCATTAAAACCGAGACTCGATGAGTTGGAAGAAAAAATCAAATTTCTACTGATACCAAAAGACCCGGAAGACAGTAAGGATGTAGTCTTTGAGATCAGATCGGGAACAGGAGGGGATGAAGCCAGCATATTTGCCGGTGATCTGTACCGTATGTATACTAAGTATTTCGAAAATCAGGGATGGAAAACCGAACTGATAGACGAAAATTTTGGTTCTGTAGGTGGATACAATAAGGTAGTGCTGGAAGTGTACGGAGATGATGTATACGGCAAACTCAAGTTCGAATCAGGTGCCCACAGAGTACAAAGAGTGCCTAAAACTGAATCTCAGGGCAGGGTACATACATCTGCGGCAACTGTAGTAGTCATGCCGATTTTCGAAGAAGAGGACATAGATATACGCAAAGATGAACTCCGGACGGATACCTTCAGGGCTCAAGGTGCCGGAGGACAACATGTCAATAAAACAGAATCAGGAGTAAGATTCACCCACCTTCCCACAGGTATTGTAGCAGAAAGTACGGACTCAAGGTCACAACACAAAAACAGAGAAATAGCGCTCTCCCGCCTTTATGTTAAAATAAAAGAAGCAGCAAGGGAAAAATCCTATCTCGAACAAAAAGATAAAAGAAAGTCACTCGTAGGCACAGGTGACAGGTCAGATAAGATACGCACCTATAATTATCCACAAAACAGACTCACTGATCACAGGATAAATCTTACGCTCTATAATTTGGACCGAGTAGTCGAGGGTGATCTGGAAGAAATCATTTCTTCACTGCAGCGTGCCGAAAATGCAGAAAAAATGAAAGGGGGAGAAGAATAAAATATCTTATTTTTGGGCTGTCTTGACCAGGTACCATGCTACTATGGAAAAGAATATATTTGGAATCCATACGCCAATACCCGGGGGTAATGAAAGATTGGTAGAGAAGGTAGTACTGAACTTGGACAGGATGACAAAAACAGCACCTATTACAACCCCGGCTGCAATGTGAAAGCCCATCCCACCTCTAACTTTACGGGATGCAACAGCGACGCCAATCAGTGTCAGTATGAAAATGGTAAATGGGTCAGCTGTCCTTCGGTAGAGTTCTATGCTATATTTTTTACCGGAGTCCAGACCTTTTTCCTGCTCATATTTAAGAAACTCTTTCAGGTCTGAAGTATTCATCATTTCCATTTGTTTAGTGTATCGGGTAAAATCCCTGGGCACAAAATTGAAAACAGTGTCCATATGTTCATTGGGTTTGGAGATGATATTTTCAGTGAGTTCACCAAAAGTTCTGACTTCATAAGCTTCCAGCCTCCACTTGTTGGGAGGGCCCAAAAACTTTATTTTGTTAGCTTTCAGCGCGTAAACAAGTTGGTTGTCAATGATTCTTTCCAGTCTGAATGTTCTGCCTGAACTGTCACTACTGGAATAACTTCTGATATACACTTTTTCAGTAGGGGACAGCCAGAAATGGATGTTGTGATTAAGGGTAGTTTTGGTGCTGGCACGAATATATTGACTTTCAAACTCATTTTTGAGCCTGTTGCTTTTGGGTATGACGTAGTTGTTGCCGAACCACAATAAAACTGCCAAGATACCTGCACCTATCATGTAAGGCCTGATAAATCTGGCATAACTGACTCTTGCACTTAGTATACTGATGATTTCGCTGTTTTTAGCCATTCTGGAAGTAAAAAAAATAACCGCAAGCAAAGCAAAGAGTGGCCATAAAAGACCATTGATCCACGGTATAAAATGAAGGTAATAGCCCGTTGCAATTTCCTTCATAGATAGATTGGAATTGATAAACTTATCTACCCTTTCGAAATAATCGATAGTAACAGCTATCATAGTTATCAGCAGCATCGTAAAGAAAAACGTGCTGAGATATTTTTTTACAATATACCAATCTAATATTTTCATATCAACTTTATAGTCTCTGACTGACTGATTTTACCATTTCTTCCTTCCAGGTATAGAACGTTCCTTCTTGTATTTTTCGTCTGCTTTGGGTGACAAGCCATATAAAAAAACTTAAATTGTGCAGCGTGGCTATCTGAGCTCCCAGCAACTCCTCGACCTTAAAAAGATGTCGAAGGTAAGCTTTGGTGTGTGTTCTGCTGGTTATTGCCGGGCTGTCAGCATCTATTGGGCTGAAGTCATCTTGCCATTTGGCATTTTTGATATTGATGAGTCCATTTTTAGTGTAAAGGAGACCGTGTCTCGCATTGCGGGATGGCAGTACACAATCAAACATATCTATACCCAAAGCGATGCTTTCCAGGATGTTTTCAGGTAGTCCTACTCCCATCAGGTATCTTGGCTTGTCAGTTGGAAGGATATTACATACCAGATCAGTCATTGCGTACATATCTTCGTGTGGCTCACCTACTGAGAGGCCTCCGATGGCATTCATATCCTGACCCTGAGCAGCTATAAACTCAGCTGACTCTTTGCGGAGGTCGGGATATGTGCTACCCTGTACAATAGGCGCAAACGTCTGAGGATAATCATATGCCGGCTCAGTCTCCTCCATTCGTTTTATACATCTTAACAGCCATCTATGAGTCATATTCATAGAGTTTTTGGCGTAATTGTATTCGCATGGGTATGGTGTACATTCATCAAAAGCCATCACAATATCTGCCCCTATGATCCGCTGTATGTCCATGACTGATTCAGGACTGAAAAAATGTCTTGATCCATCTACGTGCGACTGAAACTTGACTCCTTCTTCTGTGATTTTGCGCATGCCTTTGAGAGAGTAAACCTGATACCCGCCACTGTCTGTGAGGATAGGCAAATCCCAATTCATAAACTTATGCAATCCTCCGGCTTTTTTTAGAATATCAGTCCCGGGACGCAGGTAGAGGTGGTAGGTGTTGCCGAGTATGATTTGTGCATTGACCACATCCCGAATCTCAGACTGGTGTATACCTTTCACGGTTCCCTGCGTCCCCACAGGCATGAATATAGGTGTCTGTATATCTCCATGAGCTGTAGTGATAGTACCAGCTCTGGCTGCAGAGCCCGGATCTTTATTTTCTATTTTGAATGTCATTTGTTTAATTAGATCTAAATCTTGCCAGATCCATTTTGATAAGGACGGCGATCATAAGTGAAAAAGCTAAAAGTGACGACCCTCCCTTACTGAGAAAAGGTAGTGGTATGCCAATAACCGGTAGCAGTCCCATCGTCATACCAATATTGAAAGTAAAATGTACCAGCAAGATACCAAATACCCCATAAGCGTAATTACGGATAAATTCGAGATTTGCCCGTTCAGCAATGATTATACACCTTAACAGAAGTATGGTATACAGAATGATCACACCCAGACTTCCTATGAATCCCTGTTCTTCGCCGATGGATGTAAATATAAAATCTGTGGATTGTTCCGGCACATAGTCCAGTTTTGTCATTTCGCCCTGTAAGAATCCTTTGCCCTGCAAACCGCCGGAACCAATAGCTAGTTTGGACTGTATGATGTTGTAAAGAGAACCTCTGGGGTCGCACTTTTCCGGCCTGAGCCACACATTGATCCTGTCCTGCTGATGTGGTTTCAGAAAATTGTCAAAAACATAGCTGGAAGTAAACGAAAATAAAATAGCTACAGTAAGTACAGGCAATACAAAACTTAATATTTTGAAGTTCCTTTTTCTGAATTCCAAAAATACATAAACCAAAAAACCCAATAAAGCGGGGATAATGACAAGCTGCTTTTCCATCTGATATAGTAGAAAAATAATCGATAGAGTCAGCCCACCTGAAATTAACAATGCCCTCTGAGATTTTTCAATATCAAAAATAAATATTAGCGCTGCCAGAAAAACCAGGAGGACGCTGACTATAAATGGACTAAAGAGCAAGGAAAGTATAAAAATGGCAGCTACACTTAAGCCTACTATGATAATCCATGGAGACATCCCTCTTCTGTACAGCAGTATAAAGAATGAAAAAAAAACTATTGATGAGCCAAAATCAGGTTGCAGCAATATCAAAAGTGCCGGCCCAAGAAATATTGCAATAGAAATGATGATGACATTGGTAGTGGTAATGGAGGTTTTAAAAAAGCTGAGGTAACTGGCCACTGCCAGTGCTGTTCCGAATTTTGCCCACTCGGAAGGCTGTATAGAAAAGAAACCAAACGAAAACCATGCTTTGGCGCCATTGATTTCTTTACCTAAAAACAATACCAGTATGAGGAGTAAGATAGTGGCGCCATATATCGGAAATGCAAGCGTATTCCAAAATTTCCAATCCAGTGTCAGTGCTATAATTAAAACAAAAACGGACAACACCACCCAAAGTGTTTGTGCACCCAGCGGACTCGTAAAATCCATAAAAGCATATGGGACCTTGGGGTCATAGAGCGTAGAAAAAACCATAAACCAACCAATGACCAAAAGGCTGATGTAGACAGCCAATGTCACCCAATCTACAGTTTTATCTTTGGATAATGCTTTAACTGCCATCTCGTTGATTAGTTACTTACCAATGCCCGTTTACTCACATTGTCATAAACGGGAGTAGCTGATGGAAATGTCTTTTTTATCTCCAGCAAAAAAGGCATCAGTTTGTTTTTGTTTTCAAAATATCCTACCCTCACCTGATAGTAGGGGGTGACATGCTTCCAATCCACATTCATTCCAGGATAAATACTGCTGAATGTCGCTTTGGCAGTTTCCATCTCTCGCCTGTCATCAGTGGTGATAATCTGTATTCTCCAGGCTTTGATATTTTCATTGGCTTTTCCATTGGCAACAAATCGTTCCATCATTCGGTCCACCGATACTGTTGATTCGACTTTTATATTGGTTTGGCCATTTACAGGCAATAAAAATAAAGTACTGAAAACAAAAGGGATAATATTGAATAGATATTTGCTCATTTATTGTGGATAGGATGATGTACGAAACTCAAACTTTAAAATTTCCGGCACAAAAATACAATAAAAAAACTAAATTATCTGATTATTGGCAGAATAGGATTTTTAACCGTCAGTGGTCCTTTTTTAAGAACTCCAGATTGCGCCTTAGTCCCTCGTATTTAGCCCGCTTGACGGCACTACCCTCAAAAAGAGTATCGAAAACCGGCTGTGATATATCATGCCATTCTTCTTTGGACATTGATAAAAGGCCATCTACAGGAAGAAAATCAGCTTCTGTGTGAGGTGCAGCAAATTTATTCCATGGACATACTTGCTGACAAATATCGCAGCCAAATACCCAGTTGTTCATTTTGTCCTGAAATTCTTCAGGAATCCGGTTTTTTAATTCGATAGTAAGATAAGAAATACATTTACTACCATCCATAAAGTATCCTTGTGGACTGATGGCATCTGTGGGGCAGGCATCTATGCATCTAGTGCAGGTACCACAGTAATCGGAGATTGCATGGTCATATTGTAATTCTAAATCCAGGATGATCTCAGCCAGAAAAAAGTAAGATCCTTTTTTTGGATGTATCAGTAACGTATTTTTACCTACCCAGCCCAAACCGCTTCTCTTTGCCCAATCGCGCTCCATCACAGGCGCAGAATCTACAAAAACCCTTCCATATATGTCACCAAATTGAGCTTTAATAGCTGTAAAAAGCTGATTTAGTTTTTTACGGACTACCTTATGATAATCTTTTCCATAAGCATACATGGAAAGCTGAGGTGCATCTTTGTCCTGTTGTGCTTTTTCATGATAATAGTTGTAGGCCAGCGAAATCACACTTTTTGCCCCAGGTACTAGTAAGGTGGGATCTGTGCGTTTGTCATAATGATTGGCCATATAACTCATCTCTCCTTGGTAGTTTAGTGCAAGCCATTTTTCCAGATGCATAGCTTCCTGCTGCATAAACTCAGCCTTGGATATACCACATAAGAAAAAGCCAAGCTCTTTGGCCAAATTTTTTATGATCTCCGATTTTTTTTCCTTTAGCATCAGGATTTGTTGTGAATCATATAGTAAAGCTAGTCAAAAGGAGCGTTTCTGCTTTTTTATAGCAACAAGATAAAGTGCTTTTGTGATTCAGACTAATAAATATGGGAAAAATTCAATCACACCCGCCCAAAGGGCAGTCAAATTAAGTGGCAGATTTTAAAAATCCAAGCTTACTATCCGGAGTGATCACAAGATGGAAATTTTCTTTAAAGAGTTTGATGGCAATTGCCAGCAGAATGATGCCAAATACTTTCCTTAAAATGGCTGCTCCTGCTTCTCCCAGCTTTTCGCTGATCCAGTCTGAAAAATGCAATACTGCAAACACAACAACAATATTAATGAAAATCGCAGCGAGGATATCTATGTTTTCATATTTTGACTTCAGTGAAATCAAGGTGGTCATAGTGCCCGCTCCGGCGATCAAAGGAAATGCAATAGGCACAACAGTACCAACAGAGCTTCCTGGACTTTCTCTGAAAAATCGAACACCTAAGATCATTTCCAGCCCTAAAAAAAAGAGGATGATAGCACCGGCTACGGCAAACGACTGTACATCCAGGCCAAATAATTTCAGGATTCCTTCTCCTGCAAATAAAAATGCTACCATCAGCCCCATAGAGACGAGAGCTGCTTTCATCGAGTCCACTTCTACACCTTTCTTTTTTAAGTCAATGATGACCGGTATATTACCCACAATGTCTATGACAGAGAAGAGAATCAGGGCTATACTAAGTACGTTAGCTATGTTCATAACAAATATTATTCTTTCAACACCAGTATTAAAGACGTAAAAACGAATAAAATGTTGTAGACTAATACTGATACCTTTAAATATTTACACACTGTTAACATACACAATGAGCTTTTGTATCTTTTCTAACCGACGATGATGAAAAAATAAAGCTCAAAATAATAGAAGACTTATTTATTTATCCACCTATTTTGTACGAAAGCCCTAAAAACAGTCCCTTGCCGAATTTCTTTTCCACCGGAAGGATGCCGTCTCCAAGGGAGACATTGTCTCCTACTCGTAAACCATTGGATAGTTGGGTGATTTTTGAAAACATGTACCCTCCGTTTATCATAAGATTTTGAGTACGCCCGATATATATTCCGGGACCCAAAAATAAAGTCAAACCTGTATTTTCAGAAGTATTTAAAGGCAATCCCATGCCAAAGGAAATAGCTGGTGTCAGGACGCTTCCAAAAGAGTAACTAAAATTGAAAAAAGAACTCATGATAGGTACATATCTATCCTCATCTACAGCTGTAATAACATTGTTTTTGACTATAAAGTACTGAGGTGTGTTGTCATATCTGCAACCGCTCAGTCCAACAGAAGATAAAAACCGAATATCACCGTATGTTTCGATCTCCAGACTTAAGGTCTTAAAGGGTGCCACCGAGGTCAATTTTTCTGGAGTTTCTACGCTATCTTTTGTAAAAAGTTTTAATGTATATATAAGCATTTTTGAATCAGTTTTGATATGATGACTGTACGCAAAATCATTTTTTGAAAGCTCCAGATATTTTATAAAATAATTTTGTATTAGAAATGAATAGTCAGCATGTGATGAAGTTCCGTCATCGGGATTTCGTTTTTCTGACAGACTCAGATCCATCATCTCTACCATACTTTTTAAAAGAGGGAGATCACTTTTAAGTTTTATTAAAATAGGATATAAGTCATCAATGCCGTGATCCACTGTTTTTAATTCTACAGCCTTTTTTTCTATTTTGACTAAGTTGGTTCCAAAAATATCCAGGCGTTCTTTAGCACGATTTCTTAACTGAGGAATAGTCGTCAATTTGTCGTTTAAGTCTTCAATATCTTTGACTTGAAAACTTTGACCAGTATCCAGCATGAAGGCATCGTCGAATACTGACATAATCAATTCTTTGATTGAGGAGGGCTCTATAAAAGACGTTTTGGACATAGTATTGATAAAATCCATATTGCCTGATAAAATTCTCACTGCCTTTTCTCTTTTGTTGATATCTCTGACCATTTCGTTAATGGCCTCTATTTCCTGTTGCGAATTTTCTACATTTTGTTTGAAATCTATCACTTCCTCAAGTTGGCCTCTGGCAGTGCCATCTGGATTGGGATTCGAGAGTATTCCCAATAATTTTCCAATTACGGGCACTTCCATAAAAGGTATATTACCGCCTGGGATAAAACTATTCAGCAAATTTGGCATTAAGCCGCTTATTTTTCCAATGCTGGTTTTTAGATCGGCCGAAGGGGTAGCCTGACTTTTTACATCAAATGAGGCTTTGTAGATATAGTTATTATACTCCACCAGATGAAAATAAACATTTTTACCCTTCCTTACTTTAAGATCATGCACAGGCTTTCCGTTTTTTATATACCAGGTACTGTCACTATGTACGTTGTGGTAAATATGGAGATCCTGCCCGACAATACTATTAGCAAATAAAAAACAAATAATAAGTAGAATATTGAAATACATATGCATGGGCTTTGAGGTCTTAAAGTATAATTGCGCAATTATAAACTTCCATTTTTTAATTAAAACAAATGTCGATATTATATTTTAATAAACAATATTTTATTGAATTAAAAATTTGAAAATATTTTATTTACATTTACTTATAGGATTTGGATAAAAAAGAGTCTAAGAAAGTATATAAGTATAGTAAGCTTTATATATTTGTATCTGCAGATATAATCATAGTTATGAAATTACTTAATGTGTTATTTAGAATATCCTTGTTTCTATTTTGGGTGTCCTGGACAACAAATGCGAATGCCCAGTTCTATCCCTGTATTTTAGCCGACAGCCTCATGGCACATCAAAGTTATCTAAAAGCAATTGAAAAATATGATCAGTGCTACCGAATAGATGCTTCAAATAAAAAAGTTTTTATTTCCATTGCCAATTGTTATATGCAGCTTGGAGATTATACTCTGGCAAAAAAATATTATCATCAACTGGAGAGTGACAGTAGTCTGAGTGCCGAGGCCAATTCAAAATTAGCAATAATTTATGAAGCTCAACAAAATCTACCCAAAGCCATAAAATATTATCAGTCACTGCGTATTTCCAATCCTGAAAACCCCGTTTATCTGCGCAAGTTAGGTAATTTGTATTTGCAAGGTCATGAACAGAAACAAGCCCTTGAATTTTACCAAAAAGCTATTGAACTATACCCCAGAGATTTACTTACTATTCAGGGGTTGTCAGAAATGTATCTTTCATCTGATGACTTAGTGATGGCCGACAGTTTAGCTTGTTTTGGTATTTTGATAGACAGTAGCAATATCGGTCTACAACTGCTGAAAGCCAGAATTCGGTACAGAACCAAAGATTATAGCACTTCTGCAGAAATTCTTTATAACCTTTCGTATAAGACTGAGTTAAATAATTATTACAATAAGTTGCTGGGTTATTCTTTGATGCAAATCGACTCCCTGGATAAAGCTATTTACCACCTGCAAAAATCTCTTTTAAACGAAAGTGACCCCGAATACGCTCTTTTTTACATGGCCCTTGCCTACGAGAAAAAAAGGGAATACCAGAAGGCTCGGTGGTTTTTTGAGGAAGCAATAAAAGCAGGGATATCAGATAATATGGCTCAGTATCATCGAGGCTTGGCTCGCATTTATTCTCAGCAAAATGATGTACCCAATACATTAGATCAATATGAGAAAAGTTTGAAATATCACAATGATCCGGAAGTCTATTTTTATTTGGGTAATACTGCTGAACAGGGAATGCACAAAAAGTCAAAAGCCATCTACTATTACAAAAAATATCTCGAAAGTGGACATCACAACCCTGAATGGAAGAGCATCGCAAAAGATCGAATCAGATTATTGAAGGAAGCTGAATTTATGAAAGGTAACAAATGAGGTAAAAAGAATAAATAGATGTACCATATTTTTCGTGGGATACATATCAAAAAAAATCTTTATATTTGCCTTCTATTTTATTTTGAAAGTAATTGTTGAGTATTATGAGTGATAATTCCGGCGTTTTATATAATGAGGATAATATTAAAAGTCTCGACTGGCAAGAGCATATACGGCTCAGGCCTGGAATGTACATTGGAAAGTTGGGTGATGGTTCTTCTCAGGATGATGGAATTTATGTACTCCTCAAAGAAGTTGTAGACAACTCTATAGATGAGTTTGTCATGGGTAATGGTAAAAGTGTGGATATTTCTATCGACCATGGGCGAGTGTTCATCAGGGACTTCGGGCGAGGTATTCCCCTCGGCAAAGTGATAGATTGTGTCTCCAAGATAAATACAGGTGGCAAATATGATTCCAAAGCTTTTAAAAAATCTGTAGGACTCAATGGTGTAGGAACAAAAGCTGTCAATGCATTGTCCAGTTACTTCAAGGTACAATCTTTCAGGGATGGCGAATGCAAGATGGCTGAGTTTAAAGAAGGAGTGATCATAGCAGATCATAAACTTACCAAACCACCGAGCCCAATGGAACACTCATCGAGTTTATAGCTGATGAAACAATATTCAAACATTACAAGTACAGATCTGAATATGTAGAAAACCAACTCTGGAACTACGCATACCTCAACGCAGGTCTGAAGCTTAATTATAATGGCAAAACGCTGGTTTCGAAAAATGGACTGAGAGATCTGCTGGAAAGAAAAACGGATGTCGAAAACTTGCTGTATCCTATCATACATCTGCAGGCTGAAGATATCGAAGTGGCAATCTCGCACAATACACAGTATGGGGAAGAATATTATTCCTTTGTCAATGGACAAAATACTACGCAGGGAGGTACCCACTTGGGAGCCTTCAGAGAAGGGATAGTGAAGACGCTCCGGGAGTTTTATAAAAAAGAGTTTGACTCCAGAGATGTGCAGACGTCGGTAGTGGCAGCGATCAGCCTCAAAGTAGAAGAACCGGTATTCGAGTCGCAAACCAAAACAAAGCTAGGATCTCAGAATATGGGACCTGAAGGAGTTTCTATCAGAGCATTTGTGTCTGACTTCTTAAAAACGAATCTTAATAATTTTCTTCACAAGAATAAAGAGATAGCAGACGCTATACTTCGCAAAATTTTACAATCAGAGAGGGAGCGAAAAGAGATAGCAGATATCAAAAAAATTGCCAACCAACGGGCTAAAAAGGCAAACATTCACAATAAAAAACTCAGGGACTGCAGGGCACACCTCACCGATGGTAAAAAAGTGGACGATGAGCAAAAACTGGGAAGTACTATTTTTATCACAGAAGGGGACTCGGCCAGCGGATCTATAACTAAGGCCCGAAATGTACAGACTCAAGCTGTATTTTCATTGCGCGGTAAACCGCTCAACTGTTATGGCATGACTAAAAAAGTAGTATACCAAAACGAGGAACTTAATTTGCTACAGCATGCCCTTGATATAGAAGATGGTATCGAAAATTTAAGATATAACCGGGTGGTCATTGCCACAGATGCGGATGTAGATGGTATGCACATCAGATTGCTTCTACTCACATTTTTCCTTCAGTTTTTTCCTGACCTGGTCAAAATGGGGCATTTGTACATCCTGGACACCCCACTATTCCGTGTTAGAGATAAGCAGAAGACTTATTACTGTTACAGCGAGCAAGAAAACAAGAGGCTATCCACAAATTAAGAGGCAAGGCTGAAATCACCAGATTTAAGGGACTGGGTGAGATATCTCCCAATGAATTTGAAGACTTTATTGGAGATAATATCAGACTCGAACCGGTCATACTGGGCGAAAAGACCAAAATCGAAGATTTGCTGGGTTATTACATGGGCAAAAATACACCCGAGAGACAAGTATTTATCATCGACAATCTCAAAATAGAATTAGATCAGATCACCCCTGAGGAAGAAGAAGTCATGGATTTGGCTCCTGCAGTAGCTGAGGAGATATAAGCGGTGATGAACGAACTCGATCATTCTATACTGAAAGACATCATAAACATGCCTATGCCATATGGCAAATACAAAGGCACATTGATCAAGCACATACCTGTTTCCTATCTTGAGTGGATTTCTAAACAGGGTTTTCCTGCTGGACGACTAGGTATGATACTCAGCACAGCATTTATCATAAAAACCAATGGATTGGAATACTTGCTTTATAAGTTGGATGCTCTGCACAAGTGATGAAAAATCCTTACATCTGGTTCTTGTCAGTACATCATCAATGTCGTAGTTTACCACAAAAATTGCATGGTTATCTGTTTAGAGTAAAAACGATTTTACCAAATTTTTTTCAGTTTGGGTTGTAATACCCATTGACTCCATGATTTATTATAAGTATGTATACGATTCGTAGGTTTGCCGTTTTGGTCAGTCATTTCATATCCCTCATTGGCCCACTCAAAAATACTTCCATATAAGTTGTAAACTTGGGTGTATCCTGCTTTTATCAGCTTAGTCGCAATTTTTTCGCTTCTATAGCCAATGGAACAATACACTATGATTTTGGTATCTTTTGGGAGGTCACTAATGGTTTCAATGCGAAATTTATCGAAGCCGACATATCTTGACTGAGGTATATGAGATACCAGATATTCAGGATATTCTCTGGCGTCCAGAAATGTAAACGATGTTTTTTGTTGATAGGCTTTTGATACACTGACCACGGGTGCAGTATAAGATAAGTAACTTTTGACTTTTTTGTCAAAACGGGAATCACTGCAGGAAGTTGACTTAGTAAATTGACCGACACAATGAGACGAAATGAAAAACAACATAAGCCATGCTGATAAGCGTATTTTTTGGTATTGAATGTTCATCACCCGCTTATTTTCACAGGACCCTTGCCCACTTTATCCCTGATGATTTTGCCATCATGACAGTAAGGTCTCAAATCTTCGCTTATAAATGAGTGAACAGGCGCTTCATATTTATCAGGATATAGGACATGTACGTTAGGGCCGGCATCAAGTGTAAAGTAAACAGGAATGCCAGTTTCTTTTCTGAATGCTTTGATCTTTCTGATGACAGACAAAGAACCTTCTTCCATCAGCATGTAGGAAGGATCAGAGCACATCATGAGGGCATGTAAGGTAAGTGCTTCATCTTCAGCGATCTTACCGAAGGCATCGATATCTCCGTTTTGAAGGGTATCCATCACCATAGACATTCTGTGCATGGCTTGCTGATACCTCGCTTCTGCATATGGATTGCCCGTCATGAGTCCGTGACCTGCAGAGGAGGAAACGCTTTTTTCTCCGGCACTGATGATCAGTATATCATCATGAAAGGTAAGGTAATCAGGATGAACCCTGTCGCCTATACCTATAGCATAATCATCAGCAGAGCCAGCTATGTCATCATGACGACCCCATACTGCCAATTCGGGATATACAGATCTGCATGCACTTCCGCTACCTAGTCTGGCTATCAGTGATGCCTTTCTAAGCAGGGCTTCCTCAGGATGGAAGATTGATTCGGTTTGTTCTGCCAGATCACACAGACAAAGTGCTAGTGCAGACATACCGGAAGCAGAAGAGGCAATACCGCTACTATGGGGAAAAGAGTTACTACTATCGATGTGGAGTTTAAACTTCTTGAGGAAAGGGAAAAACTCATCACTCAGACTGACCAGAAATTTTTCGATACGGGAGGCAAATACTTGATTTTCTTTACCTTCAAATAAAAATGTCATTTCTATGCCATCCGCAGTTTGTTTGTCCGTAAGGGATACAAAAGTCGGGACGCAGCATTACTAAGTGTAAAACTCACGGAAGGGTTGAGTGGCAACTGCCGGCTATGCTTACCCCAATATTTTACAATAGCAATATTGGAAGGACTTTCCCATCCTGCTTTGTATATGTAATCATTTTCCATTGCGGTTGAGTTTGACATATTTGAGACTTGTTTCGTTTTCTATTCTATAAGATACATCAAAATCCTGGAGTACAGCATCGAGAATGGGATACTGGCCCCGATTGTATCCTTCTTTGAGGTCATAACTATACAATTTGGAAAATGCATTCCAATAAAATGCTTTGAACCCACCTTTCAGGTCTTTGATCATATTGTAAATAGGTTGTCCGGTTTCTTTCTCTATCATTTTTATCATGATTTTACCCTGGAGTTTTGTCAGATTGGTCAGTGGTTCTTCGAACTCTTTAGTGAGTTGTTCTTCCAGTTCTAATATTTTTTTCTTTTTTTCTTTTTTGCTCATGTGCTCAGATGCATATTCAAGCTCTCTGAAGATACGTATGGCTTCTTTGGCGTATGGATAAACTTTGGCAGCGTAGTTTCTGAATCTCTGGTATTTTCGGTATTCTTCATCATTGGCAAAACTACGCATTGCCGTGATACTGACATCGTCCAGATCCACAAGGATGAGCGTGTCTCCTGTTTCAGTGATAAGTGCAGGATATATACGTCCTTCAACACTGATTTTTGTTTCGGTGCCGGCCTTAGCAGGTACTTCCTTTTGTCCATAAGCCATTTGGAAAATCGAAAAAAGGATGATAGTTGACAGAACTTTGTACATTTCGGAAATGTTATTTGTAAATCAAACGCAAAATTAATCGAATTAGTTATTACATTTGAAGAACTTTAACAATACTATGAAATTGTTTATAAATGAGTCAGGAAAACCTGCCGTGTTGATGCTATTGTGTTTGATTTTGGGTGCAGTTGTCTCATCTGCTCAGCATAGTCTTTACAAACTGGGGTATCCTGTCAATACTGACGAAAGGCACGAAATATGCCCGGTGGTTTCATACGACGGTTCGTTGCTTTTTTTTACCAGAATAGGTGATCCGAATTGTGAAAAAACGCTAATAGTTGACGGAGTGGATGTATACCTTACTCTAGACAAGGATGATTTCGAATCCAGATTAAAAGATGTTTACACACAGATTGCTTCAGCAAAGGTAGAAAATCCTCTTGCCTCCAGTTACAATCAGGATATCTGGTATACCCGATTGATTAATAAAAGAGAATCCGGTATTTTCCATCCTGGTTATCCCATCAATGATGCTCTTCCTAACAGTATTTGCTCCAATTATGGGATAAACAGTGCTTACTTAGTGGTCAATCAATTCAGCATAACGGGCGGTATTGACAGAGGTTTTTCAGTGACCCAAAAAACAAACGATGAATTTACTTTTCCGGAACCAGTCACTATTTTAAATTTCAATAAGTCCAGTGCAGAAGTTAATGTCACGGCAAGCCGGGATTCGTCAGTTCTTATATTGTCCATGAATGAAGTCAACGGTAAAGGAAACATGGATCTCTATGTATGTTACAGCTCAGGGAATAATGTTTTTAGTATTCCTGTCAATCTGGGTGACGACATTAATACAGTTTACAGAGAGTCCACTCCTATGATATCACATGATAACAAAAGGCTTTATTTTACGTCAGACAGACCAGGAGGCAGGGGTGGCAAAGACATTTATTATTCTGAACGAAAGGATTTTACATATACCAAATGGTCTACGCCGGTGAGACTGGACCCTCCTGTCAATTCGGAGTTGGATGACTCCCATCCACATGTAATGGACGATAACAGTACAATCTACTTTACATCCAACAGAGATGGTTCGAGTGATATTTTTAAAGCGGATCTTGTGCGCCAAAAACTTGATAATCCTATATTATTGACCATACAGATAATCAATGGACAGACGGGCGAAAAGTATCCTGGAGAAGTAATATGGGGAGATGCATACAAAGAAGAGAGGCCGGGATTTTTCAGGTCCTCAAATGGCCTATGCAGGTATAAATTTTTTGACAATAAACCTATAGCTTTCAGAGCAAGAAACAGATCATTGCAAAGTCAGGAAGTCATCATTGATCCGCAGGATATTATTAATAAAGGATCGAAGGATTCCAGAATCGAACTCATTCTTTACCCTGATGGCATAGTCCCTGTTTCAAAAAAGCTTGAAGAGGTTGTTTCAGATGTAGAGCCCATCTCTGAATTAGAACTACATAAAACTATTTTGCTAAACAACATATATTTTGAACGAACAAAGCCAGAAATTTTGCCTCAGTCATATGCTTCTATTCAGAAATTGGCAGAAATATTATTGTCACGACCTCGTTTGTATATTTCCATCATCGGGCATACGGACAATGTCGGTAGCACAGAAGCATTAAAAAAACTCTCAGAAGACAGGGCCGCCGCCATCAAACATAAGCTCATAGAAAAAGGGGTACCTGAGTCGCGGATATCCACTTATGGCTATGGAGGAGCACGGCCTATTGCAGCCAACGATACGGAAGAGAATAAAAGTAAAAACAGGAGGGTAGAGATCAGGATTGTATCTCAGTAAGTTTGGCTTGTAAATATATGCTTAATCCGTTATACTCTCATTGACTTAGCCAGTCTTCTGGGGTGTTGACATTTTTAAAGTGGGCATAATCTTTTATATAATACAGGTTGATGGACTGTTGATTTAAAAATTTTTGCAATGACCTGCCGCCTTCATCAAAATATTTTTTTAATTCTGAATACATTGTCTTTTCCCAAAGAGACAAAAGCGGCTCGTAATGGTTGGTTCTATCATTGTAAAACATAGTGCAGTTGTTCTTGTCATTCGTATGGATATCCATCAGAGCAGTGATGTCGTCACTGGTGATACTGACCATATCAGCAGCTAAAACCAGGATGGATGGATGTCCATTTTCGAAGCAGGATAAAATAGCGCCTACAGGTCCTGATTCAGGATAATTGTCCAGTATTACAGGATAGTCAAATCTTTGACTGGCTGCCTGCTGATTATTGACAGACAAGAATACTCTGTGACAGTAAGGTATTAATTTTTCAGCAGCGATCTGATAAAGATACTTTTTATCCATTATTAGGCGGGACTTGTCAGTGCCCATTCTGGAGCTTTTACCACCTATTAAAACTAATCCGGTAAATAATTTCATTCTACCCGATGCTTTCCGCAATATATATTGAAACTCGTTTTTTTAAGGAAACCTACCAGAGACAGACCATTGGCAATTGCCAGATCTATAGCCAGACTGGAAGGCGCTCCTACAGCAGCTATGAGGGGGATTCCGGCCATAGATGCTTTTTGTACTAACTCAAAACTGGCTCTCCCACTGAGAAGAAGTATGTGCTCATCCAGTGGCAATCTATCTGCCATAAGTGCGTGCCCAATCAACTTGTCTAAAGCATTGTGCCGTCCAACATCCTCGCTGTGATAGAGGTATTTGCCCTCAGGACTGAAAAGTGCACATGCATGCAATCCTCCGGTTACCTCAAAAGTTGCCTGGACGGAAAGCAGTTTTTCTTGCAAGCCAGTCAGTGTATCTGTGGAAACGTGAATTTCTTTGGTTGGCGGTACATATCTTGATAAGGCGGCGATGGTATCCACAGACGTTTTGCCGCATACACCACAACTTGACGTGGCATAAAAATTCCTTTCAAGGTTTGATATGGGTAAACTATTTTCGTCTTCAGGCAGAATATTGACAGTATTGTCATCTATCTGCACGCAATCTGCTATGGCATTATAGTCTGATATAAGTCCTTCTGAAAATAAAAATCCCAGTGCCAGAGCTATGTCATCACCCGGGGTACGCATGGTGACAGACATGGCTTTGCCTAGGATATTAATCTGGAGTGGTGACTCTACTGCAGCAAAATCTGTACATTCTTGCACTGAACCTGCCTTGTATCTGAAAATGTTAATTTCCTTCATCTGATTCAGGTATTTTGATTTATCTAACATAGGTAGATATAACTGACTGAGTACAGGAAAATAAAATTGACTCGTTTTCATAAGATCCGGATTGCTTCAGGCTAAGTTCGATTTTATCAATACTCCGTAGCATGGTTGATTATGGTGTTACTATTTAATGTAAAGATACAAAAATACTAAACTTCCTCATCAAGTAGAATACAATATCTGTTTAAAAAGTGCGTCATCTGCCACTAAAACATAATAAACTCTAAAAAGTCATAGCTACCCCCAAATCATATCTTCTGTGCTGAAATTGAATCTGAGACCTGCTCCAACTATTTTCGAAACTATAATCTGTCTTTTGAAACTTCACTCCGCAAAATATGTCAATAAATGGACTGCTTGCCCCCAATCGATATCCGAATACCGGATTTACAAAAAATCCACCTCCGGCACTGGATTGGCCTATGCTCGTTTCTGTTTTTGCAAAAGCATATCCGCAGCGCAAAGCAATATATGGCGAAACATTTTTTTTGACCAAAAATGATCTCAGCTCTGCAAACACAGGATACAAGTTATAGCCTTTTTCACCAGGGTAGTTATCTAAACCTGCTCCTATGCCACCTGTCATCCAGTGTTTATACTGATATTCTATACTCTGGCTAATAGAGTAGCCTTTTGATGGTCTGCTGTGTAGCATTGAAATCTGACTTCTGGTATACCACTTATTGTTTTTAAATTGGTAAGAGTCGTATACGGAGGCCCCTGTATACATTTTTATTTTTTTTATAAAACTGTTGCGGTAAGTAAAGCTTGAAGATGTCCCGTTTATAGCAAAAGTTAGAGAGTCGCCTGGCCAATAATGGATGAGTTTGCCTTTAAAGATGCTACCGTTTTTAAGATAAAGCACATCTTTGCCTTCAAATGTGGGTTCCTGTGACCAAAGACTACCTGAAGTCGACAACATCAGGAAAGCAACCCCAAAAATAATCCTGCACATACTTAAAGATTTAGACATATAAAATAGTTTATTGATTGATTTTTATACAACTTTTCAACTTAGGTTCAGCAGGATCTGATACATTATATTGATAAAATCCATCATCACCGATCATGAACAATCTGTCTTTTGCAATTGAAATCATATCATAGCTATGAATATTTTTCACTTCACCTATTGTCTTAATGTCGTTTTCTTTTTTTGCATTGAGTATCTTGAAACCATTTTTGCCTTCGGCGAGATAGATATATCCATCGCTATACGATAAGCCGTGGGGATGAGTCATCGGATAGGATTTAATCAGTTTTGGCTCCTTTATATTGGTGATATCTACTACATCGAGCTGATTAATAAAACCCTGGCAAGCTGTACCATTTCGCAATGTAATGTAGGCTGTATTTTCATGTACAATCACCGGGTCGCAAGCTCTTGCGTGGTTGAATGAAGATAGTAAAACAGGGTATTCGGGTGTGGCGATATCCAAAATAAACATGCCTGAATTGGAACCAACAAAAAAGTTTGTCTTTGTATGGAAATATAGTTTCTATACCCCATCCCAACTGATTATTGCTTTTCAACTCAGGATTGGCCGGGTTGGTAACGGAGTATGATTTTATATGAAAATCCTCAGCAATATAAAGAAAATCATTCACCACAGTAAATCTTGCAAATGACCCTCCCACTCCTGTCCCGGAAGCACTGATGACTGTCGATTTGGGATCGAACGAGGCGTCTACATTAAAATTATTTTCTTGTATAAAACTAACACGGTTAAAATTATTGTCAGTACAATCAAGGGTCAGAGTCTGATTGCTTTTTATACTATAAACATAATAAAAAGAGGGGTCATAAGTGGAGTAAAGTCCTTTATAGTCTTCGATCCTTTTTACGATTTTTGGCTGTAGTATATCCGTTATATCGATGGCTATCAAATCTATAGCATTATCAGCGTATATAATATTGTCTTTTGCAGAAATATCAAAATTACCGGGTATGTCATAAAAAGTAAGCTTGACCGGATTGGAATCATCTGACATATCAAAAATGTGTATACCTTTTCCCATTTCATTGATAAAAAGGTATTGTTTATAAAAATACATTTTTCCGGGATTTTCAAGTGGTCTTGTGTCAGATGGGCTGATATTTTTTCTGAATTGTGCCTTTGTCATATATACCGGCGTATATTGTATAAAGGTACGCTGTTCATTGCATGAGTCTTCGAGGCAGGACTGCAGAGTGGTCAGTGTGATAAACAGTATCAAAACAGGAAGGATGCTTTTCATGGTATCTATTTTTTATTTGTTTTTTAATATAAACATTTCTTATCTAAAGACTGTCAGGTATCGAGAGATGGTTGGTGTTGGTACGGTTTTTTTTTGATTTTTCACTTAAAAGTACTATTCATTTAAAATCCGGTCTATTTTTATCATATTTGCAGTTCATAATGTTTTTTATGCTGAGATTATTGGCCAGGTCTGTTTCTTTTTTAATGCACCCTTTATTCATAATAGGTTATGTCTTGTTTTTTTTAATGCAATGTAACCCCTATATTTTTGGATTCTCAGGAGCAAAAGCACAGGGTTTGGTGATGATTTCTGTATTGACAATAGCCATTATGTTTCCAATGATAGCTATTATGATGATGAAAGCGTTGGGGCTCATTCAGTCCCTGGAAATGGAGGATAAAAAAGAACGTATTGGGCCACTGATAGTCACGGGTTTGTTTTATATGTGGTTATATGTCAATGTGCGTAATAATGACATGATACCTGCCGCTTTATCTTTTTTTATACTTGGTAGTACCATAGCCGTGTTTATAGCATTAATGATCAATAGTTTTACAAAAATCAGCCTACATACTATAGGGGCAGGGGGAATGGTTATGGGCATGCTTTTGATTATATACCACTATACATATGGTTTTATAGACATATCCCTTCCTTGGTTGCATGCAGGGTGGAGGCTGAGTGACAGAATGGTAGCATTTATCATCATTTTATTAGCGGGTGCAGTAGGGACTTCCCGGCTGTACCTGAAGGCTCATAAGGAAAATGAAATATATGGCGGATATATCGTGGGTATACTTGCACAGTTGATTGCATTCAGGGTGTTTTTTTAATAAGATATAAAATATTTATTCATGGAAGATCTGAAAAATCTGATAGAGAAATTATGGGATGACAGAAGTCACCTTTCTTCTCCGGGCTCTCAGGATGCGATTCGCGAAGTCGTGGAAATGGTAGATAAGGGTGTGCTAAGAGTAGCAGAACCTGACGGTGACAACTGGAAAGTGAATGATTGGGTAAAAAAAGCCATTGTTTTGTTTTTTCCTATTCAAAAAATGGAAACCATCGAAGTTGGTCCTTTTGAGTTCCATGACAAGATACCATTGAAAAAAAACTATGCTGCACAGGGTGTCAGAGTGGTACCCCATGCGATAGCCAGATATGGCTGTTTTATTGAATCAGGAGCCATCCTTATGCCTTCATACGTAAATATAGGAGCTTGGGTAGGGGCTGGAACAATGGTGGATACATGGGCTACCGTAGGTTCGTGCGCTCAGATAGGCAGAAACGTACATTTGTCTGGCGGTGTGGGCATCGGTGGTGTACTCGAACCCCCACAAGCCAGTCCGACTATCATTGACGACAATTGTTTTATTGGCAGCAGATGTATTGTTGTAGAAGGAGTAAGGGTGCGTAAAGAGGCTGTTTTAGGTGCAAATGTTGTATTGACCCAATCGACTCATATCATCGATGTCACCGGGGACAAACCCATCATTTATAAAGGAGAAGTACCTGAAAGGTCGGTGGTCATCCCCGGAAGTTACACCAAAAAATTTGCAGCGGGAGATTATCAGGTGAGCTGTGCGCTAATAATAGGGCAACGCAAACCATCTACAGACACCAAAGTATCACTAAACGAAGCGCTCAGAGAATATAATGTGGCGGTTTAAGTACGAAATACCTTTATTTTTTAATCGTGTTGTGGTGGTGATGTTTTCGATGTTGATGTTTATGGCATCGTGCAAAACAAGTAGGCTCACGCCTGTCCTTACAATGGAAAAAAAAATATCCGGTCTGCTGGATGCTGCTCCATTGTTAGGAGCTGGATTTAGTGGCTTAGTACTGTATGACCCTGCCAGCAAACAGACTGTTTATAGTAGAAATGCACATAAATATTTCACACCTGCCTCCAATATAAAGTTGCTTACTCTTTATGCATGTCTAAAAACGCTGAAAGACTCCATACCGGCACTGAGATATATCGAAAACGATAGTTCGATGACCATCTGGGGTACTGGTGACCCTACTTTTTTGCATCCATTTTTTTCGAAATCATCCACACTATCGTTTCTGCAGAAAAAAGTAGCCCTGAAACAAGAAATCAATCTGTCATATGGTCATAGTTCTATCGAACCATACGGTAAAGGCTGGATGTGGGATGATTATAATGATTATTATCAGGCGGAACTGACCTCTTTTCCCATGTTTGGAAATATACTATATGTCAGAAAAGACAGTTCAGGCACTCTGATGGTACCGAGGAGCATATCTGAGAATACAGTAAAGTCTACCGAAACAGGTAAAATAATAAGAGACAAATCCTCTAATTTTTTCACAGTACCAACTAAGTTGGATTCTGTTTCTTATTTTGAACAGGAAGTACCTTATAGGGATGCGGAAATTGTCAATCATGATTTATTGGAATCAGTGTTAGGGAAAAAAATCCAGGTGGTAAATACACCCATTCCCGTAGGTAACCAAACTGTGCATTCTATTCCTGTGGATACTGTATACAAAAGGATGATGTTGGTAAGTGATAATATGCTGGCAGAACATTTATTGCTGCTATGCGGGACAGTATTGGGAGACACCATTAGTACAAAATACACCCTTGATATACTGAAGTCGTCATACTTCAAAGATATACCCCAGGCTTTAATTTGGGTGGATGGGTCAGGTTTATCGAGATACAACATGGTCAGTCCTAACACTATGGTGGCGATTTTAGAAAAACTTTACACAGAGTTACCGCATGATAGGCTGTTTTCTTTATTACCTTCAGGGGGAGGTGCGGGTACTCTTGATAAAATGTTTATGGATGAACTCCAGCCATATGTGTATGCTAAGTCTGGATCTATGAGTGGTGTTTACAACCTCAGTGGATTTGTTATATCCCCCAAAGGTAAAATCTGGATTTTTAGTTTTATGAATAATCTGTTTACAGCTAAGGTATCCGCGGTAAAAAAAGAGGTCGAAACCATCATACACGAGATAAGAAATATGATGGACTGATATAGGATAATAATGATCCTACTGATCTCAAAGCTACTAATTTATTTTCACAGCAAAAGGGTAAAGAGTAACGATATTTAGACTATTCTAAAAATTATATTTGATAATATTAAAAAATATTATTTTTTTCAATAGTTTGTCATATGCGATTGATTGGTTTCGACCTATCTTTGGCAAAATTTTAATTTTATGAGTTTGATCGAAATGAAAGTGCCTACTATTGGCGAATCTATAACAGAAGTTACGTTGTCACAATGGTTGAAAAAAGAAGGAGATTTTGTCAACATTGATGACCCTATATGTGAGTTTGAGTCTGACAAAGCTACATTGGAATTTCCGGCAGAGGCTTCAGGACGACTTATATATGTGGCCAAAGAAGGGGATGATTTAGCCATAGGTGCAGTGGTAGCACGTATCGATACATCCGTCACTTCTGACCAAACTGCCAAAGTAGCGGCCATACCATCATCTCCGGTTGTAACGAATGAGGTCAACACAACCATTTCTACTCAACAAAACTATGCAACAGGTCACCCTTCACCGGCAGCCGGAAAAATTCTTCGTGAAGGAGAGGTAGATCCTTCTACAGTAAGCGGTACAGGCAAAGAGGGGCGCATTACAAAAGAAGATGCAGCTAAAGCTGTAGAAAATAAAGCGGCAACTCCAGTGGCAGTGCCATCTGCACCTTCGGTACCGGTACCGGCAGCTAGACCTGTCATCGCAGGAGCCAGAGGGGTGAGAGTGGAAAAAATGAGTCGTATGCGAAAAACCATCGCTACACGCCTCGTTTCTGCCAAAAACAACACTGCTATGTTAACTACATTCAATGAAGTGGATATGTCTGCTATCAATGAATTGCGAAAAAAATATCAGGACAGGTTTGTGCTGAAGTACGGCATCAAACTGGGATATATGTCTCTCTTCGCAAAAGCGTGTGCCAAAGTCCTCATGGAGATGCCGGATGTCAATGCCATGATAGACGGCAACGATATAGTGTATCACGATTATGTGGATATATCCGTAGCCATCTCGACTCCGAACGGTCTTGTAGTGCCACCTATCCAGAATGTAGAATCCATAGGGTTTCACGATATAGAACTCAAGATTAAGGATCTGGCTGAAAAAGCAAGGAATGGCAAACTTTCACTGGAAGAGATGAAAGGAGGGACATTTACCATTACAAACGGAGGTACATTCGGTTCTCTGCTCAGTACACCTATCATCAATGAACCTCAATCAGCGATTTTGGGAATGCACGCTATCAAAGACAGGCCTGTAGCTGTGGACGGACAAGTAGTCATCAGACCTATGATGTACCTGGCACTATCATATGACCATAGGATCATTGATGGCAGTACTTCAGTCACCTTCCTTGTAAAGGTAAAAGAGCTGCTGGAAGACCCTATGACGTTGATGATGGATATTTAAAAATATTAAACATCTGAGATAACCCAACCTTTGGTTTGTTTTCCACCGTCTGATAAACAAAGATGAAAAATAAAATTTTTTTGTGCAGTTTACTTTTCATTTTCCTAGTAGCCTGTACCAAAGCTGACGATAAACAAACAATAGAAGGAAAGTGGAATCTGGTCCATGCATTCGGCAGTATTGCCGGCATCAGTAAAGAATATCCATCTGGTAGTATCACGTATGATTTTAAAAACGGAACATTGACAGTCGTCAATGATTACATGGGCATATTCAATGCCGGACTACCAACAGATACCTACAATTATTTGGTACTTCAAAACAAAAAAGGTGGAGATGAACTCATAGTGAATCATAGCTATCATGCCAGTATTATAAACGTATCAAAAGACAGCCTTGTATTAGGTGAGCATTATATTGATGGATACGGTTTTGTGTTGGTAAAGTAGAATTTGGATTGGTAGAATTTTTCGGAAGTTTAGTCTAATTGAGCCGATTTAATTTCTCACTGGAGACTTAATGAGCTATTTTGGGATTTTTTCCATTAAAAGTTCTTATTGATGAAATCATCCATTTTGACAGCATGTTGTTTTTATTTGTTTTTGTCCGGCCTGGTCAGCCAAAACACCAATGCTGCAGATTTCAGGTATCTTCTTACAGCTACGGGTGAGAATATAAATATTGATGGAGTAGCCAATGAAAAATCATGGATGGAGGCAGAGGTGTTTTCAAATTTTATCCTGAATGCTCCTATCGACAATGTACCGCCTAAAAGGCAAACAAGGGTGAAAATGTTATGTGACAAAGCCAATCTTTATGTCCTGGCAGAATGTGATGATGATCAAAACTATGTCATTCAGACCCTTAAAAGAGACGGTTTTGGCAACAGTGATGAGTTTGCATTTCTATTGGATCCGGTGGGAAATAAAGCCAGTGGATATGGATTTGGTGTCAATGTGATGGGAGCACAAACAGAGGTGATCATCTCACCATCCAATGTTGATGAAACCTGGGACAACCGTTGGTTTTCGGCTGTAAGCAAACATTCGGACAAATGGGTTGTAGAAATGAAAATACCACTCAAAAGCATCAGGTATAAAGAAAAGATCACAGAGTGGCATATAAATTTTGCCAGACGAGATCCCGAACATAATGAATTGAGTGTCTGGGCACCGGTTCCCCGCCAGTTTGAGGCCCATGATATCGGATATTATGGTACGATTGTATGGCCTGAAGCACCTTCCTTACAAGGTGGCAACGTCTCTATCATTCCATATATTTCAGTGCGCAATGACAAATCAGGGCTTGAAAATGATTCTAAATTGCAGGCAGGAGGTGATGCAAAAATAGCATTGAGTCCGTCCATGAACCTGGATCTTACTACTTTTTCAGACTTTTCGCAGGTAGAAGTAGATGCTCAGGTTACTAACCTTACCAGATTTAATATTTTTTTTCCTGAACGCAGACAATTTTTCATAGAAAATAATGATATCTTCAGTAATTTTGGACAGGGAGCAGATCAGGTTTTCTATTCCCGTAGGATAGGGCTCGATATAAATGGTCAACCTACTCCCATCATCTATGGTGCTCGTATTACTGGGAATATAAGCGAAAATCTGCGTATTGGAGCGTTCAATATGCAGACTGATGTTAGGAATAGTGTAGGGGCAAATAATTTTTCAGCACTGGCGTTTCAGCAAAGGGTTTTATCGCGTACAGCAATCAGAGGGGTTTTTCTCAACAGGCAGGGATGGAACAATGGAAAATTTGATCATAAGGATTATGGAAGAAATGCAGGAGGAGATTTTTTATATACATCCAATGATGGTAAATTAGGGGCAACTTTGGGTTATTTGCATTCCTGGAAAGAGACAAATTTTCCAAAGGCCAACGGACACCTCTATGGTGGCATCAACTATAATGGTCAAAAATTCAGAGGATATGTGGAAGCACAGCATGTAGGCGAAAATTACTTCTCAGATATGGGATTCAACTCAAGATTGGAAAACTATGATCCCGAAAATAATCGTATCGTGAGGATAGGATATACCAATGTGGGATCGATGCTCGACTATTATAATTATCCATTAGATAGTAAAAATGTCAATTATCACTGGACAGGACTGGAAAATTTTGTCTGGGTCAATGACGGAGGTAATGGGCTCAATGAATGGTACACCAGGCTGCGCCATTTTATCTTTTTTAAAAATACTAGTGCTATTAGATTCAGACTCAACAATAATTATGTTCAGCTTATTTTTCCTTTCCAGATCACCACACCTGCACTACCCAAAGGAAACTATAATATGACCGAGTTTAATATCCAGTACAACAGTGACAACCGTAAAAAATGGGTTTATGATATTTTTGGAGTCTATGGCCAGTTTTACAATGGATGGAAGCATACTTACAGGGCAGGTATCACCTACAGAGTGCAGCCTTGGGGCAATTTTAGATTGGGTGCTGAGCACAACGATATCAGATTTCCGGCGCCTTTCGAAAATAAAAAAATCACTTTAGGCACTGTACGCGCAGAAATCAATTTCTCTACAAAACTATTCTGGACGACTTTCCTGCAGTACAATACTCAGGCCGACAACTTTAATGTCAACAGTAGACTTCAGTACAGATTTGCTCCTATGAGCGACGTTTTCCTTGTTTATACTGACAACTACGGTATTAATGAAATGGTGTTTAATAAAAGCCGATTTGTAGTCCTAAAGGTCAATTACTGGTTAACTTTGTAAAATAAAATATCACAAATTGGGTGTAAAAGACTATATTATATGAAAGATTATTTTTGTGGTGTACAAAAGGTGGTTTGCTCCTAACAGATTTGGAGTGAAAACTCTTTCCATAACAAAAGATTCAAAATGTTTTTTTCAAACAATTATTATTAATCTTTCAAACTTCTTTTTTATATTTGTAGTAACAAACATTTTTGATATGCCACATTCGCCGGTTTCTATTACAGTAACATCCTCTATAAATGCTCCTATCTCCAGGGTGTGGGAGTCGTGGACTCAACCACATCATGTAAAAAACTGGAACCATGCCACTGAAGACTGGTATTGCCCGGAAGCAGAAAATGATCTCAGAATAGGTGGTAAATTTACATACACGATGGCTGCAAAAGATGGTAGCTTTAGTTTTGACTTTTGGGGTGTTTACACAGATATAGCCGAGCATCAACGTATAGTAATAAAACTCGGTGATGACAGAAACATGGAGGTTCATTTTTTATCTGAGGGTGATGCTCGTACCAAAGTCACAGAAATTTTCGACGCAGAGACCGAAAACCCTGTGGATATGCAGCAAATGGGATGGCAAATGATTCTCGACAATTTTAAAAATTATACAGAAAAGCTATGAGTGGCACTAACTTGCATTTTGAGATAACTATTTCCGCTACAAAGGATCACGTATATCAAACAATGATTTCAGATGCAGGCTATAAAAACTGGACGTCAGCATTCAATGCCACATCATGTTTCAGGGGAACATGGGCTACAGGGAGCAAAATGAATTTTGTAGGGTGCGATGCAGATGGAAACGAGGCAGGTATGGTCAGTATTATTGCCACCAATATTCCCGGAGAGTACATTTCTATAGAACATATTGGTGAATTAAAAGGAGCGAATGAGATTTTGGAAGGACCTTCAGTAGATGTATGGAAAGGCTCACTTGAGAATTATACATTTGACGCAATCGATAATGGTGCTACACTTTTAAAAATTGATATGATTGGCGGTGTAGCTGAATATACTGATTACTTTAATGAAACATGGCCTAAAGCACTTGAACTGCTTAAAAAATTATGCGAAACCTAAAATCTTTATCAAAATGAACATCTTAAAAAAAATCCTTTTAGCTATTGTTGCCATATTTACTTTCCTGCTTTTATTAGCTGCTTTTATACCTAAATCTTACACTATCAGTGTCAAGGAAACCATCAATAAACCCAAAAATGAAGTATATGAATACATCCGGTTCCTAAAAAATCAGGAAGAATACAGTATTTGGGTTTTGGAAGACCCCAATCTTAAACCTGAAATCCTGGGAACCGATGGTAGCGTAGGCGCTATACAGAAATGGAATAGCACCAACGATAATGTGGGTGAAGGTGAGCAGGAAATCACTGCACTGACACCGGATAGAATAGATGTAGATCTTAGATTCAAAAGACCTTTCGAAAGCACCGCAAAAGCAGCCAATATTCTTAAAGCAGTGTCAGAAAACCAGACCGAACTGACAGCAGAATTTTACAGCAACGACAAATGGCCAATGAACCTCATGTCGTATTTTTTTGGCCGTAAAATGATCGAAGAGGCAGAGGTGAAAAACCTTCAGAATATCAAAAAGAATCTGGAATCTAGACCCTCTGTGATTCCTGACAATACTGATACGCCGGAACTAATAGAATCAGATAAGTAATAATGGCAAGGCATGGAAGATAAATATACATCTGTTGATCAGTATTTTGCCAGCCAGCCTCCTGCCGTTGTAGATATTTTGTTAAAAATAAAGGATGTTATCTCCTCGTCTGCTCCCGAAGCTGTGGAATGTATTGCCTACAGCATGCCGGCTTTCAAGATGCATAAAAAACCTCTTGTATACTATGCAGCGTTCAAAAATCACATAGGTTTTTATGCGCTCCCGTCCGGAAATGAAGCTTTCCAAAAAGAATTATCAAAATTTAAGACAGGAAAAGGCTCGATTCAGTTTCCACTGATAAGGAGATACCATATGACCTTATCAGGCAAATCGTAGCATTCAGAGTGGCAGAAGTCAATCATACTGTAAAAAGCAAATAGTTATGGCCATAAAAATAAAGCTATCAAACCACGACCAGGTAAAGGAATTTTACGGACTGCTGAACCATCCATTGAAAGAAGTGATGATGGAATTGGATCAAATTATATTGGAAACAGATCCAGAAATAGGGGAGCAAATAAATGGAAATCGCCAGCTTTTTACTATACGGGCACAATGGCTCACTTTGACCCAAAAGAGTATAAAAGGGATATTTTAGTTTTCAATATTCATAAAAAGGAGGTTATATTATTGGTCTTCCCCACAGGCGCAAGGATAATTGATGATTCAGGCTTACTGGAAGGTAATTTTCCAGATGGTCGAAAAATTGTTCAGATTACATCCATGGCAGACCTCATTGCTAAGAAGGAAGGTTTAAAATCTGTAATCAAGAAATGGTTGTCAACCATCGAAAAATAAAGAATGGAAATCAAAAGAAATTATCATAATTTTTATTGCAAAAACTCCATTTGCCATTTTAAAACGTTCTTTTAATAAAAAAGCAGATGAAGTTATCCATAAATACATCCATCCAAATTCAGAAACCGATCGAGAAAGTTTTTGAAGCAATTGTAAATCCTGCTCATATGTGTCAATACTTCATAGTACGAAGTTCAGGTATGATGGAAGAAGATAAGGAATTGATTTGGCATTTTCCTGAATTTGAACAGCCTGTACCGATTAGAGTGGGACAATCATAGAAAATACTTTTATCTCATTTTACTGGACTGTCGGCGAAAATGAGAAAGTGGTGGAAATAAAATTGGAAAAAAGACCTGACAACTCTTCGGTAGTATATGTCACCGAAAAAGAAGGCAATCAGGACGAAGCAGGTATCCAGTGGCTTAAAGGAAATACGGAAGGTTGGGCAAATTTTCTGGCTTGCTTGAAAGCATATCTTGATCATGGTATTAACCTTCGTAAAGGTGCATTTGAATACAGATTTTAAAAATAAATCATAGAAAATGAATCATAAAATAAGCTTTTGTTTATGGTTTGACAATCAGGCTCAGCAAGCAGCAGCCTTTTATACAGATACTTTTCAGGATGCAAAAGTACAGGAAGATAGTGGAATGACTGTGACATTTAGCATTGGTGAAAGGAAGTTTATGGCGCTCAATGGTGGCACAATGTTTAAGATCAATCCTTCTGTCTCTTTTTTTGTATTTTGTCCTACTGAGGATGAAGTAGAAAAATTGTGGGCAAAATTATCAGATGAGGGCTATGTAATGATGCCATTGAATAACTATCCGTGGAGTGAAAAATATGGATGGTGTAAAGACAAATTTGGTGTCAACTGGCAGATTATGCTTACCAAAAATGGACTGGCAGAGGTTGTACCTGCTCTGATGTTTACAGGGGATGTCGCTGGAAAAGCAGAAGAGGCCATGCAATATTATACTTCCATTTTCGGGGAGTCAGAAATAGTAGACATCAGCAGATATAAAGAGGGAGAGGGCGACATTGACGGTCGGATAAATCATGCCAGGTTCATATTAATGGGACAATCTTTTATAGCATTTGACAGTAGCTACAATCATGGATATGTTTTCAATGAAGGTATATCATTTGTAGTACTTTGCGATACGCAGCAAGAAATAGATGATTACTGGAAAAAACTGACAGATGGTGGTCATGAAAGTCAATGTGGTTGGCTTAAAGACAAGTATGGACTATCCTGGCAGGTGGTGCCTTCTATATTAGGAAATCTGATGTCGGACCCCATCAAAAGACCACGGGTCATCGAAGCGTTTATGAAGATGAAAAAATTCAATATTGAAGCGTTAATAGGTGCTTAAGTCAAAGCAAAAATACCATAAATGGTACGGTTGTTCTTAATATTTTCATAAAAACAAATTTGCGTCATATTTATTGAGAGATAAGTACAAATAATTAGCTAACTTTACACTTTTAGCACCTAACCCATTCAATGAAAGCTGCCAGATACACACAGGTACACTTTATAAATAAGGATAAATCTTTATTTTACTCAACATTGAAAGCCAATATCAATGCTTATTTTGATAACAATAAAATAGACAGAACCGGTGGAAGTCGACTGATCTTTAAAGCCATTGTAATGCTTTCTTTATACCTCATACCCTATGCATTTATTTTATCAGGACAGTTTACCGGTCTTCAAATGTTTGCTCTGAGTATCATCATGGGTATTGGTGTAGCAGGTGTCGGCATGTCGGTCATGCATGATGCCATCCACGGATCTTTTTCTGTAAATCCCATGATCAACAAATTTTTCGGAGCATCACTTTATTTATTAGGAGGAAATGTTTATAACTGGGAAGTACAGCATAATAAACTGCACCATACTTACACCAATATACATGACCTGGACGAGGACATAACAGGAAAATTTTTATTGAGACTTTCTGATTCAGATAAACTGAAGGCTGTTCATAGATTTCAGCATATTTATGCATTTTTGCTTTACAGTCTGATGACTATTTCGTTCCTATGGAAAGATTTTAAAGAAATTCCTCTTTACAACAAAATGGCAAAAACCGGATTAGTCAATGTGTTCCCCAATAGAGAAAAAATTATTTTGGTCTTAACCAAGGTTTTATACATTTTATTCATCTTTGTATTACCTATGATGTTACTGGATATTACACTCTGGCAGTGGCTGGTAGGTTTCATGGCGATGCACTGCACAGCAGGAATGATACTTAGTACTGTATTTCAGATGGCTCACGTAGTAGAAGGGGTAAACCAGCCTTCCTTAAATGAAACTGGAAATATAGAAAACGCCTGGGCTATACATCAATTAAAAACTACTGCAAATTTTGCCTGAACCAATAAATTATTATCCTGGTACATTGGTGGACTGGACCATCAGATAGAGCATCATTTGTTCCCAAAAATATCGCATATCCACTATCCGGCCCTTATGGATATTGTGAAAAAAACATCAGAGGAGTACGGCATTGTGTATAACAACAAACAGTCTTTTACAAAAGGCCTGAAATCACATATACATATGCTTTATGACCTTGGCCATGGAACATTGCAGCACAAGACCGCCTATTCTCCAATGTAGAAAATATTCATTTTCACAAACTCCAGAAAAGGTGTCATTCATACAAATAATAATGGAGTTTTACCTCTAGTCATCCATCTGCAAACCCAAACCGACTAACTGCAAACTGACTTTAAGTCTTGCATCTGTATGCCCTATCTTTGTAATGCATAAAAAAGGATAAGCATATCATGTTACGTAGAGAATTTGTCATCACTTCTATACTTTCACTTCCCGCATTCGCCTGCACGCCTTCCAGACGCCTTACAGCATCTGGATCAAAAGCACTTGTCATAAAAGCGGGTTTAAGCAGATTTGGTATAGCTACTCCATTTAAGGGCGTCAACCCTAATGACCTGAAGCTTTCCACTAAAGATACAGCAGGAAAACTTTCGGCATTTTGGTATAAAGGTGCAGAACGAACAGGGCCAAGCTATCACTCACACACTCATCAGGATGAAATGTTTTATGTGCTCGATGGGACATATGTTTTTCAGGTAGGTGATGAAAAAGCGACACTTCGGAAAGGAGACCTTATATTTTTACCTCGCAATATTCCACATACGTGGGTCCAGACATCTGACTCAGGTGAGATGTTTTACTTCTTACAACCTGCTGGTAAGATGGAGGAGTTTTTTCTTTTTATGACCCAAAGTGGTAGTAAACTCACTAAGGAAGAAAAATCAAAAGCTAATAATGACTTTGGTATTGTCAACCATGGGCCAGGCTTATCTGCTTCTGAAAAATATGATATCATCGAATCAGTTTCAAAAGGATTTATTGTACGCAATAAAAACGGAAGATTTGGAGAAAAAACTGTCCTTAATGGAAAAAGCACAAATGACATCAAGGTTTCGGGTAAGGATACAGGTGGAGAGTTGTCTATTTTTGAGTACAACGGCAAAGAAAAAGGTGGACCACCTATGCATATACATCCAAATCAGGATGAAATATTTTATATATCTTCAGGTAACTATTTGTTTCAATGTGGCCAAGAGCAGTTTGTCCTTACCAAAGGTGACATGATATTTTTGCCAAGAGGGGTGGCTCACACCTGGGCCCAGTTGACAGATGAGGGTCAAATGCTGTTTTTCTTTCAGCCTTGTGGTAAAATGGAAGATTTTTTCCGTGCTATCAGTGATGGTTCCCCCAAACCTGAAGGCTATGACCCTTTTAAAGCTCATGATATGTCCATTGTAGGACCACCGTTAGCTTTTTCATAAAACATTCAAAATAATCAGTAAAAATGAAAACGAACATGATACTTACATGCATGATTTCACTATTTCTTTTAAGTGCTTGCAGCAATTCCAGTAATAAACCCAATGTTGAAGCAGAACAATTGAAAGTTGACAACCACAGTAATTATCTTACAATGAAAATCAACGGTAAGGAGTGGTCTGCAGATCATGATGTATTTGGTGCCTTCCATCCAAAAGGCTACGATAAAGCCATTATCATCTCAGGGTCTTCAGGTAAAAAGGACAAAACTGAAAAAGCATTTAACATCAATATTTTTCAAACAGATGGTCCCGGTCAATATTCTTTTGCTCAGGGGAATGCTGCGCTTTCAGTCGCACAGATGGGTAACTGGACTGAACAGGATTATATCTGCGGAAGTATGATGGGGTTTGATATGAAAGTAAAGGTAGTTAAGGCGACCACCGGTCCTGATATCCTAGAGGCTACATTTTCAGGCACACTTTCATGTCCTTCAGGGCCAGCACTAGTCATCACAGATGGGAAATTTTATTACCATGAATAAGCTTAAAATGAAAATTTTTAATTTTCCGACATTGGAAAGCAATGACGAAATGTATAATTTTGAAAAATGAACAGTATAACGGTTTTAATATTTAGAATAATGTTGATTTTTGGGGGATGTATATTAATCTACATCATAGGTAAGCCTGTATTGGAAACTATTCAATACCGACTTTCGGGCCAGAATGCAGAAGGTCGTGTAATAGGTTTTAGAGGCAGAGGATCCAGTATAACTGTTTTTGAAGAAAACACATCAAAACACGGCAAAAAAGCAAGATCCAGACGACCGGTGTATCGGTTTCCGGTATCTGTCGGTAGTTTGGATTCATTGGATGCATTTTCTAAATCCTCTATCTTATTACCATGGTTAAATTTTGAATTAAACGAAAAGGTATCAATTGTATTTAAGGAAAACGAGCCGGACAAATCTTATATTTTTAGTCTCGGTAGCCTCATTTCAGATATGGTCTTATTACTTTTATCCGGATATATGATAAAACTGGGTGTGACTAGATTCCGATAAATATACTGATGAGATTTTGTATGAAAAAAAATTGTACTTTACACCTTAGTTTAATGGATAGTCACTTAATACTGTATGATTGATCATACTCCGAAATACTGGATTTTATTGTTTACTGTACTGATATGGACACAGGAGCTGCTTAGAGCGCAATCATCATATCAAATCAACTCTTATTCTGTCAAAGACGGTTTGAGTTCTTCCAATTGCAGGCGAATACTAAAAGATAAAGAGGGTTTTGTATGGATCACCAGTGACAAAGGGCTCAACAGGTACGACGGCAATTCCTTTTCCACCTTCAAGCACAGACCGGATGACCCAAAGACAATTGCCAGCAATAGTTGCAACGGAATGCTCGAAGATAGCAAGGGGAGGTTATGGGTAAACACTGATGAAGGGTTAACATTAGTGGATCGCCAGAAGCAAACTTTTACCAATTTTTTTCCCGACTCCACTGTCATGCCTGTTTTGGGACTCAGCTATACCCAAATGGCAGAAGACCAAACTGGCAACATATGGATAGGAGGATATTACGACGTCCTCATTTTTAATCCTGAAACAAAACTATTTAAAAAGAGTGGTTGGTATGATTTTGCAAAAAAATCTGGAATCATCGATGTGGAAAAAAGGAATAGTATTACCCAAAGTGTCACCAGGAAATCAGACACAGAACTTTGGTTAATGACAGTGTATGGACTTTTTTCCGTACATACTCCTTCCATGACTTATAGTTATCATCCTAATGCTAATCTGGATGATTATTTTGCATTTTACATTCATGAAACGGATAAACATGGAACCCTTTGGATAGGCACGTACGATCAGTGTTATTATACCTATCATCCTGCAAGCAGTACCTGGAAGCACCATACATGTCCTCCGGTTCCAAAAGATATTCCTGACCAAATGCTCGATATAAAAGTCTTCAGTCAGGATACCATGATGATGCTGCGTAGTGACCGGATATTTCTGTACGATATTAAGACCAGGCAGTTTTCAAAATTTGACATGAAAGGAGGCGAATTTTCGCAGGGTAAGGGTTACTTTGTCAGCTTTAACATTTATGGCAGTCACTTGTATTTTTTGAAAACAGAGTTGAGCCCGTTTTTACATTGTATCCAATCAAGGTCTTATATAAACCATGAAAAGATTCATTTGCCGGTGGGTTTTGCGAATAATCATAGTTATGTCACCCAAAAAGGAAAAATACTGGCAGGTGACTGGGAGAAAGGATACATAGCTTCATGCGATTCAAATTCTTGCAGCATCATTACCGGTAAGGGAGATGCTCAACAACTTGGTCCCCTGCAGTTGTATTTTTGTGCTTCAGATAAGCAGCAGTATTTTTCTACCAGCTCGTCCATTTACAGGTGGGACGAAGGAGCTAATAAAGCGATAGCACTGAATTATTCCCGACCAGTGGCTTTAGAGACTGAGCTAGAGTTCAGAAATTTTGTGGAAGATAAATCCGGAAATATTTATGTCAGGGAGCGCAATACAGGCATCTGGATCATCAGAAAAGGAAGTGAAACGATAGAATATTCTGAAACCAACATAAAAGGAACTTCTTTCAGTGCTTTGTATTATGACCAGTGGACTGACAAGCTTTGGCTTGCAACAGAAAAAAGCGGTTTATACATCATAGACCCTGCCTTTGATAGCACAAAAAACTACCCACTGATCGGCGTTGGCACAACTAAAAAAGGCTTCATCCATGATATCACCGGTGATGACAAAGGCAATGTTTTTTTATTGATGCCTGCAAAGGGACTGATGTATATAGACAGTAGGACTATGAAAGCAAAGCTTTACACAACTTTTGATGGGATAATCACTGATGCGGTGAGATATGGCTATGTGGGTTCAGATGGTTTTTTTTGGTTTACGACCGAGGCAGGTCTGATGGGTTTCGACTACAAAAATGAAAGATTTTATACTTTTGATGATGAAAAAGATGCCAGGTTCTTTAATTACAGGATTTTTGCTGATCATCATGGCAATATCTCCCAAAATCTTTATCCCGACCATATCATCAGCATGGACAAATCCATCATACATCCCCATAAATCAGATGGAAAAATCTATCTTAAAGATGCCAGTCTTTTTGGCAAAAGTATTCCTGTTGATACTGTTTTTAAACTGAATTATCTTCAGAACTACCTCACTTTTACATTCGGATATCTGGACCAGGAGTCCTTTAGGAAACCGGATCTGCTATATAGCATCAATGATCTCCCTTGGCAAAGTATGGAAGATTTGTCCATCAGTATGTACAGTATGGCTCCCGGTGACTACAGGATAAACGTCAGACAAAAATATGATCAGGACAAAATATTTTCGCTTCAGGTTATGATTGCACCACCATGGTGGAAAACCTCCTGGTTTTATACACTCACAGGAGCTTTGACGGTGGCTTTTGTATATTGGGCATACAAAAAGAGAGTTTCGGGCATTCGTAAGGAAGAAGCAGAAAAAAATATACTAAGACAGCGAATTACCAAAATAGAAATGACGGCTTTGCGTGCTCAGATGAATCCTCACTTTATTTTCAATTGTCTCAACTCTATCAATCGTTTTATACTTGTCAATGAAACAGAAGCGGCATCACAATATCTCACAAAGTTTTCCAGACTCATCAGAATAATACTGGATGCCAGTAAGGAAGACTTTATTACACTCGAAAGAGAACTGGAAGCGCTCAAATTATATATCAATATGGAATCTATGAGGTTTCAGGACAGTTTTGAATGGAAAATAACTGTAGATGAGCATGTTTTCCCTGATCAAATACAGATCCCACCACTTTTGCTGCAGCCATACGTAGAAAATGCTATATGGCATGGGCTTATGCAAGCTCCAGCAGACTGGGGGGTTAAAAAACTAGATATTTTTGTACACAGTTTTGAAAATACTACCATAATAGAAATAAAAGATAACGGCATCGGTCGTGAAAAATCCAGATTTCTCAAAAGTAAAACGGGAGACCATCATAAATCTCACGGCATGGCGTTGACTGAAGAGAGACTGAAACTGATGCAGAAAATGCAGGGAACAAAATCAGAAATCATAATCGAAGATCTTTACGATGAACAAAAAAGCCCTGCAGGAACCAAAGTAAAAATAATCCTTAATCAATCATAAGAAAATAACATGACAGCAGTAATCATAGATGATGAAGTTTATTGTACCGATGTGGTCAGCATCCTGACGTCAAAATACTGTCCTGAGGTCGAAATCGCAGCAGTTTTTAATCATTCTGTTCAAGCTCTGGAATACCTGAAAAAACAACAGCCAGACATCATTTTTATGGATATAGAAATGCCACAAATGAATGGATTTGAGTTGCTGCAGCAAATAGGTGATGTTTCGTCCAGGATTATATTTACAACTGCCTACGACCAGTATGCCATTCAGGCATTTAAGTTTAATGCGGTCGATTATCTTCTCAAGCCCATTGATAAAGATGAACTAATAGCTGCTGTCAAAAAATCCGCACCAAAGCTGCAACAACCTAAAATCGAACATCTTCAATATCTTAGTCAAACAAATGTACCCGAAAAAATATTGCTTCCAATAGGAAACGAGATCATTTTTGTGCAAGTCAAAGACATTACCTGCTGTGAGGCTGAAGGTAGTTATTGTAAAGTTTATATCATGGACAAAGAAAAACCATATCTGCTCTCCAGGACACTCAGAGACATTGAAGAACTGCTGAATAATCCAGGGTTTTTCCGCCCTCACACCTCTTGGCTGATCCATGATATCCATATCCAAAAAATCATAAGGACTGAAGGTATGGAAATCGTGCTACATGGTGATATACACGTTCCTGTCGCCCGAAGTAAAAAGCAGGAAGTGATGGACAGGCTGATGAAGTAGAAGCTTGCTTGCAAAAGTAACCGAATAATTGAGTACAATCATAATCTTGTACAACCATTTTTTAAGTTTGGGGAGTGCAAATTTACTGTAAATGGAAATTTCGAATTACAAGACAAGCCTAATCGTAGGGTTTTCTTTTCTGAAGGTGATACGACATATTATCATGTAGTAATTGATAAACAATGAAGAAGCTAAGTGTATACGTTTGAAAGATGAAGGAGAATGATAAGATGTATAAAAAAGTTATTTCCTGGATAACCTAAGTTTGTTTTGACAAAAAATCCTTCTATATTTGACCAATAAATCGTTTCCCATGAAATACATTAAAATCCTAGTTGCTATCATAGCTGTACTGGCTATCATTTTTGTGGTTGCTAAGTATAAATTTGGTGTCAATCCACCAATCAGCACTTTTGGCACCGATTATAAAGGCAAATTGCCACTGGATAGCCTCATCCTGCCTGAAGGTTTTGTTATATCGGTATTTGCAGACAGTGTGGTCAATGCGCGCTCTTTATGTTATTCGCCGGAAGGTACCTTATATGTCAGCACTAGATCTGCCGGCAATGTATATGCTCTTAAAGATACAAATGGAGACAATAGGGCAGATAAAAAATATACACTCCTTACAGGCGCCAATATGCCGAATGGTGTGGCGTGGAAAAACGGACATCTGTATATAGCTGAAGTCAATCGAATTCTGAAAATCGAAAATATTGAATCCAGACTAGATAATCCCGGTACTCCGATAGTTGTCTATGACAAATATCCCACTGAGACCCATCATGGGTGGAAGTATATTGCTTTTGGGCCGGACGGCAAACTCTATATACCAGTAGGAGCACCTTGCAACATTTGCGAATCTAAAGATCCTGTATACGCTTCTCTCACTCGGATGAATGATGATGGTACAGGGGTAGAGATTGTACATTCAGGTATCAGGAATACGGTGGGGTTTGCATGGCATCCTGTTACAGGGCATTTATATTTTACTGACAATGGCCGCGATATGATGGGTGACGATGTGCCGGAGTGCGAACTCAATTATGCACCAAAAGATAAAATGCACTTTGGATACCCATACTGTCACCAGGGAGATGTCGCAGACCCTGAATTTGGCAAAAAACGTAAATGTGATGAATTTACACCTCCTGTCGCAAAAATGGGCCCACATACAGCACCCTTGGGAATGACTTTTTATACAGGTTCGCAATTTCCCGCAGAATATTCCAACAGGATTTTTGTGGCCAGACACGGATCATGGAATCGCACTAAAAAAAGTGGATATGATATCATGGTGGTTACGCTCAATGAAGATGGAACCGTCAAAGAATCTAAACCATTTATCACCGGATGGCTCAATACTAAGACAGATGATGTATGGGGCAGACCAGTGGATTTTGAGTTGTTACCTGATGGGTCCATGCTCATTTCTGATGATTTTGCCGATGTGGTCTATAGAGTTTATTATAAAAAGTGATCCTTAGTGAAGAAAGAAAGGAAAGAAGACAGTTTTATCAGGCAACCATATTACAAAGGAGGCGACAAAGCCCTTAGTGCGTTTGTAAGCGCTAACTTACAGTATCCCATACAATCCAGGGAGCTCAAGATAGAAGGTGACGTCCATATCAGGTATGATATCAATCACAAAGGTGATGTCATCGAGACAAAAATCATCGGCGGACTGGATGACTTATGCAATGAGGAAGCGGTTAGAGTTGTTAAAATGTTGAAATTTACGGTACCTAAAACACCCAGACATCTGAAGGTCACTTTTCATAAAAATATCAGGATACATTTTCATTTGCATGAAATATTGCAGCCAGCCATCTCAATAGATGAAAGTCATAAAATGGAGCCAAATGATGATGCGCCATCTTTTCGATATACGTTTGTAAATGATGTAATTGCACCGACCACCAGGCCCAATCCCGTCAGTTACAATTATGTTGTAAAAATACAGTAGTTATGAGCCACTAGGTGATTTAAACAAATTGGGTATACAAATTCAGGCCTCCATATATTTTCATCTTCCAAAATCTAAGATTTATCTAAATTTTGATGAAAAACTAAACATTTGATTCAGTTTTGTCATTGTATTGTCAAATTTCACAAGATGATACATTGGTTCAAAATTCTTTTCTTCGCTTTCATGCTTTTATCCACAAACCAGATGCAAGCCCAATTTCCAATGGGAGGTGGTAATAAAGGTCCGACTATCAAGGGTAAAATAGAAGGTAAAGTCATAGATTCTCTCACGAACGAAGTTATAGGTTTTGCTACCATTTCATTAAAAAAGAAAAACAGTTCCATAGTGATAGATGGTGTTTTGACCGAAGAAACTGGATTGTTTAAATTTGAAAATGTAGTGAATGGTGTTTATGACTTGTATATTTCATTTTTGGGATACCAGGAAAAAAAGTTGGCTGCAGTGACCACGACGCTCAAAAATCCGGATATCAATGTAGGAAATATAATGCTTGTGCCTGCTTCATACCTGCTCGATGCTGTTGTCATTAAGGAAGAAAAAGTGCTGGTAGAAAACAAAGCAGACAAACTTGTCTTTAACGCAGAAAACGATGCGTCTATAGCAGGAGGAGACGCCACTGATGTCCTCCGTAAAGTACCGATGTTATCTGTAGACCTGAATGGCAATGTATCACTGAGAGGCTCACAAAATGTAAGAATCCTCATCAATGGCAAACCATCTGGAATGTTTTCGAGCAATGTAGCAGATGCATTAAAAATGTTTCCGGCAGACCAGATAAAGAAGGTGGAAGTCATCACCTCACCATCCGCCAAATACGATGCAGAAGGCAGCGCCGGACTGATCAATATCATCACCAAAAAACAAAATGTGGAAGGTGTGGCAGGAAGTGTCAATGCTTCGATAGGCAACAGACAAAATAGTTTGTTTACCAACCTGAATGTAGGAAAAGGGCGCTTTGGCCTAAGCTCTGGAGCAGCAGTTTTCTATTCTACACCAGCAGACGGCACGTCTTCCTTATACAGAGAAGATCAGACAACATCGGGTCTCAGAGTAATATCATGGGATGGCGTACAAAATACTTCCCGACTGGGTGGTAATGGTTCACTCAGCGCATTTTATGATTTCAATGGGTACAACAGTATTAATAGCTCTTTTACTTTCAGAGGATTTGGTTTTGACCTGGAAGGGTCAACCGATGGAAAACTTACAGACCCCCTGACAGGACTGAATGATATTTTTACCCGTACCAATACAGGAAATAACTTTTTCGGCGGCTTTGACTGGAATACCGATTATACCAAAAAGTTTGAAAAGCGGGAAGGCCAGGAACTCTCTTTCGGTGTCCAGTACTCGAAGCAAAACAACAATCAGGATGCTTTCGTCAAGGAGGTTCACCAAATAGAATTGCTCAATAGAAACGATGAAGTCTATAATGCCGGGATTAATCATGAAACCACTCTCCAGGTAGATTATGTGCATCCATTTTCCAAATCCATCAAACTGGAGACCGGAGCCAAAACGGTATTGAGAAATATCATCAGTGACTATACCACCCAGATACTTACTTTTCCTTCAGGCTACACCCCGCTACAAGAGACATTCAACTATGATCAGGATGTTTACGCTGGCTATGCCTCCATGAATTTCCTGATTGCCAAAAAGTATTCCCTGATAGCTGGCACACGATATGAAAAAACCAATATCGCCGGAAGATTTAATGTACTCGATTCTCTTAATTTCAGCGGGATTGGATATAATAATATATTGCCAAACCTGGCTTTAAGCCGTACATTTAAAAATTTCAGAACACTGAAGATTGCTTACAGTCAGCGTATTCAGCGTCCTAGTCTTCAGTTTATCAATCCATTTAACAACAACAGCGATTTTACCAACAGGACTGAGGGGAATCCATATTTGAATCCTGAATTAGTACATCAGGTAGAGATGGCATACAACTTTACATTTAAAGGGTTTACGACCTTTTCATCACTATTTTACAAATTTACAGATGGCATTATTGAGCAGATTCTTTCCATTGACAAAAATGGACTTTCAGTCAATACTTACAAAAATATCGGCAATAACAACTCTATAGGGATCAACACCTTTATAAGCAAAACTGTCAACCTTGTTACCCTCCGGACCGGGGGCAACTTTGCCACCTACAACGCTAAAGGTATAGTCAATGGTCAGGATGCTTCGCGGAGCAGTTATGAATATAATCTGTTTCTCAATGGTGAAATCAAAATCTCAGGTACTTTCAAGGCTGATTTCTTCGGCTTTTTCCGCTCCCCGGTGCGTACGATTCAAGGTGACAACCCAGCTTTCACCATTTATGGGATGGGTGTCAGAAAAGAGTTTAAAAATTCGAGTATTGGACTCACTCTGATAGAACCTTTTAATGCGGACAAGTTTTTTAATTCCAATATCAAGACGGACGCTTTTGAGCAAAGAACATCATTCAGTATACCATTTCGGTCTGTAGGGCTCAATTTTAGGTATAAATTCGGTAATGTGGACTTTAAAGAACGTAAATCCAAAGTCAAAAATACTGACCTCAAACAGGGGCAGGACAATCAGGGTGGCGGGAATACAGGTACCGGAAATCAAGGTAGCTAAACCCAACAATTTCAAAATAATAGGGGAAGTCGTGTTTTATCTTTAATTTTACCCGAAAAAACTTTAAAATGCGAATACTCAAATCGGTAACTTGTATCTTTATCTTACTGTCAGTAAGTGTTGTGATGCGTAGTCAGCATGTCTCATACAATATTACGCTAAATCTGGATACAATAAGTAGAAGTGTAAAAGTCACTAGCGAAATCACGCTGCCTAAAATGACAAGCATTCCGACTGATACAATTTGGTTTTTTCTGAGGGCCAATGCTATGAGCAACACTTCTAATGCATTTACAGATGACCAATTGAAGATGAATAGGACAGAATACTATTTCAGAAATCAGTTGTCCCTGGCCGAAATAGATAGCTTAACTGTCACCTCCAATGATAAGGATATTCCGTTTGTATTCAAAGACGAAAAAAGGGAAATCATTGGTATCATTTCTGATGGTAATCTGCCCATTACATTTAATTACACCCTGAGACTTCCTAAACTGATAGATGGTTTAGGTATTCGTAACGGCAATTATTTTCTGAGGCATTTTTATCCTGTTTTAGCCTTGTATGAAGACAATCATTGGACTTTTGAGCCTTATAAACAATCGGTCAATACTTATGATCATCTAGCAAAATTTGTAGTGAAAATGAATCCCTTGCCAGGATGGAATATTTATTCCAATGGACAAACCGGAAAAGCCGGCATAGTAGCAGAAGAATTAAGTGACCTCACTATTATACTGATTAATATAAATGTGAAGGTTGACAGCGGTTCATTTCTATCAGGAAATAATATTGTACCATACACCTTTGTGTACCTTAATTCTAAAACGCCTGATATGGCTGCTATAGGCAAAAGTTTGCAGCAAGCATCCACAAACTTAACTGGTCAACTTGGTAAATACCCATATAAAAAATTAACGATTATTTGGTCAGATAAATGCTCGGAGTGCTTCATGAGCGAGGGTATAGCACTGATAAATTTCGACACTGATGATGATTTACCTGAGCGAAAGCTTTTCAAGTCGTTATCAGATGTTTGGGTACGCGGTATGTTTAGGATCAAAGGTCAAAAGTACCCTTGGTTAGAAAGTGGGATTTCAAAATATTATGCTGACGAAATAGGTTCTGAACTTTCGGAAACAGGAATCAGGGAAATAGAAGAGTTTGCTTTCCATGACAATCGAAAGCTTCAGGTGTCTGCCGAAAGAGGCAATACATTCCCATTGAATATTTCAAATAATAAATGGAGTGTTTTTGATATATTTTTTAATGCAAAAACTAAAGGTCCGGCTTTTTTTCAGTATACCGGCATCATGCTCGGAAAAGATGTATTGAACAGAACCTTGCAGGAACTGGCGTCGAAAATAGATTTTTTAAGTCCTGAAAAACTGATATCCGCTTTGGAAAAAAATGCAGGGAAAGACGTATCGTTTTTACCAAAATATATCAGCACTGACCTAGCTTCTGCATATGTTATAAAAGATGTTGTTGGTTCTGCAGATGGTATGAAGGTCAGTATTCAAAATAAAAGCGAGCTGAGCCTTCCTTTTATGCTAACCCTAAGGGATAATAAGCAGGATACGACACACCGGTATTTTGTGGATGGTTTTACCGGAGTCAAGGACGTGAATATTCCAGACATGGAAATTTTGACTATAGATTTAGTGTCTGTGGATTTGGAAGGTGTACTACAGGATTCTAAGCGAAGTGACAACCACTATTACCCTCATAAGTCACTAAAACATGGACCTTTGAGAATAAAATCAATATTTTCAGAAGGAAATTCTTTGTACAAAGAATTGAAAGTGATTGCTTTTCCATTGTACAATAACAATGATGGGCTGATGGCAGGGGCTACTTTTACCAATAGCAACTTTAAAAACCCAAAGAATTTATCCTTTGCCATCACACCTGCATACTCATTTGTCAACAAAAAATTGCTTGGTCAGGCCTGGGTCCGCTATGACCACCTCCTAAAGTTAAAAGCCTTCCGGAAAATATCCTTGCATGGTGGTATAAAGTCATGGGATATGAATCGTAATAAGAAGTTGGATTACAGCTTGAGATATGTTAGATTCGATCCGGCTGTGACTATACATTTCAGGCAGAACTGTGTGACAGAAAGTAGAAAAGAACTGACTATGAAAGCTTTTGTAATAAATGAAGAATTTGCGGAGTTTGAAAGTGCCAATGTTTTGAAAGGCATTAAAAACAAAGCCTCATTGATTTTCAGACTGGAATATAATTTTAACAGGAAATCAGCCCTAAGCAGTACCGGATTTCGAGTCAGCACTGAGCAACAGTCTTATGACGGGGAGCATTATATCAAATTATCAAATGAGTTGAAACAGAGAATTCAGTATGCGCACAAAAAAAATCTTTATTTCAGAGTTTTTGCAGCAGGCTTTATTGTCAATACACAACGTCAATCTCCGAGCTACCAAAATGTTTTTACCAAAGGTAGTATTGCATTGATTCACCAGGGATTCAATGACTACACATATGACGAATACTTTTTTTCAAGACAAAATCAAAATGGACTTTATGATGATCAGACCAGCCTTATCAATGGGGGAGGTTTTAAGACCCCTGCAGGTTCAGCCTATTCAATAGGTATGTCCAATAACTTCGCAGCTTCGCTCAATTTTAGTGCCGACTTTCCTATAAAACCTAAATGGTTGCCGTTGCGGCTATATTTTGATCTTGGCACTTACAGCACTTATTCTAATGATAAATTCAATAATAATGTCATTTACAATGGTGGATTATCTCTCAATATCAATGATATTTTCTCATTGAACTGCCCCTTGTTTTATTCTGCAGAACTTGGAAATATATATAAAGGACAACATAGGAATTTTATTTCAAGACTAAGTTTTTCCTTTAATCTCCATAAGTTAAGCTTTTGGGAAAGAGATAAAACAGATTAAAATTAACAAAAACAGAAGATGGTAGTAGGAATTATTGGCGCTGGAGCCATGGGCACAGGAATCGCACAGTTGGCAGCTATGGCTGGCTGTGAAGTACGGTTGTATGATACTAATAAAGTTGCCGGATCCGGAGCTCTCCATAATATTGGTGAAAGTATTCAGAAATTTATTTCCAAAGGGGTATTCAGTCCTGAAGAAGGTGTAGCCGTTCGTGGCAGAATATATATATGCGAAAAACTGGAAACCCTTTCTGATGCGGATATGATTATCGAAGCCATCATCGAAGATCTCAATATAAAAAAGGAATTATTTAAGGCTCTTGAAAAAACGATCAGAAATGAAACCATTTTAGCCACAAATACCTCTTCTTTATCTATTACAACTATCGCCGCCGGATTGAAATATCCTGAAAGATTTATTGGTATTCACTTTTTCAATCCTCCTGTCATCATGAAACTGGTGGAAGTCATTCCTGCAGTTCAGACAGATAGTCAGCTCACTTTAAAAGTCCAAAAAATCATAGAATCATGGGGTAAAACGGTAGTCATTGCCAAAGATACTCCTGGATTTATTGTCAATAAGCTAGCCCGACCGTTTTACAGCGAAGCTATCAGAATATATGAAGAAGGGATTGCCGATATAGTGACCATCGATTATGCTATGACATCCCGAGGCTTTAGGATGGGACCATTCACGCTGATGGATTTTATCGGTCATGATGTGAACTATAAAGTCACGGAATCTGTATGGAGGGGTTTTTATAATGACAGCAGATATAGACCTTCTATAAGTCAACTCAGGTTACTGGAAGCGGGATATCTGGGAAAAAAAACTGGTAAAGGGTTTTATAATTATTCAGACGAAGTCATACCTCCTTTTACTGAAAAGGATAACTTACTTTTATTACAGGATCTATTTGTGCGGATCATCTCAATGCTCATCAATGAGTCTGCAGATACTGTAGCACAGCAAATTTGCTCCCCCACAGATGCTGATTTGGCTGTTCGCTTGGGACTCAATTATCCCAAGGGATTGTTAGAGTGGGGCAAAGAACTGGGTTATAAAAACATTGTAAAGGTTTTGGACGATTATTTTGATATATACCATGAGGAAAGATATAGAGTTAGTCGATATCTCAGAAATTTGGCTGTTCACGAGGATATTTAAAACACATTTTTAACGTTGGTATGTTTATAAGTACATAAAGAAATTTGTTTTTTATTAAAATCAAAAAAATGAAAGCAGGAAACATTATTGCAGGATTTATTTTATTGGCAGGTGGATTTTTTTTGGGATCAAAATATTTTAAACCTACATCTGAGGATAACAGCTTTGTCAGTGGGAATACTGAAAATCAGATGTCGACAGCAAAAGCAGCGAACAGCCATCGTCGGACCATAGATTCTGTCACATATCTTACTAATAGTGAGCAGGCCACCATAGATTTATTTGAAAAATCAGCGCCATCAGTTTGTTTTATCACCACTCTAAACCAACAAAGAGATTATTGGTCAAGGAATATAACAGAAATTCCTTTAGGCTCCGGTTCTGGTTTTATATGGGATAAACAAGGTCACATTATCACTAATTTTCACGTACTTCAGAATGGCTCAAAGTTTAAAGTCACCCTAAGCGACAGAACAACCTGGGATGCAGAAATAGTAGGCACGGAACCCAATAAGGATCTTGCTGTCCTCAAAATAAAAGCTCCCGAAGATAAATTAAAGCCTATCCCTGTAGGTCAGTCTTCTTCCCTGAAAGTAGGTCAGTCAGTGTATGCTATTGGTAATCCATTTGGACTGGATCAGTCATTGACTACCGGAGTAATTAGTGCTTTGGGCAGAGAGATAACCTCTATCGGTGGCAGGCCTATCAGAGATGTGATACAAACAGATGCAGCTATCAATCCCGGAAATTCCGGTGGACCATTGCTTGATAGTAGTGGCAGACTTATAGGCGTAAACACAATGATATACAGTCCTTCTGGTGCATCAGCAGGCATAGGTTTTTCCATACCTGTCGATGAAGTAAATTGGGTTGTGTCTGATCTGATAAAGTTTGGTTTTTTAAAGAGACCGGTACTAGGTATTGAGCCTTTGCCTGTGCAGTATGCTCAGGATTGGGGTATCACGGGCGCAATGATTATGAATCTTATTCCGGGTAAGGGAGCTGAAAGAGCGGGATTGAAGGCTTTAGAACAAACTCCTGACGGTGAAATTATTTTCGGAGATATCATCATCGAAATAGAAGGTAAAAAAGTAGAAAACAACAATGATTTATTCCTTATACTGGAGAAGTATGCTCCCGGAGACAAAGTAATGGTATCGTACCTTAGAAATGATGTTGTGAAGTCAGTCCGTGTTCTGTTGGGGTCATGATAATTATTTTTAAATAAGGTTGTTACACATTTATTTTTATTAATTTGTATAAGAATTTAATTTATCAATCGCTTACAATTGAGTTAAATAATTATATGAAAAAATTACTTAAAAATGTGGTTATTAATTGGTTGCACGACTATCTTTACAATTGTATAATTGTTTTTTTGTTTCGTCTGAGGGGGTCACCTTATCAGACTAATGTTGTTATTAAACGAATATAATTGTAAACCTATGCTTAATTTTACCCTACCTACATCTCTGAAAATTCAGTGGCTGTCTATTTTTATAGTACTATTGCTAAATTATAACAGTGCAGCAGGCCAGTGCAATCTGAATATCAGCAATACTACTAATCCCAGCAGTTGTAATGCGTCCAACGGGTCCTTTGTAATTTCTGCTTTTAATGGTGCTTGTCCCAGAAAAATAAGTGTGTATAAAAATAATGTTATCATAAACCAGGGATACGGCAATCTCTCCGTCACAGGACAAACATCAGGAAACTTTGATGTGGTTGCGGATCCTGATTGCGGATGTCCGTCTCCTTCATCCCAGGTAGTGACGTTGTTTTCAGGCACACCCACCACGCTTACGCCATATGTCAATACCGGATCAGGAAGCTACCAGGCAAACAAAGTGTATATATGCAGGGGCTCTAATGTCAGTCTCGGAGTACAGGCTTTAGGTCTTAGTAGTTTAAGTATGACAGGACCTGCCGGATACTCTGACAACACACCTGATGGAAGCTCATACTGGAACCTCACCAATCTCCAGCCAAGTCAGTCAGGAGTTTATACAATTTCATATACCAATGCGGATGGTTGCATTTCTAATGTCAATTTCACAGTGACTGTGGGATCTCTGAGCATCAATGCAGGCAGTGACAAATCAGCATGTATTGGTACGACGCATACCATTTCTCCAATCGTATCTGGACAGTCAGTATGTACTCCGAGTTGCCCGGCAACATTGGATTCATTGTTGGTAAAATGGACACTGGACCAATGTAACGCAAGTAATCAGACCAATCAAATCGATTACTCAGAATTTTTACCTGTTTATCCTTCTAAAGGCAATTGTGTAGCCGTAACAGCTACCAATATGTATAGAAAAACCGGTGAACATTCCTGCACCCCAGTTTTAGGGAGTTATACAGGAGATATCGGAGTTTGTGTTCCTGCTATGGACAGTTGTGACCCATTGTTGTATAATCCCGACCAGGCCGTAAAAGTAGAAGTCACTATTACCCCACAGGAAGCTGGGCGTATCACAAAATTATCTTTCAGAGAACAATCGCCCTTGGTTTGGATTACAACCAATGGTGCTTCTGGACCAAATAATTATAATACAAAGTATTTATTAAAAGTATATAAAAACAATTTGCTGATATATTCTGAAGATAACAGACTGACGGAAAGGAGTTGGAATCTTGAAACGATAGACTTCAGCGCCAACCCTGCCTTTGCAGTAACGGAAACCTCTACATTCAGGTTTGAATTACGTGGATATTGCGTCACCAATACTGGTGGTAATATGTCAGGATGGGAACTGGATGATATCAGAGTTTATGGCGGATGTTGTAAAAATCTTCAAAGTTCTAATGCCGTTAGCTACTTATGGTCCACAGGAGAAACAACATCTTCTATATCTGTAACGCCATCTTCTTCAACAAATTATATGGTAACAGTAACTGATTGCAACGGTTGCAAACAAACGGATGATGTGAATATAACTGTTTATCCTTTGCCCGCTGCAGAGATCAGTGGTAACCTGAGCATTTGTGCGGGCGGATCTACAGTTTTGACAGCTTCAGGCGGAACGGGTTACGTGTGGAGCACAGGAGCTACGACTTCTTCCATAACATTAACTCCGGTTACATCGATCAATGTGGCTGTCACTGTGACAAGTGCAAACGGGTGTCAGAAGTCCAAAGCTGTGACCGTAGTTGTAAATCCCCTTCCTTCGCCACTTATTTCAGGCGACCTTGACATTTGTTTCGGTCAATCGACCACATTAACGGCGTCAGGTGGGACTTCATTCGAATGGAGTTCAGGTGCGACAACACCTTCCATCACAGTTAACCCAAGTGCAAATACTATTTATCGTCTAATGGCGACAGATGTAAATGGGTGTAGAGATTATACAGAAGCCCAGGTCATAGTTCATCCTTTGCCTGTTGTCAGTATTACAGGAGATATTGAAATTTGCTTTGGAGAAAACACAAGTTTGACTGCTTCAGGGGGTAGTGTTTACGTTTGGAACACCGGATCTACTACAGCAGATATCAATGTCAGCCCTGTCTCTAATGCTTTGTATACAGTAACAGTGACAGATATTAATGGCTGTTCTGCAATAAAAAACATACAGGTGATTGTCAATCCACTGCCTGTAGTTGTAATTGGTGGTAACAGCTTATTTTGCACAGGAACATCATCATTACTGACTGCTTCTGGGGCAAGCACATATTTGTGGAACACAGGTGCGACCACGACCTCAATAATGGTCAATCCAGGACTCACTTCCACTTATACAGTAACAGCTACTGACACCAAAGGATGTACCTCAAGTGCTAGCAGAATGCTCACAGTAAACGCCCTTCCACAGGCAATGATTACAGGGGATAAAAAAATATGTGAAGGCAGTTCAGCTACGCTTATTGCAAGCGGAGGTGTATTATATAACTGGGAATCGGGACAAAATACAAGTTCAATCACAGTTTTACCTGCTTCTACAACCATATATAGAGTAACTGTAACAGATGTAAATGGATGTACCGGAACCAGCGCCCAAGCAGTGATTGTAAATCCTAAACCAACAGTATCCATTACAGGCGTTTCTGAATTTTGCATGGGTAATTCTACAAAATTAACAGCAAATGTGTCGGGAACTACTTTCTGCGAAAAGGATTGTAAAGATGAACAGTTACTAATTTGGAACTTTAATGCTTGCGATGCTTCTGACCTGCCCAATCAATTGAATTATGGTGAATTTACTCCCTCATTAATTTCAACAGGAGGATTATTAAATATTACAGGAACCAATGCTTCGAGGATACTGGGCGATCACTCTTGTACACCAGATGGAAATGGGGGAGTTGGTATGTGTTTTGGCGCAATGAAAAGCTGCGACCCTAATGATTACAACCCACAAAATGGTTTGAGATTTACAGTTTCAGTAACGCCAAACGAAATTGGTCAGTTGACAAAATTGACATTTAGAGAACAAGCCCCATTAAACTGGGTAACTACAAATGGAGCTACAGGAATCAATAACTATAATGAAAAATATTTAATCAGAGTATTCAAAAATGGTATTTTGGTTTATTCTAAAAATGACCTTTTAACCGAAAGAACATGGAATACAGAATCAATTGATTTTACAAATAACCCAGAATTCAGAATAACTTCCAATGCAACTTTTACATTTGAATTGTATGGATACTGTACGATCGAAAGAGGTGGTACTGCAGGCTGGGAGGTAGACGATCTTAAAATTTTTGGAGGAGAATGTAAAAGTTCTCCCTCAGTTAATAATATTAGTTATATCTGGTCTAATGGTGCCACCTCATCTATGATAGAAGTAAGCCCTACAGCAACTTCTACTTACTCCGTTACCGTCACTGATTGTAATGGATGTTTGGCTTCTGATTCGAAAGCCGTAACAGTAAATCCATTACCGACACCAGCTATCACAGGCAACATTGTGATCTGCAATGGAGAAAGCACTACACTAACAGCCAGCGGCGGCACAACTTATGTATGGAGCAACGGTTCTACCACATCTGTCATCACTGTATCACCGGCAAGCACGACCACATATAACGTGACAGTAACAGACGCTAATGGTTGTCAGGCAAGCACAAGTGTGACAGTAACAGTAAATCCATTGCCGACACCAGCTATCACAGGCAACACTGTGATCTGCAACGGAGCAAGCACTACACTAACAGCCAGCGGCGGCACAACTTATGTATGGAGCAACGGTGCTACCACATCTGCTATCACTGTATCACCGGCAAGCACGACCACATATAACGTGACAGTATCGGACGCTAATGGTTGTCAGGCAAGCACAAGTGTGACAGTAACAGTAAATCCATTGCCTACACCAGCTATCACAGGCAACACTGTGATCTGCAACGGAGCAAGCACCACACTGACAGCCAGCGGCGGCACAACTTATGTATGGAGCAACGGTGCCACAACATCTGCTATCACCGTATCACCGACCAGCACGACCACTTATAACGTGACAGTAACAGACGCTAATGGTTGTCAGGCAAGCACAAATGTGACAGTAACGGTAAATCCATTGCCTACACCAGCTATTACAGGCAACATTGTGATCTGCAACGGAGCAAGTACTACTTTAACAGCCAGCGGCGGCACAACTTATGTATGGAGCAACGGTGCTACCACATCTGTCATCACTGTATCACCGGCAAGCACGACCACATATTACGTGACAGTAACAGACGCTAATGGTTGTCAGGCAAGCACAAGTGTGACAGTAACAGTAAATCCATTGCCTACACCATCTATCACAGGCAACACTGTGATCTGCAACGGAGCAAGCACTACTTTGACTGCCAGCGGCGGCACAACTTATGTATGGAGCAACGGTTCTACCACATCTGCTATCACTATATCACCGACCAGCACGACCACATATAACGTGACAGTATCGGACGCTAATGGTTGTCAGGCAAGCACAAGTGTGACAGTAACAGTAAATCCATTGCCTACACCAGCTATCACAGGCAACACTGTGATCTGCAACGGAGCAAGCACCACACTGACAGCCAGCGGCGGCACAACTTATGTATGGAGCAACGGTGCTACAACATCTGCTATCACCGTATCACCGACAAGCACGACCACTTATAACGTGACGGTAACAGACGCTAATGGTTGTCAGGCAAGCACAAGTGTGACAGTAACGGTAAATCCATTGCCTACACCAGCTATTACAGGCAACATTGTGATCTGCAACGGAGCAAGTACTACTTTAACAACCAGCGGCGGCACAACTTATGTATGGAGCAACGGTGCTACCACATCTGCTATCACCGTATCACCGGCAAGCACGACCACATATAACGTGACAGTAACAGACGCTAATGGTTGTCAGGCAAGCACAAGTGTGACAGTAACGGTAAATCCATTGCCTACACCAGCTATTACAGGCAACATTGTGATCTGCAATGGAGAAAGCACTACACTAACAGCCAGCGGCGGCACAACTTATGTATGGAGCAACGGTGCTACCACATCTGTCATCACTGTATCACCGGCAAGCACGACCACATATAACGTGACAGTATCGGACGCTAATGGTTGTCAGGCAAGCACAAGTGTGACAGTAGCAGTAAATCCATTGCCGACACCAGCTATCACAGGCAACACTGTGATCTGCAACGGAGAAAGCACTACACTGACAGCCAGCGGCGGCACAACTTATGTATGGAGCAACGGTGCCACAACATCTGCTATCACCGTATCACCGACCAGCACGACCACATATAACGTGACAGTATCGGACGCTAATGGTTGTCAGGCAAGCACAAGTGTGACAGTAACGGTAAATCCATTGCCTACACCAGCTATTACAGGCAACACTGTGATCTGCAATGGAGAAAGCACTACACTAACAGCCAGCGGCGGCACAACTTATGTATGGAGCAACGGTTCTACCACATCTGCTATCACCGTATCACCGGCAAGCACGACCACATATAACGTGACAGTAACAGACGCTAATGGTTGTCAGGCAAGCACAAGTGTGACAGTAACGGTAAATCCATTGCCTACACCAGCTATTACAGGCAACACTGTGATCTGCAATGGAGAAAGCACTACACTAACAGCCAGCGGCGGCACAACTTATGTATGGAGCAACGGTTCTACCACATCTGTCATCACTGTATCACCGGCAAGCACGACCACATATAACGTGACAGTAACAGACGCTAATGGTTGTCAGGCAAGCACAAGTGTGGCAGTAACAGTAAATCCATTGCCGACACCAGCTATCACAGGCAACACTGTGATCTGCAATGGAGAAAGCACTACACTAACAGCCAGCGGCGGCACAACTTATGTATGGAGCAACGGTTCTACCACATCTGCTATCACCGTATCACCGACCAGCACGACCACTTATAACGTGACAGTAACAGACGCTAATGGTTGTCAGGCAAGCGCAAGTGTGACAGTAACGGTAAATCCATTGCCTACACAAGCTATCACAGGCGACATTGTGATCTGCAACGGAGCAAATACTACTTTAAGAGGCAGTGGCGGCACAACTTATGTATGGAGCAACGGTTCTACCACATCTGTCATCACTGTATCACCGCAAAGCACGACCACATATAACGTGACAGTAACGGACGCAAATGGTTGCCAGGCAAGCACAAGTGTGGCAGTAACAGTAAAGCCATTGCCTACACCATCTATCACAGGCAACACTGTGATCTGCAACGGAGCAAGCACCACACTGACAGCCAGCGGCGGCACAACTTATGTATGGAGCAACGGTTCTACCACATCTGTCATCACTGTATCACCGACAAGCACGACCACATATAACGTGACAGTAACAGACGCTAATGGTTGTCAGGCAAGCACAAGTGTGACAGTAACAGTAAATCCATTGCCTACACCAGCTATTACAGGCAACACTGTGATCTGCAACGGAGCAAGCACCACACTGACAGCCAGTGGAGGCACGACCTATGTATGGAGCAACGGCGCTACCACATCTGCTATCACTATATCACCGACCAGCACGACCACTTATAACGTGACAGTAACAGACGCTAATGGTTGTCAGGCAAGCGCAAGTGTGACAGTAACAGTAAATCCATTGCCTACACCAGCTATCACAGGCAACACTGTGATCTGCAATGGAGAAAGCACTACACTAACAGCCAGCGGCGGCACAACTTATGTATGGAGCAACGGTGCTACCACATCTGCCATCACCGTATCACCGGCAAGCTCGACCACATATGACGTGACAGTAACAGACGCAAATGGTTGTCAGGCAAGCACAAGTGTGACAGTAGCTGTAAATCCATTGCCGACACCAGCTATCACAGGCAACACTGTGATCTGCAACGGAGCAAGCACCACACTGACAGCCAGTGGAGGCACGACCTATGTATGGAGCAACGGCGCTACCACATCTGCTATCACCGTATCACCGGCAAGCACGACCACATATAACGTGACAGTAACAGACGCAAATGGTTGTCAGGCAAGCACAAGTGTTACCGTGACAGTAAATCCATTGCCGACACCAGCTATCACAGGCAACATTGTGATCTGCAACGGAGCAAGCACCACACTGACAGCCAGTGGCGGCACGACCTTATGTATGGAGCAACGGCGCTACCACATCTGCCATCACCGTATCACCGACAAGTACGACCACTTATAATGTGACAGTAACAGACGGAAATGGTTGTCAGGCAAGCACAAGTGTGACAGTAACAGTAAATCCATTGCCGACACCAGCTATCACAGGCAACACTGTGATCTGCAATGGAGAAAGCACTACACTAACAGCCAGCGGCGGCACAACTTATGTATGGAGCAACGGTGCTACCACATCTGCCATCACTGTATCACCGACAAGTACGATCACTTATAATGTGACAGTAACGGACGCAAATGGTTGTCAGGCAAGCACAAGTTTGACAGTAACAGTAAATCCATTGCCTGTAGTAAGCATTTCGGGTGAAACCGAAATATGTGTGAATGATTGCACCACTCTTACAGCTTCAGGAGGAGCAACATATGAGTGGTTGGGATTGCAATCCAATGGATACGAATGTAATGGTGCTTTTTTTGTTGGTGGAAGTCAAGGAGGAGCGATACAGTCGTTATATAATGTTAATTCATCAAATGCCCTAAATTTTATAGGAAGCCTTGGAACTAACAATGTCAATGGAATTGGCTATTATTGTGAAGGAGGAAACCGCCCTCATATATATGGAATGAAATCCTTTGGCAACTCACAATCGGATGCGGTCAGAGCAAATTTGGTGAAAATAGATCCAAAGAGTGGAGCTTTGACGGTATTAGGAGAAATTCCACAGGCACCAAATTTATATGGCGCAACAGGGACAACAGGAATTATGACCTATATTGGGGATATATCAGAAGATGGTATATATTATTTTCCTGCAGTGACAGCATTGATTAATCCAATAACGTTTGAAATAATTGACTATACAATCTATTTGGGAAGTATTGATTTGAAAAACCATGGAAATGGCGCAAATGTAAATTATCAACCAATATCCATATTGACGACATGTAAACCTTATATGGATGCGTGTATATTGGCATTCCAGCAATATGCTTTGAATCCTTCAGTAGGGGAACCATCAGGAGGCATTCAGGATTGGGCATTGAGCGCAGATGGTCAAACCTTGTATTCATATTTTGGAATAGAGAATGCATTATTTAGGTTAAACCTTGGTACAAATTCAACATCCTGCGTACCCGGTCCGGTGAGCAACGGACTTTTTACTGGCATGACAGGAGCAATGACGGATGAATTTGGAGGGATATATTTTAAAGATGGAATATTATATGGACATCAGGTAGACAGGGGAAGAATATTTAGCATTGATCAACTGACTGGGGCACTTACATTGGTGACAGAGGGCTTACCTTTGGATTTCAGAGGTGATAATGCGAAATGCGGAAATTGCGGCACAACTTCCACAGGTGGAAACCAGAGTGCATCTGCCTTGGTAGAGGTTTGCCCGACAAGTACCACCACCTATACTGTAAAAGTGACCGACACCAACGGATGTATGACTACTGCAAGTGTAACAGTAGTTGTGAATCCATTACCAACTCCGACAATAAATGGAGATACTGAAATATGTGTGGGGGAATCAACAACATTAACTGCTGGAGGAGGAATAAGCTTTTTATGGAGCAACGGAGCCACTTCGCCTTCAATAACAGTTAACCCCATCGTTAACACAAGTTACTCTGTAACAGTTAAAGATACTAAAGGATGTGAGGCAAGCACAAGTGTAGCAATAAGAGTCAACCCATTACCTGTACCTACAATTTTAGGAAACACGACGATATGTTTAGGACAACAAACACTTTTGGGAGCATTAGGCGGCATTTCTTATATATGGAGTACAGGGGCAACAACAACTGTAATCAATGTTAATCCGGCAGCTACCACTACTTATATCCTTACAGCAACTGATGCCAAAGGATGCCAGGCAAGTACAAGTGTGACAGTAACAGTAAATCCATTGCCTACACCAGCTATTGCGGGCAACACTGTGATCTGCAACGGAGGAAGTACTACTTTGACTGCCAGCGGCGGCACAACTTATGTATGGAGCAACGGTTCTACCACATCTGCTATCACAGTATCACCGACCAGCACAACCACTTATAATGTGACAGTATCGGACGCAAATGGTTGTCAGGCAAGCACAAGTGTGAAAGTAGCAGTAAATCCATTGCCAACACCGGCTATCACAGGTAACACTGTAATTTGCAACGGAGGAAGCACTACTTTGACTGCCAGCGGTGGCACAACTTATGTATGGAGCAACGGTGCTACAACATCTGCCATCACTGTATCACCGACCAGCACAACCACTTATAACGTGACAGTAACGGACGCAAATGGATGTCAGGCAAGCACAAGTGTGATAGTAACAGTAAATCCATTGCCGACACCGGCAATTACAGGTAACACTGTGATCTGCAACGGAGCTAGCACCACACTGACAGCCATTGGAGGCACGACCTATGTATGGAGCAACGGCGCTACCACATCTGCTATCACCGTATCACCGACCAGCACGACCACTTATAACGTGACAGTAACGGACGCTAATGGTTGTCAGGCAAGCACAAGTGTGATAGTAACAGTAAATCCATTGCCTACACCAGCTATCACAGGCAACACTGTGATCTGCAACGGAGGAAGTACTACTTTGACTGCCAGCGGTGGCACAACTTATGTTTGGAGCAACGGTGCTACCACATCTGCTATCACTGTATCACCGACAAGCACGACCACTTATAACGTGTCAGTAACAGACGCTAATGGTTGTCAGGCAAGCACAAGTGTGACAGTAGCTGTAAATCCATTGCCTACACCAGCTATTACAGGAAATAATGTAATCTGCAACGGAGGAAGCACCACACTAACAGCCAGCGGCGGCACAACTTATGTATGGAGCAACGGTGCTACCACATCTGCTATCACCGTATCACCGACAAGCACGACCACTTATAATGTGACAGTAACAGACGCAAATGGTTGTCAGGCAAGCACAAGTGTGACAGTAACAGTAAATCCATTGCCTACACCAGCTATTACAGGCAACATTGTGGTCTGCAACGGAGCAAGTACTACTTTAACAGCCAGCGGCGGCACAACTTATGTATGGAGCAACGGTGCTACCACATCTGTCATCACTGTATCACCGTCAAGCACGACCACATATAACGTGACAGTATCGGACGCTAATGGTTGCCAGGCAAGCACAAGTGTGACAGTAACAGTAAATCCATTGCCTACACCAGCTATCACAGGCAACACTGTGATTTGCACAGGAAGCTCTACCAGACTTTATGCAAGTGGAGGAGTTACTTATTTATGGAGTACAGGAGCAACTAGTTATTGGATAGATGTGACACCAAATATAAGTACCACTTATAACGTGACAGTAACAGATGCTAATGGTTGTCAGGCGAGCGCCAGTGTGACAGTAACAGTAAATCCATTGCCTACACCAGCTATCACAGGCAACACTGTGATCTGCAACGGAGGAAGTACTACACTGACAGCCAGCGGCGGCACAACTTATGTATGGAGCAACGGCGCTACAACATCTGCCATCACCTTATCACCGACAAGTACGACCACTTATAATGTGACAGTAACAGACGGAAATGGTTGTCAGGCAAGCACAAGTGTGACAGTAACAGTAAATCCATTACCGACACCAGCTATCACAGGCAACACTGCAGATCTGCAACGGAGGAAGTACCACTTTGACAGCCAGCGGCGGTACAACTTATGGATGGAGCAACGGTGCTACAACATCTGCTATCACTGTATCACCGACTAGCACGACCACTTATAATGTGACAGTGACAGACTCTAATGGTTGTCAGGCGAGCACAAGTTTGACAGTAACGGTGAATCCATTACCGACACCAGCTATTGCAGGCAACACTGTGATCTGCAACGGAGGAAGCACTACACTTACTGCCAGCGGCGGTACAATCTATGTATGGAGCAACGGCGCTTCAACATCTGCCATCACTGTATCACCAACTAGCACGACCACTTATAATGTGACAGTATCGGACGCAAATGGTTGCCAGGCAAGTACAAGTGTGATAGTAACAGTAAATCCATTGCCTACACCAGCTATTACAGGCAACACTGTGATCTGCAGTGGAGGAAGCACTACTTGACGCCAGCGGCGGTACAACCTATGTATGGAGTAACGGTGCTTACAACATCTGCCATCACCGTATCACCGACAAGCACAACCACTTATAATGTGACAGTATCGGACGCTAATGGTTGCCAGGCAAGCACAAGTGTTACGGTGACAGTAAATCCATTGCCGATACCAGCTATCACAGGCAACACTGTGATTTGCACAGGAAGCTCTACCAGACTTTATGCAAGTGGAGGAGTTACTTATTTATGGAGTACAGGAGCAACTAGTTATTGGATAGATGTGACACCAAATATAAGTACCACATATAATGTGACAGTATCGGACGCTAATGGTTGCCAGGCAAGCGCCAGTGTGACAGTAACAGTAAATCCATTACCGACACCAGCAATTGCTGGCAACACTGTGATCTGCAACGGAGGAAGCACTACACTTACTGCCAGCGGTGGTACAACCTATGCATGGAGCAACGGTGCTACAACATCTGCCATCACCGTATCACCGGCAAGCACAACCACATATAATGTGACAGTATCGGACGCAAATGGTTGTCAGGCAAGCGCCAGTGTGACAGTAACAGTAAATCCATTGCCGACACCAGCTATCACAGGCAACACTGTGATCTGCAACGGAGGAAGTACTACTGTAACAGCCAGTGGAGGTACAACTTATGTATGGAGCAACGGTGCTACTACATCTGCTATCACTGTATCACCGACAAGTACGATCACTTACAATGTGACAGTAACGGACGCAAATGGTTGTCAGGCAAGCACAAGTGTGACAGTAACAGTAAATCCATTGCCGACACCAGCTATCTCAGGCAACACTGTGATTTGCAGTGGAGCAAGCACAACATTGACAGCCAGCGGAGGTACAACTTATGTATGGAGTAATGGCGCTTCAACATCTGCTATCACTGTATCACCTACAAGTACGACCACTTATATTTTGACAGTATCGGACGCTAATGGTTGCCAGGCAAGCACAAGTGTGACAGTAACAGTAAATCCATTACCGACACCAGCTATTGCAGGTAACACTGTGATCTGCAACGGAGGAAGCACTACACTTGACAGCCAGCGGTGGTACAACTTATGTATGGAGTAATGGCGCTACAACATCTGCTATCACCGTATCACCGGCAAGCACGACCACTTATAACTGTGACAGTATCGGACGCTAATGGTTGCCAGGCAAGCACAAGTGTGATAGTAACAGTAAATCCATTGCCTACACCAGCTATTACAGGCAACACTGTGATCTGTAGTGGAGCAAGCACTACTTTGGCTGCCAGCGGCGGTACAACCTATGTATGGAGTAATGGTGCTACCACATCTGCCATCACCGTATCACCGACAAGCACAACCACTTATAATGTGACAGTGACAGACGCTAACGGTTGCCAGGCAAGCACAAGTGTGACAGTTTCTGTGTTAACTTTACCTTCAACAATCATAACGGGAAATATTGAAGTATGTATTGGCGGTTCGACAAAGCTTACTGCATCCGGAGGAAATACGTATTTATGGAACACAGGAGCCACAACATCAATGATAACAGTTAGTCCGATTGTTCAAACACAATATTCAGTCACAGTGTCAGATTCCAATGGATGTTCTTCAAATAGCAGTGTAACTGTGGAGGTGGTTCCGTTACCACAAGCTTCAATTACAGGTAACCTTATTATTTGTCATGGAGGTAGTACATCATTGACTGCTTCAGGAGGAACTGGATACCTGTGGAGTAATGGTGCTACAACAGCTGGAATAGATGTAAGTCCGTTGATAAATACAACATATACTGTTACAGTAACAAATTCAAAGGGATGTACCGCTACAAAGAGCGTCCTGATTACGGTAAATCCTTTACCGCTAGTTTCTATAACAGGCAATAATACTGTTTGTCAGGATGCATTTACAAAATTAACTGCAACTGGAGGAGGAACTTATTTATGGAGTAATGGCGAAACAACTTCTATGATATCTGTTAATCCGTCATCAGCAATGTCATATATTGTCACTGTGACTACTGCTGCAGGATGTTCTGCCACTGCAAGTATCAATGTTACAGTAAAACCTAAACCTACTATTAACTTAGTTGGTATAGATAAAATCTGTAAAGGTGATTCTTCTGTCATCGTAGCCACTGGTTATAGCAATAATCCCTGTCCGGGAGTTTGTAATGTTACCAATCCAATATTGCTTGCACATTGGAATCTCAATGCCTGTGCTTCTGTAATGTCTCAAGGAACGCACATGGACTATTCTGAATTTAAACCTATTGTGAATTCATCAAATTGCACTTCTGTTACAGCCGGCAATGTTCATAGATTGGGAACAAATAAACATTCTTGTACTCCTGGACCAAATGGAAGTATTGGTATGTGTATAGGATCACAAAAAACTTGTAATCCTGGAAAAGCCGATTTCAGTCAGGCATTAAGATTTGAGGTAACTATTAATCCGAATCAAAGTAGCCATCTGACAGGATTGCAATTTTATGAGCAGGCTCCGGAGATGTACAGTTGGGTAAATGGGCCGACAGGTCAAAATAATTATGCAACCAAGTTTTTACTTAGAGTGAGTAAAAACGGTGAATTCATTTATTATGAGGATAGTATATCGACTCACAGAACATGGGGTTTAGTTGATTTTGACTTTTCATCCAATCCTAACTTCCAATCGAATGTAACATCAAAGTATCTCTTTGAATTAGTTCCATATTGTACTGTTAATAACGGAGCAGTGGAATCTGTTTGGGATATAGACGAAATCAAAGTTTTCGGTGGCTGTTGTGCAGGTACTTCACATGAGATATCTTCATACCTTTGGTCCAATGGAGATACAGGTACATCTATTACTGTAAAACCAACAGTTACCACAAATTATACTGTTACTGTTACTGATTGCTGTGGATGCTCAAGTGAAGAAAATTATTTGGTGACTGTAAATTGTCTGATGGCTGACTTAGGTCCTGATAAAATGATAAACCTTGGTCAAACAGTCACGCTGACACCTGTGATTACTGGAAATACTATTTGTAACGAAAATGATCGAGACCAGAATGGTGTTAAATATTTATGGTCAAACGGGGCAACAACTAGCAGTATTACAGTGACTCCTTCGACATCCACATTCTTTAGGGTGACTGTCACGGATTGTAATGATTGTCAGGATACTGAAAGTATTTCTATTCATGTCATGATGGGTAAGCCGATTATAACTTATCCAAATCCAGCAAGTGATCGCATAAATATTGCCTCAGAGAGCGATATCGATGCTGGGATCAGTGTTAAGTTTTATACTGTAGATGGCAAAAAAGTGCTGGTAGATAATCCTGAAATTATCTTCAATAATTACCGAAATGTTTCAGTAATCATTCCTAATCAACTATCTGATGGAATATATTTCCTTGAAATAAGAAACGGTGATAAGGTGTACACTGAAAAAATAATACTGCTGCAGAAGTAATAGCTTTTGTTTCGAATGTCTTATAAGAGCAATGGTGTAAAGCCGTTGCTCTTTTTTTTGCAGCTTATGTAAGCAATATTGTCATATTAAAAACTTAAAACATCAAATCATAAATAACTAAGTGTAGAACTATAAATATTCATTCAATCCAATTGATGTAAGGCAGGGAACGTGATGAGATTACCAAAACAGATCTTGTGATCCAACTTAAATATTGCAGCCACTGTTTTTGGGACAACCAAAGTACAGTTCATTTTTTACTTTGACGTGCAGACTTTACATAATGAAAATCGCCATAAAAAAAAAGACACTGACTCGTGTTGAGTTAGTGTCTTACTTGTAGCGTGAGGCGGGCATGATCCGCCGACCTCGCGATTATGAATCGCGCGCTCTAACCAGCTGAGCTACCACGCCATTATCTCCAGCTTTTGAAAGCGGCTGCAAAGATAAAAATCCATTCCGACAATAAATAATAATTGTGGAATTAATTTTAGTTGTTATCTAAACGGAACGATGTTAAACAATTTTTTCTTCTTTTTTAAGGAAGATAGACGCAATAGCTGCGGGAATTAGAACAAATATGCTGCCTTTGACAATATTCATTAATTGTCCCACAGGTGTAAATTGATCTGCCATTTCGTTTTCCACATTATCGAGAGCTTCGCTGGCTGCGTCTTCAGGTGCACCAAAAGTTTCCATCATAGACTTTGTGGATTCCATAGCCATTTCTATCAACTTGTCCACCAGAGAAGGATCTATTAGTTGTATTAGGATAAGTGTAAATAAGCCTGACATGACAACTCCAATGATTCCGGTAAGGGCAGTTGTTTTAAATGCTTGTCCGTATGACAGTGTTCCCCCATTTTCTTCTTTCTGTTCGCGGCATGCCATGATGTAAAAATATATCAAAGATGCCAATCCAAAGATCATTTGAATAAACATGCCGGATGGCAAAACATAATAAACTAATAATTGGAAGATAATGCTTACGGCACCATACAGAAGGCCATTTTTTACCCAAGGATTTTCAAAATTCATAATGTTTCGATTTTAATGTTAAGAAATGTAATATAATCAAAGATAAGTTGTCTCTGTGTAGCTGAATTGTTCGGGATGATCAGTATTGTAATGCAGCCCACGGCTTTCTTTTCGCATCTGTGCCGCTTTGGTGATAAGATATGCAATAGTGATCAAATTTCTTAATTCACAAAGCTGTGGAGAGATGATAGTATTGTGATACAAAAGTTCTGTTTCATTGTGCAGAAGATGGAGCCTGTCCAACGCTCTTTTAAGACGCACATCTGTACGCACTATACCTACATAACTGCTCATTATTTCTTTCAACTCCTTGAGACTTTGAGTGAGAAGAACCATTTCTTTTGGTTCTGTGGTGCCTTCTGCATCCCACTCGGGTATATCAGTGTGCAGCTCCCAGGAATCAATCTTTTCGGAAATATCGAGATGAATTCTATCTGCGAATACAAGACCTTCTAAAAGGGAGTTGGATGCAAGCCTGTTTGCTCCATGGAGTCCCGAGCAAGTACATTCACCAGCAGCATAAAGTCTGTTGATGCTCGATCTTCCCATTTCATCTGTAAGTATGCCGCCGCAAGTATAATGGCAAGCAGGCACTACAGGTATCATATCTTTGGACGGATCTATGCCCAGGCTCTTGCATTTGTCTGTAATATTTGGAAAATGATTGTAGAATGCTTCCTGATCAAGGTTTGTACAGTCCAGATATTCGTATTCATCTCCTCTTATTTTCATTTCATTATCTATGGCGCGTGCCACGATATCCCTGGGTGCCAAAGAAAGCCTTTCGTCGTATTTGTGCATAAACTCCTTGCGGTCTGTTGTTTTCAGAATACCTCCAAATCCTCTCACAGCCTCCGACACTAAAAAGGCAGGATTCTCACCTGCAGGGTTGTATAATGAGGTCGGATGAAACTGCATAAACTCCATATTGGCCACTCTGCCCTTGGCCCGATAGACCATGGCGATACCGTCTCCAGTGGCTATGGTAGGATTGGTAGTACTTTTATATACTTGCCCTGCACCACCGGTAGCCAGTACTGTGACTTTGGCCAGAAAAGTTTCTATCTCCTTACTTTTCTTATTAAAAACATATGCTCCGTAACATTCTATATCGGGAGTCAGTCTAGTCACATTTCTGCCCAAATGATGCTGTGTGATGATATCAATTGCAAAAAAGTGTTCGTGAAACACAATATTAGGGTAAAGTTTGACCTTCTCATTTAGCGTTCGCTGTATTTCCCAGCCTGTGATGTCCTTATAGTGAAGGATTCTATTTTCTGAATGCCCCCCTTCTCTTCCCAGATCATATTCTCCATTTTTATTTTTATCAAACCGGGCGCCCCACTCAATAATTTCTTTGACACGTTCAGGTCCCTCCTTGACGACGATCTCTACTATCGCAGGATCACAGATTCCATCGCCGGCATCTAGAGTATCTTCGATATGCTTTTTATAGTTATCGATATCGTTGTCCCATACTGCAGCCTCTCCTCCTTGTGCATAACTGGTGTTGGACTCCTTTTCGTTGGTTTTTGTCAGCACCGTTATCTTGAGGTCTGGCCGTTTTTCAGCCATTCTGATAGCAAATGAAAAACCAGCCACACCCGAACCTATCACTAAAATATCTGTATGTATCACTCGTTTATGTTTTACGAAAAATGAACAACCTGAAATAAATCAACTATGATTTTCTTTGGCAAAATTAGTAAAATAAAAAGTTATTTGGAATAAATAAGTCAAATTACTATGTTGTTCTTTTTTAAAATAGATCACAACCAAAAATTTATTTATTTTTACAATCATTTTTTTAATAAAAAATTTTGAATCAATGATATCCTGGAATGATTTTGAAAAAGTAGAAATTCACATTGGAACCATACTGACTGCCGAGGACTTTCCTAAAGCAAAAAATCCTGCGTACAAACTTACTATTGATTTTGGACCATTGGGGATTAAAAGAAGTTCAGCACAAATTACTGCACTTTATTCCAAAGAAAATTTACCCGGCAAACAAATCGTTGCGGTGACCAATTTTCCCCCCAAGCAGATCGCAGATTTTATGTCTGAGTGTTTGGTATTGGGGGCAGTAGGGGACTATAAAGAAGTGACACTTCTTTCTGTAAACCTCCCTTGTGCCAATGGCTTGAGGATAGGTTGAGTTTATTTTTTGCCGAACATAGACTAAATAAGTACCTTTGTGAATTAAAACTTTCATTTAAATTGTAAAAACCAAATATATATGGGCAGGCTCTTTTTATATGTACTTGTATTTTCCTTTTCGTATGCCATTCAGGCACAAAAAGCAATTACGTTGGAAAATATTTATTCAAAATCAGGATATCGTACTAAATCAGTGCCAGGTTTTAGCTTTCTGAAAGATGGCCGTCATTATACTATCGTAAAAGATGGAGATATAAAAATGATGGATGTGACTACAGGGTCACTGAAAGAAACCATTTTTGAAGGGGGAAAGCACACAGGTAAATCAGGTTTTTCCGGCGATTTCGAAAATTATTTATTCAGCGATGACGAATCCAAAATATTACTGGAGTCCGAAGAAGAAGCTATTTACAGACATTCATATAAGGCGAAATGCCATGTTTTTGACAGGAAATCAGGTAGTATGTCAGAAGTATACCCTTATGGTAAGATCGTAAACCCCATGCTGTCTCCCGATGGAGAAAAAGTAGCTTTTGTATTTAATAATAATCTGTATTACAAAAACTTAAAAAACAACAATATTACCCAAATTACCACAGATGGTTTCAAAAATAAAATCATCAATGGTATGTGTGACTGGGTGTATGAAGAGGAGTTTGGTTTTACACGTGCTTTTTATTGGTCACCGGACAGTAAAAAGATCGCTTTTATCAGATTTGACGAAAGTCTGGTACCTGAATATTCGATGCACCTATATACGGACAGCCTTTATCCTGTCAATGTTACTTTTAAATACCCCAAAGTGGGAGAAAAAAATGCTGATGTCTCAACATTGGTGTACGATATTTCTCAGGGCAAATCATACAAAACAGATCTGGCTGATATGAAGGATATGTATATACCAAGAGTGAAATGGACCAATGACCCTGAAAAACTATGTATTTTTAAATTGAACCGGCATCAGAATGAATTGAAATTGTATATCTGGGACACAAAAAAGAAATCTGCTTCTACCCTGATCGAAGAAAAAAACAAATATTATATCGATATTACGGACGATCTTACTTTTATGAAAGACGGGAAACACTTTGTATGGTCTTCAGAAAAGGACGGGTACAATCAGTTGTTTCTCCATACGATGGATGGAAAGCAGGTTACTAAGCTTACCCAAGGAAATTTTGATGTATCGGCTTTTTATGGAGTAGATGAAAAAAACAAGAAAGTATATTTTCAGGCATCAGAAAAATCTCCAATGCAAAAACATGTTTTTTCAGTTGACATGGATGGTAAAAACCAAACCAATCTTACGCCTACTCTTGCAGGCACTAATAAAGCTAGTTTTAGTCCCACTTTTGAATATTTTTCCAATACTTTCAGTACCATCAATACGGCACCAACATATACTGTACATGAGAAATATGGTAAAAAAGTCAGAACTATAGAAGATAACATTTTATACGGCAAAATCCAGGAGGAATACGGTGTAGCACCGATTGAGTTTTTTACATTTACCACTTCTGAAAATGTCAAACTGAATGGCTGGATGCTCAAACCAGCCAATTTTACCGCCACCAGAAAATATCCTGTATTCATGACTCAGTACAGTGGCCCCGGTAGCCAATCAGTAACCGACAGTTGGAGGGGGGCTGAATACTGGTGGAATCAGATGCTGGCGCAAGCAGGCTACATAGTCGTATGTGTAGATGGCAGGGGCACTGGTGGAAGGGGAGAAGAATTTAAGAAAATGACTTATCTGCAGTTGGGGCATTATGAGACGCTCGACCAGATAGAGACAGCAAAGTACCTGGGGGGTCAGCCTTATGTAGAAAAAACGAGGATTGGTATTTTCGGATGGAGTTACGGAGGATATATGTCCTCTTTGTGTATACTGAAAGGCAATGATGTGTTCAAAGCTGCTATCGCAGTAGCCCCTGTGACCAACTGGAAGTGGTATGACAGTGTATATACTGAACGTTATATGCGCACCACGACTGAAAATGAAAATGGTTATGAAAATAATTCGCCTGTATATTTTGCAGACAAGCTCAAGGGTAACTATTTACTTATCCATGGGATGGCAGATGACAATGTCCACTTCCAAAATAGTGTAGAGATGGCCAATGCACTCATCAAAGCCAACAAACAATTTGATACATACTATTATCCCAACAGAAATCATGGCATTTATGGAGATAATGCAACGATCCACCTTTATACCAAGATGACAAACTTTATTTATGAAAAACTTTAAACACATACATTCCCGCAAAGGCATTTTTACATTCCTTTTGGCAGGAGTTGTTTTATCTTTACTGGTGATAGCCTGTAAAAAGGAGCACAAAAGCCTGACCATACAGGATATGGCTTGGATGCAGGGCACATGGGCCACACCGGATAGCATGAGTATTGAGACATGGGCCGTACAGGATGGGGAGATGAAAGGAAATGTATACTTCAAGAGAGCAGGTAAAATCACAGAAAATCTAAGGATATTTAAATCAGGTAATACTATGTTGTATGAAGCAACTGTTTTTTCACAAAATGATGGTAAACCGGTACTTTTTGCTTTGGACAATACGACTCCGGATAGCCTGCATTTTGTAAATATGAACCACGACTACCCCAATCACATCATTTATAAAAGGCTGAATGATACTACCCTGTATTGCAGGACATATGGAATATCTGAGGATGGATATGCATTTGTCATGAAAAAACTGAAAGAATAGTATAAATTTTAAATATACAATCGAACGTCAATTTTTAACATGAATGCACAAAAGGCCAATCTGATCAACGCTGTAACCCTTATCATTATCAGTATATGGGCGTATGTAAATGCTACTCAGCCTTCAGCACATGACTTTTTGCCCCTGATCTTTGGGGTGATCTTTTTATCATTGAATAATGGTGTACTATACAACAATAAAGGACAGGTCACGGCTGCAGCCGTATTGACGGGTGTTATTATAATACTGTTACTTTTGCCGCTAAGCCGGGCAATAGAAAGGGACAAAAACCAGGAGGTATTGAGATTGTCCATCATGATTTTGACATCAGGTATTTCTATGGCTTATCTGATGAAATGTATATTTAAACCTTAAGATAAATAATCCTATATGAAATTGGTATTCAGAAATATACTGTTGTTGAAAATTGCTTTTTTGATGATCACCTGTCAGGCACAAAAGCCTGCACGTACTGATACACAAGGTCAAGACCCAAGTCCGGCAGGTAGAGATGTGGAAGTAAAAAAAGAAATTTTTAATGTAGACTATATCATGGGTAAATTTGACCCGGCCAATCATCCTGATTTTACGGCTATTCCCGCCAAATACAGAGACGAAGAAGTAAGATATTTGCGTAAAGATGTCCTTGCAGCCTTTATCAGGATGTACGACGCCGCAGCAAAGGATGGTATAAAACTGAAAATAAAATCTGCAACCCGCAACTTCGAAAATCAAAAGAGGATATGGGAAAATAAGTGGACCGGCAAAACCATCCTGGAGGATAATACAAATGCGGCTAAGGATATAAAAGATGAGGTGGCAAGGGCCAAAAAAATTCTGGAATACAGTAGCATGCCGGGGACATCCAGGCACCACTGGGGCACAGATATGGACTTTAATAATTTTACCAATGAATGGTTTGCCTCCGGTGAAGGCCTGAAATTGTATAAGTGGTTGCAGCAGCATGCACACACTTATGGATTTTGCCAGCCTTATACCAGAATAGGCAGCGACAGACAATCCGGTTATTTTGAAGAAAAATGGCATTGGACATACGTACCGGTTTCTACCGCTATCACCGCACAAATCAAGTCCAGTATCCTTAATAGTATGGTGGAAGGTTTTCTTGGGGCTGAGACGGCAACAAAGATAGATGTGGTCTCTGCATATATGCTGAGTATCAGTCCGACATGCAAATTCCCCGAATAAAAAGTCATGTCTGCACCCATAACCTCATTAAAAGCAAAAACCTCCGTTAAAAGCATCATTTTGCTTACGCTGCCTATCAGCATGGCCAAACTGATTCCTGAACTCAATTACCTCATAAATGCTGCATTTCTGGGTCATATAGGTAGCAAGGAACTGGCTTTGGCTGGCATTACCGGGGTATATTACCTTATTTTTTCAGCTATAGGATATGGACTCAATAATGCATTGCTGTCTATTATGTCCCGACGTGCCGGTGAAGACCACAGGAATGAGATATTTTCTACTCTGTGGCATGGACTAATTTTGGGGGTAGGATTGGCCATATTGTTTGTAGGGACGACCTGGCTCTGGGTTCACCCTGTGATGATTTTTGCAGGGGTCGAGGAGGGAGGTGCTGCCATGGCAGGTGATTTTTTGAATATCAGGATTACAGGATTGATTTTTTTATATTGTCTGCAGATGCAAAATGCTTTTTTGATCAGTCTGGGGCAAACCAGATTTCTTATCATCATAGCTATCATTCAATCCGGCATCAATCTGATATTGGACTACAGCCTTATTTTTGGTCATTTTGGTTTGCCGGAATTGGGATTTAACGGGGCGGCATACGCTTCGGTGATTTCTGAGTTGATCGGTATGCTGACGGTGATGGTGATTATATGGATGATGGATATCAGAAAAAAATATGATATCGTGCCCACGTTTAATGTCACTTTACGCACCATCAGACTTGTATTTACCCAGGGTTTTCCGCTTATGAGCCAGTTGGCCATCAGTACGGGTGCATGGTGGGTTTTTTTTATTCTTGTGAGCAGGAATTACACATATGAAGAGCAGGCGATATCGCAGACTATGCGCAACCTTTTTGGTTTGGGGGGTGTATTTTCATGGGCTTTCGGCTCCTCCGCCAATACTATTCTGAGCAATCTGATAGGGCAGGGCCGTCAGGAGGAGATATTTGCCATCATTCGCAAAATGACGTTGCTGAGTGTGGGGGGCATGAGTATACTGGTGATCTTGCTCAATATTTTTCCGGAAATCTTTTTGGGTGTCTTCGGTCAGAAAGGAGACTTTGTTGCTGCTGGTACTTATACCCTGAGAATCGTCAGTGCTGCTATGATCATACTTTGCGTCGGAGTCATTTGGCTTAATGCAGTAGTAGCAACAGGGAAGACAAAGGTGGTTTTCTGGATTGAATTCTGGGGCATTACAGCATATCTGGTGTATGTGTGGGTAGTAATAGAAATACTACAACTCAGTCTGGAAATAGCCTGGATGAGCGAGTGGATATACTGGGTGGTGTTGTATTTACTGAGTTACCTGTACCTCAAATATGGAAAATGGCGACACGGATTAATGTATGATGCCTCTTGATACCATGCGTTTTGAACCATTAAGAATAATAATTTTTGTTTTTATAGATATTAAAGTTGTGGAAATAATAAAACTTCTTATTTTTGCAGTCGCTTCCGAAAAGCAGGGCCTATAGCTCAGTCGGTTAGAGCACCTGACTCATAATCAGGTGGTCCAAGGTTCAAGTCCTTGTGGGCCCACCCCATTTAAAAATCCTTAATCTTAATTGATTAGGGATTTTTTGTTTTATAGCTGTTTATCAATTAGTTATGTAAAAACTACCGAAAAGCTGAATTAAGAATGATTTAGCTTAATTAAGAAAAAGCGTCACCTGAAACGTCACAGCCTCTTCACTTCAGGTTCATGATTTCATTGCCGATTTTACAGGCCATACAGCGAAATTCGTTGCAGTATTGATTTTTGAGGTGGATGAGCGCCTGGCTGTCAAATGCCGACCCTGTCGGAATGCCTACGGATTTCCAGAGTTCTGTTATTTGGTTTTGTTCGCCTGCGGTGTGCTCGAGGATAGAAATGGCTTTTTGGATATATCTTTCATCATCATTCATTTTTCCATACAGATACAATACAGGAGAGATGGCATTGATCATAAGGGAGTCAATAAAATCTTGGCCGGTATTTTTCAGGACAGGGACTGCGGGAACTTCAAACCTGTAGTGATCTATCCAGTATTCGCTCACGCCCGAAACCAACATTTTGCGGATTTCAGCTGGTGTTTCAGCCTCTTTTACCTGACTGAAAAGAAAGGTCACCCGGTACAACAGACCGGCAAACTGGGCAATCCTGACAGTCGGGAAATTCATTGGTCTCAATCTCGAAAATTTCCATGCCACAGGGTCTGTAGGAGTCAGGTTATATTTTTTTTGCTGATAGATATATTCTTTTTTGAGAGAGGTAAAATATTCATCCTGATAGTGAGCCATCAGCATGCCGGCCTGACCATACAGTAAGGCTTCCAGCGTTTCTTTTTTGTCTTTATTTTTGTTGATGATTGAGAGGGGTAGACTACGTGCCAGTCTTTCGAAAGGTTCAGTATTGACTTTGGAACCAAAATACCTTGCCAGCATGATATAGAGGGTTTCTTCCCAGTCATTTCCTGCAGACCTGTATATTTCTTCAGCCGCGGTGGCTTTCTGATGGATACGATCCACGGTAAGAGTATATTTCCATAAAGCTATTTTGTCTTTATCTACTGCCCTGATGAGAGTACTGCAGGGGATATCCAGCGTAGACTGCACCAGTGTCAGATAATTTTCGAGATAAATCCTGGGTATTTTACCCTTAAGTTCTAAGGTGGGTATGGGTGTTGGCTCGTTTTCAGACTGTCTGATGGGATGATCGTTTTCGTACACCACATGGAGGATGACATTTTCATATGCTTTGTCATGCTGGTGTTTGTGTTTTTTCCAGTCAGAGCTGAAGACATGCATTTCTATATTTCCTGCCCAGATGGTGTTGTCTACTTTTATTTTTGCATTGAAGAAGTCCGGGCCGGCATCCGTATTGTAAATGCCAAAATCCAGGATCTCCAGCGACCTGCCATCTGTAGTCACATAATGGTGGGGGGGTATTTTTTTAGCACGCCAGAGATAGTGCAAAAAGTCTTCTTTGATAGGTGAAGCGGTCATACCTTATATTTTTTCCAGTATTTTGAAGGTGTAATCATATTCGTTTTTATCATCCCTGGAGTGCTTCTCTTCTGAAATGAGTTTCCACCTTGTCAAATCTATGTCAGGAAAATGTACATCACCGTCTACTTTTAGATCCACTTCAGTCCAGTAGATGCGCTGCCAAAGATCTGCAGTCTGGCTATATATCTGGCCTCCACCTATGATAAATACTTCCGTCTCACCGAGTTCATATGCCATACTGAGCGCTTCCGGGATGGTTCTGGCTACCGGACATACACTGGATATAAAGTAAGGATCCCTTGTAACAATGATATTTGTCCTTTTGGGCAATGGCCGACCGATAGATGCGTAGCAGTTGCGCCCCATGATGACTGTGTGTCCCAGGGTTGTTTTCTTAAAGTACTGGAGGTCGGCAGGAAGATACCAGGGTATGTCGTTGTCCTTGCCTATGACTCTATCGTGGGCTGTGGCTACTATACATGAGATGGTCATACACGCTATTTTGGGGTAAAAATAATGTTTTTTATCATGGATTGCTATATTCATGTCAAGTTACATCCCGGCATGAAAAGCTTTGGCATCAGATTCGTGTTGCACTACCCACAAAGGTCATAAAAAAGAAAAGCCAACCGGGAGTCCGGTCAGCTTTCTCTGTATAATCTGTATTGGCGACAGTTTATGGTTTGACTTCTTTGAATGCCTTTTCGAAATCTCCTGCTTTGACGTACACCATTTTAGTATGGTCCAGATATTTAGCCATGACTTTATTGATGTCATCCGCTGTCAGTTTCATGATTTTTTCTTCCAGCGCTTTGTCCCACATCATATCTCTGTCCAATCTGAGGTTATTGCCCAGTTTGCCCAGAAGTGCTCTGTCCTGGGCGCGGTTGACGACCTGACCCTGTATCCATCCCGAACGGGCTGCGTCGAGCTCTTCTTTGGTAAAACCCTGTGTCTTGACTTTGGCAATTTCTTCCTGAAAAGCTTTCTGCACTTTATCTCTGTTTTCCGGTGCATAGATGGCATAAGCTCCAAAATTGCCTGAATCATCCTGACTGCTGGCCTGAAACCACGAACCTACACCATAGCTCAATCCTTCCTTCTGACGTATCCTGGTAGCCAGCCTTGAATTGAGAAATCCGCCTCCGATCATAAAATTGCCCATAACCATAGCAGCGTAGTCAGGGTGACTGTCATTTATCTGCAAGTGGCAGTGATGCAAAAAACATGGCATTTGCTTTGTCCGGCGTATTGATATTTTCGTCTACAGGTTTTATTTCCATGTATGGATCTGTGATTCTTACATACTTGGAAGGGCTTTTCCAGTTACCAAAATATTTGGTCAATTTCTGATGCGCTTTTTCTTTGTCAAAATCGCCTACTATCACAGCCGTAGCCTCACTTGCGCCATAGTTTTCCTTGTAGAATTTTTTGACATCATCGAGGGTTACAGCTTTCAGTGCGTCTATCTCCTCTTTCAGGGTCATCACGTACCTCGCATCTGACTTTGGATACGGGTTGGTGATGACATTGATTCTGTTATTGGCAAGGGAGCCGGGATCAGATAATTGCTCTTCCATACCGGCGATTTGCTGATTTTTAAGTTTTTCAAATTCTTCCTGGCTGAAAGATGGTTGGTGAGTCATATCACCGACGAGGTCCAGTACCTGATCCAGATTTTGTTGTGTTGTTTCTATATTGAATGTAACATTGGACTGTCCGCCGAAAACACTAACCCTTGCTTTGATAGCGTCGAGCTTATCTTCTATTGCCTGACGTGACATGGTCGCTGTTCCCTTGTCGAGCATAGATGCTGTCAACTGTGCGATGGTGGATTTTCCTACTAAGGAGGCAGGTGTACCATAGCGCAGGGTTATATTGGCATTGACGGCATCACCTCTGTTTTGTTTAGGCAGCAGGGCATATTCCATTCCTGATTTTTCCTTGCCTGTGGTGGTACGTTTGCCGATGTTTTCGAATGATGGATCGAACTCTTCTCCCTGTGCGATCAGTTCCTTCCCTTTGTAGGTACCGACCAGCGTGGCTACATCAGGGGCTGATGGAACTTCTACTCTATCAGGTTTTTCTTCCGGTATAAAGATACCTGTGGTCCTGTTGGATGGCTTGAAATACTTGGCAGCAGCGGTGACGACATCCTCCAGCGTTACTTTTTCTATTCCATCGCGATATAGGAAGTAGAGTCTCCAGTCGCCTTGTGCGATGTACTCACTGATATTCATACCCACTCTGTCTGATGCATTGAATCCCAGTTCCCACTGTTTGAGCAGTCGTCCTTTGGCTCTCTCCAGCTCTTCTTTGGTGGGTTGGTTTATTTTGAGGCTATCCAGTGTAGCCATCATGATATTTCTCGCTTCCTCCAGATTGTCTTCCTTGCGCAGGGTAGCATTGATGTAAATAAATCCGGACTCTTTCAGACTTGGGGCAAAACTCCAGATATAGGATGCTTTTTTGGATTCTACGAGTGATTTGTAGAGTCTGCCTGATGGTTCATTACTGATGATTTCGTCTATGACTGCGATCGCTGCATAATCCTTGTGCGAACCTGGGGCAGTGTGATAGCTGCAACTCACTACCTGCACATCACCTGTTCGCTTGAGTGTGACCACTCTCTCACCATCCTGCGTAGGCTCTTTGGTGTAGGTAATTTCGAGTTTTCTTTCCGGTCTGGGAATGGAAGAATAATATCCATCTATGAGTTTTAATGTTTTGGCGGGGTCAAACTTCCCGGTCACAGTCAGTATGGCATTATCTGGCTGGTAATACTTTCTGTAAAATGCCTGCAATCTTTCGATAGGCACATTTTCTATGTCCGCACGGGCACCTATGGTGCTGTTGCCGTAGTTGTGCCACAGATAAGCTGTGCTGAGTACTCTTTCCATGAGGACACCTGACGGATCGTTTTCGCCCGATTCGAATTCATTTCTCACTACCGAAAACTCACTGTCGAGGTCTTTTTTGGCTATATAGCTGTTGATCATTCTGTCTGCTTCCAGGTCCAGTGCCCATTTGAGATTTTCTTCTGTGGCATTAAAAGTTTCGAAGTAATTGGTCCTGTCATACCATGTGGTACCATTGGGTCTGGCACCATGCTCCGTCAGTTCCTGAGGGATATTGGGGTGGCGTGGTGTACCTTTGAATACCAGGTGCTCCAGCAGATGTGCCATGCCTGTCTCACCGTATCCTTCATGCCGCGAACCGACCATGTAAGTAATATTGACGGTGATGGTAGGCTTGGAGGGATCAGGAAATAGCAGGACTTTAAGTCCGTTTTTGAGTTGGTACTCAGTGATTCCTTCTACGGATGCACCTTTGGTGATGCCTGGAGGCAAGTCCTGAGAGGACATACTAATGGGCAATAAAAAGGCCAGCAAACCAACAATAATGGGGAAATTAAAATGTTTTTGCATAGTTTATTACTATTTGATGGGTTAAGAAAGTAAAATCAAAGCAATATAACAGTATTTTGACAAATAATATTGCCTGGTAATAAAAAAAAACAGCCATCCACCGGGTGACTGCCTTTTTATAAAATATTCGGGTACCTCTGACGGTAGAGGTCCGTGTTTATAACTTTATGACTCTGAGTGTCTCTGACTCAGTGCCACTGTTGATTCTGATGTAGTAGACACCTGCTACGAGGGACTCTATAGAGATGGTCTGATCCAGACCCATGGCTGGGAATGTTTTTACCACCTGTCCGGCAGCATTGTGTATGTCTATGGTGTAAGCCTCCAGGTCAGTAGTGATATTGATCTGTCCTTCAGTAGTACGTGGCGTGACATTCACATTGTTCAATCCTTTAAACCTTACCGATCTTATTTCTGAATAGGAAAACCTGCCATCAAAGTCGGTCTGCTTGATGCGGTAGTAATTGATACCAGCCAATGGTTTTTCATCTACAAATTCGTAAGATATCTCTTTGCTGCTGTTGCCTGCACCGTCTATTGTACCAATCTCATCGTAAGACTTACCATCACCTGATCTTTCGATGGTGAAGTAGTCGTTGTTGGTTTCTGATGCGGTGGAGAAGGAAAGGATAGAGATTGTTTCCTTTTTTACTACTTCAAATAATATCATTTCCACTGGCATTGCTATTGCACTACAACCTCCATTCATAGGTAGGATTACCGCTTGCATCCCAAAGGACAGCGTTTCCATCTGCATTGCTACCCCAGCTTTGAACTGCTGTACCTTGATAACTAACAATATTATTAGCCCCATTGCAAGGTGACGCAGTATTTGTGATACCTAAATATCTAAGACTTCCACTTGCAGGATTATTTGCAAAATTGCCCATTGCCGACCAACCATCAGCAGCAGCTGTATTGACTGTATTGATAAATATTACATAGACTGCTCCCCCGCTGCATTGATTTGATAAATCAAATGTAGTCAAATTAGTACTACTATACATCATTACCACATTAGCTCCAGCTGGTATAACCTGGGTCACATCAGTCACGACATTAATGGAACTACATCCTGTTAGTGAAATTCCAGGGTTACTTGTTAATAGTCCCTGATGCTCCACCATTGATATAAAGGGTTGCGCTGGTATTAAAAGGGGGAGGAGATGAGTTGTGGTAAGAAAATCGAAAATTGTTTATCGATAATCCATTTCCTCCAGTGTTAAAGGCAACAAACTCATTATTACCTTCATCCATAGTTGTCATACCGCAAGCATTGATCATCGCGCCAGTGATATAAGGACAATCTTGACTTACGCACAAAAAAGAAAGTAGTGTAAATAAAACAAATGTAAAAAAATTTCTCATGATTGGTAATATTTAGTTAATGAAAGATTGTAAAATATACTATGTAAAAAATATCCTGATATGATTGAAAAAAATTATTGGCCTATTTCATAATCAATAAGCCGAACCACAAAAATACAATAAAATTTTGATTCATAACAAATTAGATATTCGTTTTTATATGAAATAATTGTTAAATTTTCCGAAATTGGGTTTTTCGCCGGCTTTTTGAGGGTAATTTAGCAGTAAAAGATGACACAGTCATCAGCAGGAAGTCTTGTTTATGCTTCCGATTTGACGTAAAAACGCCAATCGTCACATACCTTGCCGTGACATATATGTCCAGTATCAGATAACAGGTTTGATAAAGTATAAAATTATTCCGGTATAATCCAGGATGCGAGTAATCCTCTTTGTATGGATCGTATTTTATGTTTACCTTTGCCCGCAAATCATACAGTATTGAGAAAATATTCAGCTATAATAATCCTGTTCTTTTGGGCGTCAGGCATATCTTATGCACAGACAGATCAGATCAATGTTTTTCCAGACCTGACAGGTGCGTCCCTGCTTACTGAGGTGCGCACAGCTTACAAGACAAATACAGTCCTTGACTATAGTGTGGCCCGGGATACCTTATTTGGCAAAATAGATGCTGTCAACGATTCTCTCGGAGTGTATCTATACCGGCATGAAACTATATCCCTCTCCGGCTCTGATGCCACCGAAGCGGTATATCTGGGGTGGCATCTCCACGGTATCAACACAGAACATACCTGGCCTCAGGGCAAAGGGGGACAGGTACTGCACAGAGCGACATGCATCATCTCTACCCCAGCCGCATCAAAACCAACTCTGACAGGGGCGACTTTCCTATGAGCGATATAGCTGACAGCCAGACCACGATATGGTATTACAAAACGACAGAAAGATCCACTCCGCCTCCTGCGGGGAGAGACTTGTACTCAGAGTACGTGCCGGCTAGATTTGAGCCCAGGGAGTCTGTCAAAGGCAATATAGCCAGGTCCCTGTTTTACTTTTACACCATGTACAGAGAACAGGCAGATGCGGAAGACCCCAATTTTTTTCTGACCATGAAATCCACACTCTGCGACTGGCACAATCTCGATCCCGTAGATGCAAGAGAATGGAAAAGAAACCAGAAGATAGCAGTGTATCAGGGAGGCAAACACAACCCCTTTGTGCTGGATTGCTCGCTGGTATCGAGAGCCTACTGCAACAATATAGACCAGGCATGTGAGACATTGGTGCTGAGCCATGCTGATGACCTCAGTACTGATGAGAGGACGATGGACATATACCCCAATCCGGCAGTGGCAAGCGTTTTGCGGGATGAATGTCGTCAGGGCCAGCCAGACTTATGCTGTGGAGGTCATAGATATACACGGTAGATCAGTCATGCAGCACACCCGGTGAGCTGGTCAGCGGTCAAAACATCATAGAACTGATTTTATCGCCGTTCATGCCGGAATGTACATCATATCGGTCACGGATGGTCATGGTCAGAGAATAGTATCCGCAGTATCTGGTCATACGCTAAAATACAAAGGTCTCAGACAGTCTCGCTTACATAATGGGCCGTAAATCACAAAAAAAACTCTACATCCCATGGCCCTATACATAAAAAACATATATATGACATAATTTATTAAACAAAATACGAATACATAAATGGTTATAATGTTGGAACGTACTAAATTTCCAGCATTTTATTAAAAAATTATTTAAAAAAATCTATACACTGTAAATAAAATAATAATACCTTATATCTCTTTTTGAAGAAGGAGTATAATTCTTCATTAAAAATCAATATTTTATTAAATTTTCATATATGCCAACTATTAATCAGTTAGTAAGAAAGGGTAGAGAAAAAGTGGTCATGGCGAGCAAGTCAAGAGCGCTTGATTCATGTCCTCAGAAAAGAGGAGTTTGTACCAGAGTGTACACCACTACACCTAAGAAGCCAAACTCAGCCCTTAGAAAAGTAGCAAAAGTAAGAATGACCAATGGTATCGAAGATCGCCTATATCCCGGTGAAGGTCACAACTGCAGGAGCACTTATCGTACTCGTGAGAGTAAGTGAGCGGTAAAGGACTTGCTGGGTGTAAGATATACCATAGTAAGAAGTGCCCTCGATACAGCTGGTGTGGCTAAGAGACTACAGAGCCGCTCTAAGTACGGTGCTAAAGCTCCAAAAAATAATAATCGTTTAGGGATCATAATACCTTATCGAAAGATGAGAAAAAGAAAGCCAAAAAAGAGAGTAATAGCACCGGATCCGCGTTTCGGAGATCCTATGGTTACTCAATTTGTGAATAACATGATGTGGGAAGGTAAGAAAAGTGTTTCTTATACTATATTCTACGATGCTATGGACAAAATCGAAAGCAGAACCAATGAAAATCCATGAAATATGGAAAAAGCATTGAGAATGTCATGCCTGCGGTAGAAGTCAGAAGCAAAGTGTATAGGTGGTGCCACTTTCCAGATACCTACAGAAATCAGACCATCGGAGAAGACTTTATAGGTATGAAGTGGGTTATCAGATTTTCCAGAGCCCGGAGTGGTAAAGGGGAATGGCAGAAAAAACTGTCAGCTGAGTTGATTTGCAGCGAGCAAAGGAAGGTGCACAGTGAAAAGAAGAGAAGATACGCATAGAATGGCTGGAGTCAACAGAGCTTTCGCACACTTCAAAGCACAATTTTTTCCGTTTTTAGATATTATTAATTACTTAAAGAAAATAAGGTATAAATCCATATATCATGGCAAAAGATCTTTAAATATACCCGAAATATAGGTATTGCTGCACACATAGATGCAGAAAGACGACCACTACAGAACGTATTCTGTATTACACTGGTATCAGTCACAAAATCGGTGAAGTACACGATGGTGCTACCACCATGGACTGGATGGAGGAGGAGCAGGAGAGAGGTATTACCATTACTTCCGCTGCGACTACCTGTAACTGGAATTACCCAACCACCAGGGTCAATCTATAGCAGATACTAAACAATACCACTTCAATATCATAGATACTCCCGGACACGTAGACTTTACGGTGGAAGTAAAACAGATGATTGAGAGGTACTTGGGACGGTCTTGTATTGTTCAGCGCAGTAGACGGTGTAGAGCCACAGTCTGAAACCAACTGGAGGCTTGCCGAAAGATACCGTGTGCCTAGTATCGCATTTGTCAATAAAATGGACAGATCAGGTGCTGATTTCTTTAATGTGGTCAATGATATCAAAGAAAAATTAGGCGCCAATGCTATTCCGCTTCAGGTTCCGATCGGAGCAGAAGAAAAATTCAAAGGAGCTGTAGACCTGATCACTAATATCGCAAAAACAAAGGAGTACAGGCTGTACTGGATGCAGTATGTGCATTTTTGCCTTGCCCGCTTGACGTAGAAGGTATCACAGGTGTCAATCCTAAGACAGAAAAAGAGGAAATAAGAAAACCATCCGTAACTGAGCCGTTTGCAGCATTGGCTTAAAAATCGCCACATACCCTTAGTAGGTAGACTTGGCTTCATGAGAGTATATATTCAGGTGTTCTACGTGAAAGTTCTGTATTGAATACCAGATCAAATATCACAAGAAAGAATATCCCGTCTGTATCAGATGCATGCCAATAAACAAACAAAGCACGACAGAGTAGCGGAGATATAGCAGCAGGTGTAGGATTTAAGGATATCAGGACAGGAGATAAGATTGTAGTGATGAAAAACACCCTATAGTACTTGAAAGTATGGTATTCTTAGAGTTCGCAATCGGATTGCTGATAGAGCCAAAAACCAGAAAGACCGACAAATCCTGGTATGGCTTTAAATGTTTTCTGAAGAAGATCCTACATTCAGAGTAAAATATGACGAAGAGACCAATCAGACCTATTACTTCAGCGGAATGGGGTGAGCCTTCACCTGGAGATCATAGTAGACCGACTGAGAAGAGAATTTAAGGTAGAGGTCATCAAGAGTTCTGGCGGTAAATTATAAAGAAGCACCGACAGCCAGTGTAGAACATACTGAAAGATTGTCTTAGCATAATCAGGTGGATCGATTATTTGCACAGATGTCCTTCGAACTGGGACCGGCCTGATGGAAAAATTCCTGAATCTGGAAGACTTCAAGAAGTCAGGCAAAACAAACTTCAGTTTGTCAAATGTCGATATTTTCGGAGTGATCAGTACCAAAAGAATACTTTCGTATCCATCAAAAGGATTTACATCTATGATGGACAATGGTATACTGGCCGTGATAATTACAGATAGTACGAAAGTGTTGGCTATATGACGGACAGACGCACGCGGTGGACTCAAACCATTAGCGTTCGAATTGTGTGCCAAGGCATGATTTAAGGAAGCATCTAAAAGTGTAACCTGTATTGCTTGGAGCCTATCATGAAGTTGAGGTAGAGTCCTCTGGATGAGGCGTAGGATCTGTGATTTGTGACCTCAACAGGAAGAAGGGGATTACCAAAAGGTCAGGAATCGCGTTCAGGAGTGAGCCTGTTGCCATATCGGCAGAAGTACCACTGGCGGAGATAAGCTTGGCTATGTTACATGTACCAGACCATTACATCAGGAAGAGCTAGTGCAGCAGT
>JADKCF010000041.1 GCA_016714765.1 Saprospiraceae bacterium | reverse complement strand
CAAAATGTGTGCTCGGTGTAGAAATTACTCTCTCTACCACCCACGCTACCGGGTGCAGGAATTTGTATTTATATAAAAACCTGTCCCATTTTGTTTCACTATGCGCCATTAGGATAACGACCAGCTTGACAGGCAGATAGAATAGATATACATAGCCCATCCTAAAAATATTAAGCAAGCAGATAGCCATATTCCGGGCATCAAAGCGTAATATAGTATAGCATTCCTGTAAGTTACAAGTACGCCCATCTCTTCTACCACATGATGTGGTCTGTGCAATTTCCACATCATTCGATTAGAATGCGAAAATCTATGCCACCAATACTGTGTCATATCATCCAATATCAAAAACGCCATTACCTGCCATCCTATGGCCAAATTTATTAAATAATCTTCGTATTGAGGAAACCAGTTTTTACCAGTCCAAATGGTTAGAACAAAAATCGCTGGCTGGACCAGAGTCGGCAAAGTGAACAGGCTAACCAATTCTATCGTCCAGTCATTTTTTGTACGCCTGTCGTCCAGGTACAATCCTCCCAGGGCTTCCAGCATCCCTAAGATGAGAAGCATCAGGGCAGGTATTGATTTACTTATTATTTCATTATCCATATGATTGCTGTATTGTTCTGCTTTTTTTGGGTCTGAAAAATCGTTATTATCATTCGAATGAGCAAATTTAATACAAAAACTCCAAATTGACAATCCCAAAGTTACCCTTGCTTTATCTATAGAGAATACTTATATAAAAAATTTACAGGGAGATAATAAATCACGCCGATTATAATGTAAATGAATCCCAAAATACCTGCAGGAAATCGCGGGTCTGAAAAATTACTTATTTCTGAAAATACAAAAATAATGGACAAATTATTGCCTCAAATATTTTGTAATCTGCTGAAAAACAGCTATCTTACTTCTTTAAAATAATTGAAATTGGAGATAAAAAAAGTAAGTATAAAGCAAATAAGATCCGAATTGTCTGAATTAGGGTATCCCGTCGAGGATTTTTCTGATCAAAAAGTAATCAGAATCTATCCAAAAGCATTAGCATACCTGGACGATATGTACAATGCACTGATTAGTAGTGGATTTCCTGTAGATGAAATGAGCGAACAGACAATCAAAAATGTTTACAAAAGAAGTGTCGGCTATGAACTTCCCCTCTTTCACTTTATAGACAGAGGTGCAGTGCACAGTGAAAACATCCCTCATCGCAGGAGAGGAGATGAGTATTTGCAGAATGAGTCATATACTCAACCAGGCTTTTTAACCATCAGCGATGAATCTTCTTATTAAAATTATGCCATTTCAATAAATTATAAGAATTTCAGCAGGCCATACTTATTTAAAAAATAGTAAAAAATGACATACAATCGTTGTCAATAAATGAATTTTTTAATTTGTCGGACAACCTAAAGGTAATTCCCAATTTGTGTTTGATGAATCACCATCACATTTTGGATCTTCAATAATGGTAAAAATGCTGGAACTGCCATTTAGTGTGAGGATTTGGAACCGTTGCTTCCTACACAACCTGAATCAAACACTTTGAGCCACTGTAATAAATATGATACTATCTTTGACCTGATAAATTTGATAAGGAAAATTGAGTTTACCAAAATTACTTTTCACATCAATCGTATACTGTTCCGGTTCATTGGCGCCACTTTTATACTGTACATCGCAATTTCCTTGTTTTTGCTGTTGCGGATTCACATATGGATTATCCCTGTTTTCTCGTGTTCTTGTCTTGGCAGTTTGCCTTCCATATTTATGCTATTGTAATCCACCATTAATGCTGTTTTTAGTCCAGGTTTTGAATAGAATCCTCAGAAGACCGAATGTATACCTAGCAGCGGCAACTATTTCTACCAATCTATCAGGCAGCATTTTGTATTCTCTTTTAAAAATCCCAAAGTTTTCATTTTAAAGATTTAGATATTTATTAAATCCGGTTTCTACTATTGATACCGTATTGCAGGCCCAATATTTCCAAATGAACTTAAAGCAGATTTTTATAAATATACCCTTATCGTTGTATGATGATTTGTTTGGTTTGTTTGGTTTTAGCGCCATTTAATACTATGGTATAGGTTCCTGATGGCCAGTCACATGAATTGATTAATATTTCAGAAACACTATTATAACTTCTATGGTAAATCTGATAACCATTCATGGAGTATAAAGTGATTTCTGCTGAAGGTAAGGCCTCTCCGAAAGTGATATTAATCTGATCATCGGCCGGATTTGGGTATATCTTCCAGCTTACACCTGTATTGTCCTTAGTGCTGCTAACTTCTCCTGCTGTAAACTCCAATGTATTACCATAAACCAGCCCGGTTGAATTGATAGCGTAAGATCTCAAAAATATTTTTTCCAGGTATCAAGCCACCGATAAATACATTAAAATCAAATCATTGCCCGTATTAATAATATTCGGGGTGAGTTCAGGATGATAGACGGTGTCCCAGACGATTCCGGACTTGGTAATAGCAGCATTGCCATCAAATATGATCCATCCTCTTACCCTGATACCTTCGGTATTTTGACCAAGAATATTGGTCACTATTTCAGGCGGCAGTGGTACATTCTTATTGGTGAGACAAGCTTCCCTGATCGATAATTTTACTGCATCTACTGCCAGCACATCTGTAAATAGTTGGGTCAAAATAGCTTCATAGACGGCAATGGTATCGGTCAGTTTTCTTTCTGAAAGGTCGGAAATAAGCTGCTGGGCAGACAGGTCATAACGGTGACGGGATTGGACAGGCTGAGACAAAAATGCCTTCATTTTAAGAAAAATCAGATTATTGTCATCATCCAAATATTCTGTAAATATCTGTCCCATCCAGCTATCCAGGCTATCTATAAAAAACGGATCACTGACAGGAATATTGATTTTTGTATCCATCTTGCCATCAAATTCCTGGCAGAATGTACTGAAGTCAGCCGGAATTATACTGTATTGATTTTCAATCTTATTTCTGAAGTAAGGGTATTTGGTTTGTATGATATCGGCAACAGGTATTTTCGTTCCGGTATACCGCTCTATCACTGCCCTGCGGAACCCAAAGTTTCTGGCATCACTTTCACCAGAAGCAAACCTGCCTGACAATTGATACCAGTTGGATATGTTGCTGAAAGGAATGATAATACTATCAGATCCGATTACTTCATTATAATACCTATCGAAGTTGGATCCATCAAGCGTGAAGGTATTGAGTTTTTCTCTATGGGGTCATAAACAATTCAATGAATCTCTGACAATTTGACTTTGGTAGCAAATTGTCAAATGTATACCATGGACATTTTTCTTCCAGAATTTCGAAAGCAGTTAAGCCAGACCTTGACCCAGCAATATTTGAAACAACATTCCCTTCAGGGAAACATATTTCCCATGTTGTAACAATCAATACCAATTAGTTCATCATTTCTTTTAATTTCACTTTCCCATGAAGATAACCGTGAACATATGTTGCCTTCTTTTATCTCATTGCCACTTATGTAGTGATTTTTTCAGTAATTGCCGGACCATGCCAATGACCATATCTTCATCTAATTTTCCAATGGTTAAGTATCAAATTTATCTTCTTCAATCCTTCTGTCCACCTTCTTACTTTATAAATTCCATTCCTAAGATATTCAGATGATTTTTTCTCTTGATAATATCCTAAAGCAATGAATATAAAACTTGCAACTGCTATAAATGAAAAAACGATTTTAAATAAATACTTTTTCATGATATAAATTTTTTAAAAGTAAATAGAATAAAACCAACTCCTACCCCACAAATTCCTACCAATACATCTACCCAGCAAAACGTACCTGAAATGAATCCCAAACTTTGAAATACTTCCCAAAACACCACTAAAACCAAACTAATGACCAACCCTATGTACCCAAAGGTAGGAGGTCCTGAATACCAAATCCCCTCACAAACATAGATAAACCAAAAGCCCAAAGCCCTTGGTGGAGGAAACATCATCCACTCCGGCAGATGTATCTTATCCCCGAGATTATGACGCAGGAAATACCATAATGGTTGATGATGGTGAACAAAACCCCAAAGATGGCACTACATCTCCCATCCCAGATATATGATATATCCGCAAAGTAGTGAGAGAAAGGATAATATGAAGAACCATAAGCACATTGCGGGTTACAATGCCTTTTTAGACAGGCATATGTTTCCTAACAAAAATATATGTTTTATACATACAATAAATGTGATTTTAATCACTTAATGGAATGATTCACGTCACATCTGAAGGGCCCATTTCGCCATAAAATGGCTGTCTGCATAGATCGACAGAATGATTATTATCTCATTTTTTGCTGTTCTATGATCAGCCTCATTTGAAATAATGTTGGATCAATGTAATTTTGTATGAAAGGGTTTTTATAATGACTTAAACAGATTATCATCATGAAAAATATATCGTTCAGATTGTTCGTCCTTACGATGGGTATCTTGTTTTTTTGTATACTCAATTTACCGGCACAAGGCAAAATCAATGTAAAAGCAGGCGCTGGTTTCCCGGAGTTATTAAACATAGGAGGATTGTACGCATTTCACCAATCGCAAATCGGAGGTAGCATTGGGTATGGAGGTCATTCTGTTTTTTCGCTGACCGGGGATTATTTTTATCATTTTGGGCGGTTATCAGATTTATCGGCAAGGAAGGTTTGGTACAGCAGATGGAGTTTTAGTTATATTAAGGAAAAGAATGAATACGAATTATTTAAGACCTGAGTTCTGGGTACCAGGATAGGAAGAGAATTTAACCTCTCAAAATCCTTAGGTTTTGCTATTGATGCCGGGCTAACCTTTCGCCTTTTTGAAGAAAAAACTGTTTTAAAGCCCAGGCCTGTTCAGGGATGGAATATCCATTTTGACTTTGGTATATTAGAGTATGTATTGCCTTCCTTTGGCTTACATTTGTTCTACAGACTTTGATTATCAGGATGTTTTGGGATGAAAGTTTTAAGTTTACTGCCAAAATTACTGATTCCCTACTTTTTGCTTCCAGCCAGTATCATCCCAGATAAGCCATCGGTGTATAAGCGACGACCAGATCCAGCACAGTGAACCACAAGGGAGATGGCAACATAACCACGCTCACAATGCCACCTTAAAGCGAAGAAGCCAATGACTAGCGCCCATTTCAGATGATGGCTGGCGGCTATCAGTGCAGCCAGATAGGCTCCTAATACACTCCTTCCATAGCCATCCTTGCCATTAAGTAGCTGACGGTTGATTCTGCTCCTTGATTGAGATTGACATTGTGCTCTTCAAGACCGTCATAACACCCTCCAGTACAAGGGTTGTATATGATTTGTTGGAGATGATTGTCGCCCAAAAACCAATTAAAGGCATGCTTCATTTTATCGCTATAGTTTTTGTTAATAAAAACATCACTAAATCTCTTAAGTGCCATAATGGTATAGGCTACATCTATAGGCTGTTCGCCGCCTGAAGCGGAAGTTACCACTTCCTTGCCGCGATGCATCCATGTTTGATTGGATATCACCTGCATCTGGTTACAATTAAACGTTTTGGACAATAAAAAATCAAATGAAGATTCGGCTGTATCTTTAAAAGATTTATTTCCTGTAGATAAAAATGCACATAGTAATGCTTCAGGTATGATACTATTACCATAAGTAAGATAGGATTCATACCATTGCCAATTGCTTTCAGATTCGTGTAAGTACATACGCAATAATCTTTGACCCAGGATATTGATTAATTGAGTATAAGAAGTCTTATTCTCATAAAGATTAGCAAAATAAAGTCCTTTGATTATAAAAGACATAGCTCTTGTGGAATATATATTTTTTGCGTTTTCGAGCGCTTTATCAAAAACAATAATTGCTTTATTTACGATATCCTTAGGCAGGATGTTTGCTTTGGAAAGCAAAAAACCTAGAGCCCAGATGGCCCTGCCGTTGGAATCTTCTAGATTTGTCTCTTGATTTTGTGAGGTAAATTGAAGATCTATATCAATATAATTGAGAAAATTTCCATCTTTTTGAAAACAACGCATAATAAAATTGGTATAAATGCGGATGAGTTTAATATCTTCTTCATCTCTACCAAAAGTATAACGCTGACATAAAGCCACTAAAGCACGGGCATTATCATCCAATGTATAGCCTGTGGTTTTGTCCGGAATATTTATCCTGCTAAATTGTATAATCCCGATATCTGTCGTCATTTTTTTGATATGAGACAGGTTTATTGACGGAACTTCATACTTCAATTTAAATGTGTCATGAACTACAGACTTCATAAGATTGGCATGCGCAATTGCAGAATTTTCCCATGCAGTGGAAGCCATTCGGTGTAGCCCATTCATACTTAATTCACTCCTATAGTCCTCATCTTTTAATAAGTAAATAACAGCATTCGAAAGCTGCTGTGGATTCAAAAAATCAATGATAATACCAGCATCATTTTTAAGCACTTCCCTGGCATGTGGTATTGGTGTAGAGATGATAGGACAACCACAACTGATAGCATATGCAAAAGTCCCGCTTACTGCTTGATTGGGATCTTTGGAAGTAAAAAGATAGATGTCAGTAAGTTGTAAGTACTCCAACAGCTCTCCTAATGGCAAAAATGCATTGACAATATAACATGATCATTTAAATGGAGTTTATCTACTTTTGCTTTTAAGAAATCTCTATAAATCTCCCCTTCTCTTTTAATAGTAGAAGGGTGTGTTTTGCCTATAATCAAAAACATAGTTTCAGGTACAACACTGATGATGGAAGGTAATGCGTCTAAAGTAGTTTCAATACTTTTACCTGATCCTAAAAACCCGAAGGTGGACAAAATACTTTTTCCTTGCAAACCATATTTAACTTTTAGAATGTCTCTATCTACATGTTTAACCAAGTGTGTTCCATGGGGAATCACACGTATTTTAGATTTCTTAATATTATAGTCTTTAATCAAAATATTGGTAGACGATTGTGTCATAACTATCAATGAATCAGCGACCTTTGACATATCTCAAACAAGTCTTTTGATATCTTCATTGGCTTCTGGAAGTACGGTGTGAAAAACAAGCATCAAAGGTTTATTGATCACATTCATAAGATTAATCAATTCGGCTCCATTGTCACCAAAAAGTCCGAACTCATGTTGCAATATGACCAATCTAATATTAATATTTCCATTTATATCAGAAGCTAATTTACTAAATGAAGCTTTGTCGTCTGTATGAAGTCTATACTTGACTTGATCAGGATATACGTGTACTTCATTTGCTGTGTCTAAAGCACAAATACTTATTTTAAAGGTAGATCCAAAACTTTTTCGATAGCTTGAATAAGATCCTGAGTATAGGTAGCAATACCACATTCTCTGGGAGGAAATGACGTAATAAACAGCACTTCTGTAAGCAGATCAGGTTTTGCTTCGGGTAGGAATGTTTTTTTGACCATGCTGCTTTGTTTCGAAATAAGTTTTAACTCAGGCTGCTGGTATAAGGCTTCACTTTTGGTGATCATATTATTCTTTGTTTAATAAAAGTTCTTTGATTAGTAAATGTACATTGACTGAAGCACAAGCAATACGTTCGTCAGCTGCCCCGTAATAAATGTATAGCATTTCGTTGATAACAACTGCTCCTGTAGGAAAGCAAACATTATTTACCTCACCTTTAAGTTCCCATTTGTATTCAGGAAAAAACAAAGGGTAAGGCAATCTTGCTATTTCTTTTTGTGGATGCTCCAAATCAAGCAATGCAGCGCAGGCTGAATATACATAACCCTTTGTTGAATCGTGTACACCATGATAAATAATGAGCCACCCTGCATCAATCTCTATAGGAGGACAACCGCCACCAATATAGCTCACTTCATGATCGTAAACAGGAGTCAATACTATATGGTCCTCAAAGTTTATAAGATAATTATGCCAAAAATCTTTGGTTAAGTCAGCCAATTGGTCAATGGCTATTAATATCTGTATATCGGGTTTGATTCGATGCAAAAAACACAATTTGCCTTGAATTTTTCTTGGAAAAAATATAAGATTTTTGTCCCACATCAATACCTCATCCTGAGACTGTTCTATACTGCGTATATGTTCATTGTAGCGTAAGTATTTTTCATTGATCGGCTTTTTGGATTCAGCAAGGTGCTTAAAAGTCTCATAAGTAATCTGGGGTACAATAATACCTTTCTTGTCCCAGTTTTCAAATCTAAAGAAGTAGCCACTGCACCTAGTGCATTAGTACCATTATAAGCAGTGTATGTAAGATAAAATGTATTGTCTATTTTTACGATACGAGGGTCTTCTAAACCTTTGGATTCGTATTCATGGTCAGGGGACATCATCGGTTCATTCATTCTAAGAACTATGTTGAGCGGTGAGTCCAGGATACAATGACCAATGGTAGAGTGATTTCCTAATCGTACTGCTCTGTAAAATAAATGTATCTGATTTTCATGAAGGATGGCTGCAGGATTTAAAACACCTTCATTCTCAAATTCAAAATTTGTTTTTTCCAGGATTACACTATGTTTGATGACTTGGATCATAATGTTTGGTTTAAATGTAATACCAAAATGCTAAAATGTGTCACTACCAATATCACAAAATATATCAATGTGCGGTACGATCAATGATTTAGTCTTTCTCTTATAATTTTTATTAAATAGCAAATGCATTACACGCATTTGCCCGAAATCCTTTTAAAGTTATGCTTGTTTTAGTCTTATCTGTTAGCTTAGGATGAAAAGTAATCCACAACACTGCTTTTGGAGGAGACCTTGCCTCGTTTTTGTAAGATGACACAGCTTTAATTTATCCTGAAGTCTTATCTGCCGGGATTTTTTTGATTCTTTTGACCTTTTGTCCTTACTCATTATAATTTGATTGATATTGTGAATGAATTTTCACATTACAAATGTCATTCTTTTGAGATACTAAGCATTACATAATTATATATTGTAATTGCAACATTCCTTTGACCATCAAGCTATAAATATGTTACATCCAAAAATGCCTGCAAACAAAGCATACTTAGCTCTTTGTTAAACAGGCATTGCAAGATATGTCATGGGCATTTGTAAAATATGGGGGAAATTTTTATACCTACATCCATTTACTTAATTTTATTCTATTATCTGTATTTGAATGAAAAGATCGTATTTATGATCTATTTATGACGATAATCATGCATTCTATTGGAATAAGCATATTACATTACTAATAAACCTGAAATAATTCTAAAAAATATGGTGTTCTGTTGTACCCACTATGTTACAGTAAAGGACTACCACTTCCTTATTATTTTTTCTTTTCAGATTTTTTGGATGATTCCTTCATCTTTTTTTTCATGGCTTCTTCGGTAATTTTTCTTTTTCTTGTAGTAACCTTTTAATAAAAATGAACCCTTGGCAGCCACCATATTTTCATTGAGTCCTTGGGTACCACTATTAAGGTTATTAATCGTTTTATTGATCGTTTCTGCCATTGCTTAATCGTGCAGTAGCCTGCCCAGTGTCGTCCCTTTTCCACTATTAATCTTGATCAATATTTCTGCCAATTGTTCGGTAATGACTTCTGTATTTGCGGTGGTGATATCGATACTTGCCAAGATATCATCTGTTTCTATGGTTTCAAATGATGTCAATAAATCACCTTC
>JADKCF010000040.1 GCA_016714765.1 Saprospiraceae bacterium | reverse complement strand
ATACCAAATATTACCATATATCCAAATCCCGCCACTGATCAGATCATCATCAATCAAGGTGAGCAATCAGACATGATGTACTCGATATACGATGCACAAGGCAGGATCGCTTTGAGTCAATCAGTGTCCGAGCGACACCAAAACATGATCTGGGATATATCACCTTTATCATCAGGCATATATGTACTCTCCATCTCGCACAAAGGCCAGATCATAAAGAGTGTGCAGCTGGTGGTGCAGTGATGGATGTGTATTTTGGTTGCATGATCGAATTTACATCGGTATGACCCAAAATATTACACATAGGCTCAAGGAGCATAATGCAGGTCAAAATAAATCTACTAAAGCTTTTGTACCGTGGGAAATGGTGCATGTTGAACATATGGAATCAGCAGTTCTTGCCAGAGAAAAAGAAATAAAACTCAAATCCAGCAGTGGAAGAAGATTTATTCGTAAAAATTATTTAACTATATTGTAAGAAGTGTACCTTTGCATTCATTTTTAAAATGGCCTCATAGTTCAACTGGATAGAATATCAGATTTCGGCTCTGAGGGTTGGGGGTTCGAATCCTCCTGAGGTCACCAAATACATTGCCAAATAAGATCAATTTCTTGTTTGGCAATTGTTTTTCAGGGAGTTATGAATTAAAACTTTGCTAATTTAAGCTTTTTTGATCTAAATTATATGCGACACATATGCGACAATCAAGTTAAAACCTAACGATTTGCGACAGATTTGCGACAACTGCAATGATTCTAAAAAGCCTGTCGCAAATGTTTAGTGTTTTGATTATAAATGATTTAGGTTAATTTTTGACATCTTCTTTATTTTTTGTTTTTTGCCGCTGCATGGCAACACGGAATTATTTTTTCACGTTATAAAACCATGCAATACAAATGAAAAAGTTAGAAATTCTTAAAATTTCATTTATCCTGAGATCGGATAAAAAGAAAACTGGTGCATCACCAATTATAATGCAGCTCTATTTGGAAGGGCGAAGAGCTTACATTGGTACCGGAGAAAAGATTGAAATTGACCAATGGGATAGTCAAATGGGAAAAATGAAAGGTGCCACCAAAAAAGCTGTAACTTTGAATCATCATTTAGATATGATGAAAGTAGACACATTGCAAATTTATCATTCATTAAAATTGACCCAGGAAGATGTTACAGTATATGAACTTAGAGATACAATATTAGGGAAAGACGAAACATCAGTCAGGAAAAGTAAAACGCTTTTAGAATTATGTGATTTACACAATAATTACTACTCCGGGCTTGTAGGTATCGAAATAGGGAAAATAACTTACAGAAGGTATTTTTTGTACAAAAAACGATTAAAGGAGTTTATCAAGGAAAAATTTGATCAGGATGATATTGTACTTTCCAAAATCAAATTTTCATTTGCTCTGGAGTATGAATATTTTTTAAAAGTGAATGCAAATCTCCACCAAAATACTCTGATTAAATTTATACAATATCTTAACCGGGTTATGGATTATGGAGTAACTTATGAGTATATTGATAAAAATGTTTTGTCAGGTTATAAAGTTCATACAAAAGAATCCAACAAAGAATGTTTGACGAATGAAGAACTTACAAAACTTAAAGAAAAACATATTTCCATTAAGAGATTAGAAGAAGTCAGGGATTGCTTTATTTTCTGTTGCTATACGGGATATGCCTACAAAGACGCATTTTTACTGACTCCTGATCACATCGTGGTAGGTATCAATGGCAAAAGCTGGATTTATACTTCCAGGCAGAAAAATGAGAACGTAAGTAATGTACCGCTGCTGGAGCCTGCTTTAGAGATCATAGAAAAGTACAAAGATCACCCGCTGTGTGTAAACAAGAATAGGATTTTACCAATGAAGAGTAATCAAAAGCTCAATGCGTATCTCAAAGAGCTGGCTGATATATGTGATATAAAAAAGCCGTTGACAACCCACATCGCAAGGCACACATTTGCCACTACCGTACTATTGTCCAATGGTGTTAGTATAGAAGCTACCAGTAAAATGTTGGGCCATAAAAGCATCAAAACGACCCAAATTTATGGTAAAATTGTCGAAAGTAGGGTTGGTGAAGAAATGGATAAACTCAGTGAAAAGCTCTTTTCGTCTAAAAAAGACAATATTAAAAAGGCTGAATAGCTATTTGAAATGATATGTTGGATTAAAAAAAGCAGCACTAGAAATAGGCTGCTTTTTTTTAACAATTTTACAGAAAAATGTTAAAATATTTAACTTTAATACTGAGGTACATTGAAGTATCGTTTTACGTTTTAATAGGTGGATTAATATAGGTTTGCAAAATTTAACCAGAGAATGATCAATGTAATATGCTGTTGGAAAAGCTACAATATATTATCAATGAGTTTGATGGCAAATGTCAGGAGTTGCCACATATCTCAAGAATGAATTTTGATACAATTAGGTATAGGTTTTCAGAAGCCAGGCGTTTACTAGAGCATTTATCAGTATTAGAAAACGATTATACATTTGAAAAAGGTGATGACGAAGTGCAATATTACAAATTGTATAAGCCAGCTTTCACGTCTTATTGTATATACTATGAACGGCTATTGTATTTGGAGTCAAACAAGCCTTTTGGGGATGAAAGTTACTATAAAGAGTGTCGAGATACTTTAAAGGCTAATTCAAAAGAAATCATAAAATACATTAGCTATTACAGAATAAAAGAAACTTGTAACGATCAGGAATACTTTAATAGAAGTTCAAACAAAAAGGATATCTTTGCCGTCATAAAAGCGTATGAAATGCTTGAAAAGTATATCGATTTTAAAGATGGCAGGAGTATTGAAGAAAAGATCAATGATACACCTTTATTAAAATGGACAAAGTCAAAAGCAGACTTTGCAGAAATGGTCAATGGTTTTCATCTTAACAAATGCTTTAATGATGGCAATACAACACTGGAAGAAATAAATGAAAATTTAGGAAGATTATGGAATGTGGATGTACCTGATATACATTCTGCAACACATGATATTTTACAGAGGAAAGAACCGGCTAAATTTTCCATATCATTAATGGATTCAATCCGGAATAAAAAAAAGCTACTGTTAGAAAAATTATTTGGCAGATAATAGGCAATCAATTGAAGCGATTTTCTATGGCTTCTTCGCTAATCCCCATATACTCACAAAACTCCTGGACTGTCACTACCTGGTGTCTTTGTTTATTGTAATGCTTGTGGATTTTTTTGAGCAACTGCCAGGATGACCGGTAGCTCTTACCTGTGATAAGGGCGACATCTTTTGGATAAATTATAACTTTAGAAAAACCATTCATTTTAGACTCTAATTTGATCAAAAAAAGGACAAACCTTTTCATAGGGCTGTCATAAGGTATCTATGGCTTATCCATAGGGATGCTATGGAGTATCCTACACGAAAAAAATGTACATAGAGTGGGTTTGAAAATGGGTAGTTTTTTATGAAAATTAGATCATAAAAAACACAGCTTTGATATATAAAACGCAAAATTCTATGACAAAGGTATATGAAAAAAATGGAAGATAAATATCATTTATTACTCATTATGATTCAGGGGCTTGTCTAAGTATTTGATGGAAAAAATATTGACCCTACTTTTGGGGTATTGTTTCACAAATTAAAATAGAAAAGTTATGGCAAGACAAGGTGGTTTGCTGAAGGTTGTGGGGAAGCTCGATGACCTTTCATTTTACAAAAGTGCTGATGGATTCCTGGTAAGGACCAAAGGCGGCGTGTCGGCGGACAGGATCAACAGCGATCCTACGTTTCAACGAACACGAGAAAACAATGCGGAGTTTGGTATGTCCGCTGGTGCAGGAAAGCTGCTTAGAACAGCAGTAAGAAATCTCATGATGACAGCCAGTGACAATCGTGTGGTGTCCAGACTCACCCGATTGATGACGGATGTGAAAAATCTGGATGCTGCCAATGATCGAGGGGAGAGACATGTGCATGAAGGATTTGATTTGCCTGAAGGAAAGGCAGTACTGAAAGGGTTCAATTTTAATAATCGTGCCATACTGAGTGGTATTCTGTTCAAGTCTTATACGCTGAACACTACTACCGGTGCATTGGATATTACCGGATTGGTACCCAATATGGACATAGTAGCTGCCCCTGGTTCTACTCATGTGACTGTAAAAGGAGGCTGGTCTAAAGTTGATTTTGAAACTGGTGAGTTTGAGACGGTTATCAGCAATGCTGTGAACCTACCTATCAATAGCACTCCGTCCAATATCAATTTGACTCATGCTGCTGCACCCGCATTGGCCACCGGTATTCACGTGTTTACCCTTCAGATTGAATTTTATCAGGAAGTGAATGGTAGCCAGTATTCTCTGAAGAATGGTGGATATAACTCACTTGCAGTGATTGATGTAATGTCGGGTAAGTCTTTGAGATTTAGGCTGGTGTAATTTTTTAAAAAGATTTGAGATGGTAATTGAGCTTCAAAGGTTGTATCGGGATACCTGGACGGATGGGTTGATACTTATCAAAGGTGTATTGCTGTGTCGGAGTATCGAATTGAGATGGGCCAATAATGAGAGAAATATATCGTGTGTGCCGGAGGGAGTGTATCCAGTGGCCATCATTCAACACCCGAAATTCGGTGAGTGCCTGCAGATAAATGGAGTGAAAGGCAGATCAGGTATCCTGGTACATGTGGCCAATGATGCTCTGAAGGAACTCCGGGGCTGTATAGCTCCGGTGTTTGCTTCGGGAGGGAATGGGAAGGGTCAGCATTCGATGCTGGCGCTTGGGTATATCATCGAGAATTTGAGGAGGAGTGGGGATAGAGAGCATGTTATTAAAATTTCAAAAAGTTCAAAATCATGAGTAAGATCTTAGATAGGATAAAGGCGCCGACGCCCAAGTTTTTTAAGGTGCTGCGAAATATTGGGTTGATCATGGCAGGTGTGGGAACGGTGTTGCTCACAGCTCCTGTATCGCTTCCTGCAGTTGTCGTGACCGTGGGTGGGTACCTGGTCACTGCCGGTGGCGTGGCCACAGCTGTAAGTCAGATTACTAACATCGCTGATGATGCGATCGGCGAATCAAAAGAAGGAGGTAATGATGGGGATGGGAATTCATCATAGTGATCAGGCCGTGGGAACGCTTGGTGGTACTGTGATTGCATTCATTGGTATTGTTGATGGGAGTGATATACTCAAGACTGCTGTCTTGGCATGTGTGGGTGCGATGGTGAGTTTTGGAGTATCGAAGGGATTGCATAAATTTTGGCCAGGTGAGAAAACCCTTCCCGGCCTTCCGTTACAAGGGAAGGAGAAAAATGACGGCCATGATCCGGAAGATGAGTAAGAAATAGAGTTTTGGTTGTTTGCATGGGTTAGGCTCCGGACGCTGGTTCGGGGCCTTTTTTTGTTTAATGTCATGATGTGTTAATTTGCTGGTGTGGAGATTATACTCATCCCCGTCCCCTTCTCTTGAAAAAGAAGGGGTGGCGCCATGGGTTTGGATTTTGGTGATTGAATGATGGGTAGATTTAATAATTATCAATTCTTTCTAACAATTTGTGGAATTTCTTCAAAAGTTATATGAGGATACTTTTTAATTAATTCTTGTTTGAAATCACCCCTTACTGTTTTGAGTTTTGGTGATAAACTTATGATTTTTTCAATTGATTTTTCAACTTCCGGGCAATCAGATAAAAAGAAATAATTTATATTTGATTTTAAATTAGATGAAATAACTGTTTTAAGATTTGGGCAATTTGATACGTATATTCTAGCCAATTTTGGACACCTATCAATTATTGGAGATATGTCACTCAAATGCTGTCATATATGTGAATTTCATAAACTTCGGGCAAAGATGGCAATTCAATATTTTGTATCTCATTTTCGATTGACGTTAATTTTATTTAAATAACTTGGTCTGGGTTTTTTAATATGTCTTCAATTGTTGTAACCTTCAAATTCGGAATGCCACTTCTTGGCCAAATGTCAATTCCTTTACCATTTTTGACAGGTGGAGCTGTGGTATTCAAAATTCCAGGTTTTTTACCATAAACAAAATATCCATCTTGTATATAGTATGGATATGTGTTGGTTTCACCAATAATTTCCATAGTTTCTATATTTCTAAATCTATAAAAAGTCTCAGCATTCTTTTTAAATGAGGTGGTTAAGTACTCGTTTTCATACCCTTTATATTCTTCATCTGGATTTAAAATAGAAATGCCATCAATACTGAATATTTCAATTCTTGGATTAATCTCATTAAGTCTTTGACTAGGTGTTTTTATCGTCATATCAGTTTTTTTAGTTTGGATTAAATAACCATAATTTTTACCCAAAATTAAATTGCCATATTTAATGGAATCTGTTGAAATGCCAGTTCTAGAGCAAAATTTTTCAATAGGCTCTAAATTTAAAATGGTTCCCTTCTTATCTGCCAATATTTTTAATTTATTCATTATAGATGAATCTTTGGGAAAATTCTCTCTATAATTTGTTTCAATTTTAAAGGTTTCAAAATCAAAATGTATAGTCTGGTTGTCTATCGTATAAAAAGGGATTAAACCAAAACTTTTATGTCCCATATTTCTTATTTTATTCGGATAAAGAGTTTTGGAAATATTTGTAAGGGATTTTCCTTTAGAATCAATAATTTGAAAGTCGCTTGTTTGTTCGTTCCAGTTTTCCTTTGGGTTATATTCCTGCACTGCAGCTTTCCCATTTTCAAATGTCGTGGCTTCCCAATACTCTTTTCCACCAAAAGCAATTTTTCCTTGCTGGTCATAATATTTTATTACAGTTCCACCATTTACATTTCTGTGAACCATAAAAAAACCATTTATTAACGGTGTAGCAAATCTAATATTATCACCGATATCCGAGACCTTTTTGCCTTTTTGATTTATAAAATAAGCCTTTCCACTATTGATAACAATGATAACACCACCACTAAAATCGACTGTGTTAAAATTACCAATCCCAAAAGGATCAATCGTTTCTAAAAGTTGCGGTTTTTCTTGCGCTGATAATGTAAATGCTAATTTGCCGTCTGGTTTTATAAATTGCAGTGGGCCTTGATCAATTTGCCTTGCGGCAACCCAATGGGTCTGGGTAAAAATTCGTGTATTTAAGAATAAGGAAAAAAATAAGAAAAGTATATATTTTTTGGAAAGATTGAGTTTTGACATTTTTTCAATTTTTTTTTGATAAAGATTATTTTACATTTAATAAAGTACAGACTAATTGGCCACTATTTAAAACTATTTCAACTAATTTTCTAAAAGCGCAACAAATTTAATCAATTATTTCAAAGATTCGGTGAATTTTGATGAAGATGCATTGACCGATGGATATTTGCAATTAGAAATTGCAATGCCATTATGATGCAACCTTTAAAAAAATAGCCCTGGTCAAAGACCAAGGCTATCAAAATATACTACTCCTGCTCACCGGCAAACCTGATAGTAGTGGTATGCTCATCCAGATGTGTAGTAATAATGATACCGGTCTCTGGATGACAAATATGATGATGGAGGCAATATCTGGATGTGAGCTGGCCAGTCTCCAGTAATGCAGCCAAAACATTATCAAATCTCATGGCTCTGGTAACAATGCCAAAATCTGTGGCAATGTGACACTCAAGCACATGATCTAAAATGGACGTAAATCTGTGGATCAAACCAAAGCGCATCTGATACCCTGACTAAAAATGATGGTACCCGGATCAAATGGAAGTGAAGGAAATGCTAATGGTGCTCTCATAAGTAAAAATTTAAGAAGTGAAAAAATAAGATGAATAAAATAGCCCTGGTCAGAGACCAAGGCTATGAAAGCGCCAGCCTCAATACTCTGATGGAAAGAGCACCGTGGTGGCAGACCGGTCATGCTCTGTGATGATCCAGAGCTTACTCTCCAAACCATAAAGACCTGCAGGTATATGATATACAGAAAAGAGCCTGCCACCATCCTGCAGGGCAGCATCATTAAGGGCAGCATCATCCGTGCAGCAATCGCCCCAATCTCCGGACTGGTGTCGTGCTACACAACTGTGAATAAATGATGCAAAAGGCCGATGCTCACAAGTAGCTCCGAATACTGTAGATGTCATAAATAGTGAGCCGGTCTCAAAAACTGAAACGGTATCTGATAAATATGTCATAATAAGTAAGATATAAAATGAAAAACTAAGTGTACAGCCAACTCGACCATACTAACGGATACCTGACAGCGTGAGGGAATGAATAAGTGTATGGTGGAGAACGTAGTGGACCATACACGTTTCAGTTCCCGTAGCTAACTTTGTATCTGTTTTGTGTGGTAGAAAAGCGGGCGGGTTTACAACTGCAGCTATTTATTGGTGATCATTTGATTGGGGGATCATTTGATATGGAGTTGAGTAATTTTGAACTTTGAGTGTTGGTAGCTTAATAGAAAATTTCTACAGGTATCAAGGTATCATCAAGTTTTTTTCACATACATTTGATACTTGTGATACTTGATACTAGTTGCGTTTTTCGGGTGACTGGTGCCCCCAAAACATGGATTATCATAAATAAAAACCGATAAGCAGCAAATAATCAGTGGGGCGTTTTTGTCAAGATTTTTGGACTAAAATATATACCTAAGATGGAGGTGTATATATATTTTTGGCCAAAACCGTAGGCACCGATCTTTACAAAATAAGGTGCGCATATCTTTGCTGATCGGTTTATCTTGTAACCATCTAATATGAATTCTTGAATTATTTATAAATAAATCAATAGTGTAAAACTTGTAATTAAAAAGCAAATTAGATTTTGACAAAAGTATTATAATAGGATTTTTGATTTAATACAGTTTGTATTAAATAAGTACCTTGTTTAAAAGATGAAATATCCAAAGGAATAAAATTTGAGTTATCAGATTTGAAATTCTTTATTAACCTAAAATCGCTATCATAAATATAAAATATTGCATCAATATTTTGTGATGATAGTGTAATATTTAAGGTACTAGATGATGGGTTTGGAAAAACTTTAATTTTATCAGAATTTGCTGATCCATCGGTCAAGGATGATATTTTGTCACTAATATTTAATGAATATATAAAAGATGTGTTGTCAAATTGGACTGGAAATACGTCAACAAATATTTTATTTCCTGAAATTGCAATATCTTCTCCTCTTTTACTTAAAGGTAAATCCTTATTTATATCTTCCCATTTATTTAATTCATTATTAAAATAATAAACACCTTCACCATAACCAACCATAAATAAGTGTTTAAGATCTTTAGATAATACTAAATTATTACCAGTATAAGGTACTCCCGATACCCCAGAGTCTAAAGGCTTCCAATTAGCCCCATTATCAAAAGATATTTATGCCTGTCCCAATAGTAGACATTATTATATTACCTTTATAATTAATTAAATTGGTAGCAGGATTATTGTTAGTGTATATAACATTTGTCCAAGTTTTTCCAAAATCATTTGACTTCGAAACGTCTTGGTATTCGACAGCAGCAAATATGAAATTATCTTTAACAAGTATAGAACTAATTTCTTGTCCTTTATGACCAATGTTCAACCAAGTTCCTGTTGATTTATTGTATGCATAAATACCATTTCTTATAGTTCCGACAAGTAGTGTATTGTTATCATATTTTGCAAAACATTTAACTCCCTTATCTTTAATTTCTGAAGTGGTAATATCTTTAAATGTTAATCCATAGTCTGTAGTGTACTCGACTTTGTTGTAGTAACCACCAACATAAATTGTATCTTTATCAATGTAATATGAGTAAGGCGAAATAGATGATTTAAATTTTTGGAAAGAAACACCTTCATCTCTACTAATGACATTTCCCAGCTTACTCGACCAACCAATTATGATTCCTGTGTCAAAATTATTACTTAATATTGTACGTAGGTCAAGTGACTGGTCATCAATTTTTGTCCACTGGGCACTTAAAACAGATATCTGTAATATTAGCAATAGGCCTAATACTAAAGTTTTTTACAAAACACTTTTTCATAAATTTATTTATTAAAAAAATTAAAGATTACTACATTGACTTTACTTTTCAAAATCACGCAACTAAATTCAACAAAACCATTCTATGCATAGAATCATTAAGAAAATAGCCATTACTTTCAGAAGCTTATTTTCCAAGGACAAATATAAATGGTTTTCTAAAATAAAGTGGCTTTCCTCCCAAAAAACACATTAAAAAACAGGTAAAAGAGCCCTCAGCCTTGAATATGCCTTAGAAAACAGGCTCCTGGAAGGAGCCAAACTATAAAGTAAGAATTCACAGTGGCAGCGGTGCATCTGCTGAGCATAGGAGTAGTCTGGAGACAGAAGGGGAGATTAAGGTTGAGATTAAGGTTAAGGTTTAGAAGGTGGAGAATGTTTAGAAGGTTGAGAGTTGATTTTGGAACTTGATGTGTGTTGGTGGTGGGTATGATCTGACTCCAAGCGGCTATGCCAGCAGATGCACCCTCATGGCTGCCACAAAACAAATAAAAAGGAGGTGCGGTGAATGATCCAGGATGCTTGAGATAGCATTGCGGGAGTGGGCATGCTGTACCAGGCACAGGAAGCACCGGAAATACTGCCAGCCATAGCCGCCATCCCGGAGCACAGTACTACAGAGTATATGAGCCATAATGACCAGAAATATGACATTATATACTACCTGCAAGGTGGAGATATGTGGCATATAGTAGCTGCAAGCTACGGTACTGGGCTATATGGCTTATACTCTGTAACTGCGTCTCTGCCACTGAAGTGTTGAGCCGGAGATAGCGGACAGCTGGACTGTGTGTATATGGGTGGGATAAAAGTTAGGCACACTCTGAACAGCTGTACGATATGAGCAAAGTCAGTGGCAGAGCCAGGATGGTCTATGGCTGAGACAGTATGCCGCTTTACCTGTAAAAGGGTGAACGCAGCGAAATGCAAATGGAGCAAGCACCCGACAAATAAGTTTAGCGTAGCCGCAGTATGAAGTGGAGCATGGTGGGGCGAGGAAAGAGCAGAGCTGAAAAGCATGGGTATAGTAGGAACGGGCTTCGACTCCGATGCTCTGCGCTCAGCCAACTAATGGAACGATTAGGAGGTATGGAATGGAGCAGGCGTGGCCATGATGGGATTCCGGCAAATGAATTTACAGGTTTTTTTATGCTCCAAATGAATTTGGAGGCCCATTAAGGCCAATAAAAATCATGGCTGCTTGCGAAAAGAAAATTGTATAGCCTGAGTGAAATGGAGTGACGGAGATACTTGAAGCCGCTACGGGCTTCACAGGCATGCTGCGGGGACTTCGACTCTGCTTCTCGGTACTTCGACAGGCTCAGTATAACACGATCAGCCACCGAGGCTCTCTGACTGTATGAGTGAATGGAGTGCAGCGAAATGGGAACATCGTGAAATGTTGCAAACAGAATGAATGAAGGAAGGCAGTGTGCCGGAGGATGGCAATAAAAAGGATTATTTATATATCAGTTTGCTCAAAAGAGAAAATTTTTTATATTTGCCAATGAAAGGAAACACAGGTGTTTTTTAAGTGAAATTGACTGTGTAATTGTGATTTTAAAAAATATCAACCAAGCATGGCTTTTAATGAAGATTCCAGAGTGAAACTCCCTGCAATTTTGCACTTATGCAAGTTGGGTTTTTGAGTGTTGTCTTTAGGTAAGGCAACCTGGGATGCTGAACACCATATATTTACATCCATTTTTCTGAAAGTATTCATGCTCTTAATCCGGAAATGGAAACTGGAGAGATTAAATTACTGTATGATAAACTTACCCTGTCGTTGGACAATGAAGATTTGGGCAAAAGTTTTTATGAGATGCTTACCGCTGAAACTGGTCCAAAGATTATTGATTTTGACGATTTCAGTAACAATAAATTACAAGTAGTCACAGAATTGCCCTGTATCAATGGTGATGAAGAATTTAGACCGGATATCACTATACTGATCAATGGATTGCCTTTGGTATTCATAGAAGTCAAAAAGCCCAATAATCTTGATGGTATTCAAGCGGAATACAAAAGGATGGAGTCTAGATTTCGAAATAAGAAGTTTAGGAAGTTTGTCAATCTGACTCAGATGATGGTGTTTTCTAATAATATGCCGTATGATGATGAAGGTTTACAACCATTGCAAGAGCGCATTTTATACCACCACCGCGTATGGCAAAGTTAAGTTTAATTTTTCAGGAAGTATCCATTTTTGATTTATCTACCTACTGAGAACAGCTCTCTGATGAAACAGAAAGCAACATACTTGCTGATAATAATCTCATAAGCATTAAACATTCTCCTGAGTTTATTACCAATAAAAATCCGGAAAGTCCTACCCATAAGATATTCAATTCATTGTTCCAGAAGAAGCGTCTTTCCTTTATGATACGATATGGATTGGCATACGTGAAAGGCGAAAATGGATTGGAAAAAAACACATCATACGGTATCCACGGCTCTTCCTACCAAAGCCATAGAAAATAAGCTGAATGAAGGTGTGAAAAATGGCATCATCTGGCACACACAGAGCAGTGGCAAAGCAGCATTAGCTTATTATAATGTCAAATATCTTACCCATTATTTTAGGAATAGAGGCATTGTGCCTGAACTTTTATTCATAGTAGATCGTTTGGATTTGTTGGTACAAGCATCAAAAGATTTAATAGTCGTGGATTGGTGGTTCATAAGATTCAATCCAAAGAAGCATTTGTAAAGACTTGAAAATGACCACAGTGATACATAATAGTTCAGGCAAACCTGGGGTCACGGTGGTGAATATTCCATAAATTTGAGGAATGATCCTGATGTGGCTTCCAAAAAGGATTACAACATAAATGTGCAGCGTATATATTTTCTGGACGAGGTACATCGCAGCTACAATCCCAAAGGAAGCTTTCTGGCTAATCTTAAAGAATCTGATACCAATGCCATCAAGATTGGCTTGACAGGAACTCCTTTGCTCGGTGATGAATATAACTCCAGGGCCTTGTTTGGCGATTACATCCACAAGTATTATTACAATGCATCTATTGCTGATGGATACACTTTGCGATTGATCAGGGAAGAGATCGAAACAAAATATCATTTTGAACTTAAGAAAATAATAGATGAATTCAATGTCATAAAGGGCCAAAGCAATCGCAAAGAAATATATGCAGATGCGAAGTTCGTAAGAACCAATCTTGGAATATATCGTAAGTGATTTTGAAAAATTCAGGCTAACAACTGGTGATCAGAATATCGGGCCATGGTGATCTGTGATTCATCAGAGCAGGCTGAAAAACTTAAAGAAATATTTGATCATACGTATGCAATTCTATCTGACAAAGATGAAGTATCAAATATAGCAGCGGATCCGATAGGACCATATAGAGCTAAAATTGCAAACCAAAACAAGGTGACCTCAGCGGCACTTATACTACATGATGCAGGATCAAAGCTGGAACGCGAAGATTTGATAGAAGATTTTAAACACGGTAAAATAGATTTGCTCTTTGTGTACAATATGTTGCTAAAAGTGAATTTGACAAGACAAATAGGGATTATTTTGACGAATTGCAACGTGAGCTCGGCAGTGAAGCAGAACATTATTCCCAATTATTCAAAACTAAAGTAGAAATAGATCAGGATATACAGCATATCCAGGATGTGCTTTTTCAATATGATACCACAAATGCAGAAGGATTTTCTCAACATTAGGTGGTAATTTCGACCCGAATGATCCCGTTTTTCACACTAAGAGAGGAGCTGGAAAGGATGTTTAAGAAAAAAATCTGAGTGAAATCACCAGCGAAGAAATGCAGGAAAACATCAAAGCACTCGAATTGGTGTATGAAAAAGCCAAAGAACTCGAGCGTAAAAACCAATTGCTCAAAGCTAAATATGATCAGGATTCCAAGTATGCTCGTATCCATAAACGACTGATGGAAAAAGATCCATTGACAGATCGAGAGAGCAAACTTTTTGATGCACTGAAAAGTCTTAAAAAAGAAATAGATGAACAAATCAGACAGAACGCCCATATACTCGAAAACGAAAGTTTTGTAGAGAAGATGATATAAGACTGGTGATCAGTGGCTGAAAAACAAACATGAGTTACCACTAGATGCCGCAAGGTCGCAAACCATCAATCAAATCATTGTCAAGGAGTATATGAATGAGTTTCATGGGAGAGTGGCTTAGGTTTTAGGTAAGTTCGTAGCCACAAGCCGTTGTTTGTGGTTCCTTCATTAAATTGTGATTTCGTATCACAATTTTGCAAGCAACATTCAGTCATCCTTAAAATGGAAGGGGGTGACGCTTCGGGTTTTAAGCTTGGAACTTGAATATTGAATATTGTACATAAATTTTAGTTTTTTTTTAAAAAATTTAACTTAAAACATGGCAAACTGCCAAAAATAAATAAATGAATCCAACCATAGATTTTGAAAAAAAGACCAAGAACCTTATCGATGATCTCAAATCGGTATGTGCCAATTATGGTCTCGGCAATGACGGTAATGAGTTTAAAATCATCACTCAGGTGTTTTTGTACAAATTTCTCAATGATAAGTTTGCTTATGAGGTCAAGCAGATAGACAAAAACATAGCACAGGCAGATCAATGGGAGACAGCGCTCAAAGCTTATGGGCCATCTGATTATGAGATGGTACTCATGCAGTTGAGTGAAAGTACGGCTCGATTGCAGCCGGAACATTATATATCCTATCTGTTTGAAAAAAATCAGAATCAGGCACGGTTTGCTGAGTTGTTTGATCATACATTGCTAGATATTGCCAGGGGTCAATAATGATATTTTCTCTGTGAAGACGGATGGTGGCGAGAAGATCATGCTTTTCGAAAACATCAGTAAGTATGTGACGGACAAAAGGGATGAATTCTGCCGAGCCATCATCAATAAACTGGTCAACTTTAGTTTTGAAGAGATATTTAAGGAGAAGTTTGATTTTTTTGCGACGATATTTGAGTATCTGATCAAGGATTACAATACCAATAGTGGTGGCAAGTATGCCGAATATTTTACACCACATGCGGTGGCTAAGATCATGGCAGCTTGTCTGGTCACGGAATCTGTGCACAATGTCACTTGTTATGACCCATCGGGTGGATCGGGTACCTTGCTGATGAACCTGGCACATGCCATCGGTGAAGACAAATGTACGATCTACAGTCAGGACATCTCTCAAAAATCGTCCAATCTGCTGCGGCTCAATCTGATACTCAATAATCTGGTCCACTCTATACCCAATGTGATCAAGGGCAATACGCTGCTCGATCCGTATCATAGGGATAGAGATGGCAAGCTCAAAAAGTTTGACTTTATTGTGTCCAATCCGCCTTTAAACTCGACTTTAGTGATTATGTGGAAGATCCGAAAAGTAAAGAAAACCACGAACGGTTTTTGCAGGAACGCCCAATGTACCCAAGGCTAAGCCTGATGGTATGGCCATATATCCGATGTTTATTCAGCACATCATGCATCTGATGACTGCCAAAGGACGTGCCGCTGTGGTGGTGCCTACGGGATTTATCACGGCTCAGAGTGGCATAGAGCGCAAGATCAGAGAGCGTATGGTAGAAGAAAAAATGCTGCGTGGAGTGGTGAGTATGCCGAGCAATATCTTTGCGACGACGGGTACGAATGTGTCTATCTTGTTTATGGATAGGGCCAATACTAAGGGGCGATATCGTGCTCATGGATGCGTCCAAACTCGGTGTGACGGTCAAGGATGGCAAAACCAAAAGACCTTACGTCCGGAAGAAGAAGATCGCATCATCCATACCTTCAATGCACATCAGGCTGTGGAAGATTTTAGTGTAGTGGTGAGTTATGATGATATCCGAGAGAAAAACTACAGCTTCAGTGCAGGACAGTACTTCGATGTGAAGATCGAGTATGTGGATATCACGGCGGCTGAGTTTGACGCAAAGATGGCAGGTTTCCGGGCCAATCTGGATCAGATCTTTGGAGAGTCTAGGGTTTTGGAGGTGGAGATTCAGAAGCAGTTAAAGGGATTGAGGTATGAATGAATTGATAAATAGTAAGGAAAATAAGGATTTGCTAAGTGACATCAGTCTATTGATAGAACAAAGCAAACGACACATAGCGACGCAAGCCAATAGTGTCCTGACACTACTGTTTTGGCAGATTGGGAAACGTATCAACGATGATATTTTGCAAAATAAACGGGCTGATTATGGCAAACA
>JADKCF010000039.1 GCA_016714765.1 Saprospiraceae bacterium | reverse complement strand
TTTTATTTAAAGGAACTTTCTTATCAAAAATATTGTTTCGAATGTTTAAATTAAATTGTCTTGGTCACTACTAAGCCTTTGTCAAATCTTCAAATGCAATTATTAAAATCATTTCATTTTGAAGTGCCAGATAATCAGCTGGAAGAAATAAAATCCCTTCTAAGTAATTATTTCGCTTCGAAAGCTACTTCTGAAATGGATAAATTGTGGGAAGAAAATCATTGGAATCAAGAAACTATGGAAAATTGGGCATATGAACACTTGAGAAGTGATAGATAAAGCAATTAGGGTTATTCTTGACACTAATGTGTTGATAGTATCTATCCCAACTAAATCTAAGTACAGACCTGTTTTCGATGCTATATTAAGTGGTAAATTGGAACTGGTAATAAGTAACGACATTCTTAATGAATATATAGAAATAATTGAAAGGAAAACAAATAGTTACTCTATTGCGAATAATATAGGAGAAGCTTTATTAAACTCAAATTACGTACTTCAAACAGAAGTAAAATTCAATTGGAATTTAATAGAAATTGACAAGGATGATAATAAATTTGTAGATGCATATATCTCAGGAAATGCCAATTTTTTAGTCACAAATGATAAACATTTTGATGTTTTGGAAAAAATTAATTTTCCTAAAGTTGTCTTAATGAACTTAGATCAGTTTTTAGAGCTATTGACGAATTAGGAAAACGATAGCTTGTCCATAGTAAATTAGAATTTAAAGGAGATGGGCCAGCGGGGCAGTTTTGAGTGCCAAATGACGAATGAAGTACATACTTGTTTTTTACTTTTGAAAACATAATGAGCTTACGGAGTCCAAATATTGTATTCTTGTAACAAATAAATTGCATTTAAAGGGCGGGGGGGGTTTTGGGGGGGGGGCTTTTTTTTTTTTTTTTTTTATATGTCCTTTTGGTTCTTGTAACGACTATGTTGCATTCAGAGAATGCCATGCCAATAAAGATAGGTTCCATTACGGTAGTCTAGTCAAAAAGCCCCAATGATGTAATGGAGTCTTTTTACATACGGTGGTCATGGACCGTTAGATAATAGTCCACGATTCCAATTTATCTGCACAGTATCGGGAAGACTTGTCAGGCTTGGGTTAGACATAGAATGGGGAACTATATCAGGAATAAATTTGTTTATAAGTTTGAATTTATAAATGCATTACAAGATTAATTTGTACGTCATGATCACTAGAGACCCTAAAATTTTACTTGGAAAACCTATAATCAAAGGAACACGAATTTCCGTTGAATTAATTATGAGAAAATTGGCAAGTGGTTACTCCATAGAGCAGGTTTTATCCAGTTATCCACATATAAATTTGCATCAGATTCAAGCTTGTTTTGAATATACAGCAAATCTCATTGCTGATGAACAAATTGTTGAGTTGGTTTGATACTTTTTGATGAAAATATTGAAGAGTATTGGATTCAGCTATCAAAGAAGTTTGGTATTGATTATATATCCATCAGAGACAATTTTTTTGGTGTTTCTGACGAAGAAGTTATTTTAATAGCACTTCAAAACAAAGCTTTGCTGATCACAGAAGATAAAGATTTTGGAAATTTGGTTTTTTCACATGGATTTCAAGGTGTGTCGGTATTACTAATTAGGTATGATAAACCTATTTATAGTCAAATAGAAAAAGTGTTTTTAGAGATAATTTCGAACTATAGTCATTTGGATAATCCCAAATTTATGGTTTTGACAGGAAAAAATTTAAGAGTTAGAAAGTTATAATTTTCCATGAGTGTTGTTTAAAGCACATATGTATGTGGTAGATAGTCACATGACAAATCCACAAACCTGTGCAGTTTTAGCGCATCAGCAATTCAGTATTGATCTAATAATCCCTCTCTCCATACCCAACATTTCAGGTAAGGAATAAAGTCATTTCAAGGATTTTATTGACACAGGATTGTAAGATTTACTATTCATAGAACTTTGATATAATTTATGCATTGAAAGGTTCCAATCAAAGAATGTACTGCCAATGAAAAGCACTCAAAAAAACATTACATTAATGGCATTACATTCTCCGAATGTAACTGTACGTAAAGGTTACATTCAAAGAATGTAAGGCCAATAAAGACAAGTTTCATTTCAGCAGACAAGTTCCATTACAGCAGTCAGGTTTCATTGCCGCAGTCTTGTCAGCAAGCCCCAATGATGAAACGAAGTGTTTTTTACATACGTCGGTCATAGACCGTTTGATAAAAGTCCTAAAGTCCAAGACTTTGGACAACGTAGATGGGTAAAATAATGCATACATTCGTTAGGCTAAAATCCAATCAATTACTGAGCATGAAAGTCCTTCCCTTTTAAGGGAAGGGTTGGGATGGGTAAAACACAGCGGTCATAGACCATGTGATAAAAGTCCTAAAGTCATACTTATCTGCCCTGTATCGAGCAGACTTTTCAGGCTTGGAACAGACTGAGACTGTGGACAACGCGGGACTTATGTAAAGGACTGTCTTGACATGAGAAGATATGTTTCAATTTAAAAGGAACTTTGATGTAAATTGTATTGTTTTGACCAATAAATGAAATATCATGAACAATGAATATTTAGAAAGAATAACAATCAATAATGAAATCTGTAATGGTAAGCCCACAATAAGAAATATGAGATTTACCGTTACTCAATTGCTAGAATTACTGGCCTCAGGCATGAAAACTGATGAGATACTTGAGGATTATGATTTTTTAGAAGAAGAAGATATCAAGGCTGCCTTGGTTTATGCCGCTAAGTTAAGTAATCCACAATCTGTTGTACCCATTGTCGCAGCCTGATAATATTTTGATTAAAAAGTATAAATGGCTAATTGATACACAGTTGACCCCAAAACTTGTCAATATTTTTCTATAGCTGGGTCATGATGTTGTTCATACAAAGTCCTATGCTCATGGAGTGTTTTTGACTGATGCAGATATTCGCAAATTAGCGTTAAATGAGGAGAGAATTATATTTACAAAGGATATTCTAAAAATATATTTCTAAATTATGATATAATATCGGAATACATCTTCCTACATTTGCTTACACTGCATTTCAGCAGACAAGTTGCATTTCAACAGACAGGTTCCATTACAGTAGTCAGGCACTTTGGTCTTTATAAATTGATAGTTGGTGGCTGAGCGCATTCGCAATAGGAGAAGGAGCTGAAGCCACTTGAGAATACATCTTCGTGATCCTTCGTGTCTTGGTGCTTCGTGGCTACCTTTTAGTCTTTGGTCTTTAGTCTTTATATATTGATAGTTGGTGGCTGAGCGCATTCGCAATAGGAGAAGGAGCTGAAGCCACTTGAGAATACATCTTCGTGATCCTTCGTGTCTTGGTGCCTTCGTGGCTACCTTTTAGTCCTTGGTCTTTAGTCTTTATATATTGATAGTTGGTGGCTGAGCGCAATCGCGATAGTCGAAGGAGCCGAACCCACTTGAGAATACATCTTCGTGATCCTTCGTGTCCTGGTGCCTTCGTGGCTACCTTTTAGACTTTAGACGTTGGTCTTAAGTTTTTTTGTGTAATATTATTTTGTTGATAATACTATAATTTGTATATTAAAGTAGAAAAAAAATACTTATTAAATCATAAATTGGTAAATAAATTTTTTATTTACCAATTATTGTAATATAAAGTAAAATAAATATACTTATATTTGCATTATTAAGTAATAAAATGAATTTAATTAATCCAATTCCTCATAATGTGCTCATAGATCTTTATTCATAGGTAAGTCATCCAGAGCAAAAAATAAAATATTTAAAATCAAAAGGAGAACTTACGTCTTTGATTAGAGGCTGGTATCTGAATACTGGTAGCTCTTATTCCCTTTTTCATATTGCTAATCACCTTTATGGTCCTTCCTATGTTACCGGTTTATCTGTTTTGTCCTATTTTGGGTGGATAGCAGATAAATCCACAACAATTCAATCCTGTGTAATAAAAAGAGGCAAAGAAATAAAAACGGAGGTGGGTTATTTTAATTATTCGTCGATACCAAGAGAATTATTTCATTTAGGCATCATGCAATTTGAAGTTGAGAAAAGCACCTTTTGTATCGTTGCAAACCCTACAAAAGCTTTGTATGATCATCTTGTAAATACCCCCTTATTTGTCGTTTTCGGGCAAGAATGATTTGTTGACTTATCTTGAAGATGATTTAAGATTTGACATCGATAGATTGGAGCAATTGGATCTACTTTTATTAGAAAGATTATGTATAATTGGGGAAAAAAAGCGGCAAGTAAAAATATTGTACAGTCTTATTAAGCAGTGGCTTTTTTAAACATGCCACATTTTATGGTGGAACAGCTTTGAGGATTTTTCATAAGTTGGATAGATACTCTGAAGACCTTGATTTTTCATTGAATTATGTAGATGAAAATTTTTCATTAATACCTTTTTTTGAAGGAATAAAAGATGAATTTGCTTTATTGGGCCTGGATGTTGATATTACATTAAAACAAAGGAAAAGTATTTCACCTATTGAGTCCGCATTCTTAAAAGAAAATACAGTTTGGGGCCTTATTACGCTAGATGAAAAATATAGAAAGGCAACCAACTTTCCTAATATTAAAATAAAAATTGAGATAGACAAAACCCCACCTTTGAAGTTTAACACAGAGCAATTGTTATTGACTAAGCCTTATACTTTCTATGTTTCTTGCATGACTGTAGAATCCTTATTTGCAGGTAAAATGCATGCAGTACTTTTTAGAGAATGGAAAAGTCGAGTAAAAGGAAGAGATTGGTATGACTTGGAATGGTATATAAAGAAAGGTGTTCAACTTAGATTGGACGAACTTACAGATCGAGGATTAAACTCTGGTCATATTAAAACAAGTAAGAAGAGTATTTCAGTAAAAGATTTCCAAAATTTAATGTTAAATAGGATTCAAAACTTGGATGTTGAAAAAGCTAGATTCGATATTAGACAGTTTGTCACAAATCAAGACGACTTACACATCTGGTCCTTCCAATATTTTAATGATTTAGTGGCTCATATCAAATTTTCTTAGCCTTTAAAAGTTTTATAGGTTTAACCGTTAATAGGAGCTTTAAACTTTACACTTTAAAATACTAACACTTTAATAAACCCTTGCTCCGAAGCGGGCAAGAAACGCTAGTTCAAAAAAAGGCAATTGCGGAGCACCGTTCATTCTTGTTGCAAAATGCTTCCTTTCAAAGGAAAAGTCGAACAATGGTACCAAGAGCATCAGAGTTTTTATACTGACTTTATGTGTATTTTTTTAACCGCCTGGGTGATTGTTTTTCCGAAATCGGAATTGATCTATAAGGTATTTGGGAGTTTGCCGAGGCGACCTTTTTGATTGGTTATTGGTCTTTGGGTTTTAGTCTTTAGTCTTTAGTCTTTAGTCTTTAGTCTTTAGTCTGGTTTTTGGTCTTTGGTATGAAGGTTGGTGGCTGGAGCGCATTCGCCATACAGGCGATGGAGTCGAAGCCACTTGAGAACAGAGCCACTTGAGAACGAAAAGTGATTTCGGCTTCGTTACCACTGCGCTTAATTTTCCTTATTTTAAAATATTAAAGTTTATTTACAGTTATAACCATAAATAACTAAATAATAAACATATTTTGTGGTTGTAATCCATAAAAAATGCTGATAAAAAGAAATAATATTATTGAAAATATTCTGCCTTTTGTAGACAGACTTTTAATAAAAGTATTGAATGGTCTTCGACGCAGCGGTAAATCTTCCATATTAGAGTTGCTGAAAGAAAATTTACTTTCTTCCGGAAAATCTCCTGACCAGATTGTGAGTATTAATTTTGAGAGTATGCAATATCGGATGTGGTTACGGCCAAAGATTTATATGATCTGGTAGTAACAAGGATACATCCCACAAAGTCAACCTATCTTTTTTTGGATGAAGTGCAGGAAGTAAAAGGCTGGGAAAAAGCCATTAATGCTTTTACAGTGGATCTTAAAATAGATATCTATCTCACGGGGTCTAACTCCGGATTAATGTCTTCTGAGCTGTCCACCTATTTAGCAGGCAGGTATGTTGAGTTCCATATTTTGCCATTGTCTTTTCAAGAGTCCGTTTCATTTTATGAAAGCAGGCGCAAAGATTTTCTCTCCGTTACTCAACATTTTGACAGATATAAGAGATTGGGTGGATTTCCGGTACTTCATACTGCCGACTATACGTACGAAGGAGCTTACAAGATTGTACAAGATATTTACTCATCTACTATACTCAGAGATACCATACAAAGGTTTAACATCCGGATATAGAGCTGCTGGAGAGAGTGATAAAATTTGTTCTGGAAAACATCGGTCAAACATTTTCAGCTCTTAGTATAGTAAAATATTTTAAAAGCCAGTTTCGCAAAGTAGATATCAATACGGTTTATAATTATCTTCACGCATTGGAAAGCGCCTATATCATATACAAAGTATCGCGGTATGATTTAAAAGGTAAAGAAATTTTAAAAACACAGGAAAATACTTTCCGGAGATATCGCTTTTATATACATTGATGGGCTATAAAGATGATCAGGTCTCGGGAGTTCTTGAAGCTATAGTATTTCTCGAATTGGTAAGAAGGGGATACAAAGTATATATAGGAAAATTAGGTACTAAAGAAATTGATTTTGTAGCAGAAAAAATGAATGAGAAATTGTATATTCAAGTAGCGTTCAAGCTGGCCGGAGACGATACTACAGAAAGGGAATTTTCACCTCTTAAAAGTATAAAGGACAATTATCCTAAGTATGTGGTGACTATGGATGATGTATGGCAACGCTCCTTTGATGGTATACAACATGTACACATATCCGATTTTTGTTGCAGCCATCTTGGTGATTTGACTGTTTTATTAGCAATTGTGGGATATTATTTTAGTCTTTAGTCTTTGGGTTTTAGTCTTTAGTCTTTGGGTTTTAGCTTTAGTCTTGGGGTTTTGGCGGGGGGGGATGAAGGTTGGTGGCTGAGCGCATTTCGCCACAGGCGAGGAGTCGAAGTCACTTGAGAACAGAAGCCACTTGAGATCGAAAAGGATTTCGGCTTCGTTACCAACTTCTAAAAATGCAGTTCAAAACGGTGTTATGGTAAAGCTTGGTTAAAAGCTGAATTTCTGTTACATTATCATATTTATTAAAGTCCGAGTAAATAATCTCACAAAAATACATGTAATATTAGTGTTGATATAAAAATCCCTAATTCCGTATATATATATACAAATTGAAAATTATGATAAAAATTGGGGAAACCTCGAAATCATGGCTTGAAAATTATAGTAACAGCACCTTTAATGCTATCAATTTTGATAATTTTCTAGATTTTATTTTAATCTGAATGACTCGAACAACTGAAGGACGAACAATTCGAGCAACCGAATGATTTGAACTACCGAGCGACGAGCAATTTGAATGAAGAACGAACAGCCTACATAAAAACTACGATAATCTTGATAGAGAGACGAATTGCTAAAGGTGAACACATAAAACTTTCGTTAAACTAAACTCAGGTCCATCACCGCTCATGAAGTCCTTCCCTTATAAGGGATGGGTTGGGATGGGTAGAAACCAACAAAAAACTAACACTCCACTATAAGATTCAAACCTTTTTATAAAACCAACAAAACCCAAGTAAAATGTTTAGATTTATCACTTTATCCATGATCTTACTGATCACTTCTCTAAGCATTAGCGCACAAAAAAGTAAGTCATCCAAAAGCAATGCTACTTCGTCTTCAATTGCTTCTACAGGAACTTCCGTAGATGCGGAATTGTACAAAGGACTGAAGTGGCGAAATATAGGTCCATTTAGAGGTGGTAGATCGAATGCTGTGAGTGGAGTCAAAGGCAATACTATGGTTTACTTTACCGGATATACGGGGGGTGGATTATGAAAACGGAAGATGGGCCTGAAGTTGGGTGAATATATCAGATGGACAATTTAAAACAAGTTCGGTAGGTGATATTGCGGTAAGCGAAACCAATACCAACATCATATATGTAGGTATGGGCGAACATGCCATAAGAGGTGTCATGACTACTTATGGAGATGGTGTATATAAATCAACGGATGGTGGTAAAACCTGGAAAAATGTAGGTCTTGAAAAAACACGTCATATCTCTGATGTAGTTATCCATCCTACTAATCCAGATATTGTGTACGTGGCGGCACAACGAACAGAAGATAGAGTAAGCGAAGACCGTGGAATTTATAAAAGTATTGACGGTGGAAAAACTTGGACAAAAACATTATTTGTCGATCAAAACACTGGGGCGTCTTCTTTAAGCATCGATGTACACAACCCATTCATTTTGTATGCTGCTATGTGGGAACATCGCAGACTACCGTGGCAAGTACGAAGTGGAGGCAATGGTTGCGGCATATGGAAATCAGAAGATGGTGGTGAAACCTGGAAAAAAATCAATGATGGCCTTCCTAAGCTTATGGGTAAAATTGGTGTCTCCGTTTCCAGAGCTAATCCTGAAAGAGTATATGCCATCATAGAAGCAGAAAAATCTGTTGCAGGGCTTTATCGATCTGACAATGGTGGAAAAAACTGGACGCTACAGACTAATAATCAACTCATCACGGCAAGATCATGGTATTATATGGAAGTATTTGCTGATCCTGTTCAAGCTGATGTAGTTTATGTTTTGAATGCTCCTATGACAAAATCCATAGATGGAGGTAAGACATTTACTACAGTTAGGGTGGGGATGGTGATACCCACGACTTGTGGCTTAATCCTGAAAATAATCAAAATATGATTTTGGGAGATGATGGCGGTGGAGAAATCACCTACAATGGTGGGAAAACTTGGTCAAGCCTCAATAATCAACCAACAGCTCAGTTTTATAGAGTGAATGTAGACCAGCAGTTTCCATATAAGGTTTATGGCGGGAAACAAGACAATACGTCTGTTATAATCTCTAGCAGGAACAATGGCATCGGTCTTACTGACAAAGATTGGAGTGTAGGTCCAGGATGTGAAAGTGCCTTCGTTGCCTTCGATCCTAAAAATCCTGTTTTACTGTATGGTGGTTGTTATCAAGGTGGTATTAGTGTTTTGAATACTGTAGATGGGCACTCTAAAGAAATCACACAGTACCCAGCGAATATTTTAGCTTTACAGCCCAAAAATATGAAGTATCGCTATAATTGGAATGCGCCGCTGATTGCTTCGCCTCATGACCCAAAAGTAATTTACCATGCTGCTCAAGTGGTTTTCAAAACTATGGATGGTGGGTTGACGTGGAGTAAAATCAGTACAGATCTTACCAGAAATGACACACTTAAACAAGATTTGGGTGGTGCGCCTATCACTAATGAAGGAGCAGGTGGAGAAAACTACAATACCATTAGTTATCTTATAGAATCTACACTGGAAAAAGGAGTCATGTATGCTGGTAGCGATTGTGGATTGGTTCATGTCACTCGCGACGGCGGCAATAGCTGGCAAGCCATCACTCCTCAGGGATTAGAAGAGTGTTTGATCAATAGTATTGATGTATCTCCGCATGCAGCTGGTACGGCTTATATTGCAGCTACCCGATATAAATTTAATGACTTTTCCAATATGTGTTTTAAGACCACTGATTATGGAAAACCTGGTCAAAGATCAATCAGGGCATAAGGTCGGATGATTTCATTAGGGTCATCCGAGAAGATAAAAAGGTTAAAAATTTGCTTTATGGTGGTGCAGAAAGAGGCTTCTACATTTCTTATGATGGAGGTAATCAATGGAACCTTTTCCAGCTCAATTTGCCTGTAGTGCCGATTACAGATATCGCCTTTGCGGATAATGATTTAGTCGTTTCTACGGCTGGAAGATCATTTTGGATATTGGATGATATAAGCGCTATTCAACAAACAACAATTAAACCTGAGAGTGTAAAAGATTTATGCATCAAAACCAACGTTTAAATATGAAGCATACACCCCTTCTTGGATGAGCGTGCCGCCTGGTACGGGTCAGAACCCATCCGCAGGTGTTTTGTTGGATTATTTCCTTCCAGAGAATGCTGATACCATAGAGGTAAAACTACAAATATTAGATGCCAATGGTCAAGTCGTCAGAACATACACCAATATTAAAAATAAGGATTTCAAACCTTTCCCTGGAGGACCGCCTGCGCCAGTTGTCATACCAGCAGAAAAAGGTATCAATAGATTTGCATGGGACTTTAAGAGTGAGACACTTCCAGATATACCTAATGCATTTGTTTACGGTGACTACACGGGTTACAGATTAGCCCCTGGTACTTATAAGAGTAAAATCACGTATAAAGGGCAAACTTCAGAAGCATCATTTGAAGTACTGCAAGACCCCAATTTGAAGCAAGTAAAACCACAGGATTGGAATGAGCAGCAGTCTTTTATCCGCAATGTAGAATCAAGGATCGGGGACATCCACCAGTCTGTCAATGACATCAGGAAGGTCAAAAAGCAGGTCGTCCAGTACAACGAACTGTTCAGAGACCTGCCGCAGTACATGGAACTGGTCACAACAGGAAAAAACCTGATCGAGAAGATAGACCAGTGGGAAAGCAAGCTGGTACAAAACCAAACAAAGCAATTTTCAGGACGTGATCAACTTTCCCAGCATGCTGAATGCCCAGTACTTTGAGCTGAAAGGATTTGTGGATCAGCATGACCCGCGGATGACACAATCGGCAAAAGAAAGGTTAACAGATATTGACCGTCAGTGGGATGACTATCAGTCTTATATCCAAAGAACTTTGGGCAATGATATATCCCAGTACAACGAACTTTTTAAAAAGGCCGGTGTACCTGCACTTATCACCAATGAGAAGGTAGTAAAACCTTAGAGGGCATTTGTAGAACGATCGAAGGAAAAGCCAAAAGTAACGGGAACGATGAATCATCTATGATGGGTGCAAAAATGATGGGAATAGAGGAGTTCCTGAAATTGGGAATGGATTTTCCGATCCTTGACGTCCGGTCACCAGGTGAGTTTAATCATGCCCATATACCAGGTGCGTTATCATTTCCTTTGTTTACTGACGAGGAAAGAGCGGTTGTGGGGACCTTGTACAAACAGGAAAGCCGTGAGGTGGCTATCAAAAAGGACTGGACTACTTGGTCCCAGGATGAGGAAAATGGTAGAGGATGCAGAGATGATAACCCAAAGTGGAACTGATCCATCGCAAAAAACCATACTGATACATTGCTGGCGTGGTGGGATGCGTAGCGGGGCAGTAGCATGGTTGCTGTCATTATATGGGTTTGACGTGAACCTGCTGCAAGGTGGGTACAAGGCTTATCGCCAATGGGTGCACGAACAGTTTACAAAAGAATATCCATTTATAGTAATAGGGGGATATACCGGTTCAGGTAAAACACATTTGTTAGATGAACTGAAAGAAAGAGGAGAAACAATAACAGATCTTGAAGGGCTGGCGTCACACAAGGGTTCAGCATTTGGCAATATAGGTATGCCTGATCAGCCCTCACAAGAAATGTTCGAAAACTTGATGGCTCTGGGAAATTTTCAAAAAAAGCAAAATGCAAAAAGCTCTCTGGGTCGAAGATGAAAGTCAACGTATAGGGGCGGTAAATATACCAGGTGATTTGTTTCGAAAGATGAGCGAATCACCTGTTTTTTTTCTGGACATACCTTTTAGTGAAAGGCTTGATTTTATCATTCAGGAGTATGGAAGTCTTAGTCAGGAGAAGTTGGTCAATGCTATCATCCGTATCAAAAAAGGCTTGGGGGTCTCGAAACCAGAAATGCTGTCAATCATCTCATAGATGGAGAAATAAAAGAATCTTTCAGTATTCTATTAAAATACTATGATAAGTTTTATCTCAAAAGCCTGGATAAAAAAAATGTACTGGAAAACAAAGTTGTAAAAAATACAGCTTGCGGAATCCATGCAAAGGAAAATGCTGACAGGTTGTTGGCGCATGTGGGGTATGGTGCAAATGTTTAAAAGTTTAGTTGGGTATTTGTTTACCAATGTATATTATTGAATTGCGATAGCATAAAATACAAAGTGGGTAAAATTCAGAATGAAATCAAAAGCTGGCTGCCTACTACACTAAAAGATAGATACCTAAAACCATAAAATGGATCAAATTAAACTCACTCAATATTCCCATGGGGCCGGATGTGGATGTAAAATAGCACCTGATATCCTGGAGGAAATATTGCACAGTCATCTGGCTATGCCGGATAATAAAAACCTGATTGTCGGCAATCATAGCAAAGATGATGCGGCAGTTTACGATCTCGAAAATGGTATGGCGCTGATATCCACTACGGATTTTTTTGCCAATAGTCGATGATCCATATAATTTCGGCAGAATAGCATCAGCCAATGCCATCAGTGATGTGTATGCTATGGGCGGAAAGCCGATTTAGCTATAGCCATTCTGGGTTGGCCCATCAATAAGCTGGCCCCTGAAGTGGCGCGTAAAGTGATAGAGGAAGTCGCAGCATATGTATAGAGGCAGGAATCTCGCTGCGGGAGGACATAGGGTAGACGCTCCGGAACCTATTTTGGATTGGCTGTAAATGGACTGGTAGATATCAGGTATATCAAACAAAATAATCAGGCGCGATCTGGAGATGTACTTTTGTTGACTAAACCGCTTGGGGTAAGGTAATTTGACCACAGCAGAAAAGAATGGACTGATCAGTGAGGAGATGAAGACCCTAGCTGCTAATCAAATGATGCAACTGAATAAGGTGGGCGAAGCACTGGGTAAAATCTCGGGGTGTACATGCGATGACAGATGTGACAGGATTTGGTTGCTCGGGCATCTTACTGAAAAGTGTGAAGGAAGTGGAGTAAGTGGTAGGGTGTATATGGAAAAAGTTCCATTAATTACGCCTATGCTGAAAGAATTAATAGGGCTGGAAGCAGTACCTGGCGGAACCAATAGGAATTTGAAAGCTTATGGCCACCATATATTAGTGTCAGATACATTGGATGTGCATATCACCTTGAGCATTTTGGCAGATCCCCAGACGAGTGGCGGATTGTTAATTGCAGCTGACCCGTCTGCAGTAAATGAAGTGGCACAAGTTTTGAAAGATTTTGGACTAAAAGCATTTACAGAACCCATCGGAGAATTGCTAGAAAAAACATCTCATCTCATCACAGTGGTATAGCAACGCGCTAACAGCCAATGCATGGCGTTGTAAATTGGATTTGCAACATGAGCAGTGCGCTTGCAAATTGAATTTGCAAGACCAATTTAAAAAAAGTTATCAATGGCAGAAGAGTATAATGGAAAAATGGCGTTGCAAATTGGATTTGCAACATGAGCAGTGTGCTTGCAAATGGTTTTTGCAAGACCAATAGATTTGATAATTTAAGTAAGAATACCCAAAATGATCAAAACTGAATATAGACAACGGTTGCCGCATATTCAACCGGTTGGAGCTACTTTTTTTGTAACTTTTCGTCTTTTTGGTAGCTTGCCGGTAATTAAGGTTAAGGATTTAAGGGACAAGTATGAATTTGACCTATCCAAAGCAAGACTTATTGAAGATAATGGATTAAGGAATACAATAATTTTTAACTTGAGAAAGAAATATTTATATGATCATGATGTTATACTAGATTCGTTAAATTCAGGACCGCATTATTTAAAACGACCAGAAATTATAAATGTAGAAAGATGAATTACATCGATTTAATAGACATTTGTATGACCTTTTAGCTTTTTCTATCATGTCAAATCATGTCCATGTTGTCATAGATACTTCGATTCAGCTTTCAGAAGATGATTTAATTAACGAGGTTACTGAAAATATTACATCACTAGATGTCATTTTAAAAAGAATAAAAGCTCTATCGCATGATATAGCAACAAGATTTTAAAAAAAAAAGGTCAGTTTTGGGAAAAGAAAGTTATGACATCTATATAAGAAATGAAGTCATGTTGAGCAATGTGATTTCTTACGTTTTAGAGAATCCAGTAAATGCAGGTTTAGTATAAAAAATGGGATGAATATAGTGGTAATTTTGTCAAAATGAGTGATTAGGTAGTCATGTAAAAAATGGTGTTGCAAGACCAATTTAAAAAAATGTCAATGAAGGAATGGCATAATGGAAAAAATGGCGTTGCAAATTGGATTTGCAACATGAATGGTGCGCTTGCAAATTGAATTTGCAAGACCAATTATAGGCGTGTCAAGACCATTTGAGATAATAACAAAAAATAAAAAGCATATATGAGTAGATATATAGCCATCATGGCTGGAGGAATAGGCAGTCGTTTTTGGCCATCGAGTACATCAGACAGACCCAAACAGTTTTGGATATTTTGGGCATCGGAAAGTCACTTATTAGGATGACGTTTGAGCGATGTCTTCACCTCATTCCTGGCGGATCATATATTGATTGTGACCAATAAACGCTACAAAACATTGGTGATGGAGCATCTGCCAGAGGTGCCTGAAAAAACATACTGTGCGAACCAAGTATGAACAATACAGCGCCATGTGGCATATACAGCGTTGAGAATACAATCGATGGATGCCCACGCTACTTTTGCAGTGCTGCCTTCAGACCATGTTCATACTCAAAGAAGTAGCCTATGTAGATATTCTTAGGAAGGCATTTGATTTTGCTGCGGGTCATGATGCCCTGGTGACCCTGGGTATTCTGCTACCCGGCGGATACCGGCTATGGATACATTCATTATTATACAGAACACAATGAGAGTAATGTATATAAAGTCGAATCATTTAGAGAAAAGCCTGATGTAAAGACGGCGCAACAATACCTGGATTCGGGTGAATACCTGTGGAATGCCGGTATGTTTATCTGGAGCGTCTCTTCCATTCTGAAGTCCTTTGCGGCTAATGCGCCAAAGATTTTGGACATTCTGACAGAAGATTTGACTTATATCAACACAGAAAAGAGCAGGCTTACATAGATAAAGTATATACCAAAACAGAAAATATATCTATCGACTACGCTATCCTGGAGCGGGCGGATAATGTGTATACTATACCTGCAGACATAGGGTGGAGTGACCTGGGAACGTGGAATAGTCTTCATGCATATTTATCTGAAAAGATGATTATGTCAATCAGAGGCAAAAACATCCATCTCATGGAGTGCAAGGATGTGATCGTCATGTCCAATAATGATAAAACGGTTGTCATCAAAGGTTTGGCAGACTACATTGTTGTTGATGAAGACAATGCCCTGCTGATTTACCCCAAAGCAGATGAGCAAGAGATCAAGGGGGTGATTGGGCCTGCCAACTGAATAAGGTTGGGTTGGGGGCAAGCTGAGCAAACTACCTTCACTACATTACGGTAGTCAGGTTCGAACGACGAACGAAAGGAACGACGAATAATCTGAACCATCGAACTTGAGAAGGTTAGCCTGCCTTTGGAGCCATGAATGGGTAAAATAATAAAAGGATAAAACTATTCAACTACCTTGATGAAATTCCTTCCCTTGAGGAAGGTTGGATGGGTAAAAATTTAAAGTATGCATTTTTAAGAGATATTCGAAATTCCAAAGAATCATTAAAAAATAAACGAAGAGTAATTTCGTCAGGATAAAATCTATTCAACCACCTTGCATGAAATTCCTTCCCTTTTAGAGCTTGTTACGCTCTGCGTGAGAAGGTTGGCCTAACTACGGTGAGGCAGGGATGGGTAAAATAAGAAATATTCAATCAGTCTAATTTATGCAAATCCATCAATTTTATTTATGTAAATCCATCAATTTAGTTTATGTAAATCCATCAATTTAGTTTATGTAAATCTTTCAATTTAGTTTATGTAAAATCATCAGTTTGATTTATGTAAATCCATTAATTTAATTTATGTAAATTTGCATTATTGAAATGAAAATATTACATTTGTGCCTTTATTTATTGTATGAATAAGTTAAATGCAATGGAAGGTAAAACATTTGTAATCAGGAAATTAAAGGAACATCTACGAGAAGCTGCTAAGTATTATCCAGTCATAAGTGTAGCAGGACCTAGACAAGCAGGTAAATCTACAATGCTGAAGCAAGCGTTTCCTGATTATCAATATGTCAGCATGGAGGATCCTGATATTTATGCTTTAGCTACATCTGATGCGCGTGGTTTTTTTGATAGTTACACAGATGGAGTGATTATAGATGAAGCGCAGAAAGTGCCAAATTTATTTTCATATGGCAAAGGTATGGATAAGAAACGAACACCTGGTAGATTTGTACTTTCTGGTTCGCAAAACTATCTCTTGCATCGCAACATTACCCAATCATTGGCAGGACGGATAGATCTGTCCACCTTATACCCATTAGATTTTGAAGAGATGGGGCAAATAGATAGTTGGGACAATCATTTAGAAAAGACGATTATAAATGGTTTTATCCTGGGAAGTTGACGGATGGCATACCTGGCAAAATGTTTTATAGTAATTATATCAAAACATATTTGGAGCGTGATGTTTCTGACTTAGTAAATGTCGAAGGCAACATAACCACATTTAGGACTTTCCTGAAATTAGTCGCTTACAAATGTGGATCGCAACTGAAAATGACTGATTTGAGTAATGATCTAAATGTATCGGTAAATACTATTAAAGCATGGATCACCATTTTAGAGTCGAGTTACATTATATTTATGTTGCCAAGTTATCATAAGAATTTGGGCAAGAGACTATTAAAGACACCGAAACTATATTTTTTGATACTGGTCTTTTGTGCCATTTACTTGGATTGAATGATGAAGAAAAGTTAAAATCATCGGATAAATTCGGCATCATATTTGAAAATTTGTTATTGCAGAAAAGGTAAAGTATAAAGCACACAGACATTTAGACCCCGACATGTTTTTTTCAGGGATAGCAATGGCTTAGAAGTAGATCTTTTCGAAATTAATGACATAAATAAAGTAGCGATGACTGAACTAAAGTCGGGTAAAACCTTTAAGTCTGAATTTTTGACAAATATGAAAAAATTGAAAGACATCGACCCCAGCTTAAGTATGAATCTTGTCTATAATGGAGACGAGAATATTAAGTTGACCGAATTAGATGTTAAGAATTGGAGAAGTTTACATTCATGATTTTTTGTAATTTTAAGTATGATTATTTGCAATTTAGTTTATGAATATTTGCAATTTAAAGTATGATTATTTGCAGTTTAGTTTATGAAAATTCCTTTTATTAATAAAATTTAAAGACAATCTCAGACAAAAAGACCATAGCGCTTGTAGGAAATACATCTTGGAGTATGTATAATTT
>JADKCF010000038.1 GCA_016714765.1 Saprospiraceae bacterium | reverse complement strand
TGCCTTGATAATAACTTTTTTCATATAGTCAAAGGGAACACTATCGATGTTTACAGGACTATTTTTTTCAAGTCCTGCGATATCCCAACCAAACACTGCAGGATATGATCCGGTACATTCCATTACATCAGATCGGCCTAATTCATATTTCCAACCTATACCATAAGAAAGGTCATCCTGATGTCCAAACATAAAATGTCCATTCGGCAGCGACAGCATGTTTTTATACAGGTTTCTGGTTTCCGCATTTGTTTTAATATTTTGTTGCGCACCTACATTCATGATTGTAAAAACAAGTATGAAAATGGTTATTTGAAGTATTCTGTAATGCATACAGCGAATATTTAGTTAGTAAACAGAGTAAGTTAAGGACTAATGTCAGACCACCAATTGTTTGATAGACTAAAATTATAAAAAATTATATCCTCTATTACATAATGAATAAATTATTTTACTTTTTGACAAAATAGTATCAGTTTATATGATTTTATATCTATTTAGTGATGATTAGGGTATTAGGTATATGAATATTTTTTCAATTAAATGATAAAATAGTATTAGTTTATCATTATTTTTGGTTCTATCTTTATGGAATTATATTTTTTGATATGGTACTGCTTAAAATGCTTTTATGAAGATACATCCGATAGATTTGGCCATTATATTGGGTTATTTGATTTTGACAGTTGTTATAGGATTATTGCTCAGAAAACGAGCCAGAAAGAGTCATTCAGACTATATGATGGGAGGTAAAAAACTGCCATGGTACATGCTTGGATTATCTAATGCTTCGGATATGTTTGATATTTCAGGCACTATGTGGATGGTCACGATATGTTTTGTTTACGGGTTTAAATCCATGTGGATAGTTTGGCTTTGGCCAGTCTTCAATCAGATATTTCAAATGATATATCTTAGTAAATGGCTTAGAAGGTCCAATGTTTCTACTGGTGCAGAATGGTTGCAAGTGCGATTTGGGTCAGGGCCAGGATCTTCTTTGTCACATCAGATTACTGTACTTTTTGCAGTGATTGGTTGCTTAAGTTTTATGGCATACGGATTTGTGGGTTTGGGGAAATTTATAGAACAGTTTATCCCCTGGACTTGGGCATCACAGTTTATTCCCATAGACATACCATCTGAGTTTGTAGGACATTTTTATGGGATAATTTTCACCCTTTTTGCTATGTTTTACGCCTTGATAGGTGGTATGACTAGCATTGTGATCGGAGATGTGCTGATGTACAGTGTCATGACGATTGCGTCAGTTTGTATAGGTGTTATTGCCATCCAACATCTTTCTGGTAGCCAGATTGTGGCTCCTGAGGGATGGCTCACCCCTTTCTTTCACTGGAATCTCAATATGGACTGGTCACAGATTCTGCCTGATGTTAATACAAAAATAGAGTCTGATGGATTTGTGCCCTGGGGAGCATTTTTTATCATGATGGCCTTCAAAGGAGTATTTGCAAGCTTGGCAGGTCCTGCTCCCAATTATGATATGCAAAAAGTGCTCTCTACAAAGTCGCCTGAAGATGCATCCAGGATGTCAGGATTTGTATCTATTATTTTGTTGCCGGTAAGATATACCATGATTATGGGATTTACGGTACTGGCACTTTTGTATTATGACCAATTAAACTTGAGCACGGGCTCCGGCATTGATTACGAAAAGATATTGCCATCAACCATCGCAGAGTTTACTCCGACTATCGTCAAAGGTATCATACTCACAGGCCTGATGGCTGCATTTATGGGTACTTTCTCCGGGACGCTGAATGCAGCACAATCCTATTTAGTCAATGATATCTATCTCAAATATTTCAAACCCAAAGCAAGTACTTCTAATATTATGATGACCAATTATCTCATTGGAGGTGCTATTGTAATTATCAGCATCATTATAGGTATATATGGTGGAAATATAAATAACTTGCTGCAATGGATTGTCGGCGGTCTTTACGGTGGTTATGTAGCAGCCAATGTGCTGAAATGGCACTGGTGGAGATTTAATTTCAGCGGCTTTGCATGGGGTATGGTTGCTGGGACAGGAACTGCACTTTTGCTGCCGGTACTGTTCCCCAATACCCTTGCTTTGTGGATGTTTCCCCTGCTTTTCGGAATCTCACTTGCAGGAAGTATCATTGGCACCTATGCAGCTCCTGCACCTGATACGGAAGTCTTAAAATCATTCTACAAAAATGTACAGCCTTGGGGTTTTTGGAAGCCAGTACACGATGCTGTGATGCAAGACGATCCATCATGGCAAACAGAAGCTAATTTTAAAGCAGATATGTCAAATGTAGTGCTTGGCATCATCGCCCAATGTTGTCTGACTTTATTGCCAATGTATCTCATTTTGTCAATGTTTAAGGATTTGGCCATAGTAAGTGTAATATTGTTAGTAATAGGATTTATACTCAAGCGCACCTGGTGGGATAAACTGAAGTCCGCAGTGCCTTTAGATTTTCAAACAAAAAAGTTTTAAGAATTAATGCATGATGCCACCAACCTTCGAAAATAGATTGGATTTGCTCACAAGGGAGCACCAGGCTTTACTACTTACAAAAAATGAACCTATTGTACCTGGCAATGGCATTTATGTTAAGTATAAAAATCCTGTTCTAACAGCTTTGCATACGCCATTGTACTGGAGATACGACCTCAACAGACTCTCTAATCCATTTCTGATGGAAAGATTTGGAATCAATGCTGTATTTAATGCAGGAGCCATAAAGTGGAAGGGGAAATATGTTGTGTGCGCTAGGGTAGAAGGTATGGATCGTAAGTCCTTTTTTGCCATGGCAGAGAGCGATAATGGTATAGACAATTTTAGATTTTGGGACTTTCCGTGTCTGATTCCTGAGACGGGTGTACCAGATACCAATACTTATGATATGCGTTTGGTTGTGCACGAGGATGGTTGGATATATGGACTTTTTTGTACAGAAAGAAAAGATCCCTCGGCACCAATGCACGATACTTCTTCTGCACTGGCACAATGTGGTATTGTGCGCACAAGAGATTTGATTCATTTCGAGAGATTACCTGATTTGCAAACACCTTCCAATCAACAGCGTAATGTCGTGCTGCATCCTGAATTTATAAATGGGAAATATGCACTTTATACCAGGCCACAGGACGGTTTTATAGATACAGGCAAGGGTGGGGGCATAGCCATCGGATACACCGATACTATGGAAAATGCCGTTATAAACGAAGAACACATCATACACTCGAGGCAGTATCACACTGTCTATGAAGTTAAAAACGGCCAGGGACCAGCACCCCTCAAAACAAAATACGGTTGGTTACATTTAGCTCATGGAGTACGTAATACAGCTGCCGGCTTGAGGTACGTTTTGTACCTGATGATGACAGATTTGCATGATATTACCAGAGTTATACATTTGCCGGGCGGATATTTCATTGCTCCTGAGGGTACTGAAGGCATTGGAGATGTGTCCAATGTGGCGTTTTCGAATGGTTGGATACTGGATGATGATGGGGAGTCAGTTTTTATTTATTACGGTGGTTCTGACACCAGGCTTTATGTGGCCACTTCTACTTTGAGTCAGTTGATAGATTATACACTCCATACTTCTGAAGATGGACTATCATCTGATAAATCTGTAGCAACGCTTACTTCCATTATTAATAAGAATGTAGAACAAAATATGGTTTTTACAAAATAGAGTCGTTATATGAACTACCTAGTTTCATTTCAGAAAGAAATTGAAGAAGAATGCGAAAATATCCTTGACTTTTGGTTGGCCAATGCCGTGGATACCGCTAACGGCGGGTTTATTGGCAGGATGGGTAATGATGGGGTTGTGGATAGTTTTGCAGAAAAAGGGCTGGTACTAAATGCACGTATCCTCTGGACATTTGCAAGCAGGCAGTCTGCTAAAAAAAGGATGGAGTGTGAAGTTTTTATGGAGACAAGTTACACACAACTTACGGACAAATTTTATGATCAAATGAATGGGGGCTATTTCTGGTCGCTCACAAATCAAAACGAGCCTTTAAATCTTCGTAAACAGATATATGGTCAGGCTTTCGTATTATACGCTTTATCAGCATATTACAAATATAAAAAGCAAGATGAAATTTTGGCAAAAGCAATAGATCTGTACCATCTTATAGAAAAACATGCATTGGATAAAATATATGGAGGCTATACCGAAGCATTTGCTCCTGATTGGGAAGTGCTGCAAGATATGCGTCTTTCGCCCAAGGATATCAATACTCCTAAATCACTCAATACACACCTGCATATTCTGGAGGCATACGTACAATTGTACAGTATTTGGAAAGACAAAGAATTAGTCCAAAAGATCAAAGATCTCATAGATTTGTTTTTTAGCCATATGGTGGATCATAAGCACGGTCATGTTCATATGTTCTTTAAAGATTCATGGCAGACTATACCCTCAGCATGGTCTTATGGACATGACATAGAGACGTCATGGTTGCTGCTTGAGGCTGCGGAGATTGTGCAATACAGACTGGACCATGTAAAAGAAGTGGCAGTATTATTGGCTCGCAAAGTCTGTCAGATAGTAGATGAAAATGGTGGAGTAGCTTACGAAACTCATTTACTCCAGAAGCATTGGTGGGTACAGGCAGAAGCTATGGTCGGATGTATGAATGCGTATCAATTGACTAAAAAAGAAGAATATATTTCCGTTGTGTACAAGATGTGGGATTATATTAAAAAATACATTAAAGATCCACAGGGAGGTGAATGGTTTTGGGGAAGGAATGAAGATGGCACAGTGATGGCTTCCGAAGATAAAATTGGGTTTTGGAAATGCCCTTACCATAATATAAGGGCCTGCATTGAGTTGTCTGCCCGTATTAATATGCTTATCAATCAAAAATAAAATAGAAATGAAATCTCTCAGTTGGTTAAGTTTAGTATTTGCAGCTTTGGTCATCATTTGCAGAGTATCGGTGGATGCTCAGAAAACGTTATCAAAAATTTCAGTATCAGGAAATCAGTTTGTAAAGGAAGATGGCAGTAAGTTTATATTCAGGGGACTTAATACCAGCGATCCCGAACGGCTTTCAGCTTTAGGACATTGGAATGAGGCTTATTTTGACCAAATGAAAAAATGGGGTGCTAATATTGTTAGATTTCCTGTCCATCCATCTGCATGGAGGAAGCTGGGTAAGCAAAAATATATGCAACTCTTGGATAAAGGTATCAAATGGGCTTCAGTGCGTGAGATGTATGTCATCATAGACTGGCACAGTATAGGCAATCTAAAAAATGAAATGTTTCAGGCAGATAATTACGAAACTACCAAGAAAGAAACATTTGAATTTTGGAGAGCAATTGCCATGAAGTATAAAGGTGACAATACAGTTGCATTTTATGAATTATTTAATGAGCCAACTGTTTATAACGGGCAGTTGGGGACGTGTAGCTGGGACGAATGGAAGGTGATTAATGAAGAAATGATCACTATCATCAGGGCCAACGGAGGTAGTGGTATCCCATTGGTAGCCGGATTTAACTGGGCTTATGATCTTGTAGGACCGGCTACTAATCCGATCAATGCAGAAGGTATTGGATATGTATCCCATCCTTATCCCATGAAAAGAGAAAAGCCATGGGAAGAGAAATGGACTCAGGATTGGGGTTTTTTAAAGAATAAATATCCCGTAATACTGACAGAAATCGGGTTTTGTGGTCCTGAAGATCCCGGCGCGCATATACCCGTGATCAGTGACGAGTCTTATGGTGACGCCATCACTACTTATTGCGACAAAAATGACATTTCCTGGGTAGTTTGGGTATTTGACCCAGAGTGGGCGCCGGCTTTGTTCAGGGATTGGAAATTTACACCAACTCGTCAAGGTATTTATTTCAAAAAAGCATTGAATGACAGGAAATAAGTTATTCACAGGAGATAACTTAGCTGTTTCCGATTCGGTGGTTATCATACAGCCGATTAGATTATTTCACATTAATAAAACCTTATAAAAATGAGATATGTACTTATATTGACCTGTATTTTTGTTAGCTTTAGTGTATTTGCTGGAATAACAGTAGAAAAGCTCTATTCGGATCATGCTGTATTGCAAAGGAATAAACCATTGACTATACGAGGTACTGCTGAAGCCGGCAGTGCAGTAAGTCTTACTCTTCACAAACATATCATTAGTGTTTCACCTCAGGCATCCGGCTATTGGGAAGCAGTGATGCCTGCCATGTCTGCGGGCGGTCCATACGAGTTGGTTGTGTCACAAGGTGACCAAAAGATAGTAATCCATGATTTGCTGATTGGTGATGTTTGGTTATGTTCCGGACAATCCAATATGGAATGGCCAGTCTCTAAATCTGCAAATTATTCCGAAGAAATGAAGGATGCCGATTACCCTGACATCAGACAGTTTTTTATTGAACATAATGTAAGCATTCAACCTGTAAATGAACTGCCGGGTGGTCAGTGGGTCAAAGCGAGTAGTAGCACAGTCGGTGATTTTACGGCTGTAGGTTTCTTTTTTGCCAGAAAAATGTATGCCGAAACAGGTGTCCCTATAGGCTTGATTCACAGTTCATGGGGCGGATCTCAGGTAGAGAGCTGGATCAGCAGAGAAGCTATGCTTAGCTCTGATGTACTGCATGAATATATACAAAAAATGCCCGACACATGGGAAGGTTTGGATAGTATGCTCGAGTATCGCAATAAAAAAAATATCCTTGGCGACGGATTTCAAAAAGTGACATTGGCTGATGAAAAAAAATATCTGGATGTGGGATATAATTTTGCGTCCTGGATATCAGCGGATCCTATGTGGCAGTGGGATTGGAAGGGAGTGTGGGCTTGGCGAGGAAATGGTTATATGGCCAGAAAAGTGCAACTTACACAAGGGTTTACAGATAAAATTACTACACTTGGGCTGGCAGAATGTTATAGTCACAATGAAATTTACATCAATGGAAAACTAATTTTTGCAGGTATTCTGAAAGGAAACAGACAGATTATAGTTCCTGCCGGCACTTGGGTCAATGGCGAGAATACACTCATGATCAAGATGAACCGCATCATAGAACCTGAGTGGTTTGGATTGGGATTGATGGGGTCAGGGGATGATCTTTTTATTAAATCAGGAGACATCAAACTATCTTTAAATGACAGCAAATGGAAGTTGATGCCATCTTTTGCAGAACCGCACAGTTATGCACGGCTGAGCAACAACGCAGGTACCATCATTTACAACTCCATGATAGCACCTATTGTACATTTTGCCATCAAAGGAGTATTGTGGTATCAGGGTGAATCCAATGCAGGAAGAGCATATGAGTACAGAAAATCTTTCCCGTTACTGATCAATGACTGGCGCCAAAAGTGGAAGGATGATTTTCCATTTTATTTTGTGCAGCTCTCGTCTTTTGGTGCTAATCAGGATAGCAATGAGGGCAGCTATTGGGCCGAACTCAGAGAAGCACAGACAATGACTCTTTCGTTACCGAAAACTGGTATGGCTGTGACTATAGATATCGGGGATGCCAATGATATCCACCCCATCAATAAACAAGATGTAGGTCTAAGACTGGCAAGGATAGCGCTTAAAAATGAATATGGAAAATCCATTGAAATAAGCGGTCCAGCTTTTGAAAATGCAAAGTTTGAAGCCGGCAGGGCCATCATCACCTTCGCCCATGTAGCCAAAGGATTGAAAGCAAAAGATAAATATGGATATTTGCGGGGATTTGAGATCGCAGGTGCTGATAAAAAATGGTATTATGCTGTGGCAAATATTATAAACAACAAAGTCATTTTGTCTCATCATCTTGTGTCCAAACCCATTGCCGTAAGGTATGCCTGGGCAGATGCACCCATAGATGCCAATTTGTTTAATTCAGATGATTTGCCGGCTGTGCCTTTCAGGACGGATGATTGGGAGGGGAAGAGCATACACGGTAAGTTTGAATAAAGTTCTGCTCAAAAAAAATAGATATGAGTTTTTACTTTTAATAGAAATTGTTTCATATGTGAAGTTTTTCATCTTATATTTGTCAAAGAGACTTAATGTGAACTTGAGTTCAATAGTGAAATCGTGAAATTATAAATTGATGCTTTTTTGACTTGAATCCATGACTTTTTAAAAAAATTATTTGACCAAGAATAGTTTATACTGTACCGAAAATATTTCAATATAAATAAAGCTATATTTGCCTTGTAATAATAACTCAATTTCTACAATTTTGTAATTCTTTAATATTAAAAAGTGGAATTAGACCAGTATATAGATAATATAAACAAACGATATAAAACTTGGTAATGCGACCGAGCATACTTTTCGTGGCGACCTGCAACAACTTTTAGAAAGTTTAGTGCCTGACATTAATCTGTAAGGGAAATAAAGCTGGCAAAATAATCCAAATAAGTAGGGTAGTTCGCAATAAAAAAAAAGCACATAATACACCGTTTGTAATATATTATGTGCTATTGTTTGTGAGATGCAGGGACTCGAACCCTGGTCCAGACAAAGCAACTGAACGCTTTCTACATGCTTATCTTCTGTTCGGATTTTCGGAATCAGGCAGGTACAGAAGCCCACGGCGCCTTCATCTTATCTTCTGTGTTTTCGGATTGTGATCGAAGCATCTCACTCACCTAGTCCGCGGGTCTGTTGAAGTGCGGCTACCGGCATATATCGGACGTCATCCGGGCGGCACTAAAAGCTTTGCAATCCTAGATTACGCAGCTAATGCGAAGTTATTATCGCCATTTGTTGTTTGATCATCATTTTTTACGGAGTGAACAATCGTGCTCCGGCATGCTTACAGACCGATAATCTTTCCTGTCGATACCAGTCATCCCCATTATTGACCTACCTGTTAGGGTGGGTTGTATCTTTATACACCACCATAAACGCAGATATGTTCTTATTTGTTCCACTTAGGAGGCAATTTTTTTACTATGTAGTTTTACATTTCAATAAAACAGACATAATTAAAAAAGTCCGACGTTTTTTGGGGTCGGACTTAATCAACTATAACAGCACCTTTGTGAGGATTAACCCTTCTCACAATGCAAATATAAGTGAAGGAAATCTAACCATCAAATTTTTATGTATGATTAATGCAAGAAAATAACATTTTTTAGATGTGTGTTACATTAAACCCGTTTCCTGCAACAAAAGGTTGCAACCTCTCAGATCAGCACTATCCAACCTTCCTGCAATCTCAAATCTCTTATCATCATAAACCATCCCAAGATCTTCAGTCTGTATGAATGCGCAACTGTCGATATTGGCCAAATCCATGATAGAAATGATGCCTGGTTTTCCCTTTTTTTCTTCGGAGAGCGGATCGTTGATCTGTTTTGTAGTGATCTTTAAAAAGGGATTGGGATAAAAGTAGCTTTCACCTTTTGTATAAGCTTGTGACATCAATTCGGTCATGCCATATTCAGAATAGACTTTAGATATGCCAAATGACCTTTTCAGCATATCGTGCAATGCGTGTTTTGTCATTTCTTCCCGGTTTCCCTTCATGCCTCCTGTTTCCATGATGATGAGCTCCGGAAAATCAAGATGATATTTTGCTGCAAAATCCAGCAACGCATACGTCACCCCAAAAAGTACAACAGGTATGTTTTTGTTCTTGCATTGTACCAAATGTCTATATAGTGTTTCATGTTCCCGTACATAAAATCCGCTTTCTTTATATTGTGATAAGCTTATAAAATAGGAGACCATACTGATCAGGGATGAACCATCTCGTTCGAGGTAGCCGGGCAGTAAGCCCAATATACAATATGTCTCTACATTTCTGAAGTAAAGAGACCAGATATGAGCAGTGTGTAAGTGATAATGCTGCACATCTCTGATAAAGTGATTTGAGCGAATCTGCCCGGAAGTGCCGCTGCTGTTGAATATTTCCTGAGCTGTAAAATCGCCTGTCTTGATTTCTCTGGTTTTAAAAGCACTGATCGGCAGGTAAGGGATTTGGGCTATATTTGTGATGTTGTCTTCAGAATAACCCAAATTTTTGGTGAATTGACGATAGGTTTCATTATATTTGTATTGGAATTTGAACAGGTCTAAAACATATACATCCATTTTGTTCTGATTGCTCGTGGTTAAGCCCATAAAACATTGGTAAAGTTGTTTTCGTTCCTTTTCAAATGCTGAATCCATCTTCCTGATTTTGTAAAGTATGGCACAAGATAAGGTCATTTTTTTAATTACATCTAATATCCATGATGAGAAGCATTCTGTTATTTTATTGCTTGTTGATAATCTTTTCTTGTGTAAAGCCACCTGAATATTCTGATGTTCCATATCTGGAGTTCAGATCATTTTCGAAATCTACCATGAATCAGGGGGTTTTTGCAGAAGACTCTTTGACTTTAGTTCTTTATTTTACTGATGGAGATGGTGATTTTGGGACACTCGCAACGGGTTCTGAAAAAAACGTGTTTATTAAAGACAAACGAACTGGAGAAGTATTCAGGGAATATAAAGCGCCATTTGTTCCGGAGGAAGGCGCAGGAAATGGTATATCAGGCACCATTTCTATAAAAATTTATACTACTTGCTGTATTTATGATAAAGATACAGGCATACCGCCATGCGAAAAATCTGACGAATTCCCTTCCAATAACCTTACAATGGACGTGTACATAAAAGACAGGTCTGGTAACCAATCCAATACTGTAACTACAACTCCTATTTTACTAAACTGCAGGTAGGTAATTCACTTTACAGAGGCAATGCTTCTATGAGAGCTTCCACAGATTTTTTATCATTTCCGGCTATTACCTTGCCATCTATGATGCATGCAGGCCTTTTCAGGAATGTGTACTCATTTAAAATCAGTTTTCTAAAGTCCGCCTCATTGACCGGTTTTTTATTTTCAGGCATTTCTTTTAGTTTTTGAGCTCTTTTATTGAAAAGTGCTTCATAACTCCCCGTTTTCTTTTTCATAATATCGAGGTCTTCTTTACCGATGTTATTTTTTTTGATATCGATGAGTTCCACTCCTTCAGTATTGACTTGCTTAAGGATTTTTATACATGTGTCACACGAGGACAGGTAATAAATCTTTCTCATTATAGATTCTTATATGAGTTGGATAGTTTTAATGTCAAATGGATTTAATGTCGTGCCCTTGATATTTGCCTCGGCTCTGATAGTGTATTCAGATTTTACACCCCGTGCTTTTTTTGCAAGACCTACCAGCCCTTTTGTTAAAAAATTACTCTCACCAAGCTTGTCCATCTCTGATTTTACGTGTACAAAGTCCAACTCAAATGTCAGTTCGATGATGTCATTTTTGGAAATCGAAATCATTTCTTTTCTGTTGAGCTCACCCATAGGGTACTCATTGATCAGTTTATTCTCACCACGGCCCCGAGAGTATTTCTCTATCATTTTGAGATGAATCCCTTCCACAATATTATCATCACTTAGAGACGTCAATTTTATAATACCTGTCACAATTCCGACTTCAGAAGATATTTTTTCAGGTACAATGAGTTCCAACTTAACACCTTCAATACCAAGTATCTTTTTTACTTTTCCGAACATTATATTTATGGTTTTATAATTTATTAACGCAAACGAACCTCTTATGGTTCAGTCATTAAGACCAAACATCATTTTTTATCGATCATTACATAAGGTATCGTACCACAAAACCGAATTAAAACATATCTTTGAACACTGATTTAAAAAGATGGAAAGCATAAGCAGCAAAAGATTTTCACTTTTCATTGAGCGCAAAGGTGGTTTGGTAATAATGTATTTATTGATGGCATTGTCTTATTCAATCTGGACTTTATCCCTTGAAAAAAACAATAGTGAACCAGATAAATTAGGGGAGTTGTTAAATCAGGAACAAAAAAGGCATCAAGTTTTAAGCCCTGATACTGGGAGAATAAAGTTTTACTATTTAGCTCAATTTGCTATGGCCCCTACATTGCTCGAATGTGAATTGCCGAATGATTCTACCTCCCTAGTAAGAATATCAACAAAGGGGAGCGACGCCCAAACTACTTCTGAAATTATAAAAGAATGACGTCATGGAGATCGTAATATCCGTTCTAATATTTACAAATCTTATGCTCACCTATTTATTTTGTTTGCAGGTGTTTTATTCATTCTCTTATGAAAAATACCTGTCTGTGTTTCTTTCCTTAATTGTTGCTACGACGTGGATGGCTACTAATTACACTGCAAGTTTAATTTTGGGGTGGAATTTTGCATATTTGTTATCCCTTATGCTGTTGGTTTATTTAGCGGTACTATACAAAAACAATTTTATCAGAAAACTCAAAATCGTTCAGGATAAGAGGTTATTGTTTTTAGTGTGGGTAGCATTTATGGTATTTACCATATTTACTGTGAGATGGGGTGCTTGGGATGCCTGGTCTATTTGGAATTTACATGCAAAATTTATGTATTATCCAGAGATATGGACTACAATGTTTGTAAAAGAATTATCCTGGTCCCATGCCGATTATCCGTTGCTCTTTCCGGCTGCCATAGCTATGTTTTGGAGAAGTATGCATGGTGTATATGCCTTTGTTCCGGCCTCTATTGCTTTGTTCACTTATTTGTTGATATTAATCACAATATATTCCAGATTTAAAGATCATATAAAAGTTGGAATTGGACTCTTGATTTTATTGATGTTGGATTTCAACTTTGTAGCAATATGTGCATCGCAATTTGCGGACAGTTTGATTGCTTGTACTTATTTGATCGTAATGATTTTAATGGTCGAAAAACCTAAACACTATTTATTGGTCGCAGGAATCATATGCTCTTTAGCTCTTTCTATAAAAAATGAAGGATATGTTTTACTTCTTAGCTTATGCCTGTATACTCTGCTATATGAAGACGACAGACTGGCAAAATTGAAAGGTATTTTAATGGGAGCAGCACCGTTATTCCTAATGGCACTTTTTATTAAAGCTACGTATGCTCCGTCTAATGACATCATGGCCGGGCAATCCATTTCTACTTTTGACAAGTTATTGGATCCCTACAGGTATTTTCACATCCTTAGATTTTCAATGGAAACGCTTTTTGCAAAATATTATAGCTTTCTGATAGTAGTTCTTATTTGTGTTAAAAACATAAGTAAGCTTTCCGGGGAATACAGGATTTTATTTTTCAGCTTTGTGATTTATTTGGGAATATACTTGATAACCCCCAGAGAATTGTTGTGGCACATGTCTACATCTATGAAAAGACTTTTTCACCATTTGTACCCGGCCGCTATATACATTGTAGTACAAAGCACAGATCTGACTGAAGTGACAGAAAGACTTTCGATAAAATACCTGAATCTGAAACAATCAATCAAGAGTCTGTTGTAACTTTGCTCCTTTATATCTTTATTGCAGCAGATTATACACATCCAAAACTCTATATGGAAATATTTGTTTCACATGGAGTAAAAACATCCACAGACCTGTGGAGTCAAAAAAGTCATAACGATATAGCTGTTACTTTTAATTTTTAAAAAATATTTCAAGACATGTTGAAACCCATAGTTGAACTAGCCAATGACTCTAAAGTGTGGATTTATCAATCTGACAGCTTGCTTACTGATGACCAGACAGCAGCCATAAACCAAGACTTATTTACTTTTCTAAGTGAGTGGTCGTCTCATAATCAGCAATTGCATGCTGCAGGAAATGTTTTTTTTAATAGATTTGTAGTACTTATGGCTGACGAAAGCTATGTGACTACAGGTGGGTGTTCCATCGATAAATCAATTCATTTTATTCAATATCTTGAAACCAGATATAAAATCACGCTGCTTGAGAGACTCAATGTGGCATATTGCACAGAGAACACGCCTAACAATCAAAACATTTCCATTGTATCTTTAAGTGGGCTACAAGCATTATACTTGAGCGGAGATATTTCGGACGATACGCTTGTTTTTGATAACCTTGTAAAGACAAAATCTGATTTTGTTTCAGCGTGGATTAAACCTATCAGTCAAAGCTGGCATAAAAGATTTGTGTAGCATCTTGACGACAGGCAGGCTGTGGTTATTTAGGGTCAGCTGAAAAGTCAAAATCTTTCAGTTAATGACAGCAATTGGTCTGGGGTAGCGTTCAAAAAAACGCGATAAGAATGAAGAGTCAAAAAATGCGTCTATCGCCATTGTACAATTTACAATAAATAAAT
>JADKCF010000037.1 GCA_016714765.1 Saprospiraceae bacterium | reverse complement strand
GAGATACTAAAGTAGTAGAGAAGGGCAAAGGGGATAAAATCTTTATCAATACTTCAGGTATTGGGCACCTCCATCCTAACGCCATTATCCATCATAATAGAATTAAAGAAGGTGATGTGGTGATCGTAAGTGGAAATATCGCCAGTCACGGCATTGCTATCATGAGTGTTAGAGAAGGGTTGGAATTCGAAACTACCATAGAAACCGACAGCATGCCACTAAACAAAATCATTGTGGCGTTGCTCGATGAATTTGGAGAAAATATAAAATTTTTAAGAGATGCAACACGGGGCGGGGTCGCTTCTGTGATGAATGAAGTAACAGAAATCACATCCCTTGGAATTTATGTGGAAGAAAAAACCATCCCATTGGAGGAGCAAGTGGAAGGAGCCTGTGAGATGCTTGGCCTTGATCCGTTGTACGTAGCAAATGAAGGAGTTTTTCTGGCTATTGTAGATAGTAATATAGCGCATGATATGCTAGAGACCTTAAAAAACTTTAAGGAATGTAAACATGCAGCTATCATAGGTCATGTCAATTCCGAAAATAAAGGTAAAGTAATCATGAAAAGTAAAGTTGGCGGTACACGGATGGTTAATTTTCTTCCCGGTGAACAATTACCAAGAATTTGTTGAGTTATCAGAAAATTTATAATACCTGAAAACCTCCTGCATAGGGGTCGTCTTGCGGATCCACGAGAATGGTATTGTAACCATAAATCCTTGCCCATCCTTCTATGCCGGGAATAATGGCTTCGTACGAACCTACATTAGTGATTCCCTCTATTGTCCCGATAAATTTACTTCCAATGATGCTTTCATGGATGAATATATCTCCTTTTTTCAACAAACCTTTTCCATACCATTGTGCCATACGGGCTGAAGTACCTGTTCCGCATGGCGATCTGTCAATGGCCTTATCACCATAAAAAACTGCATTTCGGGCAGTAGATGATGAATCTACGACTTTACCTGTCCATAGCACATGGCTACACCAATTGATGTATGGTATCTCCGGATGTTGGAAAGTGTATTTTTCATTGATATTTTTGCGTATATGTCTGCTCCAGGAAATTAGCTGATCAGCTGTAAAATGGCCTATACCCTTGAAGTTTTCCTGAATATCAATAATAGCATAAAAATTTCCACCATAAGCTACATCTACAGACAATTCTCCCAGTTCAGGGCACTCCACACTTAAATTTTTTTTATAAAGAAAGGCACCAACATTAGTTAGTTTGACAGACGAAACCTTGCCATTGGATTCCTGATGATATTCTATTTCCACTAGTCCGGCAGGAGCTTCCATCCTTATTTTACCTTTAACTTTAGGTGTGACTAGCCCTTCTTCTATCGCAATAGTGACTGTCCCAATCGTACCATGTCCGCACATAGGCAGGCATCCACTGGTCTCTATAAACAGCACGGCCATGTCATTGCACGGATCAGATGGTGGGTATATGATACTTCCGCTCATCATGTCGTGACCTCGTGGTTCAAACATGAGACTCTTTCTGATCCAATCAAAATGCTCCAGAAAATATGCTCTTTTTTCTATCATATTATCACCCTGCAAATCAGGGCCGCCACCAGCTACTACTCGCACGGGATTGCCGCAGGTATGAGCATCGATACAGAAAAATCTTTTTTTCTGCATATCAAGGTATCAAAGCTTGTCTGGAAAACACACCATTAGTCTTCCGTAAAATACCCATCGGATTGGCATTCTGCAACTCTACCGGCAGCAAAAAATCAGGGCAATCCTGATAGCATAAAGGCCTCACCCATCTTTTGATAGCATCCATGCCTACTGATGTAAATCTGGCGTCTGTAGCAGCAGGGTAAGGTCCACCGTGTACAGTAGCATTGGTTACTTCTACTCCTGTGGGTACACCGTTGAAGACAATCCTGCCAGCAATGTTTCTTGCCATATCTACCATGTCTTTGTTTGCCTCCAGATCATGATCAGTGGCCATCAGAGTAGTTGTGAGCTGACCTTTCAGCATACTCCAAACCTGTAGCAACTGTGATTTGTTTTCACAAACGACTATGACTGAAAATGGCCCGAATATCTCATGGTGCAGTTCAGGGTTCTGAATAAAATGGTCTGCATGTACTCTTGCGAGCACCGGACTGGCCATCAGCTCTCCTTCAGCATGTGCATGATAGATGGTTTCCACTCCTTTATCCTGGAGTACTTTATTTAACGCTGAATCATAATTTTCGGAAATGCCTTCGTTCAACATTTTATATGATGAGATAAGAGACAATTCTATTGCCAGGAGGCTTGTAAAATGATTTAAAACACTACTTTTTATGCCCAATATAATACCGGGATTAGTACAAAACTGACCCACTCCTATTGTTATGGAAGCTGCCATGGCTTTAGCCATCTCTGGTGATCTGTGATTCAGTGCATCTTTCATGACAATGACGGGGTTGGTACTTCCCATTTCTGAAAATACAGGGATGGGTACCTCTCTTTGTTGAGCGTAATCAAAAATGGCCCTTCCTCCTGTCAGGCTACCGGTAAAACCTACTCCGGCTGTCAAGGGATGCTGTGTCAATAATTTGCCTAATTCAAAAGATACACCTTCTACATGCTGGAAAACACCGGAATGCAACCCACATTTACCCACTGCTTTTTGGATAGCTGAAGAAACCATTCTGGAAGTACGGGGGTGAGAAGGATGACCTTTCACTACGACGGGACAACCTGCTGCCAGTGCGGATGCAGTATCACCCCCAGCTGTAGAATAAGCAAGTGGAAAATTGGACGCTCCAAAAACAAGTATCGGCCCTAATGATATTGACATCTTGCGCATATCCGGACGTGGCTGAGGTTGGCGGTCTGGTAACGCCTGGTCAATAACTGCTTCGACCCAGCTTCCTTCTCCTACCAGATCACCAAAAGCCCTCAACTGGCTGCATGTTCTGCCACGTTCACCCACAAATCTGGCAAATGGTAGGTGGCTTTCTTCTGATGCTGTATGCAATAGCTCGTCGCCAAGCGATTCTATCTCTTCAGCAATACTATATAAAAATTCCTTTTTTTTACTCCCTGAAACCTGCTGATAAGACAAAAATGCCTCCTGTGCATGCTCCATTATTTTATTGATTTCTAAGATCATTTGTACCATATTTAGATAGAAGGTAACTTTGGTCTGGATAGTTGTGCATCACTGATCACCTTAGATATGGATGCTCTTTCTTCAGCAGCCAATGTCAGCCTGGGCGCACGAACATATTCACTTCCTATATTTTCCATTTGCTCTGCCAGCTTTATGTATTGAACCAGTTTGGCATGGATATCCAGCTCCAGTAAAGGCAAAAACCATCTGTAAATCTGCAATGCTTCCTCATATCGATTCTGCTTTATTAGTTGATAGACTGCCACAGTTTCCATTGGGAAAGCGCAAACCAAACCGGCAACCCATCCGTCTGCACCCATGACCAACTCTTCCATAGCTAGGGTATCCACTCCGCACAGGATTTTCAGCCTGTTGCCAAATCTGTTTTTAAGTCTGGTTACATTGGAAACATCACGGGTAGACTCTTTTATAGCCTGAATATTATTGCAAGAAATAAGTTCTTCAAACATATCAAGGCTAACCTCCGTTTTGTAATCTACAGGATTATTGTAAATCATGATGGGCAAGCCTGTCGACTCTGCTACTGTTTTAAAATATGTGACAGTCTCCCGGTGATCCGTTTTGTATCTCATAGGCGGCAACATCATCAGCCCCTGTGCCCCCCACTTTTCTGCAAGTGAAGCCAATCTGACAGCTTCCCTGGTGGCACCTTCAGCAATATTGATGATAACAGGTACAACTCCCTGTGTATTTTCTACTGTAAATTTTACTAATTTTTCTTTTTCCTGCTCCGTAAGTGTACTCGCCTCACCCAAAGTCCCGCCTAAAATTATTCCATGCACGCCAGCATGAAGTTGTGCTTGCAAATTTATTAAAAACAAGGACATATCCAATTCCTCCTTTTGATCAAACTTGGTCGTTACAGCAGGAAAAACACCACTCCAGTTCACCATGACAGTTAATTTTAAAATGAAGCCAAATGTAACTATTTATGCCAATTTAATGTGCAGATAAGTATCAATTTTTTTCTACCCTTCGCTAATACGTTTTGTAAAATGGTACTGTCAATAATCCAAAATCAATACTTTTCGCAGAATGCTAATGGCATTATAATCTGTCACTGACAAATAATAAACACCTGTTTTTATTTCATTAAGATAAATATTGTTTTGGCCAGTATGAATACGAAAGCTTGCCTCTATTTGTCCATTGATATGTATTAGTTTTGCTACGACATTTTCTCTGCCATCTACAGGATACCATTCGATGGTAAAATGTCCTCCCTGAAGAATTGGATTTGGACTTATTTTTAGCAATTCGTCCTTGTTTGTGATTTTTTCTACCCGCACCTGAGAATAATAAAAGGAATTGTCAAAATCTACTACCCTGATTCTGAAATAATTATAACCTATTTCGGGTTTTTCGAAGATATATGAGTAATCTGTGCCTTTGCCTGAAGCTTTTTCTATACCCGCTTTACTAAAACGAATACCGTCTATACTGTATTCTATTTCAAAATGACTGGTATTAATTTCAGATTCTGTTTCCCAGTGTACTATTATTTTTTCCTCGTTGAGGTTTTCCAACCTGAAATCTGAGAATATGACTGGCAATATTTTGGCGGACTCAGGAGCACCGGCATTGATCCAGTCTCTGATTTTATCTACATCGATGTCTTGCATGGGTTGACCATCTACCATCATCTGACTGCCACATAATTTATGCCCAGTTACTTTCCTGTATAATAAACTTTCTTCAGCATTATATCTGATTACTTCATCTTCATAACATAAGCTCGAGGAGGGCTTCCTGAAAACTGATTCAAAAGTCTCAAAGGACCACTCAATGGAGTCATTATGACAAGAATTACATTTATTGACTTTCAAAATACTCTTAATCTGTTCGTAATCAGAAATACAAAACTCTGGTGCACCGCTTTGAATCCATGCTTCCAAAGCCAGCAGATCTTTGGCATTGACCTTTGATTTGTCGAGTGGCATAGCATGGCCGCAAGTGGTAGGCCCACCATTGATTTTGTCAATCAGTAGACTTCTGTCAGGATAACCATGGGCAATGACAGGCATATCACAAAGAGAATAGTTTATCATCATTTCATCATAAGTGTTGTAATTCCAATGATTCCCTGTACTTCCAGGATAGTGACAGCTATTACATTGATTCCTGTCCAAAATGATTTTAACATCTTCAAATTTATAATGCTTTTTTGCACTATTATCACACGACTGGCCTTGCAAGTCAAGAGTGATATTTGTAGTAGATATCAGGAGTGCTATGTAGAATAATGTTTTCAGATTACATATTTTAGTGAAAATAGTTAGTCAAATGTAAGTTAATGCACTCGTTTTACAAAATAAATGGATGATTAAAATGGAAGAATGCTATATATCAGACAATTATTTTAATTTTTCGGGGCTGAATATTACTAAACCCAAGATTTTTCTAATCCAAAGTTAATGAGTATAAAAAAAAGAGGGCATTTGCCCCTCTCAAGTAAAATTATATTACCATTATTTTTTCAAAAGATCTCTGATCTGAGAAAGTAATTCTTCCTGTGTAGGACCTGCGGGTGGTGCAGGAGCTTCTGCTTTTTTGGTCGCATTAAGTGCTTTGATAACCAAAAACATAACAAATGCAACAATGATAAAGTTAAGAATTGCTCCTATAAATTTACCATACATAATAGCTGACTCTGGCTTTGTTACAGCTCCTGCTGCATCTAACTCTGCCGGTGAAAGTACTATTTTGGCTGCGCTCAAATCACCAATCTGGAAGATCTGGCCAACTATTGGCATAAAAATACCGTCTACAAATGCTGCTGTTATAGCGCCAAATGCTGTTGCCATAACAAGACCTACAGCTACATCAATCAAACTTCCCTTGAGGGCAAATTCCTTAAATTCTTTTAACATAATGCTTTGATTTAAAAAGTTTAAAAATAAATGTGTACAAAATTAGAGACGCAATATAGGAAAATAAGTAACACTAAAATAAAAAGGAGTTTTACCAGACTCAAACTGTATTAGGCCTGAACCATCTTTTTACTTGTTGATTTCAGCTCTTATCTGATTAAGTGCCGAGCCCCATTTTATCCAGTCTATCTGTGCCTGATTATAAGTATGTGCTGCCTCAATATGATCCTGGCTTCCATCAGAATGAAGTAATTGTATTACCAGGTTTTTACCCGGAGTCATGGCACCAAATCCTAAAATCGATATGGAATCGTCTTGTCTGATTTTATCGTAATCTGCAGGATTGGCAAATGTTAATGCCAACATACCCTGCTTTTTCAGATTGGTCTCATGGATTCTGGCAAATGACTTTACCATCACTGCCTTGACACCCAAATATCTAGGTTGCATTGCTGCATGTTCACGTGATGAGCCTTCTCCATAATTCTCCTCACCAAAGACTATCGTACCAATACCGGCTTTTTGATATGCTCTGGCAGAATCAGGTACCGGCATATATCCACCGGTGGTGATATTCAGTACATTATTGGTCTCTTCATTAAAAGCATTGACAGCTCCGATCAGCGTATTGTTAGCTATGTTTTCGAGATGCCCCCTGTATGTCAGCCATGGTCCTGCCATAGAAATATGGTCAGTAGTACATTTACCTTTCGCTTTGATGAGGATACGCATGCCCTCCAATTGGTCTGCTTTGATAGGAACAAATGGCTCCAGCAACTGTAATCTGTCAGATTTGGGAGCTACTTTTACTTCTACACCACTACCATCTTCTGCAGGGGCAATAAATCCTGCATCTTCTACAGCAAACCCCAATGGTGGTAATTCCATGCCGGTAGGTTCGTCAAGCATCACAGACTCACCATTTTCATTGATGAGTTTATCAGTGATGGGATTGAAGTCCAGTCTTCCAGCCAATGCAATAGCTGTTACAATCTCAGGCGATGCCACAAAAGCATGAGTATTGGGATTTCCGTCTGCACGTTTCGAAAAGTTTCTGTTGAATGAGTGAATGATAGTATTCTTTTCTTTTTTGTCAGCTCCGAATCTATCCCATTGGCCGATACATGGTCCACAAGCATTGGAAAATACAGCTGCACCTATTTTATCAAAAGTATCAATAAAACCATCTCTCTCTATAGTAAATCTTACTTGCTCAGACCCCGGTGTGATGGTAAACTCTGCTTTGGTTTTCAGATTTTTATTGAGTGCCTGAGTCGCTACAGAGGCAGCCCTGGATATATCTTCATAAGAGGAGTTGGTACAAGAACCTATCAAACCAACCTTTACCTCTACAGGCCAATCTTTGCCTTTATCAGCCAGTACTGCCTTCATTTGTGAGATAGGGGTTGCCAGATCGGGTGTAAATGGGCCGTTGATGTGCGGTTCGAGCTCTGATAGATTGATTTCGATGACCTGATCAAAATAAGCTGCCGGATCAGCGTAACACTCTTCATCTGCTGTCAAATGTTCAGCTATGGCGTCAGCATATCTGGCTACATCTGCTCTTCCTGTAGATGCCAGATATCTGGACATAGAAGCATCGTAACCGAAGGTAGATGTAGTTGCACCTATTTCAGCGCCCATATTACAAATAGTACCCTTACCTGTACATGACATGGATTTAGCTCCTTCTCCGAAGTACTCCACTATTGCACCAGTACCACCTTTTACTGTAAGTATCCCTGCCACTTTCAAAATTACATCTTTAGGTGATGACCATCCGCTCAATTTTCCTGTCAGTTTTATTCCGATCAGTTTTGGCATCTTGAGCTCCCATGCCATACCGGCCATCACATCGACAGCATCTGCTCCACCTACACCTATCGCCACCATGCCCAGACCACCAGCATTGGCTGTGTGAGAGTCTGTACCTATCATCATACCTCCCGGAAAGGCATAATTTTCCAAAACCACCTGGTGAATGATCCCTGCACCAGGTTTCCAGAAACCTATGCCATATTTATTGGAAATAGATTGTAAAAAATCAAAAACCTCAGAGTTGGTATCCAATGCGCCTTTTAAGTCCACATCGGCATTGATCTTCGCCTGTATTAGGTGATCACAATGTACGGTACTGGGTACAGCTACCTTGGATCTACCGGCGGTCATAAACTGCAAAAGGGCCATCTGAGCTGTAGCATCCTGCATCGCTACTCTATCTGGTGCAAAAAACACATAATCCTTACCTCGCTTGTAGTCCTGCAACGGAGAGTCATCATGGAGGTGAGAATACAATATTTTTTCAGAAAGCGTCAAAGGTCGTCCCAATACTTTTCTGGCTGCTTCTACTTTTGCAGGAAAGGCTTCATAGCTCGCCTTTATCATTTCTATGTCAAAAGCCATTTTTTATTTCTTTAGAGTTTTAAAAAAGTACGCAAAATTAATCATTTTAAGACAAAAAATCTATTTCGATAGTGAAAGAAATTGATAAAGACATAAAAATTGTGTGTGTGATAAAATACCGGAATGTTTGATATCTTTGTCTGCCAATAAAAATACTCATGGTCCGCACCGTTTTATTCCTTATCATCACCTTACTGCTTGTGCCAGTCTCTGTTATTTATTTTGACAAACCACTGCTGGACACACAATGGCATATTTTAAAAGTCCTGTGTACCATCTATCTGACAATAGCGCTGGCTTGTTTTGTGACAGGTGAGTTAACATGTTTACTCTTTGTGGGTAGCTCAGATTTCAGTGAAAAGATATCTGCGGAGAAGTATCCCGAATACAAGGATTACCAAAATAAAGTACCTCGTTTTATTCCAAAAATTTAAAATTTCAGCTTAAGTCTATGTTTTCAGATTATTTACAATTGGGTATGGATCATATCCTGGATTATAATGGATACGATCATATATTGTTTGTTGCAGTACTTTGTTCGCTTTACAGTCCCATTCACTGGAAAAAGATTATTATTCTGGTGACGGCTTTTACACTTGGACATAGCCTTACTCTGGCACTTGCGGCATTGGATATAGTAAACATACAGGCTTCACTAGTAGAGCGACTGATTCCTGTTACGATCATTTTAACCGCTGTTTTTAATATATTTACTGTCACCAACGACCATACTAATGATAAAAACGTCATGCTCAACTATGCTCTTTCTACAGGCTTCGGGCTGATCCATGGCTTGGGCTTTTCCAATTATTTCAAAGCTATACTTGGCAAAGAAGAAAGTATCGTACGTCCATTATTTGCCTTTAATATTGGTGTAGAAGCGGGACAAATTATCGTTGTAGCATTAGTAATGACATTGGGTTATTTACTAATGAACATCTTAAAGCTTCCAAAAAAATACTGGACAATACCCATTTCCCTGGCTGCCATTTTGATTGCATCCTACTTATTGAGCCAAAGATAAAAACGATTCTGCATTGTTATAATTGACAGGAGTTGCTCTTGATTAAATGACATAGGCAATTTCTCTGAAATCATATGCTGTCACAATATTGTCTGATAATACCTGAAGTCGTCCCTGCTCATCTATCCCCTGTATGATACCTGAAATGGCTTTGTCGCCACCTACAGTAAAATTGGCGGGCACAAGCTTTCTGTACATAGCATTCAAATACTGAGATCTCAACAACTGATATTGTCCGGCATTCATTTTGAGGTAATAATATTCAAGTTTGGATGACAGAAGTGAAATGATTTCTTTGAGATCGTAGGTCATAGATGTTTGCTGACTGATAGAAACCGGATTGGGGATGTCTTCAGGAAAACTCTTCTCGTTCACATTGAGACCAATGCCGATGACACTAGCCCTGAGATGATTAGATCTGAGGGTATTCTGAACAAGTATACCGGCTATTTTTTTATTTCCAACATATATATCGTTGGGCCACTTTATTTTTACATCATCACAGTAGAGCGCAACTAAATCCCTGACAGCAAGAGCAGAGAATACATTCAGATAAAACTGATCCCTCAGCAATAGGGTCTTTGGATAAAAAATATAAGATATCAATACATTCATTCCCGGCTCACTGTGCCAAAACCTGCCAATTTGACCGCGTCCGGCTGACTGATAGTCAGTAAAAACACATGTTCCTTCAGATGGAGTGGTTTTTGCTATTAATTCTAAAGCATAAGCATTGGTCGAAGGCACTTGTTGGAGATATATCTTATTTTTACCTGTGAATAGGGTTTCAGGTGTAATCATGTATATTGTTTTTGTATCTTTGCGGTGTAATATTAATTCAAAATTCAGATATTGAGAAAAAAAACAAGTAAGACGTCGGCTTCATTAAGTGACGAAACCATGAATCATCTCATCATAGATGCCATACAGGATATAAAGGGAAAAAATATTATCAAGCTGGATCTCAGATATCTGGATGATGCGCCTGCAGATTATTTTATTATTTGTGAAGGGGACTCATCGACACAGGTAAAGGCAATATCTGACAATATAGGTCGCAAGTTGAAAGAAAAAATGGGTATCTACCCAAACCATACAGAGGGGATGGATGGTGCCAAATGGATTCTTGTGGATTACTTTGATACGGTAGTCCATGTTTTCTACCCGGAGACCCGCGCTTTTTATGAAATCGAAGAATTGTGGGGTGATGCAAAAATCACACAATATGAAAATATGTGATTAAGCTACAACTACTTTCAAAAATTGATGTTTTAATAATTCATAAGTAAACACATTACATGGACAACAATCAGGACAATAGTAATCCGGAAAATAAAAATAATCCGAATAAATTCAATATCAATTCTTACTGGATTTATGGATTAATCATTTTAGGCATCCTTGCTGTCAACTTCTATGTTTCCTTCAATTCGCAGATAGAACAGATTGATATCAATGCATTCGAGGACAAAGTCAAAAGTGGTGAAGTAGACAAAATAGAAATCATTAATGAAAAATCCGTCTACGTATACCTTCGGAAAGAGGTTATCGATGCCAAGTATCCCAAGCTGAAAGACAGTAAATTGTATGGTATAAATCCTCATTTCAAATTTACTATCGGTGATATTGGAAATTTTGAAAACAAACTTCAGACACTTAAATCAGAAGGATTCCCTCTTAAGTATACCATGAAAACGGAGACCAACTACGTAGGTCAGATCATTAGCTGGATTTTGCCGTTTTTATTGCTCATAGCATTGTGGCTGTTTATCATGAAGCGGGTCAGTGGAGGTGCCGGAGGGCCGGGTGGACAGATATTTAATATCGGAAAATCTAAAGCTACCCTTTTCGACCAAAATGCTAAAGTCAATGTCACATTTGCGGATGTCGCCGGGCTTAATGAAGCCAAAGTGGAAGTGATGGAAGTGGTTGACTTTCTTAAGAATCCTAAAAAATATACTTCACTGGGAGGTAAAATACCTAAAGGCGTACTGCTGGTAGGGCCTCCGGGTACAGGTAAAACATTGCTTGCAAAAGCAGTGGCCGGCGAAGCTGGTGTGCCATTTTTCTCTATATCAGGCTCCGACTTTGTCGAAATGTTTGTCGGAGTAGGTGCATCGAGAGTAAGAGACCTCTTCAAGCAGGCACGCGAAAAAGCACCTTGTATTGTTTTTATAGACGAGATAGATGCTATAGGACGGGCAAGGGGACGAAATGCCATTCAGGGTGGTAATGACGAAAGAGAAAATACACTCAATCAGTTGCTGGTAGAGATGGATGGATTCAGTACTGACAAGGGGGTCATTATGATGGCTGCTACCAACAGGCCTGACATTCTGGATAGTGCCCTACTCAGACCTGGAAGATTTGACAGACAGATAGGTATAGATCCTCCTGACATCATAGGCAGAGAGGAGATATTCAGAGTACATCTGCGATCCATCAAAGTATCTGAGGAAGTCAATCCCACCGTACTATCTGAGATGACTCCGGGGTTTGCGGGTGCAGATATAGCCAACATTTGCAATGAAGCAGCACTCATTGCTGCCAGACGAAATAAAACCGAAGTAGATCTCGATGACTTCAACTATGCCCTTGACAGGGTCATCGGAGGGCTGGAGAAAAAACAAACTGATCTCTCCCAAAGAAAAGGAAATCATCGCGTATCACGAAGCAGGTCATGCTATCTGTGGTTGGTTTCTGGAACATGCAAGTCCACTTGTCAAAGTAACTATTGTACCGAGAGGCATGGGTACATTGGGTTATGCCCAGTATCTGCCTAAAGAAGAATATATCATCCGCACCGAACAATTGCTGGACAGGATGTGCATGACCCTGGGAGGACGGGCAGCAGAAAAAATTGTTTTTGACAAAATATCTACCGGTGCCCAGAATGACCTCGATCAGGTAACTAAAATGGCATATGGTATGGTTACTGTCTATGGTATGAATAAAAATGTAGGCAATGTTTCATTCTATGCTATGTCTCAGGACCAGTTTAATAAACCATATTCTAATGAGACTGCAAGGCTCATAGACGATGAAGTCCGCATACTTATAGAAGCACAGTACAAAAGAGCACAAGAACTATTGATGGAAAAAAGACATGAACTAAATCAGTTGGCATCCACTCTTCTGGAAAAGGAAGTATTGTTGAAGTCAGATGTAGAACGCCTGATAGGAAAAAGACCTGTGCCTGATGATGAACTGGCCATTATCAACAGAGAAGTAAGAATGTAATCATCAGTTATATTAAAAAAGGGGGCACAAAATTTGTGCCCCCTTTTTATTTTGGATTTCAGGGAGATTATTCAGGATTTTAAGGTACATCCTGAAACCATTTCCATGGATATTTTCTATTTCAATGTTATTGTCTTTGGCAAGGTACTTTCTTATTTTGGTGATAAATACATCCATACTCCTTGCTGTAAAATAGTTATCGTCTTCCCAGATTTTGGTCAAGGCTTCTGATCTTTGCAGCACATCATTGATCCTGAAGCAAAATAGTCGAAGGAGCTGAGCCTCTTTGGGTGACAGTTTTTCAGTAGATCCATCCGGTTTGTATGTCAAAATCCTCAATGCAAAATCAAAGTGATAATCACCAATGACAAATTCACGCTGATTCTCCAGATTCTCCTCAGGTTTGGCTGATCTCCTAAGTACTGCTTTGACCCTAAAAAGCAGCTCTTCAGAGTTAAATGGTTTTGTGATGTAGTCGTCCCCTCCTATCTTAAAACCTTCGAGAACATCTTCTTTGAGTGTTTTGGCGGTAAGGAAGATGATAGGCATTTCTTTATTGATCATACGCATGTCCTTAGCCAACGTAAACCCGTCTTTCTTAGGCATCATGACATCAGATATACAAAGGTCAAAACTGCCTTTTTTAAATGCTTCCAGCCCTGCTTCTCCATCGACGGCCAAAGTGACGTCATAGTCATGCATCTCCAGATATGACTTCAGCACATCACCGAAGTTCTGGTCATCTTCTACAAGTAATATTTTGTTTCCCATATGATTGATTTTTCTATTTATATAACTGTATTATGTAACAAATTATTTTGTTGATTGCTTTTCAGGTAAAAAAACGGTAAATGTACTACCCTTTCCTACCTCACTCTTGACATCAACTTTGCCGTGGTGTGCCTCTACCATTGCTTTTACGTAGCTGAGCCCAAGTCCGAATCCCTTGACATCATGCAGGTTGCCGGTATGCACCCTATAAAATTTTTCAAAATATTTTTAATGGCGTCTTTGCTCATACCTATTCCATTATCCTGTACTGATATTTCTACACCATTTTTGACGTCTTTTGTACTGATCAATATTTCTGGTTTTTCAGGAGTATATTTTTCTGCATTATCCAGTAAATTGTTAATAATACTGGAAATATGGATAGCATCTCCTGTGATAACCGGCTTTTGGGAAGATAACTGGGTAGAAATAGCCCCTCCTTTAGCCTGTACCTTTAGTTCTGCATTGATCACTGCATCCTGGATTATTTCGTGCAGATTGATTGGCCCGAACTTCAACTCCACATTCTCTTTTTCGATCTGTGCCATTTGGAGCACTTTTTCCACCTGGCTAAGCATTCGTTTATTTTCCTGCTTGATAATATTTATAAACCGTATGACTTTGTCCTTATTGTCTATGATAGAAGGACTCAATATCGAATCAGACGCCAAGGATATCGTTGCAATGGGAGTTTTAAACTCGTGGGTCATATTATTGATAAAATCTGTTTTCATCTCTGATACTTTCTTTTGATGAAAAATGACATATATGGTATATGAAAAACAGATAAGTATGAGTCCTGTAAAGAGAATTGAACTCACGAGAATACCTATGACATTTGACCAGAGAAACCTGCTTTTGCCGGGAAAAAACAGATTGAGATGCCCAGGATTCACAATTTCGTCGTCGTACAAGGAAATTTTGTACTCAGCTTTGTAGAGTGGATTCATAGCTGCTACGTTGCTGGATTTTGTCGTATCTCCGATGGTTGCTGTATAGTTGCCATTTTCTATGATATATGCCTTCTCTCTATTGGAATATATTCCATATTCATAATCCAGATCTATATCTTTGGATACCAGTTCATCCTTTAGGTACTTATCCAACATTTTGATATCTATGTTTTCCAACAGTTGGTCAGGATCCAGGATTTTTGATCTGTACTCCATGTCTTTTATACGCTGATTGAGCTCCCTGGATTTAGAAGTGAGATCGTCCCTTATGATTTTTTCGATAATCGTTTTAGGTTCAAGAATGCTTTTTTCCTGGTAATAATTTTTTTCAGCAGCAGCTTCTGCATCTGTCATCAGTCTCTTTTTGACATTATTGATAGCAATAGTGACTTTGTCATTAAAATTTTTTTCATCAAGGTTTACAGCGCGTTTTATCCAAAAGTACTGTATCACACCCACTCCTATCAGCGATAATGTCATGATGATGATAATACTCCAGATGGCTTTTTTACTCATGGCAACAAATATATTCAATCCTAAGTAGGACATCCAATATTTAACAACAAATTAACGCTAAAAATTCATAAATACAATCTTCCTATCCGTTCACTTACTGTTTATCATTGCTTTTTGCATTATTATAAAAATGGCCATAAAGCTATCTTGGACCTTGTGGAATCGAAGCCTGCTGATGGTCATTTTCAAATATATTGGTCATTCGTTGCGTTTTTCAGTATTTATTAAAGACTTTTGTATTTATTTTATGATACAGTGAGCTTGAACATTAGATATAATTTTAAAAACATACTTTGGCTGGGAATCCATTTGTACCTGGCTCTGTGGCTTTATAGCTGTGCCAGTACAGGCAATCCCACCGGCGGACGAAAGGATGAAAAACCTCCTGTCTTGGATACCTTGCGGTCATCCGCCAACCGCAGCACCAATGTAAGACCTCGTGAATTGCAATTTTACTTTGACGAATTTGTAGAAGTCAAAGATCCTATCAAGCAGGTACTGGTATCGCCTCCGCTCACCTATATACCACAAGTAAAGCATAAGGGCAAAAAAGTGACTTTTACTTTTGATGACAAGGAAATACTGAGAGACAATGCTACCTATACAATCAATTTTGGTGATGCGATTGTGGACTTTCATGAAGGCAATAAACTGAGTAATTTCAGCTATGTATTTTCGACAGGAAATGTGCTCGACAGTCTCAGCATTAAGGGGAAAGTCATACATGCCCGGACCGGCGAACCACAGCCAGATATGGTAGTCTTTTTATATGACAATCTTACTGATTCGATAGTTCGGAAAGAAAAACCCATTTATTTTGCAAGGCCCGATAAGGAAGGAGCTTTTGCATTTACCAATATAAAATCAGATACTTTCAGACTATTTGCAGTCAAGGATGAAAATCTAAATTACAAATATGATCTGGAGAATGAAAGTATTGCCTTTTATGACAGCCTTATCATGCTGACCGGTACTTTTGCAAAGGAGATCAGCCTCAGGGCTTCTCTACCTGTACCACCCCTCAAAATGATATCAGTCAATACAAAAACCTATGGTAAAGTCAATATTTTATATAACACAAACCCTCCTGAAAAAGTACCCTACCGAATCTCTGAAAAAGATGTCAGTCATATCAATGAAATAGCCGGGGACTCTATCAATATTTTTTACGACACCACGGTAGATTCATTTTTTGTGTATTTGCCAGATGACACCATAAAGGTTAAACCCAAAGGAAGAGGCGATTTTGTAAAGAAAACCAAATTCAAGAGGGTCTCCTCCAACAATTCCTCACAGATGTTACCGGCAGACACCCTGGTCATTGGCTTTAATCAACCGATCAGCAGTATAGATACGTCTCGTTTATTAATATATGACACTATAGGCCAGCTCGATGAGGTAAAGTACATCAGATCATCAGATTTTAAGCAACTGAAAGTTGTTTATCCCTGGGTCGCCGGCGAAAAATATAGCATGGAAATAGACAGTGGTTTGATTCAAAGCTTGTATGGACGTGTCAATGACAGTATAGGTGTAGACTTCACCATCCTAAGACCCAATCAGACAGCATCACTGAAAGTATCTCTAACAGACCTGGATAGTACCGCTCACTACATAGTCAGAATCCTTAGGGAAAAATCACCGGTAAAAGAGGAAAAAGTACACTTGAAAGTGAAACAAGAGTTCACCACTCAGGGTCTTGTGCCAGACAGGTATAATCTGGAAATATTCAGAGACGACAACCAAAATGGAAAGTGGGATGCTGCAGATTACTGGACCAGGAGACAACCTGAAGCTTACCGGTTGGTCAAAGGTGACAAAATCAGAGAAAACAGAGAAAGCGAAATGATATACTCATGGAAAAATGGACCTGCAGGCGGAAATGAACCAAAAGAGGAGAAGCAAGGTTTAAAACCAATAACAAACAGCAATAAAAAAACAATGATATTCAGATCAGAAAACCTGGTAAAGATGTATGGTCAGCGCGAAGTCGTAAAGTCCGTTTCTATCTATGTAGATCAGGGAGAAATAGTAGGTTTATTGGGACCCAATGGTGCAGGCAAGACTACCACATTCTATATGATGGTGGGTTTTATTCAGCCTACCAGTGGTAAGGTATTCCTGAATGATGAAGATATCACCTCTGATGCCATGTACAAACGTGCGCAGAAAGGTGTAGGATATTTGCCCCAGGAGCCCAGTGTTTTCAGAAAACTATCAGTGGAAGATAATATCAAGGCCGTTCTGGAAATGACCCGACACACCAAAGAAGAGCAAAGAGATAAACTGGAATCTCTTATTGCTGAGTTTCGACTCGAAAAAGTTAGAAAAAATATTGGTGATTCGCTATCCGGAGGTGAGCGCAGACGAACAGAAATAGCAAGGTCGCTAGCTTCTAACCCCAAATTTATTCTCCTGGACGAACCTTTTGCAGGAATAGACCCCATCGCAGTCGAAGACATACAATATATCGTAGCTAAACTTAAAACTAAAAATATTGGCATCCTCATCACGGATCATAATGTGCAGGAGACGTTGTCTATTACAGACAGAGCTTACTTGATGTTTGAGGGTAATATACTGAAGGCCGGTAGTGCCGAACAACTGGCTGAAGACGAAGTAGTCAGAAGAGTATATCTCGGCAAAAATTTTGAGCTGAAAAAGAAAATTCTCAACTTTGATGAAAGATAGAATGAATCTAAAATATATTTTGCTCACAATCACGACATCGTGTATTATGATTTCCTGTGGTACTGATGGCGACAGCCTCTCACCTGAGGAAAAATACACCGCCGATACGATCTACAGTCAACAGCTCAATGACTGGAGGAAAAAACTGGACTCTATTTGTTCACATCAAAAAGATACACTTTTTGTAAAAGCTGTAGATTCGCTCAAAAAAGAAAGAATGGCTGAGATAGAAATGCTCCTCATGAAAAACCATTCTACACAATGATCAGATTCAAGATGTATTTTTGTTTATGTATGATCGTGTACTTGTCTGCCTGCCAACAGGAAGATAATTCGCTGAGCATAAACAACCTTCGCATCAGGCGTGCTGTGGAAAAGAAAAAAGAAGTATATGCAACTCAGATACTCGAAGTCTGTCGCAGAGATATACTCACGAGGGCTGATTTGTATGTGGATTCGCTTATCACCGCAGAAATCAACTTCCAACTATCAGATTCTATTGTGTTTCCTCCCAAACCCGGAAAACCTCTCTGGCCAGGACCCATTATCATTTCAGATACCATCAGAGCGAGACCTATCAATAGATAATGGCTACATCATATAAATGCTTATCATTTCTGATTTTTCACCCTCGGTTACAGGTCTTTGATAAAACAAACAATTTTTTCGACTTCTGTAAACCCAACTTTCTTATGGAAATCTATACTTGCTGTATTGGACAACACAGTATCAGAGGCTAGTTGTTTTACACCTTTTTGTCTGGACCAATTTTCTGCTGTTTCTATCAGTGAGCGTGCAATACCTTTGTTCTGGTATGCCGGCCTTACATACATACCTTCTATGTACGCTACCGGCAGATGGGTGGCCCCTTCGACGTAGTCTGCACGCAGGCTTACATGCACAAATGCAATATACATATCGAGGTCTTTTGCCAGATAACAAATTTCATTATCTGAATCCATCACTGTCCTAAAATTTTCTAGCTCTTCCTGCAGTGAGCTATCAGGCCACAGTTCCTGTACCAGCTGAATGAGTACTTCCAGATTGGCTGATGATAATGTATCTATTTGCCTTGATATATTTACTAATCTGCCATTCCCATTTCGTCAATAGACTGTCTGCCATTTCTGGAAAGTGAAAAAGCTAATTTTGTCCAGGCTATTCCTTCTACCCCAATAAGAGCTATTCCATCTTTTGTCCTGGAGATAGTAAATAAGTAATCTGCAAGTTTGGGGTCTTTGACAGAGGACTCAGCACCTAACTGTGTCATTCCATATTCGTCGATTGCCTGTGGTTTGTATTTGATAAGATTAAAGTCCAACTCCAACCATGCACTGCCTTTAGTGCTTTTCATTTTAAGACCGTTTTCTGTCTGTTGGATCTCAATTCTAAAGGCTTTCAAGTCATCAGGACTTTGTTTTTGCCCTATTGATTCAAAACTCAAAGTCGCAAGAAACAAGACAAAGCAGTACGTTTTGCATAGTCTTTGGGATTTTGATTTTATGATTTTCATTAAGTTATATTTAATAATCTTTACAAAGTTACGTTTTTTCCGCCAATATATATCAAGTCCATCTTCCTGAAGTACTTCCTTCCTTGCTATATCGATGATATTATCCTCGTCGACACTCGCTGAAGGATGCGGTATCCTGTGGTGTCTGCGACAGCTTATATTTTTATCGGTGTAGGATTATATCATACCTGTTCTAAGTCATTTAGGCACAAAGGTAATTAGGGCCTGCTTTGTGCAAATTATATTATTGAATATAACTAGCGCGCAGAACGTAGTCTACAGAATATGGTTACTTACAAAGCCGTTTTCAATCTCAACCAGGTCGAAATGAAAAAATTCCTGTAGGTGTCCTGATGCCAAATGTTCGTCAAATGCTTGTTCATTTTTAAAGCACCCCCATAATGCTATTTTGATTGGGTTATCTTTTGCCTGATGGATCTCGTATGAAATATTTCCACTTTCTAAAAGTACCTCATTTCTCAGTTTTTTAAGCTTAGCTATAGTAAGATCAAATTTTGCTGTGTCTTTTATTTTTAATATTGCTGTAGAATAGAATAGCTCTTCGGAGTTTTTCGGTTCGATTAAGTCCCAAAGATTGCCAAACAAATCTTCAAAAACTGCGACTTTTCCATAGTCTTCCAAAACTGGCTCCCTTATGATTTTTACATTTTTTTCCAACAGATTTTGATAATCTCTTTGGAAATTGTCAGTATGCAGAAAAAGGAACACACGTCCCCCTGTTTGGTTTCCAATCCTGCTTTTTTGCACTTCATTTGTCCCTTTGGCCAACAAAAGTGAACACTCATTTGCCCCTTTCGGGCTGACGACAACCCATCTTTTTGTATCAGAAAGCATGGTGTCTTCGATCAAAGTGAAATGCAATACTTGAGTGTAAAAAGCTATGGCTCGATCATAATCGTCCACTACTAATGCGATATGTGCTAAATGTTGTTTCATTTTTTTATTTGCCCATTAGTAGGTGTTTTTTTGCGATGAATACATATGGATTAACCTTGCGGTATTTTACTTGTATCCATATAAAAAAGTTCCCATGTGTGGCCGTCAAAATCTTCAATAGTCCGCTGCTGCATAAAACCATAATCTCTCATCTCATTGGGCTCTACACCTCCTGCTTGCAGACCATTTGTCATTAATGTATTGACATCGTCGACACTGTCCAGCGATAATGAAAACAGACCGGCAATATTTGTTTTTGTATCAGCAATGGTTTTAGAAGTGAAGTTTGTAAACTTTCCATGTGTCAAAAGCATCAGAAAAATATTTTCGCTCCACACCATACACTTCCCTGAATCGTCAGAAAACTGTGGGTTGTTGGAAAATCCCAATGCCAGGTAAAAGTCCATAGATTTTTGAAGGTCTTTTACTGCTAAGTTAATAAAAATTTGTTTTGCCATTGATTTGTCGGTTTAAAATTTATTCGATATTAAAAAGTATAGGGTTTAAAAAACTTAAACACTAATTGTGTAAATAAAACAATGATAATTGCAGTAATAGCTAATTCCGGAATATCATTTTGTATACCCAAAAGCTCATTTAAAACAAGCAATACTATAAATGTAAATATTACACCTGAAATAACCTTGATAAATACGCTTTTGATATCCATTTTACATTTTAAAATCAATTTTTATAAAGTCAACTTCAAATCTATTTGTTTACAGCTAATATTCTTTCCACTGTTTCCATTCACAAACATTTCTGAATCCTGTCCAAGAGTTTTGTTTGTCCACATGAAATGTGTCTGTCGTTAATATTTTTTCTCGTTTGTCCAACCACCCACCGCCAAAAGTAATATTTTCTTCAGATGACCACTCACTTACATTTCCTCTCAAATTAAAAATTGGGTGTCCTTTCTTAGCAGAGTAGTTGACCTTAGTACTGATAGTTGGTTCGGCTTTCAAGGTGTCTTTATTACACGGAACTATATCAGAATAAAATTTTGGGAAATTTGTCTTACAGTCTTTACAATATTTTGAATTGCATTTTTTAAAGTATGCCTGATCTAAAGAGTCAGCATAATTAAGAATGTATTTCCGCTCAGATATAGTCGGTAGGCGAAAGTTTGGATAATACTTTACCTTTTCCCCAGGTAGTATCTTACCGTAAGTGCCTTTGAAATACTTTTCAATTGTAAAATAGTTACCTCTATTTTGTGTAGAATCAAATTCAATTTTATTCATTAAGAGTAATAGTATTTCAAAATACCTGTCTGAACGCCACTTTGAAAAATCAATTGCTTGCTGTTTTGTTATCCCGACAACAGGATACTCTTTAAATGTCGGATGATTTAGGTAATAAACAGTAAATGATTCAAGGCAATAAAAATTTTGCCTCCATACCAATGAGTCAGGAAGGATTGCGATATACTCAGCTGAATTGCGTCCAAAAATCCTTTTTGTCCACAACATATATTCACGCCATCCGATATTGGCTACCTCCGTCTTGTCGCAAAAGAAATTGTCAGCTATTTTAACTCCGTTAGGCGGAATCTCCAATATTTGATAATTATTATCCGCAATTTTGTTAGCAGTGGAGCAACCCAATATTAACACCGCTAAAATGGACATAATTATTGTCAGTTTGATATGTCGATTTGAAGTATGCATTTTGATCAAATTAATAATATATCAGCAGACATTATGTACCACCGAATATTTACCAAAATTAGATAAAAAAAACCTATTTGGATGTATAAAAAACACCTTTATTGCTGAGCGATTCAAAAAAAAAATGGGCTTTTAGGAATCTTTGCCTTTATCTAAATACTCCTTACTAATAAACTGCCACGTGTGGCCAAGACTGTTGAATTTAGTTTCCCCCAAAGCAACAAGTCAGGAACAAGGATAAATTCAAGTATGTTCATAGTCGCAACTACTACGATTTGTGCAATAGCATTTAACTTTGTCTTATAGCCACTTAAAATCCAAACTGCCATAAATGTTTCTGAAAGCCCTATTAGAATTGTCATTAGTCTGGAATGGTCGTCACCTAATATTTTTGTAACAATTTGTTCGTGTCTTGGACCAAGATTTAGAACCTTACAAAAAAGTCCGTTTGCAATCCAAACTGTCGCAATACAATAGGTCAATATTTTATAAATTCTTGTCTTTGTCATTATTGATTGTGTCGTCCGCTATGCTTGCAGGTAATGGCAGTATTACTAAAAACTACCATTTCCACTTCAAATGTAGTAAAAAATAACACATTTAGATGCATTTTCCGTACTTTTCTGGTTACTTCTTCTGATATTGGTTGGTCTATCGCAGACAACGGTGAATCATTTAAAAAAATGTACTTTGGCAGACAAAACAGTAAATAAACTGAAATATGTGCAAACTTTCTGCTCTTTTTACCAACTAGTTTCCTAATTTTATAGTCTATTTGAAAGTAATAGTCTTATATTATTAAAACGTGACTATTTAGGTCTATACCCAAAAGGACTAAATGTGTGTAACGAATGGTGCAGCCTGTCGCAAACAAGGAATATTAAATGTTAGCTTTTGGCGCTATTTTGCCTGAAAGATTTAAATATCGTGACAAAAGATTTTTTTTATTACTATAAATAAACAATAACATTAATCAAATAAATACAGAAAAGTTATGAAAAAACCAACGATGATATTATTGAATGCCATTTTATTGATCATCATCTTTCAATCTTGCAGCGATAATTCCAATGAAATTCCTGTCATAGAAGAACCAAAAGAAACCACCAAAGTCGAACAGTTATCTGAAGGAAATCAATTTTTGGGCTGGAATCTATTGAATCAAGAAATTGCAGCCACACAAGATAAAAATGTAATTATATCGCCACTAAGCATTCAAATAGCGCTACACATGGCTGCCAATGGTGCTAAAGGCGCTACACTTGATGAAATATTGGAGGTGATCGGATGTAAAAGTTGTGATCCTAAATCAATCAATGAACAAACAAGGTTACTAACACAAATATTAAGTCAAAAGAGTGGTCACCCAACTTTATCCCTATCTAACGGCTTTTTTTATGATAACAAAAAACTAACTTTAAATCCTACATTTCAGAGTAGTTTAGTGGATTATGATTGTGCCTTCCAAAGCTCCGATTTTAATAATCAAAATGGCTCTCTGAGCCTCATTAACAACTGGGTTAAAGAAAAAACAAATGGTAAAATAGATAAAATCCTCACAGAGATACAGGCTGAAGATATTGCTTTCCTTATCAACGCATTGTATTTTAAAGCTAGTTGGAAAGAAGCTTTTTCAGAGTATTTGTCAACCAAGAGAGAATTTACTACTTCCAAAGGAATTAAAAAACAGACAGATTTTATTGGGTCATATCGCGATGTTCCAAATTATATAGACCAAAACAAATCGATGGTAGTAGATATACCATTTAAAGATTCTACTTATAGCTTATCGCTCATTGCGCTAGAAAATAACGCTAAGATTCTAGACGTAACATTATATAAAAACTTGATGTCTAAACTAAAATACCAAGGCGGCATCATAAATCTACCAAAATTAAAAGTTATTTACGAAAATGACATCAACCAATCGCTTCAAAAATTGGGAATGAAAACAGCATTTGTAGAAAACAAGGCAAACTTTACAAAAATAGGATCTGCATCAGCTCCGATTTTTATCAACCAAATCAAACATAAAGTAGCCCTTGATGTAGACGAAAAAGGAGTAGAAGGTGCTGCAGTCACTTCCATAGACATTGGTATCACAGAAGCTCCTCCTTCATTAACTTTTGATCGTCCTTTTTATATCGTACTGAGACACATTCAAACCAATGTCATCATATTTGTTGGCAAAATAAATGATCCTATGGAGATTTGATAAAGGTAATTTAAGATTTGTTTAAATTTTGTGACAATAACCATTAGTTTAATTTAAAAAGTACCAATATGTCTTTTAAATATAAAATATCCCACTTTATCTTTTTTGCTGTAGTTGTTACCCTTTTTTCTTGCTCAAAACCGGAAGACTTGGATGTAGTTGTAAATATTTCCAGTGGAGACATAACTGGTAAATGGAACTTAGTGACTTCAAGTGGTGGAAGAGTCTTACCTAAAAACCACATCAAAGGAGAAGAAGTTTGAATTTTGAAAATCAAAATTAACGCAGTCGAATTTTGTCCATAATGTTGTAACTGTTAATGACTACTCTATAGTGGATACTTTGGGTGGAAATCAACTGAAATTAGGTGATTTTTTCTTTGCGAATATTCAGTTATTGACAAATGATAGTTTAGTTCTTTATGCTGAACAGTTTATAGGTTGCGGTGGATCATATACTTTCATTAGGTAAGAATATTTAACAACTTTAACCCTATTTCTTTTCAATTGAGTAAATTATTTTCTCTTTAATCACTTTTTTTATTGTTTGTTGCAATCCTAAAACGTGTGCGTCTGCGTCGTGCCGACAAAGGAAGCTCAGCATCCGCCTTTGCGAGGTGCACGTTTATAAAGTATTTTACTATCTTGTTCTACATATTCGCCCGATACTATTGGATATGCATACTTGGGTGCATGCGATACGTTACGGCTTCTTATAATTATTTTGTCGTTGACTTTCAGGCTATGCAATTTCTCAAATTCATTTTTAAAATTCAAAATATTCTTGTCAGACTTTTCCGGCCCAAAAGCAAGAATAAAGTCGTCACCATTAATCCTTACCATCACTCCGAAACCTAATCTTGATCCTGGCGGAAGAGAAAGTGAGGTTACAACTGCTTCCATTTTGGTAGAATCCCTGATGGACTTGCTTATTTTAGCTTCACTGGCATACACTTTTTTACCGGCAGGAGACGCTTCCCATTCTTTGTACAATTTACCGGCAGGAGTAGCCTCCCATTTTTTCACTGCAGCTTTTCTTTCATCGGCAGAAATAGGCTTTGAGATTGACTTTTTAGGAGTTTCATTTTTAATTTCACGGTTAGCCAATACTAGTCCAGTAACCACAACCAGCGGTAAGATCAGCGAATAAATGATTTTTTTCATATTTTTTGAATTGTATTTTTAGATGAATCATTATTGTTAGAAAAGCAAAAACGTAAGCTTTGGAATAAGTATTCTTTCCGATGCTCAGCAAAGATAACACTGAAGGAACCTAACGAGGCTTATAAATATTGTAAATTTTTTGTAAAAGATTGTAAAATAGACATTTTTGAGGGGATTAATAATTCATTTAAGATTCTGTCACTCTTCTTTGTACTCGGAAAAAGTAGTAAAAATTTTGCCATCAAAACGGCTCAATCCAAACCATCTTGTGCCAAACCAAAGATTCCCGTCTTTATCTTCTATAATACTGCGAACTGAATTGTTGACTAGCCCATCAGCTGTAGTATAATTTTTAAAAGTTTTTCCCTGTCCGACTTCGTCATTAAGGCGGGCATCATAGGAGAAGACACCATCTTCATCTGTTCCTAGCCAAATCATTCCCTTTTTATCTTCTAAAATTGTAATAGGACTACTTTTACCCAATATTTCATTTCCTTTAAAACTTAAAAATGTTGTCCCATCATATATACAAATTCCGTGTCTTCTGGTAGCAAACCAAATATTTCCAGATTTATCTTCTGTCATAGAAATTATCATATCATCCGTAATGTACTCTGGAGAATGGACATATTTTGTTTCGGCAGTAGAATAAGCCTGGCTTCTTTCATCTTCACGGAATTTATAATAATCCACAGATGGAAGAAAGTGAGTCAGAATTTTCCCATCGTGTCGCCAAACCCCACCTCTATTAAAAGAACTGAACCAGACGTTTCCTTTCTTATCTTGCAAAATATCACTGATCATTTTTTCTTGTTTGTCGCCAGATAGTGGGTGTTTATATTGCCATAGAATATTAGAAACGTTCGTTCCATCATACCGATATATTCCTTTATTCATCGCACCAAACCAAATGTTACCATCTCTATCTTCTAAAAGGGCTGTAATTCTTAAATTATTCAAAGAATCCGCTTCGAAATATTTGCTAAAGTTTTTCCCATCATACTTGCATATTCCTGCATTTGTTCCAATAAGGATATTCCCTGATTTGTCCTGTATAATGTTAGTCGTATTATTATTACAAAGGCCATCTTTCGATGTAAAATTGGCAAATGATTTTCCCAGCCCGACTTCGACACCCATGCGGGTACCAAAGCGGTAAATACCCTCTCCGCTAGTGCTGAACCAAAGGTTGCCATCTCGATCCAGTAACTCACAAGTGATATTTCCTGACGTAACACCTTGTGTCCCTACTATTTTTGGTTGATCGGCTTCGCTTGGTGTTTGTTGAATTACATTATGTCGGGATGGGTCTGTTTTGACTTGGCTGTTACAGGAAGCAACGACAAACAATAATGACAGTAACAGGGGAAATGTGTGGTGGTAAAGGAGGTTCATTTTTTCAGATTTTAAATTGTAATAATCTTTCGTTTCGTGTCAACCCGTTTGAAGTTTTCTGAAACTGCAAAAAACAAAGTTCTGAATGGTGTCGAAAGGTGTATTGTGGTCAACAGTTATAATACATCATTAGTTGCAGCGTATACGCCATCATTCAGTGGAAGTTTTTACGCAGAGATCAAAGGTGATCATTGTACCGTCAGAACTGAATGTATATCTTTTGGTTTATCTTCCCTGGATCATGATTCGCAACCCATGATTAAAGTATACCCGAATCCGACAAATGGGGCATTTTATATCTCGACCTCTTTTAAAGTATTATCCGTATCAGCCTTTGATTTATTGGGCAACGCGGTACCGCTATTCACTGAATTTGGGCAGGCAAATGACTCTAAATTTATATTTAATAATTGTATTCCAGGAGCATATATATTAGCAATACAATCAAGTAATAGGTTGTATCATACCAAAGTGACCATTGTAAAATAACTTACATCAATATCGCAGTTTCAGAAATTGTAATAGTGAAGTCTTTAGTTTTAGGAACAATGTCAGAGTCGCTCCCAATCAGCTTCGGTTGTGGGGCCGTCTACTCGATTAGTCATCGTAATTTACATTTATTGGTTTTCTGATATCATATTGAGTATTCCGGAGTAATTTGAACCACTCAATGACTTAAAACTTAAAAAAAAAATACTACTAATGCCTTTGTAATCAACTTGCAAAGTAGCGGGAAAAGTCAAGGTATCTGACGATATACTCATAATAAACCAAATTCGTTTTTCAAGTCTGGCAGAGTTTATCCGACTGCACAGGCGGACCGCCGAAGGACAATTTCAACTAAGCGTTCATCGATGTCCGCTGGACACGACGAACGCTTA
>JADKCF010000036.1 GCA_016714765.1 Saprospiraceae bacterium | reverse complement strand
CCGACAATGATTTAGATGAAGAGAAAACGATGCGAATGGCTAAAAATTTGTACCAAGATTTTAGTAGAAATCAATGTAAAAGTGACACAACATGCATTAAAGAAGCCAATGAGTTTATTAAATATTATTTTAAACTAAATCAGGACTTAAAACCCAAAGAATATTACTTGAAGGCCTTTGAAGGTGGAGTGCCATTTTTAAGTAAAATGAGTAGGATTTCAAGAGAGAAGAAGAATCAGAAATCATTAAACTATAAAAAAAATTAACTCATGAATTTTAGCTTAACTATTATTTTTAATGATGATGGAATTTCTGAATTATACAATTTGGCAACTCTTGTATCTACTTCAATTAAAGTTAGTGGCAAATGGATTCCAGTATTTTTAACGATATAAAAATTGAATGATGTCAAAAATTAATATATTTTTAGTTTTTTTGATTGTTTATTCTTCGATATCATCCTTAAAAGGTCAAGAAAGAGACCTAAAATTAGATAGTATTCTTAAGAATAAAATAAAAGAATATCGAAATTCACCAGATTTTAACCCAATTAACCTGATGGCAATTTTGGAAAAAACAAGAAAAAACTATCGAATGAAAAATGATAGTACTTTTATTAGCCTATTAAATCAAAAAATACACACAGCTCCTAAAAAAGAAGTTATTGGGATGGTGACTAATTGGCTTGACGTTTTTAATAAACCAAACTCGAGAGATTTGGACTCTACCTGGCACCAGATCATGAGAACTTATTATTGTTATGATAGAGAAAGTTGTAAAAACTATTGTGGACAGCATCAAATGGTGAATAGGATATATGCCGAAGATAGATATAAAGATGGTAGCATTTTTGAACCCTATCCTATTAAAAATCAACCTTATATGGTATTTCTTTACAAAAACTATCGCCTTACTGAGGTGCTACCTATTATCCTGGCTGACAATGATTTAGATGAAGAGAAAACGATGCGAATGGCTAAAAATTTGTACCAAGATTTTAGTAGAAATCAATGTAAAAGTGACACAACATGCATTAAAGAAGCCAATGAGTTTATTAAATATTATTTTAAACTAAATCAGGACTTAAAGCCCAAAGAATATTACTTGAAGGCCTTTGACGGTGGAGAGCCATTTATAAGTAAAATGAGTAGGATTTCAAGAGAGAAGAAGAATCAGAAATCATTAAAATATAAAAATAATTAATTCATGAGAAACCCATTATCGATATATCGTTTTATATTTGTTATCGGGATGATGATGCAATACAAATAGTAAGTTCAATTATACCATAAAATTAATCAAGTAATTTATTAAATTCTTTACAATGAAAACATTTATTTATTTAGTTTTTATCTCGACGATAATCTTGAGTTTCTCATCTTGTGAAAGTGAAAAATTAGAAAACTTTCCACTTCTAGGCAAGTGGAATGTGCTCGAGGTTTCAAACAAATGTAACTTAACACAACAATTGGACTCATTAAATTTTACAATAGAATTTACAGAAACAGGTAATGTATATTATGAGCAGGGAAGGATTAAGGACACACTAAATTATTCTTACAATTTTGATACTAAAAAAATATGGATATCAAAATTGTCCGAATTAATTGAAAATGAAATTGGATATATTCAGGTGTTAGTACTTATAAATTCTAGTCAGAATACCGCACTTTGTAAATATGATCTACATTCAAGTTGTTTACTTGAATGGATAATGGATAAATGATTTCAGTTATTTTTTATCTATATACTTTTAAAAAATGGATAATTGTATCTTTCTTGCTTTGTAACCGGTTCAGTCCCTATAGATTCGGGCAAAATAACAAAAGTACTTTTCAAAAATTTAGAGAGATTTTGTCGCTCTTTTTCTCTACCAATTAAATTTGTACCAGCCATCAAATGATATTTTAGAACAAATTTAATCATATTTGGCCAATCAAAGGACATTTTGCAGCCAATTTATTGAATATTTTTATACTTTTGGCTGTATGTCTTAATATTTACAGCCTAATATGCAAATTTTATTATGATTTGGCTGCAAAATATTTTTTTAACAAACAGATATATCCATTGTTAGTTGTATCAGTATAACATATTAATTTCCAGAAGCCTTTTGCCTACAAGGTATTTTGCATTTAATTTTGACATAATGAACAGAATCGCCAGTATTTTGATTACCTTCTAAACTCACCTCCCCCACTTTTTTTGACCATCACTCTAACATCACCGGAAAGTTATATTCTAACATTAAGGAAGATCTTCGCCAAGCTGATAAAACATTCTATGGTGAAATCCGAAAGATTTAAGCGGTTTGGGAATATCTGGAATTGGGTCAAAAATTCAAGAGTTGGTCAAAATAACGACAATGTATGATCATAAAAATATTGACAGATGATACAGGTCAACTTATCATGGATTTTTGCAGACCTGACAGTATCATTGAATGTAAACCTTATTCAAAACTGAATTATTCTTTTACCACAAATGTATTACAATTAATAGTACCTACTCTCTGCTGTAAAACAAAAATGTCCTTTCCTCGGCTGAAGTATTGAGGTTTGGATATAGTGAGCTATATGACTGTACGTCACCATTTTTCATCAGCATATTGATCTCGCCTGCTTTGATATCATAAGGATAAATGACTTCCTTTTTTTCGCAAAAAAAGTATCCTGCTTCTTCACTGGTATAGTCATGATTTTCCATAAAGGATTTTTTAGCTTTTTGATATATAAGCTGGGATTCTTTGGTTTTTAGCATCACTTTGAGCAATTTTCTATCCAGCAGATTTTTACATAAGGTTCCGAATATTTTGTCGGTATGATCCACTGACCGCTTGATCATCCACAGGATATCCATATCGTCCAGCCTGACAAAATTGGACAGAAATACCGGCTTATGTAGATAATTACTTTCTTTTCCTTCGAGGCTCAAAAAGTAATTCAGTTCATCTGATGATGGAATTTTAATGCCTGATATGGTCAGATACCTAGCCCTTTCGAGTATGGAGATGAGCATAATTTCTGCAGCTATGACTGTCTTGTGCAGATAAACTTGCCAGTACATAAGGCGTCTGGCCATCAGAAATTTTTCGATGGAATATATCCCTTTTTCCTCAATTACCAGTTGATCATTCTCTGCATTCATCATCGTGATGATGCGGTCGTAGCCGATGATACCTTCAGCCACACCCGAAAAAAAACTGTCTCTGGTCAGATAATCCATTCTGTCTGTATCTATCTGCCCTGAAACAAGCTGATGTAAAAATGGACGGTAATAACTTCCTTTAAATATGTCCAGGACAAGCGAAAAATCCCTGTTAATTTCTTCGCCGATCTTTTTCATGATGATCACCGATATTTTTTCGTGGTGAACATCAGCCAGTGTATGCTCCAATGCATGAGAAAAAGGGCCATGCCCCACATCATGCAATAAAATAGCAATACACACTGCTTCATACTCCTTGTCTGAAATATATACTCCCTTGGATCGGAGTGTTTCTATAGCCCTGCACATAAGATGTGTCGCTCCCAGGGCATGCTGAAATCGTGTGTGTAAAGCCCCGGGATATACATAGTGCGACAAAGCCTGCTGTGATATCCTGCGCAATCTCTGAAAATAGGGATGATCTATTATCTCATAAATGGTATCAAAAGGAAATCTGATCAATCCATAGATGGGGTCATTGAATATTTTCTTTTTATTCATAGGACAAAAATATAATATTATTCCGAACGTTATATATATGTAAGTTGTTTACAAATCATTATTTGATAGTCTGTGTGGCCATCAATAAACATCAATAATATAATATGAGTGATAAAATCAGGATTTTATGGGCCGATGACGAAATAGACCTCCTAAAACCGCAGTTGTTTTTTCTGGAAAAAAAAGGGTATGAAGTCATCACTGTGAGCAATGGACACGACGCACTGGATGTCCTGGATGAAGATGGCAATATAGATATTGTTTTTCTGGACGAAAGTATGCCGGGACTGACCGGTCTGGAGACATTGAGCAGAATCAAATCCAAACTTCCCAATATTCCTATCGTCATGATTACCAAAAATGAGGCGGAAAATATCATGGAAGAGGCTATCGGCTCTGAGATAGATGATTACCTGATCAAACCTGTCAACCCCAATCAAATCTTACTGACACTTAAAAAAATTGTGGATAACAAGCGACTTGTTTCTGAAAAAACTGCTACCGATTATCAGCAGGAATTCCGAAGTATAGCCATGGAAATCAATAGTGGCCCGGACTACAAAGGATGGGTAGATATCTACAAAAAAATCATCTCGTGGGAACTCAGGCTGGATGATAGTAACAATCAGCAGATGAAAGAGATCCTCAATATGCAAAAAGAGGAAGCTAACAAAGAGTTTTTTAAGTTTGTATCCAGAAATTACACGGATTGGGTGAAGAAATCTGAAGGGCCTCGCAAATCTCATGATTTGATGAAGGAAAAGGTGTTGCCCCTGCTTGCTAATGGCAAACCTACCATCATGATTCTGATGGATAATCTCAGATACGATCAGTGGAAGATCATCGAACCGGTCATTTCAGAACTCTATAAAATAGAAGAGGAAGACTTTTTCTTTTCCATCCTACCTACTGCCACACAATACAGCAGAAATGCGATTTTTGCAGGGCTTTTACCTGCTGATATTCAGAAAAGATTTCCTGACTGGTGGCTCAATGATAACGAGGAAGGAGGTAAAAATCTAAAGGAAGGAGAGCTCATGTCAGACCAAATCAAAAGGCTGGTCAAGAGGGATATCAAATCTGAGTATGTCAAAGTCACTAATGTACAAGGAGCAAGACAGCTGCAGGACAATGCGCTCAATTTTGTGAACAATGATTTTACTGCCATAGTATATAATTTTATTGATATGCTGTCTCACTCGAGGACAGAGATGGAGGTGCTGAAGGAGCTGGCAGGAGACGAAAAAGCATACAGATCACTTACTAAATCATGGTTTATCAATTCACCTCTCTGGGCTACCATGCAGAAGCTGGCAGAACGGGATGTGCAGATTGTCATTACCACAGATCATGGAACCATCCGGGTACAAAACTCATCCAAAGTCATAGGTGACAGAGATACCACTACCAATCTTCGTTATAAAGTAGGCAAAAATCTTCAATACGACCGCAAAGATGTTTTTGAAGTCAGGAATCCGGGAGAAGTAGGACTGCCTACACCTAATATGAGCAGTTCCTTCATTTTTGCCAAAGAAGACTTATTTTTTCTTTATCCCAACAACTATACTTATTACAATAATTTTTTCAAAGACACCTTTCAGCACGGTGGAATATCACTGGAAGAGATGGTTTGTCCGGTGGTTCGATTAGTGCCAAAAAATAAATAATCGCTGTTTTTATGAAAACACATTTTCTAAACAAATTACTTGCCAAGCATCAGCAAACACAGGAAGTACCGTCCACTAAAATGGTGAGTGATTGGGCATTCAGTTTGTTGGAAGTTTTATTTCCGGAAGTTTCAGAGAAAAGACTGACATCACAATGGGAAATAGACAACAGGTTGGGCATGTTAAAAATGGAACTAACAACACTTCTATATAGTACAAGATCCTGTGATCAGCGCCGCCATGAAGATATATCTGCTTTTTTATTCGATCATCTCGATGTTATCTACGAATCGCTGTTAAAAGATATTGATGCAGCCATAGGAGGAGACCCTGCAGCTACATCATCCTTCGAAGTCATCAGAAGTTATCCGGGGTTCTTTGCAGTTTATATATACAGAATTGCTCATTTGCTGCATCGGCAAGGAGTGCCGCTGATACCGAGGATATTGAGTGAGTATGCACACTCCAGAACAGGTATTGATATTCATCCAGCTGCCGTGATAGGTCAGTCATTCTTTATCGATCACGGGACCGGTGTGGTCATAGGCGAAACTGCACAAATAGGAGACTATGTAAAAATTTATCAGGGTGTGACTCTGGGTGCACTCAGCATAGATAAAAAAATGGCAGGCATCAAAAGACACCTCACAGTAGAGGACCACGTCATTATTTATTCCGGAGCGACCATCCTGGGAGGGGATACTATCATAGGTAAGGGGAGTGTCATAGGCGGCAACGTGTGGCTCACAAGCTCATGTGCACCGGGTACTAAGATTTATCATAATGCTGACAATAAAATCATTGAAAACATATGGGTAGAATAAATGATCTCGTTGGTAATACCCCGCTGGTAACATTGTCCACACTCAATCCCAATAAGAATGTGACTATTTATGCCAAAATGGAAGGCCACAATCCTGGCGGAAGCGTGAAAGACAGAGCAGCTCTCAATATGATTTCAAGTGCTTTAGAACGTGGTGAAATAAACAAAGGAACAACATTAATAGAAGCTACAAGTGGCAATACCGGTATTGCTCTGGCTATGATAGCCGGAACTTTTGGTATCCCGATAGAACTTATCATGCCTTCCAATAGTACCCGCGAACGAACACAAACGATGGAAGCATTTGGTGCTAAAGTCATATTACTTGACAACATAGAGGTATGCAGGGACTATGCTGAAGAAAAATCCCTTAAGGATGGTTATTTTATGCTGGATCAATTTGCCAATAAGGACAATTATATGGCACACTACAAAACCACAGGTCCTGAAGTGTGGCAAGCCACAGAAGGTAAGGTGACTCATTTTGTAAGTTCTATGGGCACTACAGGAACCATCATGGGTACATCCATGTATCTGAAAGAAAAAAATCCAGACATACAGATTATAGGATGCCAGCCCACTGATGGATCTTCCATACCAGGTATACGGAGATGGTCACCGGAATACGTGCCCAGGATATTTGACCGGAGCAGAGTGGATCGTGTGATGGATGTCTCACAGGAAGAGGCTACGGACATGGCAAAAAAACTGGCGCTGCATGAAGGTATTTTTTCCGGCATGAGCTCAGGAGGAGCAGCTGCGATGTCCATCCGTCTAGCCACTGAACTGCAAGAAGGTGTAATCGTTTTTATATGTTGTGACAGAGGTGACAGGTACCTGAGCAGCGATTTATTTATTTGAAACATCATTGTCCCAACAACATCGCCCATTGATTCATTTTGAATAAGGCAATCAAAAACAACAATAATTTTTAAAAGTGCTTTGGAATGATTAATTTCATGGCATTTTTAAAATAGATATACACTTATGAAAGTAATGTTATGGATGATATTGGGAGCTTTTTTATTTCTGATCTCCTGCAAGGAGTCAGGGAAGGAGATGTTAAAAAATACAAAACCAATGTCAGAGCTACACAGGCCTGGATTCCATTTTACGCCGGACAGTATGTGGATGAATGATCCTAATGGCATGGTATATTACAAAGGTGAGTACCATCTATTTTATCAATATTATCCTGACAGTACAGTCTGGGGTCCTATGCATTGGGGGCATGCAGTGAGCAAAGATATGATCAGTTGGGAGCATTTGCCGATTGCCTTATTTCCGGACAGTCTGGGATATATTTTTTCAGGCAGCGCTGTCATAGATTGGAAAAATACCAGTGGTTTAGGTAAAAACAATGAGCCACCTTTTGTCGCCATTTTTACTCATCATAACATGAAGGGAGAAAAAGCGGGCAGTAATGATTTCCAGTATCAGTCTATTGCTTATTCCAATGATAAAGGTAGAAGCTGGACAAAATTCAAAGGTAATCCTGTCCTCGCCAATCATGATAAACTGAAAGATTTTAGAGACCCCAAAGTTATCTGGCATAAAAAGTCACAAAAGTGGATTATGGTCCTGGCAGCCAGGGACAAAGTCAAAATATATTCTTCACCAGACCTCAAAAAATGGAAATTCGAATCTGACTTTGGCATTAAAAACGACAACAGATTATGGGAATGTCCGGATCTTTTCCCCATCAATGTAGAAGGCACTGATGAGTTAAAATGGATATTGATAGTAAGCATGCAATCCGGTGCGCCCAACGGTGGTACTGGTACCAGTTATTTTGTAGGTGATTTTGATGGTCACCACTTTGTCAATACTAATCAAGGTAATGCACAGTTTTGGCTGGATTATGGGACGGACAATTATGCAATGGTCTCATGGTCAGATGTACCTGATTCTGATGGACGTCGGTTGATGATGGGCTGGATGAGCAATTGGTTGTACGCCCAGAAAGTACCTACTGTAAGATGGAGGAGTGCCATGACCTTGCCACGTGAAGTAAGATTGGTCAGATGTGATGATGGATATTATCGAATCAGAAGTTTGATGATTTCAGAGTTTGATGAATACTGGAAAAATAAAACCAACATTAAAGGTGATGCCTCCGCAAGGACTACAGACATCGACACAAATGGTCTTTATTTGATAAATATAACTTTTTTACGTTCACAAGGACTGAATATGATATTGACCAGCCAAAACAGGGATACCCTGACTGCGGGATATATCGCCGATTCTAATGTGTGGTACATAGACAGATCCAAAGCTGGTAAAGCGGGATTTTATGACCACTTCGCTTCCAGACATACTGCTCCTGCAATGTTGAAAGGTGATACAGCCAGGATTACCATCCTCCTTGACAGGGCAAGTATTGAGCTATTTGGCGACGACGGACTGACGACCATGACTGATATTTTTTTCCCTACCGGCATATTGAATAAAATCGATATTGTCAATGGCAATGGCAACTCCTCAGATGGCATAAAGAAAGAAATATTTCCTATATCCACAAATTAGACGACATGGGTACGAGCAGATATCCAGTACGTATTATTTGCCTCTGACCATCAGGGTACTATCACTTTGTTGAATACTGAAAATCATTTACCTTTTTTACGGCCAGACCATTTTTTGCCATCGTCCTTTTTGGGTGGAAATGATTTTTTATTTGCAGCTGACTGAGCAGGGGCTGATTGCTGTGCCGCATGTGCCTCTTTTCCTCTCTTGCGCCATGTATTAGCAGGCATCGGTTTGTCATCCCCAAGCAATTGTAGTGCAAGGTCCGGCCTGTTGAGTTTATGGAGCCTTGTACGTATCCAGTTTCTGAATTCCGGTTTGTACCAGAAGAAATAGTTGTTTTGTGTTTGTTTATCTTCTTTAGATTTTGGAGTTTCTATCGGCTGCAAAGTGTATGGATGGACACCTGAATAATATATCACGGTGGCAACTGTCATAGGTGTAGGCGTAAAGTCCTGGACCTGCTCCAGTCTGAATCCCAGCTCTTTGGTTTCTGCAGCAAGATTGGCCATATCTTCTTCTGTCGTGCCGGGATGTGAACTGATAAAATATGGAATCAAAGGCTGTTTCAAACCATGTTTCTCTTGGATTTTATCGTATTTCTCTTTGAATTTTTTAAAGTACTTGAATGATGGTTTACGCATGATTTTGAGTGTGGCATCGCCGGTGTGCTCAGGAGCCACTTTGAGCCTTCCACACACGTGTTTGGTTACAAGCTGCTCCATATACTCATCATGATTGCCATCCTGGTTATTTTTGTTGAAATCATCTACCAGCAGGTCGTACCTTACACCTGAACTGACATAGGCTTTTTTTACACCCGGAAAAGCGTCTACTTTTTTGTAAATATCAGTGAGTGCTTTGTGTGAAACATCCAGATTGGAACAGATGACCGGGTGGATACAACTCGGAGCCTGACAGCGGGCGCATATGCTTTCATCTTTCCCTTTCATTTTATACATATTGGCTGACGGACCTCCGATGTCAGATATATAACCTTTAAATTCAGGGTGCTTGGTCATTTGTTCAACCTCTTTCATAATAGAAGCTTCAGATCTGGATGCAATAAACTTGCCCTGATGGGCTGAAATCGTACAAAAACTGCATCCTCCGAAGCAACCACGGTGCATATTGATGGAAAATTTGATCATTTCATATGAAGGTATGGCTCCTCTTTTATTGTACTTAGGGTGTGGCATACGGGTATACGGAAGATCAAACGACTGATCCATCTCCTCTTCAGTCATAGTGACAAAAGGTGGATTGATGATCAGCTTTTTATCCATCACATCCTGAGTTATACGATTGGCCTGCCACTTATTGGATTCTACTTCTACGATTTTGAAATTAGCAGCATATTTTATCTTGTCCTGCAAACATTCTTCGTGACTGGAGAGAGAAACGGTTTCCCATTTTTTGGAAGGTGGAACCTCTTCTGCAAGAAATGCAGTCTGATTGACATCTTTGATAGATGTGAGTGGAACTCCCTTTTTTACTAATCGCAAGATTTGTCTAAGCGGTTGTTCGCCCATACCATATACAAGCATATCTGCTTTCGAATCTACCAGTATTGAAGGCATTAATTTGTCCGACCAGTAATCATAATGAGTGACTCGTCGCAGTGATGCTTCTATACCACCGATGAGGATAGGCACATCAGGGTAAATGTCCTTAAGGATGTTACAATATACGATCGTGGCGTAATCGGGTCTGAATCCGGCTTCTCCACCCGGAGTATAGCCATCTGTGGATCTGAGTCGTTTATTGGCCGTGTAATGATTGACCATCGAGTCCATACATCCAGCAGTGACACCAAAAAAATATTTAGGCTTTCCGAGTTTTTTAAAATCACGGAGGTCATCTTTCCAATTGGGCTGAGGAATGATGGCAATTCGAAAACCCTCACTTTCTATGATTCTGCCTATGACAGCTGTACCATATGTGGGATGGTCTACGTATGCATCGCCGGATATGAGGATGACATCCAGTTCATTCCAGCCTCGGGCATCCACTTCTTTTTTTGTAATAGGGAGCCAGTCGCTCAGTGGTCTTTGATTTTCATTGATCATGGCACAAAATTAAATAATTATCATCCGGAATTCTAACAAACTAAAAAGAAATGATAATAGAACAAGAATGTTTCGATTATGGAATTTTTATTTTTTTTATAAAAGCAGACCATTATTTTTATCGGCCAAAAACCAATTATCTTCACCTTAACAATAACTTAATATAGTAATGAAAATTTGTTTATAAAAGCTTCATAGATTTGTTGGTTATTTTTACCATAAAAGTAGAAATTATGGAGTTGTTTCTGACGTTAAGTATAATCATTCTTGCAATACTTGCTGTATCTGACCTGATAGTCGGTGTGGGTAATGATGCTGTAAATTTTCTCAATTCAGCAATAGGATCCAAAGTGGCACCTTTCCGTACTATCATGTGGATAGCTTCTGCCGGTATTTTTGTAGGAGCATTATCCTCAGCAGGGATGATGGAGATAGCCCGCGAAGGTATCTTTAATCCCGAATATTTCTCCCTGGAAAATGTAATCATCATTTTTTTGGCAGTAATGCTCACTGATATCTTTTTGCTGGATGTGTTCAACACGCTTGGACTTCCTACATCCACCACTGTTTCCCTGATTTTCGAACTTCTGGGAGCATCGATCATGGTTGCTGCTTCCAAAGTAATGATAAACAACCTGCCACTAAACTTCCTTTTTAATATCAATAATCCCGATGCGGGTATAATTGGATACATCAACTGGAGTAAGACAAATACAATAATTTCAAGCATCTTTTTATCTGTTTTGCTGGCTTTTGGTTTCGGATCCTTTGTGATGTGGTTGTCCAGAGTTTTATTTAGTTTTCACTATCAAAAAAGACTGAAATATACAGGTGTCATATGGGCTTCACTCGCTATGGTGGCACTTAGCTACTTTTTGGTCTACAAAGGGCTGAAATCTACTTACTCTACTGAGGTACTTGCAAAATCAGAATTGGTAAGCTACATGAAGTCTGTTAATCCCAATAGTCCTGATGTTTTGAATGAATCAACTACCATTGATATCACTTCACCCGATGGAAAAGTAATGACATTCCATAAAATAGTCAATGAAAAAACAGGCTTGGACGAATTCGAAATATTTTTCGGAAACAAAGACATAAAAGCAGTAGTGCAATATCTAAAACAAAATATGGCTATGTTTTTATTGCTGTTTTTTATATTTTGGATCATGGTGTTTTTTACGCTTTTTAAAAAAGGATACAATCCACTGAAAATAGTTGTTTTTGCTGGAACATTCAGTCTGGCTATGGCATTTGCAGGTAATGATCTGGTCAACTTTATAGGAGTGCCCTTGGCAGGATGGCAAGCTTATGATATGTTTCATGCCGCCAATACTGCCACAGGCGGCAACCTTTCACCACAAACTTATATGCTTACAGGTCTCACATTCCCAATTCAAACGCCGTACGTATTTCTGCTATTGGCCGGATTGATAATGACCCTTACCCTATGGTTTTCAAAAAAAGCCAGAACTGTCACAGAGACTGAAGTAAAGCTGGGAACCCAAGATGAAATAGATGAAAAATTTTCATCCAATATGCTTTCAAGAACTATTGTCCATGGCAGTATAGCACTGGCGTCAAGTCTTGGGAAAATACTACCCCTCACTATCCGAAACAAAATAAATGAACAGTTTATCCCTGCTATGCATCCCGATGATGCAGAAGTTCCTGCATTTGACCTTGTACGCGCATCGGTCAACCTCACCCTGGCCAGTATGTTGATAGCTCTTGGTACATCACTGAAACTACCCTTATCGACGACCTATGTTACTTTTATGGTGGCCATGGGTTCATCTCTCGCAGACCGGGCCTGGGGTAGAGAGTCAGCCACCTACAGAATAGCAGGAGTGATCAATGTTATATTGGGATGGTTGGTCACAGCAATAGTGGCATTCGTATCTGCAGCCGTTATTGCAGTCATTTTGATTCATTTCAAGTTGGCAGGACTTATATTTTTAGTGTCGGGTTTGTTGGTCATCATATTATATACCAATTACATCCACAGGCAGGCAGAAGTAAAAAAAGAAAAATCCAGACAAGTTTTTCAGTCTATTGATTTGTCAACGGATAAAGCTCTCAACAAAACGGCCAAAAAATTGGCGGAAAGCCTGAATAAAATTGCGGAAGCATATAAAATTGCCGTCGAAGGTCTTTTGAATGAAGATCAAGCCGGTATTCAGAAAGCCTCCAATATCTATCTTGAACAGATTGTTTATTATTCTGATATTAAAAATAATTTATTCAAGGCGATCAAAAATTCAAAGCTTAATGACAAACAAACTGCGCAGTTATACATCCTCAGTAATGATTTGATGCAGGATATATTGCAGTCTCTTGGATACATTATAACCTCCATCGACAACCATGTGAAGAATGCCCATAAGCCTCTTTTGGCCATTCAGACTGAGACAGTCAGAAAAATAGCAATCGAGGTGGAAAGCTATCTGATTACTATTGCCAATTCTCTTGAAATACATAACTACGATTACCTGGGTGACCAAAAAGCCGATAAACGACATATTTTTGATGACATCGAAAATGCGCTGTCAGTACAAGTGGAAGGTATTTCACGTAAAGAATATGGATTTAAAAACACAGACATTTTTTTAAATCTACTGCTGGAGACAAAAGATATGGTAGCTATATCAGTGCGTTTTTCAAAATTGCTGCATAGACTTCTAAAAGGTGAGAGTCCACTTGGCAACAGATAATACTTGTTAGTGGTGTTTTTCTCTATTTATGCTTAAACTAATGAAAAACCTGTAAAGTCTGAATTTGTACATTTTTTACTGCCTATTATAAGGTTTTATGACTTGCATGTGAGTGAGAACTGGAGATCCGGGGTCAATTTATATTTCATAATTATTTATCATTTTATTAATCTTAAGGTAATGTCAACCATCTAATTTTGTATGAAATATTTATATCATACATGTGTAAAAAAGTGCTCGATATTGTGGTCATCAGTGATATCCATTTGGGCACATATGGATGTCACGCGGACCAGTTACTAAAGTATCTAAAATCCATAGAACCTGGCATACTGGTTCTCAATGGTGACATCATAGATATTTGGAATTTCAGCAAAAGCTATTTCCCTAAAAGCCATATGCAAGTCCTGCGCCAGTTGCTCAAAATGGCAGAAAAAGGGACAACAGTTTACTATATCACAGGCAATCACGACGAAGCACTCAGAAAATACTCAGGTATCCGACTCGGAAACTATATCCTGGATGATAAACTTATACTAAATATAGATGGAAAAAAAACATGGATATTCCATGGAGATATTTTTGATGCAACCACCAAGGGTTGGGCAAGAATCATCGCTAAAATGGGAGGTAAGGGATATGACATACTTATATTAATCAATAGGCTGGTAAATCACATTCTAAATTATTTTGGCAAAGAAAAAATAAGCTTATCCAAGAGAGTGAAATCAAGTGTCAAAAAGGCTGTCAAATGGATCTCCAATTTCGAAGACATCGCTGCTACTCTGGCTATAGACCAGCAATTTGATACGGTCATTTGTGGTCATATCCACCAACCTCAAATCAAAATGATAGAAAAAGAAAAAGGCAGTATTTTATATCTGAATAGCGGGGATTGGGTGGAAAACTGTACTTCACTCGAGTATTATGATAAAAAGTGGACACTGTACAAATATCCGGATGTAGTAAATGATAAAGTGCACAACGAATATGAAGATGAGGAGGATTTTTATCCGGAAAATCAGGTTTTCAACCTAAAATCTATCTATGAAAATACTTTATTCAGTACAGGCGACAGGTAATGGGCATATCAGTCGGGCCCATCAGTTATATCCCTATCTCTGTCAACAGGGAAAAGTGGACATTTTACTAAGCGGCAGCAATGCTACCCTTAATATGGATATTCCTGTAAAATATACTGCTCAAGGCATGAGTTTATTTTATAGTCAATGCGGGGGATTAGATTATCTAAAAACCCTCAAGGCATTTAATTACAATCGAATAATGATGGAAGCCAGGAACCTGCCGGTGGAAAAATATGACCTTATTATCAATGATTTTGATCACATTACTGCCAGAGCTTGCAAGCTAAAAAAAGTGCCGTCGGTGCAGTTTGGTCATCAGGGCAGTTTTATGTCAGAGCTAACACCCCGACCACTCAAAAAAAATTATGCAGGAGAGTGGGTTCTAAAAAAATATGCACCTGCCACACACTATGTAGGCTTGCATTTTGAGAGATACGACAAGTTCATTTTCCCCCCTGTCATTAAGGATATTTTTTTGACAGCTGCACCTGCTGATCACGGACATATTACAGTCTATTTGCCTTCATATGATAAAGTTTGTCTTGAAACAATTTTCAGGCAGGCCGCTCCACTTGAATTTCATTGGTTTATAAAAGACATCCATGAGCCTTTTAGGGATGGCAATATTCATTACTTTCCTGTCAATCAAAAATATTTTAATGAAAGTCTGATCTATTGTCATGGACTTATTACCGGTGGAGGATTCGAAACTCCTGCTGAAGCACTATATCTGAAAAAAAAGCTACTTACTATCCCTATTAATGGACAATATGAGCAGCAATGTAATGCAGCCGCTTTGGAAAAGATGGGCATTCAAAAAATGGAGATCCTGGATCATAAAACCAAAGAATTATTTTATCAATGGCTCAAAACTGACATTAAAAGTCCTGTGATAGAAGCCAATGATATCCCGGCTACGATCCAGTATATCATGCAACTGGACTTAAGCAGAAATGGCAATGCTTTGTTTGCGTAAGCAAAAGTCTTAGCAAGTACAGGATACACAATTTGAATTAGTCTCTTCTGACCTGCGAAGGATAATCATTCTTAAAAATATAAATATATTAATAATACATTGACAATTAATATACAATGTGTTAATATGATTTTTTGAATTTTGTGCAAACAAATCGAAATCAAATGCTGAACGCTAAAACCTTGATAATAATCTTTCTTATTCTTTCTTTAGACTTTGTTCAATCCGAAAAACTTCCCAGAAAACAGCTTTCAGGTGTGATGATATGGGAGAGTCAGGAAAATTACAGAAAAAAAATCGCAACGGGACGCATTAATATACTTAGCTTCAATGTTTGGGGATTGCCTATTTCGCTTTCAGGTCATGATCAGCAAAGAAGATTTGAGGCAATGGGCGATAGTCTTAAAACTATAAAGGCTGATATAATAGGATTACAGGAAACATTTCATCCATTGTTGCGCGAAAATCTGTTAACTTCATTATCACAAAATTTTTATGCTTATAGTGATTTTAAACGCAACAGAACAGTTTTACCATTCATACATATGGACTGTTATGGTGGCTTGATGACCTTTTCTGTTTTTCCTATATTGAAAGAAACATTTTATCCTTTTCCAATTGAACCGAATACCAGTATCATAGAAAAAATAGGAAAAAAAGGATTCCTGATTTCCTACATTCAGCATGGTGAAAACATCATACGAGTAATCAATACACATCTTTATGCCGGAAACAATCCCACGGCAGAAAAAATGAGACTCAACCAAATTAAATATATACATGAGATCCTGGCTAATGAGGAGACATATTGTAAAGAAACTTTTCTTATAGGTGATTTTAATATACACCATCCATCTGTGGCTTATTCAGACGTATATGAATATATCGTAGGTAATATGTCATTTGATGATAGCAAACCTGAGATCTGTGATGATGATTATACTTATGACTTTCACAATGCCTATACTCCTTTAGATGAAAAAAGAAGTAAACTCGATTATGTCTTCATTCATGAATCCCAAAAAAGAACCGCCAATATTTTAAGTCAATCCAGGACTTTTGATACACAACCTATTTCTGATCATTACGGATGGAAAGTATGTCTTAAAATATAATATTCGGATATGTTGCTGTGAAGATATTGAAATAATAAAACAAATGCAGGGTTTACCCCCCCCCCTTAAAATGCCCCCCCATTCGCCCCAGAACATGATCCTTCCAGGGAGATGAAGTGTTGAGAACAATTGGGAGCAGAAGGTTGAAATTGACTTTTAAAAAATTTAGTCTTGAATATGCTACCATTTATTCAAAAGTCACCCAGAGAAGCTATCGCATCAGTGATCTTGCTTGGTATAAACCGAGTACTTTCAAACAGTAGCGAAGAAGCACTGAACCGAGCTGGTACGGTGAGCACTATCATTGCATCCATCCGTTTTTATGGCACTAGGACAAAGGCTCCTGAATAATTTTCTGAGGGACTTAGAGCTGTAACCCACATACTCCTGAACATGTTATCTTTGAAATATGGAAGTAACTACGCCTAATCAAGTGGCTACTGACATCACTTTATATCCCAATGTTACTGGTTACTTAAAAATGTGGCTGTGATAGATCTACAGTCGCTTATTTTGAGCTGGGATATATCTAACAAGATGCGTCGACTGGTTTGCCATTAGGGACAATATATCCGTTTTTATTATTCTGAATGGCATCCGTTGAATCCGACAAGTTGGTCAGAAATTATTAAAGGAATTGGTACATATTGCAATGACTGTTTTACCCATTCACAATATCAACAAATATAATTAAAATAAAACCTGAGTTATCCACATTAAGAAAAAGAAAAACTTAAAGTCCTGATTGTATATTTTCAAACACTGAATGATAGCCCAGAAACTCCTGAACGATTTTGAAAATGAAGGGAATCTGAATTTCAACCCAACGTCGTGTGCATCATATTCTGTTTTTATTATTTGAATGGCATCCGTTTCCCTTGGATGACGCAATTTTTACCCTCATCGATGCTTCGAGGGCAACTAACCAAACCCTCCATTCCCAGCTTGTTTAACAGGCATGTTGCTTTCTCTAAAAGATAATCTCTTTCCTTGTCAGAAAGTTTACCTGCCAAAATGGTATTGTTTTTGGGATCAGAAGCAGCTTCAATCAGATCAGAAGTATCACTTGCTCGACCAGTAAAGAGATTGTAATAGTTTTTTATATTAGCTGACATGATGGGATAAAAAAATGGCTGTTTTGTGTTGATCTGTCCTATGTGAACAAATTTATAGGGGTAACCCAAAAGTGGCATTACTTCTTTTGCAAACCAACTAAAACCTTTCCTTGTGACCGGCCTACCTATAGCCAGTATTATTGTGTCTTTTTCAAAATCAATATTTGGTATAGTTATATCCGGCCTAACCTCCGCATTCCATTCTTTGTTCTCCACGCAATTATGTACTACTGTTAGTTGGAAGGGGAGGAAGTTTCTTTTTTCACACTCCATTCTAGTTGCGGAACTAACACATATAAATCGGTCAATTTTAGAAATCAAAAGAGGGATTATTTTATTTTGGTACAAAGGAAGCGGAAATACAATGTCCAATCCATGTATAGTGGCCACAATTTTTCTTCCCTGCGCATTGACACCTGTGATAACAAACAATGCAGCCATGAGGCCATCATTTAAATGTATAACTGATATTTCGGGATACAGGCGGAGCATTCTACGAACTCTGGATCTGAGTTTGATAAAAAAGAATAAAATGTTTTCTTTTCCTTCATAAATAATAGCGTAGGCTTTATGCACTTTGCTGTAGCCTGTTATCAACTGAAAGCTTTGATTTTCCATTCCACCGGTAGCTGGTGGAAATTTGTGTGTTATAAATAATACTGCCATCATCAAAAAGAGTAATCCATACCTAATGGAATAAAGTAATTTTCCTTTTTAGCGTCAACCAAAGCATGTAAATCAGAAAAGTAAATATCTGTGAGTTGTTGCCACTGCAATCCAGCAACAAATTCAAGTCCTTCTTGAATAAAGGAAGTACGTAATTCTTCATTTGTAAGGATTAATTTTATTTTTTCGAGGTATTCAAGGCTATCTTCAGGTGAGCACAAAAAGCCATTCTTGCCGTTTTCCACAAAATGAGCAGAACCCCCGCCATTTGCGATTACACATGGCAGACCAGAAGCCATTGCTTCTGCGACGACATTGCCATACGTCTCTGATATAGATGTGAAGACAAAGACATCGCATGAAGCATATATAGATGACAGTTCTTCGTGGTGTACATGTCCCAGGAATAGTGCTTCCGGCATCATTTTCATCAGACTGTCACTAGCCATACCATCCCCGGCAATAATGAAATTTAAAGGAAGCTTTTGCCTTTTCGCATTTTCATATATTTTGACTAGGGTCTTGAGATTTTTTTCCCACACTAAGCGGCTAGCAAAATA
>JADKCF010000035.1 GCA_016714765.1 Saprospiraceae bacterium | reverse complement strand
AACGTCAGGCAAATAAAAATTGTCCTGCATGTATGCTTCTACAAGGACCTGATCTTCTGTAAAATTGCGGGAAGAAACAACGTGAAACTCCAAATACAAAGTACTGAATATGCTACACATAATCAAAACTACCATAAAGACTTTAGCTTTTACTTTGGCTTTCATATTATAAAAAAGTTTCAAATTATGAACAAAGATAATATTAAAAACGTCATTCAAACACTGTCATAACGTTAAAATTTTACTAAAAGTTACAAAAAAATGTGACTTTTAATATTTGAATAATTTTTAATTTCAGTCTAATCCTTTTCATATTATATTTTCACCCTATATTTACCCGAATTAAGGATTTTTCAAATGTCCAGACTTAAAATAGAAAAGTGTGCAGCCTGTCATTCTGACAATGTGATGCCCGTAATGCAAATCAAAGATCACTCTATATCAGGTGAACTATTTACTATTTCCGAATGTAAGAGTTGTGGGTTCAGATTTACTCAAGACCCTCCTTCTGAGGATGATTGTGGTGTGTATTATCAGAGCGATGACTATATATCACATTCTGACACATCCAAAGGACTCGTGTTTATGCTATATCACAAAGTCAGAAGTATCATGCTTGGAAGGAAAGCCAAATTACTAAACCAGCTTTCTGCTGCAAAAACACTGCTGGATATCGGTTCGGGAACAGGATATTTTCTGGATCACATGTCCAATGAGGGCTATTCAGTGACAGGTGTAGAAGTGGATGAAAAAGCAAGAGCGTACAGCATGGACAGATTTGGAGTTAATGTCATCACCCCAAAGGAGTTATTGCAAGGGACCTTAAAGCAAACTTTTGGTTATATTACTTTTTGGCACGTGCTGGAGCACCTTTACAATCCTGATAACTACATCAAAATATGTCATGATTTACTAGACGAAAATGGCTTTCTGATCATTGCATTACCAAATCATAATAGCAGAGACGCTGCTTTTTACAAGACGTTTTGGGCTGCCTATGACGTGCCGAGGCATCTCTGGCATTTTAATCCGGAAACTTTAAGCCTTTTTGCAGTTAGAAACGGATTTGAAGTTGCCATTAAAAAAGATATGCCTTTCGACCCCTTTTATAATTCAATGCTGAGCGAAAAATACAAAACCGGGGCATCTTCCCTTGTCAAAGGAGCATTCAGAGGATTGATTGCGTTTATATCAGGTAGGATGAACATTCAAAATGCAAGTTCAGTTATTTATATTCTGAAAAAGTCATTGCCTAAAAACACATAAACCATTATGGCAGTTGATTATCGGATATCAATGGAAGAAGCCTCCAGAATAGCACTTGAGCTTTATGGTTTATGTGGATCCATTATCCCTCTTGCAGGAGAAATTGATTACAATTTCAAATTGATGTTGGATCAGAGCATATTCATTTTAAAAATTTCGCGGACAAACCCTGATATCCACTATTATGATTTTCAGGAAAACCTGTTGGCGCATATAGCTTCAGTAGACACTACTATAAAACTTCCTGGTATCATACCTGATCTTTCAGGAAACTTTAAATCTGAATGGAGAGACGTCAATGGAAATACCCATATAGTAAGAATGTTGTCCTGGATAGAAGGTTCATTATGGTCAGAAATCAAACCTATTGATGATACATTGTTGTACCAGTTGGGTGCCAATGTAGGAAAAATCACAAAAGCACTGATCAATTTTAAGCACACCTATGCTGAAAGAGCATTTGACTGGAACCTTGATAATGCTGAATGGACTGCCTCCTACTTAAATTTTTTTTCACAAGAAAAGGTAGCCATAATCAAACCATTTATCACTTCTTTTGCAGATTCAAAAAAAGATATAGCACACCTTAGAAAAAGCGTAATTCATAATGATGCCAATGACAACAACATTATTGTACTCAAAAATCAAAATAGTTTTAGTGTAAGTGCAATTATTGATTTTGGTGACGCAGTACTTTCATCCACGATCAACGACCTTGCAGTCACATTGGCTTATGCGATCATGGACAAAGCAGACCCTCTATCAGCAAGTATCCCTGTCATTAAAGGGTATCATTCATCTTATACTTTAAGAGATGAAGAAGTGATTTTTTTATACAACCTTGTGGCTATGAGGCTTATCATAAGTGTAACAAAATCAGCCATCAACGCAGAAAAAGAGCCTGAGAATGTTTATTTGCAAATTAGTGATTCATCTGCCTGGCTTCTTTTAAAAAAATGGGGCCAAATAAATCATAAGCTGGCGTATTACACTTTCAGAGCAGCCATTGGGCTTAATCCACATCCCGATGAACAATGGTTTAAAAATCATGCGTCTTCAATAGTTTTCAGTGCTAAAACGCTCTTCCCACATCTTGACATTGATGCATTGAGCTGTCCTGATATGTCAGTGGGAAGCACATTTTTGGGGCATAGAAACGAATTTTCGGATAATGATACATTACAGTCCAAAATACTAAAGTGGCAAAAAGATTTCCCAAACACCATTCCTGCCAACGGATATCTCGAAACCAGGCCATTTTATTCTACAAACGCATATAAAAAAGAAGGGAATAACGGGCCCGAATACAGAACAGTACATCTTGGTATCGATTTTTGGGTACCTGGACTCACAGCTCTACATGCGCCTTTAGATGGGACTGTTTTCAGTATCTTTGATAATAATCATGACAAAGATTATGGCCCCACCATTATATTGTCCCACGAGGCTGAAGATAAGACCTTTTATACTTTGTATGGACACCTTAGCAGATCTACGCTGATGATGGTAAGACCTAAGGATAAAGTGAGCAAAGGGCAACTGATTGGGTATATCGGTCCAGATACAGAAAACGGCAACTGGGCACCACATTTGCATTTCCAGGTGATTCTGGACATGTTGGGCAATAAACATGATTTTCCGGGAGTAGCCTTTCCCGAAGATAAAGATGTATGGAAAAGTATCAGTCCTGACCCTGCATATTTATTGGGTACTGACATGCAACCAACCAAATCTCAGAATCAGACAAATGCCATCTTACACTTTCGTAAAAAGCATTTGGGAAAAAGTCTTTCATTGTCTTATGATGATCCTTTACATATAGTTCGTGGCGAAGGGGTCTATCTCCTGGATGTCTACGGGAGAAAATATCTGGATACTGTAAACAATGTAGCACATGTCGGTCATGAGCACTTTGATGTCGTCAAAGCTGCCAGAGAACAAATGGCAGTCCTTAATACCAATACAAGGTATGTACACGAAAATATAACAGAGTTTGCAGAGAACCTATTATCCACATTTCCTAAAGAATTGTGTGTTGTACATTTTGTGAATTCAGGAAGTGAAGCTAATGAATTAGCCCTCAGAATGGCTTATACTTACAGTGCTCAGCAGGACATTATAGCCCTGGAATCAGGTTATCACGGCAATACCCAATCGGCTATTAATGTCAGTTCTTATAAATTTAATGGTAAAGGTGGCAGAGGTAAGCCGGAAAATACACATTTAATACCTTTGCCTGATACATTCAGGGGATTGTATAAGGGTAAAGATACCGGACACCTATACGCCAATCATGTTATCGGCATTATAAAAATGCTGGAAAGTAAAAATGCTAAACCTGCAGCATTCATTCATGAGTCTATCGTATCATGCGGTGGACAAATAGAATTACCTGATAAGTTTTTAAAAGAAACATATCGCCATGTCAGAAATGCAGGAGGATTATGTATCGCTGATGAAGTGCAGACTGGTTTGGGTAGAACAGGGAAATATTGGTGGGCCTTTCAGCAACACGATGTAATTCCTGATATAGTTACCATCGGGAAACCCATCGGAAATGGTCATCCTCTCGGAGCAGTGGTATGTAGCAGGAAAGTGGCAGATGCATTTGCAAATGGCATGGAATACTTCAATACCTTTGGAGGAAATCCTGTTTCCTGTGCCATCGGTAATACAGTCATAAACATCATCAAAAAAGAGAATCTGATGAATAATGCGGATATGGTAGGAAGAAGTTGGATATCACAATTAAATATGCTGAAAGAGCAATTTCCTATTATAGGTGATGTACGAGGACAAGGCCTCTTTTTAGGCTTTGAATTGACTGACTTAGACAAAAATCCCTTGCCTTTTCAGACAGGCTTACTTTCTAATAGAATGAAGTCTTATGGTATTCTCACTAGTACTGACGGACCTGACCATAATGTCATCAAAATGAAACCCCCATTATGTTTTACTTCCGATCATGTGCAAGAATTTACAGAGAGGCTGCACAGCATTTTAAGCGAAACACAAATGAAAATTTAATACTCAATCCTTATCTTTGATAAAAAGTCCAATTTTCTGGCCTATTTTTTTAAGGTAGTCAATAAAAAAACTGTATTGCCCCAATGGAATGCTGACTGCCAGTACACAAATGGGCCACAGCATACTAATGAGTGGAATGTATATAATCCAGTAAAAAACATTCGATTCCGAAAGGAAAAACGTCAATAGCCAGTTCCCAACTTTGGCACAAAGGCTACCGCCTAAAGCAAAGGTGGTAAAAATTAGTGCGAACTGAAACCAATTCACTTTCCATTTCTCCTTAAGTTTTCCAAACATACTTATTCCTATCTAAAATTTTTAAAAATGGATTTCATAACTCAACATCACTGAGCCCGGGATGTGATTTCCAGAAACTCTGTTTCAAGCTTTTTCTTTCGGGCTACAAAATGTGTCAGCAAAATACCTTGTTCGAATGCAAGTTGATTAATGATACTATGGTCTGCATGTTGATCTATGCCTATTTCGATTATTCTACCATTGATGGTCATTCTTTTTACGAAGGGCAAGCTTCCTACGAAGGCTTTTAGAGCATCCATATCATTTGCTGACAATTCCACTGTGATATCGTTATTGATTATAGAACCGACAGGACCTGTAGCGAGCAATTGTCCCTTTTTGATAATGGCAACGTGACTACAGATTTTTTCTACCTCATCAAGTATGTGCGAAGCCATGATGACCGTCTTACCTCTGTCAGCAATCTTTTTTAATATCTCTCTGACTTCAGCTATACCTTGAGGATCAAGACCATTAGTGGGCTCGTCAAAAATAAGAACTTCAGGATCACCTATGAGTGTGGCAGCTATAGCAAGCCTTTGTTTCATACCAAGTGAGTATGTACTGAACTTCGATTTCCTTCGTTCTTTCAAATTGACCAAATCGAGCAATTCAGAAAAGTCAGAATTTTTGTCCTTTTTTATAAGTCTGACTATTTCCAGGTTTTCATCTGCATTGAGATATGGATAAAAATTGGGGGTTTCCAAAATAGATCCTATCTTCATACGATGTTTTTCGCCGTATTGACCATCGAACCATTCAAATGAGCCTTCATCTTGTTGTAAGATACCCAGTACTATCCCTAATGTAGTGGTCTTACCGCTACCATTTGGTCCCAAAAGACCATAGACATTCCCTGCTTCAATGTTGAGGTTCAGGTCTTTGAGAGCAGTTATTCTGCCGTACATCTTAGTGAGTCCCTTAATACGTAAAACAGTCATTAAGAAAGTTTATTTTAAAAATATTTATTTCAGATTACATACAGTTTGTAAAAGTATAACCAATAACCTCTGATACAGATCAAAATGAAAATGAATGTGGATTTTATAAAAAGTGCTTCTATCAGCAATTCTGATAAAAGCACTTTAAATCTTACATATCAGTGGGCGTTTCAGTGCGCTGCGTCTATACCTTTTTCGAGGATATCCTTGTAAAGTATGGGATCAGGATATTCCTTCAAAAATTCATACCTTAATACGTCAAAAGTAGTTACCAATCCCACCAGAAATCCATCTTTTACTACCGGAAGTGCGTGAAACCTGTTGTCGAGAAATAGTTCTGCTGCTGTACCCACCTTATCGTCAGGTTCCAGTTTTACGAGGACTTTACTCATTATTTCTTTTACTTTAATATTGTCATATTCTTCCAACTTTGCATTTTTCAACCAGAGGTCATATGTTGTTACCAGGCCCACCAGTTTTCCTTCGTCTACAATAGGAATGTGGTGTATTTTTTTTTGTCTGAAAATTTCGCTTACATGCGTCAAATTACTATCAGGTCCTAAAGTAATCAAATCTTTGATCATTATAGACTCTACCTTTTCATTCATCATAGAAAAAAATATTTATAAAATTATTGATATATTGTTTAGGATGCAAGATATAAATACTATTTGAAAAACAATATCAGTTTTTAAAAAAATTATCTCACTTGTCAGATTTCACAGTTAATATGGTAATGCTTTATGAAGTCAAGTTGACATACCACGCTGTTCAATATGTTTGGATTCTTTAATTTTGATAAGGGTTACAATTTCTTTTTCAAGGAATTTAGTTCGTCTCTTAGTTGTGCCGCAGAAATAAAATCCAGGTCCTTAGCCGCCTTTTTCATTTTGGCTTCAGTCTCTGAGATTAACTTCGAAAGCTGGTCTTTATTCATAAACGCTATGACAGGATCTGCCGCCACTCCTATATTTCCATCGGGTTCTATATAAGCAACCGGCTTTTTTCCACGTATATCCAAAATGGACTTTTGATTTAAAATATCTTCCTTGGATTTAAATATCGTAGTTGGGGATATCCCGTTTTCCAGGTTGTATGCTATCTGAATGGCTCTTCTACGGTTGGTTTCATCTATAGTCGTTTGCATACTTTCTGTCACCTTGTCCGCATAGAAAATTACTAGTCCATTACTATTTCTGGCTGCTCTACCCGCTGTTTGTGTAAGGGATCTGTTATTTCTCAAAAAACCTTCTTTATCTGCATCCAGCACCGCCACCAATGAAACCTCAGGGAGATCCAGTCCTTCTCTGAGTAAGTTGACGCCAATGAGTACATCAAACTCCCCCAATCTCAGATCGCGGATGATCTCTACCCTATCCATTGTTTCTACTTCACTGTGGATATAACGCACTTTGATGTTCAATTTTGCCAGGTATTTTGTCAACTCTTCAGCCATTCTTTTTGTAAGTGTGGTTACAAGAACTCTCTCGTCCTTGTCTATCCTTTTTTGAATTTCATCCAGCAAATCATCAATCTGATTTATGCTGGTCCTGACTTCTATAGGTGGATCCAGCAAACCCGTAGGTCTAACAATTTGCTCTATCACTACACCTTCCGTTTGTTCCAACTCATAATTTCCAGGCGTAGCACTTACGTATATTACCTGATTGATGACTGATTCAAATTCTTCAAAGCTCAAGGGTCTGTTATCCATTGCAGAGGGTAGCCTGAAACCATAATTGACAAGGTTTATTTTTCTTGCTCTGTCACCTCCCCACATACCTCTGACCTGCGGCAATGTCTGATGACTCTCATCTATGATCATGAGGTAATCATCCGGAAAATAGTCGAGCAAACAAAATGGCCTTGTGCCTTGTCTTCTTCCGTCAAAAAATCTTGAATAATTTTCGATACCACTGCAATATCCCAGTTCTCTGATCATTTCCAGATCAAAAGTGACACGTTCCTTGATTCTCTGTGCTTCCAGATATCTGCCTTCGGCCTCAAAAAACTTTTCATGATTGTGGAGTTCGTCTTCAATATCGTGAATTACCTGATTCAATCTGTCTTTGGGTGCTACGTAAAGGTTGGCAGGAAAAATCGCTGCATGTTCGAGTGACGTTATCCTCTTACCACTTGAGGTCTCTATTTGTTCTACTAATTCTATTTCATCACCAAAAAAAATGATCCTGTAACCATAGTCTACATATGGTAAATTGATATCAACTGTATCCCCTTTAACCCTGAAGGTCCCCCTTTTAAAGTCTGTTTCAGTCCTCGAGTACAGACTTGTGACAAGGCTATACAAAAAGGCATTGCGGGAAATAACTTGCCCCTTTTCGATGCGGATAATGCCGGTTTTGTAGTCTTCGGGGTTGCCCATTCCGTAGATACACGATACAGACGAGACGATGATGACATCTCTTCTCCCTGAAAGCAATGAAGAAGTGGCCCTTAGTCTCAACTTATCTATTTCTTCATTGATCTGCAAGTCCTTTTCTATATACGTATCTGAGTGTGTAAGGTATGCTTCCGGTTGGTAATAATCATAATAGGATACAAAATACTCCACTGCATTGTCAGGAAAAAACTCACAAAGTTCCGCATACAGCTGCGCGGTGAGTGTTTTGTTGTGGGTAAGCACTAAGGTAGGTCTCTCCATGGCTGCTATAACATTGGCCATAGTAAATGTTTTACCTGACCCTGTTACTCCCAGGAGCACCTGATATTTCTCCTTCCTTTTTATACCGTCTATCAGCTGAGCTATGGCCCTGGGCTGATCTCCTGTAGGTTTGTAATGTGAGGTAATATGATATGACAATGTCAGACGAAATTTTAATTGACAAAGATATCCTTTTTTTAATAAAAATTTATTGCAAATAATTTAATTTCATGAATGAGCATTACGACCAATAATAAAACCAAAATCATTATCGTATTTTTTACTTTTCAGAATTTAATTTTATAATAAAATGTAAATAAAACTTTGTAATTTTGCAGAATGATTTTGATTTTCTAACCCAGACAGTTCAACTCACCATGAATTCAGTGTCCGAATCTACCATATCCCAGATTGAAGTTACTTCAGGTTTTGATGCATCACAATATAAAAAAGACGTACTGAATGATCTCTGGATTTGTCTCATCAGCCGTGAAGCCAGTTTGTTGGCTCGAAAAGAAGTACTAAATGGAAGAGCGAAATTTGGTATCCTCGGTGATGGCAAGGAAGTTCCTCAGGTAGCAATGGCCAGAGCTTTTCAAAAAGGTGACTGGAGATCAGGCTATTACAGGGATCAAACTTTTATGTTTGCAAGAGGGCTATGTACAGTGGAGCAGTACTTTCACCAATTGTACGCTGATACTGAAAATGATGTCTTTTCCGGCGGCAGACAAATGAATAGTCATTTTGCTACGCCAATGATGGACGCCGACGGGGAGTGGCTCAATCAAACAGAAATGTATAATGTTTCGTCCGATATTTCCTGTACTGCCGGTCAGATGGCCCGTGGTCTGGGATTGGCTATGGCTTCCAAAAAGTATCGAAAACTGGACATACCTGACAGCCACAGATTTTCTGACAATGGTAATGAAATCAGTTTTGTAACCATTGGCGATAGCTCGACATCTGAAGGGGTATTTTGGGAGACAATGAATGCATCTGCAGTGATGAGAGTACCCTTACTGGTCGCAGTTTGGGATGATGGATACGGCATAAGTGTACCTGTGGAAATGCAAACCGCCAAAGGTTCCATTTCGAAAGCGCTCGAAGGTTTTCTGCCCGATGGCAATGGCAACGGTATCATGATATATACTGTCAAAGGATGGGATTATCCGGAACTGTGCGCTACTTTCGAAAAAGTTTCACTCAAGGTAAGAGAAAAACATATGCCTGCTTTGATTCATGTTCAGGAACTGACACAGCCACAGGGTCATTCTACCAGTGGCTCCCACGAAAGATATAAATCACCTGAAAGACTACAATGGGAAAAAGAAAACGATTGCATTAAAAAAATGGCAGAATGGATGGTGCAAAATGAAATTGCTACATCAGAAGAAATAGAGACTTTAAAAATGCAAGCGGTAGATTATGTCAAGGAAGCTAAAGAAAAAGCCTGGAAAATGTACACCTCCTCTGTCGCTGTGTATCAGAAGCAGTTGGACGGAATTTACAACAGCATAGCTGAGGATTCGAAAACTGATGGTATCAAAAGCCTGGAAAATGAATTCAGGTCAAAAGTCAATCAGGTTTATTCAGAATTGCTTTCCAATGCCCGAAAACTTCAGATACAGTTGCTGCGATTTGGAAACGGAAAAAATGAAGTGTTGGATCAGTTTATTTCTTATGGAAAATCTCAGGGCCAAATAAGGTACAGTACTCATCTACATAGCCAAACCAAATACGCCGCCATTCAGGTAGAAGTTGTTCCCCCAAAATATGGATTAGAACCTCAGATTCTCAATGGTTATCAGATATTGAATACATATTTTGATCAATTATTTGAATATAAACCCAATATCATTGCTTTTGGCGAAGATGTAGGACATATAGGTGACGTAAATCAGGGATTTGCAGGCCTTCAGGCCAAGTTTGGAGCAGAAAGAGTGTTTGACACAGGCATAAGGGAATGGACCATCATGGGACAAGCACTTGGGGGATCTTTGAGGGGTTTGAGGCCGATTGCTGAGATTCAGTACCTTGATTATATGGCGTATGCTTTTTCATTGCTAACAGACGACCTCGCAACAATAAGGTACAGGTCAAATGGTATTCAGCGGGCACCAGCAATCGTAAGGACTCGTGGTCACAGGCTCGAAGGTATCTGGCATGCTGGCTCACCTATGGGCATGATCATCACATCTATGCAGGGGATATATCTGTGTGTACCACGCAACATGGTACAGGCTGTAGGCTTTTACAATACCTTACTAAAATCTGATGACCCTGGGATAATCGTCGAGTGCCTCAATGGGTATCGACTAAAAGAAAAACTGCCTCTCAACCTTTTGGAATTTACAGTACCCCTGGGGAAACCGGAAATTCTGATACCAGGCAATGATGTCACATTAGTGACTTACGGCTCTTATTGTGAGGGAAGCAGAAAAGGTATAGAATTGCTCAAAGGATTTGACATATCAGTCGAGTTGATAGATGTACAAACATTGATGCCGTTTGATCTGGAGGGGGTCATTGTGCAATCACTGAAAAAAACCAACCGTATAATTTTCATGGATGAAGATATTCCAGGAGGAGCTACGGCTTTCATGATGGCTGAAGTTTTAGAGAAATGGAACGGATATAAATACCTTGATGCCAAACCGGTGACTCTAACAGCTGCAGCTCATAGGACACCATTCGGATCGGATGGAGATTATTTTACAAAACCCAATCCTGAAGATGTTTTCGACACAGTAATGACAGTGATGAAAGAGGCACATTGATGTAGGTCTGACACTTATTTGATTTTTTTTTAGGCACAGGCGGTGTATGGACTGTCAATTTTTCTTAAAATCACATTTACTTAGCAGAAAAAGGCTGGTAGTATATTTTTTTTTTAATATTTGCATCAATTATAAATTATACAACGATAAAATTCTGATTTATTCGTTGTATTGTATCAATAAAATCAGAATTATCAAATTGGAATCTTGCTTAGTTATCATACCCACCTATAATGAGATTGAAAATATCCATTCTATCATCCGTGCGGTATTGCAACAAGGTGAACAGTTTTCAGTATTGATTGTAGATGACAATTCTCCGGACGGCACCGGGGAAGTGGTAGAAATCCTGCAAAAAACTGAAAATCGCATACACTTACTCCAAAGGTCCGGAAAGTTGGGTCTTGGTACAGCCTATATAGCCGGTTTCAGATATGGTATAAATAAAGCCTTTGATTATATTTTTGAGATGGATGCAGATTTCAGCCATAATCCGGATGACCTCAAGCGATTGCTCAAAGCATGTCAGGAAGGGGCAGACATGGCTATCGGAAGCAGATATATCAAAGGAGGAGACATCAAAAACTGGTCAAAAGATCGTCTGGTACTATCATATGGAGCCTCCTTGTATGTAAAATCTATCACATGGCTTCCTGTAAACGACCCGACCGCAGGCTTTATCTGTTACAAAAGAAAAGTTTTGGAAAGCCTGGATCTGGACAAAATAAAATTTATCGGCTACACCTTCCAGATAGAGATGAAATATTATGCATGGTCTAAGGGATTCAAACTGGCAGAAGTGCCCATTACCTTTGTTGACAGAGAAAAAGGTAATTCTAAAATGCATGCTAATATTGTCTCAGAAGCCATCAAAGGCGTCCTCAAGATGAGATGGCGCAAAATGACCGGTTACTATTCTTAGTCGGCACTCTCACATTTCAGTTACAGTTATGACAATGCCCCTCCATTAAGTGTGATAAAACTATTATATTCATTAGATTATACATTATAATAATAATTATGTTATAATGACCTAATTTTGTATTTTTTTACCACGTCACTTGTTTTGTATCTTTGTATTGTCAATAAGTTATTAAAGCCACATTTATTAATAACTTACCAATCGGTTAAAGAACCGTTCAGGGATATGTTTTGGGATTAAAAATTAAAAGTGGGTTGCTTTGAAATTATATAAATCAACCCACTTTTATTAAAGTAATTAGCTTTTTAAAAAATATATACAAAAGATTGAGTTGCGGAGTTTGAGACCTTCGTAATTTTTATGGTTAAATGTTCATGGATTATAGTTTTAAAATGGTCGCTGGGGGGTGACCATTTTTTTTTGCCCTATACGGAATGCCTTTGTCACTTTTTTTTGATGAACGTATTAAAACTTATCCCTTGGCTTTTTGTTTGTTTTACAAATTTCGAAACTTGTCATGAAGCTTTCTTTCGCTTTTTCCCCTTGCCCCAATGATACTTTTATGTTCGAGCCCATTGTCAGAAAAAGAATAGATCTTTTTGACCTTGAATTTGATATTATTATGGAGGACGTTGAAAACCTGAATAAAGCAGCCTTACAGTGTATTCCTGATATTACAAAATTGAGTTTTAATGCATTTACGAAAATATACGACAAATATCAGTTGCTGAATAGCGGAAGTGCCCTAGGAAATCATTGTGGTCCTTTGCTCATCTCATCAAAATCATTTAAAGAAACAGAAATAAAAGACCTGCAGATCGCTATACCGGGATATAATACTACTGCTTTCCTGTTACTAAAGTATGCATATCCGGAAGCAGAAAATTTTGTGGAGATGGTTTTTTCCGATGTAGAAAAAGCTATCCTTTCCGGACAAGTAGATGCGGGTGTTATCATTCATGAAAACAGATTTACCTATGAAAGTAAAGGTCTGCGAAAGATAATGGATTTGGGCGAAAACTGGGAGACACGGACAGGAAGTCCTATACCGCTAGGTGGTATTGCTATCAGGCGTGATTTGCCGGAAGAAATCAAACTGAAAGTCAATACTATCCTTTACAACAGCGTTCAATACGCCTTTGACCATCCACAATCAGGTTTGGATTTCATCGCCACACATGCTCAGGAAATGGACAAAAATGTTATGTTTGCCCACATAGACCTGTATGTCAACCATTATTCACAGTTCCTTGGACAAGATGGTAAAAATGCGGTAGAAAGCCTGTTTAAGTTGGTGCACCCTGACAACCACCCATCGCAGCTTAAAACTTTATTTGTAAGCTGATTTACTTAAAATCGTTAAAGAAATTTCGCAATTCCATAGCATCCTCCGGTTTCATTTTACCTGCGAGGATCAGTCTTAATTCTCTTCTGCGGCTAGCTACTTCGTACTGCTTCTTTTCTTCAATGTTGATAGGTATTACAGGGATGGCTTTGGTAGGCTTGCCGGTGACTCGGTCCAAAGCAACAAATGTAAAATAGGCATGATTGGACTGCCTTGGATTTGCACCGGTAATATCAGCTGCAGATACTTCTACAAATATTTCTACTGAAGTATTGAACGCACGCGTAACCTGAGCAGTCAGAGTGATCACATCCCCCAATTTAATTGGTTCGTGAAATGAAATATGGTCAACCGATGCAGTAGCTACCTGAGACTCACAGTGCCGGGCTGCACATACAGCACAGGCAATATCCATCCACCTCATCAGATATCCTCCCATCAGATTACCCATAGGGTTAGTATCATTTGGCATGATCATTTCAGTCATTACCGTCCTGGAATGTGCTACCAGTTTTCCGCTTTCATTATTCATTTCCATATTTACATACAAATCTTGCAAGTCCAAACACTAAATTCATAAATATGTTGGCATTTCATCAGTAAATGAACATTCAAAAACATCGCTGAAAATCCTTTTTAAAGATAATCCGACGTCCTCCATGGATAACATAGTCCCCAGTTCAGCCGCCAACGAGGTTACTTTTTTGTTTTCGTCTACGATACCACAAGGGACAATTTTATCAAAATAGCTCAGCTCCGTATTGACATTGAAGGCAAAGCCGTGCATACTCACCCACCTGGAAAGATGCACTCCTATGGCACAAATTTTCCTGAAACTGTCAGACCTCGTATCAGGGCCCAGCCACACACCTGTATATTCAGGAATTCTGATGCCTTGCAGTCCATATTCTTTAAGTAGCCGGATGATCACTTCCTCCAGATTACGCACATATCTATGAACATCGGTATAAAAATCTTCAAGATCTAAAATCGGATAGCCCGTGATCTGACCAGGGCCGTGATAAGTAATGTCACCTCCCCTATTGATTTTAAAAAATTCTATGTGACCGCTTTCCAGTTCCTTATCCGACAGTAAAAGGTGTTCCATAGACCCGCTTTTACCTAATGTAAATACCGGTGCGTGTTCACAAAAAATCAATTGGTGCAATGGACTATTTTCTAATGCCTGAATTGGAGGATGGCTATTCCTTTTTTCGAGTTTTTCTGATATTAGCTGACGGTGCAGCAAGGTCTGAATATCCCAGACATCCTTATAACTCTTGTCTTTAATCCACTGAAAGTGTACGCTTGGTCTCATTTGAGGAGCAAAAGTAGTAATAAATAGAATAATGAAACAATAATTGTTCTTTTCTATTGATTATTAAGTAATTCGGTGTTATTTTTGTATTCATAAATTTTATAAAACTGATCGTTATGAGACATGCATTATTGTTTACAGTCATTCTGATACAATCTGTATTTATATGTTCCGCTCAGATGACAATGCACGACTTTACTGTCAAAGATGCAGAAGGGCATATCCACAAGCTATATGCTGATTATCTTAACCAGAACAAAACTGTTGTTATCAAGTTTTTTTTCACCACTTGCCCTCCGTGTATTGCCAATGCACCATCGTGGCAACAAAAATATGTACAATGGGGTTCAGGTACCCAGGGCGTGGAGTTTTTTAGTGTGACTACTATTACTAGTGATACAGATAGTAAAGTAAATACTTTCGAAAATACTTACGGCCAGACGATGAAAGGAATAAGTAATGAAGGTTTTGCCCCATTGATTACAGGACCTTTTATGAGCGGTAATTACGGTTCATGGTATGGTACGCCTTCATTTGCTGTCATTGCACCCGATAAAACCTTGTTTTATCCTGTTTTATTCGGCGAACTCGATGCTACTATTAATATCGCCAAGAACCAGACAGCTGTAGCGCCAACCTCTGTCAATCTTACCCTCGAAACCAATAACACAGATATTGCAGACGGTCATATCAAGTTTTTTCTAAGTCCTGCCGGAGCTTCGACGCCGAAACTGGAAATTGTAAAAAATGCTCAGGGAGTTTACAGTTTTGTATATCCTTCAGCTACTTTTCCTAAAATGGCCAATCCAGAGATAACCATGGAAAGTTTTGCCCCAGCCTACACCTCCAAGGTTTCTGCATCAGACGTATTAGCAATACAGAAGCATATATTGGGATTTGAGAGCCTGAGTCCATCTTACAAACTTATAGCTGCAGATGTAAATTCTGACAGTAAAATCACTGCCTCAGACATACTCAACATCAAAAAAGTCATTTTAGGCCTCGTATCTTCATTTCCGAACAACACCCCTTCTTATGTATCACTTCCTGACAAGATTGCTGTGACTGAAAATCCAGGCAACAATGTAAATCTAAATTTTACAATCATTAAAAAAGGTAACGTCAACTAAATCCCGTTTTTCCGGGGATTACGTTTAAGGGTTTTTACTACTTGCTGAATAATTCAATAAGTTTTTGTCTGTGGCTGTATTTTTCTTTTAACATTGTATGAACACCGCTCAACAGGCCATCAAAGTGCTGGTGAATAAAATGTGTTTTTAAATTTTCCATATATGCAGATGCCACATCACCTATATGTTCATCCAGGTATCGACTGATCTTATTTTTATATAGATCGATAAGCGTGTTTCTTTCATTTTTGTACAACAGAGCATCGTGCTGCCTCAGAATTTCAAGGTTATCCAATTTGTCCAGGTATAATAATAATCCCGCCCAGTTTTCCTCTCTTTTGTAAATGCGTATCAAAAGATTAGGATCAGCCCTGGTAATCAAAAGTTCTTCCTCAAGTTCCTGAATCACACTTTCATAAACGTGTGCATCAAATTCTCTTTTTATTACATCAATATATTTGATATCGCCGGTGTTCAGATATGCTTGTTTTGAAGTTTCCTTGAGCTTCTTGATGTTTTTAGTACGCACATACAAGTAAACCAGTCTGCTGGCTACTTCTTTTTCAATTTTCCTGGGCTTGAGTATACTCTCCAGCATCTTCACGGCTGGTTGTTCCAGATGATAAGCCAACATATAATCTACGATTTCTACAAACTGATTGCCAAACGGTTTCAAATATTCAAGCTCAGATTTGGAGATTTTACCTGATAACTTTACCCACATTGCAATTAATAGAGGTTTTTCACGCTGTGGCCTGGTACTTATCAGGTGTTCAATATTATTTCTCAGTAAGCCTTTATCCTGATTTTTCGCCTTATCGATTATCAGGTTGATAATGTTGTATTGGCTGTCGTCGTACTGATAATAAGATCTGCTGTTTAAATCCAATAAAAAATCAAATAAACTTATTCTAAGCTCCGGTGGCAATTTTTCTTCTAAAAAAAATGATATGATCTGGTGATAATTTTTGCTTAGAACATTCAACTTATCCCGATGAAATGTATAATGGTGCCTGACATATTCCAGCTTGGCAAATGCACTGCTGAAAATATTGAAGGCTTCCCTGTACTGGCCAAGAGCTATACAATCATTTATCTGGTCCGCAAAATCTCCCAAAACCTGACTGATAGCTCTGATATCAGAAGAAGAAGCTCGTGACTGGCTTCCTGTATTGGGTTTGACGATGTTGTTCAGAATGGCTTTATACTTGTCTGCATTGTCCACAAGATCTATCTTTCTGGCAAAGTGTACTTTCAGTTGTGTTGTAAACTTTTTATCCGTTTTTGCATAAGATTTTACAAATGAAGCCAGCTCTTCACTGGATATTTCTTCCAGGATGTGATTTATGTTTAGCGAGGACAATTTGCTCGTTTTTAAAGGCTTGGTCGCAGCAAGTCTGGCATCCACTTTTCGTTTTCGTTCTGCTCTGATCTTCAGTAATGCAGCGACAATATGTTTACAGATATTATTCTCTTTAAAAAACCTGCATTCACAGGATGCTTTTTGTTTTTTGGCAAACGGTGATTGTATTTCCACCTCATATTGTATGCCATCCAGGACTTTGCATACAAATAAACTAGATGGAAGGCTGGCAAGATTTGTGACGGCTCCGGAGTCAAAGAGTAATTCTGCCGAATCTACCAGGTCCGCATCATAAATGAGTTCAATTAATTGATTTTTTTCTATCAAAACAATGATTTTGTATTGCCAATTGGTAACAGCCTGCAAATTTATCAAGTAATTTCGATCTTATGTAACAAATACATATGCTTTATTGACAATATTTTTTATATTTGCATTTGTTTAATATAAATTATTCTTTACAGAATTTCATTGATATATGACGTTTAAGGAAATAGGGCTCGATGACAGGATACTAGAAGCTATATCATACATGGGTTTTGACAAAGCCACTCCGATCCAGGAGCAGGCTATACCGGAGATATTAAAAGGTCGGGATGTGATAGCTTGTGCACAGACAGGCACGGGAAAAACGGCTGCTTTTATGTTGCCATTATTACATCAGATGGCAGTAGAACCACATGATGGTACCAGTACATTGGTGATAGTACCGACCCGGGAACTGGCAGTACAGATTGACCAGCAAATCCAGGGCTTTGCTTATTTTGTACCCGTTGCTTCGATGGCAATCTATGGTGGTGGGTCGGGTAGTGAATGGGAAACTCAGAAAAAAGGATTGACAAATGCCGATGTCATCATAGCGACACCCGGCAAACTGATCAGTCACATCAATATGGGCAATGTCAAATTTAACAAAGTCAGGCATCTTATTCTCGACGAAGCAGACAGGATGCTGGATATGGGTTTTTATGATGACATCAAAAAAATCATAGAGGCCCTTCCTAAAAAACGACAGACACTCATGTTTAGCGCTACCATGCCACCCAAAATGAGAGAACTGGCCAGGCAAAACCTCAATAATCCATTTGAGGTCTCGATCGCGGTATCAAAACCGTCCGAAAATGTATTGCAGGCTGCATATCTTGTCAATGACGGCAATAAAGCTCGGCTTATCAATGATCTTATTAAGGACAAACCTTCCTTTGAGAGCATCATTGTATTTTCGTCTACCAAAAAATCTGTCAACGACATAGTCAAAGGTCTTTCTGGTCAAGGCTATAAAGTGGAAGGAATATCTTCAGACCTGGAACAACAGCAAAGAGAAGAAGTCCTAAACAGATTCAGATCAAAACAAACACGTGTGATTGTCGCCACAGATGTACTAGCAAGAGGTATAGATATTAAAGATATTAATCTCGTAGTAAATTATAATGTGCCGGGTGACGGAGAAGACTATGTACACCGCATAGGCAGGACGGCAAGGGCAGATGCATCCGGAGTTGCCCTGACACTCATCAATGAAGACGAAATGTATAAATTTGCAGCCATAGAAAAACTCATAGGTGCATCTATCAATAAATTGAATATACCCCCTCATATTGGTGAGAGTCCTGAATGGAATCCAATGAGACCAAAAGGCCATTTCCGTCAAGGAGGTGGAGGTAAACCTACCCTAAGAAAACCTGGAAACCAAGGTAAAAAACCAGCCAGAAAGTCCTGATTCCAGTATTTTAATTATCTTTTTTATCTCCCTTGTATCTCCACATATTGAGCCATGCTGCTATAAAGAAAAGCCCTCCCAAAGGAGTAACAGGACCGACAAAGTTCCAGATTTCACCACCTGCCAGGTGCTTTGTACTGAGAATGTACAATGACCCTGAAAAACAAATAATACCACCCAGAAACAAGTAAAAAGACTGATTCAGTATTTTATTTTTGGGTGATATCAAAGCTATCATTAACAACGGCATGACATGTAAGATGTGGTACCATCCTCCAGTCCTGAATGTTTCTAACTGACTCTCTGTCATCAATGGTTTAAGTCCATGAGCTCCGAATGCTCCTATGGCAACAGCCAGAGCTCCTGTAACGGCTGCTATTTTCACTTTGTTGTACATACTTTCTAAATGATTAGGTTATTTGCCAGTTGACCGGCTTTTTCCCATGAGTGATCAAATATTCATTGGCTTTGCAGAAGTGGCCATTACCTTGAAAAGCGTTTCCTGCCAAAGGTGATGGATGCGCTGATTCCAGTATCAGGTGCCGTGTATTGTCAATGAGTGTTTTTTTATTTCTGGCAAAATTGCCCCAAAGCATAAATACAATATGTTGACAATAATCAGATAAATATTTGATGGTTTGGTCGGTAAAATGTTGCCACCCTATGTTTTTATGGGACCCGGCATTATTTTTTTCTACTGTAAGGATGGCATTCAGTAAAAAGACCCCTTGATCAGCCCATGCTGTGAGATCACCGTGCCCGGGTATGGCAAAATCCAAAGAGTTGTGTAATTCTTTATAGATATTCTTTAAAGACGGTGGTATTTTGGTTGTTTTTGGTACTGAAAAACTTAGTCCCATAGCTTCTCCGGGGTTGTGATAGGGGTCTTGCCCAAGGATTACTACTTTGACATCCTCCGGCCGTGTAATATTATATGCATTGAATATCAGATGGCCAGGCGGAAAGATAATCTTACCTTCAGATTTTGCCTTTCGTAATTGTGATGCGATGTTATCAAAATATTCGGCTTGAAACTCTGCATAAAGTGCTTTTTTCCATGCTTCTGAAATTTTCACTTTCTCCGGATCCATGAGATTCAGTTTGGAGTTATTGGGGGTCTTCTGTAATAATCCCTGTCTGTTTTCCGAAGTAATCCACAAAAAGTTGCATATCATTAGCCAGTTGCTGATTATTGGTAGCTCTGAAGTAGGTGTCGGCAAGAGATCTGAGGGTCTGAAACATAAAACGATCCATCTCTACTACCTGCATTTCGGTGGTCCACAAATCTATTTTAAGGGTATCTTTATAATCTTTGTCAAATAAAGCCATTGACAATGCCTTGCATTCAGTAAAATCTTTGCCATTGGGATTGTCCGTGGAGCGCCAGTGTATCGTCTCAGGGTGCTTATCTTCATTGAGACCTATTTCTATTTCAATGAGTGATTTTTTAACTACGGGTTTTATCATGTGTTTAGTATAATTTGTGATTTAGTGTTCAGAAGATATCATTGGAAATAAAAATTATCGTGGTTTGTGATAGTCATGAGTAAGGATTTCACCGGAATAATTTGATTTATGGGTTTGCAAATTTTTGGAGGTCGTCAGAAAAATGGATATGCACTCCGGTACTTTGTGACTCCATATATGAAATCATGGATCTTGCCACCGTTTCGTCCTCTATGGGCTTGTACTTGGCGAGAGGGCCAATAAATATAAAAGTAACAGCCTTCGAAATCAATATTCCCAGTTTCTCTCCACTCCGTTGTTCTTTTCTGTCACCCAGGAGCAGTGAAGGTCGGACAATATGAATGGCTTCAAAAGGTAACCGGCTGATTTCTTGCTCCACTTCGCCTTTTACTTTGGAATAATAAACCCATGCATGAACGTCTGCTCCCATTGAGGAAATCAGACATAGTTTCGGTACGCCATTGGCAGCTGCAGATGTAGCCGCCCGGACTACAAAATCATGGTCTACTTTGTAAAAAGCTTCTTTACTTCCTGCTTTAGCCATAGTTGTGCCAAGACATATATAAACTTCATCGCCTTTGGCTTTATCTCTGATGTTATCCGCATCGTCAAAATCAATGATAACCTGTTCCAGCTTCGAATGATCCACTGGAAGAGGTTTTCTGACAAATACCTTTACTTTACCATAATGGTCATTAGCCAGTAGCTGTGCGAGCAATTTGGATCCCACGAGGCCTGAGCTTCCATATATCAATGCGGTCTTATTCATCTCAATGCCTGTTCAAGATCCTGAATAATGTCCCTTACATCCTCGATGCCAACTGAGAGCCTGACCAGACCATCGCTGATACCGTTTGTTTCACGCCGGGCTTTGTCTACATTTAAATGCGAACTGGTGGCAGGGTGCAATACAAGGGTATCTACATCCCCAAGGGTGGGTGCCATACTACAAAACTTAAGTTTGTTTAATATCTGTATCACCTTAGAAAGCTGTCCGTTTATTTCAAAACTCAACATACCTCCAAAAGCCTTCATCTGCCTTTTTGCGATATCGTGATGTGGATGAGATGGCAAACCATTATAATTGACTTTTAAGATGGCAGGATGTGTTTCCAGGTATTGAGCTACCGACATAGCATTTTCACAATGCCTTTGCATTCTTACTGACAGCGTTTTAAGGCCATTATTGATCAGCCATGCATCCCAGGGATTACAGGTGGTACCCAATAGTTTTAAGGTAGTCCAAATCTGTTTTTTAATTTTTTCGTCATGACCTATGATCACACCCGCTATAGAGTTGCCGTGACCGTTGAGATACTTTGTGGTGGAGTGTATCACAAAATCTATACCATGGCTCAGTGGCTGCTGTATGATAGGTGTACAAAACGTATTATCCACGCAAGTATATACACCATATTTTTGGGCAAGTCTTGAAATCTGCAGGATATCAATACATCGCATAGTAGGATTAGCCGGTGTTTCCAGATACAACAATTTTACAGTTCTGTTGCTTAGAAGTATTTGTTCAGTAGCATCCAAATCCGTCAGATCAGTAAACAGGGTTTTGATACCACTATTGGCAATCACTTTTACAAAAACCTCCGTTGTACCTCCATAGAGATCACCCTGAGTCAGTATCGTGTCACCATTCTTTAATAGCGAAAGTACGATAGTGGATATCGCTGACATACCACTGCTTGTCAAAAAACCATATGCATTCAGTCCTGTTCCATATGCTTCTAAATCTGCTAATTTCTGACTTACGGTATCTATCGTAGGATTGCCATACCTGCCATACACATGCCCTGATTTTTTACCTGTAAAAATCTCTATCCCCTCTTCCATCGAATCGAATTCAAAGCTGGAAGTTGCGTAAATGGGCAATTGGTGCGGTCTTGTGCTACGCTGATCTTTATATTCCTTGACACAAAGTGAATCCATACTGATTTTTCTAGTACTCATACGCCTGCTTTATTAAAGTACTGCAAAGGTAACCGTAAATATGTAATTTTGAATCAATCATAAAATCATTATTAAAAATCAGAGAATGTTACCGATGAAAAGGTTTGAAAACAACTCATAACCTTTTGTGCAAAACAATGGTTATATTTGTGTTAATTAAAAAAGTCTAATTATCATATGAAGGTTATCTTAAGCACATTAATATGGGTATTGCTCATTTCTGGCAACATTTCAGCCCAGTCTAAAATCACTTTTCTCGAAGGCAGCATTTGCTTTACAAAAGCTTCAGGATTTTTCGCCAGGCAAATCCCCGAATATAAATTTGGATTTGATGTAGGTTTTTTGAGGCAGGTAAAGACAGAAAAACCTCTCTTTTGGGGGATGGACATATATTATAATAATCTGGGAAGTACCTCAGCAACAATCGAGGAAATACTGGATTTTAATTTTGTAAATTTTGATTATAGTACGACTAGCAATCTGCTGGGTGCCAATGCCAGGATGAGATTTTATCCGGATATATATCTTTTTGGCATTGAGCCATACATGGAAGCCCACCTTGGATATAAATGGTTTTTCACCAATACTACCAAAGCCTTTTCTGATGATGCCGAATCATCAGACACCAATCTGGAAAAAGGAAGCCTCTCACTGTCTTACGGCATTTCACTTGGATTCAATATTCCGATTTCGAATAAGCTTTACCTCAATCTCAAAGGCAGCTATCTGCCTGGATTGAGTACTCCATACTATGCCCTCCGGCCAGAAAACTCCATTGTCACCTCCACGCTGGATGGTTTTGATCTGAAAAGAAGTACAACCGATATCTTTCGGTGGGATCTAGGTGTAACATATAATATAAATAAAGACGAATAGTAAAATATGACAGCTATAAAACTTGCAGACCTGGAACCATCGGAAGAATTGTATGAACACCAGCGTATCATTTGTGATCCGAAACAGACATCTGTCAGAATTGATAAATTTTTGATTGAAAGGCTGGAAAAAGTATCCAGAAACAGAGTACAAAATGCAATAAAAATAGGTTGTATCCTGGTCAATGACAAGATTATAAAATCCAATTACAAAATCAAACCAGGTGACGAAATTTCACTCGTCCTTCCCAGTAGCCCGGAAGATGAAAACCCTCTCGTGGCGGAGGATATTCCACTTGATATTTTTTATGAAGACGATCACCTGATGGTCATCAATAAGCCTCCTGGTTTGGTAGTACATCCCGGGGTTAGCAATCACTCGGGAACATTGGTCAATGCTTTGTTATATCATTTCCAGCAACATCAGTTGCCATTACTGAAAGGTAACAGCGAGGACAGACCCGGTTTGGTACATCGTATAGATAAAGACACTTCAGGACTCATACTTATTGCAAAGAATGATTTTGCAATGACACATCTGGCAAAACAGTTTTTTGATCACACTATCGATCGAGAATATGTAGCCCTGGTGTGGGGAGATGTGAAAGAAGACAAAGGGACCATCACAGGCAATATAGGCAGGCATGAGCGTGACAGGATGCAAATGGCAGTATATGCAGACAATAGTCAGGGCAAACATGCAGTAACACATTATGAAGTCATAGAAAAAATGTACTATGTAACACTCATCAAATGCAAGCTCGAAACAGGTCGTACACATCAGATAAGAGTACATTTAAAACATATAGGACATACTTTATTCAATGATGAAAGATACGATGGCAACAGGATACTTAAAGGAACGATATTTAACAAATACAAACAATTTGTAGATAATTGTTTTGAGCTCATGCCACGGCAAGCCCTCCATGCACGAAGCCTGGGATTTATACACCCTGTCACTGAAGAATATATGTTATTCGAAGTCGATCTGCCCAAAGATTTTCAGGAAGTACTTACCAAGTGGCGCGGATATATTGCTTCCAGAAAAGAAATGCCCACGGATGAATCTAACCTAACATGGGATGATTGACTTGAAAAAATAGAGATGATGTCATGTAATCCAAAAAAAAAAGGAAGTGAATAATATGACTATAAAAGAAAGAGTAAACAGTCTGGTAGCTCTGGGAAGGCAGATGGACGATCTGATGTCACCTGAATGGATGACAGTATTACAAAAGGCAGAAATTGAAAACCCATGGTTTACTAAAAACAATATCATCAAAGCGCTGAATGCTATACGCGATCAATATCTGAATCAAAAAAACCTTGAGCGTATGATAGAAAAATATCATTTGGATGATCATATTGTTACTAAAAAAATAGGTCTGGTACTGGCAGGAAATATCCCTTTGGTAGGTTTTCATGATGTCATGTGCTGTTACTTAACAGGGCATCACTGTCAGATAAAATATTCCGACAAGGATACAGTATTGATGTCTTACGTCATCCATATGCTGGTCAATATAAATCCCAATTCAAAGCCATATTTTTCAGAAGTACAGAAACTAAAAGACTACGATGCAGCTATAGCAACCGGAAGCAATAGTACAGCTACTCATTTTAAATATTATTTTGGGCACGTGCCGCATATCATTCGTCAGAACAAAAACAGTATCGCAGTATTGACAGGCGATGAAACAAATTATGAGTTGCAAAATCTCGGAGAAGACGTATTCAGCTTCTTTGGACTCGGATGCCGGAATGTCAGCAAAGTCCTGTTGCCCAGAGGGTATGATATTTCCAAACTATTTGTTGCTTTCGAGGTGTACGCAGATATCATTCACCATAATAAGTATAAGAACAACTACGACTACAATGTCGCTCTGAATCTACTGAACAAAGAGCCGTTTTTACAAAATGATTTGCTTATAATCAAGGAGGCCTCCCCCATCCTGTCGAGAATAGGAAGTTTGCATTATGAATATTATGATGAAATCAGTGAAGTCGTGGAGTGGATAAAAAATCATGCAAATGAAATCCAATGTATCGTCAGCAGGGACGTTTTGCCAGGAATAGATACAGTCAGTTTCGGAAATGCACAGTGTCCTGATATAGATACCTTTGCTGATGGTGTAGATACGATACAGTTTCTGCTTAGTTTGTAATTTTTGTAGTATCCGTTTTATTAACACCTGAAATTGATAAATATATTACCGAAATTAAAAAGTAGCTGCCTTGTTCCTTTTTTTGTATGTTCTTGTGAAATGCTTTGTTTCTTTGTTACATGTGGAAAGTGAAGAAGAAACCAAAAATACATGATTTTTCATGACTAAATTAATTTTAAAAATATGAAAACTGAATTTTCTGAATCCGATTCCTTCTGGCAGTTTGAAATCGAAGAATGGTATGAAAAACTCAGTAGTTCTGAAAATGGAATCAGCAATCAGACAGCCGTAGCTGCTCAATCATCAGGTATACAAAAAAAACAAAACTCAGCATTTTACAAAGATTTTAAACTTTTTACAGGTCAGTTTCTCAATCCGCTTATGTTATTGCTTATCGGAGCAGTAATACTATCAGCTTTCCTCGGCGATCAATCTGAAGTAATTATTATATCATTTATTGTCTTATCAGCCGGTATCCTGAGCTTTGTGCAGGAAAGGAATGCCGGAAAAGTAGTCGAAAAACTCCAGTCTCTTATTTCTGTAAAAAGTACAGTCCTCCGGGAAGGGCTATATTTTGATATCAAGGCAGATCAAATCGTCCCGGCGACGTGGTCATCTTTAATGCTGGTGACATCATCCCGGCAGATTGCCTGTTGATATCAGCCAATGAACTGCATATCAATGAAGCCAGCCTCACAGGCGAATCTTTTCCTGTAAGAAAGTATCCTGGTAAATGTGGCTGATACTGAACTTGCAAAAAGAGCCAATAGCCTATGGGAAGGAACCAATGTAGTCAGTGGTAAAGGAAGAGCACTTGTCATCAATACAGGTAGCAATACTATTTTTGGCAATATTGTCAAAAGTTCTGCCTCCATAGTCGAATCAACTTTTGAAAAAGGAATCAGGGATTTTGGTTACTTTCTGATGAAGATCACCTTGATATTATCGATTTTTATTTTGGTTGTCAATCTGCTTAACCATAAAAGCATAATAGATTCCACACTTTTCGCACTGGCACTGGCTGTGGGTATGGCACCAGAACTGCTACCGGCCATAACATCTATTGCCATGAGTGCCGGGGCCAAAAGACTATTGGAAAAAAAAGTTATAGTTAAAAAATTATCATCCATTCAAAATCTCGGTGAAGTCAATCTGCTCTGTACAGACAAAACAGGGACCATCACCGAAGGGGTTATCTTAGTGGACAGTATCGTCGATTTTGGAGGAGTGCCCTGCGACCATGCTCAGAAACTTGCAGTTTGGAATGCTGTATTTGAGACAGGATATAGTAATCCCATAGACGAAGCGCTTAAAAAACTACATTTAAACTCCTCTGATTTACCCCAAAAAACAGGTGAAATACCTTTTGATTTCATCAGAAAAAGACTCAGTATAGCTGTGGATACTGGCCAAGAAAAAAAGCTCATCAGCAAGGGCGCTTTCGAACAGATTACTGAAATCTGCAGCCATGTGAGATTAGCAGATGGTACCTCTGAAGACTATCAAAAGTACAAGACAACAATAGAGTCCCTTTATGAATCTTACGGACAGCGAGGTTTTAGGGTCATTGGGATATGTTCAAAAAAAATTGACGAAAACACATTGACGAAAGACGATGAAAATGATATGACTTTTGAGGGTTTCATCTTACTCAATGATCCAGTCAAAAAAGGTATTGTGGAAACCATTTCCGAATTAAAAAAAATGCATGTCAATCTGAAGATCATCACAGGCGATAATAAAAATGTGGCCAAAGCCATTGCCTCAGGTGTAGGTCTTGTAAATCCTGTAATCATGACTGGCAAAGAGCTACTGCAAATTAGCCCCGAAGCGCTCAGCCTAAAAGCAAAAAACACAGATATTTTTGCCGAAGTGGAGCCCCAACAAAAAGAGCGGATCATACAGGCTTTGCGCAAGACATTTACAGTAGCTTACATGGGTGATGGGATCAATGATGTGTCAGCCATCAATGCTGCAGATGTAGGAATATCAGTAGAAAACTCTGTGGACATAGCTAAAGAGGCTGCTGATTTTGTCCTAATGGAAAAGGATTTAGGTGTTTTGCTGGATGGTATAAAAGAGGGTCGAAAAACTTTTGCCAATACCTTAAAATACATATACATCAGTACAGGTTCTACATTTGGAAATATGTTTAGTGTAGCCATGGCATCGCTGATACTTCCATTTCTGCCTATGTTGCCCAAACAAATTCTGCTTACCAATTTTATGTCAGATTTTCCATATATGATGATCGCTTCTGATAATGTGGATGCCGAGCAGCTGCAAAAACCCGGAAAATGGAATCTAAAGGTGATCAATAAGTATATGGTCATTTTTGGTATACATAGTTCTATATTTGATGTCATTACTTTTGTAATGCTGCTATATGTTTTGAAAGTACAGGAGTCCACATTTCAGACAGGCTGGTTTGTCGAATCAGTATTGTCAGAATTGTGCATTCTTTTTATCATAAGAACCCATAAAAACTTCTTCAAAAGCAGACCGGCTAAATTTCTATTCATTCTAAGTATCACTGGTTTGGTCTTAACCATAGTACTACCTTATTTTCCATTTGCACTCAAATTTGGACTTGTGCCTTTGTCATTGGTACAGATGACAGCTATGATTGGCATTGTCATTTTATATGTGGTAACGGCAGACTTCCTGAAGATTTGGTTTTCAGAAAATACAGAAACATATAAAATCTTGAGATGGATATACCCATCCCCAGATCAGCGCACCTACAAGCCTTATGTCATATTTTATTTTCCAATAACGAAACCGGCGGTAAGGCACCAAGTTGCTTCTACTCAAATTTCAACATGGAAGAAAGAATTTTTAAGTAGAGCATCGGTTGTATTCGATAAAAGTACATCCAAGAACATAGAATCCTTACCTACAGAGTACACGTTCCCAAGATGGTCAGAATTAAATAGAGAACAAATCGAGGATTAGCAATAGGAGCGAAGGCATGAATCATAAACTATTGCACACCCTATTCACAATATCAACAAAATATCAATTAAAATAAAATGAGCAAAATAAGGCATCCTATGAGTTATCCACATATCTTTGTTTTGTTAACAAAGAAAAGAAAAAAAGTAACAAAAAAAGAAAAGAAACATATAATAATAAATAATAATATGTTTAACATAAATTAAGATAAAACTGTCCGAACATTGGGGGGAACCTTAGATGATAGTGAATAACAATTAATAATTTTATTTTTTGTAAAATATTATTGCATCCGCTACCACTATAAATTTAAAAATCTTAAAATCTAAAGCTTTTAAATTCATTCCTTTTTACATCAAACAATTCTGTAAATCCATTTCTACTAATCAATAAACAATTTTTGTTTATGACTGCTTTAATCAAAATATTATTAAGATAAACTACTTCGTTATTTATTAAATAAGAATTGCCTTCTATATCAGAAATAAAGAAAATGGATTTTCATATTTAACTTCTTGTAGTGATAAAGTAGATTCAATAATCCCCTTTCCAGATGCATCGAATAATTTATTTTGGGAAGATAGGTATATTTGAGCATCACTGATTACAAAGATCTAATTTCTTCAATTTTATTATAAAATTTATACAACATATTTATTCTGATTTTACGAAAGTATTTATTATTTCATCAATTTTAGAACTTGTTAAATCTGCAATCGATTCAAGCTCCAAACTTGATTTTAACTCTGGTTTCATAGCGTTATAAATTTCCACTTTCTTATCCACAAACAACTCCTTAAAGGCATCTTTCACTTGATCGACACTGGCCTTGCGTATTGATGACGTATTGGAAGTCATTGATGAATGCTTCCAGGTAGGAGATATAATCAAGTCGCAAATCATTACCACTAACATTACCTGGCACTCCTGTTAAGAATACAAAAGTATGGCTATATGTCTTAGATATTTATTCATTTTCTTTTTTCAAAAATATGTAGTGTGTTATCACTAGCCAAGACATATACTTTATCGTCGGAGACTTGGATTTCTCTAAGTTGTGGCGGCAAACCATTTTTACTAATGATTTCAATGGGATCAGAAACATATATTAACTTTTTGGTGATGGTATCAATGATACCAAATACTCCTTGTTCATGGGCAATGAAGTAAAGTTTGTTCTCTTTCAGGACTTGATTGTATCCTATGTTGCCAGGCTTAATGCCAAATTCTTTCATCTGATCCATCATGCCATAAATGCTAGATTTAGGTGGTTCAGAATTAATATCTATCTCAAAGTATCTATCGCCACCTAATCCCAAAATCACTCCACGATCAGTGTCCAGAATATAATTATTTCTAAAGAAAAATTGATATACATCCGTTTCTCCCAAATACTCATCAATACGGCCATGAACATCATATACGTTAACACCCTTTAAGTGATTCAAAAGTTTCCCTGAATTGATATCTAGGGCGAAGAAATGTCCAATATTTGTTCTTACCCATAACTTTTCATTATACACCCCAATAAACTGTTGAACTTCTTGAGTCTTGACTTCTTTGTCGGATGTCTCATAGGTGCCGAGCGATGATAGGGGGAAGGACCAATTATAACTGAACTCAAGCTGATAACAATTTATGTTTTTCTTATCCAATATTATAATTAAATTATTATACAGTACAAGGCTGCCCCAGTTATACTCTTGCAAGCCCAATTTGTTAATATCTTCAAAATTATAATAACATATATATAGTTTTTGATTAGTATCAATTAATACAATCGAATTATTAAAAATATTAGTACTATTTAAAACTTCTAAGTCATATAAATTTTCAATAGTTCTTTTTTCTAAGTCATAAATAGTTACTTTATTCTTGTTATTAAAAAACAGAAAGTCATTTTTAATATAAAAATCATCATAAACGGATTCAAATAGAATTTGATCATTGTATATTATTTTTTTTGAAGTATTCTTATAAACTACTTCTTTATTGAATAATTTATAGGACAAAACTTCATTTATCAAACTTATTTCTCTGATTCTCATATTATTCTAATTTTATGAAACTATATAATTTATTACTATCAGCCCCATCAATTAATTGATTGAAATAACTTTCCGCGGCAGTTCTAGTTCTATTTCCAAATAAATCTAATTTCAACTGTTTTGACTATCCCAAATCGTTACTCGAAAATCTCTGATTTTTTTGCCACCAACAACTTCCATAAAGGCACCTTTCACTTGATCGACACTGGCCTTTCTTGTGTTGATGATATACGAAAATCTGAAATCGATGATACATCTCTGATGCAAGATAAACTTTGAATTGCTGTGGAAACTTTGCATTGGACTTTTATACCATTCCAAGTATTAAGTGCATGGCTCTTAAATTCTTTTCCTAGTTGGTCATCAGTCGTGTGGTTTTTTAGGGCTGTAAATTTACACACTCTTACTGAACTGGCTTACGATTTTTAAAATTTATTTAAAATTATCATATCATTTTCCACGGTCGCATTATGTACCAAACTCATTAAATTCTGTACGAAAAAATCTCAAAGCATCTCCAAGGGGTGCCCATATATTCCCAAAAAGTACAAGCTGGTTTGTTAACCCCCGTCTACATGTAATTTCAATTCCAATATGGTACGATTATGACTAAACGGTGCTGAAAGCAATTTCGATAGCATCGAAATAGTGCAAGGAACCGTGCAGCACACCTGCACGGCGAGTACTACATCATGTGGTACACCTTGTCCAGTTTCAATTCCAATATGGTACGATTATAAGCTTCCTGCATTCCTTACTTCAATGCTTCCTTTATGTTTCAATTCCAATATGGTACGATTATAAGGCCTGGTCGCTTTGGGAGCGGGAGTGAGCGTATTGGGTACAACGTAATTTAAAATATCCACTTCAAATCCGGCATTGACCTTTGAATTTTTTTACAAATCAGGGGGTCAGCTTGTCGCCATTAAGGGGTCAGCTTCAGGCGCCATTTGAGGGTCAGCTTGGTAGAATAAACAAAAGTACATCCAAGAACATAGAATCCCTACCTACAGATCGAGATGAATTATTGAGAACAATCGAGGAGCAGAAGGTGGAAATTGACTTGTTAAAAAAAGTCTAAAGAGACCGGGTTGACCATAGGTTTTCATTTACCAATTATTTGGTCTTCCCTTTAAATGTCGCAAAAATTGCCATTGCGTGTCCGTGTCCTAATTCAAATTCGTCTTTTAGCCAATTTGTAATTTCTGTTGCCTTTGTATTGAGGTTTAGTTTTCCTTCAATGATAAATCCTTTTTCTTCTGCCAAATTTTTAAAGTCGTCAGGTGTTTTACCAGTTTTTATTTTTATGTTGTCTATGTATGCTTGAAATGACATAATAATTAGTTATTTAATGTGATGATATTTAATAATAATTTTGCGGTTAAAACAGGATAAACAATATAGCATAAGACCAATAATCGATTTGCCCATCCATTGATACCTATTACTCCTTTGGGCAAATCTGTTAATGGTGGCGAATCTGGTCCATAAACTATTCCTGTCGATTTAAGGGTTGAAAATAATAAAAACATAGTAAACGCCATGAATACTAAACTTATCCATATCAAATGTGATGAAATTAGTAATGCTGTGCTATAATTTTGCCATTCTGCCTTTATTAATAAGTGGTAGGTAATGAGTAATGCTCCTATTGCCAATCATTTCATTAGGAATGGTATAGTTGTTAGTGGTAGGGCTTTTTAGGTTACCATTCTTGAATTATAACGCCAACTTGTTTATCCTTTAATGCAAATTCTTTAGCGGTCCACGGTCTAAGAGTAATTACCTTAAGATTGGGATGAAGAAATTCAGGATGAGATTTAGAAACCTTTTCATAAACTTCTTGAATATTTTTAGTAACTAACCTAAATTCGGGGTAATGTTCTTCTGCTAGCGCCGTATTTTGAAAAAGATTAATACGCAAGCCATCTCTTTCCAAAACACAGAACGGTTGGGCAGATTTTATTTCATTGTGTCCAATAGTAAAACCCAAACAATCAACAAATAATTTTAACCCATCATTAATGTCAATATAAAAAATATTGGGTACTAATTTTTCAAAATTCATTGATTTATGATATAAAATTTCTGAAAATACATGGTATAATGCTAATAGAAAGACCAATATTAGTGCTATTTTTTTTGTTTTTTACTCGATTTTGCTATTTTGTTAAAGTCAAGTGCAAGGTTTATCCAATAGTCAAAATCTTTTTGTGATCTCATTCCGTTGTCATCTATCATTATGTAACCTTTCATTGGTCGCTTTGTAAAGTCCATTGTTCGGCAACCAACTTTTTCAATAACTGTTTCGTGTAGTTCAGGGTCAATTCTACACATCAGTTCGTCCTTAATAATTCCGACACACATTTTGTCGTTATACATAAATGTCAAGCCACCCATCATTTCCTTTTCGGTAACGTTGGGTAGCTCGAAAAATTTTTCTCTCACTCGATTTGCTAAATGTTCATCGTAAGCCATTATTTTTCTGCATGTGTTTTTAAACCGTTAAGAAACTTATTTATTCATGAATTAAATTGTTTACCTTTTTTTCCCATTTAGCTTATTTCATGAAGTGTTATTTCATTGAGTGTAACGCAATTTTATTTCCTTCCCCGTCTAAAATATGAGCCATAAAACCATTTTGTCCAATTGCAGTTTTTGGCAGTAATATTTTTCCGCCTGCACTTTCTACTTTTGAAAGTGGTATGCTTAAATCTTCGCCACCATTCAAATAAACTAATGTTCCATTAGTAGAAGGTTCAAATCCTTCGTATTGTGCTATTCCACCGCCAACACCTTTTTCCATATCACAAGGTAGCATACCATATTTTCCATCAGGGAAAGGAATTTCTATAATTTCAGCACCATACAATGTTTCGTAGAATTTTTTTGCTCTTGCGAAATCTATTACTGGTATTTCGAACCAATTAATTGAATTTGTCATTTTTTACTTTTTTAATTTGTGAACAGCAAATATACAAATCTACTTTCAATTTGCAAGTAGTTTAATTTTTTATATTTTTGCCCTATGAAACATGTAATAAGAAAGTCGGATTGTCCGATAAATTTTGCGTTAGAAATATTTGGTGATAGATGCACGTTTCTAATTGTTAGAGATTTGATGTTTAAAGGAAAGCACTTCTACGGTGAATTTCTATTGTCGGAAGAAAAAATTGCCACTAATATTCTTGCTGATAGATTGTCATTTTTAGAAAGTAAAGGAATTGTGAGTAAGTCTAGCGACCCAAGTCATAAGCAAAAGATAATGTATCGTCTTACTCAAAAAGGGATTGATTTAGTTTCTGTCTTGGTAGAAGTTATCATGTGGTCTGCAAAGTATGATAAGGCTTCTGCTGTCGATATAGAATTTGTCAAGAGTGTTAAACGAGATAAGGTTGGCTTAATTTCTCAAATTTCAAGTCGCCTTGTCGATGAGTTGGGTGTCTCGTAGACATGAATATAACGGTTTGTCAGGACCTGACGGCAACCCGATAGGATCGCTGTACACCATAGCAAGTATTTATTATGTGTGGCATATCATTTCGGACTATACTTGATATTGTTTTTTAAATTAGAATACAAACTATCCAGCAAAAACGTTCCCTTTTGCGACATCAAAATACCATAACCATGACCATTCATTAACAAATAAAATTTTACTATATATCTACATTAAATTTATCCTTAAAATGGCGAGAGATTGGAATTTGTTTACCATTATCTAGGGCTACATATGAAGTATTCCAGGATATTATATGATGCTTATTGACAACATAACTTCTATGACACTGAATAAATGTTTCTTCTGGCAAAGCTTGCAAAAATTGTTTTAAGGATTCGCGGACAGTAAATATTTTATTACTTACAAGTTCGACGAGTATGTACACATGATTGGCTTCTATCATGACGATGTCATCTATTGCTACCATGTGATTGACCTTACCATCAAATAGTTGAATGTCATTTTTCTTATGCTTTGATTTGTAAAGTTGAAAGGCGGTACTGACGGTAGTCCATAGTGACTCCTTGCTTATTGGCTTAGTAAGATAGCCATAAGGATGTGTGTCGAGGACTTGACTGAGGGTTCTTTGATCATATTGTGAAGACAGAAAAACAGCTGGAGTAGTAATTTTTTCAGCATTAAGGTATTGGGCAAATTCGATACCCGATTTTTCCCCATAAAGTCTGATATCAAGAATGATGAGATCAGGTAAATATTGATGATAAAATGCTACAGCTTGTTCATAAGAAATACCTATTTCGCAGACATGGTGGCCCGCTTCTTCAAGATAATCTTTGATCAACTCTGCTATCAAGATTTCATCCTCATTGATATATCGTTTTTTTTTTTTTAAAGGTATTTCATAATTTTTAAAGGCCCTTGTTATTCTCTAAATTATATTTTCCTGTTGAGGCATAAAAATAGAAAAAAATATTTCAGATTGGTCAAAAAGAAGCTAAAAGTCTTCATTCAGAACATGAAAATGGCATTTCAGAACATTGGTTGTATGAATCTTGGTAATTCAGAAAAGTCTACATAGGTTAGCACTCTAATTTTCTTTATATCAATATTGTTTAAATCAACAATCATCATAAAATGGCTAACAATTTCTTCGATTTAGTACATAAGCATAATGGTAGACTTTCAATTATTGTACTGACTTTTTGTTTAATTTTTTGTACGCTAGATCTCTCCGCGCAGAATCGCCGAGAAATTGATCGTCAGAAATATGAAGAAAAAATCATTAAACAATTGGAACATCTTAGTTTCAATGGTATTCCATGGATGGAAATTTTCCAGACGCCATGCTTAGACCATCCAAGGTTAAAAGTATTTGAAGACAAACTCGCCATACGGTCATTGAGACCGTAAATCCAAGAATGATCAAAAAACTGCAGAAGTACCTTCTTTTTGCAGACAATGTAGAAGATACCAATCACAATTATATCTGGCAAGACGAAAGACTCGAAGCGCTGAAGTCTTATAACCAAAAGAATGGATCGAGATCATTAAGTACTTCTAATTTTACTTTTATCGGACAAACCAATTCAGTTTTTAATACCAATAACGGACGTGTAGAAAGGGTCAATTTCCATCCTACTAATACCAACATAATATGGGCATCTGCACCTGAGGGCGGTTTATGGAAGTCTACTGATGCTGGTGTGACATGGAATGTGATCAGCGACTTTTGGGATCATCAGAGTGTAGGTGATCTGGTTTACAATACAAATGATACGGATACATTATATGTCGCTACAGATGCTCATGACAGCTGGTTTAATAAAAATAGAGGTGTCCTAAGATCAGTGGTAAGTGGTAATACATGGTCGGTGAGTAGGACTTCTAATAGCATGGCTTCATAAGTATTTAAATTGGCTATGGCACCTGATGGAAGAACGCTTTTTGCCTGTACGAATAATGGTTTATACAAATCAAGCAATCATGGTGTTACATGGGTCAAGAATACTTCATTGCCAGCTTCTGCAAAAGCCAATGACATAGAATTTCATCCTACCAATCCACAGGTTATATGTCACGAACTCGATCAGGCACTGACCAACACCTACTGGTGGATCCAATTTCCTATTTTTACGTATCCACTGGCGGTACTACTTTTACGGTAAAAACTTGTCCACTTGACAGTGAGGAAGACCCGCACAGGTTGCCTAATGGCGGAATGGTGATGAAATACACATTCTCCACAGATGTTATTACTACTATAGTGACGCCAAGTTATAATTTTCCTGGTATTTGGTTGGGTGGAGCATGGGATTTCAGAATGGAAGTCAATCCGGCGAATGCCAACAATCTTTTCTATGGATCAGTCCAAGTATTTCAATCTACCGATGGTGGTAGCAACTGGCAAATCATCAATACACCTCATGTCGATCAGCACGACTACAAGTGGCAAGCCGGGACAAACAGGATTTGGTTTGCTGATGATGGTGGCCTGAGTTATACTACAAACAATGGGACAACATGGACCAATATAAAGAGCTTGCCCATTATTCAATTGTCGAGTGTTCGTTCTTCAAATACGGCAGCAACTTCCTAGTAGGCTTACAAGATGCGGAGTGCAGGTAAACAGTGGATGGGCTATTGGTTCCAACCAGAGGTGATGGCTTGATAGGCTAATGATCCAGTAGATAAAAATATCGTGTACGGATCGATCCAAATGGTCAATATTTACAAAGGACGACGAGTAATCCTACAACATAAACATATTTTTCAAAACCCTTCTTACAACACACAAATAGGTCATGATGCAAATATGGAGATAGAAAAATTATTATCGATGTTGCAGGATCGAAAATACCATATATACCAATTATCGGGATATATGGAAGAGTACCAATCGTGGTGGATATATGGACGAACTCTAACTAATGGAATTCAGGGCAATGGTAATACTGAACTTGAGTTTTTACACCAGTCACCTTCAGACCCTAATGTTTTTGTAGTTGGATGGGGATTTACTCAAATGAGGCGCAGCTCCGATGGTGGACAGACTTGGAATACCATTACAAAGCCGGCAAACACCGTATTTAATAGTCAGGTTACCAATATTGCTTTTCATCCCACTGATGCAAATACTATGTGGATG
>JADKCF010000034.1 GCA_016714765.1 Saprospiraceae bacterium | reverse complement strand
GGAGGACCTGTTTCGCAATCGATATTATTACAATTGCATGCAGTAAAAAGCACAACCAAAACTGTATAAAATGAATATTTTAATGTTATAACTTGACTTGACGCTAATATTCTAATCATTTCAATTCGTAATTTAAGTAGATAATCTGATATAAAATAACCATAAAAAGACTCAAAAGTTTCATTTTTCACTTTCTCCAACCAGTAGACTATAGCCTTGTTTGAAACTAAGATAAAGTTCCTTTTTCTAAAATTGCAGTATTTTTCTGTCATGATACTATCAATACAATGAAGTATATTCTTCCCATTCCAAGGTTAAAAACGTTTCGGCATAATCCATGGTTTTTTTGGAATACATTTTTGCTCTATATTGATGTAGCCCTAGAATAGCTTTGTCATATTGAAGCGCATTTATTTGTGAAATATGAGCTTTGATAGCTTTTTCCTTCAAAGTTATATGGTTAGTTATATCTACAATTCTCATTTGGAATTAAAGGCGTCCAAACCTCAAAAGCAGATATTATTGTATTTTTTAAATTACACTTTTTTAGCACACTGTTGGTAGCAAAATGGTCAGGATGATTATCTAAAAATGATGGCAAGTAAATTATATCTGGAGGAAATAAATTAAAAAGATCCAAAATTTTTAAAACGGCTTTATCCACATGTTGTATTAGTGTATCATCTCCAAAATTCATAAAATATAAATTATCCAAAGAGATTCCCATGATCATTGCGGCATTTTGTGCTTCTGATTTTCTAATTCTTATAACATCCTCAACCCGTTCACCTTTTATACCCTGATCTCCAGAACAAAGGTAAACAATCCTTACATCGTGTCCCATTTGTATGTGTTTTATGATGGCCCCACCACAACCTATGGCATCATCATCGGGATGTGGCGACAGAACCCAGACCCTATTGCCTTCCAGATATTCGATATGATGTAACTTTGAGTGTTTTTTATACAAATACTCTTGAGTTTTGGCATAATATATGATGTAAAGATTTATTAAATTTCATGGAGCAAATTTATAAAGTCAATACATTTGATTATAATAAGAAATAAGGTTATCACAGTGTGTTTGTGGTTGGAAGTTTCGGTGTACTCGTTTCATCGCTTCATCACGTATGTGATAGTAGAGTTGTTTATTCATCCACAATAATTTAATTTTATCACACCAATCATCGATATCATTTGGGTGAGCTAAAATTGCTGTCTCTTTTTCAACGGCCCACTCAGATACGCCGCCTAAGTTACTCACTATGACAGGTAGGCCCGAAGCTTGAGCTTCTAAACCAACTAGACCGAAGGATTCCACACATAGTGATGGAAGCACCAAAGCGAAATGATTACTAAAAAACTGTTGGATACTGCTATCGTTTTGGTGGCCAGGCATATTGACCCTATCTTGTAATTTCTTGCTGTTGATTTCCTTGGTTAAAGCTAGTTCATCTTTTCCCTTACCCAAGAAAGTAATATTTACTTCAAAATTATTTTCTAGGAGTTGTTGTAGCACCTTCAGAAGAAAAAAAACACCTTTTTTTCTATCGATATTACCTACGTACAGAAGTTTTAATAGACTGTTATCCAGGTGGTTTTGACATGGCCATAGCCTCGCATCTATAAAATGGGGTAAGTAATGAATATCTTTTAAAAATTGTATGGATGCCATTTTGAAAATCAATTGAGATGGCGCAAAAAAAGTTCGAACCACGTTTTTTAACTGTCTTCTGTCTTCAGCTGATATAAAATGTACTTCATGATGCTGCGAAAGAAATGGAATCAGATTGTGAATATACCGTTCTGTTCCACCCAATATTGTTTTCCAGTCATTGTACATAAGAATTTTCATAAAATAGGATTCATCTATAACTTTAAAACGATAAAAAACGTTTTCTAGTCTGATAAAATAAGACATATGATTTTTTAAACGTAAAATGTCGTCCGGAGCACAATTATATGCCAAAGCAGATATCTGGAATCATTTTATTTTTTACAATCCATTTCTATTCAGTTTCAAGCCCATTTTTATAGCATTTTTCATACTTTTGTGTTTTAGTTTAATTGAATATACAAACCATATACCAAATGAATACTTCTTTTTAAAAAAACTGGACCTACACAAAAAAAATGAAGGTACCTGGACCGGACTAAAATCATATAAGTCTGATACTTATATCGAATCATTCTCGCCCGTAGATGGTGAACTGATAGGCAGCGTGAGCGTCACATCCAAAAAAGATTACGAAAAAGTCATCAAAACTGCGCAAAAAGCATTTGTTGAATGGCGCGAAATTCCTGCTCCAAAACGTGGAGAGATCGTGCGTCAGTATGGCGAAGAACTCAGAAAATATAAAGAACCACTAGGCCAACTCGTCTCTTATGAAATGGGTAAATCTCTACAGGAGGGTCTGGGTGAGGTACAGGAGATGATTGATATATGTGATTTTGCAGTAGGACTGTCACGTCAGCTGTACGGCCTCACTATGCATTCTGAGCGCCCTTACCATCGTATGTATGAGCAGTGGCATCCACTAGGTATTGTTGGCATCATTTCGGCGTTCAACTTTCCTGTGGCAGTCTGGTCCTGGAATGCGATGATTGCTATGGTTTGCGGAGATGTCTGTATCTGGAAAGCAAGTGAAAAAACACCACTGTGCGCTATAGCATGTCAAAATATCCTGCACAGAGTACTGAAAAAAAATAAAGTCTCTGAAGGCGTGAGTTGTATTATCACCGGTGACTATAAAGTAGGTGAGTGGATGACCCAAGACAAGAGAGTACCTTTAGTATCGGCAACGGGTAGTACCAGAATGGGAAAAATCGTAGGTGCTGCAGTAGCAGAAAGACTTGGCAGAAGCTTGCTCGAACTGGGAGGTAACAATGCTATCATCGTGACGGAGTCTGCAGACCTCAATCTGGTGTTGACAGGAGCACTATTCGGGGCAGTAGGTACTTGCGGACAGCGATGCACCTCTACAAGAAGGCTGATCGTACACGATAGTATTTACAATGAGGTGAAAGCCAAACTCACCAAAGCATACACCCAACTTAAAATTGGCAACCCACTGGATAGTAAAAATCACGTCGGCCCGCTGATAGACAAAATGGCGGTAGACAATTACCTCAATGCTCTGGTAGATGCTGAAGAACAAGGTGCCCAAATCCTGGTAGAGGGTGGCATTCTCAAAGGTAAGCAATACGAAAGCGGTTGTTATGTAAAGCCTTGCATCATAGAGGCAGAAAATAATATGGCTATCGTCCAGCATGAGACTTTTGCTCCTATCTTATATTTGTTGAAATACAGGGGTTCTGTCGAAAATGCAATAACCATACAGAATGATGTACCTCAGGGTTTATCTTCGGCCATCATGACTACAAATCTGCGCGAAGCAGAAAGATTCCTGTCATGCGCAGGTTCAGATTGTGGTATTGCCAATGTGAACATAGGTACAAGCGGTGCAGAAATCGGTGGGGCTTTCGGTGGAGAAAAAGAAACTGGAGGTGGACGTGAGTCTGGATCTGATAGCTGGAAAGCCTATATGCGCAGACAAACCAATACAATCAACTATAGTACTACACTGCCACTGGCACAGGGAATAAAATTTGACTTTTAGGAAAAGATAAAACTTAATATTTTTTATAGAAGACTTTCAGGCTCTTGAGTTTTGAGAGTCTTTTTGTTTTAATAAATGCCAAGGTGAAATTATATTTTGAAACATTTTGCAAATAAGCAATTTTTATACTTTGCTAAGTAATAAATGATATATTTGTGATAGTATTTAAAATTGAAAATGATTTTAAATTAAAATGAATTTATCGTGCCCCAGATTAACCCCAAAATAATATTATTGAAGGTAGGCATTATTTTAACTTTTGGACTGATTGCCATAACCGGATATAGTCAGTCGAGAAGTTTTGCTACATTGCCCATTTTGATTCCTGATAGCACCTACCACCACAATGAGTCCAATCTAAATGATACCCCTGAATACAGGCATTTACAAACCATATACAGAAAACTAGTCAATGCACGCGGAGACTTCAGGTATCCAGTACCTGCATTGTACCTGCGCGATGAAGAGGGGTATGTAGCCAGTATTGATTATAATGAACTTTCTATCATCATCGAAAAAAAAGCTTATGAGGTTTGCAAGCCATTCGGTGATACAGCCCTGGCCTTTTTGCTGGCCCATGAACTGACCCATTATTATGAAAAACATGCCTGGAAATCAGATTTTGTTTATAATTTGAATGGTCTAGATGTAGTTCAAAATTTGAAAGATGTACAGGACCAAGTTATGAATGAAACACAGGCGGATTATTTGGGCGGATTTTTAGCTTACTCTGCCGGCTTTGGATTGTTTGATAAAGGTGGAGCGGTGATAGATTCTTTGTACAAAGCCTACAAGCGTCCCGAAAAAATTCAGGGCTATCCTTCTAAGACTGATAGGATAAAAATGGCTGACAAAAGTGCAGAAAAAATCAAACAACTTGCTGAGATTTTTAATTTTGCCAATTACATGACAGCTGTAGGCAGATATAGTAGTGCATTTGAAAGCTACAGGCATTTACTTATTCAGTATCAGAGTTGCGAAATATACAACAATGCAGGCACCGCCGCTGTACTGGACGCATTGAGCTATTTTAACGAAGATTCGCTTAAATATAAGTATGTAACAGAGCTTGACATCGACTTTAAAGGCTCTCGAAGTGCTGTCAGCGCACAGGATTCTATTCTGAAGCAAGCCATTCAATATTTTGACGCTGCAGTGAGCATGGACCCGGACTACGCACCCGGATATCTCAATAAAGCCAATGCTTATGCATTACTGAATGATGTTGTGAAAGCTAGATTTTATGTAGAAAACGAAGCCGAACCCGCACTCATAAGGTCAAAAGGCAAATACCCTAATACAGAATCTGATGTTTTTGTGTTGAAGGGCATACTGGAAGCCCGGTCAGGAAACAAAACCAAGGCTATGGAGTATTTTGATACAGCATCCAAACAAAACAATGAAGCTGCCATTTTTAATAAAAATGTAATTGCCGGCTTACCTAATCCTAAACCTTCAGGCGCCAAAAAGTATCAGTTCCTAAATGACTCGATAGGCTCTATGACGTTAAATCAGTATTTTAATAATCCTACTCATATAAAATCTAAGGAAATTGGGTTTAGTAAAAACACAAGCTTAAGGCAATCAGGAGGGAAAAAAGATTATAAAATTTACAATTATACATCTGGTAAAAATGTAAAGACCAGGTCAGTGTTTTTAGAGATGATGGACAGTTTTGCCGGAAAAACAAAACAAAGTATAGCAGCAGGAAGCACTGTTGAACAAGTAAAGAGTGCTTATGGTGTTCCTGATCAAATCATATCATCTGTTCAGGGAAGCATATACCTGTATAATGGCAGCAAGTCTGAAAATGGAAATCCACTGGATGAAAATAAGATTCTTATAATCATCGATGACAAAAATCTTGTAAAAAAATGGCTGTATTTCAGCACGAGAATAGTTACTAATTAAAATTAAATTTACCCGACATGAAAGGTTTGTATTCATTTTTCGTTATTCTTTTTATGGCACAATTTTTATCAGCTCAGGATATGCCCGTGATTGTTATATCAGTAGAAGGCAATGCCACGTATGTACCACAGAATGGAAAAATAATTAAACTGATTCCAGGAGCGACATTATTGAATAGTGGTAAGTTAAATTTGAAACCTGGCAGTGCTGTGCAGTTGTATACCAACGGGCAGTTTGTAAATGTAAAAACTCCGGGGGATGTTGCTTTCAGTTCTGTTTTTGATAGCGAAAAAGAAGTGGCACTGGATTTTGAAGAAAGTTTTGGCAGGGTGGTTGAGGATGCAGTATGGAATACCATGAATAGTGGAGTGGAGATCAAAGCGGCAAAAAAAATGGGAGATGCCTGGGGTGCAGAAAAACCCGGCGAACGGGGTGGCTGGGGTGCTGATAAGCCTGGTGATCGTGGAGGCTGGGGTGCCGATAAACCCGGAGACAGAGGTGGCTGGGGTGCTGATAAGCCTGGCGAACGGGGTGGCTGGGGCGCTGATAAACCGGGCGATCGTGGAGGCTGGGGTGCCGACAAGCCGGGAGAGAGAGGTGGCTGGGGTGCAGAAAAACCCGGCGAACGGGGTGGCTGGGGCAAAGAAGATATGAAACTGATGCCTGATAGTCCGGGTGGATTATACAGAAATGGAGTGAATACAGTCAAATGGGAGCCTATATCCGGAGTAAAGGAGTACGAATTTTATATTTTTGATGAAAACGGAAATCAGGTATTTTCTCGTAAGTCAAAAGCAAATCAAATGAGGTTGGAATTTAAAGAAGCTAAATTATCCCCCCGTAAAAAATACTTCTGGGTAGCCGGAAAAACTCAAAAACCGGCTTTGGTTTCGCGGCCTGTACAATTCACTGTCGAAGACGAACAGCAGATCAACAGCACATTGGCTGGTGTCAAAAACTCAGACTTGTACAGAAAAAGCAATGCTACCATACAAAGCCTCATGGAAACGGTCGCTCTGGAGAATAACCAATTGTTTCTGGAAGCAAAGACCAAATATGAAGCTTTAGCAAAAGCTAATCCAACCAACAATATGGTAAAAATGTTTTATGCCGAATTTTGCAGAAAAATGGGTGAGTACCACTTAGCTAAGAGTATTATTAAAAAATAGAAGAAAATAATTTATGGATCTCTTATTCCTTTGAAGAATGGAGGCCATACTTTTTTAGAAGTAAGGTGTACGAATTTTTATTGATAATGTTGACCAGATTAGGGTCTGTGGTGAGCGTATCCAAATCTTTGAAACCATTGGCAAATGCCAAATCAAGATATGTAAAACATTCCTCTTCTCTGCCACTCACCCCGCATAAAGACGCTATGAGATATAGCGAATAACTATCTCTGGGAAACATTAATATATAGTCTTTCAGTTCTTTTTCTGCGTTTTTTGTATCATTGGTATAAAAATAATACTCTATTAGTCCTTGATAGGAGTGTTCAGTTTGTGGCATGATAGCTTTCGCTTTTTGGTATACCTCCAGTGCTTTTTCTTTCTGACCCGAAAGGAGTAGAGTGTAAGCCAGAGAGTTTAAGTCCAGGGTATTATCTACAAAACCTTCCAGTGAAACCATTTTCTGATACCATTTAGCTCCCTCTGCATAATCTTTTGACAAAGTGTAGCTGTATGCTATAAAATCAATCGTTCTTTGGTTGAGCGAATCCAAATCTAGAGATTTAAAAAGATATTTTCTGGCTGATTCATACTCTTTCATTTGGATATAGGTACCAGCTACTGACTGATATCCCAGGACAAAACCTGAATCCACTCTGATAGCATTAAATCCGGCTTCCAGCGACTTGTTAAACTCTTTGACTTTCTGATATCTGATGTTGAGATTAATGTAAGGCAATGCCCACCCGGGTGCATAAACCAACGCTTTATTCAGATATTCCAAGGAAGCTTCATGGTTATTCACAAGATGCATGGTCCATCCGATCTCGTTGAGAACATTGGGAGCATTGTCCAGAAATTGGAGCGATTTATACTGATCTTCCAGGGCGAGTAATAATAAACTGTCTTTTTTTAAGTTTTCGCCGGCCAACCTCAAATTTAGTCCTTTGAAATAATGGTACCTGGACATGATGGTATTGTAAAAAAAATGTTGCTCTCCCAGGAGCTGAGCCGCCTTGATGAGCTGATCGGGATATTTTGCGTATTTATTTCCGTAAAACCACCTTTGTTCCAGTTCTTTGGTATCAGCGCCAAGGTAGGCATTGATTGCCTGCTGAGCCTCATCCTGTAAAGCTGCTGCCAGATTTCTTTTGAGAATACCAGCATACTTGGATGCTTGCGGATTTTCCAGTATTGACGGTAATAAATCCCATGCACAAGTACCGAGAGGACTGGTAAGTTGTCCGGATGAAAGGGCTTTTTCGAATGCCATGAGTTTTTGCTGCAGTGTGGTGTCAAGCGTAATCATAAAATCACTAACACCTTTTAATTCGGTAATAGACATTCCCGCTTCCAAATTTATGGCCTTCATTTTTTTGAGAACTTCTGCATCCACGGTGGCTATTGGGGTGTTTTTATTACCGGCGGTCATAGGGATCTGACTATGAGGAGCTACTGCTGACGGTACTTTATCATCCAGATATCTTTCTATTTCTCCCAAAGTGACGATCATGTCATTGTTTTTATCTGCCAGCCCTTTTAAGCCTGCGAGGAAGTAGTAAGAAAACACACCTCTTCCATTACCCCATGACTTTCCTTCCAGCGAAAATTCATCAGGCTGGCAGGACATAATTTTGACTTCGTTAGCATATTGTTTGGCCAGGTTGGCCGCTGTGGCATTGCTCCCTCCTATGGCGTTTCCGGCGAGTTTTCCGGCCCTGCAGGCATCAGCTATCATGATGACTTTACTTTTTGTACTTAATGACAGGGTAGATATGATTTCTTGCAGATATGCCAACCCGAAGGTACCCCCTGCCATGTACACTTTGGATGGTGCATCCCAGCACAAAAGAAATCCAGGCTGATTGATGGTATGACTCTCTACGTCTCCATGTCCGGAAAAATATATGATGGTCAGATCTCCTTCCTTACTTGTTTCCAATAACCCATAAAGAGCTGAAATAAATTGCCCTGAAGTGGCATTTTCATTGATCAGCATAGTTAGGTTTTGGGTGTCGATATTCATTCCCTTTGGGTCAAGCAAATAGGCTGCAAATGCTTTAGCGTCTTCGTGTGCATACTGAAGGTCGGTGATATTTTTATTCTGATAGTCAGATATACCTACTACCACTGCTCTGGTGATTCCAGTTTTGATGGGAGCATCATTTTGCACAGGAGAGATGCCTTTAGTTTGAGCACTCAAGGATGCATATAGCAATACAAAATATAAAATAGTAGTAAAATAATATTTTATCACTTCTGCTTCTAGATTTTTGAATTTTGATGTATCAGGTCCTTTATCCTATGCCATTCATTTTTGTATTTGTTAAATACCGCATCGTATTGGTAAACCCATTTATATTTAAAACCATGCTGGACAGCATCCAGTAATGCGTTTCTTGATTCGAGGCTTTTATCCATCATGGCATAACATCTTGCTATACTGTACTCAATATCTGCATTTTTTGGATTTACGGATAGTTCCCTTTTCAGTATCTCCAGTGCAGGCAAAAATTTATTAGTTAAAAAATAATGCTTGACGTACAAATTGTTCAATTCACTTTTACTCACAGAAGGTGATTTTGATAATACACTCAGAATAGAGTCCACTTTTGTGGTATCACCTGACAAAATGTACTGATCAGCCTGGATGACTGAAGGATTTTTATTTTCAATGGTTGCAGACAGCATGGCAAGGGTTTCAGCGTTTTTATTGTTTACTTCATTTAATCCATCTTTTAGGAGCTTGGATTTTCTTTTTTCGGAATCTTCAAATAATTTTTCTGCCAGCTTATAATCCTGGGTTTTCAAAGCTATTATCCCCAATCGTTCGTATCCAAAGTATGGTCTGGAGTTGATTTTTAAAGTTTCAAAATAATGCTTTCTGGCGGAGTACAAATTTCCCTTTTTTTCATAATTTTTAGCACTTTTAACCGCCATTTTCAGGAATTTATCTGCATTTTCTGATTCCTTATTTTTGGCATACAGCAGGCCGAGTTCATTCATGATATAAGCAGCGTTTTTTTCCAGTGAGTAGGCCGTTTTTTGTTCTTCTATCGCCTGTACTATGGTGCCGGAGCCTTCTCCTTTTAGAGGTAGTTTTAAGCTATAAATCAGGCCCTGAAAATAATGGAGTTTTACTTCCAGGATTTTATAGAGCGGATGTTCTGCATCGAGTAGTTTCATTGCTACTTCAGTAAAAGCCGGAAAATGGTTATATCCCGAACTGAGGTAGCTGTAGTACATTCTCTTTTCTATCTCTTCATCATCTCCTTCGAGGTATTTATTGATGACTTGCTGGATTCGGTCATGCATGGTGGCTGCCAGCTGCTGTTTAAAACTGGCCTGAAAGTTGGGGTCATTGTTCAATGCACTCTTGAGGATGCTGTCAGAAGGCAAGTTAAACTTAGTCAGAAAATACTCTATGATTTTCTGATCGCTTTCGAGTCTTAGGTCTTTAAAATCCTCATTGACTTCCGGAGTTGAGGTCGTATATAAAACGGACAGCGCACTAAAATACTTTTCGAAGGAGATTTCTGTGGTTGTTTTTTGACTGCGCCTTAAGGATCTGGAAGTATTGGATAGAGCTGTGGTATCACGTTTTTCAGGGGCAGAATTTTGAGAGATGTCAGTATTTGGCTGTTCACTTATCACTACATCCTTGCTGATGATGGCCAGTTTTGCGGCAGGAAATTCGCCCAAAGAAACCGGGTTTTGGGACTTCTGTTTAACTTTGTTGACCTGTTCAGGCACAATTTTTTCGACATATGATTTTATCTCTTCAAATGTAACTATTCTGTTAGTATCTCTATCGGCCTTTCCTTTGAGTCCTTCGATGAGGAAGTATGAAAAAGCACCACGACCTCCGCCCCAGCTAGTATCCTCTTCTGCTTCCTGATTGGCTTTGCAGGATGCCAGCCTTAGCTCTCTTTCTTCTGTTTTCATCAGCTGATCGAAGGTCAATGCCCTTCCTCTGTTGTCAGTCCCTGCCAGCTTGCCAGAATGACAAGCATCCGTAATCAGGTAAACATTTACACCTTTGGAAATAGATAGGCTATTGGCCATGATATTGATGTCTTCTATCCTCAATGCATTATTAAAATAATTCTGATATGGTGTATCGTAAGCCAGAAGAAATCCGAGCTGATAGACACTGGAGTTTTCTACATCCCCATGACCTGCAAAATAAAAAAATACTACATCATCTTTTTTAGGTACTGTTTCCAGCCATCTTTTTGCTACATAAATATTGGAAACAGTAGCTTGCTCATTGACCAGTAATCTGATGTTGGCGGTGGGGACCATTCCTCCTGATGCAGAGGTTAGATACTCATAAAAAGCTTCTGCATCCTTATGTGCAAAATGAAGATCTCTGATAGAATCATGTTTGTATTCAGAAATGCCAATGATGAGTGCATATATATTCCCGGATGAAATCGATGTGGGTATAAGCGCCACTTCGGCTTCTTCCTGGCTAAAAGATCTGACAATAATCGATGCTAAAATGAAAATAGTAAAAAAAGGTTTCATGGGGTATTTGCTTAATTACAAAACAAGTATAATTAATTTTGCTGTATAAATACTACATAACACAAAAAACGTGCTACAAAGTTCCGCGCAAAATTTTATTTTAACTGTTGCCTCCCGCTGTGGTCAAAGCAGACAGATCTCCATACAAATATCAGTATTTATTCGCACATCTCCATCTTTTGCGCTGATGAATACCTTCGGCTTTTCAAGGAACAAAAATGACCAAACGATTTTCTTTGCAAAGCTAAGTGGTTTTCATCAATCAGGGCGATTTTATTTGCATACTGTGTCGCCGATCAAAGTATCGCTAGGTTCCCTTCTTAAATTGTGATTTCGTATCACCATCTTGCTGTCGCAGCATGCGGTCAGCATTATTTTTTTCTTCTATGATGACTTGTAAATGGATACTATATGACATATATCAGTTTAAAAAGAGCAGAATACACCTATATTTGTTTTCTTTTAATCATTAAAATCGATTTTTTATGGCGTCAAATGAAAAGTTAAACAAGGATGCCTTGTTGTACCATGAGTTTCCTACACCCGGAAAAATATCGGTAGTTCCCACCAAAAAATATTCTACACAACGCGATTTGGCATTGGCATATTCTCCCGGAGTGGCGGCACCATGTCTGGAAATTGAAAAAAATCCTGATGATGCTTACAGGTATACTTCTAAGGGAAATCTGGTGGCGGTCATTTCTAATGGTACGGCTGTTTTGGGATTGGGAGATATAGGAGCATTGGCCGGCAAACCGGTAATGGAAGGCAAAGGATTATTATTCAAAATTTTTGCCGATATTGATGTATTTGATATAGAGATTGACGAAAAAGACCCAGAGAAGTTTATTCAGATTGTCAAAGGAATTGCACCCACATTTGGAGGTATCAATCTGGAAGACATCAAAGCACCTGAAGCATTTGAAATAGAAAGAAGATTAAAAGAAGAGTTGGATATTCCATTGATGCATGATGACCAGCACGGTACGGCGATCATTTCTGCTGCCGCTTTGCTGAATGCAAGTGAGATTGTCGGCAAAACGCTCAGTGAATTTAGAATAGTAGTCAATGGAGCAGGTGCTTCAGCCATTTCGTGCTCGAGGTTATATAAAAAATTGGGTGTACACCCGGATCATATGATCATGGTGGACAGTAAAGGTGTGATTCGCAAGGATCGTACCGATCTGTCTGCAGAAAAGCTTGAATTTGCTACAAGTCTGAATCTTTATGACCTGGATGATGCCATAGTTGGTGCTGATATGTTCCTTGGTTTGTCCAAAAGTGATATTTTGACACCTGAAATGTTATTGAAAATGGCACCCAATCCTATTGTTTTTGCATTGGCCAATCCCAATCCGGAGATAGATTACAATCTTGCAATGAGTACCCGTAGTGATGTTTTGATGGCAACAGGGCGTTCAGATTTTCCTAATCAGGTCAATAATGTGCTGGGATTTCCTTATATTTTCAGAGGGGCACTGGACGTTAGGGCCACCACCATCAATGAAGAAATGAAAATAGCGGCGGTGTATGCACTGGCAGATTTGGCCAAACAAACCGTGCCTGAGCAAGTCAATATTACGTACGGCGAAAAACACATTGCTTTTGGAAGAGAATACATCATCCCCAAACCATTTGATACTAGGTTGATAGAAGTAGTGCCCTTGGCTGTTGCCAAAGCCGCCATGGAATCTGGCGTAGCCAAAGAACCGATAAGGGATTGGGAAAAGTACCGTGAGCAATTGGCAGAACGATTGGGGGGCGGTAGTAAATGGATGAAAAAACTGATCAACCAGGCAAAAGAAAACCCCAAACGTGTTGTATTTGCTGAGGCAGACCAATTGGATGTTCTGAAAGCTGCACAGATAGCCTATGATGAAGGCATTTGCAAGCCGATATTATTGGGGAGTAAATTTATGATACACGAACTGATGAATGAAATCAGTTTTGAAGTGGTAGAAGGAGATGTCCTGGTTTTGGACCCTACAAGTGACGAACAGTTGCAAAGAAGAGAAAAATTTGCCCATGATTTCTGGATCAAACATCAGCGCAAAGGGGTCATGCTGTACGATGCACGATCACTGATGCTGGACCGCAATTATTTCGGAGCTATGATGGTTGTAGAAGGGGAAGCAGATGCATTAATTTCTGGTTTTACCAGAAGCTATGCCAGTGTGATTAAACCTATGATGGAAGTAATCGGACGACATGATGATGTGAAACGTATTGCGGCAACCAATCTGATGTTGACACCCAAAGGGCCACTTTTTTTATCAGATACAGCGGTAAATATAGATCCCGGGGCTGAGGAATTGGCTTGTATAACCAAAATGACCGCTGACACCATGTCCATGTTTGGTATCAAACCGGCCATTGCCTTATTGTCATATTCAAATTTTGGCACCTCAGATCATGAATTATCCACTAAAGTAACCAAAGCTGTGAGGATATTACATGATGACCATCCCGAAATTGATGTGGATGGAGAAATACAAGCCGACTTTGCGCTCAATCAGGACATGAGTAAAGATCGATTTCCATTTTCAAAACTGGCAGGAAAAAAAGTAAACGCATTGATATTTCCAGAGCTGTCGTCGGCCAACATAGCTTATAAAATTATGAAGGAACTCAATGATATTGAGTCAGTAGGTCCTATCCTGATGGGTATGGACAAAGCAGTGCACATTGTACAATTGGGAGCCCGTGTAGACGAAATGGTCAATATGACCACCATTGCTGTTGTAGATGCCCAGGAACGCGAAAAAAAAGCAAGAGATAATTAATGTGATGTTTATGCCCGACACCAAGGATGGGAGGCTTTTCCCTGCTGTCGGGCATAAATGTTACTGTCCTCTGTGTTGGAGAGACACGTATTGTTTAGGTGTATATGACTTTGACAGTTCATTCCATGTTTTGTCATTTTTATAAGACTTCCATGCCTCATCATTTTGCAGGACATAATCATAGTTGAAACCATTTTTTATCGCTGATGACAGATACTTGAGGGCTGATGATTTATCCTTGATGAAGGCATAGATTCTGGCAAGACTGTAGGAGGCGTGATGGTTTTTGGGATCGTTTCTAAGCAACGATTTATAGTAAGGTACCGCATCTTTATATTTATGAGCCACCAGCTCATTCCTGCCTGAAAGATCATCCCAGCAGGATTGAGGATAAGGGTGGATATTTCTATTGTCCAGTATGACTTTTTTTGCTTTATCATATTGGGACGAATGGGTCAAAAATTCAGCCAAAATCTTACTGTGGCTAAAATTGATCCATTGACTGTCCTTTAAAGCATTTAGTTGTTCCAGAGCTATGGTGTTTTCATAAAGGTAAACAGACATATCCACGATTTTCATTCTGGTATTGGGGAGATCAGGCTTGTATTCCATAGATTTTTGGTATTGAGGCAACGCCTGTCTTTTGGATCCTGCCCATTGATATATATCTCCAAGTTTAAAATGTATATTGGCTAATGTTGTTGGGTCCCCTATGAGATCTGCCGCTTTTTCCAAATAAAAAATGCCATCTTTTCGGGGCGATAATATTCTGGGACCACGCTGGATTATTTCTTTAGTACCTTCTATTGTAAATTTGCCATCATAATACTTTACCACAGACCTATATATTGATTTTAAACTTCCGTCAGGATTATATTCAGTAATCGCGTATTCAGGATTATCATATACTTCTTCCCTATTGGTCGTATCCAGAAATACTTCCCGCCCTAAAACAGGAAAGTAAACTATAGTGTCATGATAGTTGTATTCTGCGGGTTTTTGTGACAAACTGCACAGTAGTTGACCCAATTTATAAGGCCAGTAGGCATCTTGAGGCTGTTTAGCCGCAGTATTTCTGTAAAATTGATTCAGCTCTCTTTGCCCTATTTCCGGTTCTTTGTTTTCGAGTTTTGTAAGGATGTTTTCAGCCTCTGTATACCGTTCCAGTTTTTCCAGCATTTTATATAGTTTCACTTCAGCACCGAGATCACCCTCACGATTGATTTCCATAGCTTTTCTATAATAATTTTCAGCTTCATCATAGTGAGCCCAGGACTCATAAAGCGAACCCAAAAAATAGTAATCCTCTTTCTCAGCATATATTTTAGACAGATAAAACTGGTATATACATTGTCGGTCGTAAGCATTCTTTTTGACGGCGAGCATTGAATCTGCATGATTGGTCAGTGCTTCTTCATTTTTAAAGTATTGGATAGCATATTTAAACATGATTTCCGCCTCTTTCCATTTTTGCTGGTCAAAAAATACTTTCCCCAAATAATGAAATACAAGTGGATCTTTTTTGTCAGCGGATATAACTTTTTTAAAGATTTCGGCAGCACTATTATAATTCTTTTGTGAATATAACTCGTGTCCCAAATAAAAAAAAGCCATGACGTCGTCGTCTAATAACCCGGAGGCAACAACCCCACATGATTGTTTATTTGATGCTGCATTAAAATTCAAAGCCAAGAGGCTGATTATTTGATTGTTTTCAATGTTGAATCCTTTTTTCCTCAAGGCTCCCTCATAATAAAAAGAATCGGCTTCGGCATATCGTGTGGTATTTGTATACACATTACCCAACCTGTCGAAAGGTAAAAAATATCTCTGATTGATTTCGATGGCTTTTCTGTATTGTTCTTCTGCTAATAACCAATTGAATTCTTTCTCTCTGATTTTGCCTGCCAGGAGGGTATTGTTTTGTAAGTCAGCCTGGAGGTCCATAGCTTTTTTTAATGTTTTGCTGGCAGCAGTGATGCTATCCGTCTGAAGATGCACGTCGGTGAGATTGGCCCAGGGTATTGCCCATGAAGGAGCCAGAGTGCCCGCTGTCGTAAAATAATTTTTGGAAGCTTTCTGATTATTTTTGTATAAATTTAAAATACCCAGTTCATTGTTGATATATGCAGCGTAGGGAGCCAGTTTCAGCGCCGTGGTTTGTGATTGAAGGGCCAAATTGATCAGGCTGTCAGCATTTTTAAAGAGAGGTATTTTGATTCTGTCTGTCACGCCTTCAAAATAGTATTGCTTTACTTCCAGAATATGGTTAAGAGGATGATTTGCATCCAGTAGTTGCCTGGCAACTTTGGCCATGGCTACATACTCGTCATATGCCGACTCTACGACATTGTAATATCGCCTTTTTTCCAGTTCGGCAGCATCTCCCTGCAAGTAAAGATTGATGACCTCCTGAACCCGATTGTGAATCAGTGCAGCTATCTGCTCTTTGATCATCATGATTTCGGTTTCACTTTTGTATCGTTTTAGTTCATCGTAGCTGCCTATACGGGCTTTTATACTGTCAGGCACCAGAGTGGCAAAATTCATTACTGTAGAGTATACCCTCTGGTCTGGAAATGTAAAGGTCTTTAAAAATGTATCTATGATAATGCTTGTATTTTTTCCTGCCAAATTTTTAAAATCAATGCTACCTTCGAGATTCTGACCAGTATCCTTATGGGTGAACTGATGATAAAAGTAAGCATCGTCGGAGAGAATGAGTTGTTCATTGGCCCCTCTTGAAGTTGTACTGTTTCCTGTCTGAGCTACGATATTAGTTTGTTCATTTGCCTTTATTTGGGCAAGGATGGTTTCATTGACTATGGACATTTTACCGTATCCTTTTCCTTCGGCAACAGGTGTTTGCATCTTGTTTTTGTGTTTGGATACTGCCTCAGGTACTTTGGATTCCAGAAAAGTTTTTATTTCCTGGAAGGTGACTATACCATCTGTATTTGTATCGGCCAGGCCTTTTAGTCCGTTGACAAAATACCAGGAAAAAACACCCCGGCCACCGCCCCATATATCACTTTCTTCTGACAACTGATCTGATTCACAGGAAGCAAGCCTGACTTCCCTGCTCTTCACTTTACTCAACTGGCCCCCTACCAGACTTTGTCCTCTGTTGTCACTGCCCGCAAGTTTTCCTGAATGACACGCATCAGTGATGAGATATACATTGACATCTTTTGTGACCGATAGCGTATTGGCCATATTGTTAAAATCTTCTATCCTCACAGCATTATTCAGATAGTTTTGATAAGGCGTGTCGTATGCGAGCAGAAATCCTAACTCATACAAGCTGTTTTCCACATCCCCATGTCCTGCAAAGTAAAAATACACTATATCATCCTTTTTGGGAATGGACTCCAGCCACTTTTTTGCTACATAGATATTGGATATGGTAGCCTCCTGATTTTTCAATAATTTAATATTGGCCGGAGGGACATTGCCACCTGCCGGAGACAAAAGAAAACTGTAAAACTCATCAGCATCCCTGTGGGCATACTTAAGATCTACAATTTTCGAGTCTTTATAGTCTGAAATGCCTATGATTAATGCATAAGTATTTCCGGTTGTGAGAGCGTTTTGTTTTAGTGATTCCTCCTCTTCCTGGGTAAAAGCACTAAAATATAAAAGCAATAGAATGACGGTTAAAATGGGGTTAATTTTCACCTTTTTTTTTATTAAATGATGGATGTAAAACACAAATATAATGTTTTAGAGCCCAAATGCATAAGAATTATTTTAATGAAAGCGTAAAAATTGAAATTATTTAGGGCTATTTGGTGTTTCAAAAACCAATAACCTGTATCTTTATTTTGTAAATCCAATTATCTTGAAAATATTTGCTTTACCGCATTTCGGCTGCTGGTCCTTATTTATCATGGTATCTATGATGGTAGGACAGGGTAGTAATGTATACAGTCAGGGTAAAAAAGTTGCCCTGCTCATAGGTGTTGGCAAGTACGCAAAGGACACAGACTGGGCTGATTTGAGCTCTGTAAATGATATTGAATTAATGAAAACGACGCTTCGCCAGGTTGGTTTTGATGAAAGTAATATCATCACGTTGAAAAACGAGGAAGCTACCCATGAAGGTATCCTGCAGGCTTTGAACCAAAGACTCAACCAAATGGTCAGTAAAGGGGATATAGTATATGTCCATTTTTCAGGGCATGGCCAACAAGGCAAAGACGAAAACGGTGACGAATTGGATGGACTGGACGAGTGTATAGTACCTTATGATTCACCCAAAAAATATAAGGAAGGAGTCTATGAAGGAAAAAGATTGATATCAGATGATCTCCTGAATGAAATATTGCTGAAGCTTCGGAATAAAATAGGTTCGGCAGGTCAAGTGATTGTAGCGCTGGATGCATGTCACTCAGGTACAGGCATCAGGTCAGGTCTGAAAGCTCGTGGCAGTACGGATATCATGGCAGGAAGTACGTATTTGGCCAGTTTAAAAAGCTATAAAGGCACTGAATCGGCTACCCTAAATCTGGACAAAACCAGCCAATCAGATGTAGCGCCTGTAGTTGCCCTGTATGGTGCTGCTCAAAACCAACTCAACTATGAGGTAAAGGCAGAATCAGGCGAAAATTTCGGTTCACTATCTTTTGCACTGGCAAAATCTCTCTCTTCTCTAACCGGCAATGTCAGCTTCAGAACCCTGTTTGGCCGTGTAACAGCTCTTATGAGTGGTACATCCCCATTGCAGCAACCGCAGGCAGAAGGGAGTCTGGATGTGTCAGTCTTTAATCTTTCAGGACAAGAAACAAAACCATCCTTTTCGTTGGTCTCTCTAAAAAACAATCAGTTGGCTATCCAAGGCGGGTTTTTCAAAGGATTGCATAAAGGCAGCAAGATAGGATTGTTTGCAGAAGGCGATACTAAGCAGCTTATCTGGGAAGGGGTCATCAGCAAATCGACGGCTCATTTATCTTACGCTCAGGTCAGTGATGACATCTTTTGGGACAATATTAAAAACCTGCACTGTTATGTCATTGAGGATAGTTTTTCTACGCCACCCCTGGATATGAAGTTGGACTTAGGGGTTCACTCATCGTTAAAAGAATTAGTCCAAGACAAACCTTACATTCGCATAGTAGACTCAGAACCCGAAATGATACTGAAGGAATATCAGTCTTTTGTTACTTTACGGACGAAAGATGGTTTTGTTCTGGATAGTTTCCAGATGGCTTCAACAGCCGATATGAAAGAAACTGAAAACCATCTTTCATCGACCATTAAAAAATATCTGCAAGGCAAATGGATGAGGAATTTTGAATCAACAAGTGAAAACCTGGATTTGCAGTTTGACCTTATACCTGTCAGCAAAGACCTCAAGGCAGTGAAAAAAGGCGAATTTGAAGTATTGCAGGAAGATGCTGATGGGCAGAAACGTTTGCCTGTGGGTTCTGATTTTAAAATATTGGTCTCCAATAATGGCATCAAACCTGCTTTTTTTACCCTGCTGGATATACAACCGGACAATATCATTAATATTTTACTACCGTCAGATAACTACACTGCTGAGGAAATGAGAATATTACCTGATATGAAAATGCTTATTCCCATTACTTTTAAAACAGGCTACCCTTTGGGTAATGAACTATTTAAACTTATTGCCTCCGACAAACCGATTGATTTTAAAAGTCCGCTTTACAACAGAAAAAGTAATAGCGCTAGCTTCCTGGAAAAGATATTTCACCTATCTTTGACCGATGGGTTTTACCAGACGAAGAGTGGTGTGACAGGAGATAATAAAAATATCCATATTTATTCACAAAGTTATATTATAGTAAAATAGGCTGAATTTTGAAACAAACAGATATCATTCATGCTTTGATTTCGTCATTGCTCAGTTTGGGTATTTTATATTTTTTTCATCATTTGCCTTTCAATCAGATATTTATCGACCCCTTTGCCGAAGCGATCAAAAATCATGACATCACGGATGTAGCTATATCCAGATTCCGCAATCACAAAGACCCGGCTCTTTATGACGATAGGGTAGTTGTCATTAATACGGGCATTACAGACCGCAGTAAAGTAGCACAAACTATAAAATATCTTGGTTCACGGGATGTAGGTGCTATAGGATTGGATTTGGTTTTTGATACTTTCTATCAGCATAAGGCAGATACACTGCTTGCCTCTGCGTTTAAATCAGCACCCAATCTTGTCCTTGGATATTCTTTTATGGAATCTAATGGTAAATATTATTCTATGCCAGATCTGGTTTCTGATCCATTTTTTTGTAAAGGCACCAGCCAGGGATATGTAAACCTGGCTACTAATGATGGGTTTACTGTGAGGGCATTCGAGCCCTTTCACGCCATAAATGGGAAAAACGAAAAATCTTTTGCTGTGGCCCTTGTAGAAAAAATAGATTCCACAGTAGAAAATGATCTCATGGAGAGAAATCATACAAAGGAATGGATCAATTTCAGAAGGAAGCAACCTGGTACTGCCAATGAAATTTTTCCTGTAAACAAGGACAAAGTCACACAATACTCACTAATACAAATAGACCAACTATTGAAAGATACAGCTTCATATTCTAAGCAGTTTTGGCTCAACAAAGTCGTTTTGCTGGGTTTTTGCGGTGAAAATGAAAAGAGTCTGTCTATGAAAGACAGATATTTTACGCCTCTCAATGAACAGTATTCAGGCAAATCTTATCCTGACATGCATGGTGTTGTGATCCATGCAAATGTTATATCTATGCTGCTGGACAGGAAATTTGATATGATCAGTGAGGTACCTGAAATCTGGATTTATCTTTTTTCATTTTTAATCTTTTTTATTAATTTTTTTGTATTCAAGCGGCTGCTCAAAAAGCGGTTGTTTTTTCTGGTTCCACTAGTGAGGGTTATACAAATATTACAGTTTATTCTGTTGTTTTCAATTTGTATATATTTATTGGTTCATTTCAATATCAAATTAGGTTTCATTACCATAATTACTGCAGTGATACTTTCATTTGAATTATTTGAGTTTTATGAACACAAACTCGAGAAAAGGATAAACCCTTGGGTCAACCAATTAAAGGAAAGGATTAACCATTTATATTACGTTTTAAATTTCAGAAAAACAATTCAAAAAGATGAAGAAAATAATTGAGAAAATTGTTGTAAAAATCTCATTGTGCATACTGCTTATTTTTGTAACAGATACAAAATCGGAGTGTCAGAATATATTTGTCATCCATATAGAAGGGAATGCCAGGATGTTTTTAAACTCAAAGGAGTCAAAATTGGTGCACGGCCCGATCAATGAAAAATCTGTGATCACACTGGACAAAAATGCAAGGGTAAAACTTATACGCTCTAAAAGTGAAATTTGTGATTTGAAATCACCGGGTAAATACAATGTCAACAAATTGACGTACGAAAATACCGGAAACAACTCTATACTTGGCAGATTTTGCGATTATTTCCATTCTTTTTTTACCACTCACTCTTCTCCGGAAGCCAAAAGTACATATAAAAACAGCATCTCGGCCATTTCCAGAGGCAATATGACGGTTCCCAATCTCGACTTTCCCTTACAGGGAGCGTTGGCCAATGACGAGGGGCCTCTTACTTTTTCATGGAGCCACCATTGTGATACCTGCACATATATGTTGAGTGTTTTTGATTTTACCACCAAAAAAGAAGTATATCATACAGTAACGAAATCCAAAGATGTTACAATTCTCCAGCCGGACTTAAGCTTACAAAATCTAAAAAAATATTACTGGAAAGTAGAAGTGAAGGGACACGATCTGGAATATCTGGTCAATAGTTTCAGTATATCACAAAAAGGAAACTATGCAGAGACCATTGCAGGTATTGAATACAACTTAGGTATTGATGAATTTAAATGGGTGACCATTACGCCACGTACCATATATATCATGAGTGAATTGGCTGCGCAAAAACATCTGAATTATGCGATTCAGTTTGGAAGAGCACAACAGAAAGCCTATCCTGGAAATAAAGAATTAGACACCATTATTGATAACATGCTGTTTAGCCACTTGATAAATGGGACGGATGATTGATGAAGGGTTTGATTATTCAAATTTGATTTTTTAATGAATAGATTGATATGATCATCCCATCCAAGCTTTCCGTCTCTCAGACTACCATCTTCACAGAGATGTCTGCCTTAGCGGCAAAGCATAATGCACTTAATCTGGGACAGGGCTTTCCGGATTATGATCCTCCGGCAGAATTGCTTGATCTGGTCAAAAAATATATAGATAACCACAAGCATCAATATGCTCCAATGGCCGGTGTGCCGGCATTGAGAGAAATGCTGGCACAAAAAGTAGCAAAATCATATGACTGTTGTGTCAATTCGGAATCCGAAATTACTATTACTGCTGGGGCTACCCAGGCCATTTATACTGCCATCGCCGCATTAGTACATCCTGGTGACGAGGTTATCGTCTTTGAGCCATCATATGACTCGTATCGCCCTGCCATAGAGATAGCGGGTGGTAAGACTGTGCCATACACCATGGATGGCCCTGAATTTAAAATCAATTGGTATTTGGTATCAGCTATGATACGTCCTGAAACCAGAATGATCATTATCAATACCCCTCATAACCCTACCGGCACTATACTCAAAGAAGATGATCTGATACATTTGTCCCGGTTAGTCAGGGATACGGATATCATCATACTAAGTGATGAGGTATATGAGCACTTGGTGTTTGACGGGCATAGACATGAGAGTGTCTTGCTTTATCCTGAACTTTTCCAAAGGAGTATCGCTGTCTTCTCTTTTGGGAAGACCTACCACTGTACAGGTTGGAAAGTTGGGTATTGCGTGGCACCTGAGTACCTAATGAATGAATTCCGAAAAGTGCACCAGTGGAATGTATTCAGTGTGAATTCATTTATTCAATATGCAATGGCAGATTTTATGGCCACTCCTGATCACTATCTCCTACTAGGGCAGTACTATCAGGCTAAGAGGGATTATTTTTTAGATTGTATGTCCGGATCGGGTTTTAAACCCTTAAAAACGGAAGGTACTTTTTTTCAGGTTTGTGATTACAGTACAATAAGTGACCGGGACGATGTGGACTTTGCTAGACAACTAACCACAAATCATGGCGTTGCATGTATTCCCATATCTGTTTTTTATTCGGCAAAGCGACAGGATAAGCTGATTAGATTTTGTTTTGCAAAGACCGAATCTATGCTGATGGCAGCCGGAAAAATTTTGGGCAAGATACACTAAATTATGCCTCAGAGCTTTCAATCACTCCTCTTACTATCAGATATTGTGCTGCCATATAAGTCGACATAATAATATAATCAGTGCCAGCCACTGCACTAGCAAATTTGGAAAAGGCAATCATGGCGTCTGATACCATAAATAGGAATACACCCATTACTACTGGCAGGTACCAGGGTGTTTTTCTCATTCTGATGACAGCACTGATGACCATAAGAGTGATAGCTGCAGCATAGACAGAGACAGGTACCTTCATAGTACCCAATCCTTGCCACAAATATGATATAATTAGAATGACTGGTACAACAATACATATTATATATATGGCATTCCTTTTGGTTTCATGAGATCTGTCCTTCAAAAATACAACAGTGTAAAGCACCTGCATGACTAAAAAACATCCCAAACCAATCAGGAAAAAGTCTTCCCCATTGAACATTAAAAAGATATCTCCTAGTAGTGCAAAAATCATAGCAAGTATAAATACATTGGATTGCCTCGGAGCTACACCTATATAGAATGCGATAAGGCTGGCCATAATCATAGGCTTGCTGACCATCCTGTAATCTTGCAAATGTGTAAAAAATAACAAATTGGCAATGACAATTAAACTGAAAAAAAGAGAAAACTTGCCATACTTTTTTAATTCTGACATGATAGATGTATTTGTGGTGGCAAGATAGCTTCTAATTTTGGAAGCACCAAACCAAACTTATTGTAATGTTTTTCTCTTATGTAAATTGTAAAAAACAGGATTAATTTAATTGTAAAATATTATACATTACATGTTTGAGTAAAAATATTTTAAAAAAAACATTAAATATTTTTTTAATATTACAATTAATAATAATATATTTGCTCCCACAAACCTAACAGAAAGCCCTTCGGGCGCTTTTGAG
>JADKCF010000033.1 GCA_016714765.1 Saprospiraceae bacterium | reverse complement strand
TCGGCAATAATGAAATTTAAAGGAAGCTTTTGCCTTTTCGCATTTTCATATATTTTGACTAGGGTCTTGAGATTTTTTTCCCACACTAAGCGGCTAGCAAAAATAATATTGGAATTATCATTTCCAGTCAGTTTTCTAATTTTTGCTTTATTCTTTTTCTCTGGAGTAAAACGACCTGATTCAAGTCCACGAGGCCATATTTTGAAGTTTTTTGACGAAATACCCATTTGTGACAAATCATTGACCATGTTTTTGGTAGGAATATAGGCGATATCACATTTTTCATAAAAACCCTTCTGGTCTTTGGCAATCCACTTCTTGACAGGAGTAACCAGGAAAGGCGTTTTTTCAAGGTAGTAATCAATATAAGAGATAAAATGTGTATGGTATATAGTGGTCACCGGGATGTTTCTGTTTTTAGCAAATTTTAAAGCAAATTTGCCCAGAAGAGAAGGAGTTGAAATATGGACAATATCAGGATTAAACTGCCTGAGTTGCCTACTGAGCTGAAAAAAAACAAACTGAGGGACAGCCATGGTGTAATCTTTGTTGAAAGGGGTCCCTACTATTGGAATGACAATATATGGAAAGTCAAAAGGACCCTTAGGTGGTACTCCACAAATAAAAAGTACTTCAAACTTTTCTTTAGGAATTCTGCGTACGATATTAAAAATGGTTCGGGAAGCTCCATCGAAGTCTTCTACCAAAATTTCGACAAAAAATGCAAGTTTAATTTTTGATGACATAACATATTTTGCTACAAGAATAGTATATTCTTGTAAACCATATATTAAGCCAACCTTATCAGTATATTAAGTGCTTCAAACAAACTAAAACATGCACCTATATAAGTTTTCACACCATTAAAACCTTCAAGTTCCGACTTTGTCCATTAACAGGTATCATACCGAAGTTTGCTTCTTAAGCATTGGCTCACCGGACGATATATAAATGACCTGAGCTTGGGTCGTAATGGCTAGTGTTGGACGTGGCAATGGTGTGGTGACAGTTCTTCCATTTCTTTTTTTTAGTGCAATCGTATAAACGGTGCTCCCTCCAATGCCTGATACATGGTGAAACACACAAAACCGAAATACAAAAGGGCACCCGACCAAATAAATGTCTTTGATTTTGACTCTTCGTATATACGAGCCGAAATGATATAACCAAAGAGTGGAATAATCTGCAAGGAATGGATGCCAAAAAAATGGGCCACCCTCACATCACCGAAGAGCGTACTCCAGTTGAGAAAGGGTAATCCGGCCTGACCTATCTCACCACCTATATTGTGGGTATTGATGGCACTCATATAGCCACCCAAAAAGCTAAAAATGACGAACATAATCAAACCTATTTTGATGGAAAGGGCAAAAGGGCTGCTGATGGTATATGTCTTTTGAAGGATAAATCGGACAGCAATAACCAAAGTTGCCGTAGTGAGCCAAACGATCAAAACACCCATCAGCGCATACAGAATACCACCTACCAACTCTGATTGATTAAAATGAGAAATTTTGCCCCGAAATGCCTGTACTATGATGACTCCATTTTCAAATATCATGACAAATGATGCGAGGATAGAATACCATTTTACTTTTTTTTGGTTATTGACATAAAAAAGCAGATAAGCCATAGTCCAGGCATAAGCCCAGGTACTTATACAAAATTTAATGGGTTTTATCATCGAGTTGATGCCCAATACCTGATGTGGATTGATGAAAGCGTATAAACAGAGCAAAACAGCAAGTATTAAAAAACCGGCGCCCATATAAGCCAGCATTCTATTCCTGCTGAAAATATCATTGATGAATATCTGCAATGGATTTAGTTTTAACAGTTTTGGTAATAAAAAATATAAGATAACCTACAGGACCAAACATAAAGGCAAAAGGAAGGATCAAAGTATATATCCATCTGGAAATTCCCAGGTTTTGCGATTCCCTGACGATATAAGCACCGACAAACAAGTCAAAAGCTAAATAGTGCAGCCAACCTGCTGCTACAGCATCATCATTTTGAAACAGTACCTTTACATTGGCCAGAGTGCTGAAACTATTGAGGTTAAAACTTCCGATATCCCTGATCAATAAATAAGTATACATGATAGAAAACAACACAACAATACCATGCAAAATCAGCACTTGTGAATATTTCCATTTGGGCAGTATGATCAATAGTATCCAGCCAAGCAAGACAAAAGTATTACCAAAAGAAAAAACAGATGAAGCATCCATATAGGTCAATTTGTAAGGATATATGAAACCACAATATAATGATTTTATTGATGTGTAGTATTTTTCAATACGTGTGGTTGTTTTGTACAGAAACTAATATATTGACTACATTAAAATCAGTATCACCTATTTTAATATCATTACTTATTCCTCCATTCCTGAGGTGTCTTTCCAAACTCCTGTTTGAATACCTTAGCAAAGTAACTAGGATCACTGAAGCCGCAATCTATCGAAATATTCAGGATGGTATCATCGGTGGTACTCAAGAGCTCTTTAGATTTTTGAAGGCGAATGTAACGTATGAATTGATTAGGTGACAGGCCTATGAGCGCACTAAGTTTTCGTTGTACCTGAGAATAAGACATAAACACATTTTTGGCAAGTTGCTCCACACTGAAACTTTCATCTGAAAGGTGAGCCTCAATTTCTAATGTCACTTTTTTCACAAATTCATTTTCAAGTTTTGGTATGACGACATCATTATAATTTGCCTCCTCTTCTTTATCCATTATTTCTTTTGAAATGGATGGGAGTCCCATCTTGGTGGCGTAAGCTTTTTGGAGGATCATCCTTTGGTCTAATAATTTGCGTACGCGCAATGTAAGTTCGTCCACATTAAAAGGTTTTTCGAGGTAAGCTTCTGCACCATACTCTATACCTTCGAGCTTAGAGTCCATATCTGCTTTGGCGGTGAGCATGATGATAGGTATGTGGCTCGTGCGCTCATCCAAGCGCAAATTTCGTGTCATTTCAAAACCGTCCATAAATGGCATCATGACATCTGTGATGATGAGATCAGGTATCAGATCGCGTGCTATGTCCAAGCCCTCCTGCCCATCTTTACCCACTGCCAGCCGGTAATCCTGCAGACAGCTGGCAGTGTATGCCACCACATCAGCGTTGTCTTCTACAAGTAGAATGAGTTCTTTATCCTGGCTTGTTTGGTTTTGGAAATCAATATGCCTTATTGGATCTTTATCGGCTATCTTTGATTTAACCACAAAAGGCTTATGGGTTGATTCATCTTCGACATAATCTGTGATGATTTCTAGTGGCAAAATGACAGTAAATTCCGAACCTATTTTAGCCCCGATAGGTGGACTTTTAACAGATATCTCCCCATTCATAAGTTGTACCAGTTCTTTGGTCAATGCTAACCCTATACCTGTACCTTCTGCATGACGTGTATGCGTGCTATCGGCTTGATAAAATCTTTCAAATATATGATGGAGTTGGTTTTCTGGTATGCCTTTGCCTGTATCTTTGACTTTGATGCATAGGTAATTATTGTTATTTTGTGATATGGAAAGATAAATATCCCCTTTTTTGGATGTAAATTTCAGCGCATTGGACAATAAATTGGAAACTATCTGGCGTATTTTTTCTTCATCATATTTTACATACATCGTATCGATGGAGGAGAGATAATGCATTTTTTTATCCTGACTTTCTGCTACAGAATGGAAAGATTCTATAATGTATCTGATAAAATTAATGACATCTCCTTGGATAAGGTTCAATTCCATTTTACCTGCTTCCAGTTTTGATAAATCCAGCATTTCATTGACCAATCGCAGGAGATTGTTGCCGTTGCGTTCGATCATATCTAGTCCACTATCCAAGTGATCCGTTGCAGATCTCCTTATATGTTGCACCATACCAAGGATGACAGTGAGAGGTGTCCTAAATTCATGGGTGATATTGGTGTATAGATCCGTTTTGACCTTGTCGAGTTCTTTGACCCGATGGTTTTCGTTTTGTTCAAATTGCAGTTGTGTTGCCATTTTGTTCTGCTCGAGTTTGTATTTGTAATATGCCCGAATACCTAAGCCAAGTAATATCGTATAAAATAAATAAGCATACCAAGATGCATACAATGGAGGCAAAATTGTGATGGTTAATTCTCTGACTTTATCATTCCATATTCCTAAGCTATTGCTGCCTTGTACTTTGAATGTGTAAGAACCAGCTGGCAAGTGGGAATAAGTGACGCTTCTCCTTTTGCCAATTTCCAACCAATCTTCGTCAATTCCGACCAATTGATACCTGTATTTTATCTGTTCAGGCGATCTGAAATCCAAAGATGAAAACTCCAGGGTAAATACATCTTGATAGTGTTTTAACGTAATAGATGAAGTAAATTCAATAGCTTGACTTAAGATGCTACTTTCATCGTTTGGTATTATAACTTGATTACCCACAATGAGTTTGGTTATAAATAAATTAGGTACAATAGTATCAATCAAAATCTCCTTGGGATCGAAAACATTGAGGCCATTGATACCACCGAACGCCAGGCGGCCATTTGGTAGTTTAGCATAGGCATCAGTATTGAACTCCGCAGCTTGAAGACCTGCGGCTTCGGTAAAGTGTCGGATTTCGAAATTGCCTTTACGATTTGCACTATTCAGTATACAGAAAAGCCCATTATTGGTGCTGCCCCAGATATTGCCTTTTTCATCATCCAAAATGCCATAAACAGTATTGTCACACAAGCCTTGATTCACAGTAATATGTCTAATCTTGCCAGTAGATTTTTCCATGAGATTGAGGCCACCACCTTTTGTCCCTATCCATAATAAATCATGATATATTGGGTCATCCAGAAAAGTGCTTACGTTATTACTATTGAGCGAGGATTTATTATTTGGGTCATTGCTGTACCAAGTGATTTTAGGAGATGTAGTTAAAATATTTTCACTTTCAATTTTTGCAAATCCCTCCATAGTACCCCATCCATACCATACCATTATGGTCATTATACAGTGTTGTTGTGGGAGCATTTTTATTATTATAATATTCTTTGGAATTGCCGCTTTTAGGATCAAATACTACATAATATCCATTTAATCCCCCAAACCACAACCAACCACTCTGATCTTCCATAATATGTTGGGGATAGTCGTAATTACCTTTGAGATTAAATTTGTAGATTTTACTTAGTTTTGTGGTAGGGTTTATTTGTTGTAATGAAGTAATAGTTTTTGAATTGACATCAGTTCTTTCCGTCAACCATAGATCCCCAGTTTTGGCTATAAAATAATCTAGTGAAAGTCCCGGTTTTAACTCCCAGATATTGTCTGCCAAATTACCTTTCGTATCGATTTTAAAATGTCCGTACCATGCATATATATGAAGGTTGTTTTGGGGATCTGCAATGATTTTTCTGATACTTTTATTTGAAGCGATGTGGTTGAATTTTTCGGATTCAAACGAATATTTCCGCACGCCAAAGCCATTGAGACCTAACCAGACCAAGCCGGTTCTGTCTTTAAATATTTTGTTGCAATAAACATCTTGATCGCTGGCAATGATATGCGTCTCAGGGTCGAGTGGTTTGCCTTTTTGCCACGCAGAGATATCAAAAATTTCAAGGAAACCAAGATTGTTATTAGACCGCCACAACCTTCCATTGTCTTCCTTTAAAATATATCCTGTATGACCGTTAAACATAGGTTTAGTGAATGTTGGGTAAACATTGATGCCGTCAAACAAACTTATATATTCATCACCAAACCATACGGTCCCATCATCATTTTTTATAATTTGGTTACCCGACAAATTGTCCACTTTTTGCCATTCGAATTGGTCAGTTTTCTCATTAAATCTGTATAGGTTATGATCACATTTGTACCATGTAATATTTTTTGAATCCGTGTACGTTACTTCATTGTAATAATTACCAACGTTAAAGGAGTTTTTGGGTTTATTGATGTGTTCAATTTTTAAACCACTTTCATTCTCGAAGAAATCATCTAAAAGGGTGACTATATTAAAGGCTACATTAGACGTATTGATTAAAAAACGACCGTCAGAGAGTTCTGTGATTTGTTCATCTGCTACATTGCCGCTAAGGCTATTTGGATTTTTAGCATCGTGATACAGCCTGTAAAATCTTTCAGTTTTTTTGTCGAAAATATTGAGTCCATGATCACTGCCGACCCAAATGCGACCTTTACTATCTTCAAAAAGATATAAGGTATTGTTGCTCGAGATAGAATATGGGTCAAAGGCGTCGTGGCTATATACTTTGAATGAGTAACCGTCATAGCGATTGAGCCCTGCTTTGGTAGTCATCCAAAGGAAACCATCTTTGCATTGTATAATGTCCCAGATATAGCCTTGAGATAGCCCCTGAGCGGTGGAGAGCGTCTCATATTTTAACTGACCAAAGATGGCACTGCTGACCAATAAACACAGCAGGGTGACGCTACGGGTAAAAAATATGAAATATAAGGGGCGAAATATCATGAGCTAAAGATACATCAAGATAAAGTTATGTAAGGGTAAAAAAACAAACCTAAATGACTAAACCAACCCAAAATGCTCGGATTTTACGGTATATGCTCAGAATTTACAGTACGATTGCGAGAAATGTAGGATTTTTTGCGAGAATTTTCATAGCTCCGTGGATGGTCATACATATAACTTTGCAGTATCAATTTTCAAATATTAAACACAAAATTATTCATTATTTAACCAACAAAAATCTTTTAAAATGAAGACATTTTCTTTAACAATCATGGTAGTTGCTTTAATTACATTATTTTCTTTCAATGTGTGTCAAGCACAAGGCCCTTACGGTGAAGTAAATTTTATAAAAACTATGCCAAATATGAATGAAAGTTTTCTGATCGACATGAAAACATCAAGAAAGCTTGCCGATGCTAGAGTTGCTAATAAGACTATTAATTCCTGGCAACTATACCGTAGAACATTACCACGTGGTAGCAGTATGGATTATAATTATGCCACCCTTTCAGTATTCCTAGCGGTATCGAAATGAAAGCAGAAGGTACCTGGGATACTGGTTTCAAAGCAATGAGTGTGAGTGAAATCACTGGATTCTTTACATCATTAAACAATGTAAGGACTACAGTAGTCACCGATCTTTATACCTATAAGTGGGGCGTTGGTGCTAAGATAATACCAGGCGAATATGTACAGCTCAACCTTGTAGATGTCAAAAAGGGAAGCGGTGCAGCTTATGAAAAATTATTGGAAACGTTAAAGCCAGTGCTTGAAGAGTGTATAAAAGCAGGGGAACTAAAAGGATTTAATGTATGGAAACGCACCTATGCTACCAATATCAGTGAAAGTGACTATACAGTTAGCTTTACATTTACTACCTTAGACCAGGCATTGTCATGGGTAAGTGGAAAAACAGGTATGGGAGATGAGTACAAAAAAGTATATCCTAAGGATGACATAGCTATTTTTAATACTAAGTTGAATGAATTGAGAGACCTGGTGTCTCAAGAAGTTTGGGAATTGGTAGATATTACGGATTAAAATTAAAATGGTTTTGTTAGCTGTCAGGTTTTGCCGTAAGGTGAAACCTGACAGTTTTTATTTTAGTGTAAATCTTTTTTCTGAAGAGCAAGAGAGCAAGAAGTGTGCATTTTATATGTCTGATGTTTTGTGGTGTGGGTGAATTAAAGTTTATTTCCAAAATGTCATTGTGTCGCCATCGATACAATCTAGAAATATTTAATACTTTACTTTTGCAGCATGACATACAAGATCCAACTCATTATATTTTTTTTATTGGCAACTATCAACAGTTATTCAACATCGAGGGAGACAATATATCCTTGCGACACTCCGAAAAATGCTATGTATCCTTATGCATGTGATTATGACAAGTGGGGATTCTCTGACAAAAATGGAAATATCAAAGTACCATGCAAATATGAAGCATCATATATTGTACAAGGTTATTGCAGATATCCACAGAAGATAAGAGAAGATGCCTATTTTGTAAGAAAAAGAGGAAAGCTATATATCTTGGATCGTGGAAAGGAGACTAGATTTCAGGAAATGGATACCTTGCCAATCATTTTTGCGATTTACAATCATTACATCATTTTTAGGAATTATCGAAAAGAAGAGTATCAAGTTTATTTACGTAATAAAAAGAAATTGTTACATCAAATATTTATTCAACCACCCAATATCGATACTTTAAACAAACAAGTTTATGGGGCTTTTGTAAAAGACAGCTCAGTGGTGATTGATTATCATGGTAAAAAGATAATAATTGCAAAAGCACTAAAATTGAATAAATATGGAAAAACTTATATTGCTTATGAAGACTACAAGAAATTAAAATTGTATCATCAAAATGGGAAAGCCATCAACATTAACAGTTATTCAAATTTAGAAAGATTTACAGATGATCAAAATTTTATTTTTTTGTTAGAAAATGAGAAACATATAAAATTATTATATCCTAATGGAACATTTTTTGACACTAAAGTGAAAATTGAAAACTCAGACCATTTATGGTTTTTCCACCAAAATGATATTTCGTTGATTATTAATTCCCATAAAAGAGATTCGATTTCAGTTTATAATCACAAAGGACAAAAAATTATCAATAAAACTTTTAAACATGTCTTTCATGGAGAAAACACTTATTTAGTTTCAAAATCAAAATCCTACATAATTGGACCTGGAAACGTAATTTTAGACTCTATAAATTATTCGATTGATGATAGAAAAGGAAACACATTTATCAAATATTTTGGTAACAAAATGGGTACTTATCTACAAATGATAGATAGTAGTTATGTATTTGATGAAAATTTGCGATTTTACAAGAGGTTTGATGGATATGTATTTGATGTATTTTTTGACTCTTTATATTATGTAAACAATAGGTTTTGTAAGTACTTAATTGATTATAAAAATGACACCTTAATATACTGTGATAAAACGAAATACAAAATTGAATCAGACTTCATTTTTGATGAGGTAAACAGTTGTATTAGAAGTATGAACCATTACCTTCCAGCAAAATATATTAGCATAAATTATATTGATTTTATTGATTACATTTTCGAAAAAGGTCACTTAACTCAGATAGAAAAACCACAATTATTTTCCTATTCTTGTCCTGAGAGGATAACAAAAAATAACATTGAATGTATAATAGATACTTCATTCGTAAAATACAATATGATAGATAATGCAAAAAAATATCAAGAAGAAGCAAATGAAAGAGATAAACAAGAAGCTCTAGAAAAAGCAAGATTTGAGAATAACCGATTATATGGCTACTTAAATGTCAATAGAGACACCATCATGCCATTTATATATTCTGTAGGAATCCGACATATAAACTTTATTACTTTTGAGAAAGACTCTATTTGGACAGTTTTTGATACATTAACCCATGAGAAAACCATTTATGACAGGAGACATATTATAAATGGTCTATATAATGAAATACTTCCTAATTTGTTTTTCACGGTTGCAGATACATCGAAATACATTGCATATTTTGTTTATCATCTTGAGCATGGTTTGCTTCTTGACGGAAGATCCGTGTATGACTTTTCTGATAATTGGGATGATTTTATGTATTTACAATTTGAAGAGAATGGTCCTGAAAAACTAATTCATGCACCATCCGGTGTTTTGATTGATGATTATGAAGAATATCAATCGTTTGACAGATATAGTTATAAGTATAATTTGGAAATATTTTATAAAGAAAACCATGTTATAATCAGTAAGGACAAAACCCACGAAATTGATTTTCTTCATCTTTCTTTTGACCCACAAGCAAATGATGGGTCAAGGCGAATTTATTACGATCTTACAGTATTCAAACTTAATGAAAACTCATTATTCATGAATCCAGAAACAATGAAATTTCTTGCATCTGATGAATTGATGGAAAAACTTCGTATCAAAAAATACAAGTCAATTTATCCGGAGTAAATTTTGTTTTAACATAGTCTAAACGAAATCAATAAACTTGTCATAAACCGCAAGATATTTTTCGCCAAAGTCAAGTAAAATTTTGACAAACAGTCGTTTTAAATAATAAGACTGGAAGCCTAATGATATCTTATCTTTGCAACATGCTAAGACAACCACAAGTAAATCAAATACTACCGCTTACTTATCTTGTTCATAGATATTGTACGCTGCAAGTTGCACTTAAAGCGGGAGATTTCTGGATTTCGTTTTTTACTATGTTTTTGGCTTACGCCACTATGCACCCGGGCTCGCCAAAGGTTGAAGCTTGTACGTTTTAGTTCTTTGCGCATGAGGGCTATGACCTGCGCCTCCGAAACACCAAATTGTATTTCGATGGCTTCGAATGGTGTGCGATCCTCCCACGCCATCTCTATGATTCTGTCTATGTCTTTTGCATCCATAAAAAAAAAGAATCTAAACAGCATCAGAGTAGTTTTGTTTTGGATTTTTCTGATGAGACTGCTGACAATCCCTAACGAATTTTTTGGATTACGGTTGTTTTTGTTTTTAGCAGCAATTTATTAAGCTTTCGTAGAGTAATAGGAGCGATTTTATATATTTTTGATTCTTAATGATGAGAAGCCTAAAAGCTTATTGGTAAAATATGACATTCGTGCAAAATTTAATTTCTTTATTTCTATTGTTTTCACTGCCCATCTGCGCTCAGATCACCTGGCAAAAAAAGCATAGTCCTGTAGAAAATGTTCAAACCATAGCAGTATCTGGCAGTAACATCACATATGCAGGTACCACTAGTTATGGTATTTTTAAATCCACTGACGAGGGAACCTCCTGGAACAATATAAGCCTTGGTTTGCCTGACTCTTTGATCAGAATGGTAGAAGTAGCCACTGATGAAAAAGTATTTGTAGGAACAGGATCGAATGGAATCTATCAGTTTGTAAATGGAACATGGACTGCTATCAATACAGGGCTTCCGTCCAATAATACTTTAGTTACCGGATTTGCAAAAGGTACAGCAGGTATAATGTATATGATCAATAGCACCGGTCAAATTTACAAATGGAACGGCTCTAACTGGACAAACATCACCTTCAATTTTCCAGCATTGGGTAAAACTATAGCAGTCGGCCCTCAGGGCAATCTTTATGCCGCTGCTTTCACTTTTGGAGTTTATGTGTTTGATGGCATTAGCAACTGGTCACTGGTGGGGAATCCTATGCCAAATAAATTTGTAATAAAAATGGCTGTCAGCAGCTCTGATACCATATATGCGCTTTGCAATAGTAATAATGTATTTCGCTGCCCTTCAACAGGCGGCAATTGGACTTCAGCAAATACAGGACTGCCTGTAGCAAATATGAATTTTATTGCAACAGATGCCCAAAATCAGGTTTTTATTAGTCCTTCCTCAGGAAGTGCAGCTATTTATAGAAGTACAAATGGTGGTAGTAATTGGTCTTCAGTAACTGATGCGCTATCTACTACTAATTTCATTAGTATTGCTTTTTCTTCTATCGGCACTATCTATACAGGTGCATCAGGCGTTTTTAAGTCTATCAATAGCGGATCTAGCTGGGTTGACAAAAGTAATGGCCTGGATGCACCAAGAAGCATCATCTCTTTTAAATGCACGCGAAATGGTACTTATTTTGCGGGCACGAGAGTTGGTATTTGGAGATCTGCAGATCAGGGACAGAGCTGGCAATATAAAAATACCGGGGTTACTCATTTGAATATTCTCCAAATTACAGAAACAACAGGAGGTTTTGTCATTTTTCATGGGTATAATTCTGTGCCCAAAGGAGCCATTTACAGGTCATCAAACAATGGAGATAGCTGGACTCAGGTGGCCGCAAATGGATGCGACCTTTATACAAAAATCAAGCAGCATAAGACAGATACATTATGGGCTGTCTCCAGATTTTCGGGCACGACTTCACTCTCTTATTCTATCGATCAAGGTATCACATGGCTCAACAATCCATTGAGCATTTCTGCTATTTGGGATATAGATGTCAATAAAGAAAATACTATTTTTTTGGCAACTGAATCAGAGGGCGTTGCGAGGTCTGATAATGGTGGCCAATCATTTACTTCAGGGGTCGGAAACTCTATTCCCTGGTATGGAAATGTATATAATATTGAACAAGATGAAGATGGTTTTATATTTGCAGGAAGTGATTGGTGGACGCATTCATTGTGGTACTCCAGTCCTGCGGAAAATGGTAATAGCTGGACTCAATTTGTGGATGCTGACCTAAACGTACATGGAATACAGGACATAATTTTTGATCAAAATAATAATGTTTACCTGGCTTGCGAAGATGGAGGTGTCAGGATGGCATTTAAAAACAATTGGAATGCAAATACGAATTGGATACAAAGCTCTGTGGGACTTTCATCTGCAACTGCCAATGTCAGAGAGCTAAGTTTTGATACATTAGGGTTTATGTTTGCGGTATCTTATACCAATAGTGGACTGAAAGGAGGATTGTATAAAAGTTTGACAGCAATAAATCTACCCCAATCTTCAGTATTTACCTTTACAGGAAATGGCAGTTGGTACGATACCAACAATTGGGCTTTTCAGCAAAAACCGCCCGCTATACTTTCGGGCAACAAGTTAATCATCATTGACCATTTGCCTGGTGGTCATTGTTTACTAAACTCAGCGCTGCAGTTGTCAAGTGATGTAGTGCTGAAAATCAGGCCTGATAAAATATTGAAATTAGCCAATTAACACCACAAAAGACGATAGAACGTTATCATATTTGTTATCAACAATAGCAAACAAATATTGATATTTAATTTTAGCGCATTCATTTTATTTGATATTTATTGTTTCTTCTTTAATACAATTTCTGTTTTGTAAACACGACAATTGTATACCATTACTTTCTAAGCCAGCCAATTATTTTTTGGCTATTATGTAACTCTTATTGGATTTTTTCTCTATATTGGGATTTGTTTTCGCAATTGGATCATTTTTTAAACATTAAAGAAGATTTTAAAAAGCGAGTGTGAAGCTAAGTGAATGAAGATACATTTACAAAAAAAATTAAAATCAATGTCCTATGAGAATATGGAGAATTGTATATTTTTTAGTTTTGGGATGGACTCATACGATGGAAGCTCAATTTTATTGGCAAAATTACACGACGCAAAACATCTACAATGATTTCGCACAGACAGGAGATAATATATGGATTGCCACCCAAGGTGGTCTTATAAGGTATGAAACGCTGAGTGGCAAGTACCAAACTTATTTACCCTGGAACAGTCCACTGAAAGGCAAAGATATTGTTGATCTGGCAGTAGGTAATGACATGAGTCTTTGGGTTGGTACCAATGGCGGCGGCTTATTCAATTATAAGGAAGGCGTATGGACGAGATATCATGATTTTATAGAATTAGAAAGTGAGTTTAATACCGTCAAAAATATAAATGTCCGCCCAAACGGCGACGTGTGGTTTAGTTTAGCAAAGGGAGGTTGTTCCATATGTCATAAATTATTCAGACTACATAATGGACAGATTACAGAGTGTACAGGGATACCTATCAGTAGTGATGGTATTAGTTTTACAAGTTTCGAATTTAAAGATGATGACGATATATGGTTATTTTCGCAAAGGTCTTTTAGCATTTACAATATATCTTCACAAAAAATCATAGAAACGTACAGTCTTTCTATTTTTACAAGTAACCCTAATAAAGATATAGACTATGCAAACATTGATCTATATGGTGATTTGATTTTATATTTTGATACTGGTATTTTCAAATTCGACGGTGTTAATAAGGAAATACTTTGGTCTAATGGTGAGTCGATTTATTCGTCGTTTAGACATCCTGATGGCAGATTGTTTATGGCATATTACACTCTGGATGCCGAAAAATTAAATTTTCTGGTCTTTGATGGTAAGAACATAAATGTCATTTATGATGATCATATACCACCAATCCCAGGAATTAACACATACAAGCGTTTAGTCCATATTGATAACGACGGTCACTACTGGCTATTGGGATATAACTCGCAGCTTTGGGTTGAAAAAATAATACCTGGATATCTGTCGAAACTAAAATTTCTGATATTTCTTCCAATTATGTCAGAGAAATGGAATCTGATTGTAACAATTCTATTTGGATCGCAACAGGTGGGGTTGACTTAATCAAAAATGGTGAATGGGAAAGATTAAACATTGACACTTTAAATAATTTTTTTACCGGTGATATAGCTTTGGATCCCATTAAATGCGGGGTATGGATAAGTAATATTGGCAATAGTTTTGACTCTACTTCTATTGGGTTAGTATATTATGAGAATGGTGAAATTACAAAATTTTTACATGGACATTCGAATGTTTTTGAAGTAAAAGTTACTAAAAAAGGGGTAGTGTACGTGTTTTCATGGGGTAAAAAAGGTGGTAAAGAATGGGGATTAGGTAAGTACGAAAACGGTGTCTGGACCTGGTATGATAAAAATAATTCGCCTATCACATCTTCTGTTTATGGCATGTCATTAGACAAAATGATAATCTGTATATGACTGTCAGTAAAACAGGCTTAGTAAAGTTTGATGGCCAAAAATTTTATTATCTTGGACACGGACAAGCTGTGCCCACTAAATATTACTTAAATTATGTAGATAATGATGGACATGTATGGATGAATAATGATGCTGGATTGACCATGTTCAATGGAAGTGAATGGGTTGATTATTCTAGTTTTTTTAGTTACGATGTTGTCAGTGAAATGATACAAGATGACTATGGTAATTATTGGGTATCTACTTACGGAGATGGCTTGTATTATTGGGACAAAGAATCTCTCATAAATTACAATACAGAAAATTCAGGCTTACGAAGTAATTATCTTTACGATATTCACATTGACAAAAATAATAAGCTTTGGATTACGGAGAGTATAGGTATTACCAGTTGTGAAATTTATTCGTATGGAAATACGGAAAAAATCGTGGGGCTAACCTATTTCGACAGAGATAAATCTGCTACTTACAATCCTGAAATTGATTCCAGGCGTCCGGGTCAGAAAGTATGGTTGGACGAAGCCGAAAAGTGGTCATATTCTAATGCGGAGGGCATATTTACGCATTACCCAAACTCCAATGGAGAATACACAATAGAAATCAGGCCGATTGAACCATGGAAGACAACGACGGAATCAAGTTTAAAAGTCGAGGTGCCACAGCAAAATGATGTGTCATTTGGCTTGAATACAGATGCTTTGCCCCGTAGTGTATCCCTTAGTTTAACATCTGCAGTGCCTATTTGTTATTCAGATTTTAATGTATGGCTGCATGTTGTTAATAAAGGAATCGACCCGATCATGGGGGCAATTACAATTGTCCACAGTCCTAAAACAAAGCTAAACAGCACTCTCTCACCATGGGAAGTTATCAATGATTCTACAATACAATCTCAGATAAGTTTCGATAAACCGTTTGAAAGCAATAGTTTTGTTTTCAGTTTTGAATCGCCTGATGAGATGTCACTTGGTGATGAAATTTATATTTGGGCACAATTTGTATCAGGTACTTATACTTCTACTTCCGAAATACGAGACACTGTCTTGTGTGCTTATGACCCAAATGACAAAAAAGCTTCCCCTACCGGACTGCACGTCAACAATAGATATTTGATTAAAGATCCTATACGATACACCATTCGATTCGAAAATGAAGGAAACTACAAAGCAACTGACATTATCATTGTAGACTCTCTGCACACCAACCTTGACGCTGATTCTTTTCAATTCATCTCCAGTAGCCACCCTTGTGATATTCTAATTGATACACAGGGTATTGTCAAGTTTATTTTTAAAAATATAAATTTGCCAGCAAAAAGCGAAAATAACACATTGAGCCAAGGATATGTTGATTTTACCATTTTATCTGATTCTGATATCGCTGTAAATACCGAAATTGCCAACACAGCTTATATCTACTTTGATTCTAATCCTCCGATAGTAACAAATACCACAAATACTATAGTCGTAGACAACTTTGGATACGTAAATACTATTGATGGCAGAGGTATTACAGTAGTTTACCCTAATCCTTCAACGGGGATTATCAACATCCATCTGCAGCAAGATGCAACATACTCTATACACAATAATGTAGGCGATCTGATAGACCGAGGTCGCTGTAGCATGGGCATGAACCAAATGGTCATCTCTCCCTTACCCGGCCTATATTTTGTCCAATTTGTGGATCTGTCTAGCCAAAAGGTAACTTATGCTAAGGTGATAGTTCAATGATTTCGAAATTTTAATCGCTTTGTGGTTTATTTTTTTCATGCAATCTAAAATATTATCATTTATTAAAAAAGTGTATATATTGTATTTTTTTTACATAATTTTACAGATTTTAAATTTGCAAAGACATATATGAACCTATGATTTACAAACCATAAGTGAGATTGAGTGAGAAATGAACAACGAGGTCTTTTATAATATTAATAAAATCATCGAAAGGGATAGTAAGGCTACAACCTACAAGTATGCCCTTTTGCGTGGCGTTATAGATATCATTCAAGACAATTCCCCATACATAACATTTGTCGAAAACCGTGCTCAAATACCTACGGGACTTCTCATTGAAAAATGGTTGTTGTATTACTATCCAATTTTAAAATCTCAAACTCTAATACCTCAAATCAATGGTGAAGCTAATCTTGCATTTAGTTTTCACTTACACAGATTAATAGATAAATATGAAGGCTTTGGAGATTTTTCTGCATTTTATAATGACTTAAGAAATAATGGAATTCCAGTAGATTTGCAAAGCGATTTTTTTGAACTTGTTAAGAAACTTAACGACACAATAACAAAAATGCCAATGAAGTATATTGGTCGTTCTGTCAGTAATGAGTTATATTCCATTTTCCAATATGAAAATCAAACCATCAGAAGGGGTGCTATCACAGACCTCGAATCTTTAATTAAAGCATTCGGTACATTTTCAATTCCACATGAGTATTACGAGGCCTTTAGAATTTTAGGTAGTTTTATAAACGGACAAGATTCAATTCTCTTCAAATGGGCAGAATTTTCAGTCAAGGCATCAAGTAATAATTTATCTATTCAGAACGTCCTTAATGAAGTTTTAATAAGTCCCATTACTCTTAGAGAAATCAAAGAATCAAAAAAATTGTACAACGACATACTAAAGAAAGAAGGAAAAATTTACTGCGTTTGGACTGGGAGAAATATTACAAAATATGATGTTGACCACATGATTCCATTTTCTGTCTGGAAAAACAACGACCTCTGGAATTTACTCCCTTCAGATTCAAAAATCAATAATCAAAAGCGAGATAAGATCCCAACACCAGACATAATTGAAAGGCAAAAAAATTTGATTCTTGACTATTGGGAAATTATCTTTGAAAATCAATCCCAGAGATTCCAAAAAGAGATACAAGTAGCCCTATTAGGAAACCATTCATTTAATACCTGGACAAATACAGGCATTTCGCAACTACAAAATAGTTGTAATTATCTAATTGAAAATAGAGGATTTGAGGGATGGAAAATTTAAAGTCAAATCCAAATAGTCACTTAACCGCAAAAGATAGAGCGTACCTTTCTTTTCCGGCAAAGATTCTTTTTAATAAGAATTTATTGCTCGGTGATGTCCTGGATTTTGGTTGCGGTTTTGGCAAAGATGTAAAATTACTAAAAGAAAAAGGTGTTAAAATCGAAGGTTATGACAATTATTACTTTCCTGAATACCCTGCTAAAAAATACGATACCATTCTATGCTTTTATGTCCTAAATGTATTATTACCGGAAGAACAAGCTATAGTCTTGATGGAGCTGTCTCAGTTGGTCAAACCGTCAGGCAAAGTGTACATCGCTGTCAGAAGAGATTTACAATATGAAGGATTCAGAATTCATAAAATCCATCAGAAGCAAACTTATCAGTGCAATGTCATACTGCATTCTAAATCGTATTTCAAAAATGAAAATTGTGAGATTTATGAATATCAACACTATAATCAATTAAATAGAAATCATAATCCTGACTGTCCCTTTTGTAATCCGGATGCCGAAAGAGAACTTATTGTTGAATCAGCAACATCATTTGCCCTATATGATAGATTTCCGGTTAGTAACGGACATGCATTAATTATTCCGAAAAGACATTGTGACGATTATTTTGAATTAAACTTCAAGGAACAAGCATCATGTATCTTTATGCTGAACAAGGTCAAGGACATCATCAAAAATAGATTCGAGCCGGATGGTTTTAATATTGGAATTAATATTGGAGAAAAAGCAGGCCAAACAGTTAATCATGTTCATATTCATTTGATACCCCGATATGACGGAGATGTAGAAAATCCCAGGGGTGGTGTAAGATGTGTAATCCCAGATAAGAAAGACTATTAAACTAAAAATTACTAACCCTTTAAAATGTGATGGATAAGCATTAAATAAAAATATAATTTAAAAAACACCCCCTTAGCACTACCCTCCTGCACAACTGACATTCTGCATTTTTTAAAAATCATGGCCTAAGACCGAAATGTAAGGAAGCACCGTTACCCTCCCACTCCCTACTTTCATTCTTCAGGAGGGCCGGGAGACTTATTGCTGCATAACAGAATCGAAATCCCCGCATGTATTATTCAAGGCATTTTAGGGGACTGTAGTTTCATAACTCCTTGAAAAACAAACGCCAAACAGAATTTTACTTCTATTTGGCGTCGTGTTTTGTGATCTGGCTGGGACAGCCTTTTTATCACGACACCTATATTATCTATTAAAATTCATTAAATTACATATTGTGCATATCTTTATATGTACTTTGGTAGATGCAGGGTAGCATATAATTTACGCTAATTTACGACTATTTACGGACTTGAACCCACTTGATCAAAAATTATTTTTTTGCTTTAATTTGTACTTATTCCACAGTTTATTCCACATAAAAGTTTGTAATATTTTACATCACATTGCCAGGATTTTTTATCTTATTTTATGACATTTATTTTTTAGAATTTTGATAACTAATGCTTCTAATTCAGTTTGATGATGATGAGATATCAATTCAATTAAAATGTATAACAGACCTTATTATTTCAAGTTGTAAATTCCAATTTCCTGGATAACCTAAAATTCAAAAACAAGGAATACAATCATTGCCTGAATTTTAAATGATAGCCTTTGAGATCTCCAACTTTGTAAAACCCCAGGGTTCATTTGACTTAAAATAAAGCCCGCAGACGAGATTAATTTCACAAACTGACAGAAGTTACAATAATACATCAAAACGCTCTCAGAATCCACCTAATAACCCCAGAAGCGACCTTGCACTACTGATTCTATACTTCAAAATTCATTTGTCTCCGGCCGCCGCCCCCCGGTGCGAGACGTCCCGTGTCTTTTTTTGTTTTTCCGAAATTTTTTAATTTTTTTTTCACGCTTAGTCTTAATAGTCTTATAGTCTTTATATAGTCTTATATATACACTGATCGCCTCTAGTTCTTTAAACGTACCGAGCATGTACGTTTAAAGAACGAGCATGTACGTTTCGAGAATGACCATGTACGTTTAAAGAACGAGCATGACTTCGAGACAGTCCACGGCGGTACGTTTGGAGAACTGGTGACGTACCACGGTTATTGTTGTTGATGAATTTCTATATGTTTTTGATCCTGATTTTGTGAAATCTGTCTTTTTAAAAAGAATATTTTGCACATCAAGAGAGTTATCATTCACTAACAAAATTTGATTCTGAAAAAATTCCAACCTTGTGTGGAAAAATTCTGTTTGAGCCAAAAAGTGTTAAAATTTCAATTATTTTTAGAAAATAAATCGTATTCATAATGAAAATCCATTTCGAACTTAAGCTATTGATAATCTATTCTTTGTGCAATGTTTATTGATATTTGTTATGGTATAATCGATCCAATTCATCCATAAAAAGTGAAAAAAAATGAACACCACTGGTGTTCTACTTGTGTTCGAAATATTTCGGATACCCACACCTTTGCTGCAACAAAATCATGTACATCATGCCAGCAAATATCATCACCACAGACGACCTCAGGGAGTTCAAAACAGAGCTGATTGAACAGCTCAAAGATATCATCAGCACATCTCAGGGAACAGCCGGTCAAAAACGGTTTTTAAAAACTTCAGAATTGCAGGAAGCTTTGGGTCTTTCTCCATCTACCATTCATCAGCTTCGGTACATGCGTATCCTTCCGTACACTAAGGTTAATGGTGTCATTTTTTTTGACTGGGAAGATATTGTCGTCATGATGCAGAAAAATAAAAAAATTTCCAAACCCAAAGTCTGAAATACTTCAATATCATGACCATGCAAACAAATCAGGGAATGGGGGTAAACTTCTTCCGTCATCAGGAATTATTTTACGATCTCGTAGCATCCAGTGATGCCATCCACTTTACACAAATCGCCATTTACCAGGCTATGTTCAGATTTTGGAATCACCAGTTTTTTCAAAATCCGGTACAAGTAGACAGAGAAAATATGATGATATTATCAGGCATAAAATCAAGATCAGCGTTTTACAGAGTGCTGCGACAGCTGGAGGCTTTAGATTTGGTCAGATACTATCCTTCCAGATCAGTGTATGAGAAAAGTTATATGTGTTTTGCCACGCTCAGTCCGCATGAAAAAGACATTAAAATATCCGTGTGGGGACTGGTAGAGCCGAAGTTGCCCGGGCAAGCCAAGAGCGGCGAAAGTGGCGTAAAAATGATAGAAAAAATAAAGCTATACAACGGAAGGTATCAGCTTGAAATAGTCAAAGAGCTGACCATTAAAAAGAAACTCGAGATATTGCCATCCATTGCATTTAATAATAAAAATAATGGCCCCGGCAATAGTCATCAAAATGAATCGGAAAATCTGTTTGGAACCCATTTTAAATCATCATCAAAATATTATCCTAATGGAAATTATCAAAAATCAGAACCTAAAAACGGTGGTCTCCGGCCACCAGGAATCCCGCTCCATCCTGACCCCGATTACACAAAACCGCTTTGACATTGACCAATTCACCAAATGGATGCAGGACCATGGCAAATTGATGTATGGTAGTCACTTTTTACTGTATAGTGAAGATACTGAAGTATTGGCCAAGCTTTATGCTTATATCACCGGAGATGTGAAAATGTGCAGTAAGTTTTCACTTGATCTGAATAAAGGTATTTTTCTGGTTGGTGGTGTGGGTGTAGGTAAGACCGTTTTTATGATGATCCTTCGACAGCTGTTGCCCTTGAAGGATAGATATGCAGTAAAACCTTGTCAGCAGATAGCCCTGGAGTATATTGATCAGGGAACGAATGTCCTCATGCGTTATGGTCGAAACTATGTGGATAATGTGGATATCAATACGATCAACAGGGCTTATTGTTTTGACGATCTCGGAGCTGAAGAAGCAACCAAACATTATGGCAATGATGCAAATGTTATGGCCCAGATTATCCAAATGAGATACAATTTATTTCAGAACAGGAAGGTGTTGACCCACTTTACTTCCAATCTTATTTCAGATCAGATTGATGTGCATTATGGCACCAGGGTCAGAAGCCGGTTAAGGGAGATGTGCAATTGGATAGAGTTTTCCGAAACATCAAATGATAAAAGAGTATAATTTTTTTGCATGGCATTTTCTGTTGGTTTTTCGTCTTCGCCCGCCTATAGGTGGGCAAATCTATGCTGAAAGCAGCATGATTTTGAACAGCAGCTCCGGCGCCCGTCGGGGCTGCTTTTTTTAAAATTTTCAATTACAAAATTAATGAAACATCATATTCAAACCATCATTATAATGGTTATATCTATTGTCGATCTCCAATCACAGGAAATTATCTTCCCCGGCCTCCATGGAGATTCCCTGATCACCGAGATCAGAAACTACTACACCCCCAAAACAGTCATCCCCTACGATCAGGCACGAACCAATCTGTACAATGAAATCTTCCTTCATAACGATTCATTGGAATGTTTCTATTCTGGATATAAAATCCCTGTACCTCCAGGAACAAATATTTTAGCCTGGACTGCCAAGTATGGCATCCAAACAGAACATCTTTATCCAAGGTCTCTTGGTGCAGCTGCCATGCCGGCACTAGGTGATCTGCATCACCTGGTGCCTTCCAAATCCACCATCAACACCATGAGAAAAAATGCCCCCTTCAGCGACATTCCAGATAACAAAACCAAATACTGGTTACTTGGTGACAAAGTATTTACACGTCCTAATCAGAAGCTTATCGACCAATATTCAGAATCCGCATCAAATGTATTCGAACCAAGGGAATCCATTAAAGGCGATATCGCCAGAGCGCTATTCTACTTTTACTCCATATACGCAGCCACATTAGTAAGGAAGTCGTAAACCTTTTTTACATCGATGTTACCCGACATCTGTCGATGGCATCGAAC
>JADKCF010000032.1 GCA_016714765.1 Saprospiraceae bacterium | reverse complement strand
TTTGATGCAGAATTTGGCTATAAATTTTTGTCCAATAAGTTGATGGCCATGTTGAAATTTACTGGAGTTTCTCCTATGGACAACGGAAACGCTCCTTTGAGTAAAACAGGATTATTTTCAAATAATGTCACATACTTTTCGCCAGCTATAGAATTGATGTATTATATCAAACCCAAATTGGGTGTAGCATTGAGAGGCGCTGGTGCCAGTCCTTCATCAAGAAATGTTCAAGCCACACCTTCTTTATCATTTGCAGTATTTGCTGACTATTAAGTGGAATATATATAGGTAAAATCAATCAGAGATTTTAAATGGATGGATTTTAAATTACATTCACATCTATTTGGAGCAACACTACGAATTTTATATCACTATATATCCAAATCCTGCTTCGCATCAAATTTTTGTTAAATTCATAAAAGATGAGATGATTACTGAAATTCAATTGTTAAATGACTTAGGTCAGACCGTGATGGACGTTGAGGCAAACGGAGCTCAACAAATGAAAGACTTAAAAGCAATTTATTTAGAAAATTATTTTATCAGAATCATTACCGGTTAAGGGGTGTTTTTCAGAAAATTAATAAAAAATACAAAAAATGAGACATTTGATTTTAGTATTTATCGTGGGTATGTGGTCAAGTATGGGGCTAGCTCAGCCTGACTATAAAGCTTGGGATGTATTTCTTAAAAAATATGTCTCCGCTTCAGGTGATGTAGATTATAAATCCATCAAAGGCAACAAAAAATCATTGGATAGTATTGTGCGGTCTTTTTCCGGGGTGACAGTATCACCTACGTGGTCTAAAAATGATCAACTGGCATTTTGGATCAATGCTTACAATGCATTTACCATAGATCTCATTGTCAATAATTATCCATTAAAGAGTATCCAAAATCTCGATGGTGGCAAGCCGTGGGATGTCAAAAGAATCACAATTGGTAGTAAAAAATACTCGCTTAACAACATCGAAAACGATATCATACGTCCACAATTTAAGGATGCACGCATCCATTTTGCCGTCAATTGCGGAGCTAAGTCTTGTCCGCCGCTGTTGAATGCAGCTTATGTAGGTAAAACACTCGATGCTCAACTAGATGCAGTAACAAAAAAGTTTATTAATAACACCAAATATCAAACTATCAAGTCAACAAAATTAACTTTGTCGAAGATTTTTGATTGGTATGCTGTGGATTTTGGAGACCGGGTGACCTTTGTAAATAAATATTCCACCACCAAAGTAAACAAAAATGCCTCCATTACATTTAAAGAATATGATTGGTCTCTCAACGAAAAAAAATAAATCATTTAATAAATCATGATAAAATTCATCTCCATTACATGCCTTTTGATAACATTCAGTGCGTGTGCTCAGCAGAGTAAAAAAGTGTCCAAAACGTCTCCCATTAAAATGGAAAATGACAATATAATCATAGACACCACATGGACAGAAAAGGTAGTAAAATCTGATGCTGAATGGAAAAAGTCACTTACACCCAAGCAGTATTATATACTCAGAGAACACGGCACAGAACGTCCCTTCAGTAGTGAACTGTATGAAGTCAAAGAAGAAGGCACCTATGTTTGTGCAGGGTGTAAAAATCCATTGTTTTCATCGGATGCTAAGTTTAATTCAGGTACGGGCTGGCCAAGCTATTTTCAACCTTACTCCCAAAAAAGTCTACATGTAGCAACTGATAATAGTTTGGGTATGGAAAGAGATGCTTTGACATGTAAAAGGTGTGATGGCCATCTGGGACATGTTTTTGATGATGGCCCAAAACCCACAGGACTGCGATATTGTATAGATGGTGATGGACTGCTATTCGTACCCAAGCAAGCTGCAGTGGCTGTGGCAACCTTTGCCGGAGGTTGCTTTTGGTGTACTGAGACCATTTTTGAAAGTATCAAAGGCGTAAAGGAAGTCATTTCCGGCTATTCCGGAGGGAAGGAAACCGATCCATCTTACGAATCTGTAGGTAGTGGCAGCACAAGCCATGCTGAAGCATTTCAGGTGTATTATGACCCAAAAGTAATTTCTTATAAGGACCTAGTCCGAGTGTTTTTTGCATCTATAGACCCTACGATCGTCAATGGTCAGGGACCAGATCGAGGTACTCAGTACCGAACGATAGCTTTTTATACCAATGATGAAGAGAAAGCAATTATCGAAGCTAAAATGGCAGAAGTAGCTAGTGAGTATTCACTACCTATTGCCACTCAAGTTGTAAAATTTGAAAAATTTTATGAAGCAGAGGCATATCACCAAGATTTCGTCAAGCGCAATCCTAATCAAGGATATGTAAGAGCAGAGAGTATTCCAAGGAGAGAGCGGACCTTGGCTAAGGTGAAGGACTTGGTTAAGAAATAAGAATCGATACAAAAGTGTATTATTCTAAAGGATTTATTTTAGTAATTGAATACCGTTGACAGTTCTTTCCCAATTTACTAATAATTCTTGGGAATGCAAGGATGCCCATTCAATTAAGTTCATATTACGAGAGATATGAAAATAATTTTGTTTTTTCGGACAAAAATAAATACAAGATGCACATCATCATCATAGGCAACGGTATAGCAGGCTCTACAGCGGCAAGATATATCAGAAAAAATAGTGATCACGAGGTCACCATGATATCGGGAGAGTCAGAATATCCATTTTCTCGCACTGCACTGATGTATGTCTACATGGGTCACATGAAATTCGATCATACTAAGTTATATGAGGATTGGTTTTGGGCTAAAAATCGCATTAATACAGTCAAAGCATGGGTGAAAAATATCAACACGAGTGATAAATCTATTTTACTCGACAATGGGCAGAGTTTAAATTACGATAAACTGATCATAGCCACAGGCTCCAAGTCCAATAAGTTCGGATGGCCGGGACAAGATTTGAATGGTGTACAAGGAATGTATCATTTGCAGGATCTCGAGAGTATGGTAGCTGCATCCCAGATGGGTATCAAAAGAGCAGTCATCATCGGTGGCGGATTGATAGGGATCGAAATGGCAGAGATGTTTCACAGCAGACACATACATGTGACCATGCTCGTGCGCGAAGAGAGTTTTTGGAACGTAGTGCTTCCCAAGGAAGAATCGTCCATAATCAATCAACATATCCTGGCCAATGGTATAGACTTGAGACTCAGTGAAGAATTATTGGAAATCAAAGGAATTGACGGCAAAGTATCTTCCATCATTTGCAAAAATTCTGGTGAAGAAATCCCCTGCGAATTCGTAGGCCTAACTGTTGGAGTTAGTCCAAACATTGATTTTATAAAAGATTCAGGTATAGCGACCAATCGTGGTATCATTGCTAATGATTACTTAGAGACATCAGCTAAAGACGTATTCGCGCTTGGTGATTGTGTGGAACTTTCTGCACCTAATCCGGGGCGAAGACCTATAGAAGCAGTTTGGTACACAGGTAGGATCATGGGCAAAACTGGTGCACAAACCATCTGTGTCGAGCCTACAAAATATAATCCGGGCATATGGTTTAACTCCGCCAAGTTTTTTGACATCGAATATCAGGTTTATGGAGACATTCCAGCCAAAACACCTGAAAACATCACAAGTCTATATTGGCAACATCCACATGAAAATAAAGCCATCCGTATCAATTACGAAACAGCATCAGGAGCAGTGACGGGTTTTAATCTGATGGGCATCAGATACAGACATGCTGTTTGTGAAAAATGGATAGGTGACAAAACAAGTATAGAAACGGTCATCGAAAATTTATCCTTGGCCAATTTTGACCCCGAGTTTTTTGATCAATACGAAGGTGCATTTGTGGAACTGTACAACGAAAAAACGGGTAAGTCATTGTCCTTGAAATCGAAAAGGAAATTGAGCAAAGTAGAGCAGTTTTTATTTGGGTGATTGGAAAGAATAAAATTGTTTTGAACTTTGAAATTCGAAAAATTGTTTACTTAGCTAAGTTAGCTAATAAAAATATATTTGAAATGGAAATAGTAAATATGCATGACGCCAAAAGCAGGTTATCTGAATTGGTAAAAAAGGTCTTATCAGGTGAAAAAATCATCATCAGTAAAAATAATGAGCCATTAATCGAATTGGTTGTTTTTAAAAAAGAAGGCATAAAACGAAAACCAGGAGCATTGAAAGGTAAGATTTGGTCCAGTGAAGACTGTTGGGACACAGATGCGGAAATTTTAGACGCAGTTGATTCATCTGAAATTTTTCCATTATGAAAATTCTTCTGGATACACATATTATCATTTGGTTTTTGGAAGATAACAAAAAATTAAAAAGGGATTATCTTGATTTGATTATAGAACCTTCGAACATAATATATTTTAGCCCTGTTTCAATAGCTGAAATGGCTATTAAGGCATCAAAAAACAAACTAAAATATCCAGAAGATATTGTCAAAACTTGTTTAGATGAAGGTTTTGAAGAATTGGTATTATCTAGTAAACATAGCGCTTTACTTAAGGATTTGCCTTTAATTCATCAGGATCCTTTTGACAGACTATTGCTGGTACAATCAAAATCAGAAAATATGTTTTTAATGACTGAAGATCGCATCTTCCAGCAATATGATCTAAATTTGATAAAATAATCTCTGAATTAGCTTGGAATAATGCAACCATACAAATCCATCTCCATCACAGCCCATCACCACACAGATGGATTGAAAACCGATCAAAAAATTGCTTTATCATTAGTTGGCATAGGTATTCTACCTCCAAATGGTATTTTGGCTGAGTTTCCGGTCAGAAGGGGCAGCATTATGGCTCTGGTCATCTACAGGTTTGGTTACGGTGGGATCACTGTGGTTCACTTTTGGTCAATATAAAAACTCCTTACCCGGCATAAAGAATAACCACAATTGGTTTACATCACTTTCGTCCCGAGGAGCGTTGGCATGGATGCTGGCTATATTTTTGACAGGATTTTATGTACTTCTGTATTGGTATCCGCACTTACTCGGTCAAGGAAGTGATGGTGCCTCAAATTCAGGTTTGGTGGGCCTGTTTGACCCACTGAGTATGTTTCTGAAAGGAAAACCTGCAAGCCAATGGTTTGTTTATGGTGCCATCTATACCTTGACGATATTGCTCATGGGTATCAAATTCATCTATAAGTATAGACATAGTAAATACCAGGTGTACAGGACGATTTCTATTATGTTTTTCCAGACGACGATTGCTTTTATCCTACCTGAAATCATGCAAAGTCTCAATAAACCATACTACGATTTCAAAAATATCTGGCCGCTCAATTATTACTTCTTTTTTGACTGGAATATAGATGCGATGTTGGCAGCAGGTACTTTTGGTTATTTTATGTTGTTTTGGGGTATTCTTTCATTTTTAGTGATCACGCCAGTTTTGACCTATTATTTTGGCAAAAGATGGTATTGCTCCTGGGTTTGTGGTTGTGGTGGATTAGCTGAGACAGCCGGAGATCCGTTTCGCCACTTATCTAATAAATCACTCAAAGCATGGAAGATAGAACGATGGATGATCCATGGTGTGTTGGTATTTGTGACGATGATGACTGTGGCGGTTTTGGTCGCAAGATTTACAGGATTTAGAAATATATTTATCATAGACAGCGGCACCCTCAGCAGCTGGTACGGATTTTTTATTGGTGCTGCTTTTTCCGGTGTCGTGGGAGTAGGCTTTTATCCATTATTGGGTAGTAGAGTATGGTGCAGATTTGGCTGTCCGATGGCTGCTTACTTGGGTATCTTACAGCGATTTACCATAAAATTGCCTTGGCATAAAGAAACCAAAAGGATGTCAAAATTCCGCATCACGACCAATGGCAGCCAATGCATCTCCTGCGGCAATTGCTCTACCTACTGCGAGATGGGCATTGATGTCAAAGCGTATGCACAACGGCAAGAAGACATCGTACGTGCTTCGTGCGTAGGGTGCGGTATTTGTAGTGCCGTATGCCCCAGAGGAGTATTGAGATTGGAGAGTTTGTAGGATTTTTGCTTAATAGAAAAAATTTTACATGATTTACCAACTGTTCAAGTCTTATTTACGTCTATAAGCATGTACTTTAATATTACTTTTGTTATTCGTTAAATTATACATTTATGAAACAGTTTTTAACATTTATACTTTTGTCTTTGGTTTTGGTGTCATGTGTAAAGAACGAATTACCTCCTGAAAATAGTTTACTTCAAGGAATATGGGAATATGATTCTCAAATAGAAATAGACTCTAGTTATGCAACCATCTACCGTAAAGTTTCTTCGTTAAGTGAGAATGCAGCCCTAATTATAGAAGGAGATACAGTATTTAAGTCGTGGGATAGTGGTTTTTGTGGTACTCCACCACTTTCATTTCATCTTACTGAAGGCAGATATCATTTAGTCAATGATGTCATCAATGTAGAAATGAACCACTATTTTTTAAACAATGCAAATCTCCAAATAATAAGTAATGATGGAGAAAAGTTAACTTTAAAAAGAATTTAAGTTTTCATTTACTTAGGTAAGTCTATGGCACAATAGTTGGGCAGAATTGGGATAATCACCTAAAATATTAATAACAGAAAAGGGTTGGTATATACTTGTGTTATGGCTCATGAAAAGTAAAAAAAACTGATCTGTACTTTGCCAATAGTTTATGGAAAATTTTCAAAAAATAAACTTAAAACATCTTTGTAATGTTAACCATATAGTTAACTTTGCATAATGATGCGAAAAATCTTTTCATATGGAGATTATTTTGATACGTTTTACGAAGAACAGGATCAAAAAAGTCGTGATAAGATAGACTTTGTATTAGATTTAATTAAGCATGAAAAGCATGTGCCAAAAAAGTTCTTAAAACATATGGAAGGTACAGATAGCTTATATGAAATAAGAGTTTCTGCAACATTTAAGGAAATACGAATTAAATTAAGTTAAAAAAAGAATATTTTAAAAATAAAGATAATGAACAAGCTTAAATCATTTGAAGATCATCTAGACAAATATCACGGCAAAAAAGGGACTGATAGTCGTACAGCTTTTGATGCGGAGTCTTTAGCTTTTCGATTAGGCATAATGCTTAAAGAAACTAGAAAGAGCTGTAATGTAACTCAAGAAGAGCTAGCTGAAAGGACAGGAACTAAGAAGAGTTATATTTCAAGAATTGAAACAGGTAAAAGCGAAATCCAACTTTCAACTTTCTTTAAATTAGTTGAAATGGGATTGGGTAGAACAGTAACAATAAATATAGCTTAAAATAGAATCACGAAGCCATAACACAGTCTACCACGGACATCTCGCCCTATCGGGACGAGCCGTCGGGTAGCCAAACCGTTGGGCGTCATGCAGTTTGACGTTACAATTTTAATATCAGACAAGACAGTATCAATTCAAAACAATCTATTTAACTAATAAAAACTCAATAATGTACAAAGCAAGACAATTGAGTCCAATGATACCTTCGTTTGACATTGCTAAGACCGCATCATTTTTTATCGACTTGCTTAGTTTCGAAATTCTACGAGACGATAAAACATACGTCATTTTACAAAAGGACAATCTGACAATTCACATTCTAAGGGCTGGTAAAGACATTGGCGAAATGGAATTTTATCTTGAAGTTGATGATATTCAGTCTATATGGAATTATATAAAAGGCAACTTAGATGGAATTAAATTCAAAGAACCTTTTGACCAAATTTATGGTATGAGAGAAATCCATCTCGTTATACCAATGACAAAGACTCTTCTGTTTATTGGACAACAAATTGGCTGACAAAACTCCTAATTCATAGCACGAACGCCCAACATGGGTTTCTTTGCACTTTATCGCCTTTTAATAAATTCCTACGAAATAGATCTATAGAAACCAATTTATTGTGTAAACCTGTTTTAGTTATCCTACATTTTATGAATGGTAGTGTAAAATGTGTTTTGCCTGTTGGTGAATTTAAAAATATATTGGCCATCGGGAAAGGATTCCAAACTTAAACTTCCACTTTTTACAGATACATTTTTGGAAATCAACTGGCCAAAAATATTATAAATTTCTAGCGTAATATTGTCGTCCAGCGATATTTGTATTTGTACGATTTCCAGTACAGGATTGGGGAAAACCAAGATGGCATTTTGTAATGAGTTATGATGAGTTGCCGTGATGATATTATTAATAACAAACTCTTTGGAAGTGTTGCAGCCATTGGCATCTTTTATATCCAGAAAAAATCTGCCGTCAGTGACATCCGTGAGATTTTGGGCATGGCTAATGATGATGCCGTCTGCATTCCGCCAGGAGAACTCATAAGGCATCCTTCCCCCGACGGCAGTGATCGTTATGCTACCATTTGCGAGATGGTTGGTAGTATTTGAAATAAAAAATGATGCTATCTCTACAGAATCATTATTGATCCCAATGATAATACTGTCTGAATTAGAACATCCGTTGATAAGGTCCAATACCCTCAGGATATATTTGCCCGGAGACGACACCTGAATAATCTGACTGGTATCCAATAAATGCCCATTGCTAAACCATTGATACTGTTTATCATCGGTTGTTGCATTCAGCGCTATGTTTTTGTTGTAACACGAGAGCGTATCGCCTCCTGCAATCGCAGCAGATGGCAGCACTTTATTTTCATTTATTTGTATATTCACTACCTTTGTACATCCATTGGCAGGATTGGTGACTTTCAGCATATAAACTCCTGCTGAAATGACAGATATCATTTGTTGTTGACTAATAGGAATGGTACTAGCCCACTCAAAAGTGACGCCTGGTGTGGCCGAAGCAGCAGTCAACGATACGACCGGATTTACGCAAGTAATGGTAGTATCCATGGTCTGAATTGTAGCATCAGGTGGTGCGATATCTTGCGAGATAGTTTGATTAATCATCTTTTTACACCCATTTTGATCAGTCAGAGTCAGTTGGAAGCTTCCCGGAATCGTTGTCAACAAATTTTCTGCAGTGCTGCCATCAGACCATGAGTATTGATAGCCGGGTTTACCACCCATGACGCTGGTCATTATTTTGCCTGAAGGTTGTGAACATGTTATGTTTTCTATGGTCGTACTGATATTGATATCAGATGGCTCTGTGATAACAATTGTTGCACTCGATGTAGACCCACCCGTCACAGTGACCGTGTAAGTGCCGGCAATCAGAAGGTCTGCAGTAGAGTTAGTGCTGCCATTGGACCACTGATACAAATAGGGTGGGAGGCCTCCCATGGCTACGACACTGGCCTTACCTGTATTGCCGCCAAAACAAGCTACATTGACTTGCGATGAAGTCAGAGATATGGGAGTGACTGTCGGTGTTGCCAGCCATACTGTCGCATTCATCAGTAGCTTTCGGTGATTTCCATCTGCGTCAGCGACCCAACCATCGTACAATACATCATTATCATCTCCCGTACCATCATCAGCAGGCGAACTGTCACCCATAGCTGCCACTTTCCCATTACCATATTTGGCATAAGCAAACATGACGTTGCTGTTTCCGAAAGATGAGCCTGTTTTGTACACGATTCCTTTTACGGTGGGATTGGTAGTGGGAGTCAGTGTCATCGTGGTACCTGCACTATATTGCATTTTCGTAACATTGCCATACGGGCCTGACAAAATAGGATCTGAGGGCAGATTGGGTACGTTGGAAGTCGTTTGCGAAAAATTCTGCAATTCGAATATAAAGCCAAAAGGATTTCCGGATCCCATAAGATCATTCCAGATGGAAGGACTGTCAAAACCATCAAAATTACGGTCAGACATATCATGATTTGCCACCATCATCAACCCGCCTCCATTTTGAACAAACTGCAAAATAGCTGTTTTTTCTGCAGCAGTAAACAAAATATTTGGCTCACAAACGACATACACCTGATAATGTGACAAATCCTGGGGGTTCGTAGTAACTCCATAGGTGATCGAACTGCCGATAGGTAATGTCTCTACCAGATAACCTCTTTTTACACACTCTATGGCCCATGCCGACAAGCCTCCTTTCCAGTAATTTTCAGGTGTCGATGCCGTGACCCCGGACTGGTTTGGGCTAGGATACCTCTGTGGATTAGCTTCCGTACCACTACCTGTGGTAGAAGGATTGCCTCCGCCAAAGCTGACATTGAATATATCGGCATCTACCTGCCAGTCTGCATTTGCGGCTGTTTCGGCTTTTGTAGCATTAAACAGGATTTTAACCTGCGAAATGGAAGGAACTGCTGTCCAAAGTATAAGTGCAACTAAAAGCCTCATTTTCATCTATATGTTTCTATTTTTTTTTAAAGATCCGCTGGAATTGATAATTCATTTCCATTTTTGGTATATTTAACTTACGTTTCGGTTACAAAGAATCACCCCAATAGATGTATAAATGATATCTACGGTACCTATTTGACTGCAATATTAAAAAATTTAAAAACAAATATGGCTAATGACATTGAACTAAATGATTTAATCCTGCAATACAAGGTCTATATCCACAATAAACCAATCAGAATAGCTGTCATCATCCAGGATGGCTCTGATATTACAATGACTATCGGATAGCTTGTATTCATACACCGGTTTGCCTTCCATCTTTAATGCACCTTCCTGATGATCAGAAGTGCAGGCTTGCTTCCAGCTGTGTCGGTAATATGAAGAATGAAAGTGCAGATAATCAGGGTACTTACCTGTTTGTTCAAATTCGATCATACCGCCCTGTACTCTGGTCACTGTCAGGTCTGTTACATTTTCTTTTTTCATAAATCATTCGTCTTTTATTATTACAAATATACAATGATAAATCCAATCTGCGTGAATGTTATTCTCTCTGCATGAAGGGTCTTGAAATACTCCCCATGGAATATGCTATCAAAGAATGATTACTTAAATATAAAATCACTTATTTACGATTATTTAGTGTTAGTTCACGATCTTAAATTTTTTTAAAAATAGCATTCTATTAAAATTAGAACCCTCACCCAGCATAAGCCTTTTTAGTTTTAAAATCTCTCAGGCACATATCGATAAGATTGAAGACATAAGATTTTTTATCATCGGGGAGATTAGAAATCTGTTCGATGCGATTTAGGGTATTCTTATCGATGACAAGTTTGGTTTTGCCTATGATGTAATCTACAGATACATCAAGAGCATCCGCAATTTTAGCTACAACATCCACAGAAGGCGTAATATCACCACGTTCGTATCTGCCGATTACATCGCCAGAAGTACCTATGATTTTACCTAGATCAGCTTGAGAAAGCTTCTTTTGCTTGCGGATGAGCATTAAATTTTGTCCAAAATCCATATGGTGAGTGTGAAAATAGTATATCTTTGTTGTAAAATTTTGTCAATATGCAAGAAATTATTTTTGTAATAAATGAGTCAATCGATGGAGGCTTTGAAGCAGAAGCTTTGGGAGTTTCTATATTTACTGAAGCATCCGACTGGGAATCTTTAAAAGAGAATATTAAAGATGCAGTTTCTTGTCATTATGACGATGAAGTGAAAAGAATAATTAGATTACATTTCGTAAAAGATGAAGTAATGACCGCATGAAACTGTCACGAGATGAGTCAGGAGCAAGTTTAGTTAAGAAATTTGCTGCTCTTGGTTATGTTGTTACAAGGCAGAAAGGGAGCCATATTAGATTGACAAAAAAGTCTGATGATAAAGAGCATAATATCACCATACCAAATCATGATCCTATCAAAGTTGGGCTGCTTTCAAAAATATTGAATGACGTTGCTCAACACCTAGATATTACTAAAGAAGAATTAATGAAATCGCTTTACGAATGATTTACATTTTTACTTTATTATATAATCTTTTTGTCAAAGACACGCCAAACTTAATGGCAGGGAACACCATCGGAACAAGGTAATGAAGCCATGAAATGGCTTCATTGATGCTGGTTGGCTTGCCTTGTGCAATATAAATCATTACAACATTTCTATCCAAGATGTCAAACTTGTTTGCCTATAAAAATTTGATGTTCTTTCAAACAATTGGTGTCCATACCCGTGCCGAACAGAAACAACATGATCTTTACGAAATCAATGATGCTTTATCCTTTAAGGTTTTTCATCTTCTGTTTGTCATCTTGCATTACATAATGATTGGATTACAAATCATGGTTATGTAGTCGATGGCATCGTGAATATGAATCTTCCTGAACAAGGTATATCAGGGCCACCTGATGGGCGAAGTTTGTAACTTCGATCCTGTGCACAATTCGAATTTGCAATTCGTATGATAGTTGCCTGATCTTGATTGTCGAATTCTGCGTCTTCGATACTATATAAATAAGACCAAAGTATTCACTATCTTTTTTAAAACAACAAAATAAATAGAATTGCAGTACAATTATAAATTTATTTTTAGATTTGTAAGTCAAATGGCATTTCGCAATTATCACACAGCTTCAAAATAAAAATCAGATGACCAATCCGATAGTAAGAAATATTGTAGCCCTGACCGCAGGCATTGTTATAGGTGGATTGGTAAACATGGGTATCATCATGATCAGTGGATCTATCATACCTCCTCCAGAAGGCGCAGATGTGACTACAACAGAAGGACTCAAAGCTTCCATGCATTTATTCCAGCCAAAAAATTTCATCATGCCTTTTCTGGCACATGCACTGGGTACACTAGTGGGAGCCTATCTGGCTGCACTGATAGCCGCCAGCCATCACCTCAAGTGGGCGCTAGTCATTGGCTTCTTCACCTTGCTGGGCGGAATTGCGAGTGTGGTTATGTTGCCATCTCCCCTTGTGGTTTACTGTGCTGGATCTTGTTGTAGCTTATATACCGATGGCTTATCTGGGATGGATACTGGCAGGAAGTAAGGAGTAAAAATACAAAACTCCGCCATGAACCCAAAATCTCTTTACTTGATATCTTTTTTTACCAGGAATTAGATGCTTTGCTAATCATGACCGAAAAAGAAAAAATGCTGGCAGGCGAATTGTATGATTGTGCTGATGAATACCTTATCCAAAGGTGGCATAAAGCAAAACAATTACATCAAGAATACAATAAAACGCTATCTACCAATACAAATAAACTCAATGAAATTCTTACTGAATTACTGGGTTCCAAAGGAGATAATGTATGGATAACAGCCCCATTTTATGTAGATTATGGTGAAAATATTCATATAGGAAATAATGTCGAGATAAATATGAATTGTGTTTTTTTGGACTGTAATAAAATTACGATAGGAGATAATAGTGGGATAGCACCCGGTGTACATATTTATACGGTTTTTCATCCTGTCAGATCTTCAGAGCGATTGTCTCCGAACAGTAGTTTCTGGAAATCTCAGACCTTACCGGTCAATATCGGTGAAAATGTATGGATTGGGGGTAATACTACCATTTTGCCGGGCGTCACAATAGGAAATAATACAACAATAGGAGCAGGCTCAGTTGTAACCAAAAACATACCTGACAATGTATTGGCATACGGCAATCCCTGTAAAGTGATACGAAAGATATAACCGTCTCCCAATACCACTACTTATAACATTGACAGAATGCTTGTATAGTGCTTTATTCCTGACTTGTCCCTTTTAGTGCGGTGGAAATAATTTGGCCACCAGTTTGGCCATGTTTGGAGTTTTCTCTGCTTTTACGGTGACGGTTTTATGCGTTATGTGATTTAGGATTTGGCCATCTACTATTTTTTTAGATTCATCTAAGAACTTTCTTATCGATACACCTGCCTTTATTTCGATGTGCTTTGAGATAACTAAAGCCATAAAACATATCAGTATGTGAAGTTTTATAGGTTGTTCCTTTTTTATTGTCCACTATGTTTCTTCTAAGCTTGTGTAGTAGCCTTTGATGTCGAGTAGCTTTTAGTTTTTCGATAAGCTCTTCGTTAAGTTCCAGTTTTTGATCATTTGTCTTCGTAAATTTAGTTTTCTGCTCTTGGATGGTACTTCTACTACCTGCTTTGCTTTTTCGATTTGTTTGTTCATTTCATACAAATCTTTGCGGTATCGTACAGAAGAATAACTGCAAATCAAATAACCTAATTCCGTCTTTATCCTGATACTTTTACCATCTTGTCTGACGATTTGCTCGTCTATTGTTCCAAGGAGCTTTATGGAGAGATTACCCAATCTTGCGCCTACTATATAGTTGATTTCGTTTTGATTTAATTGTGTAATGTTTTCTGAACTAATCATTGCCGCATCTGCTACTACTGTAAATTCTTTGACCTTGTTTCTTCCGATAAAATTTTTTATGGTGGGAATAATGGTATGTCCTTCAAAAGTATTTCCACTGAATATTTCAAATGCGATTGGAAATCCTTCTTTGGTAACCATTAGAGCCACTAATATTTGTGGTTGCTGCGATTTATTGTCTTTTGAAAAGCCGTTCTTTCGTAGCTCGTCTTCTTCGAAGGTCTCAAAGTAAAGTGTTGTCACATCGTAAAAAACAATGTCAAAGTTGAACGAATAATGCTCTTTTGCAAAATCTACAACTTTCATCTCTACCTTTTCTTTTAAGTCAACGCATTGTGGAGCTATCTTGTAATAGCTTTTACGGCTATGTTTATGCCAAAAAACTGTTCCATAAGTTCTAGGGAACGAAGTTTGGAAGCTGGTTTAAAAATTCTCATGGTTTACTAAATCATTCAATAAAAGCGGCAGCTCAGCAAACCCTATTTTGTCCTGTATGGCACTAATCTGTTGGAAGAAAAAATTATATTGAACTCAATAAAGGTACAATGACTAAGATGAATTAATCTATTTGGACTATCGTCGGGGAAAATGGATAATTGCTTAGAAAAGTCTTTGATCCATTCCTCGGCTAATAATATTAGCTCATCCATCTCGGCTTCAGTATGAGCAGATCCGATATGCTGCAAAATGGTTCGTTTGTTGTTTTGATACCGTACAATTTGAACCGCTTTGGCTTTTGATGCGGTGTTTACTACCCTAATTTTCATGTCAAAATACCCCTTTAGTGCGGTAAATTTATTGAAAAAATTCATTATAATACTGATAATCAAACATTTAAAAACGCACTAAATTTACTTGGGACAAGTCAGGAAAACATACCTGACAATGTATTGGCATACGGCAATCCCTGTAAAGTGATACGAAAGATATAACCGTCTCCCAATACCACTACTTATAACATTGACAGAATGCTTGTATAGTGCTTTATTTTTATCTGAAAAATGGAAAGAGATTACAACACTACAAGTTTTCCGACAAATGTCTTCAGCGTTTTTTTATCTTTTAGCCGGATGATGTATTGACCCGAGATAAGACCCAAGTCGCTCCTATTTAAAGATATGTATTGTCTGTCGGTAGTGAAATGACGTGAATTTACCCTGCCTCCCAGCATGTTATAGATATCTATCTCCCAATCCTCTGAAACAAATGATGGGATCGAAATGATCAAATCACCATTATTTGTAATTGGATTTGGAAATATTGTTAAATCTCTCAGGGGTATTGAGTTTTCGTTAACCACCTCTGTTTTTAGGGGGGTATATTTATAAATGTTTAGATATCCACAGTCTAAATAAGGTGTTTTTTGACCATGATTAGTATTAGGATCAAATGGTAACCAATTGTTGTGCGCATAAGCTAGGGCGGCAAAATAATAAGGACGATCATTTTCAAGTGGTTGATCTGTAAAGGCATCTTTTTCGAATTTGAAAGACTTTTTCAAACCCAGGTTTTCACCTTTTACCTCGATAATGGGGACAAATTTATTTGAGATTAAATCATATTGCCAATTTACAATTTCGCTCACATTGTTTTTTACATCTGACTGAAAAATGAGTCGTGCATAGTTTTCATTTTTTAAATCGGATATGTTTACACTTTCGTCCAAAAGTTGATAAACTTGATATCCTTCGAAGCGAAATATATTGTCTTTGTCACTTAGAATTTCATATGTGGCTTCATTGAAATCTTCTATGCCAATCTTATTGTCAGGATTTATAACAAAATTTATTTCCTGGTTATTAGGAAGGCCTACAAGTTCCGGACAATCAGGTCTGGAAGGCAGATCAATGCAATCAATCAATTGATTAAAAGCAGATAAGTTGTTGGCTCTCAAGTAAGTCAGATCGGGGCAAGGCAGGGGACTGAAATGATGGTAACTATATGCAAAGGTTAAAGTCTTGCTTTCAGATGGGTTAAAGTACATTGGACCAACAGACATAATAATTCTTGTTGTGCTAATGTCAACGTTTTCTTTACACATAGTCCACTCGTCTTTTGAGCTTGGATCACCAGTATAGACAAACTTAGTTGGGTGCCCCAAAGGGTCAAGATAAGCTTGCTGATCAGGTTTCATGCCTTGTAAATATTGGTAAAAGTCTCTGTCTGTACTTAGTTTGGGAGTTAATGGAGCATTTTGATTTGTAGGTATTTTATCATAATAGACGCAAGATGAAATGTCGCCGAATATCAATGTGTCAATGTAAAGGAATTTCATTAGTTGGATTTACCAATATCTTTTGCCCCTAAACTATCATAAACGAATTCCCCATTGTTATTGCGTAAAAAACCTTTTGATACAAGGGGCTTTTCGAATAAGTTTATACTTACCATCGGTGGAAGGCTATAAAACCTGGAGGGGCAGTTTGTTGAAAATTCACCGTCTATAGCAGATTTATTATAAAAATATAACGTGTTTTCGTCAGGTAAGTATCCAAAATTATCATCAGGACAGCCTAACAAAGGATCTACCCACAAACCAAAATATGTAGATGTCAAATCTTCCAGGGCCTTGTTTGTTAAACGATATTGAGTAAAAACCATATCGTCAAGGGCATCATGATTCAGGTACGCAAAAGTGTGCACATGCACTTGATTTGCATGTCGATGGTCCGCTAAAGTCTGAGCTCCACCAAAAACATCATTAATGACGAAATAAGTAATCTGCTCTGGAATTAATGCACAGGTACTTGATTGTGAAAAGAATTGTACTTGAGGATAATCGCCCATACATGGATTGTAGAGATTATCTTCATCAGCATCATAAAAAGATGCGAGGTTTGTGTCGGGGAGCTTCCAACCTGTAAATTCTTCAAAGAAAGGATTGCCTCTTGCTGGCCAATTCTTAACTTCCGATGGAATACTATTACAATCTAAGGGCGAACCATTCTCTTTCGCTTTTTTGTAGGCTTCTAAATGTGCTCGGATAGAATCCCCGGTGACTGTAAAAATTCGATCCCACTTGTTGCATGTTACCGTATCAGTTACCCCATGAGTATCTAGTGGTCCAGCAAAAAAATCAGATTTACCTTGTTCAGCTCCCATGGTTGCTGAAAGCTTTGTATTTCCCGCTCTATCAGCACCACCTATCCATATTCCTGCTTGAGATATGCCGCTTACTTCTTTATTGTTGTTATTGAAACTTGTAAGAAATTGCTGGTTTGAAAATAAGTGTCCGTCATTCCTTATGTTTGCTTTGACATTGTTAGCATGTATTAATGCATTGGCACTTGGAGTGATACATTTTTGACTAAATCCAGGTACAATAAAAAATGCAATAAATATGCAAGAGATCACATTTCTGATTTCCATAAAAAATCATTTTTCATATTCGACACTAAAGGTAAAACAGAACATTGGTATATAAGTATTTTGAATTAGAAAGTTAATGTCCAGTGTCGTGGTGGAGACACGTAATCATCTTTATTAAATATTAAATTATTAAATCCAACCCCTTTCTTCCCTATATCAATTGCATCTTGGCAACTTTAGGGTCCACTATAGCAATATCGTGTTCAAAATCGAGTTTTATCCTCCATTTTTGCATAGTTGCCGATCCTATAATAGCTTCTTCACTCAAGCCTGGAATAACCAAAAACTCATCCGAAAGCAGTACATCATCCATGTAGAAATCTAAACTTACCCTTTGGCTTACTTCAATATAATGACCTTCTGCAGCGGTGCCGATCATCCTGGTTCTACCTAAAGAAACAGGAATTTCTAAGTTTTCTAACGCATCGGGATGAATACATGACAAATTGGCTCCTGAGTCATACAAGGCATATAAATATTTTTCGCCTTGAGAACCTGCAAACAATAAAGGTGATTTTATAATGGACATAATAAATAGATTTTATAACTAAACGTCAAAGCAAAGTTAAAAGTTTCTTTGTGGCTAATCAACCTGAACCCCCTAAATAACAACCATCTTGTTTATAGAAAACATAAAGTATCTTCTTAGCTGACAATTGGTGCAATACCTTTTAAAACGTTGCAATAATGTGGTATTATCCTGTATTCCCTGTCATGTCGAAAAGATATAACTTTTGAATTCAGATAGTTTAGGTA
>JADKCF010000031.1 GCA_016714765.1 Saprospiraceae bacterium | reverse complement strand
TCTGTTAGACGCATAAAAAATTTAGCAACTTTCGGTTTTTTTTAATATTCAATAGATTTCAGGCACTTTTTTATCGTTCGCACACACGCTCCCAGCACAAATATAGGTTTTTAGCCCATTTTTGTTTACTCAAAGCACCTTATTTTCACTTTACAATCCAGGTTCATATAATCGGGCCATCATCTCTGATGTATGTCTGTCTCTTGCTACACCCTTCCGAAGAATGACAGAATGTTTTATGTTCGGTATGATTACTATGCTGTAGTATGGTACTGCTACTCAGTGGTGGAGCTGTAAGTCCGAAAAAATTATAGTCGCCTAACCCCCTTACTTTTAAGGCAGTTTTTTATCGTAAATTTTAATATTACAAAGATAGACAAAAGATTTTATTTTTACTTTAGATTCAAGCCACTTTTTTTTGGGGGCTCTGCTCCGGTTCCTATGGTTGGCATGAGGCTTTACGTAGGAACCCTTGTTGGCGGTGTGTTGTTACATTTGTGATTTGATATCGGTCAAGAGGTCTGTTTAACACCGTCTCGAATTGCCACTTCAAGTATGTCAATATTTATATCTTCAGCTGTTTTGAACTTAATACAAATTGCTCCTTTGACCTTATGTTTGTGATGCTTTTTATGATCATTCATTATAAATAAGAAGCCATGCCGAAGGTACCTCCGGCATGGCTCGATTATTTTTTATGAAGTATGATTTATCTTACAAAAACCGGCCAGACCAGTCTTTTATTGACGTTGTCGCCTATGGCTCTGCCTATCTGAAGGCCTTTGCTGTTGTCCATAGGGAAATGTATACCGCCGTACAATCGGCTGTTGGCACATTCTTCGGCCATCACTTCAAAATTGGAGAAGCTTCTGGCATAAAACCCATATTTTGTCTGACTATAATCTGTAAACTGATAGTCACCACCACTTTTTGCAAAGAGCGAAGACAAAATTCGGGAGCCTGCACCCATCTCACAAGAGTGGCCTGATGTATAAGCTGGAAACGGGGGGGTATTAAGTATTGTTTTCCATGATGGATCTATATGTCTGTTGATATATGTAACTGGTCGGAGCAGCAGGTGTTCGTATTTTCCTTTCCAGCATGCTATGAATGCGTCATTTTCAGCAATTCCCATCCTGGCATAGCCAAGGCTAGCTTTGGCCAAAGTGGCTTTTTCTTCGAATAGTATTTGTGAAAGTATATTGAAGGTATGGCCGGCTGGGGTACAGGTAGCAAAAGGATCATCAGACCAGTATTTTGCTATCTCTACTTGCTCAGTGGTGTTGTTTTTGACTTGATTATATGTTGCCATAGCCTGATTGTAAAACTCAGAATCTTTAATTTCTGAAAACTGTACAGGCATAGGCACCTTTGTTTTATCTACATTGATATCCATAAAAGGTCTGTTGACACCCCATTTGGGGCTGAGTGGTGTGGTGACAGCACCCGTTGGCACCCAACAGAAAGGGTCGGTAGGCATGGTGTAAGGTTTTTGGAAGGGATCGAGATAAGCTTCGTGGCCTCCATCTGTCTTAGAATAATCGTAGACAACATCAGCTATTTTTTTACCAAAGTCTACTGACCGCTCCACGATATCAGCACTTACATCTTTAGACAATTCTTTTAAATTAGATGATTCCATATCGTCGATATTGAGATTGTCAGCAGCCTTCAGATTTTTGTCGTACATGTGTTTCATCATTTTTGCGACGGCTGCATTGGATGAAATTGCCCAGTTGTACTCCACGCCTGCATCAGGAGTCGGAAGAGTATATTTGTCGAATCCATTTAATTGGGACTGGAGGCTTTGCGCTCCTTCTATTCCATTTCTTACGGCTTCATAGTTGGCTATGCCAATGTATCCATAAGCTCTGGCAGCCTGAGGTGGAAAAAATCCGGGTGTATTTTTGGTCGTGGTACATATTAGGTCAAAGTAATCGACCAGAAAGCTGGAAGAATACCTTTCTGTATCCTGACTTCTGGTAATAGGCTCATCCTTTGAACAGGATTGAAAAAAACTTACTGCGGTAAATAATATAAGGGTTTTAAAAAGGGTATTGAAAGTATTGCTAAATCGAAACATAAGAAAAGATTTTAGAATATATTAAATATTATCGTAATATGTATTGCAAACTGTATGCCAAATTTTTTTTTTATAAAATAATTTTACTGCGCCTCTTCTTATCTGAAAAACACATAACGATATTCGATAATGTTTAATACTTTGGAATATATAATTTTATATTTGGTTTTGATTTTTGGTATTGCTCAGGTCGTAAAATATTTGCTTTCTGCTATATATCAGGTGTTGTGTGCAAGGGTACATTTGCCACTCTGCGATAGGGATAGTAGCGAACATGCAGCGAAGCAAAATAAAGCGGATAGCCCGGACCGCAGGTATCGCCCTCGATAAATAAAAAAATTAATCTTATATTTGCATTTTTTAGTTTGTATTGTTCTAAACCCAATCTCAACTGTGGTAGATTTTTGTCACCTGCACTCTCACACTCAATACTCGTTGCTGGATGGAGCATCAGATATCAAAGCGCTGATGAAAAAAGCCAAGGCTGATGGGCAGTCTGCTGTAGCCATCACTGACCACGGCAATATGTTTGGTGTTTTCAAATTTGTAAAGGAAGCCAAAAATCAAGGAATAAAACCCATCATAGGATGTGAGTTTTATGTTTCTGAAGACAGACATATCAAACATTTTGAAAAATCACGGGGTAACAAAGATGTCAGATATCATCAGCTCATGCTGGCAAAAAACACCACGGGCTATCAGAATCTGACAAAACTGTGCTCACTCGGATATACTGAAGGTCTTTACGGAAAATACCCAAGAATCGACAAAGAGCTTATAGAAAAATACCATGAAGGTATCATCGCCACATCTTGTTGTCTGGGAGCAGAGATACCGCAAACAATCCTGACTGGCAATCTCCATCTTGCGGAGGAAAAACTCAGGTGGTGGCTGGATTTGTTTGGTGAAGATTATTATATAGAATTGCAGAGACATGGTGGACTCAACCCAATAGAGGGTTATACTATGAGCCAGGAAGATGTCAATCAGGTGCTCATAGGTTTTGCCCGTAAATATAACGTAAAAACCATTGTGACCAATGACGCACACTATGTAGAGAAGGAGGATTCCGAACCACACGATGTGCTGCTTTGTGTCAATACCGGATCACTGCTGGATGATAAGGAACGTTTTAAATTTCCGAGTTCTGACTTCTACTTCAAGACAAAGGCGGAGATGAATACGCTCTTTGGTGATGTCAAAGAAGCCATAGAAAATACTATGGAAATCGCTTCAAAGATCGACAATCTGGATCTGGCAAGAGAAATATTGCTGCCGGCATTTCCGCTACCGGCCGGATTTGATACACAGGAATTGTTTTTGAGACATTTGGCTTTCGAAGGTGCACGGCGCAAATATGGTTCTATCACACCTGTGGTAGAAGAAAGACTTAACTTTGAGCTCGATGTCATCACTAAGTCAGGATATTCAGGTTATTTTTTGATAGTCCAGGATTTCACTACTGTAGCAAGGCAAATGAAAGTATCAGTAGGGCCGGGCCGGGGCTCAGCTGCAGGGTCATGTGTAGCATACAGCCTGGGTATCACCAATATAGATCCTATTAAATACGATCTTCTTTTTGAGCGTTTTCTCAATCCTGAGCGTGTGTCTATGCCGGATATCGACATTGACTTTGATGATGACGGCAGAGAAAAAGTCATAGATTATGTCATCAATAAATATGGTAAAAATCAGGTAGCCCAAATCGTGACCTATGGTACGATGGCAGCCAGGTCATCACTGAGAGATGTAGGGCGAGTGATGAATATCCCGCTGAGTGAGGTAGATCAGGTGGCCAAAATTTTTCCCTCCCATTTGTCTGCTACATTGGCAGGTGTGCTGGCTGATAAGGATATAGATTCGAAGCAAAAGGAAGTGTTTGCTGGTGAGGATAAAGAAAGAGCTTATCAGTTTCGTAAATTGTCAGAAGAGCAGACTGAGATAGGCCAAATGATCAGAACTGCCAAAAAACTGGAAGGTTCAGTCAGGAATACAGGCATACATGCATGTGGAGTCATCATCACTCCGGGTGATATAACCAACTATGTGCCTGTCTCTGTGGCAAAGGATTCGGTATTGCTGGTTTCGCAGTATGACAACTCTGTGGCCGAAGAAGCCGGACTGCTGAAGATGGACTTTTTAGGCCTTAAGACGCTGACAATCATCAAAGATGCCCTCGAAATCATCAAAGACAGGTATGGTGCCGAGGTGGATATTGATGCCATCTCTCTGGAAGATGAAGCTACATTTGAGTTGTTTCAGAAAGGAGATATGGTCGGTATTTTCCAATACGAATCTCCGGGTATGCAAAAGCACCTTCGTGATCTGAATCCCACCAGATTTGAAGACCTGATAGCCATGAATGCCCTGTACCGTCCAGGTCCACTTCAGTACATTCCGGATTTTATAGCCAGAAAAAACGGAAAACAAGAGATCAAATTTGACCTTCCCGATATGGAAGAGATTCTGGCAGAGACGTATGGTATCACAGTCTATCAGGAGCAGGTCATGTTGTTGTCGCAGAAACTGGCGGGATTCTCTAAAGGAGATGCAGACGTATTGCGTAAGGCGATGGGTAAAAAGCAGAAAGCTGTACTGGACAAGATGTTTCCTAAGTTTGTAGAAGGTTGTACCGCCAATGGCCATCCGGAAGAAAATGTAAAAAAAATATGGAAGGACTGGGAGGCATTTGCTTCTTATGCCTTCAATAAGTCTCACTCGACCTGTTATGCCTACATTGCTTTTCAAACGGCCTATCTGAAAGCCCACTATCCGGCAGCTTTTATGGCATCAGTACTCAATCACAATAAAAGTGACATATCCAAAATCAATTTTTTCCTGCAGGAAACCAAGCGGATGCATATAGATGTACTGGGTCCTGATATCAATGAGAGTAATATCAAATTTGCAGTCAATGTCAAAGGTCAGATACGCTTCGGTTTATCGGCACTGAAAGGAGTCGGAGAAGGACCGGTGGAGGAAATCGTCAGAGAACGTAAAGAAAATGGTCATTTCGAAGACGTTTTTGATATGATGCGCCGCCTCAATCTCAGATCTGTCAATAAAAAATGTCTGGATAGCCTCGTCTATGGCGGAGCACTGGACTCATTCGGGGCATATAACAGGGCACAATACTTCGAGTTGGCTAGCGAACGTACCGAAACATTTATCGAATCATTGCTCAAGTATGGCTCCAACTATCAGGCACAGAAGGAAAGCAATCAGATGTCGCTTTTTGGTGATGCTATGACAAGTTATATAGACATGCCCAAACCACCGATTGTCCCCGAATGGAATCAGATAGATAAACTGGAGAAAGAAAAAGAAGTAACAGGAATTTATTTAAGTGGGCATCCACTGGATGATTATCATCTTGAATTTCAGCATTTTATTAATTGTCCACTCGAAAAAGTGGAACAAGTCCAGTCAAAGCTCTTAAAACTGGGAGGCATCATTACAGAAGCCAACTTTGGCACTACTCAAAAAGGTACCGGTTATGTCAGATTTATTATTCAGGATTTTACCGGAAGTTATGAGATCAGACTGCATAATGAAAAATATGAATCCTACAAGCATTTGATTACCAAAGGACAAGTGCTGTATATAGAGGGTATCAATGAAAAAGGATGGTCGGGCGACCGGATATTTTTTAATGTCAAAGATATCAGAATGCTCGATACCATAGGCAAAAACATGACCAAATCGCTCACTATAAAAATGCCATTGAACCTTATAGACGAAAAAATGGTCCATGAAATAGAGCACATCTGTCTGTCCAGGGTAGGTCCTCATACTCTAAAGCTAAAAGTACTGGATGAAGGCGATGATTTCGGTATAGACCTTGTAGCTACTTCGCTGAAGGTGACCGCAGACTATCAGTTCATTCAGGAGTTAGAAAATTTAGGGTTGGCTTATAAGTTGAACTAAATTACATCCGTTTTCATACTGGAAAAATAAATGGCAAAGTTTATGATGGTTAATAATTGGAATCAAGCATTGGTAATAATTGTATCTTTGACTAAAATAAGTTTATGCCGGAAACACCATATTTAAAAAGTGACAGGCTCAATGATCTGAGCTATGCCATCAGAGGACCTATCTTTGATAAAGCCCAGCAGTTGGAGGCAATGGGTCAGAAGATCATCAACCTAAATATAGGAAATCCTGCACCATTTGGTTTTGATGTGCCTGATGAGATCATACATGATATGATACTTAACTTGAGAAACGCTCAGGGGTACTCCCATCATCTGGGTATATTCTCGGCGCGCAAGGCTGTCATGCATTACACCCAGCAACTAGGTATACACGGCGTCACCATCGATGATGTATTTATCGGCAACGGAGTGAGTGAGCTGATTCTGATGAGCATGCAAGCCATTGTAAATCAAGGCGACGAAATACTGATACCATCACCTGACTATCCTTTATGGACGACAGCAGTAGCTTTGTCAGGTGGCAAACCTGCTACACTATATCTGTGATGAAGAGGCAGACTGGAATCCTGATATAGAAGACATCAGATCACGGATTACTTCCCGCACCAAGGGCATCGTACTGATCAATCCCAATAATCCTACCGGAGCGGTTTACGATGAAGATGTACTGAAGGCCATAGTAAAAATATGTCAGGAACACCGGCTTATTATTTTTTCTGACGAAATATACGATAAAATCCTCTATGACAGAGCAGTGCATTATCCTGTCGCAGCATTGTCTGATGATGTACTCACATTTACTTACGGAGGTTTGTCAAAAAACTATCGTGCAGCAGGATTCAGATGAGGGTGGCTGGTGCTCAGCGGCCCTGTACACAGAGCAAAATCTATCACGGAAGGCCTCAATTTACTTGCCAGTATGCGACTTTGTGCCAATGTACCTACTCAATATGCTATACAAACAGCACTGGGTGGATACCAAAGCATCAAGGATCTCGTGTGTCCTGAAGGCAGACTTACCAAACAAAGGGATCTAATACACTACATGATGACAGATATACCCGGAATAACGTGTGTAAAACCCAAAGGTGCTTTATATCTGTTTCCAAAGATGGACCTCCGAAAATTTGATTTTGCAGGCGATGAAGATTTTGCATACAGATTGCTGGAGGAGAAACATGTGCTCATAGTACCCGGTACAGGCTTTAACCATCGGGATAATGCCCACTTCAGGATTGTTTTTTTACCGCAGGTAGACGAACTCGAACATGCAGGCAAATTGATACGCAGCTTTCTCGATCACAGGAGGCTAAGTGCAGAATTGAAGGGAGTAGAAGCCATTTGAGTAAATGCTGATAGGTGCTATAATTATTTATTTTTTACTGACGCTTGGCATAGGATTTTATGCCTCCCGCCGGGTGCACAATGCAGGAGATTTTATCAATGCAGGTAGAAATCTCCATCCTGCATTAAATACAGCTGCATTATTTGCATTGTGGTTTGGCAGCGAGACAGTGTTTGGTGCCAGTTCAGAATTTGCCAAACACGGTATCAGGGGTATCATTGAGGATCCATTGGGTGGAGTTTTGTGTTTGCTGCTGGTAGGATTCTTTTTTTCCCGGAAACTATACAGGCTAAATCTGTATACTATCGGCGATCTGTTCAGGAGAAGCTATGGGCCTAAAGTAGAAAAATTAAGCACTGTACTTATGATAGTGAGTTTCATTGGGTATGCTGCTGCACAGATTGTCGCTTTGGGATTGCTGATGCAAACTTTGCTGGACATAGAGTTACATTGGGGGATGATCATAAGTGTAACAATAGTCATGTTATATACTTTTACAGGCGGGATGTGGGCTATCTCAGTGACGGATTTTATGCAGAGTGTGCTTATAGTGAGTGGCTTACTGGCTATTACATGGTATGTGACCAAGATGCTGGGCGGAGTACAACATGTATTATCGAGCATTACTCCTGAGCAGACCCGTATTTTGCCTGATAACACGATCACAGACTGGCTCAACTGGATATCAGCATGGATGGTTTTGGGATTTGGCAGCATAGCGTCACAGGATATTTTTCAGAGGATAAACTCAGCGCGGAGCGAACAGGCAGCTTTTACATCCACCATCTCAGGGGCAATTATCTATCTGATATTTTCCATGTTGCCATTATATCTGATTACGGCGATAAAACTGTTTGACCCTGGTTTACTGTTAGGAGATTTGCAGCTCACGTTGCCCCATTTTGTCATACATGAAATGCCCGTATGGCTGCAGATACTATTTTTTGGCTCGCTAATGAGCGCCATTATGAGTACATGCAGTGGCGCTTTACTGGCCCCTGCCAGCCTGTTGTCTGAAAACATCATCAAACCACAATTGAAAGAAAAACTATCAGATAGGAGCTTTTTGGCAGTGACCAGGATGTGCGTTATCATCATTAGTGTCCTATCTTTTATTTTAGCAATGGGAAAGCAAAATATTTTCGAACTTGTCAGCGAATCAAGTGTGATAGGTCTGGTGACAATATTTGTTCCGTTTGTCGCAGCTTTATTTTTTGATCATACGCATAGTAATGCTGCTATAGCTTCCATGATGACCGGGACTGCCGTATATATTATTTTCAGATTTTTTTTGATTACCGAAATCAATCCACTCTTGCCGGGGTTTTGTGCCAGTATATTGGGCTTATTTTTGGGGCAGATGCTTCCGTCCAAGGATCGTTTGTCAGATCCGGCTTAACTATAATATTGAACCGGGAGAAATAAAAATTCCGGGTATGGTGATGTAAGTCATAAGGCAGCCTAATACATATCAACATTCCATTCACGGTACCATTATATTTTTGACGCATCAAAACGTTAGATATGTTTAAACTCAGGATACCGGCAGACGTAACAGTATTAAAATGTGCACATTGCGGCGACGAATGTCCTGATGAACCGTTTGTCCATGATGAACATAATTTTTGTTGTCATGGATGTCAGCTGGTATATACTGTCCTGAAAGACAATGGATTGGCAGATTATTATCGCTTTGAATCTGCGCCGGGCATCAGCCAAAAGTCCAGACATACTAAAAACTACATTTTTCTGGACGATGAGGAAGTCGTCAACAATTTGCTTGATTTTAAGGAAGAAAACATATGTAAAATAAGTTTTACTTTGCCACAGATACATTGTTCATCCTGTGTATGGTTACTGGAAAATTTAAATAAGCTCCATCAGGGCATATTGGGTACCAGGGTCAATTTTTTGACAAAAACATCTACCATAAGTTTTAATCCTCAGAAGGTGACACTAAGGCAAGTCGTTGAGTTGCTGGCGAAGATTGGCTATCCACCTGAACTCAATCTGCAAAAATTGTCCGGAGCTAAAACGGTTGCCAATGACAGAAGCCTGTATTATAAGCTAGGTCTGGCGGGTTTTTCGTTTGGCAATATCATGTTGCTGAGTTTTCCGGAGTACTTAGGCTTTAGTCATGCCAGTGTCAAGTTTTATATAGGTTATATCAATATAGTACTTGCTTTGCCTGTGTTATTATACAGTGGATTTGATTATTTGAGATCCGCATACTGGACATTAAAATTAAGACAGCTGAATATAGATATTCCTATTGCAGTAGGCATGCTCACCTTGTTTTTAAGGAGTGTGTATGAAATTTTGTCTGAGACAGGTGAGGGTTACCTGGATAGTCTGGCGGGTTTTATTTTCTTTTTACTCATAGGCAAGTGGTTTCAGCATTATACATTTTATTCCATAGCATTTGACAGGAATTACAAGTCGTATTTTCCTATTTCTGCCCAGGTCAAGACAGATGACGGGTGGCAGTCCAGAAGCCTCGATAAACTGGACACAGGGGATATAATACTGGTCAAAAATGAAGAGATCATTCCGGGAGATGGCATTTTACTTCAAGGCGAGTGTACCGTTGATTATAGTTTTGTGACAGGAGAATCAGATCTTATTCATAAAAAAGCGGGCGAAAAACTCTTTGCAGGAGGAAAAATTATGGGCTCCAATTCGAAGGTGCAACTATTGCGTAAGGTAGACCAGTCTTATCTCACAAAACTTTGGGATGAAGATTCGTTTTCTATTGATAAGGAAGCCAAAACCCAAACTTTGATAGGGCAGATAGGACGTTATTTTACTATAACGATCATGACCATTGCAGTAGCAACACTCGCTTATTGGCTGATATATGACAAGTCAGTTGCTTTTAATGCTTTCACAGCGGTACTGATAGTGGCTTGCCCGTGTGCGCTTGCACTAGCGTTGCCATTTAGCTATGGAAATATTCTCCGTCTTTTGGGTAGAAAGTTTTTCTATCTGAAAAATGTGCAAGTGATAGATCGTATACAGCAGGTAGATGAAATTATTTTTGATAAAACAGGTACCATCACTGACCATAAAAATATAGTAGCATCTATGGCCGGAAAAACACTGTCAGATCACGAAATGTATTTGATAAAAAGTGCTGTATTCCAGTCTAATCATCCACTAAGTAAAGCTATATTTAAAAGTCTGAATGGGTCATATACACAAGAACCTGATGCATTTACTGAAGTTACAGGTAAAGGAATAGAAGCTACTTTCGGAAATGATACTGTCTGCCTGGGTTCTCAGTCATGGATGGGCGAAGATATCATCGGGAATAAAAAGGGAGTGTTGGTCAGGATAAACAATCAAAACATCAGTACATGGTTTAATATAGAATATAAACTGAGGGAAGGAGTAGAGGAGTTAATCACGACATTATGCAAAAAGTATGTTGTCAGTATACTATCCGGTGACAATGACAAAGAGGAAGTCAGGCTGAAATCCTTACTGCCCGGAGAAGTATCCATGTTTTTTGATCAGACCCCCATGGATAAGCTGAATTATATCAAAAAAAGGCAAGCTGAAGGACACAAAGTAATGATGATCGGAGATGGTCTGAATGATGCTGGAGCTCTGATGCAGGGCGATGTAGGCATAGTCATTTCAGAAGATTCCAATAATTTTACGCCGGCATGTGATGCTATACTGGGGTCGCAGGCATTCGGCTCGCTGCTCAGCTATCTTACATATCTCAGGCACGCCCGAAGGATAATTATGGGTGCTTTTGTATTGGCATTTTTGTACAATGTGGTGGGGCTGTATTTTGCGGTCAGGGGTGAGTTATCTCCTGTAGTAGCTGCGATATTGATGCCTTTGAGCTCCATTACAGTGATGATTTATGGCTTACTGGCCAGTACCTTGGGATTCAGAAGGTATCTTTAGCAGCCTGCTTTTGTCTGTCGTTATTCCACCTCTGTTATCCTGCTATCTTCACATTTGTAAACTCTGGCCGGAAATTTTTGAATCAGCCGGTAATCGTGAGTTGCGATGATGATAGAAGTACCGAATTCTCTGGCAAGTCTATTGAGCAGGTAGAGGATTTCATCACTTGTGTCAGGATCCAGATTTCCTGTAGGTTCATCAGCAATGATAATGGGAGGATTGTTGAGCAATGCTCTGGCGATGACTACTCTTTGCTGTTCGCCACCTGAGAGAGCTGTCACAGGCTTTTTTTCATGTCCCTGCAGATTGACCATTTCCAATACCTGCAGTACCCTGGCAGTCATCTGTGCTCTGTCTTTCCATCCTGTTGCTTCCAGTATATATAGCAAATTTCTGCCTACCGTCCACTCATCAAATAAGATAAAATCCTGAAATACCATACCCAGTTTACGGCGCAGCATAGGCACATCGCGGTCTTCCAGTTTTCCCAGGTCAAATCCTGCTACTTTGGCCTCTCCTGATTTTATCGGTATAGAACCATAAATAGCTTTCAGAAAACTGGTCTTGCCACTACCGGACTTGCCTATCAGGTAACATGTTTCTGCGGGCGCTAATCTGAAATTTACACCGGAAAGCACAAGCTTGTCTTCCTGCCAAATATCGACCGCATCAAACTCTATTACAGATGGTTTATTCAAGTATCAAATTTTGGGTAAAGATAATGAATTTAGATTGATATATGATTATTTCATAATACAATCATCTATGGGCAAAAAAAAAGGGGGGAAGACTCTTATGAATCCTCCCCCCATATTTCAGGTATTATGAAAATGAAATCTATTTATTTTTGCCGGCATTCAATGCATCTTGATACACCTGCAATTCATCCCATTTTCCATCAGCAGCCAATTCAGCCTGTTTAGGCCAGGTGCCCGGGTCTGCCAAAGCAAATCTTGATCCTGCGGCAGTCAGTATCTCCTGTATTTTGGCTGTGGATGTCTGAGACAAACCTCTCCATGTTTTTATGCCAGCATTGTGCAGTAATTCCTCTATTTTGGGTCCGATGCCTTCCACTGCCTTCAGGTCATCCTGACTCCAGCGTCGTATCACGCCAGTTTTGATGAGCCATTTTTCCAGTTTGGAGTCAGTGGCACCATCTGTGGGTGTATCACTGCGTCCGGTATCCAGGGTTTTTTGTAACGCGATCAGGTCATTCCATTTTCTGTCATTGGCCAAGGCTGCTTGTTGTGGCCAAGTATTAGGATCGATGATTCTGTATTTGTCACCATATTTATTGAGGATATCTCTAAGTGAGGAAGGGCTGGCTGCTGCCAGTGAACTAAAATGTTTAATACCATTTTCGTTTAGAACTTCTTCCATTTTAGGGCCGATACCCTCCACTATCTGTAATTTGTCTGTGCCAATCGCAGCAAACCACTTGTCACCATCTCCTGCTGTATTTATAGTTGAGACAGGAGCAATGGCAGCACTTTCAGTTACAGTAGCTGCTTTAACAACCGGTGCTGATACGGATGTAGCTGATGTGGAGGCTTCCATTTCTCTTAGACGACCTTTCAGCATAGATACGTTACCTTCTGCTTCCAGTCTGGATTTTTTGCAAGCTTCCAGATCGCTTTCAAGGCCTACAATTCTGGTATTGAGACCAGTGATTTTTGTCTCAAGGTCTGCAAGCATAGCTTTATATTTGCCCCACAAAAGCCATCCTAATCCCAGACCTAGTAAGAACGGTAAGAGCCAGGGAAATATCCAGTGTAAAGAGCAAAAATCAAATAAATTTATCATGATGTTAATATTTTAATGTTATCTAATGATTGTTAATTCTGTTCTACGATTTTTAGCCCTTCCGGATTCTGAATCGTTGTCAGCCACAGGGGAAGATTCTCCCTGGGAGGTGCTTACAATTTTATCTTTGGATACACCTTGGCTCAGCAAATAATTTTTGACTATATCAGCTCGCTGTTGGCCAAGGGTAAGATTGGATTCCACAGACCCTATGGCATCAGTATGTCCGGACAATTGAATGGTCTCACCCGATTTTTTCACTCTATCTGCCACATCTCTGAGGTATGATTCTACTTCAGTATTATTGAGTTTTTTAGTGGAATTGAAAGGGAAATAAATCAGTGTTTTTTCATTTACCTCTTTGATATTTTCTGTATGAATTCTTTTGGCAAATGATACAGATTCAAATTTAGAGATGCGGTGAGTACTGTCACAAGGTACTGCTCTCGAAACGATGACGATTCTCTCAGGAGGTACATTTGTAAATAATTTTTTGGTTTCGGCGGCTCTTGCAAGACCTGTGCTGTCAGTTTCATCTGGTGCGGAGTTTTCGCAGTACAACCCGGTTATTTCGAGCTTTGTGCTATCTGTGGCAAAAAGTGCCAGTGAGTCTCTCATGCGAGGCCAGCCTTCTCCCAGAATTGGATTTTTATCACCCCAGTTGAAAAGTATCGGTCCTGTTTTTTCCGTAAGTACAGGAGCAGCGGCTACTTCATTTTTACCGGTACAGCAATTGTTGTAATCCTGGTAATAAAGCCAACCTAATATGAGCCACAGTAAAATTAGCAGTGCTATCAGAAATGATCTCATATAAAAAGTTGGTTTAATATGTAAAATAATAAAAGTGAAAAATAATAATAATTCTGTAAATATGTAATTTTATCACTGTAAAATATTTATTAATTACAATTTTAATGCTTAAATCGTGTACTGTAATGACGAAAAGAGCAAATATTATAATGTTAAATGTAATATTTTTAGTTCATCAATAAAAATATTGGATACATCTGAGAATTAGACGAAATGATTATATTTACGTCACCTAATCAAATTTTCAACCCATGTTAAACAAAATAGTAACTTTAGATGAGTTTATCATCAGAACTGAGAAGGAAAAACCGCATTCTTCAGGCAGCTTCAGCCGATTGTTGCGAGACATCGGAATAGCAGCTAAAATTGTCAACAGAGAGGTCAATAAGGCAGGACTCGTAAACATACTTGGCGTAGAAGGAAGCACTAACTCCACAGGGGATGACGTTCAGAAGCTGGATGTTTTTGCCAATGAAAAATTCATTGAGATGCTTTCGTTCAGCGGAGAAGTGTGCGGTATTGCGTCAGAGGAAAACCAGGAGTACATCCCTGTCGCACCGGAGAAAGGAAAAGATGCCCAGTATATAGTCGTAATGGATCCACTGGACGGGTCATCCAATATTGATGTCAATGTCTCAGTAGGTACTATTTTTGGGATATACAAAAGGAAAACCCCTGCAGGTGGGCCTTGTGGTCTCGAAGATTTTCTGCAAAAAGGTACAGAAATGGTAGCTGCTGGTTATGTCTTATACGGTACTTCTACATTATTGGTATATTCTACCGGTAGTGGTGTCAATGGATTTACACTGGACCCCAGCATTGGCGAATTTTGCTTGTCACACCGCAATATTCAGATGCCCCTAGCCGGCAATTATTATTCAGTCAATCAGGGTTATTATCTGAAATTTGACCTGGAAATGCGAAGATATATTGACCACTGTTCGGACTTAAATTACCGATTGAGATATATAGGCAGTATGGTTTCTGATATTCACAGGATCATGTTTCAGGGAGGTATTTTCCTTTATCCCAATACCAGGAAATATCCAAAAGGAAAGCTCAGACTACTTTATGAATGCTATCCAATGGCTTATCTGATCGAACAGGCTGGAGGCACAGCTATCACCTGTAAGCTTGAAAGGGTAATGGATATCGATATTACATCACTTCACCAGACTTCTTCTATTGCTATGGGGTCTAAGAATATGGTAAAGGATATGAAGGAGTTTGTAGAGAAATATGGAGCAGTGATACAGTAAAAATGTTTTTAAAATACAATGTATGAACAGACTTATACTTAGCCTTATATTATTGGGAATCTGGGGACACACGATCAGCCAGCTAACGATCCGGACTTCCGTTCCGGTGACGACACCTGGCAGCACATCCATATTTCTAGCCGGAACAATGAATAACTGGAATCCGGGACACCCTTCATACAAAATGACCAAAGATTCTGCTGGTATTTATTCTATAACTTTCACACCGGCCGTAGGGACTGTAAAATTTAAGTTTACACGGGGTAGCTGGGATACGGTAGAAGGTACAGCAGCAGGAACATTCATTCCTGACCGTAGTGTGGTGTATTCAGGACAACCCAAAACCATTGATCTGTCTATTGCAGGATGGGAGGGTAATCTCAACACATCGACAGCAAGTCCGCAGGTCAGGATATTGTCGGACACTTTTTATATTCCTACATTACAAAAAAAGCGCCGGATATGGCTATACCTACCCAAAGGATATGAGAACTCCTCTATTTCGTATCCCGTCTTATACATGCATGACGGACAGAATCTATTCGATGCAGCCACAAGCTTCGCAGGAGAGTGGAAAATAGACGAATCTCTGGATAGTCTGCAGGCTTTAGGCGATCGTGGTTGTATAGTGGTGGGTATAGATAACGGTGGCGGCGAAAGACTGAATGAGTACTCACCCTGGATAAATAACCAATATGGAGGTGGCAAAGTAGATGAATATGTGGATTTTATAGTACAGTATCTCAAGCCATATATAGATACCCAATATAGAGTGCTTACCGATAAAGACAATACGGGCATAGCCGGCAGTTCGATGGGAGGATTGATATCCATGTATGCTGGGATTGCATATCCTGATGTGTTCGGTAGGGTAGGAGCCCTGTCATCTGCTTTTTGGTTTTCAGGAGAGGCCTACAGCCAGGTGTCTGCTACGGGTGTCAAAAGTTCCAGTTATTTTTATATGTTGTCAGGCGCTCAGGAAGGGGGTAATCAGGCAGGTGATATGGAAAAAATGGTAACCACCTTGTTGTCCTCGGGAGCTGCTACAGGGCAAGTCTATAGTAAAACTCACTCTGACGGAAAACATAGCGAATGGTACTGGGCCAGAGAGTTTCCATCCATGTATAAATGGCTTTTTGAAAAAAAAACTTCTCAAATAAATGAACCTCCCAAAAACCAGGGCTTTCGGTCAAATATTACAAATGATCAGCTTGTAGTTTCAGGTTTGGAATTGGGAACTGGAAAAGAACTCACTTTGTGGTCCATTTCGGGAGTAAAAGTGGGAAGGTTGATGACTGATGGAGAAGGAAACGCAAGTCTTTTAGAATACGACCATCTTCATGGCTTATATCTGATAAGTCTACAGAATGACGAGATGCGGTATTTACCGAACTATTATATTTAAAATAAAATCATTAAAAAAATCCGTACAAATTACATTCATATCCTCCATTTCTTTTATGACAAAATAATCACTGGCTAAAAATAAATCTCAAACCCAACTTTAGCACCGACTTGACCAGGTCCTTCAGAACTAACTCCGTATGCATATGCAGAAGCATTTAGTCCAATGTTTTGTTTTATCAAGTACTGGTATTGTAGCTCAAGTCCTCCACCAAAATTATTATTTCTATCATATCGAAAATCAATAAACTCTACCGATGAACCTACTATTCTTTGCTCCGATGAGACAAAGTACATAAGATATGGGATAATATAAAGCCCAGATGATTTATCGCTATTAATTCTTATTTCTAGTCCAAGTGAATATATATCCAAAAGATTAAATTCAGCCACTGGATTTTTGGATGTATTATTTGGGCTTACCCATTTACTATTTAAAAAATTGTCGATATGATTAAAACGATGTGTACTGTAACTATCTCCTTTGTAATAACCCAATTTTAGCTTGACTTTGCTGGCTAATCTGTAGCCATAAAAAATATCATAAGTATAATCGGGTGCAACTCCATCACCACCGCCATAATCTCAACATTTCTAAAAGAGTGTTTGAATCCTGACAAAAGGCATCAGACATAAAAATACAAGGACTACGATTAAAAATTAACTTACTTGTTTTTATTTTTATTGGTGAATGAAAAGCTATAAGATAGTCCTGTTTCCAATCCATAAAATGATGGATTGGACAAAAACTTCCCACCGATAGCAAAATGAATTTGATCAGTTATCTCATGCTTGTAACCCAATCCTACATGTATTCCCGCAATTCTTTTTGTAGTCAAGACAACATAGTAGCTTTCATAAGGGTCAATATTACCTTCTATATCGTATAGAAAATCACCAAAAACAGATCGCTCCAAGGTACCACTACTAAAACCAACCTTAAGAAACATAAAACCTTTATCACTCATCCGTACATCTTTGGACAATGATATTTTCCAAATGTTCAAATGTTCAAAATTCATTAATACACTAGGATCTATGCCCAAGAAGGCAAGTTGAGATATTTCTAAAACTTTAGAAGCCTTTACACCTCCTGAACTTGAGCTATAACTTAGATTCACAGCCATATTGTACCCGATTTTTCTGGCTGCATTAAATCCAATTCCAGTCAATCGATAACCATCGCCATTGAACAATGTACTTGTTGTAAAACCAACACTGTTCTTTTGTTCTTGCGCTTGAATCCTAACAAAAAGTGTTAAAAACAAAACAGCCAAGCAAATTTTTTGTATCATAAAATCATTCATTTTTAAGTTTCAAAATAAGTGAAAAAAACAATCTCATATTTCTAAAACTTCCTACCATATCTAAAAGTCACACCTGTTACAGCATCATCATAAGAAACAAATCCTAGTCGAATACCCAATAAATTCTTTGGGTTTATAAAAAAAGTATAAGAAAAACCTCCATTATAGTTATAATAATTTGACTTTCGTACATCAGGTGGGTCGGGTGATAACTGATTAACCCTGACACCATTGTAAAACGTCCATCC
>JADKCF010000030.1 GCA_016714765.1 Saprospiraceae bacterium | reverse complement strand
TTTGGTAATGCTGATATTACTCGGATTGTTCCAGTAAGCCCCCAAGCCGTTGGTCCCTTTTGAATATAGTTTGAATAGTAAGATCGGTCACTTCGACCAAACAATACATTTACAGGCTTAGGGAGGAAATGATATCAATATATTGTCTAAGGATTTAAGGGTGTATGTTAGGATGGCAACGGTTGCATTGAGAGTTGCGAATTTGTTTTAAGACAACCACCCCTTTTGTCTTGTTCGCTAAGCAAAACAGACCTTACGTGCTTCCAAAATGGAAGTGGCTCTGTTACAGCAACTGTGTCTGGAGGAGTAGCTCCTTACGAATATAAGTGGAGCAACGGGGTCAGTACCGGCCCTACATCGCAGACCTCATCTACCATAAATGGACTAGCAGCGGGAGTATATGTACTGACTGTAACAGATGCCAATAAATGTATTTCTGAATGCACCATTAGAGTGGATGAGCCGTCATTAATACATCCAGGTTTGACTAAAGATACGGTTTGCCTTGATTTTGAAGGTTCTGTAAGTTCAGTACCCACAGGTGGTACAGGCCCATACAGGTACCAGTGGTTTTTGGCTGATGCCAGCGATACAGGTATGACGGCATCTGACTTGTTAGGCACTAAAGATGATGCCATTCAGGATTTTACAACCTGGTGTCGTTTTCCCGGACAGGCTCTGCTGGGAGTAACAGTAACGGACGCAAATAATTGTACCAGAAATGATACCACTTCAGTTTTATTCAAATCGTGTTTCGATCTGGCCATCCGAAAAAGAGTCACACAACCCAATCAGGCATACTATTCAGGAGATTTAGTATCATTTGACATCGAAATATTTAACCAAGGCGATGTTGATGCCATTGATGTAGAAGTTTCTGATATACTTGACCAAAATATGCAATATGATTTGGCAGACAATACTTCAGTTATAACCGGAAATGACCATGACTGGAGCGTAGGTCTTGATGGAAATATTGTGACTGTTCTAGATAGGCTCGATGCTGGAGAAAGGAAAGTAATCAAGGTGTTTTTGAGAATTAAAGAAAACATTTCGTCCACATTTTTAATCAACTTTGCAGAAATTATTCATGCTACTAGTGTAGTCAGTTCATCTGATGGGGAAAAATTTAAAAAGGACCCCGTGGATGAGGATGATTTTAAACCTAAAGATGAAGAAAAGAGCAATGAGAAAGATGATGAAATATGTGATGAAAACAAAAACAACTCTGGCCAGGAGTGCAATGATGCAGACAAGCCGGATGATGAGGATAAAATCGATTTTGCGGTGGTCAGTATTTGCCAGTTGGTCGGCAACAAATCCCTGAGGTCAGAGTGTACCACAGAAGAAGCCTATGCATCAGGATTCAGCCTGGATGCGACACTATATGCAGATGTAATGGATCCGACCGGAAATGGTAATGGGATAGCAGACAATGACACTGGCAATAATTTGGAGTCATTTCACAATAGTTGTCTGGATGCCATGACTGGCAATAATCCAATCACCGGCAAATTGAAATTTTCTAATGGCAGTGGCGGGAATAATGCAACCAATGGAATTCTGACAGGATCAGGTGATCTCATCATCTTTGGAGATCAGGAAATAGAGATTTTCGGGAGACTGGTATCTCAGGATCAATGTGTGGCTGTTTCCACTATTACGCTTGATTTTTTCAGTTACACCAGTTATAACAGAAGATATCAAAGATCTTACAGCTATTTTAGACCAGGAAAATTTATGTCTTGAAGTCGTAGCTGACAATCCTGGACAGGTGTCACTAAGCTATCAGTGGCAAATCTTGCAGAATAATATTTTTGTAAATATTCCTGATGCCAAAGATGAAGAGTATTGTATAGATAAAGTAACAGACGATCTGGACAGAACCCAATACAGAGTTATAATAAATGATGCTACCGCAGCAAATAATACCTGTGCAGTATATTCCAGAATAGCATCTATCGAAGTCGATGGTGACCCTGTGCTGGTATGCAATGACCTTGTCAATATTTCGCTTGATGATCGATGCCTGGTACTTATCACACCTGAGATGATACTGGAGGATCCAAGGTTTACTAATAGGGTAAGAGTGGAGATCAAAACAGCACAAGGTGCAGCGGTACCGAATCCTGTCACTTCGGCATATGTCGGACAAACGCTGACAGTTTCTATCATCGACGATATTACAGGAAACTCATGCTGGTCGCATATCAAAATAGAAGATAAGCTTCCTCCTGTGATTGTATGTCCACTGGATTATACCAGAGCCGCCAACTATAATTTCTTTCCTCCGGTACCGCTTTTTGCAGATGGTTGTGATCCGAATGCGACGATTTCTCTTATCAAAAACGACTTCATTGAGCTGGAGTGCAACAGGACTGATAGTATCATTGCAGTCAGAGAGTTGTCTTATGTTGCCAAAGACAAATATGGTAATGTTTCGAAACCATGTACATTTAAAGTGTATTTTAAGTCCATCAATATAAAAAACACAGTTTGGCCTTCTAACATAGAACTAGCTTGTAAAAACATCTCTGGTAATTTTGCGGATTGGGATACTAATAAAAATAATTATCCTGATCCAGGGGAAACTGTATTGCCGAAAATCCTTGGATTCGATTTGGCTACATACAATCCTTTATTGCCAAAAGTACTATTGTCAGAACATTACTGTAGAGTAAATATAACTTTCGCAGATCAGAAAATTGATTTATGTGGAAATACCTTCAAACTCATCAGGGAGTGGACTATTCTAGACTGGTGCAATGGATTAGTACAGAAACACAGCCAGGTCATTTCAGTAAAAGATCATGTGGCACCCGATGTGGAATGCAATGAGAATACTACTTATCAGTTGTATGCAACCGATCATAGATGTACTGCCGACTTCAAAGTCCCTGCACCAGCTTCAGTGACCGATTGCAATGAAACCACCTGGAGCATAGCATATTTGACTGCAGACAATGATGGAAAAGCTCCAGAAGATGGTATATATATAAATGACGATGTGGTATTCAACAGCAAAGACTATTATATAGTAGATCTGCCCATAGGAAAAACCTGGATAAGATATACTATCGTAGATGCATGTGATAATGTAACGTATTGCTACTCTGAAGTAGAAGTGTTAGATCAAATAGTTCCAACTCCGGTATGTGATGAAGTAACAGTGTTGAGTCTTGACGCTCAAGGCAAAGGCAGATTATTTGCCAAAACCATAGATGACGGAAGCCATGATAATTGTTCTAAAGTTACTTTTGGCATCAGAAGGATGAATAATGCCTGTAGCCTTCCTGCCGATGCTGTATTTGTAGCAAACTATAATGGAAGCAGCTATTATACATTCGTGGATTTTTGTTGCAGCGACCAGACCAACAATGTACAGGAGGTAGAGCTTTTGGTAATCGATGCCAGCGGCAATATGAACACCTGTATGACGACGGTAGAAATACAACAAAAAGTACTGCCTGATGATATGCCCGGGTGATTTGACATTAGACTGTGAATCAGCCTACACACCTGAAGCATTAAATTCATTTGCCAGCTTTACAGCAGGTTGCCCTATATATAACCTTGCATTGCCAAAAGATTCTATTGTGGAGCTCAGTTGTGGCGAAAAGACAATATTCAGAAAATGGTCGGTCAAAGAAAATGGAACCAATAAGGAAGTCGTTTCGTGCACCCAAAAAATTTACATCAGAAATCTGACCCCATTTGATCTTGAGAAAGTGGTTTTTCCTGATAATGTGACATTGACCAATCAGTGCAATGAAGCCAAAGATTATGGACCTTCCAATCCAGCAACAGGGGGATATCCTAAGTGGACAAATGCCGGTTGTAGTCAGGTGGCAGTGTCATACACAGATCAGATATTCGAAGTAGTAGATGATGCCTGCTTTAAGATCATCAGAAACTGGACAGTGATTGATTGGTGTACTTTCGATTTGAATATACCGGCTACCAGAAAAAGCCATTCGCAGGTGATCAAAGTGATAGATACTGATAAGCCCCAACCAATATGCAGCACAGCCACTTTTGATGTGACAGATGGTTGCAGCAGAAATGTAAGAATAAGAGGTGTGGGAAGTGATACTTGTACTCCGTTAGAAGAGTTGGAATTTTATTATTCACTGAATGGTGGCCCCACAGTAAAGGATTCAGTATTCAACAGTACGTTGAATGTTGGTTTTCACCAACTTACATGGACAGTTGCGGACAAATGCGGTAATATCTCATCTTGCACTCAGATAGTCAACGTGAGAGATGTCAAAAAACCAACTCCATATTGTATCACAGAGATTGCTACAGTATTGATGCCTTCGACCCTCAGTGTAGCAGTTTGGGCTAAAGATTATGACAGAGGTGCCACAGACAATTGTACCTCAAAACCATGTTTTACATTTGGACCAAATGCACCGGTAGCTCTTAACAGATCTCATTATTACAAAATGGTAAATGGGGTCTCAATCGAAGCTACACAAACTGAATACCTCAGAGGGGAAGCAGAGTTTTGGGATCACTTGCAGTGTACATCAGCGATTATTTATGATTGTGAGGACCTGGGCCTGAAAGATATCCAAATCTATGTGTGGGACGAAGCGGGTAATAGTGATTATTGCTCTGTTCGTATCAAGCTTCAAGACAATACAGGTAATTGTGGATTGTCACGTCCAGCCATTGCTACAGGTGATATCAGAGGGTTAAACGGCAGCGCCATGGAAGCGGTAGATGTAATATTTACTGATGACTTAAGTGGCGAATCAATAAGCAAACCCTCTGCAAGTGATGGTAAATATAGAGCTGATCATTTTATAAATGAAGCGGCGTATACAATACATGGCGAAAAAGAGGGTGATTATCTCAATGGTGTTTCCACTTTAGACCTGGTCATGATACAAAGACACATACTGGGATTGCAGCCGCTGACAAATAATATGCTGTTACGCCGCAGACGCCAATAATGATAAAAAAGTGACAGCGGCAGACCTTACAGAACTCAGAAAACTCATACTAGGGCAGACTTTGAAACTTGCCAAAAACACATCATGGAAATTTATCTATAATCAGGACATCAATGATGTGGTCAGCCCATGGGATTTAACTGAAAAAGCATTTTTTACGGCTCACATAGAAACAGAAGTGAAACATGACTTTACTGGTATCAAGGTTGGAGATGTCAATCTGAATGCTATTTTGAATGCTGCAGACCAGTCTACCAGGGCAAGGTCTGAAAAGATGAATATGTATATCCAGGATGAATTCGTAGAGTCTAACCAGAGTAAAATAGTGGAAGTGAAGGCAGGAGATCTAAAATCATTATATGGTATGCAGTTCGCTTTGGATATGAAAAACGGAGCAATTGTAAACGATATAAGAGCAGGCCTAATGGATGTAAAATCTCAGAATTATCATTTATTTACAGACAAAAATGGTCAACAAATATTGACATTCAGCTGGAATACCAATGAACTTTTGGATGTGAAAGAAGACGATGTTTTGTTCGAATTGGTTTTGATGTCCGGAAAAAGTGGTTCAGTGAAAGAAATGCTTTCCATCCGAAATGGGCAGAACGAAAACGAATTGATTGGAGCCAGTTATGGCGTTCAGGATTTGGGCATCGAATATCGCAATAGTCAGCATGTAGAGTCTTACAATCAGCTTAAAGTATTCCAAAATGTGCCAAATCCATTCTCCGATATTACTTCGATAAGTTATTATATCCCTAAAAACGACATTGTAAATATCAGAGTGACTGATGTGGATGGAAAACTAATCCTGTCACGAAAAGAAAGTAAGCAAGCCGGTAATAATGAATTATTGCTCAGCCGAGCATCACTGGACAACAGATTTGGGGTTCTGTTTGTAACCATTGGCACAACTGACGAATCTGCTACTATAAAGATGATCATGATGGAATAATATAATCCGAATTTTCATGGAGTAATTCCATAGAGGAGATAGAAACTGGTTTTCTGTCTCCTCTTTTTATATGCGGAAATTCATCTTCACTGTGAAGATTTTTCAAACTTTATATTTACCTTGTATCTCGTATCCAGCAACCCTAAAGCTTTTGCCACAGACTGACTGATAAATATTTCTACATCGCTTTGATAAGTGCCTGCTGGTATTTTGCCAAGACCTTAGCTTTGACATGTTTTTTGAGCATGGGGTTGTAGATGTCCATCATACTGCCAGGCTTTGCTTCATTGTGGAGGGCAAAAAAACTTTCATTGCCGTCCGATGATTTGTCCCACCGACCTATCACATCTGAGAGATAGTACTTGATGATTTTTGTTTCGGCCAATGCTGTAGGCTGCTGCTGGACAGGGTTGAGTTTGGCAGGTTCTGATTTGATTTTTTTTTCTGCAGCTACAGGGCTTGGATTATTTTTTTCAATGGACTTAACGACCGGAATTTCTTTTTTTGTTTCGCTTGTTTTGCTGGGTTTTGGCAGTAAAATCCAACCAATCAATAGCTTTTCTCCCGGCCTGACATCATGATGATCCTTTTGGTTGATGGTCAAAAGAGCTTTGGTATCAGTATCAAAATATTCATGAGCGATTCTATATAACGTTTCACCCTTTCTGACGATATAAACCAGTGCCAGATGCGGTTGTTTACCAGGTTGAAGTTTGGGTTCAGGATGATACAATCTCTGAAATGGGTATTTTTACAATCTTGCCGTCATTGATCGGCTGATTTGGAAGAAGCTTATTGGCTTTCATCACCTTTTCAGGTTTTATATGAAAAACTTCGGCAAGATCGTAAATCGGAATACCCCTGTCATAAACATGACAATAATAAATATCATTCCCAGGGAGAACGTCGGCGACGATCTCTGATCCTGAAGAAAAAAATCGGTTGCTACTGGATTGTGCAATCATAGCAGTATGACCCAGACAAAATAAAAAAAAAGTACTTTTACATTTTTTTAGTAAAGACAGACTTAAAATTTGTTTTCTTTGTATCATACTTCTGGATAACGGGACAAATATATTACGAAAAATCATAATATGTTATTATTTTTAATAATTTTTTAAAATTTTACTTTGAAGACCTCTATAATCATACCTTCCAGGATGGCATCCAGCAGACTTCCTGAAAAACCTTTGGCCGACATTTTCGGAAAAAGTCTTGTCATGAGAGTATATGGTCAGGCTGTGAAAGTGCCCTCTGCTGATGAGGTCATTGTAGCGACAGATCATAAGGTCATTTTTGATCACGTGATAGCCCATGGAGGTAAAGCCGTCATGACAAGTCCTGATCACCAGTCCGGAACCGACAGGGTAGCAGAAGTCACCAGAAGTCTCAATAGCGATATCATCATCAATCTGCAAGGCGACGAACCACTGATTCATCCTGGCCAGATAGAAGATCTGATCCACCTTATGAAAGAGGAAAATGTCCAGATAGGCACCCAGTGCCAGCGGCTTACTGACCCGGATCTTTTATTTGATTATAATGTAGTCAAAGTTGTAAGGGATGACAATGATAAGGCGTTGTATTTTTCCAGGCAAGCTATTCCTGCTATACGGGATGCAGGGTATGGCCAATGGTTGTCTCTGACGCCATATTATCGGCATATTGGGCTGTACGGTTTTAAAAAAGATATACTCCACCGGATCACTGCTCTGCCGTCATCAACCTATGAAAAAGTCGAATCCCTGGAGCAACTGAGATGGCTTCAGCATGGATTTACTGTATATTGCAAAGAGACGTATTATGCATCTGTTGGCGTGGATACTCCGGAAGATCTGGAAAGAGTCAGAGACCTATTTTTCAGAGAAATGTTGCGTTAAATCCAAGGGGCAGGATATCTGCTACAGAATTTAGTACATAAACCTCCGGACTGTCGGATTTTAAAATGATCCTGATGGGTTGCTTATGTCTGTATTCAAACTCAGAAATTACCTGTCTGCAGGCGCCACATGGCGATACCGGCTTATCTATAGTGGCATGTTGGTTTTTGATAGTGATGGCAACAGCATCTACCGGCACATTGGGTTTATTGGCCGCAGCGTTATACAATGCAACCCGCTCTCCACACATACATAGTGGGTACGAGGCGTTTTCTTGATTACTTCCTATAAAAATATCACCGTCTGAGAGTCTTGCAGCTGCTCCGACATGAAAATTGGAGTAGGGGGCATAGGCTTTTTCGAGTTGAGCGATGGCTGCCAGCAATAACTCACGGTCTCCCGAAGGCATTTCATCCATGGAAGAATATACTTTATATTCGAAGCTCTCATTTTTTATCTGCATAGTACTATGATGTATGATGTATGAAAAAGTAATAGTCCAAAAATTGAACCAAAATTATCAAATTAGTGAAGTAAACAAAAATAAATCACTGACATCCATCAAGACGTTTGCTGATTTCAGTCATATAACCTGCGATACATATATTATAACTTTGTCGTGTAGTGAGTAAAGAGTGGTAGCTTTTTATTAATAAAACAATAAATACAGACATATGAGCACAATGGATTTACTCGGACTTACAGTCAAAGAGGTCATGAGCACAGATTTGATAACTGTCAGACAAGACACTATTCTTAAGGATGTAAATTCTATTTTTGAAAGAGAAAATATACATCACATTCCTGTTGTAGGGGATGATAAAAAATTTATTGGTATCATCTCCAGATCAGACATTCTTTTATTGATGGATTGGGGGACAAAGCTGCAATTGCCGGCCAGTATCAGAAAAAATACATTTTTATTGTCCAGCAACCTAGCCAAAGATATCATGGAGACGAATGTCATCAAGGTAAGTCCTGACGATACGATCAAAAAATGTGTTCAGATTTTCCGTGAAAACTATTTTAGAGCGCTTCCTGTCATAGATGACTCTGATTATCTGAGGGGTATTATCACTACATATGACCTCATGATTTTGGCTTTTACAGAGCCGCACCTGATAGCTTCCAGCCACACTTAGTCTTGGTCGACTTGGACATAACTTATGAGTATCAAATTACAGTTTTTTATAACTTAGACAGGCTTCGTTTTTTTTTATTTTATGCTTAATTCTTTTAACCACATTGACACATGAAACTTAACAGATTATCCACTATCCAAAAATATATCTGACCAATTCAATGATCAATTTGAGTTTCTTCGGTTGGAGTTTTATAAAAACATACATGGTGCCTCTGAGGGATCACCTATGGCGGAGCAGATTTCACACAGTACATTACTGATTGACATCAATCCGGACCTGAAAGAAACGGAGTTTATCATCGATGGTGATAAGACGGTGGCTGATTTTGAAAAGATGATGAAAGATAAATTTAAACTGAATGTGCAGGTATTCCGAAAATCTTCTGAAATATGGTTGCAAACAACAGCTACTGACCATTGGTCACTCAATAAACAAAACGGAAAAGGACAACGTTCCCTAATAGATTATGAAATAGAACCTGTAGATATTACCGATTTTGATGTAGACTAGTCTGCGGTCAGCCCATATTATTTCTGGCAGCTATTTAGGTTTTATAAGAACTGGGATATACATTTTGAGCAAATAAAGTACCTATTATTAAAGATTGCCGTATCATTGCATAGAATTTAAAAATGCAATTTATGCGGTATCTGACTCCAATCTTCTTTTTCGTATTTTGTTTTTTATCGGTTGCCAAGATAAATGGTCAACATCACTCCAAAGCAAAAATCAACCTTATTGGACGCGATATCCAGGAATTGGCCAAAGCAGGAATAGAAACAGATCATGGTTTATTTGTAAAAAACAGGTATTTCGTAAGTGATTTTTCACCCTCAGAGATGGCCATAATCCGACAGTTAAACTTTGAAGTGGATATTCTCATCGAAAATGTAAATGAGTACTATGCAGATCCTACAAGAAAATCAGAATTGGGACACCATTCATGGCAGCTCAAAGACAATTGTGACGGACAACAGATAGCTGAATACAATTATCAAACGCCTTCTCAATACAAACCTGGTACTATGGGTGGATACTTCACCTATAAGGAAATGCTCGATATACTAGACTCCATGGCTGTTAGATATCCTCTTTTGATATCAAAACGAACAGATATAGATACCATCACCACGCACCAGAATAACCGTCTTTTTTATATCAAGCTTTCTGACAATGTCATGCAGGAAGAAATAGGCGAACCTAAAGTATTATATACGGCTTTGCATCATGCCCGCGAACCAAATGGCTTGTCCCAGATGATATTTTATGTATGGTATCTGCTTGAAAACTATGGCAGTGACCCTACTGTAACTAAAATCGTTAATCAGACACAATTGTATTTTGTACCTTGTGTCAATCCTGACGGTTATCAGCAAAATCAAGTCACCAACCCTGCAGGAGGCGGACTCTGGCGTAAAAATATGTGGAAGGATGAAGAAGGGAAACTGAAAGGAGTAGACCTCAATAGAAATTATGGCCACTACTGGGGGTACGATGATGTGGGTTCATCCAATAACCCCAACTCACAGACATTCAGAGGTAAAAGTGGTTTTTCAGAGCCTGAAACCCGATCTCTGAGAAATCTTTGCCTTGTTCATGACTTTAAAATTGCACTTAATTACCATACATTCGGAAATTTTCTGATTCATCCGTGGGGCTACAATGACGAACCCACTGACGAGGATATCTTATTTAAATCTATGGGCAGAGTCATCAATAAAGAAAATAGTTTTTCTATGGGGACAGGATCAGAAACAGTAGGCTATACTGTCAATGGAGATAGTGATGACTGGATGTATGGAGAAGTGGCTGAAAAAAATAAAATTTACAGTTTTACACCCGAAGTAGGACCTTCATTCTGGCCACCTGCAGTAGATATTGATTACCTCAACAGGTCATGTGTCTGGATGAATCTTCATACAGCACTACTGACACTAAGCTACTATGAAGCGTTGGAAAGCGCCTCATCATCTTTTCTTTCTCCTGAAAAAAAGACCATTGAAGTGACAGTAACCAGAGCTGGATTGAAAGATGGCAGCAGCAGGATTAGCCTGAGTTCTACCACACCGGGAGTTTCTGTTGTTACACCTGATCAATGGTTGACTTTGCCAAAAGGAGAGGTGGCTAAAATCTCTTTTGAATTGAATATAGATGAGAGTCTGGATTATCCCGGAGGCATCTCATTTGAGCTTTTGGTTGATAACGAAGGATTGATTACCAGCACACCCATAAAGAAGAAGTGGATAGGAGACAAACTAAGTACTCTTTTTTTTGACCCATTGACCAAAAATGATGGCTTTGTATCAGAAGGATGGAACATTTCGGACAAATCGTTTTACAGTCAGCCTACATCTGTGACAGATTCAGAAGAAGGTGACTATCCCCCCAATTATAGTGCAACTATCACAACCAAACAAGCTGTGGATTTGTCCAAGGCAGAATTTGCAGTGCTTCAGTTTTATGCAAAATGGGACTTAGAGAATAACTACGACTTTGTACAAGTGCAGGCTTCAGCTGATAATGTAAATTTTATACCCCTGTGTGGGAAATACACCAATCCTGGCGTTCCTGAGCAAGAGTTCAACAGTCCCCTGTATGATGGTACACAAAGTCAGTGGGTAAAAGAAGAAATAGACCTTACAGCATTTTGTGGAAGGAATAAAGTCTGGATAAGGTTTGTCATCCGTACGGATGCCTATGAAGAACGCGATGGTTTTTATTTTGACGACCTGGAAATAAAAGCCAATTCAGTGAGAGTCAATACTGACGATATCTCTCAAAACAAAGCCACTTTAGTCCCGACAGTGATTACCGGAAATGAAGTTTGCCATATAAAAGGGATTGAAACAGGGCAGGAGGCATTGAGGCTGCTTTTAATGGATGTCATGGGAAATGTCGTATACACTGGAGGGGCATCTGGACAAATAGATTTGAACAGATTGTCAATAACCAATGGGGTGTATTTTTATGAAATCAAGGAGGGAAATCTGCTGAGAGGCAGTGGGAAATTGACAGTCGTCAAATGATAGTTATCAAGCAATAAAAAAGTAATAAAATCAAACAAAGACTTATGTAGGATGGAGTTTGTAAGAGAATGAAAACACACTTTAAAACATGGGTGTACTACGAGCAAAATTCCAAACAGTCGTACTATATGTGGATTCACAAGTATCTGAAGACCTGAGTTTTTGTACATCTTAAAAATTAAATGTTATGCGTATCAATATATTAGTTTGTGTTATTATGTTTTTTCAAGCATGTTCAGGGGTGAAGGATGTCACTAAGTTTAAGAGTGAGGATGAGGTCATCTCGCTTAAAAAAGGACCTTGCCAGGTCAATAACTGTTCAGTGTACAACGTCACCTTATATAAAAACCAATATGCCGTTTATGAAGGCATCACCAATGTAGAGAGGTTTGGTCTTTTTTATAAAAAACTGACCAAAGAACAACTGAAAGACCTCACTGATAAGTATGACAAAGCCAACTTCACCGGTTTTAAGGATAGTTATTATATCAGTGATCCGGATCTGCCTGTTATCACTATGACGTACCGCAGCGGTAAAATTGTAAAATCTGTCAAAGGAAGTATAGACAGACCCCAGGAGGTGCTGGATTTGCAGAGACACCTGGAAAAATTTGCAAAAAGTGACGGATGGATACTTGTCAAAGCATATGATGAAAACTATTCACATAAACCCATAGAGCAAAAAACACCTGTCAAAGAAGAAGTCATTGATGACCAGATCATAGTAGAACCTGCATCTTCAGCATTTATGGCACAGTGGCTCAAGAAATATCCTGAATATGACATTCAACTCATAAAAAAAATATCTCCCAACCTCAATTACTGGCTAATTTCATTTAACAAGCAAAAAATAAGCCCCAAAGAAATGCTGAGCATTTTAAAAAGGATATCGACCTCAAACATGTGGAATTTAATAAAAAGGTCATGCCCAGGGACCATTGAAGTGAGAATGAATTTGATTTTTGCCTGTTAAGAAGTAACCACCATTAATAATAACCTATATAATTATAAGGTGTGATGGCAAGCATTTCAGTTTTGACATCTTCTGAAACATCCAGTTGCATGATAAACTGGTGAATGTCGGTTTTTGAAATGCCTGATTTGCCCCGTGTCAGTGCTTTGAGGGCTTCGTATGGTTCATGATACATCTCTCTTCTCAGTATATTTTGTATTGCCTCAGCTATCACCGCCCAGTTTTGCTCCAGGTCAGCTTCTATAGCTTCACGGTTCAACAACAGCTTGCCGATGCCTTTTATTACAGATTGGTAAGCGATGAGGCTATGCCCAAAAGGTACACCCAGGTTGCGTAGGACAGTAGAGTCTGTGAGGTCTCTCTGAAGTCGTGAAATAGGGAGTTTTGCAGCTAGATGACCAAAGACTGCATTAGCCATACCGAGATTACCCTCTGCGTTTTCGAAATCTATTGGATTGACTTTATGAGGCATGGCTGATGAACCAACTTCTCCGGCAGATGTCTTCTGCTTAAAGTAATCCATAGAAATATAAGACCACATATCTCTGCAAAAATCTATGAGTATGGTGTTCACTCTTGTCCAGCTGTGACTGATAGCGGCTATGTCATCATAGTGTGCTATCTGGGTTGTATGCTGTGATCTGACTAAACCCATGTCAGATGTCAACTGATCTGCAAATCTAATCCAGTCGACCTGGGGATAGGTGACCTTATGAGCATTTAGATTTCCTGTTGCTCCTCCGAATTTACACTTAAAACTTATTTGATGTAATGTGGCTATCTCATCTTGCAGCCTTTCGATAAAAACCATCCATTCTTTGCCTAGTGTAGTAGGGGAGGCCGCCTGTCCATGTGTTTTAGCAAGCATTGGCACACCTTTGTATTCCTGTGCCCTTGTATGCATGGCTGTGAGTATAGCTTCCAGGGCAGGTATGATGGTGTTTTGCATAGCATCTTTCATCATCAGAGGCATGGCTGTATTGTTGATATCCTGTGATGTAAGCCCAAAATGAACAAATTCCTTGTATTCTTCGAGAATGGTTCCGTTCAGTTTTGACTTAATGTAATACTCTACTGCTTTGACATCATGGTTGGTTACTTTCTCTATGTTCTTAATTTCTGTTGCAGCTTCAGTATCGAAACCGGCATGAATAGCCGTCAGTATATCCAGTGATTCGTATGGCAGATCGCTCAGCTGTGGCAGTGGCAAGCGAATAAGCGCCTTCAGGTACTCTACTTCTACATACACCCTGTATTTGATAAGAGCATACTCAGAAAAATAATCTCTCAGTGGTTTGGTTTGGATTTGGTACCTTCCATCCAGAGGTGATAACGCTTCTAGCATTTTATTTTGGATTTTCGTTATTCTTTTCTAACTGAAGTTTGAACTCCTCCCTTCTTTTGATGAAATAATAAGTTTCTATCTGGCTTCTGACAGCGATATCATCCGTGTTTTTGCGGTATTTGTTGGACAATTTTGCATCCATTACCCTGGATTTAACATTGTCATTCAGTTGAATATTCATGCACGTGATGATTGTCTTGACCAACTCCTGATCCAATACCGGAAACACTGTTTCGACCCTGAAATGTAGGTTTCGTACCATCCAGTCGGACGAAGAAAGGTACACTTCAGGTTGTCCGTTATTATGAAAAACAAAAACCCTGCTGTGTTCCAGAAATCTGTCAATTATCGAAATCACTTCTATGTTTTCGCTGTGGTCTTTTTGTCCGGGTACCAGACAGCATATACCTCTGATAATCAGTTTTATCTTGACACCTGCATTGCTGGCATCATACAGATAATTGATCATTTCTTCATCCTGAATGCTGTTCATTTTCAGAATCATCCTGGCTTTTTTCCCATTCTTAGCGTTGTCAATCTCCCTTTTGATAAGAGAAATAAACTTCTCTTTGAGATTGAAAAGGCCTACTCCCAGATATTCAAACTGTTGAGTCGGTCTTTGTTTGGTTTCCAGAAATGTAAACACCCTTGCTACTTCGGAAGTAATTCGCTTATCATTGGTGAAAATACCAAAATCAGAATAATGTTTGGCAGTGTCCTCATGAAAATTGCCTGTACCAAGATATGAGTATAGATTAGGTTTTCCATTTTCGAGTCTTCTGACCAATGCAAGCTTTGAATGCACTTTGAAACCAGGCATACTGTAATATACATTTACGCCTGCCTGTTCGAGTTCCTCGCCCCACTTTAGGTTGGCTTCTTCGTCAAATCGAGCCTTTACTTCGATGAATGTGCTCACCTGTTTACCGCTTTTGACAGCATTTTTGATGGCTTTCATGATTCTCGATATTTTAGCCACCCGATACTGAATAATCTTAATATGTGTAACATCCGGGTCTGAAGCGGCATCTTCAAAAAACTTGATGACCGACTCGTAGCTATGGTAGGGCACATGAATGAACTGATCTTTTTCTCTTATTTTTTCGAAAATGGACTCTGCTTCTTCTATCTCTTCTATCCTAATGGGAGTTAACACGGGATCTTTGAGATGTATAAGATTAAATGCCGGAAATCTGAAGAAATCTGAATTATTATGGTATCGTCCCTCAGGAAGTAGGTCCAGTTGATGTATTTCGAATACACCCATCAGGTATTGTAAAAAATGTTTGGGCATGGTCCTGTCATACACCATCCTCGAAGCGACACCTATATTCCTTTTATTGAGACTTTTTTTGATTTTCGAAATTAAATCCCCAGAAAACTCGTCATCTATATACAATTCTGCGTCTCGGGTAAGCTTGATAGAAAATGAATCCATGATATTATACCCGGGAAAAATCAATCTTACACTGTTTCTGACAGCGTCATCCAGCATCAGTATTTTTTTTCCTTCTCCAGGCTTATGTGGCAGCTCCACGAATCTGGATAAATGATCAGACGGTATTTTTACAATGGCATATTCCGGGGTTGGTTTTACTGCATCTTTACTTTGAATGTGCAATGCCAGATACAAGGCACCATTGTTGAGAAAAGGTTTTATTTTTTTGCCTGCAAGTATAACCGGTTGTACAAAGGGCAGTAGGTACTCATTAAAATAGGTATCTACAAAATCTATTTGTTCTTTATTAAGACTGCGCCAGGAGACAATGTCCAATCCGTTTTTTTTCAACTCAGGAATAATTTTTTTTTCAAAAATCTGGCTGAATTCTATTTGCTGCTGATTGGCAATATCTAATATTTCTTTCAGGATATTTTCAGGTGAATAATCTATAGTTTTGAGTGTAGCTTTGTCAGCTCTGGCGAGATTTCGGTGATTGGCTACTCTGATACGAAAAAACTCATCCAGATTAGAAGAGTAAATGGCCAAAAATTTAAGTTTTTCGAGCAAGGGAACAGAGGGGTCTTTGGCTTCCTGGAGCACACGATAGTTGAATGATAACCAACTCACATCCCTGTGAATAAATTTTGCCATATGTTTAAGAACTTAAGGGGCAAAAATGCAAAGATTTTTAGGTTTTTCCTAATTAATTTTTTGGTAATCCCAAAGGTGATAGCCTAATCTGTTTTTTAGTATGTGCATACAAGCAACTGCATCACCATATCTGATGGACATCTGCTTTGATATATTGCTCATAAACAGACCTGATAAACGACATGTCACTTTCACTAATCTGCGGAATTTCACCTGCCAAAAGGTTGTTTTGAGCTTGTGTCGGGCTGGACGCACCCGGTATAACACAACTCACCTCATCGTACATCAATACCCATTTGATAGCCAAAAGAGCAAGATTGTTATCTCCAAAATGACCCCTTAAAATTCGGACAGCTTCTAGTCCTTTATTATAGTTGACCCCGGAAAATGTTTCTCCTTTGTCAAAACCTGCACCATCACGATTGAATGTGCGGTGATCATCAGCTCCGAAAGTGGTGTCGGCGCTAAAGGTACCCGTCAAAAGTCCACTAGCTAATGGTACACGAACGATAATTCCTACATTTTTTTCTTTGGCCAATTTAAAAAACAGCTCTGAAGGTCGCTGTCTGAACATGTTAAATATGATTTGAATGGTGGTGACATTATCATATTCCATGGCCTTGATGGCTTGTTCTACTTTTTCTACACTGACACCGAGTGCACTTATTTTTCCTTCTGTTTTGAGTTTATCAAAAAGATCAAAAACTTCAGGGCGATAATACGTTTCCCAAGGTGGGCAATGCAGCTGTATCAAGTCAATGTGATCCACACCAATGTTTTGCAGACTGTCTTCTACACTTTTACGCAAAGCAGTAAGGGTATATGAAGCATCTGTATGGGGATGGAGTTTTCTGCCACATTTGGTAGCGATATATATCTTTTGGTTGTAAGATTTGACCGCTTTTCCTACAGCTTTTTCGCTGAGCCCATCACTATACACATCTGCAGTATCTATAAAATTTACACCATTTTCGATGGCAGTCTTGAGTATGTTTTCTGCATTATCCGGGTCAAAAGAGCTGCCCCATTTGCCACCTACCTGCCAGGTGCCAAGACTGATTTCTGAAATGTTATAATTGGTTTTACCTAAGGTTCTGTATATCATGGATATTTTAAATTTTTGTCACAAAAGTATATTCACAAATGTAAGATTATTTGGTATCTTTTGGTTACATTTTACTCTTGCTGGATAGTTGCAAGACGGAATGATATAAGTTTATGTTGATTAATTCCTAAACTTCCGACCCACTGCTTCTAAGGCCAAAGCTAAACTTTCCCTCCAATAGCTCCATGTATGACCACCATCTCTCACCCTAAATTCTGCAGGGATTTTTTTGTCTTTCATGAGTTTTATGAGATCAATATTGTTTTGAATCAAAAAATCATCGTCGCCACAGTCGATCGTAAAACTAGGCAAACCCGGCACTCGCCAATCCTGAGGTGCTTGATATACATCCATGGCTTTGATCATTTCTTGGATGGAGTTGGCTTTGTAGGTTGCGTGATAGCCATCTGCTTGGCGTTTTCCCCACAATCTGATATACACATCTTCAAACATTGGGTTTGGTTTTTCGCCTGCTTTTACTGGTACGATATCTAGAAATGCTCCACTCATAGCATAACAATAGGTGAAAAGATCTTTGTGTTTGATCGCATGATAGACGCTGCCATATCCACCCATCGATAGTCCTGCTATGGCTCTGTAGTTGCGGTTTTTATAGATGCGATATTTGGACTCCACATCGGGCATCAACTCATTGATAAAATAATCTTCCCACATTACAGATTTATCATAATTATTCTGATAAAAAGCATCCGTAAATCCTTCTGTCATCACGATGATCATTTCTGGTGCATCTCCTGCTGCGATGGCTTTATTGGCGATAGTGGCTACTCCTCCTTTATTGACCCACTCGGTATAGTCGCCCCACATGCCAAAAAAAAGGTATAACACAGGATAACTTCTCGTGGACTTTTCATAAGAAGGCGGCAGATAAATGGAGTAACTCACATCCTTGTTCAGGACTTTACTTTTATTGGTGATGGATAGGATGTTTCCTGTTTGGCCGAAGGAAAGCAGACTTGTCGTTAATAAGACTAATGTCAGAAAGTAATGAGACATTTTCATGATTTCAAAATTTTTATTTTTAAAAATGTTCTTGGAATAGATGGAGTGAATCATATTTTAGATTTTAAAAGTTTCAATAATAAATTTACCCATTTCTATATTTTCATATAAAACATATAATTATCGTTTATGTAATAAATTTGTTTTTGGTCTCCAAATATGTCTCTTTTACTACATTACCTTTTGTATTTAATTCAACTAAAATATAAGTAGATTGTTGTGCAGTTATACTACTAAAAATACATAAAACGACTACTGCAATGGCAAAATAACGATTCATATGTTCTGCATTTACAATTAAATAAAAATATCTAATATCAAGACACCTATGAGCCCTACTAAAGAGATAATAGACTCCATGATGGTCCATGATAATAAGGTTTGTTGGAGCGAAAGATTAAAAAATTCCTTGAACATCCAGAAGCCGGAATCATTGATGTGTGATCCAAAAACACTTCCTGCACCTACCGCGAGTACCATAAGCTCAGGGCTGACACCTCCGATGATTAAAGGAGATACAATCCCGGCGGCTGTAATACCAGCTACCGTCGCTGAACCAATAGTAATTCTCAAAAAAGCTGTAATCACCCAAGCAAATAAAATGGTCGACATATTCCATTTTGATGAAAATGCTGCTATATATTCACTCGAACCACTGTCTGTCAATACTTGCTTAAATACACCACCAGTTGTTATGATCAATATGATGACGGCAATACCTGAAATGGCATCATGTACCCATTTCATTTGAGTCTCAAGGGCTATATTATTTCTCATGCCAAAATAATACAATGCTACCAAAACAGATAATAACAATGCAATGGTCGAATCACCCACAAACATAAAGATGGTCTTAACCACACATGATTCTGATAATATTGCATTTGCAATTACTGAAGCTGCAATCAAAATGACAGGAAGTAAGGCTACTGAAAAACTGGGTATTGCAGGTGGTAATGTAGTAAAGTTTTTACTATCAAAATTGCCAAAAATAGGATTGTCGTCCACCTTAAAATTGCGTAAAAACTTACTAAAAATTGGGCCTGCAATGATCACTGCAGGTATAGCCAACAGTATACCATACATCAATGTTTTACCCATGTCTGCCTGGAAAGCATTGACCAGTACTACGGGGCCCGGATGTGGCGGCAAAAAACAATGTGTTGTAGACAGTGATGCAGCCATGGGGGTGGCTATGTACAATAAAGGAAGTCGGGTTTTGCGGGCCAGATTAAAAATTAATGGGACTAGAATGACAAATCCAGCATTATAGTACAAAGGAATGCCGATCAAAAAACCTGTGAGTAAGACAGACCATTGAATGTTTTTTTCGCCAAAACTGTCTATCAAAGTCGTCGAAATTCTTTCAGCGGCACCACTTACTTCTAGTATTTTGCCCAAGACTGCACCCAAACAAATAATGAGCGCCAAACCTCCAAGCGTACTTCCAACTCCTTTTTCGATAGATGCCAAAAGCGTCTTTACATCCATCCCCAGTAGTAATCCGGCAGTGATCGCTACGATCAAAAGTGATAGGAACGGACTTACTTTTTTGGTCGTCATAAATACCTGAAAGGCTATGCATAATATGAGAATAAGAATAGTCATTGTGCTACGTTTTATCTGAAATGACAATATTTGTTAAAGTACCTATGCCATCGATAGAAATTCGCACCACATCTCCTATCTGCAAGGTAAAATCACTAGGAGGAACGATGCCTGTACCTGTCATAATCATACAGCCGTGAGGAAAACTGCACTCCTGAAATACATAAGACACCAATTCTTCCGCTTTCCTTTTCATTTGTGACAATTCCACCTCCCCTTCATAAACGGTATTATTTCTAACTATTTGTAAATATATTTTTGTGTGTCCATCAATAAAAGGATCTATCAAGCTGATACACGGACCTAAAGCGGCACAGCCATCATACGTCTTTGCTTGTGGAAGATATAGTGGATTTTCGCCTTCGATACTTCGGCTGCTCATATCATTTCCTATGGTATATCCTATGATTTTGCCTGACGGTGAAACTACAAGAGTGAGTTCGGGCTCAGGTACATCCCACGTTGAGTCTTTGCGTATTCTTATGTTTTCCCGATGCCCTACAATTCTGAAAGGATTGGCTTTAAAAAATACTTCAGGTCTATGGGCATGATATACTTTTTCATAAAAATCGCTACTGCCACTTGTTTTACTTTCTTCTTGCCTGCCTATTTTGCTACGCAAATAAGTGACACCGCAAGCCCAAAGTTCTTGGTTGTCACCAATAGGTTTTAAAATTTGATTTTCATCTAAATTGGCTCTTTCACCATTGGCCCAGTGTTTTTTTACATACACCAGAAGATCTTCTTGAATGAGAAATTCATTCCAATCCAAAGGGAGAAAACGGTAAACGTTATCGTCAAAAATGATGGCACCGTTGTTTACTCTGTATATCTTCATGGAGTGTCAAAAGTTTAAGGTTGAATCGTTTTAAGGTGTATTTTGTACTATCTACTTCAAGTGTTCTTCCAAATAAAATTAAAATCCCAATAGAAATCCCATTAATGAGAATCCCTGGTCACCTTACTTCCGGAGTTGCCCTGTAGGAAATCCAAATCTGCACCTTGATCAGCTCCCATGACATGGTTGATGTATAAGTGTACGTACCCCCGATTGGCAGCCGGTGCAGGTGGAGTCCACGCATTCCTTCTTGCAGCCAATGTATCATCACTGACATGGAGTTGGAGAAGGCGCTGTTCGACATCCAGTTCGATGATATCTCCGTTTTGTACCAAAGCGAGATTACCTCCTATCGCTGATTCGGGAGATACATGTAAGACAGCGGTGCCGTATGCAGTGCCACTCATACGACCATCGGATATCCTAACCATGTCTCTGATTCCTTTTTGCAATAACTTTTTGGGTAGAGCCATATTGCCCACTTCCGGCATACCGGGATAACCCACCGGTCCTACATATTTTAAAACCATAACACAGGTTTCATCTATGTCCAGATCAGTGTGATCGATTCTGGCATTATAATCTTCTATACTTTCAAAGACGACAGCTCTACCTTTGTGTTTCATGAGTGCAGGAGTCGCTGCTGATGGTTTTAAGACGGCACCATTTATGGCAAGATTTCCTTTTACTACGACGCACCCTGCTTCCGCGATCAAAGGACTATGGATAGGGGCGATGACTTCTTCGTTGTAACAAGTGGTATTTCCTTGTATGTTGTCATGATGGTTTTTGCCGCTGACAGTGATGACATTTTTATGTAAATGATCTTGCAGTTGGTCCAAGACGACAGGCAATCCACCGGCATAATAAAAGTCTTCCATAAGATATTTTCCGGAAGGCATAAGATTGAGAAGCAAAGGAATTTTGCTGCCTAAAGTGTCAAAATTTTCCAGCTTCAGATCTACCCCGATTCTGCCTGCAATGGCTGTAAGATGTATGATAAAATTGGACGATCCACCTACCGCAGCATTGACCTTGATGGCGTTTTCGAAGGCTTCTCTGGTCAAAATCTTATCAATGGTCAAATCTTCTTTTACCATTTCAACGATGCGTCTTCCGCTCAATTGTGCCATGACTTTTTTTCTGGAGTCTGCCGCAGGTATGGCTGAAGCACCCGATAGTGTGAGTCCCAAAGATTCGACCATACAAGCCATCGTGGATGCTGTACCCATCGTCATGCAATGGCCGATGCTGCGACTCATACAACTTTCAGCATATTCACATTCTTCCTGCGTCATTTTGCCCGTTTTCATGTCTTCATCAAATTTCCAAACATGCGTACCTGAGCCTATGGTCTGACCTTTGTACCTTCCATTGAGCATAGGTCCACCCGGTACTACAATAGTCGGAAGACCTACACTTGCAGCACCCATGACAGTAGAAGGCGTGGTCTTGTCGCAGCCTGTGAGCAAAACAACACCATCTATAGGGTTGCCACGGATCGACTCTTCGGCATCCATGCTGGCAAGATTCCTGAAAAGCATAGCTGTGGGCTTCAGTAAGGTTTCGCCCAAACTCATGATAGGAAACTCTACGGGAAAACCTCCCGCTTCGAGCACCCCTTTTTTGACACTCTCTGCTATATCCCTAAAATGAGCATTACAAGGTGTCAGTTCGCTGAAAGTATTGCAAATACCGATGACAGGTCTCCCATCAAACATATCGGTAGGCATTCCCTGATTTTTCATCCATGACCGATAGATGATACCATCCTTATCTTTTTTGCCAAACCAGCCCTGAGATCTCATTTCTTTGCTCATTTGTATTAAATTTTGCTTTTAAAATAATATGATAAAAGATTTTATTTAAACCGATACACTGCCACTGAAAATGGTGGCATTTCTACATTCAACACATTGTTTTTGAAATTTATGTTTTTAATCGATTTTGGTGAAACCTTATTGGCATTTTCGAATGAATTATGTTCATCCACTTTTGTTGAAGTGAGTAGTTCGCCCGTGCAAGACGTAAAGGTTTGCCCCCGTAGATCAATATCTAATTTTTCTGATTTTGCATAATGGAGATTCACCAATGATATGGTCACCATACCTGTACTATCTTTGGATGCGGAAACAGAAATATTTGGGACTTTCTGACCATTAAACTCATAATTTCTGGTATTCAAGACATTGGATTCCAACAAATATGCAGCCTGATGCACATTGTACATACGCATTACATGATATGTAGGCGTCAAGATCATTTTTTCTTCTTTGGTGAGTATGACCGACTGCAATACATTTACTACTTGCGCCAGGTTTGCACCTTTGACTCTACGAGCATTATTGTGGAAAATATTGAGTGTCAACCCAGCTATCATGGCATCACGCATGGTGTTTTGTTGGTAAAGAGCAGATTCGCCTTTGTCTGTTTCGTACCATCCGCCCCATTCATCTACGATTAGTGCAACTTTGTTTTGTGGATCATATTTGTCCATGATAGTTGAGTGGCCTTTGATAAATTCATCCATTTTATTTGCCTCCTGCAAAGATTTAAAATATTGTGCTTCAGTAAAACCGACGGAAGGTCCTTTTTCTGACCATGACAACACTGAATAATGATGAAGTGCCAGACCTGAAACCATATTGTGTGGAATATTTTTCATTAGTGATTCTGTCCATGCGTATTCACCATCAGTAGCGCCAGAAGCAATTCGGTACAAACCTGAACCATTTGTCCAATCTGTTATAAAAGTTGCGTACTGTCGATATACATTGGCATAATGATCAGCTGTCATATTGCCACCACATCCCCAAGCTTCATTTCCTACACCCCAGAGTTTGACATTCCAGGGTTCTTTTCTACCATATTTCTGTCTCAGTAGCACCATTTCACTAGGCTTTGTGCTATTGACATAATCTACCCAATCCATGAGATCCTGTACCGATCCACTTCCTACATTGGCTGCTAGATATGGTTCCGTACCAATTTTCTCACACAAATCCAGAAATTCATGGGTTCCGAAACTATTGTCTTCTACATTTCTGCCCCACCAAAGATTGACCATTTTTGGTCGTTGTGTTTTTGGGCCTATGCCATTTTTCCATTGGTATGCATCTGCAAAACAGCCGCCGGGCCATCTCAGGTTAGGCACTTTCAGGTCTTTGAGTGCCTGGATGATGTCCGTGCGAACTCCATTTTCTTGTTTGATTTTGGTATTATTTTCGCCAACATAGATACCATCATAGATACAACGACCAAGATGTTCTGCAAAATGGCCATAAATATGCTTGCTGATTTTTTCTTTTTCTATGTCAGTATTGACAATGATTTTAACTGGATTTTGTGCAATACTAACCCGGAAAATACAAAGGGAAATTGCAAATGCAATTGTTTTAATAATTAATTTGTTCATCATACACGTTTTTGAAGATCATTGAATAAGCCCAAATTTATAGGTTGTTGTACTAAGATAATTCTTTCCTGGTTTTACAATCGTAGATGGAAAATCTGATCTATTAGGTGAGTCAGGAAAATGCTGTGTTTCCAGGCAAAGCCCAGACCTTTTATTGTATTTGACCCCATATTTTCCTGTGATGGTTCCATCCAAAAAATTGCCTGAATAAAACTGAATACCGGGTTCTGTCGTTTCTACTGTCAAGGTGCGACCACTCAAGCTGTCTTGTAATATAGCTGCCAAAGTCATGGTCGATGGTGCATCTTGATTATGCACCCAACAATGATCGTATCCTAAACCGTTTTTGAGTTGGGTATCATCTTTATCAATGTCGGATCCAATATTTTTGATTGACCTGAAATCAAATGGTGTATCTGACACTTCAGCAAGACCAGGTAATGGAATTAGATTTTCATCAACAGCACAATATTTATCAGCAAATATCTGAAGTGAATGATTTAAGATATCAGATTTGCCACCGTTGAGATTGAAGTAACTATGGTTGCACATATTTACAATAGTTGGCACATCTGTCGTCGCTTCAAAATCTATTTTGATAGCATTGTCGTTGGTCAATGTGTAGGTTACTTTATTTTGCACATTTCCGGGATAACCTTCTTCCATATCCTTGCTCAAGTAGGTCATTACCAAAGACGGTTCTTCGCCGTCAACTGCCCGTACATTCCATACAACTTTGTCATACCCTTTGTTTCCGCCGTGCAGATGATTGGGAGCATTGTTGGTCGCTAATTGATACGATTTGCCGTACAAGGAGAATTTTCCTTTTGCGATCCTATTGCCGTATCTGCCTATGATAGCGCCAAAGTAAGGATTATTCTTTTCATACAACCTTACACTGTCGTAACCCAAAACAACATCAGCCATGATGCCATTTTTATCCGGAGTCCAAACAGATACGATAATTCCACCATAATCTGTGATAGATACCTTAATGCCATTTTTATTGGTGAGTGTGTACAAGAAACTCATTTGTCCATCTGACAATCGGCCAAAGTCGGTTTTTACTATATCTAACGGTTTAGCAACTTCTACAGTGCTTACTGTTTTCTCTTTACAACTATTCATAATTGTTACTAAAAGTACGATAAATATTGAAATGTTTTTATTTTTCATATTATTTGCCATTAAAGTAAATCATTACAAAAATTACGATTGTCAAGATAAAAATGGAAGAAGCGATGTCCACCCAATTATAACTGTTTTTATTTTCTCTAATTTGGGCAGGGGTCAATGTGCTGTAAGTCAATCCTGCAACTTTTTCTGAGGTGGGAGCAGGATAAAACATACTTACGATAATGGCTGTCGCCAAACTCAAAACCAGGGAAATGACTCCAAAATGCAGGAAGTTCATCATACCTAAGTTGTAAAAAAAGCCTTCGGAGATGGTACCATTTTTTGAGAATACTTCTAATGCAATTCTTATTCCACCAAGGATAAAACCAACCACTAAGGTAGCGTAGGCGCCATTGCTATTGATACGTGGTACAAATATACCTAATAAAAACACTACTGTAATGGGGGGAGCAATATATGCTTGTACAGATTGTAAGTATTCATACAGGACACCTGAAATATTGGCCATGATTGGAATCCATATGATACCTGCTATCACTACCACAAAAGTGGCTATTCGACCGATATTGACCAATTTTTTTTCCGGAGTGTCTGGATATTTTTTCTTGTAAATATCGATGGTGAATAGCGTAGAGCATGAATTAAATACCGATGCCAGAGAACTCATCAATGCAGCAAGCAATCCGGCAGCTACCAATCCACGCATACCACTGGGCAAGATGGCTGTCATCAAAGTCGCAAAAGCTTCGTCAGATTTCTCCCAATGTAGCTCTCCACGTTGCTTCAAAACCAAAGCGATTACACCAGGAATAAGGAATAGAAATACCGGCATCAATTTTAATAATGCTCCGAATATAGTACCTCTTCGCCCTTCTTTCAGATCTTTGGCAGCTAGCGCTCTTTGGACGATATACTGATCTGTACACCAATACCATATACCGACTACCGTACTAGTGATAAACAAGGATGGCCATGGAAATTCAGGATCGGATGCTGATCGCCACATATTGAAAAATTGGGGTGATAATTCTGTTTTCATACTCTGCCATCCACCTACTGCATTCAATCCCATAAAAGTAAGTGTGGCAGCACCTAGTACCAATACCATGGCCTGTAATGCCTCTGTATATACTACTGCCCGCATACCTCCTAAAACTGTATATAAACCTGTTAAAATGACAGTAGCCAATGCGCCTGTCCAGAACTCAATTCCTAACAGAGCTGCAACTACGATGCCACCAGCATAGATTGTTACTGATACTTTTGTAATAATATATGCTACTAGGGAAATAACTGACAAAAACCTTCTGGATCTTGAATCAAATCTTTTCTCTAAAAATTCGGGCATGGTAAACACCCCACTGCGTGCATAAAATGGAAGGAAAACCCAACCCATCATCAAAACCAACCAAGCATGCAGTTCATAAATGATCAACGGAAATTTTCCGGCAGCACCTGTTCCCGCTAGTCCTACCACATGTTCTGATCCGATATTGGATGCAAAAATGGAGGAACCCACTACAAACCATCCAATATTTCTACCTGCTAAAAAGTAATCTTCAGTATTTTCTGTTTTTGGAGAATGACCCAAATAGCCAAACCGAACAATATAGCGAAATAAATGCCAATCGCTATCCAATCATAAATGTCTAAAAGTTGCATGTGGTTTTGATTTTATTGATGATATTTAGTTGAGATAATTGGTTTTATGTTTGGCCGTAATAAGAATCAGGCCCATGTTTTCGCTCGAAGTGCTTTTTGATCAAGGCTTCTTTGAGTCGTGGTACTTGTGGGTTAATGTGAGTAGAGATATATGCCATTTGAGCACATTGTTCCAATACGGCACTATTGTGTACAGCTTTTGCTGCATTTTTACCCCATGTAAAAGGCGCATGGCTTCCGACCAAGATCATTTCTACCTCTTGATAATCTAATCCTCGCTCTTGTAAGCAATCTATGATCTGAAAACCTGTATTATGTTCGTAATCCCCTTGGATATACGGATCTTTCATCGGTGGTGCACAAGGTATATCTACCGTAAGATAGTCTGCATGTGTTGTACCCAAAATCGGAATATCCATCAATGACTGTGCCCAAGCTGTAGCATAAGTAGAATGTGTATGTGCAATGCCTCCAATATCTGACCATGTTTTAAAGAGCAAAGCATGAGTGTTGGTATCTGAAGAAGGCCGCAATTTACCTTCAACGACCTTACCTTCAAAGTCGCAAATCACTATATCACTTTCTTTCAGCTTAGTATAAGGTACACCACTTGGTTTGATAGCAAAGACGCCTTGATTTCTATCCACACAGCTCACATTCCCAAATGTAAAAAGCACCAGATTGAGCTCGGGAAGCAGCATATTCGCTTCATAACATTCTTGTTTTAAGGATAGATATTGGCTCATCGGTGATACATTTCATTTATTTTTAAAGTTTGTTTTAGGCTTTGTATGTCTGTATTTTCATCTATGACAATCGTCTCCAGGCCCAACATTTCACCAAAACCCTCCATCATTTCTGCGCTTAAATTTTGAGAATAAACTGTGTGATGCGCTCCACCCGAAAGCAACCAAGCTTCTAGACCTATTTCCATATTTGGTAATGGTTTCCAAAGGGCACGAGCTGTAGGAAGAAGGGGGAATTGTTTCTCTACTTTCAAACCTGCTACTTTATGAATGATGAGGCGGAATCTATGCCCCAGATCTACCAATGATACATTGATAGCAGGACCTTCTTTCGCATTAAATACCAGTCGTACAGGATCTGCTTTGCCACCAATCCCCAAAGGATGCACCTCACATTGAATGTTTTCATTTGCGATAGAAGGGCAGATTTCGAGCATGTGACTGCCTAAAACCATCTCACCTCCAGCTTCAAAATGATAGGTGTAATCCTCCATAAATGAATTGCCGCCAGACAAACCAAAAGCCATTTTTTTCATCACATAAAGCAGTGCAGATGTCTTCCAATCTCCCTCAGCTCCAAATCCGTAACCATCAGCCATTAGTCGTTGAGACGCTATTCCTGGCAATTGTGATAAACCATGCAGGTCTTCAAATGTATTGGTGTAGGCATTACATTCATACGCATTTAGAAATGACCGCATTCCAATTTCTATACGAGCTGCTTCGATAAGTGAGTTTCGTTTTTGACCATTTGCTTGTAAATCTTTTGCCAAAGAATAAGACTTCTCATATAGGTGTACTAAATCTTGGGTGGATTGCTCCGAAACGGAATTGATGTAAGCTACCAAATCTCCGACTCCATATGTATTGACCGAAAAACCAAACTGCATTTCTGCAGCTACTTTGTCACCTTCAGTAACAGAAACATAGCGCATGTTATCACCAAACCTAGCCACTTTAAGATTTTGAATGGCGTCTTTTCCCACGCACAATCTCATCCAATCTTGGATTTTGGACGTGACACTTTCTGATTGGTAATGACCTACTACGATTTTACGGTGTATCTTCATCCTGGTCAGTATATGGGCAAACTCTCGGTCGCCATGTGCCGATTGATTGAGATTCATGAAGTCCATATCTATCTTCTCGAAAGGGATATCCTGATTGAATTGTGTATGCAAATGTAGCATTGAAACTTGTAGATTTTTTAGCCCAGAAATCCACATTTTTGCAGGAGAAAAAGTATGCATCCACGTGATGATACCGATACAGTTTTCGTCATAATTTGCTTCTCTGCACAAACCAAAAATTTCTTCTGTTGATTTGGCCGTAGGTTTTAATATTACTTGTACAGGCAATACTTTTTCATTCAAATAGCCGACGATTTGCGCAGCATTTTGAGCCACTTTTTTTAGTGTCTCATCGCCATACAATGTTTGACTACCTGTGATAAACCATATTTCGTATGATGATATTTTATTATTCATATTGTAATGATTGTATGCCTATTGCAATGTATTTTTGATATAAAATGTTGTAAGTGTTGACATTATTTGCTCTAGGAATATATTCCCTTTCTATTTGTGATGACATGTGTTTTTGAGCTGTTCGCACATCGGGGTACACACCACTTGCCACAGCTGCATTGATAGCGGCTCCGAGTGCACATGCTTGGTCAGATTGGACTACTTTGATAGGCATATTGAGTACATCACAAAGCGTTTGCATGACGAAAGGAGATTTTTTAGCTACACCACCGATGGCGACAACTTGTTTTATTATAACGCCTTGATCCACAAATCGCTCTAAAATGGCTCGAGACCCAAAAGCCGTAGCTTCTACAATCATTTTGAAAACCTGTACCGCATCTACACTGAGATTGAGTCCTGTAAAACTTGCTTTGAGTGTGTGATCTACATCAGGTGTACGTCTGCCATTGATCCAATCTGTAGCAATAGGATCTGAAGGGCTAATTTCCATTTTAGAAGCTTGTTCTGATAAATAAGGAATCAACTTTTCTTGTAAACTTGAGGCAACTTCTGCACCTAACAAATCTTTCACTGGCTGTAAAATAAGATTTTGCCACCAGGCGTAATAATCTCCGTATGCTGATTGACCCGCTTCCATGCCGACCATCCCTGCAATAATAGAACCATCCACCTGCCCACAAATACCTTTGACAATGGGTTTGTTTCCAATCTCAGGATCAACGATGACCATATCGCAAGTGGAAGTACCCATCACACGTACAAAATCAAAAGGCTGTATATTGGCTCCAACTGCACCCATATGACAATCAAAAGCGCCTACACCAATTTTGATATCGTAAGATAGACCGTACTTTTCAGCTAATACAGGATTTATATTTCCCTATGGCCCATATCGGCAGTGTAGGTATCTGTAAACAACCGATTTCTCACTCCTGCCAACAAAGGGTCTAAAGCTGTTAAAAGGCATCTTCAGGTAGTCCGTGAAATTCAGTATGCCACAATGCTTTATGTCCAGCCGCACACCTTGACCTTTTTATATTCGAAGGCAGAGTATTTCCAGCAAGGTATGCAGATATCCAGTCGCAATGCTCCACCCAAGTATAAGCTGATCTCCTTACTTTTTCATCGTGTCTGCTAATGTGTAATATTTTGGCCCAAAACCATTCGGAAGAATATTCGCCACCTACATATTTGGTATAATCTATGTGCCATTTGTGGGCTAATTCGTTGATTTCACTCGCTTCTTGATTGGCAGTATGGTCTTTCCATAATACAAACATGGCATTCGGATTTTCAGTAAAGTCATTCAGCATCGACAACGGAATGCCTGATTTATCGACTGCTATCGGTGTAGATCCAGTAGTATCTATAGAAATTCCTACAATATTTTTTCGTATAGTTTCACTAAGTTGAGCCAATGATTGTTGCAAGACTTCTTCCATAGATTCCAAATAATCTTTCGGATGTTGTCGATATTGTGATAGTGAAGGCTCGCAATACAACCCATCTTTCCACCTTTTGTAGTAAGAGACAGAGGTAGCGATTTCTTTACCGTCCAGTGTCGATACGACCAATGCACGTACTGAATCTGTTCCAAAATCAAGCCCGATGGTATATTTGTTCATTGTCTATTTTGTAATGCTTAAAAATCTAATTTCAACTCAAAAGGTGACGCCGGCAAACCTTCTGTATTGAAAAAATTGACGTATTCAGGATTGTCGGCCCAGGCATATCGTACATATCTTGGAGCTGCAATTTGAACACTTTGCAAAACGATGGTCTTACCTTTGATGACAGTATTTGCTTTTACAAATTTTTTATCATCGCCAGCCAATTCAAAATATTTTAAAGAGTTTACTTTTTTGATGCCTTTTTGAACAAAATCAAATTTCAAAGTCACCTTATTTTTACTGACATCATGTTTTTTTACCAATGGGCCGGAAATGATGATATTTTTTTTTGCATATTGATTTTTTAGAGCGTGTAGCGCCAATCTTTCGCCCACATCTTTTTTGTTTAATGGGTGGATATCATTCCATTCCCCGATGTCTATAGTCACCGCCATACCTGTATGAGCAATTCTCAACATGTCTAATTGTTGTTGGCGCATCGCTGCCCAATTGCTTTCAGCAGGCATTTCTTTGGCTTCTAAAAAATTGGCCAATTGCACGTAATAAAACGGTAAATCAGGATTATTCCATCCTTCCCGCCAATTGCTGATGAGTTTGTCCATCAATGCATAATATTCTTGCGGTTTACCAACATTGGATTCGCCCTGATACCATAGCATGCCTTTGATCGGATAGTGAAAAAGTGGATGAATCATAGCATTGTATAAGCCCAATGGTTTCCACTGGATAAATACATGTGGTTCAATTTTGACCACTTCGCAGCCTACTTTGTATTGCCATTCGCCTTCGAGATTGATCCTGCTTTTGTCTTTGAAAACTAATTCATAAGGTTTATCTTTTACAAATCCGCCAAGACCATTTTCGTCTATGACACGAATAGTAATTTCATTCAATCCTTGTCTGAGCAAAGTTTCAGGTATGTCATATTTCCTGGGTGGATATTGGTAAGAAGTAGTACCTACAAATTGCCCATTTATATACACTGAATCGGCATCTACAATACATCCCAAGAATAACCTGGCCGCCTGGTTTGCATTTTTTTTATTAACTTCAAATGTCTTGTGCAGCCAAATGGCTCCGGGTTTCATATTTAGATCAAAACTACTCCATAATGAAGGCATATTTACGGTTCTCCAGGATGTACGATCTGTATCAGACTTTTGCCAAAGATTTTTTAATCCTTCATCAGTTTCATTCAATTTTTTATACCAGGTTCGGTATCGACGGTCGTTATAAATTTTGATACTGTCAATATATTTTTTATCCCTGTATTTATAAACTATATCTAAATATTCCGGAAACTTTTTCAGACCTTCTTCACTTATCCAAGATTGCGCAGGTGATCCTCCCAAAGCACTGTTGATCAATCCGATTGGAATCTTTTCGCTTTCAAACACCTTGGAGGCAAAGAAGTAAGCGACACCCGAAAAATCTTTAATCGTCAATGGACTGACTTCTATCCACGAACCACCCGAAAAATCTTTTTTTTCTATATTAAAATCATATTCTTTTGGTACATTAAACTGTCTGATCATCGGATTTCTCGCAGATCGGTACAATTCCGGATAGGCATCTTTGAGTCTTTCTATAGGCAATTCCATATTGGACTGTCCACTACAAAGCCACACATCGCCAATAAGTACATTTTTGACCATCAACTGATTACTACCCATAATGGAGATATTGTGTGGCCCACCTGCCATTTGTGAAGGAAGCGTCACTGACCATATACTGTCTGTGGTGGACACTGAAGCATATTCTTTATTGGCAAATCTTACTATTACCTCTTCATCCGGACTTGCAAATCCCCATATTTTTATAGGTTTGTCTCTTTGAAGGACCATGCCATCACTGATGTATTTTGGCAGTCGCACCTGACTGGCAGCATTAAAGCTAAAAAATACTATAAACAGATATGTGAGTATGGTGGGCTTCATGACGCGATGCATTTAAAATAAAATATGACTGAAGCTGAATGGCTAACTCATCCCTTTACTCCAAGCCAGTATACCGATGGGCATTTAAATGTACATATTAATTAATTGTTCGTAACGCTCTTGTTTTCCACTTATTAGACTTGGTTCCCCGTTAGCAGATCCAATCTTGGCCAAGTTTTCCAGGGTCAATTGACCACTGGCAAATAATGCGCCATTACCTGTATCGAAGCTGCTGTAACGGTCTTTTTTCATTTTAATGTATGGAGAATCTTTGATGATATTGTCAGCAATGATTAGTGCACGAGCAAACGCATCCATACCACTAATGTGAGCAATAAATAAATCTTCTAGATCTGTTGAATTTCTTCTGATTTTTGCATCAAAATTGATTCCGCCTGTATTAAATCCTCCACTCTCCAAAAATACCAGCATCATTTGGGTCAACTCATAAATATCTATAGGGAACTGATCTGTATCCCAACCATTTTGATAGTCACCTCTATTGGCATCCATACTTCCCAGCATTCCGGCATTGGCAGCTATGGTCATTTCGTGTTCCATGGTATGGCCTGCTAATGTTGCGTGATTGACTTCTAGATTCAGTGCAAAATCATCCATCAAATCATACTCTCTCAAAAATCCAATGACTGTTGCAGCATCAAAATCATACTGATGTTTTGAGGGTTCCATAGGTTTGGGTTCGATGAGGAACTTTCCTGTGAACCCATTTTTACGACCATAATCTCTGGACATGGTCAGAAATCTTGCCAGATGATCCAATTCCTTTTTGATATCAGTATTGATCAGTGAAATGTAACCTTCACGCCCACCCCAAAAGACATAATTCTGACCACCCAATTTGATAGTAGCATCTATCGCATTTTTGATTTGTACACTTGCTCTTGCCACTACATGAAAGTCAGGATTGGTCGATGCACCATTCATATATCTTGGGTGCGAAAACAAATTGGCTGTTCCCCAAAGCAATTGGATACCTGTTTCTTTTTGTTTTTCTTTGGCATAATCAGTAATGATTTGCATTCTTCTTTCATACTCTGCTATAGAGTCACCCTCATCTATCAGGTCGATGTCATGAAAACAGTAATAAGGTACACCCAGTTTTGAGATAAATTCGAACGCAGCGTCCATCTTATCTTTTGCTTGCTTTATAGGATCATTTGAGGCCAGCCAAGGCATCGGTCTTGTAGGACTTCCAAAAGGATCACCTCCGCCGCCACATAAGCTGTGCCAATAAGATACTGCAAATCTGAAATGGTCTTTCAGGCTTTTGCCATGAACGATTTGATTCTCGTCATACCATCTGAAAGCCAAAGGATTTTTGGAATCTCTGCCCTCAAATTTAATTTTTTGGATGTTGTTAAAGTATGTGCTCACGTTATTTTTATATTTTGTATTTTTGTTATTTAATCAAATTGTTCAATTGGTGTGACCATTGTCCATAAGCGTCTAGATATCGACTATTTTCAGATTTATATTCAGTCATTTTAATCGGCTTCATATCATCAATTGCTTCATCTATACTACTGTAAATACCGATTGCAACAGTACTTGCTTTGGCAGCTCCTACGGCCCTGTGGTGTCGTACATTTCTATATTGCACTGAAGTAAATTGGCTAAAGAAGATGAAAATGTATCAGACAAAAACAAATTGTCATTGCCCACCTTGATGGTGGAAGGTGTAATGCCTATTGTTTTTAGAATCTCCATACCATAGGCAAAAGAAAAAACGATTCCCTCCAGTGCTGCTCTGAAAAGGTGCGCTTGTGTATGTCTGTTGAATTGCAGATTGTCAATACGAGCACCTATCATTTTATCATTCAGAATACGTTCACTTCCATTTCCAAAAGGTAAAATTATAAGTCCCTCTGAACCCACAGGAATATCTTTTAATTGCTCTTCCATAGTTTGGTAAGTCTGGCCTATAGCAGCTATTTGTTTTCGCATCCATGCATACAAAATACCACAACCATTGATACATAATAATTGGCCAATTCTATTTTGATCAAGTTTATGATTGACATGTGCAAAACCATTTACTCGAGACTGTAGATCATAATCTAATTTATCTGTAACAGCATATACCACACCTGAAGTACCCCCGGTAGCAGCTACATCACCAGGATGCAAAACTTTCAAGGCCATAGCATTATTAGGCTGGTCTCCTGCTCGATATGTGACTGGTGTACCTTTTGCCAATCCACTCATCTCGGCAGCAGCGGTTGTAACGCGACCTTGTATGGAAAATGTATCTACCAATTGAGGCATCATTTCCTCGGGTATTCCATAATAGTTAAGAAGATGATCAGCAGTGGAATTTTGTTTAAAGTCCCAAAACATTCCTTCCGAATATCCTGATACCGTACTTTTGATTTCGTCTGTAAATTTCATGGCCACAAAATCACCTGGCAGCATCCATTTGTGTACTTTTTCAAAGAGGTCAGGCTCATTTTCCTTCACCCATTTTAGTTTGGAAGCTGTGAAATTGCCTGGAGAATTGAGCAAATGCCCAAGACAATAGTCGCTGCCCAAATCTTTAAAAGCTTTCTCTCCGATTTGAGCTGCTCGACTATCACACCAAATAATGGAAGGACGAATGATTTTAAGGTTTTTATTTACCAAAACCAAACCGTGCATTTGATAACCAATACCTATAGACAATATGAGTTTGGCATCAATTTTATTTTCTGATAGCAATGTTTTGGTCAAAATACATATACTTTCCCACCACATTTCAGGATCTTGTTCTGCCCATCCTTGATATTTCGCTTCCATGTGCATTTCAGATTCCGGATACTTGCCTATAGCTACGACATTTCCTGTATCTATTTTAACAATAGATGCTTTTACTGAAGAACTTCCTAAATCATATCCTATAGAGTACATTATTGCTTGAAATTATAGGGCGTAAAATAATGATAAAGTGCAACATCTGTGTCAATCTTTAAGCAAACCTACAAAACAAAACGGAATGATGTAATCAGTTGCATTATTTATTTTAAATAATATTTTTATATATTTATAAAACACTTTAATATAGTTAAATATAAGTTACTATAATTTTTATTATATATTTTTATGATTATCAACTATTTGAAATATTATAATTTTATTTGTGCCTATTTAAGTAATTAATTTGGGAAATTTGTAGAATTTAGTTATGTTTGTGGATGGATTGCCTTGTTTGCCATATAGTATTTAATTAATGCAACAGATTGCACATGTTTGATAAAAAAGATGTTACTATTTACGATATTGCCCGACAAATGGACATATCTACAGCAACAGTCAGCAGAGCATTAAATAATAATACCTCTATTAGTGAAAAGACCAGAAAAAAGATTCAGGAAACTGCAAGGGAATTGGGTTACCGGAATAATAATTTTGCAAAAAATCTCAGAAATCAAAACTCCCACACCATTGGCGTCATTATTCATGAATTGGTGTCTTCTTTTACCAACTCCGTACTAGGGGGGATAGAAAAAATTACGACGGAAGCTGGTTATGATATTATTATTGCACACTCATCAGAAAAAATGGCTAAAGAAATCAAAAACACCAATAATCTTTTTCACAAAAGGGTGGACGGAATTATTGCTTCTTTGGCGTTCGACACCAATGATTTGAGTCATTTCGAACCGTTCAAGGAAAAAAACATACCGCTTATATTTTTTGACCGAGTTGACGAGAGTATGGACAGTACCAAAGTGATTATCGACAATTACAGATGTGGATATATTGCTACAAAACACCTTATAGACCAGGGATGCAAGCGTATAGCTATTATTACAGGTACTCAGCAAAGAAATGTTTATAGCCAGCGGTTTAAGGGATACAAAGATGCTTTACTGGATGCGGGTCTTGATTTTAAAGAAGATTTAGTCATCATCAATGATCTGAATGCTGTGTCAGGTGCCGAAGCTGCGATACAAATCATGGGGCTAAACCCTATACCTGATGCAGCATTTGTCACCAACGATCTTACGGCAGCTGTTTTTATGAAAAAACTCAAAGAACATGGAATCGCTGTTCCGGACGACATAGCAGTAATAGGTTTTAATAATGATGTAATCAGCCAGATAGTCGAACCCGAGCTCACCACCATTGACTATCCTGGTTTTTTGATGGGTGAGGTAGCGGCTTCCAGGTTGATTGATCATTTGCAGGGTAAGTCTAATGTCAATCAGCTTTCTACTATCATTATTAATTCTGAGCTCATCGTCAGAAAGTCCTCTCTTAAATACCGAAATGCTGCATCATGAGGTATATTGTATGGATGCTTGTGTTTTTGTTTGGGCTTAATGTGAAGCCCTATTGCCAAAATGGTTATGATTTATGGCTGGGTTACACAACACATGAAAAGTCGGTCATCAAATCTCAGTACGCATTTATTCAAAGTATATCTGCCCTCCCTTTCAGCAATGATCCGGTGTATAACAACACCTTAAAAATCCTGGAAAGCAAACTGACTATTCTATTGGGAAAACCCATCCATGTTGTAGAATATGTGAAAAAAAATCAACTCGTTTTGCAGCTCCATCCTACTGCCAAACTCGATAATGAGGAAGGGTTTATTATCACTTCTGATCTGCAATCCATCAAAATTGAGGCACAAACTTCCAGAGGTTTGTTGTATGGTGCATTACATCTTTTGGGTCTGATACATAGAAAGGAGAATATCAGAAATATACATATTACGGAGACGCCTAAAGTGAAATTGCGCCTGCTCAATCACTGGGACAATACAGACAGGACGGTGGAAAGAGGTTATGCAGGTTTTTCCATATTCAACTGGCATGAGTTACCTGATTATCTGGATAAACGGTATGAGGGATTATGCTTTGGCCAATGCTTCTATTGGTATCAATGGCACTGTCGTCACTAATGTGAATGCCAATGCCATCGTTTTACGGTCTGATTATTTGGATAAAGCCGCAGCGCTGGCCAATGTTTTTCGAAAATTCGGTATCAAAATATTTCTGACAGCCAGATTTAATGCGCCCATGGAGCTGGGAGGGATAAAAACAGCAGACCCTCTGAATCCGGAAGTCATAGCCTGGTGGAATAACAAAATGGAAGAAATCTATCAAAAAATTCCCGACTTTGGCGGATTTTTGGTGAAAGCGAATTCTGAAGGT
>JADKCF010000029.1 GCA_016714765.1 Saprospiraceae bacterium | reverse complement strand
ATGTTAATATTTATCAGTCAGACTTTTGTGCAATTTATCCAATCTGGATAATGTTTACAGGTTGGCAAAAGAGTAAATGTACATATTGTATCAGACTTTTGAGTACTTTAATGAAATTACCTATTAGCTATTTTGATAGCAAAAATGTAGGTGACCTTGCAGAGAATTAGGATAATGATAGAGTTGAATCTTTCTTACAGGTTCAATGATTAATATATTTTATTCGTTTTTGACCCTTATAATTTTGCATGTATATTGTTTTTATTATGACGGTTATTTTTCATTGTTTTGATAATATTCAGTATTTTGTATGTCTTATGGATTTGGCTTTTCACGAAACAAAGGGAAAGATTGGATTATCAAGCATTTCAACAAGTTTCGACAATCAACAAACCTTAATTGAATTGATATATGGAATGCAGGAAATAAAACTTCAGGGTAGTGAAAAAAAGCGACGTTGGAAATGGATAGATGTTCAAGCATTATTGTTTAGAGTTCAAACAAATTCTCTTAAACTTAAGCAATATCAGGATTTTGGAGCCTTATTTTTAAATAGGTTAAAAGATGTCTTAATATCCTATTTAGCAGCAAAATCTGTAATATCAGGTAATATAACTTTAGGAACATTAGTCTCTATACAATATATTGTTGGACAACTTAATATTCCTTTGGACAATATTTTAAATTTTTTCCGTAGTTCACAGGATGCCCGCATCTCGCTCACCCGTATGGCAGAGGTCACGGACGTTACTCCAGAAGAAGATCCACAAGTACAGACCATCTCTGAGATACCTGGCGAAGCAGCGATATCATTAGACAAAGTGGGATTTGCTTATTCCCCATTGTCCCGCAAAGTACTCGGGCATCGATCTCACTATCCCTGCGGCAAGGTCACCGCCATTGTAGGCGCAAGCGGCAGTGGCAAGACAACACTGCTCTGTTATTGTTGGGTTTCTATCCACCTACTGAAGGCAAAGTGTCTGTGGGCAGCATCCCACTACTTGCAATCAATAAATCTGCCTGGCGGGCCAAATGTGGGACCGTGATGCAGGATGGATATATATTCTCAGATACCATAGGCAATAATATAGCCGAGAGCGATGATGTCATCAGTTTTACTAAGCTGGACAGAGCACTACATGTGGCGAATATTCAGGACTTTGTGTATAGTATGCCATTGTCATACAATACGATGATCGGTGCTAAAGGTAACGGCGTATCACAGGGACAACGACAGCGTATCCTGATAGCCCGTGCAGTGTACAAAGACCCGGAATATTTGTTTTTGACGAAGCTACCAATGCGCTGGATGCTACCAATGAACGCATCATCATGGAAAATCTCAATCAGTTTTTCCAAAGCAAAACCGTAGTCGTAGTAGCCTACAGATTGAGTACCGTCAAAAATGCAGATAGCATAGTAGTACTAGATGCAGGAAGAATCGTAGAGACAGGTACACATAGGGAGTTGGTAGAGGCGCGAGGGAAGTATTGGGAGTTGGTGCAGAATCAGTTGGATCTGGAGTAGCTTATTGGCATTGCAATTTCTAATTGCAATATGATTTTCCTGTTTCAATTAAATTTGAAACGCCAATAAGGAAATAAGGAGAAACCTATAAGGTTTGGAACCTAAAAGGTTTAAGATTTGTTGTAAAAAAAAAGTTGAATAATGGGCTTGGTATATGCTGAAATAGAAATAATAAACGGTAGTGATTTAGTTTTGTCTAAACGCAATTTGATTGAAAAAGATGAAGTGAGGCGAATGAATATTAACATCCTTGTGGATACGGGGTCATATTATTTATGTATCAATGAAACAATTCAAGAACAGTTAGGCTTACCATTTATTGAAAAGAGAAAAGGACAACTGGCCGATGGAAGAGTGGTAGAATATGATGTAGTAGGCCCTGTCGAAATAAAATTTAAAAATCGGAGATGTAATGTCGATGCTATGGTACTTGAAGGACAAAATGAACCCTTACTCGGTGCGATTCCGCTTGAAGATATGGACGTTTTGGTACATCCTTTGAGACAAGAACTCATAGTTAATCCTGAACATCCGTATTTTGCACAGATGAAGTTAAAATAGCAAAAACCTTATGGGTTTCTGAAACCTATAAGGTTTAGAATGGAACCTATTTTATATCTTTATAATCTAAAATTAGTAACACATGAACGATATCATAGTAAAACCAAAAAATAAGGCTCAAAAAGAAGCATTGAAGGAAGTGTTAAAAAAAATGGAGATTGAGTTTGAAGATGTAAAAAAGGAAATTTATAATCCGGAATTTGTTCATGATGTAATGAAAGCTAAAGAAGAGGTTGAAGCTGGGAGATATACAGTGATTGATGTTGATAACCTATAATGTAATGGAAGTAAGATTTTCTGAAAAAGCAAAACGACAATTGGAAGAATATAAATCAAATAATGATACTAAAAACGATAGGTAAAAATTAAACTTTTACTAAAAGATGTAATCAATAATCCATTTGCTGGATTAGGGAAACCTGAACCTTTAAGGTTTAGACTTTAAAGTTTTTGAAAACCAATAAGCTACTGGAGTCAAAGTTATTTTAGATATTTGACACCAATGTTTATCCGCAAGCTGACCCCTGCTGGTTCTTCACTTTGTCGTCACATTTTTGATATTTTTAAATATAACTTATTGTTTTATGTTGATCAAAATTTTCTTTTACATGAAATTCACAGAGTTATCCGCAATTTGTTGCATTTGTTTTGTATAGCTGACTGCTGAGCCATAATAATAAATACTACACCCTCCAAACCATTTTTTATTTAGACCGACATATAAGTAAAAAACATTTTTACAACAAATATCTGAAATCTGGATTTTGCCTGTTATCTTTGCGAACAAATGTTCGTTTTGTATGAGTGCAATGCATTTTCATAAACTCGCAATCCGCGATATAGGCCGGCCGACCAGGGACAGTGTCATCATTACCTTTGAAATTCCTGAAGAGTTAAAAACAGAATTTCAATACCTTGCGGGGCAATATCTCACCATCAGGCATACTATAGGCGGTGAATCATTGCGCAGGTCTTACTCCATCTGTACTGCCCCTTCTGAAAATCAAGTAAGTATTGCCGTCAAGCAAATAGAAGGAGGAAGGTTTTCCACATTTGCCAATCACGATCTCAGGATAGGCGACAAGCTCGAAGTTTTGCCACCGGCTGGCAATTTTACAATAAAGCATGTCATCCGAAACTATGTTTTTTTGCTGCAGGAAGCGGCATTACCCCTATCATGGCAAATAAATAAACACTTGCTTTTCAGCATCCCCTCTACCCATATTACCCTCATATATGGCAATAGAAATGTGGCTTCGATCATCTTTAGAGAAGAACTGGAATCGCTGAAAAACAAATACATGGACAGATTGGCCATTCACCATATTTTTACAAGAGAAAAAGTAGGTATACCACTCCTGTTTGGTCGGATAGATAAAAAGAAATGCATGGATATGTGCAAGTTCCTGATAGATGTGCATACTGCCGATGCCTTCTTGTTATGTGGTCCCAACGAGATGATCTTTGATGTAAAAGAAGCACTCTCAGAGCTCAATGTTCCTGCGGAAAAATCCATTTTGAACTTTTTAATACCGATGGTATCCAAAGCAACAACCCTGCCGTAAATGCTCTGACCGAAACTGAAAAAGAAAAAGAATGCGATGTCACCATACAGATAGACGGAGATATCTTTGAGTTTTCTCTTGCATATGGAAGTCAGAATATGCTGGATGCTGCCATTGCCTGTGGAGCAGACCTGCCTTATGCCTGCAAAGGTGGGGTATGCAGTACTTGTAAAGCTAAAATTACAGAAGGCGATGTCATCATGGACCTCAACTATGCCCTGGAGCCTGATGAACTCAATGCTGGTTATGTTTTATTATGTCAGACCCATCCCAGGTCACCTCAAGTGTATGTTGATTTTGATCAGAAATAACCTAGTAATGAAAACAGAAATCGCCAATAAAAAACAATTCATCATCTCTGCCGCTGCGGAGTTATTCAAAGACAAAGGATATAAGGCCACTTCTATAAGAGATCTTGCTGCTAAAGTGGGCCTGGAACCATCCAGTATATACAGCCATATCAGATCAAAAGAGGACTTGCTAAGTGATATATGTATGACCTGTGCAGACAGATTTACAGCCGGTATGAATGACATATACTTCATGGATATCTCTCCACGCAAAAAACTGAAAGCTCTCATAGACCTGCACCTTTCCATCGCCTACGATATTCCGGCATCCGCTACTGTCTTTAATGACGAATGGAAATTCCTGCAAGAGCCAGTGATGGGCCAGTTTATCGAAGCCAGAAAAGATTATGAAAAAAAATTCAAGAAAATATTGTCCGAAGGCAGGAAGGAAGGTAAATTTGAGTTTGTCAATACGGAAATAGTATTCAACATTATTATCAAAATGATTAGTTGGTCATATTCTGCCACCAATAAATACCCAAAGGAGGAACTGGAATCAGAATTGACCACATTTATCCTCAAATCACTAAATAATTAGCCCTATTTTCCCAACACTTTTATCAAAATATCATTTTATACATATAAATATAGCGCGACATGGACAGCACATATTCAATGGAAGAGAGATTTCAGCTCAGGATAGACAAAGAAGAGAAAATAGAAGCAAGAGACTGGATGCCGGATGCCTATCGAAAAACACTGATCAGACAGGTTTCTCAGCACGCACATTCTGAGATTGTGGGTATGCTGCCGGAGAGCAACTGGATTACCCGAGCCCCAAGTATAAAAAGAAAACTTGCCTTGCTGGCCAAGGTACAGGACGAAGGCGGCCATGGTTTGTACCTCTATTCAGCCACCGAAACCTTAGGCATTAATAGGGATGAACTGATAGAACAGTTGCACACCGGCAAAGCAAAATACTCCAGTATTTTCAATTACCCTACCCTGTCTTGGGCAGATATCGGCGCTATAGGATGGCTTGTGGATGGGGCTGCTATTATGAATCAGGTAGCATTATGCCGAACTTCATATGGTCCATATGCGCGGGCGATGGTCAGAATTTGTAAAGAAGAGTCTTTCCACCAGAGACAAGGATATGATATATTGCTGACCATGTGTAAGGGATCTGAAGCACAAAAGGAGATGGTTCAGGATGCAGTCAACAGATGGTGGTGGCCGTCTCTGATGATGTTTGGGCCCAATGATGATGCCTCACCTAATAGTGCTCAATCTCTTAAATGGAAAATCAAAAGATTATCCAATGATGAACTTAGACAAAGGTTTGTAGATGCTACTGTACCACAAGCGGAGATATTAGGGATTTCGCTTCCTGATCCGTTATTGAAATACAATGAAAAACGTGGTCAATATGACTTTGGACCTATAGATTGGGATGAGTTTTTCCAGGTAGTAGCCGGTAATGGTCCTTGTAATAAGGAGCGACTGGCAGCGAGAGTAAAAGCACACGAAGAAGGCGCGTGGGTGCGGGAAGCCTCCGTGGCATATGCCGAAAAACAAAAAAATCGTTTGCTTTCTGATGTTGCAGTTGCATAACTAATAAAATATCTTTCAAAATATGCGTTTTACTTTCACGGTTCTTTTACTTCACTTACTACTGATCTTGAGTGCACAGCCAGGCAGTAAAATAGATATTAAACTTTTAAAAGCTCATCCTGATAAATTACAAAATGTGGTCATATTGATGACAGAGCAGGCCGATGTCTCAGATGCCCTCCATATCAAAGGGAAAGATGCCAAGGCTATTTATGTGTATAACACTTTGACAGTTACAGCCCTACATTCTCAGAAAAATTTACTTCAGTGGTTTAAAATCTAAAAATGTTCCTCACAGAAGTTTTTACATTGTAAATATGATATCTGCAGAAGCTGATATGGAAATGATAAGGCAAATAGCCGAACGCGATGATGTAAGGGAAATCATTGAGGACGGAAGTTTTAAAATGCTGGAGATGCCTGAAACGGATCGGTCAACTAACGATTCGAGATTGCCCATATGGAATGTGACGCACATAGGAGCGCCCTCTGTATGGGCACTGGGATACAATGGACAAAACGTAGTCATAGGTGGACAGGACACCGGGTATGCTTGGGAAGTGTCCACTATCAAAAGTAAATATCGTGGCTGGAATGGAAGTACTGCTAATCATGATTACAATTGGCACGATGCCATACACATGGATAATCCTATGAGTGGAGGCAGCAATTCCTGTGGGTTTAATAGCACAATACCATGTGATGATAATAACCACGGAACGCATACTATGGGCACCATGGTGGGCCATATAGACGATATGGGAAATGAAATCGGTGTCGCTCCGGGAGCCAAATGGATAGGATGCAGAAATATGGAAAATGGATATGGAACATTAACCACCTACACGGAATGTTTTGAGTGGTTTTTAGCCCCTTATCCGGTAGCAGGTGGAGCAGGAGATCCTACTAAAATGCCGCATGTCATCAATAATTCCTGGGGCTGCCCTACAGTTGAAGGTTGTAACTCTACTAACTTCGCCACCATGGAGTCCGCTTTAAATATTCTTAGGACTGCAGGTTGTGTCATTGTTGTTTCGGCAGGCAACTCAGGTCCCAATTGTAACACAGTCAACGATCCCGCTGCTATATTTAGCGGAAGTTTTAGTGTAGGTGCCACCAATAGCTCAGATGGGATAGCCGGATTCAGTAGTCGCGGTGCAGTTAGTGTGGATGGTTCTAACCGACTCAAACCTAATATTTCAGCTCCTGGTGTTGATGTAAGATCATGTCTCAAAGATGGAAATTTTGCCAACTGGCCGGGTACCAGCATGGCAGGTCCACATGTGGCAGGTTTGGTAGCACTCATCATCTCAGCCAATCCTGAGTTGGCCGGCGAGGTGGATAAGATAGAAGATATCATAGAGCACACAGCCGTAAATCTTACTACCTCCACACAGTCCTGCAATGGCGTACCCGGCACTTCTATTCCCAACAATACCTATGGATATGGCAGGATAGATGCACTGGCAGCAGTGAACATCGCTTTGCCCTCCAACTATACGCCTTATATCAAACATAATGAAAGTATTGTCATCGAACAATCCGTCAATGGTGTCATTCTCGTTAGCCCCAATGGAACAAAGTACAGACTTAATGTCAATAATTCAGGTCAGATCACGGTAACGCTGATTACAAATTTATCCGTAAATATGGTTACTGTAAAAAATTCGAGCCTGAATATGGAAAATAATGGGTCTAAAATCATCTTTAAAACTCCAAATGGTAAATATTGGGCTTTAAATCTGAACGACTTTGGTGCTTTGACTACCATTCCCATCAATACTTTGCCTGCTAACCATAATCTTATTGCAACTGGTGACGTCTATGTGGAAAACAGTTTTAAAGGTTTATTAATGCGAAGTCCTGATAATACTTGCTTTTTAAACCATGTGAGCAATCTGGGGAAAATATTGACTATACCAGCTATTTGTCCCAATTAATAAAATTATTCATTAAAAAATAATACCATGAACGACTGGCCACTTTATGAAATCTTCATCCGATCCAAAAATGGACTCAATCACAAACATGTAGGAAGCCTTCATGCAGCTGATGCTCATATGGCCATACAAAATGCCAGAGATGTTTATACCCGGCGCAATGAAGGTATCAGCATATGGGTTGTAGAAGCCAAAAACATTACTGCCAGCAACCCGGATGAAAGTGAAGCCCTCTTCGATCCTGCCGAAGACAAGATATACCGGCATCCTACATTTTACAAATTGCCTGACGCACTGAAACATATGTAAAAATGGAAAAAGAAGTTAAAGATTTTATTCTCTCAATGGCTGACAGCTCCATGATTCTTGGACAGCGATTAGGTGAGTGGTGTGGTCATGGCCCGGTGCTGGAGCAGGACATTGCGCTGACCAATATTGCCCTGGATCTCATAGGTGAAGCCCGAAATTACTATCACTATCTGGCAGAGACGGAAGACCTGCACGAAGATGACTATCCTATGAAAAGAGATGTTCGGGCCTTTAAAAATGTCCTGCTGGCAGAGCTTCCTAATGGCAACTGGGCTGATACAATGATGCGTCAATTCATGTTTGACTGTTGGCATTATTATCATCTGGAAGGCATGATCAGTAGCAAGGATACGAGACTGGCAGCTGTGGCTAAAAAAGTATCAAAGAAGCGAGTTATCATCTGACATTTTCATCAGACTGGGTGGTAAGACTGGGCGATGGTACTGACGAAAGCCACCAAAAAGTGCAAATAGCACTGGACAATTTAATACCATACTTTGAAGAATTCTTTTTACCTGAAAGCTACGAGCAATACTGTACTCAAAAAGGAATAAGTCCTGACCTGACAGAAGTTAAGCGCAATGCTGAAATCAGATTTTCTGAAGTCATAAAAACAGCTACTTTAATGAAACCTGAAAAGTATTTTTCGAAAAAAGGAGGCAAATCCGGCTTACATACGGAGCATTTAGGCTTTATCCTTGCTGACATGCAGTTTATGCAAAGAGCTTATCCAGGTGCTGAGTGGTAATGGAAAGTAAGAGTTATTTACACTTTTCGCAAATACCATGAACGATCATATTGGTTTGGGTTACGCTGAATCCAGCTGGTAAGTCAACCTTTGGCACAAACACACGTTCAAGGCAAAAAGTATTTTCGCAGCTTTCACAATGGAAATGTACATGTTCGTCGTGATGATGATGTTCATCACAATGAGCTTCGCACAGGGCGTATTTCTGAACAATGGTACCATCTATGGCCTTATGAATGATTCCCTTATCCTCAAAGCTTTTTAAAGTTCTGTAAAGTGTGATCCTGTCAGCATCCTTCAATTTTTCTTCAATATCAGGAGAGGACAGTGCTCTGCCGGCAGAGGCAAATATTTCTACTACATCCACTCTGAACTGAGTCACTCTCAGCCGGTGTTTTTTAAGGATTGTTTCTGCCTGTATCATTATTTGATGGATTGTCCATTTTCCCAATGATCGTCAGGACTGACAAAACTCAGTTTGCCGTTACTATTCTCTGCCATCAATATCATACCCTGAGAATCTACTCCCTTCATTTTGCGTGGAGCCAGGTTGGCAAGCAGGCTCACTTTGCGACCGACCACTTGCTCTGCAGTGTAATGCTGTGCAATACCTGAGACCACCGTACGATGTTCAAAGCCCAGATCCAGGGTCAATTTCAACAATTTATCTGCCTTTTCTATTTTTTCCGCTGCGATGATGGTAGCAGTACGGATATCCATTTTTACAAAATCTTCGTAAGAAACGACCGGTTTGATTGCTTCTGCTACAGAAGGCTGATCAGGTACCTCCGGAGCCGTATCCTCCACGAGAGTAGATTGAAGTTTCGCCATTTGCTTTTGTATGACTTCGTCGTCTATCCTGGTGAATAGATGTACTGCTTGTCCGATTTTATGTCCCTTTTTGAGCAGGCAATCCCCTTCAGACAGTACGTCCAGCATTTTTTCGAGTTCACCTTTTTCCACTATGGCTTTCTGGTTGAGCAATATTCTTATTTTGTCCGAGGTGAAGGGCATAAATGGTCTGCATATGACACCAATGGCAGCCACATACTGTAAACAAAGATTCATCACTACTTTGACTGTGTCCGGATCTTCTTTGATAGCTTTCCAGGGTTCATTAAATTGCAATATCTGATTACCTTTGGTAGAAATATCCATCAGTACTCTGAGTGCAGACCTGAAATCATAAGCACGTATGTAGTCGCACATTTCATGAATATCATCGAATAATCTGAGCATTTCAGAGTCATGATAAGAAGACTCCATAGGTCCGTCCGGCCCGACAAGATCTATCGACTCATCAAAGTCCGGAACTTTGCCATCATAATATTTGTGGGTAAGCACGATTACCCTGTTGACAAAATTGGCCAGATTATTGACCAACTCATTATTATTGGCATCCTGATATCCTTTCCAGGTAAACTCGCTGTCTTTTTGCTCCGGCATGTTTTTTATCATCACATATCTGAGTTCATCCTGCCTGTCGGGGATTTCATTCAGGTACTCGTGGACCCATACTGCCCAGTTGCGGGAGGTGGATATCTTGCGGCCTTCGAGATTCATAAACTGATTGGCGGGTACATTGACAGGAAGTATATAATTTCCATGTGCTTTTAATATAGCGGGAAAGATTAGACAGTGGAAGACTATATTGTCCTTTCCTATAAAATGTATAAGTGCTGTTTCCTGGTTCTGCCAGTATTTTTTCCAATCCTTTTTATGGTCCTTAGCCCATTGTTTGGTAGATGATATATATCCTATAGGAGCATCCATCCAGACATAGAGCTTTTTGCCTTCATGTCCTTTGATATCATCCGGTACATCCACACCCCAGTCGAGATCTCTTGTCATAGCTCTGGGCTGCAGCCCTCCATCCAGCCATGACTTACATTGTCCCAGGACATGGTTTTTCCAATCTTCAGGATCGTGCAGCTGCTGACCATCACATACTCCGGTCTCTACCCACTCACGTAGCCATGACTCATATTTATCCAGTGGCAGATACCAGTGCAGGGTCTTTTTTAAGATAGGTTTTTTACCTGAAAGTTTGGATACAGGGTCTATCAGGTCTGTGGGATTGAGGGACGAACCACACTTTTCGCACTGATCTCCATATGCTTCTGTATGCCCGCACTTCGGACATGTACCCATGATGTATCTGTCGGCAAGGAATTGACCAGCTTCCTCATCATAATACTGCTCTGTTTCCTTTTCGTCAAACTCACCTTTGTTGTACAATGTGCTGAAAAACTCCTGTGATGTTTCGTGGTGCAAAGGCGCTGATGTGCGATGGTACATATCAAATGATACACCCATTCGTGAAAATGTTTCTTTAAATATTTCGTGGTATTGGTCTACAATTTGTTGGGGTGACACCCCCTCTTTCATGGCTTTGATGGTGATGGCAGCACCATGTTCGTCAGAGCCGCAAATGAATAGAATATCTTTACCCATCAATCTCTGAAACCGCACATAGACATCAGCCGAAAGATACGCACCGGCAAGGTGCCCAATGTGCAATGGACCGTTGGCATAAGGCAGGGCAGATGTCACAAGGTACCGTTTAAATTGTCTCATAATACCGGAATATATTCAAACGGCAAAGATATAGAAATAATTATATATAATATGAAGAGAAAGCAGGTATTCTCAGTCAGTGCCAATTATAAACACTTTCAGGTAAAAATGGAAATTGCGTATCAGAAGCTTTTTGAGGCAATAAGCAAGGAGGATTACGTTACATTTCTTTTATGATATGCTCCAGCTCGCTGATCATCATTGCTGTTGCACCCCATAGTTTGTGTCCATTGACATCATAATAGGGTGTGTTTTTGAGTACTATATCCCTTATTTCTATATCAGCGAAGCCTTTATTCTTAGCCTTTATAAAATGCATGACTGGTACCTCTATGATGTTTTGAACCTCTGATTCCTGCCTGGAAAATCTCGGATATTCGGTAGTGAAACCTACAAAAGGATGCACGAGAAAATTGCTGACATACACAAAAACGGGTGATAATCCACCCAGAATACCAATAGATTCGGGAGCAACTCCTATTTCTTCATATGTCTCTCTGAGAGCACAATCTTCATATGAACAATCACTTTCATTCAGTTTGCCTCCCGGAAAACTGATCTGCCCACCATGCTTGTCATCGGGATGCCTGTCTGTGCGCTCTATAAGGCTGATGTACCATTCGTTATCTTTGGGAAACAACAAAGCCATTACGCATGCCACCTTATGATCCTGCGTCACTTGCCGATATCTCTCACTTCCTTCAGGCGCCATGATATTTTGTACTTCTGCCCCCGGCAGATCCTGGTACAGTCTCTTTTCAAGTGCTTGTATAAATTTTACATCCATCTTGTCACAACTTGGTGAAAAAACAGAGCGTATATATTATTTGGGGCCATTGGCTTTGATGATATAATTTTCCAATGCTTTATTCATCGAAGGTGCTTCAGGTGTTGGTGCCTTGATATTTACAAAGAGACCTTTTTCTTCTGCCGCCTTGCAGGTAGTATTGCCGAATACCGCTATTCTTGTATTGTTTTGGGCAAAATCAGGAAAATTTTCGAAGAGTGACTGAATACCCTGTGGACTAAAAAATGCCAAAACATCATAATACACATCACTAAGATCCGACAAGTCTGCCGAAACAGTATTGTACATCACTACCTCAGTATGATTGATATTCATCTTTTCCAGATAACTCACGATTTCAGTGGAGCCCAGATTAGAGCACGGTAATAGAAATTTTTCGTTTTTGTATTTATTAAAGTAATGTGCCAGGTCCTCAGCCATCCTTTTTCCCACAAAGACCTTCCTCTTCCTGTAAAGAATAAATTTTTGCAAATAATTGGCAATTGCCTCTGATAGACAAAAATATCTTGTATCCTGTGAAATCCTGGCCCTGGTCTCTTCCGCCAATCTGAAAAAATTATCCACAGCACCTTTACTGTTGAAAATGATACACGGAAAATCTGCCAGACTTATCCTGTTTTTTCGAAATTCCTTTTCTGTGACAGGCGCTACCTGGATAAATGGCCTCCAATCTATTTTCAGATTCCATTTTAATTCCATATCGTAGTAAGGGGACTTGTCCTCTGGTTTTGGCTGCGAAATTAAAAGAGATTTTACGGGATTATGTTTTTCGATGTATTGGGGTTCAATCTGAGAAGCGGTGCTCTTACTTGCCATTTAATCAATTAGTTTGCTAATAAATTTTACAGTCATACCTTTTTTAAAACTACTTTTCAAGTTGTCTTATTGTCGTCCTTAAAAGAAAAAGCTTAACCGAATTTCAATAATGTTTTAATTAAAATCAGGATAGGTGCTATTTCGAAGGCACAAAGGTAAATAATAATTTGGAATATTCTATCCCCCAAATGTTCGGAGACAATAAATATTCCTCTGAATGTCCTTAAAAGTATTAAAAGTCCTATAAAAATGAAAGATGCCCAAATCATGAATTCCTGTACACCCTCCGGCCCAAATGCAAGTAAAAAATTGATCCCTATCAATATTACCCCTGCAAACTGATTGAAAACCATGATGGTAAAACTGTAAAGCTCCGTATTTTTTGCAACCATAAAAGTATTTCCGAACAAAAAAAGTCCTAAATGCCTGACCAGATACACGATAAACGCTCCCAGCAATATCATCAAAAAAACGAATATACCTTTTGGACCTCCAAAATGTGCACTGACCAGATAGACATAAATTGCAACATTGACAATAAATATGAAGTATAGCAATATCAGATAAGTCGATACCTTTGTTTGTTCTTCGCGCTGAAAAAGTTTCAGCATGTTTTCATTAAAAATAGATCTGAACAGAATACCTACTGCTTTTGATTTTGAATTCAGTACTACTGCCAGCAATCCGGATGTCAGCAACAAAACCAGAATAAAAAACCATTAGACACCTGTGTATTATCAGCTTGTTTTTGAAGATTTTCTGTTCGTTTGGCTGTAGGAGATCTCCTGATAGGCACATGATCTACTTCGAAGGGATTGTCAGATGAGAGAGAGCCACCGTTGGCTACAGCTGATTTTTGGACACCCGACAAGCTATCTACACTACCCGCACCCAACGTATCAATGCTGCCACTTACTGTGGCATTAGTGGGCAGCGACGGCATCAGCGTATCCACTATTTGCATAGTTTTGAGTCTTGGCTTGATCTCAAAGGGATTACTCCTGCTTTGAGCCAATGCCATACTACACAGCATCAGGACAAGCCATCCGGATAAATAAAATCTTCTTTGATGTATCAATAAAACTCTCATAAGGGCTCAAAATTAGGAAATATCTTCAGATATGTCAATTTTGCGTTTAACTTCTTATCTTTGGGCTAGAAAAAATGACATAATGCCTAATAATTTAATCAGAAGACTTATCATATTGGGAGGATTGTCTATCATAGGTATCATATTTGTCCAGTCCTACTGGCTTCTGAAAACCTGGGATATCAAAGACAAGGAATTTGATCAGACTGTCAATATTGTGCTCAGAAATGTCGCCGAGCGTATGTCCAAATATACAAAAACATTGCTCCCAAAATCCAACCTTATCCAGCGTAGGTCGTCCAATTATTATGCCGTCAATATCAACAGCGCCATAGACGCCGGACTCCTCGAGCAATACCTCCTGCAGGAAATGAACAAACAGTCCCTCAACATTGATTTTGAATATGCTGTATATGATTGTGTCTCTGACGAGCTGGTATATGGCAATTACTGCAGCAATGAAAATCCCGATGAAAAAGAAATCAAACGCCCCAATAAACTACCAAAGTTTAATAACCTGGTGTATTATTTTGTAGTCAGGTTTCCAAAACGCGAAAGTTTTTTATTGGCCAACAGAAATATGACACTGACACTAACTTTGCTTTCTATTCTGGCTATTGTATTTTTTTTATACAGTATGTGGGTCATCATGGAACAAAAAAGGCTTTCGGAGCTACAAAAAGACTTCATCAATAATATGACCCATGAATTTAAAACCCCTATCTCATCTATCAAGATTGCTTCTGACTTTCTGGCCAATGATCAGAATCTGAAAAATGACACCCGACTCAGCAGATACATTCAGATAATACGGGAACAAAATCAGCGTCTCAACAGCCAAGTGGAAAAAGTACTTAATGTAGCCAGATTAGAAAAAGATAGTATTGAACTCAAAAAAGAAATCTTTGAGATCAACCAAACGTTAAATGATATCATAAGCAATGAATCCCTGAAAATGAAGCAAGGAAATATTTCATTTAATTCCAACATTTCTCCTGTCAGTATCAACGCTGATAAGCTGCATTTTGTCAATGTAGTAGCCAATATGATAGATAATGCTATAAAATACAGTAATGAATCTCCGATTGTAGAAATATCTCTGAACGATGCAGGCAAAGATGTGTTACTTAGTATTAAAGATCACGGCATAGGCATCGAGGCAGAACATCAGAAAAAACTTTTTGACAAATTTTACAGGGTGTCTACTGGCAATGTTCATGATGTCAAGGGCTTTGGACTGGGTTTGTTTTATGTCAGGAATATCTGTCTTGCACATGGATGGCAAATCGCAGTTCAATCAGAACCAAAAATGGGTTCAGAATTTATTATTACTATACCAAAATCAAAAGAAGTATGAGCGAAAAATCAAAAATTTTGTACGTGGAAGACGACGAAACATTGAGTTTTGTGACCAAAGACAATCTGGAGCTCCATGGCTACAAAGTAGACCATTGTTTGGATGGGGAAAGCGCCATCGAATCATTTTTCAATGAAAGTTATGATCTTTGTATACTGGATGTCATGTTGCCCAAGATGGACGGATTTGCCGTAGCCGAAAAAATCCGGGCTACAGATCCTAATGTGCCTATTTTGTTTCTCACTGCCAAATCTATGAAAGACGACAGAATCCATGGTCTCAGAATCGGTGCAGATGATTATATCACAAAGCCATTCAGCATAGAAGAGCTTATCCTCAAAATAGAAGTGTTCCTGCGCCGAAAATACGTATCCGTCTCTGTCAATGATCAGTATAAAGTAGGTGCTTATAATTTTGATTACAGAAACCTGATCCTGTCTCTGGAGGGAACCAACAGAAGCCTGACACAAAAAGAAGCTGATCTGCTCAAAATGCTGCTGGACCATAAAAACAACGTGGTAAAAAGAAGTCTCATCCTCGAAAAACTTTGGGGAGAAGATGATTACTTCCTGGGTAGGAGTATGGACGTCTTCATCAGCAGGCTGCGCAAATATCTTTCAGGAGATGAACATATAAAATTGGACAATATACATGGCGTTGGATTCAAGCTGGTCATCGAAAATAATTGAGCCCAGTAAAATTACATGAAACTGTGTCCGAAACAGGTTTTTTTCGTCTACAAATGGTATATCTTTAGTTAAAATTGATTTTTTTCCATGCCAAACATATTTTTTGCATTAATTTTGTCGTTAAGATATCATTTATAAATAAAAACACATTATAATATTTTTTAATATGAATACTTTTGGAAAAATACTCTTATCATTTGCAGTTCTGTTTACTTTCAGCCATGTTACACAAGCTCAGCAAAAATTTGGTAATGAGTGGATAGATCCCGCCAAAACCTATTTCAAAATAAAAGTGGCACAAAACGGCATATACAAAGTTACCTATGAAGAACTGACAGCTGCAGGCTTCCTCAATCCGGTATACAGGGCACTGCACTGAAACTCATCAACTTTGAAACGAACAAGCCATCTTTGTCAGTGATAATGATTTTGGTGCCAATGATTACATAGAATTTTATGGCGAAAAAAATACCATAGGCCTGGATTCACTTTTGTTTGATGACTGGCAAAAAGACCTTTTTAATCCTGAATATTCATTTGTATCTGACACTAATGCTTATTTTCTTACTATCTCACCCGAGACAAGCAACTTAAGGTATACATTAGTTAACCCTGACTATAACAATATCACATTAACTCCATTTCCATACTACCAGCATACTGAAAAAGTAGTGTATAGTGGCTCATTTTTTAAAAATGTTGACGGTGACATCAGGTATTCTCAGTTTGAACCCAGCGAAGGGTTTGGCAGTGGATTACAGCAGGCTTCCACGACATCACTTAATGTCTCACTGTTGGTAGAAACAGGCCCGGCCCCGGTATTAAAATTTAGAACCGGACAAAACAATCATGTTTCCAATCTGGAAATAAGCTGGAATAATCAGCTCAAGGATACTAAGCTCACCAACCCCAGACTGACCACTCAGCACACATATACACTGGATAAATCAGAAATAAAAGCTACCAATACACTGAATCTTAAAAACATCCAAAGCACCAATGACAGGCATACCATAGCCTATGTGAGCCTGAAATATCCCAGAGCTTTTGACTTCGGTAACAAATCGGAATACAATTTTGACCTGCCATCAGCGACAGGCAAAAGGCTACTGGATATTACAGCTTTCAAATCAGACAATCAGCCAGTATATGTTTTTGACATCAGCAATAAAATCAGATACAGTACCAAAATTAATTCAGGTAAAGTGCAGGTTATCGTCAATCCTACGTCTGCTGAGTCCGGCTACTACATGATAGCTGAAAATGATGGAAGTCGTAAAGTAAGCGGCATTTCGGTATTCAAACCCAGGTCATATGCATATACTGGTCAGCAATATATCCTAATATCCAACAAATCACTTTATGAGACAGGGCCGAATTATGTGAAGGATTATGCAGACTACAGGAGTAGCAGCATAGGAGGCAATTATAAAACAGAAATCCTGGAAATTCAGGATTTGTATGATCATTTTGGATATGGTATAGACCGCCACTTCGTCAGTGTCAAGAACTGGGCTGGCTTTGCTAAAAAAAATTGGAAAGAAGCAAAATTTGCAATGGTGCTGGGCAAAGCCATCGAATACCCCTATATGCGTACCTCCAATGATGTCATCAACAATGTAGACAGAGTCTTTTTTGTTCCCACCTTTGGATATCCTGGGTCTGACAATATGCTTTTATCAGAAAAAAACTTTCCTGACCCGTATTTGGCAGCAGGAAGGCTGGCTGCAAAATCTGCAGATGACATAAATAACTATTTGGAC
>JADKCF010000028.1 GCA_016714765.1 Saprospiraceae bacterium | reverse complement strand
AACAAATTAGCAAATCAATAATCATCAATGATACCACTCTCCATACCCAATATCTCAGGAAACGAATGGACTTATGTCAAGGACTGTCTCGATACAGGATGGATATCTTCTTTAGGTAGTTATGAGTTGTAATCTGTTTTTTATTTAAATCAACATTATTATTGGAATAGGTTTTAAATAATTTTGAAAATATTCTTTAATATTTACAATCATTATATGAGTAAAGAAGTATCAGAAATTAATAAAGCAATTAAAACAGCGGCTCAAAAAGCTAGAAACCTTAACAAAATTATGGGTTTGGCTGATTTGGTAATCAAAGATCAACATATCATTTCTGTATCATCTGAAGGTAAAGAAACTGTTGTGAAAAAAATAAAATTTGGAAAGGTAAAAGTTGAGAAACGAAGTTATGTTGTCCAAACTACGCAATAAAAAGCTTCGCATATTTGCCGGACCTAATGGATCAGGAAAATCCACACTAATTAGTGAGATTCGGTATAATTTCAACTTGGGAAAATATGTTAATGCAGATGAAATTTTAATATCGTTTCAATTAAAAAAATATTTGGATTATTCTTTTATTCTAAATGAAAGGATTAGCCTTCAAGAATGGCATGAGTTTCTCAAAACACAAAACAGAGCTTTTAGCAGAAGTCTTGAGAAATTAAAAATTTCGGATTTTTTTATTTATTCAGATTATCCATTGGATGGATATGATGCATCTATAGTAGCTGACTTCTTTAGAGAAAAACTAATACTAGGTGAGCAAAATTTTTCATTTGAAACAGTTATGTCTCATGCATCGAAGATTGATTTTATGCATAAAGCCAGGTCAAATGGGTTTAAAATATATTATTACTTTATTTGTACAAGTGATCCTGAAATTAATTTGAGTAGAGTGGAAAATAGAATACAACAAGGTGGACATCCTGTAGATCCAGAAAAAATTACATCAAGATATTATAGATGTCTGCAATTATTACATGATGCGTTTATAGCTTCAGATAGAGCATTTGTCATTGATACAACTTATGGTGATGCACAAGTAATTGTTGAAAAAAATGGTATAGATGTCCGGGTTTTAAAAGATGAAGTGCCTGAATGGGTCGAAGAATATTTACTCAAAAATTTAAAGTAAACCAATGATACCACTCTCCATACCCAATATCTCAGGAAACGAATGGACTTATGTCAAGGACTGTCTCGATACGGGATGGATATCGTCTGTAGGTAGCTATGTGACGCAATTTATGCCGAAACTTATATGTTGCAGTCAGAGATTGCAACACCAATATACCAAGTCATTACCATGAATTATAAACTTAAGTCGTTTTCAGCTAAATAAATTAAACTACCCATTAAATATAAAGGGTCTCCAAATTCATTTGGAGAAGCTCAAACAAATTACATTCGTTAGCAGCCAATTAAATTTGGCTACCCATTACCCTATCAACCATCAACAACCGCACCTTTTTTCTATAGTAGGCAGGTAGGTCCAGTAACTCAAAGATTAAAATAAAGAACTTAATTTTAATTTTGTCTGTTAATATTTGTGTTTTAAAATTAGAGATCATGGAATCAAATCTTTTAGAGAGAATAACTATTAATAGTAAAGTTTGTAATGGTAAACCAACTATACGAAACATGAGGTTCACGGTGAGTCAATTACTGGAATTGATGGCTTCGGGTATGAAAGAGAGTGAAATTCTTGAAGACTATGATTTTCTTGAAAAGGAGGATCTGCAAGCTGTATTATTGTATGCATCGAAATTATCTAACCCGCAATCTGTAGCGCCAATAGTTGCCGCCTGATATTAAATGATGCCTAAATACAAATGGCTTATAGATACTCAATAACCGCCTAAATTAGTCAAATTGTTTTCGGAATTTGAACAGGAAGCCATTCATACAAGGTCATATAAAGACGGGATTTATTTGGATGATTCTGAGATTAGGAAAATTGCAATTAGAGAAAATAGAATTATTATAACAAAAGATAGTGATTTCTTCAATGGCCATTTTGGTAATGTAATAATGCCTCAAATTCTTTATTTAAAAACAGGAAATTTATCAAATAAGGAATTATTTGATATAGTAAGGAAGTCCTTACCATTAATAATAAATGCTTACAGTGTTCAAAATGCTAAGTTAATAGTAATTGACAACGTCAATATTTATTTTTACTAGTGTTACAGTTATGACCCACGACCTTATCAGTATTTTGATAAGTGAAATAATAATCATCAACTTAACAAATCATCAACTCCAACAAATTAGCAAATCAACAATAAACCAATGATACCACTCTCCATACCCAATATCTCAGGAAACGAATGGACTTATGTCAAGGACTGTCTCGATACGGGATGGATATCTCTTTAGGTAGTTATGAGTTGTAATCTGTTTTTCTATTTAAATCAACATTCTTATTGGAATAGGTGTTAAATAGGGTCTGCTTGGTGTTATATAAATTAATGATTATCAATTATATATGTCCATATTCGTAGATTTTTTTGTTGCACGGGAATTTCTTCAAAATTCCTAAATCATTTGCACTCATTTGAACTTTTGCCCATGTGTGGGCAGCATTTACTTTTTTCCTGTCAAAAAAAACCCCGTAAAACAAAAAGACCAGTTCAAAAAAAGGCGATTGCGAAGCACCGTGCAGTCCCGAGTCAAAATGCTTTTTCTATCGCTTTGATTATCATTGGTTTATTTTTAATATTCTACAAATGCGATAGACGCACTTTTGACTCTTCATTTACTATCGCTTGTTTTTTGAACGATTTCCCAGACCAATAGCTGTCTTTAAATTGAATGATTCTGACTTTTTCAGCAGGCCCTAAATAATTTTGAAGATATTCTTTAATATTAACAATCATTAAATGAGTAAAGAAGTATTAGAAATTAATAAAGCAATTAAAACAGCGGCTCAAAAAGCTAAAAACCTTAACAAAATTATGGGTTTGACAGACTTGGTGATCAAAGATCAACACATTGTTTCTGTAACTTCTGAAGGTAAAGAAACTGTTGTGAAAAAAATAAAATTTGGAAAGGTAAAAGTTGAGAAACGCAGTTATGTTGTTAAAACCACGCAATAAAAAGCTTCGCATATTTGCCTGACCATATATCTACATTTTGCCCGAAAGATATTAAGTATTTCACCACAAGCAAGTTTCAGCCTTTTTCAAGCCTGACCTGTCTGCCCAATATCGGGCAGATAAATACAACTTACCAATAAAAATATTACCATCCACGAGACTCCAAAATGCTAAAAATGAACAAAATAAATATAGTAATGTTACAAAAAAAAGTAACAACATGAGAACGCTCAATATTTCTATCTCAGATTTGGAGTTTAATAAATTTGGTATCATTAAAGATACTCTTACTTTTACTGAATTTGTAGAACTGATAAGCAGGGAGTTAATACGGCAGAACTTGAACAAGAGTGTACAGTTAGCCGAAAAATATGGATTATCTTCTATGTCTATGGACGAGATAACCGAAGAAGTAAAAGCGGTAAGAAATGCAAAAAATCGTCATTGATACGAACGTAATTGTTTCTTCGCTTATCCAAAGAAGTTACCCATATAAAATTATTTACGAACTTTTTGTAGATGACTTGTTCTTGCTTTGTGTATCCGAGGAGTTAATGGCAGAATACTACGAAGTGCTAGCAAGACCCAAATTTGCAAGATTTGCCGACTTCTCTAGTAAAGCCGAAATCTTGCTTGCAGATATCGAAACCAAAGCCAAAAAGTTTGTGCCAAACATAACAATTGACTTTATCAAGGATAAGGATGACAATATGATTTTGGAACTTGCAGACGAATGCAAGGCGGACTTCATTATTACAGGCAATACGAACGACTTTACATTTTCGGAGTACAATCAGACCAAAATTATTAGCCCGAAAGAGTATTGGGAAAGCCACGCATTCCAGTAACGACGTATAAACACACTTCATTGCTGGCGTTAGTTTCAGTCCGATACTGGCCTGACTAGTCTACTCTGTAGCGGGTAGATTAATACAACTTGTGATTTATAAATTAAAACCAATGATACCACTCTCCATACCCAATATCTCAGGAAACGAATGGACATACGTCAAGGACTGTCTCGATACGGGATGGATATCTTCCGTGGGCAGTTATGTCACACAGTTTGAAAACATGGTGGCAGAGTTTGCCGGAGCAAAATACGGAGTAGCCGCTATGAATGGCACAGCAGCACTTCATATTGCTCAAGAATTGGCAGGAGTGCGTCAGCGTGATTACGTCATCACTTCTGATATTACCTTCATCGCTACGGCAAATGCCATCAAATATACAGGTGCAGATCCGATCTTTATAGATGTGGATAAAGATACCTGGCAGATGGATCTGGATATTTTGGAAGAGTTTTTGAGACACAAACCTACTACTTCCAAGGATCACACTTACCTTAAGAGCGACAAGAGATGTATATCGGCTATCATGCCTGTACATGTTTTGGGCAATATGTGTGATATGGAAAGACTGATGGCTATAGCCAAGAAATATTGTTTGGTGGTGATTGAAGACTCGACGGAAGCATTGGGTTCATCCTATAAAAACAAAGGTGCTGGTACCTTTGGTACATTCGGTACTTTTAGTTTTAATGGCAATAAAATCATCAGTACAGGTGGCGGAGGTGTCATCGTCACAGATGATGAAAATCTGGCTAAAAAAGCCAAACATATCACTACCCAAGCGAAGACAGACCCTTTTGAATACGACCATGATGAAGTAGGGTACAACTATCGACTTGTTAATATAATTAGCAGCTGTAGGTGTAGCACAAAATGGAGCAATTGCCTTCTTCTTGAGCGCAAAAAGCCATTGATAAATATTATCGGGAACATCTGGAAAAATGAAAATTTACAGTTCCAAAAGTGAGTGACCAAGTCATTCCTAATAATTGGTTACATACGATGAAGGTCAAAAACCAAAGACCAATGATCAAACATCTGCTGACAACGGTGTACAATGTAGACCATTTTGGGTGCCGATGCATCAGCTCAGGATGTTCAAGCACTTACCTTTTATTACCAATGAAAACATTTCGGATACGATTTACAACTCATGTATCTCTATTCCGTCTTCTACTAATCTGACGGATGCGCAGGTGGAGGAAGTGGTGAGGGTGGTCCGAGCGTTTAGTTCGTAGCTGGGGTAGCGATGAGTTCGTAGCCAGTAGGAGGTAGTAAGGAGTTCGTAGCTGGTAGGGTAGCGGTGAGTTCGTAGCTGGTAAGTAGGTAGCGATGAGTTCGTAGAAACTGCCAGTAGTAGGTAGCGATGAGTTCGTAGCTGGTAGTAGGTAGCGATGAGTTCCAGTAGGAGGTAGTAAGGAGTTCGTAGGCTGGTAGTAGGTAGCGATGAGTTCGTAGCTAAACAATTTAAATACATAAATATGCACATCATAGACATACCACAATTCATAAAAACCATATCACAAAAAGAGAAAAAAGTCTTTTTGAGTATGACATTTATACAAATCAAGATATTCTGACAAAAAGGATAAAAGGTAAGTCAGTCTTGGTCCTAGGTGGTGCAGGTACGATAGGTTCTTCATATATCAAAGCGATATTGAACTTTGAGCCATCAAAACTCTATGTGGTTGATACCAATGAGAATGGATTAACTGAACTTACCAGAGATTTAAGGTCAAAGCATGGGCAATACATCCCAACTGATTATAAGACATATCCAATGAATTTTGGTGATTCAGTGTTCAGGAAGATGTTTGCCCAAGAGGGTCCATTTGATATAGTAGCCAATTTTGCTGCCCACAAACATGTCCGAAGTGAGAAAGACCACTATTCTATCGAAGCCATGATAGACAATAATGTGTTTAAGGCAAAGGAGCTTTTGGACCTGTTATCAGTCCATAGACCCGAACACCTTTTTGTGTATCTACAGACAAGGCAGCCAACCCTGTTAACGTCATGGGAGCGAGCAAAAAGCTCATGGAAGAAGTCATTATGGCGTACAGCAATGATATCAAAATCACGACCGCAAGATTTGCCAATGTGGCTTTTAGTAATGGCAGTCTATTGGATGGATACATACAGCGCTTATTTAAAAAACAACCGATTTCATGTCCATCAGATGTCAAGAGATTTTTTGTTTCGCCCGAAGAAAGTGGCCAAATATGTATGTTGGCTTGTATTTTGGGAGAAAGCGGTGAGATCTATTTTCCAAAATTAGAAGAAGATCAAATGGTCAATTTTAAAGATATTACAGTTGACTTTTTTAAGGAAATGGCTATCCCGATTGAAGAGTGTGAAAGTGAAAATGATGCAAAGGCAAAAGCTAATACAATGTCTATTGAAGATCCGCACCCGGTATATTTCTTTATATCAGACACATCAGGCGAGAAACTGTATGAGGAGTTTTATACAACAACTGATGAAGTCGACATGATAAAATATGACGGTATGGGCGTCATCAAAAATGCAGTGAAACCAAGTAAAACACAAATCGAAAATTGTATCACTGAATTAAAAACGTTAATGACCTCTGAACAATATGATAAAACGGCCATAGTCACTTTAATGAAAAAACACTTGCCTGATTTTGAGCATATAGAGACTGGGAAGAGTTTGGATCAGAAGATGTAGTTGGTAGCTTTAAGTTGGTAGCTGGTAGGTTGTAGCTGGTAGTTGGTAGCTTTAGGTTGGTAGCTGGTAGTTGGTAGCTTTTAGTTGGTAGCTGGTAGGTTATAGCTGGTAGATGGGTTACCCCTAACTCCTACGAACTTACCCCTAATCCCTAAGAGCTAAATACCACGAGCTAAAACCTTAACAAATAATGGAAGAAAAATTTGATTTTGAAAACCTGATTGCCTGGCAAAAAGCCATAGAGTTTGTTGATTTACTTTTAGAAAAGACAGATAAATTCTATAACAGCAAAGGTAACTTTAGGCTGAGAGAACAATTAGATGCCTGTTCTTCCTCTATTCCAATGAATATTGCTGAGGGGAAAGGGAGATATTCTAAAAAGGAATTTAAACAGTTTTTATACTATTCCAGAGGATCCATCAATGAAACTGTTACAGTTTTGCTCCTTTTGCAGAAAAGAACATGGTTGAGTTTGGATGATTATATATTGTTAAAACAAAAAGCAATGGAATTATCAAAAATTTTGAATGGTTTGATAAATTCTTTGAAATGATTTAGTTATTAGCTGGTAGTAGGTAGCTTGTAGCTTGTAGCTGGTAGTAGGTAGCTTGTAGCTTGTAGTAGGTAGCTCGTAGTTGGTAGTAGGTAGCTTGTAGCTTGTAGCTGGTAGCTTGTAGTTCATAGCAGGGAGTCGTACCTCAATGAGCTAAGACCTACGAGCTAATCTCTTCTTATTAAAACCTTAATTCATATGTATCCATTCATAAAACGATTTTTTGACATCTTGGCTTCATTATTTGCTTTAGTAGTGTTATCGCCCTTGCTGATACCTATAGCCATAGGCTTGAAATTGACAGGAGAAGGATATATTTGGTACTTGCAAGAAAGAGTGGGCTTTAAAAATAAGCTTTTTAACATCTATAAGTTTGCTACCATGCTCAAGGACAGTCCCAATATGGCAGGTGGCCTGATCACTACAAAAAAAGATCCAAGATTGACTCCACTGGGTGATTTTCTACGATCCACTAAAATAAACGAATTGCCCCAACTCATTAATATCTTAAACGGCAACATGAGTGTGGTAGGGCCAAGGCCAGTGATGCAAAAAAGTTTTGATGCCTATCCAATAGAAGTACAAAAAGTTATATACAATGTTAAACCTGGACTAACGGGTATCGGGTCAATTATATTCCGAGATGAAGAGACTTTAATAACCGAGGTAAGAGATAATGGTGGAGATACTTGGGACTTTTACCAGAATAAGATCTACCCTTTCAAAGGTGAAGTCGAAAAGTGGTATCAAGATCATCAAGGTTTTTATACGGATTTTATGTGTATCTTTTTGACGGCCTGGGTGATCATTTTTCCGAAATCAGAGTTGATTTATAAGGTATTTGGGAGTTTGCCAAGGCGACCTTTTTGATTGGTTATTGGTCTTTGGTTTTTAGTCTTTGGTTATTGGTTATTGGTCTTTGGTTTTTAGTCTTTAGTCTTTGGGTTTTAGTTTTTAGTTTTTAGTTTTTAGTCTTTGGTTGTCTTTGGTTTTTAGTCTTTGGTATGAAGGTTGGTGGCTGAGCGCATTCGCCACAGGCGATGGAGTCGAAGCCACTTGGAAACAGAAGCCACTTGAGATCGAAAAGTGATTTCGGCTTCGTTACCACTGCGCTTAATTTTCCTTATTTTAAAAATATTAAAGTTTATTTACAGTTATAACCATAAATAACTAAATAATAAATATTATTTTTGTGGTTGTAATCCATAAAAATGCTAATAAAAAGAAATAATATTATTGAAAATATTCTGCCTTTTGTAGACAGACCTTTAATAAAAGTATTGAATGGTCTTCGACGCAGCGGTAAATCTTCCATATTAGAGTTGCTGAAAGAAAATTTACTTTCTTCCGGAAAATCTCCTGACCAGATTGTGAGTATTAATTTTGAGAGTATGCAATACTCGGATGTGGTTACGGCCAAAGATTTATATGATCTGGTAGTAACAAGGATACATCCCACAAAGTCAACCTATCTTTTTTGGATGAAGTGCAGGAAGTAAAGGCTGGGAAAAAAGCCATTAATGCTTTTACAGTGGATTTTAAAATAGATATCTATCTCACGGGGTCTAACTCCGGATTAATGTCTTCTGAGCTGTCCACCTATTTAGCAGGCAGGTATGTTGAGTTCCATATTTTGCCATTGTCTTTTCAAGAGTCCGTTTCATTTTATGAAAGCAGGCGCAAAGATTTTCTCTCGTTACTCAACATTTTGACAGATATAAGAGATTGGGTGGATTTCCGGTACTTCATACTGCCGACTATACGTACGAAGGAGCTTACAAGATTGTACAAGATATTTACTCATCTACTATACTCAGAGATACCATACAAAGGTTTAACATCCGGGATATAGAGCTGCTGGAGAGAGTGATAAAATTTGTTCTGGAAAACATCGGTCAAACATTTTCAGCCCTTAGTATAGTAAAATATTTTAAAAGCCAGTTTCGCAAAGTAGATATCAATACGGTTTATAATTATCTTCACGCATTGGAAAGCGCCTATATCATATACAAAGTATCGCGGTATGATTTAAAAGGTAAAGAAATTTTAAAAACACAGGAGAAATACTTTCCGGGAGATATCGCTTTTTTATATATACATTGATGGGCTATAAAGATGACTGGTCTCGGGAGTTCTTGAAGCTGGTAGTATTTCTCGAATTGGTAAGAAGGGGATACAAAGTATATATAGAAAATTAGGTACTAAAGAAATTGATTTTGTAGCAGAAAAAATGAATGAGAAATTGTATATTCAAGTAGTGTTCAAGCTGGCCGAGACGATACTACAGAAAGGAATTTTCACCTCTTAAAAGTATAAAAGGACAATTATCCTAAGTATGTGGTGACTATGGATGATGTATGGCAACGCTCCTTTGATGGTATACAACATGTACACATATCCGATTTTTTGTTGCAGCCATCTTGGTGATTTGACTGTTTTATTAGCGATTGTGGGATATTATTTTAGTCTTTAGTCTTTGGGTTTTGGCTCCTTTATTGGTCTTTAGCTTTAGTCATTGGTTATTGGTCTTTGGTTTTTAGTCTTTAGTCTTTGGTCTTTGGGTTTTGGAATGAAGGTTGGTGGCTGAGCGCATTCGCCACAGGCGATGGAGTCGAAGCCACTTGAGAACAGAAGCCACTTGAGATCGAAAAGTGATTTCGGCTTCGTGACCACTGCGCTGAATCACCTCCCCTCTAAAAATGCAGTTCAAAACGGTGTTATTTTCAATGTACGTGACTATCGCTCCATCAGGATAGAGCCTTTACTTTTACAACTAACTAAACAATTAGTGATAATTGAAAACATGTATCCATCATAACCGAATGATTTGAACTACCGAGCGACGAGCAATTTGAATGAAGAACGGACAGCTTACATAAAACTACGGTAATCTTGATAGAGAGACGAATTGCTAAAGGTGAACACATAAAACTTTCGTTAAACTAAACTCAGGTCCATCACCGCTCATGAAGTCCTTCCTTATATGATGGGTTGGGATGGGTAGAAACCAACAAAAACTAACACTCCACCATAAGATTCAAACCTTTTATAAAAACCAACAAAACCCAAGTAAAATGTTTAGATTTATCATTTATCCATGATCTTACTGATCACTTCTCTAAGCATTAGCGCACAAAAAGTAAGTCATCCAAAAGCAATGCTACTTCTGTCTTCAATTGCTTCTACAGGAACTTCTGTAGATGCGGAATTGTACAAAGGACTGAAGGGCGAAATATAGGTCCATTTAGAGGTGGTAGATCGAATGCTGTGAGTGGAGTCAAAGGCAATCCTATGGTTTACTTTACCGGATATACGGGGTTGATTATGGAAAACGGAAGATGCGGGCCTTAGTTGGGTGAATATATCAGATGGACAATTTAAAACAAGTTCGTAGGTGATATTGCGGTAAGCGAAACCAATACTAACATCATGTATGTAGGTATGGGGAACATGCCATAAGAGGTGTCATGACTACTTATGGAGATGGTGTATATAAATCAACGGATGGTGGTAAAACCTGGAAAAATGTAGGTCTGGAAAACACGCCATATCTCTGATGTAGTTATCCATCCTACTAATCCAGATATTGTGTACGGCGGCTCAAGGACCTGCTCATGGAGTAAGCGAAGACCGCGGAATTTATAAAAGTATTGATGGTGGAAAAACTTGACAAAAAACATTATTTGTCGATCAAAACACTGGGGCGTCTTCTTTAAGCATCGATGTACAAACCCATTCATTTTGTATGCTGCTATGGGGAACATCGCCGACTACCGTGGCAAGTACGAAGTGGAGGCAATGGTTGCGGCATATGGAAATCAGAAGATGGTGGTGAAACCTGGAAAAAAATCAATGATGGCCTTCCTAAGCTTATGGGTAAAATTGGTGTCTCCGTTTCCAGAGCTAATCCTGAAAGAGTATATGCCATCATAGAAGCAGAAAATCTGTTGCAGGGCTTTATCGATCTGATAATGGTGGAAAACTGGACGCTACAGACTAATAATCAACTCATCACGGCAAGATCATGGTATTATATGGAAGTATTTGCTGATCCTGTTCAAGCTGATGTAGTTTATGTTTTGAATGCTCCTATGACAAATCCAGATGGAGGTAAGACATTTACAGTTAGGGTGGGGCATGGTGATACCCACGACTTGTGGCTTAATCCTGAAAATAATCAAAATATGATTTTGGGAGATGATGGCGGTGGAGAAATCACCTACAATGGTGGGAAAACTTGGTCAAGTCTCAATAATCAACCAACAGCTCAGTTTTATAGAGTGAATGTAGACCAGCAGTTTCCATACAAGGTTTATGGCGGGCAACAAGACAATACGTCTGTTATAATCTCTAGCAGGAACAATGGCATCGGTCTTACTGACAAAGATTGGAGTGTAGGTCCAGGATGTGAAAGTGCCTTCGTTGCCTTCGATCCTAAAAATCCTATTTTACTGTATGGTGGTTGTTATCAAGGTGGTATTAGTGTTTTGAATACTGTAGATGGGCACTCTAAAGAAATCACACAGTACCCAGCGAATATTTTAGCTTTACAGCCCAAAAATATGAAGTATCGCTATAATTGGAATGCGTCAGTTGATTGCTTCGCCTTCATGACCCAAAAGTAATTTACCATGCTGCTCAAGTGGTTTTCAAAACTATGGATGGTGGGTTGACGTGGAGTAAAATCAGTACAGATCTTACCAGAAATGACACACTTAAACAAGATTTGGGTGGTGCGCCTATCACTAATGAAGGAGCTGGCGGAGAAAACTACAATACCATAAGTTATCTTATAGAATCTACACTGGAAAAAGGAGTCATGTATGCTGGTAGCGATTGTGGATTGGTTCATGTCACTCGCGACGGCGGCAATAGCTGGCAAGCCATCGCTCCTCAGGGATTAGAAGAGTGTTTGATCAATAGTATTGATGTATCTCCGCATGCAGCTGGTACGGCTTATATTGCAGCTACCCGATATAAATTTAATGACTTTTCCAATATGTGTTTTAAGACCACTGATTATGGAAAAACCTGGTCAAAGATCAATCAGGGCATAAGGTCGGATGATTTCATTAGGGTCATCCGAGAAGATAAAAAGGTTAAAAATTTGCTTTATGGTGGTGCAGAAAGAGGCTTCTACATTTCTTATGATGGAGGTAATCAATGGAACCTTTTCCAGCTCAATTTGCCTGTAGTGCCGATTACAGATATCGCCTTTGCGGATAATGATTTAGTCGTTTCTACGGCTGGAAGATCATTTTGGATATTGGATGATATAAGCGCTATTCAGCAAACAACAATTAAACCTGAGAGGTAAAGATTTATGCATCAAAACCAACGTTTAAATATGAAGCATACACCCTTCTTGGATGAGCGTGCTGCCTGGTACGGGTCAGAACCCATCCGCAGGTGTTTTGTTGGATTATTTCCTTCCGGAGAATGCTGATACCGTAGATGTAAAGCTTCAAATATTGGACGCCAATGGTCAAGTCGTCAGAACATACACCAATATTAAAAATAAGGATTTCAAACCTTTCCCTGGAGGACCGCCTGCGCCAGTTGTCATACCAGCAGAAAAAGGTATCAATAGATTTGCATGGGACTTTAAGAGTGAGACACTTCCAGATATACCTAATGCATTTGTTTACGGTGACTACACGGGTTACAGATTAGCCCCTGGTACTTATAAGAGTAAAATCACGTATAAAGGGCAAACTTCAGAAGCATCATTTGAAGTGCTGCAAGACCCCAATTTGAAGCAAGTAAAACCACAGGATTGGAATGAGCAACAGTCTTTTATCCGCAATGTAGAATCAAGGATCGGGGACATCCACCAGTCTGTCAATGACATCAGGAAGGTCAAAAAGCAGGTCGTCCAGTACAACGAACTGTTCAGAGACCTGCCGCAGTACATGGAACTGGTCACAACAGGAAAAAACCTGATCGAGAAGATAGACCAGTGGGAAAGCAAGCTGGTACAAACCAAACAAAGCAATTTTCAGGATGTGATCAACTTTCCCAGCATGCTGAATGCCCAGTACTTTGAGCTGAAAGGATTTGTGGATCAGCATGACCCGCGGATGACACAATCGGCAAAAGAAAGGTTAACAGATATTGACCGTCAGTGGGGTGACTATCAGTCTTATATCCAAAGAACTTTGGGCAATGATATATCCCAGTACAACGAACTTTTAAAAAGGCCGTACCTGCACTTATCACCAATGAGAAGGTAGTAAAACCTTAGAGGGCATTTGTAGAATGATCGGAAGGAAAAGCCAAAAGTAACGGGAACGATGAATCATCTATGATGGGTGCAAAATGATGGGAATAGAGGAGTTCCTGAAATTGGGAATGGATTTTCCGATCCTGACGTCCGGTCACCAGGTGAGTTTAATCATGCCCATATACCAGGTGCGTTATCATTTCCTTTGTTTACTGACGAGGAAAGAGCGGTTGTGGGGACCTTGTACAAACAGGAAAGCCGTGAGGTGGCTATCAAAAAAGGACTGGACTACTTCGGTCCCAGGATGAGGAAAATGGTAGAGGATGCAGAGATGATAACCCAAAGTGGAACTGATCCATCGCAAAAAACCATACTGATACATTGCTGGCGTGGTGGGATGCGTAGCGGGGCAGTAGCATGGTTGCTGTCATTATATGGGTTTGACGTGTACCTGCTGCAAGGTGGGTACAAGGCTTATCGCCAATGGGTGCACGAACAGTTTACAAAAGAATATCCATTTATAGTAATAGGGGGATATACCGGTTCAGGTAAAACACATTTGTTGGATGAACTGAAAGAAAGAGGAGAAACAATAATAGATCTTGAAGGGCTGGCGTCACACAAGGGTTCAGCATTTGGCAATATAGGTATGCCTGATCAGCCCTCACAAGAAATGTTCGAAAACTTGATGGCTCTGGAAATTTTCAAAAAAAGCAAAAATGCAAAAGCTCTCTGGGTCGAAGATGAAAGTCAACGTATAGGGGCGGTAAATATACCAGGTGATTTGTTCCGAAAGATGAGCGAATCACCTGTTTTTTTTCTGGACATACCATTTAGTGAAAGGCTTGATTTTATCATTCAGGAGTATGGAAGTCTTAGTCAGGAGAAGTTGGTCAATGCTATCATCCGTATCAAAAAAAGGCTTGGGGGTCTCGAAACCAGAAATGCTGTCAATCATCTCATAGATGGAGAAATAAAAGAATCTTTCAGTATTCTATTAAAATACTATGATAAGTTTTATCTCAAAAGCCTGGATAAAAAAAATGTACTGGAAAACAAAGTTGTAAAAATACAGCTTGCCGGAATCCATGCAAAGGAAAATGCTGACAGGTTGTTGGCGCATGTGCGGCATGGTGCAAATGTTTAAAAGTTTAGTTGATTATTTGTTTACCATGTATATTATTGAATTGCGATAGCGTAAAATACAAAGTAGGTAAAATTCATAATGAAATCAAATGTTGGCTGCCTACTACACTAAAAGATACATACCTAAAACCATAAAATGGATCAAATTAAACTCACTCAATATTCCCATGGGGCCGGATGTGGATGTAAAATAGCACCTGATATCCTGGAGGAAATATTGCACAGTCATCTGGCTATGCCGGATAATAAAAACCTGATTGTCGGCAATCATAGCAAAGATGATGCGGCAGTTTACGATCTCGAAAATGGTATGGCGCTGATATCCACTACGGATTTTTTTATGCCAATAGTCGATGATCCATATAATTTCGGCAGAATAGCATCAGCCAATGCCATCAGTGATGTGTATGCTATGGGCGGAAAGCCTATTTTAGCTATAGTCATTCTGTGTTTGCCCATCAATAAGCTGGCCCCTGAAGTGGCGCGTAAAGTGATAGAGGGAAGTCGCAGCATATGTATAGAGGCAGGAATCTCGCTTGCGGGAGGACATAGTATAGACGCTCCGGAACCTATTTTTGGATTGGCTGTAAATGGACTGGTAGATATCAGGCATATCAAACAAAATAATCAGGCGCGATCTGGAGATGTACTTTTGCTGACTAAACCGCTTGGGGTAGGTATTTTGACCACAGCAGAAAAGAATGGACTGATCAGTGAGGAGATGAAGACCCTAGCTGCTAATCAAATGATGCAACTGAATAAGGTGGGCGAAGCACTGGGTAAAATCTCGGGTGTACATGCGATGACAGATGTGACAGGTTTTGGTTTGCTCGGGCATCTTACTGAAATGTGTGAAGGAAGTGGAGTAAGTGGTAGAGTGTATATGGAAAAAGTTCCATTAATTACGCCTATGCTGAAAGAATTAATAGGGCTAAAAGCAGTACCTGGCGGAACCAATAGGAATTTGAAAGCTTATGGCCACCATATATTAGTGTCAGATACATTGGATGTGCATATCACCTTGAGCATTTTGGCAGATCCCCAGACGAGTGGCGGATTGTTAATTGCAGCTGACCCGTCTGCAGTAAAATGAAGTGGCACAAGTTTTGAAAGATTTTGGACTAAAAGCATTTACAGAACCCATCGGAGAATTGCTGAGAAAACATCTCATCTCATCACAGTGGTATAGCAACGCGCTAACAGCCAATGCATGGCGTTGCAAATTGGATTTGCAACATGAGCAGTGCGCTTGCAAATTGAATTTGCAAGACCAATTAAAAAAGTTATCAATGACAGAAGAGTATAAGGGAAAAATGGCGTTGCAAATTGGATTTGCAACATGAATGGTGTGTTTGCAAATTGAATTTGCAAGACCAATTAAAAAAAGTTATCAATGACGGAAGAGAATAGTGGAAAACATGGCGTTGCAAATTGGATTTGCAACATGAATGTTGTGCTTGCAAATTGAATTTGCAAGACCAATTAAAAAAAGTTATCAATGGCAGAAGAGTGTAATGGAAAAAATGGCGTTGCAAATTGGATTTGCAACATGAATGGTGTGCTTGCAAATGGTTTTTGCAAGACCAATTAAAAAAAGTTATCAATGGCAGAAGAGTATAGTGGAAAAATGGCGTTGCAAATTGAGGTACATAGGTGCGTTTGCAAATTGAATTTGCAAGACCAATTAAAAAAGTATCAATGACAAGGAAAATGGCTTAAATTGCAACATGAATGGTGTGCTTGCAAATTGAATTTGCAAGACCAATTTAAAAAAAGTTATCAATGACGGAAGAGAATAGTGGAAAACATGGCGTTGCAAATGGGTTTGCAACATGAATGGTGCGCTTGCAAATTGCAAACGGAAGAAATGTTTGCACCAATGCAATAAGATAGAAAATGAAATTGTTTCAACGTTGCAAATGTTTGCAAGACCAATAGATTTGATAATTTAAGTAAGAATACCCAAAATGATCAAAACTGAATATAGACAACGGTTGCCGCATATTCAACCGGTTGGAGCTACTTTTTTTGTAACTTTTCGTCTTTTTGGTAGCTTGCCGGTAATTAAGGTTAAGGATTTAAGGGACAAGTATGAATTTGACCTATCCAAAGCGTTTTTCTATCATGTCAAATCATGTCCATGTTGTCATAGATACTTCGATTCAGCTTTCAGAAGATGATTTAATTAACGAGGTTACTGAAAATATTACATCACTAGATGTCATTTTAAAAAGAATAAAAGCTCCTATCGCAAGATATAGCAACAGGATTTTAAATAAAAAAGGTCAGTTTTGGGAAAAAGAAAGTTATGACATCTATATAAGAAATGAAGTCATGTTGAGCAATGTGATTTCTTACGTTTTAGAGAATCCAGTAAATGCAGGTTTAGTACAAAAATGGGATGAATATAGTGGTAATTTTGTCAAAATGAGTGATTAGGTAGTCATGTAAAAAAAGTTGCAAATGGGCTTGCAACATGAATGGTGTGCTTGCAAATTGAATTTGCAAGACCAATTTAAAAATGTCAATGACGGAAGAGAATAGTGGAAAAAATGGCGTTGCAAATGGGTTTGCAACATGAATGGTGCGCTTGCAAATTGAATTTGCAAGACCAATTATAGGCGTGTCAAGACCATTTGAGATAATAACAAAAAATAAAAAGCATATATGAGTAGATATATAGCCATCATGGCTGGAGGAATAGGCAGTCGTTTTTGGCCATCGAGTACATCAGACAGACCCAAACAGTTTTTGGATATTTTGGGCATCGGAAAGTCACTTATTAGGATGACGTTTGAGCGATGTCTTCACCTCGTTCCTGCGGATCATATATTGATTGTGACCAATAAACGCTACAAAACATTGGTGATGGAGCATCTGCCAGAGGTGCCTGAAAAAAACATACTGTGCGAACCAAGTATGAACAATACAGCGCCATGTGTGGCATATACAGCGTTGAGAATACAATCGATGGATGCCCACGCTACTTTTGCAGTGCTGCCTTCAGACCATGTCATACTCAAAGAAGTAGCCTATGTAGATATTCTTAGGAAGGCATTTGATTTTGCTGCCGGTCATGATGCCCTGGTGACCCTGGGTATTCAAGCTACCCGGCCGGATACCGGCTATGGATACATTCATTATAATACAGAAAACAATGAGAGTAATGTATATAAAGTCGAATCATTTAGAGAAAAGCCTGATGTAAAGACGGCGCAACAATACCTGGATTCGGGTGAATACCTGTGGAATGCCGGTATGTTTATCTGGAGCGTCTCTTCCATTCTGAAGTCCTTTGCGGCTAATGCGCCAAAGATTTTGGACATTCTGACAGAAGATTTGACTTATATCAACACAGAAAAAGAGCAGGCTTACATAGATAAAGTATATCCCAAAACAGAAAATATATCTATCGACTATGCTATCCTGGAGCGGGCGGATAATGTGTATACTATACCTGCAGACATAGGGTGGAGTGACCTGGGAACGTGGAATAGTCTTCATGCATATTTATCTGAAAAAGATGATTGTGTCAATATAGGCAAAAACATCCATCTCATGGAGTGCAAGGATGTGATCGTCATGTCCAATAATGATAAAACGGTTGTCATCAAAGGTTTGGCAGACTACATTGTTGTTGATGAAGACAATGCCCTGCTGATTTACCCCAAAGCAGATGAGCAAGAGATCAAGGGGGTGGTAAAAGGTTTAAGTTGAACGAATCGAAGGACGAACGAAGAACGAAGAGCCAAGAACCAAGAATCAAGAGACAAGATGAATCAAGAACAGGGCGGATACTCCCCATTGGGCCTGCCAACCGAATAAGGTTGGGTTGGGGGCCAGCTGAGCAAACTACCTTCACTACATTACGGTAGTCAGGTTCGAACGACGAACGAAACGAACGACGAATAATCTGAACAATCGAACTTGAGAAGGTTAGCCTGCCTTTAGCGAGACATGAATGGGTAAAATAATAAAGGATAAAATCTATTCAACTACCTTGCATGAAATTCCTTCCCTTGTAAGGGAAGGTTAGGATGGGTAAAAATTTAAAGTATGCATTTTTAAGAGATATTCGAAATTCCTAAGAATCATTAAAAATAAACGAAGAGTAATTTCGTCAGGATAAAATCTATTCAACCACCTTGCATGAAATTCCTTCCCTTTTTAGAGCTTGTTACGCTCTGCGTGAGAAGGGTTGGCCTAACTACGGTGAGGCAGGGATGGGTAAAATAGAAATATTCAATCAGTCTAATTTATGTAAATCCATCATTTTTATTTATGTAAATCCATCAATTTAGTTTATGTAAATCCATCAATTTAGTTTATGTAAATCTTTCAATTTAGTTTATGTAAAATCATCAGTTTGATTTATGTAAATCCATCAATTTAATTTATGTAAATTTGCATTATTGAAATGAAAATATTACATTTGTGCCTTTATTTATTGTATGAATAAGTTAAATGCAATGGAAGGTAAAACATTTGTAATCAGGAAATTAAAGGAACATCTACGAGAAGCTGCTAAGTATTATCCAGTCATAAGTGTAGGTGGGCCTCGGCAAGCTGGAAAATCTACCTTATTAAAGCAGGTTTTTCCTGAATACAAATATATAAGTCTTGAAGATCCGGATACCCATAAAATGGTATTATCTGATGTAAGGGGTTACTTAGAAGAAAATAGCAATGGTTTGATCATAGATGAGGCACAAAAGATGCCTGTTTTGTTTTCTTTTCTTCAAGGCATAGTAGACGAAAATAGAATACCGGGAAGATTTGTTGTCTCTGGGTCACAAAATTACTTGTTGCACCGAGGGATCACACAATCTTTAGCGGGCAGGATAGATATTTCCACCTTATTTCCATTTGATTTTGAGGAAATGGCTCCACTTGAGTCTTGGAATACTTCGTTAGAAAATATTATGATCAGTGGATTTTATCCTGGCAAATTGACGGAAAACATTCCCACTAAAATGTTTTATAAAAATTACATTAAGACATACTTGGAGCGCAATGTTTCTGATCTGATAAATATAGGCAACCTAACTACTTTCCGTACTTTTTTGAGCTTGGTAGCGTATAAAAGTGGGTCACAGTTAAATTTTACAGATCTCAGCAATGATCTGAATTTGACGGTTAATACAGTAAAAGCATGGATTTCTATCCTTGAGTCTAGTTATATCATTTTTATGCTTCCTAGTTTTCACAAAAATATGGGTAAACGACTGGTGAAAACTCCCAAAGTATACTTTTATGACACCGGATTGTTGTGTCATTTGTTGGGATTATTTGATGAAGCCAAACTAAAAGCATCTGATAAGTATGGATTGGTTTTTGAAAACTTTATCATAGCAGAAAAGGTGAAGTATAAAGCGCACCGTCAAATGGACCCTGATATGTTTTTCTTTAGAGATAGTAATGGTCTGGAAGTAGATTTGCTAGAAAGAAAGGAAGATGGAAGTGTGGAGATGACGGAGATCAAATCAGGAAAAACGTTTAAACCCGAGTTTTTGATACCTATGAAAAAACTCAAAGCTTTGGACTCCAAGTTGCAAATGAATCTGATTTATAGTGGAGCACAAGAAGCGAAGCTAAATGATTATCAGGTAAAAAATTGGAAGTATATTCATGATGAAGTGTAATTTCAGGAAATTGATTTTTAAAACGTATCTACGAAAAACTTTGAATCTCTAAACCCAATAATAACTGATAAAGTGAAATCATACTTTGAGTAATCAAAAAAATATAAAGACGGTAGCATTGGTTGCGAATTCCACCTGGAATATCTACAACTTCAGACTTAATCTGATAGATAAGTTTATTGCAGAAGGTATGGATGTGGTCGTAATTGCTCCGGTAGATGAGTATCTTACCTACAAAGAGAAATATCCTACCGTGCGACATTATGGGCTGAGATTACTGGATAGGGACAGCACCAATCCTATCAAAGATTTTTTTTTATTATTAGAACTGACCAGAAAGTATAAAAAAATAAAGCCTGATATCATCCTGCATTTTACCAATAAACCCAATATATATGGCGGTATAGCAGCCAGGTTTGCCGGTGTAAAATCTATAGCGGTGGTGACTGGTCTAGGCTATGCATTTATACATAAAGGTTTTGTTCGAAAGATGATGACCATGTTGTATCGTTTTTCTGCACAGTACCATAAAAAGTTTATTTTTGAAAATGTAGAAGATAGGGAGTTGTTTGCACAATTGGGTATAGTATCGGGTGATAGAGCCATTTCTGTCAAAGGCTGTGGTGTGGATACCACATGGTATCATCCGTATCCCAATAGTCAGGACAAAGAGAAAACCATTTTTACATTTATAGGGCGACTGCTTTATGATAAGGGAATTCGAGAGTTTGTCGAAGCGGCCCGAAAAATCAAAAATATCAGACAGGATGTAGCATTTTGGGTAGTAGGGGAGTTGGATGCGGAAAATCCTGCCACAGTAGATAAAGACGAACTGGTAAGGTGGGTGGATGAGGATGTGGTGTATTATCATGGTTTTATAAAGGATGTAAGGAATATCATAGCACAGTCAGACTGTATCGTACTGCCATCGTACAGGGAAGGTCTGCCCAGAATAGTCATAGAAGGTATGTCTATGGGTAAACCAGTCATCACTACTCATGCCGCAGGATGTGAGGAAACAGTGGATGAAGGAGTGAATGGTTATTTAGTGAATATAAAAGATGTCGGATCTCTTATCAAAGCAATAAATGATTTTCTTGCCCTAACCCACGAGCAACAAACAAAAATGGGGCATGCAGGGAGAACAAAAGCTTTAAATGAGTTTGATGATAAGAAAATTGGTGGAGGAGATTTATGTGATATGTGCGAGAATAAAAATGATTTTTATATGATTATAAATCAAAGTATAAATGAGTATATTATAAATGGCAATTATAAAATAGAGAATGATCAATCTTAAAAGAAAGATACTCATATTATCGCCCCATACGGATGATGGAGAGTTTGGTTGTGGGGGCACTATAGCTGCTTTGCTTGATGAAGGGGCAGAAGTTCACTATGCTGCATTTTCTGCTTGCGAACAATCTGTTTTGCCACAATTTCCTAAAGACATTTTAATCACCGAGGTCAAAAGGGCTACTAGAATATTAGGCATAAAGCCAGAGAATCTCCATCTTTTCAATTACGATGTAAGAAAATTTAATTATTTTAGACAAGAAATCTTAGATGTACTGTTGGATTTAAGAGAAAAATAAATCCGGATATTGTATTGGTACCCAGCTTAAATGATATCACCAAGACCATCAGACAATTACTAATGAGGCGATTCGAGCATTTAAATTCACGAGCATTTTATGTTACGAGAGATACCATGGAACAATTTTAATTTTAGGACAAGTTGTTTTTTTTAAGTTAGAAGATAAGTACATCAAAATAAAAATTGATGCTTTAAATAAATACGAATCTCAAAAACATCGAAATTATGCAAATGAGGAGTTTATCAGATCATTAGCCAGGACACGGGGTTCAAATAAATACAAAGTATGCTGAGGTATTTGAGGTGATTAGATGGATTATGTAATTTATAGAGATGTATCTAGATGAAAATCATAAAATTACTGGATCCTATTGAAGTGCTTGGAAATAGTATATCTGTTTTTGTCAATAGGGTAGGCGATCTAAATATCCATAATAATGATCAAGACATCATTATGTGGGTATCTAAAAAGAATACTCATTTGATAAAAGACATCAGAGCAGGTATCATCATTTGTCCAAAATAGATGATGTATCCAAATTGAATACTGTATGTAGCTATTTGATTTGACAATCCAAGACTTGCTTTCCAAAAAGCATTGAAACTTTTACATTCTAAACAACAAGTCCACAAAATAAGTGAAACTGCCATCATTCATGAGACAGCGGTCATAGGTCAAAATGTTAATATTGGACATTTTGTGATCATCGAAGAAGACTGTATCATAGAAAATAATACATCAATTGACCACCATACTATTATAAAAAAAGGAACAAAAATAGGTAAAGATGCCAAAATAGGAGCAGGATGTGTGATTGGAGGTGATGGCTTTGGCTACGAAAAGAATGAAGTAGGCATTTTGAGTATATACCACATATTGGTAGTGTTGTGATTAGTGATCATGTTGAAATAGGGAAATAATACCCATAGACAGGGGGCTACTAAATACTACGTTTATTGGTACAGATAGTAAAATTGATAACTTTGGTACACATTGGCGCATGGTGCAGATAGGAAGCAATACCCCAATTGCAAACGCCATGGTTGCGGGAAGTGTTCATATTGGTAATGATGTCCTGGTGCTCCATCTGCTAGTATTTTGAATGGACTTACTTTAGGCAACGATTCACTGGTCGGGATGGGGAGTGTGATCATTAAAGATGTACCCATTGGCTCTAAAATTGTAGGCAATCCAGGTAAACCTTTAAACACTGATCACTCCCATGATTGAAGAAGAAGGTAAAAGGAAATTTAATATAATATATATATCGTATTATTTCCCTCGAATACAGTCTATAGCTATAAAAAGAAATTTTAATTTAGCCAAAGCTTTATTCGAAAGTGGAAATCACGTTGAAGTTTTAACAACATCCAATCAAAACCTGTTTCCTAAGGAGGAGATCCTATTAGAAGGTATCAATATACATAAACTTTATACCCTTGATTATAGGACTATCTTGGCGTTGTTTAAGTCTGCCAAAGATTCCATCCATTTTTCATCAGAGCACAAAAAAAATTCAGCCGTAAAATGGTTAATAAAAGTTAATGAATCTCTTCCATTTAATATTTTCTTAGGTGAAGGTGGGTTTATTTATATACTTCATGGCTTTATTAAAACTGTTTTAAAATTAATAAACAATAGAGACAATCCAGCCGTAGTAATATCATCTTTTCGACCTACATCAAACGTATTGATAGGATATTTAACTAAGCTCTTTTTCGAAATCTATTTGGGTAGTTAGTTTTCATGATTTACCATATTTAGAAAAGAGAAACAATCTAGTTTTATTGCCTTTTCAAGATTGGGTATGGAAAAATTTGCTCAAAAAGTCAGATTTAGTTCTTGCTGTTTCTAATGGTGTGGGAGATGCCCTTCAGAGATATGATTGTAAAGCGGTCGTAATTGAAAACGGAATAGTACCAAGACAACCACAATCAGCTAAAAATCAAAAATTTACTGTAGCATTTACTGGATCTTTGTACAGTGGGCTGATAGATCCTGTATTTTTATTTAAAGCACTAGAAGATTTACTGACCCATTCACTCCTAAAAAAGACTTAGTTGAGATAATTTATGCAGGTAAGGATGGTCAGGAGTGGGAATCTTGGTGCGAAAAGTATCCAAAAACGAAGGAAGTCCTGAGTTTAAAGGGATTGATTTCAAATCAGAAGGCACTAAAATACAAGAAGAGGCAAATATCAATGTCATGCTCACTTGAAATGATCAGAGTTTTTCTGGTAATTTAACGGGAAAATTTTATGAGTATTTAGGAGCACGTAATCCCATATTATGCATTGTTAAAGGGAGTTCGATACCGAAATTGAGCATAATTTTAAGAAGTTTAATTGCGGTAAAATAATCTATGAAAGCTACGATAAGGCATTACAACATACAATTGATTATATTTTACAAAAGTATAATGAATGGTCAAGTAATAGTTACGAAAAAAATTATATTAGAATAACTGATCTTGAAAGTGATTCTTGGTCAGCTAGAGCAAAGACTTTGAATGATTTATTCAAAAATTGCATTAACAAAAATTAACCAAATAAATCTAAATAATACGACTTTAGCTTTTGAGCGTCCACTAAAATGGGATCAAAAGTTGAATTATGAAAGTTAAAAGTAATCTGCGTGAAGCCCTGATTCTTTTTTAAAAAATCATCTACATGTGATATAAATAAATCTGCGTTCCAACCTACTTGATGAATTACTGCCATGTCCATTACTACTAGTGGGATTTCCACAAAATCAAAGGCCCTTTCTGTATCAAAGTTATAAAGCTTGTAAGGAAAGCCTGTACCACATCTAAAGCCTGTTTTGTTACGGTATCCCAAACTAGAATCAGAGCTTACATTCAATTTATCTAATATCTTGCTGGTTTCATTTATATGATATCTCAAAAGTGTTGTCTGGAGTGGGCTATTTTTTGATTTACAGCTTTTTCTAATGTACTTTTTTCATTTTGGATCATTGTAGCATTTTGGCCAGACAAATAACTTGGATGAATCCCTAATCCATATTGATTTTCTACACACAATTTAAATATGGGTGTACACTTTGGATCATTTACATTGTAAAAGTTTTCGTATTTGGTTTTTCCGCCTGAAAGAAAATAAATTTTTCGATCTACAATATTGGGATGGTCTGTGGTCAACATCCAAGAAAAGGTATCATAAGGATCATTTTCCTTATTAAAGACGACTTTAACATAAGTGGACCATAATCTCTTTAATAAAAGCCATTTCGATTTTTGATAAAAAATGATATTTGCATTTGCTCTAATAAACTTATAAAACGAAGGGAATCTTCTAATGGCATCAATATCATGTGTTAATCTAAACGATGTACGTAGTTGCTTTGGATTTAAAGAAAGCAACTCGTATAAATAGAATACCAGATGGTCTACAACCGGTACATCCTGGATGTGCTGACGCACTAAAAAGTGTTCTTCAGAACTCATCAAACCATGAATATCTTTTTTTACTTCATTTGAAAACCACTCTTCATGTCTCGAGATATGAAAAAAAATCGTTTGAAAAATGTCTATAGGACTTGCTACATTATTTTCTTCCTTTTCTGATGTGAATCCATATACTTGAATTGCTTCAGAATAGTCTAATGAAATATGTTTTGGCAAATTGGTTATTTCATTTTCAAAACAAAAACGCTCTATTTTTAGGATATTAACACCTTCTCCTGAATCACCATAATTTACAATGATGTCTGCGCCTTTTTCATTAATAGACCAAAATACTTTTGGGGCACATGGATGATTCTGTATGAAGTCTAAGGTATATATTAGCCTAGATAAAGCTACACTGTCTAGCTTGGTTTTTATGTTAACGGATATTTTGATCATTGTAATTTTTTTATACGATATAAAATGTCCCAAAATATATTTTTTGCTTTGTAAATCCTGTAGTATGGTTTTAAAACACCACCAAATCCTGAGAATAGATCGAAAATAGATTCTAACATACTGCCTTCGAAATCAAAGTGTTGTACATGCAACTGAGCTTCTACAATGGAGTGATAAATAGCCAACGGGACAGCACCATTTTGTCTAGTATTTTTGTCTGACCCTATCATCATCAGATATGCAGTGTCTACATCTAAAATCATGTATGTAGCGGCATAAATATAACCTGTGTTATCTTTGACTAAAAAAATTCTTCTCTTGGAATGTCTTAAAATGGCTTCATCCAGTTCAAAAAACATTTCTCTGGTCAAAGTCATTTTCATCCCTTTGCCGTTCATTACTTGTGATACCAAGTGGTACAAGGTAGCTTTATCATCAGAAGCTTCTACTACAAGGCTTTGGGATGCTTTCTTAATTTTATTTCTAGTATTGGTGGCAATGCTTTCTATCGACCATGCTTTCAATTCTTCGATAAAAAAAGTATACCTAACCGTTTGAGTATATTTTTTCCAATAAAAAGGTAGGCCATTCACGAATGAACTATGGAAAGACTGCGTGAAAGCCATATTTCGGGAAGCCCTTCTATAAGTTTTTGAATTATAGCAGTTGATTTTTTATTTGGGATTCAATTTTTGGTATTCATATGCATAGCCATACTCCAGAGTAAGGGGTGAGTGGTGGCATGATTATTCCCTTTCTACCATATTTTTTTGTGGTATAAAAAACTAAAAACCCTGCAATTCCTTCGTTTCCATCTTCATATATGTTAACGTCCCATGCGCCTTTTAGGCAAACAATGTCCAAGTACCAAGGTTTGAAAAAAATTGGTATCTTTGCATCATCGGATGTGGAAAATAAACGATATTTTTCTTTATCTTTTATAGACATTATCTTTCTATTGACGCAAAAGTAAGTAAAATTGAATTATGTATCCTAAGAAGATATTGTATTGTTTTGCAGGCAGCAGTGTATTTGGTTACAGAGATATCGAAATGTTGCAAAATGAATACGTTGTCTCAGTATCGCACTTTGATCTAAAGGATACATTCTTCGGTAAGGCTTGGTCTTATCTAAAATATAACTTTGATGTTGTGTGGAAGATTATTTTTATAGATGTAGTTATTGTCAATTTTGGATCTTGGCACACTATCTTTCCTGTTTTTTTAGCTAAGATATTTGGAAAAAAATCTATCATAATTTTGGGAGGTTTTGATGCAGGAAATATACCATCACTACAATATGGTGTTTTTCATAAACCCAGTAGACTTCAGTGGCTCATGCGCAAAACTTATCAAGCAGCTACCTATCTTGTCCGGTGAGCGAAGCTTCAGTTGCTTCGATTAATACCTATGCTGATCCAAGTGGCGAGGGATATAAATTGGATTATTGCATCACATGCTAGAAGTGAAAGATAAAATCAGGGTAATTCCTACAGATTTTGATGGTGAATTTTGGCACATTAATGAAAAAATTGAACGGAAAGGAATACTGGCATTAGCATATGTTTATCATGATCAAACTCATTTTAAAGGATTTGATTTGTTGGTTGAGTGTGCAAAACAAATGCCAAATGAGACCTTTACATTCGCGGGTTTTTCTGAAAATATGATTGAAAAACATAAAAACAGCTTGCCAAAAAACGTAAACCTATATTCTTTTCAAAACAAAGAAGAAACTCGGCGAATGTTCCAAATCCATAAATTATTTCTAATGCCATCCATAACCGAAAGTTTTGGTCAAACACTTTGCGAATCTATGTTATGTGGATGTATTCCCATTGTTAGTAACGTTGGTGTATTACCTACAATTGTGAGAGACCAAGGATTTGTGTTGTTAGAAAAAATGCTAGCCAATTAGTTTCACTTATTTACAAAGCATTATCTTCAAATTTAGAACCCAAAAAATTAGAGATAGAGTTGTTATAAGATTTAGTGATGGTCAAAGATTTCTTTTAAATGACTTGATCAATTGATAGAATGCCAGTTTTCTTCTCCATCATCATCCCCACTTACAATCGTGCCTTACACTATACGGCGGCCGATTGATAGCATCTTAGCGCAGACTTTTACGGATTGGGATTTAATCAGATGAGTAATGTGCCCATGACAAAAGCAAAAAATCAATAAATATGCTTTTTTGAAAAGCAATAATAAATTAAAAATGCTTTTTTAAGAAGCAAAATGACTATCTTTGTGCCAAAAATAAAGTAATGGATGTTTTTTATAGGTACCATCAAATGTCTTTAAATGCTACAAAAGCTAGCTTTAGGAGGGCTCTTATATCAAAAATCAATTGTACCGATAGAATGATAGGCATAAAGGAGCACGAGGAG
>JADKCF010000027.1 GCA_016714765.1 Saprospiraceae bacterium | reverse complement strand
GATTAGATGTCAAAATTGCAATTAAATCTTCAGATAGTTTGGAAATAAAAGTTAATTTTTTTTTGTTTTTAATTTTATTGCACTATATTTATGGTGAAATTCTTCATTAAAAAACTTTAAAATTTTATGCAAATGAAAACGCACAATGCACAACGCACAACGCACAACGCACAACGCACAACGCACAACGCACAACGCACAACGCACAACGCTTAGCTTACTTACTAAAAAAAGCTAAATTTTTGCTCTTGTTACTTTTTGTCACCATCGTTACATTTTCCTGTCAAAAAATGAATCTCAAAATCCTTCTGATGTAATTAATACGGACAGAAACTCGAACTGGAGGGTATTGTACCCCAGAGTCTGGTCCAAATTGTAAAGATTCGATTTTCACTAATGTGAACTTAGTGGTCAGTGGTTGTACACTAAAAGTGTCGTACAAAGTTACCCAATGTCAAATTGTCCAAACCTTACCCTATGTAAAAATACATATTTCAGATTTTAAGATTGAAAATTATGGTACAGGTACAGCATGTCAACGCAGATCAAGTTCATTCTTACGCCTCCCTGTCAACGGTAGTTATGAAAAATGGTGTGTCAATAATTATAACCCTTTTACAAGAAACTGTCTATATTGATAGAAAATATTGAAATAGAAAAGGCAAAAGCCGCAGGATTCATTAGTCCATGCACCTGGTTACTTGGGACATCTACAGTAGACTGGATAGAATCAGGATGCTATAAGGTGTCCAGGTCCCAAAGATGCTGAAGGTTTAGCATTTTTAATAAGTGTGAAATGTGGAGTTAAGTGCTGTTTTCGTACTACCCCAGTGTGCCAGTCTCAAATAATGAAATCATCAAGGAGAGCCTGCTTATGTGACAGGTCCTGCTGTCTGTGACCCAATACCTAATGGTTGCCCGGATAACATAAATAAGTGTCACCCGAGCTTGTGATAGATTATAAAACTCTTTGGGGCGATGGCAGCTAAAACCATCGCCCTATTAAAAACATATATCCAATGAGAATCATTCTAATCATATTTATTAGTTTTTTATCCATTTATTGCTACAGCCCAGCTACCTTCCAAACCCTATGAAAAGGTAAAGCTTAAGTACTACAACCTATATGGTATGAGACGGCCTATCATCCTGATTTCAAAGTGATTTGTAGTGATGGGTACAATTATTTTGAATATTGCAATAATTGTGATAAAATCTTCGACGGTGAAAATGTGTACATGATTTGGGAAACAATTCAGAGTGGCTCCAATTGGGGCGCATACATTGAGAAGCGTAATATGGGGACAGGTGAACTATTGTGGCGCACCAAATACCACAAAAATGATCTGCAATATCAGGAGGTACTAAAAAAGTGGTACCTCAATGATCATGACGAGTTGGTAGTATTTGGTTTACGTAAATATAAAACCCCTTTAGAGGATAACTCGCTTTTTTGTATTTACGAAGATACAGCAAGAGTGACATATAGGGTGTATGATACTAAGGATGGACATCTCAAAGAATACATCAATCCACCAAATAGCGATACTTTGGCAGCTAATGTAGTGGCTAGTATCAATATCAATCTGCCTACTCCGAATATCTTCCGTACAAATGATCCGGATGTATACAGATACACCCAAAGTAGAACTAGAGAAGCAGATGGGACTTTCATACCCAATCACCAATTGCGTACCTTCTTAATGGATAAATATGGACATCATCTAAGTCCCGAAGACACCATAGTACTCGGAGAACAGCAAGTGTTTCATAATCTTAAACAGTTATCCCCGGATACGCTCATATACCTGGAGCAAGATATTTTGACGGGACAAAAGCTGAAAATTCATTTTCTCGACATCGATTTGAATAAATTGAAAACAATCGAACTCGATTCTTTGCCATTTTTAAGAGGTTTGGTATTTTTGTTTAAAGCAAAAAAAGACCAATTTTTCGTTTTGGACTATAGTAGTTATCCGGGACCTGATATCAGAGAATTGCTTACACTGATGCTGTATGATGATAAAGGCAAGTTGGTAGATTACTACAGATATGACAATTTGAATGATGGTTATTTATTCACTATGGTCGATTATCTGGAAAAACGTAAAAAGTTGATTTTTGCAGGTGCAAAATGGCTGGGAGACCATTCAGATTTTTATATTATTACCTCAGATGGGAAAAGAGGCAAGGATACATTAGTGACCATTCAGCCCACAGATTTGTCTAGATCTATTTTGCCACAAACCATCCATGAACTGGATAATGATAAAATCATGGTCACATGGCTGGAAGGTCTACTTATCAAAGATAATTTTCAGACCAAGTTTGATAGGAATGCAAGAGCCGTCAGCACGTTGTTGTTTCATGCAGCAGATTTAGGACTTTCGACGGTAGGTACTGAAGAAGCAAGTCGTTACAAAGAAATGAACATCATGCCTAATCCGGTCAGAGATAAGTTTCAGATACAACTAGATGACATCCTGGATGGGGACATCGGACTTTATGACAATTTGGGCAAAAGAGTCCTTCATCGATTGGTGTCAGATGAATCGACTGTAGACATAGATGTGTCTACCCTTCCTTCGGGAGTATATTATATTAAACTCAAGTCAAAATTGTCCAAAGAAGTCTACAATACAAAAAAAATAATAAAGATGTGATGCTTAAAACTACTTGTCAATATGTCCTGGATGTGAACAATCTGATTTTTATGGAAGATGATAAAACAATTTGGATTTAAAAATTGAATTATAACCCCGCATCTTTGTAATTTTGTGGTGTTTTATAAAAAGATATTTTTTAAATCTATAAAATTAATAAAATGAGTAAAGTTACCGTAATAGGGGCAGGGAATGTAGGAGCCACAGTAGCCAATGTGCTGGCACACAAAGACATCGTAAAAGAGATAGTACTGGTAGATATCGTCGGAGATCTGGCCAAAGGAAAAGCACTGGATACCTGGCAGCAAGCCCCGATCGACAACTACAGCACATCACTGATCGGCACAAGTGATTATAAAGACACGGCTGATTCTGATATCGTAGTCATTACAGCAGGTATACCCCGCAAGCCTGGCATGAGTAGAGATGACTTGATATCTACCAATGCCAACATAGTAACATCTGTGGTCAAATCTGTATTGGAATACTCAAAAAATCCAATCATCATAGTGGTATCCAATCCGCTCGATGTGATGACATATGCAGCATTTAAGGCTTCAGGTTTGAGCAGAGACAGAGTATTCGGCATGGCTGGTATCCTTGACACAGCCCGTTACAGAGCTTTTTTGGCTACTGAGTTGAAAGTTTCACCTAAAGATATACAGGCGTTATTGCTGGGTGGTCATTGGCGACACTATGGTGCCATTGCCAAGATATACAACTGTCAGCGGTATTCCGGTCACAGAGCTTGTCGCAGATGATGTCCTGCAGGCAATAGTAGAAAGAACAAAAACCGGAGGTGGTGAGCTGGTAAAACTTATGGGTACTTCCGCCTGGTATGCTCCGGGTGCGGCAGCAGCTCAGATGGTCGAAGCCATAGTTAAAAATGAAAACCGTATTTTCCCAGTATGTGCTCAATTGACCGGTGAATATGGACTTAATAATATTTTTGCAGGGGTGCCGGTTAGATTGGGTAAAATGGTATAGCAAACATCATCGAACTGAAGCTCAATGCAGATGAAATGAAGTTGCTTCATGACTCAGCGGCAGCCGTTAAGGAAGTGATGGAAGTTTTTGACAAAATGTAAAGCATATTGAAAACTTTTAAACAGGACTTTGGTTTATCTGTCTTTAAACGAGCCTCCGTATGATAAACAGACAAAATCTGTCGCTGATAAAGACAAATAAAGGCCATGACCTTGCTTCGTTGTCGGACCGAAGTCCTGTTTTATTGGTTTTTTTACGTCATTTTGGTTGTGTTTTTTGCAAAGCATCTATGCTGGATATCTCCAGAAAAAGGAAAGAATTCGAAGCTGAAGGAGTGAAAATAGTATTGGTGCATATGGCAGATTTCGATACGGCCGATACTTACTTTAAAGATTTCGGTATTCAGGATTTAGAGCAGATTTCGGATCCGGAATGCAAATATTATGCAGCCTTTGGCCTTGTAAAAGGATCTTTTAGCCAACTTTTTGGCCTTAAAACCTGGATGAGAGGATTCGAAATAGCAGCGACTGAGCAGATGCTGCCTGCACGAACCAGAATAGGTGACGGACTCCAGATGCCTGGGATTTTTATGATCAGACATGCAGAGATCATCGGAAGTTTTATACACAATTCAGTAGCAGATAAGCCGGATTATCAATCGTTTATTGCAGTTTGCCATATACACTGACAAGTAAAATTTAACTTTTATTTTGTAATACTTTCGTGTGTGGATACGTTATGACAATAAAGTAGGTACATGAACTTGTTAAAAATATTTTCACTTTATTTTATAGTATTTTTCAATACTGCAGTGTCGGCGCAGGGAAACTTCCAACAAGCTGAAATGGAACTGGCATACCATTGTGATGTAATGGTCAACGCTGCTGAAAGCAGGCATCGTTTGCAGGCTATGGAGAAGTTTAATGAAGCTTTTTACAAAACCCTCGAACAAAAAGGTTCCTTCCTCCATACATTCGACTCACTCAAATGGATATCCAAAAAGTACCCTGATGACAAATCTTTCAGAATATTTACCTGGGAAGTCAAAGGTACTGAAGGCGAAATCTTTTATTTTGGTGCTATTCAGACAAACAAAGATCAGTTGTATATTCTCAAAGATGACTTGAGAAATGCTGAAAGTTTGGCAGATGAGGAGTTTTCCCATGAAAACTGGCCAGGCGCCTTATATTACCATGTGATGGATGTCAAAGGACAGAAAGGGGAGAAGTATTATCTTTTGTTCGGTCTGCACAGGTGGAACAGATATGAAAATATAAAAATGGCAGAAGTCTTGTTTTTTACGCCTGAAGGTGTTCCTTATTTTGGAAAGCCTGTCTTTAAAAAAAGTGAAAAGGGCCAACAGGATGTCTTTTATCACAGATTGGTTTATAAATATGCCTCAGATGCTCAAATGACAATCAACTACAACCCTGGTATGCAGATGATAATGATAGATCATCTGGTGCGTAAAATGAGCAGAATACCGGGTCAGGGAGAAACCATGGTACCTGATGGCACATACATAGGGTATCAGCCAGAAAATGGGATATGGACTTACATAGATAAGATTGTCACCGAAGTGATGGATACTGCACCTCGTCCCAATCCGGTACTGGATAATCGTAAGGGAAAAAAAATATTTGGCAATAAGTAAGTATCTTGCTTAAGATTTAATCAATTGATAATTATAATATAATGAAAAATCTTGTTTCAGGGATGTTGCTGTTAGTCATAATGTCTCATGTAAGTATTGCACAGAAAACCACAAGAGAAAATCAGTTTGAAGGATATGTCATAACTTCTGACATGGTAAAAAGCGATGTGGCAATAGAAGTGGAGGACATCCACCAGCCATGGTCTTTTCAGGAAAATATCAAATACTTTGACAAAGTGTTGCTTACTGGAGCAAGGGTGAAGCGTGAACTTAAAAAATTATGTATTCCCGGCGAAATCATCGAATATGGATTTGCTGGTCGTAAGTTTGTCCATGTAAACTATTATGTCAAGGGAAATGAAGAGTTACTTACATCAACATTGAGTAAAATCAAAGGGGATAAGAACACAGATTATTTTGCAGAAGTAATAAAAGAAGGTAAGGTATCACTGCTCAGATTTTATCAGCCACCGGTCATAGCCGAAGAGGACAATTATAATGAGGAACTAATGAAGGAATATATCGAAGCTTCATCAATGGGTTATGATATCCTGGTTGCCCGACCGGGACAAAAGGCCCAATCTATAGAAGATGTCGGTTTTAAGGGTTTCTTTGAGGACTGTGATTTTGTGGTAAAGAAATACGAAGCAGAGAGGTACAAGATGAAGCCCTCCAAAGGGTTAAAAGCGCTACTCAAGTCTGACAGGCTTTCCGGTATAAAACTGGAAACGGCAGCACGGTCTATCCTGGCTGACTATGATGCCCATTGTGCAAAATAGTTAGTTACATCCGGAAGTATGAACGCATAAAAAAAGTGGATTGACTTTGACGAAGGCCAACCCACTTTTTGACAATTCCAAAATTGAAATGGATACTTTAATCTCTGGATTTGAGTACTGCGCTGAAAGACTTTTCCTTACCATCACGGATGACTCTCACTTTGATTTTTTCGCCTGGATTGTACGGGCGTAAAGCATCAATAAGGCCATTGGTAGTGAATATATACTGGTCATTTACCTTCAGGAGTACATCCTCTCTGCGCAGTCCGGCGTTAGCTGCCGAAGAACCCTCTACGATATCAGTGATCACCACACCATTGTCAGTATCTTCGATCATGACACCCAATGAAGCTTTATTAGTATTGGGTTTATCTGTTTTGAAGTTTAATCTTCGGGGCGCTTTGTCAGGAAAGAAGCCATTCTCATCTTCTCGGATTCTTACCATCCATTCTCTGCCGTCTTCACCTTCTTTGATGATGATTTTCTCTTCATTACCACCTTCATCTATTTCTGTATCCACCCTGATTTCCATATTTTCGCCATCAAAATTTCTGTTGATGTTGATGTGACCTATTTCTTTTTCTATCTCTTCTGGCATCTTTCCTTCGCCATCCCATTCCAGTACTTTTTCTTTACCATCATCTGTTTTTTTGATGATTTTATATTTTCTCTGGTTTTCCATCTTTCTCTTGAGATGATTTTTTTTCGTCTCGCACAGATTTTTCTATTCTGATTACTTTTTTGCCATCAGCGGATTTTTCCGAAATATTGACGCCTTCTTTTTCGAGTTCCTTGATGAGTTCTTCCGCTTCTGCACCTTCGGCTTCTTTCCGGATTTCTGTTACTTTGCCATTGTCATCCGTTTTTTTGATGACCACAACCTTTTTTGTAGGTTTGGATTCCTGAGCATAAGTGCCTGTCATCAAAGTAAAAACAGTGACAAAGCTTAAAATGGTTTTGATGTTCATATTTGTTTAATTTTTAAATTTTTTAAAGGAATTATTAATACACTCTATATTTTCGTTTGGCTTCTTTGCCTGTAAAATTGAACTCCAGTCTTGAATTCTTTTCCAGCATGGAACCGGATTCTTCTTCAAAAATTCTTTTGTATTTGTTCCAGATATTGGAAGGTTGTTTTTCGCCGTTGATTTTAAGGTATTTGCCGGTGAGTTCGACCTTGTTTTCTTTGCCGGGAATGAGCAATCCGTCCCTGTTGAGTGCATTACCTATAACTTCACTAAAGTTTTTACCATCAGTAAATCCGTCCCCATTCGGATAATCATCACCAAAAGGTGTTTCAAAAGTATCTCCATCCTTAAATTCAAATATTTTGAATTCAGGATTGTTTTTAAACTTGTCCAACTCAGGAAATGCAAAATCAAAATTCATACTATCCAGGCCTTGAAAATTAAAATTCATCTGACCCAACTGCTCCTGAAGTTTTCGCAGATGCTCATTCATTTTTCCCTGATCAAAATTCATCCCTCCCATATCTTCCAGGCCCTTAAAACCAAAATTTCTGAAAAGAGAATCATTTAGGATGTTAAAATCAAAAGAGGAGTCCCCTTCATCACCGAAGAAAAAAATCTTAGCATCTCCATTGCTGCGAGACTTGGGTTTTGACTCGGCTATGATGTCCTGGTACTTGTCATAGTCTTTCTCTTCGATTTTCTTACCATTTATTTCCAGATTGGTGACCTCTCCATTTTCGATAGAAATTTTAATGTCTTTGTCATTTGTTTTCTTTTGGATGCGAATGGATTCCATTTTCTGAGGCATAGTGTCGGATACTGTGACGATGATTTCCTGTTGTGATTTTTCAGGATGAGTATCGGAGGATTTGCCTGTGAGGTCTTTGGTAAAAAACATCACAAGTCCAATCAGCACTACAGAACTGATGATCTTTTCTTTTAGGTAATAGCGTGTTTGTGACATATTTAAAATGCGTTTTATGCGTTGTGAAAAAAAACTTTTTTTATTAAATTGTAATGCCAAAGCAGGGTTGGTTGTATTTTGATAAAACTCCTGCATTTTGATCAGGGTTTTAGCGTAGCTGATGTGGTCAGACATATAGCTTATGGCTAGATCGTCACAACTGTTTTCGCGTTCTATCCTTATATTGGCAGATATCCACCATATGGCAGGGTGATAGTAAAATAGTGACTCTACCAGTGTTTGTAAGATATTCACTAAAATATCTTTTCGTACATAATGTGCTACTTCGTGGGCAAGGATGGCCTCCGTTTCTTTGATGTCTAATTGGTTGACAATACCTACGGGCAATAATACAATCGGTTTTAACACACCCAGTATCATAGGCGATTTGATATATTTATTTTCGCCTATCCTGATATTGTCTGAAATACTGTAATGAGCACAGATTTTACGGAATGATGTGTAGGTATCCTGGCAATATAAAGGCGAGGAAGTGGAAGACAGAAAATGTACATAGCCCAATGACATCATAAATTTTAATACAAAAAATACTGTGCCGGTGAGCCATGCAATAAAAATAGGTATCCTGAAATTTTCTATCTGAGCATACATCAGGCTCATAAAAGAGTATCCGGCTTCTTCATTGGGACTTATATCCATGACTTGCGAAAAAATGCCTGCATTTACCTCACCGGAGGCATGCCGGGTATACATAATCATAAATGTGACTGCAGCTGTCACCAGGGACAGACCCAAACTTCCAAGGGCAATAACATATCTTTTTTCAGCTTTTTGATGCTGATACACCTTCATTAGCAATGACATGCAGATAGCCATCAGCGAAAATTGCCAAAGCGAATGTATGATAGTCCATACAAGCGCATGAACAAAGTGGTCTTGCAAAACAATATCAGGAATCATATTATTCTTTATTTTCCAGTTTAGCAATGAGTGATTTCAATTCATTTAACTCTTCAGGAGAGGAGGTGCTGTTGCCGAGAGCCTGCATGACCAGATCCATAGATGAGCCCTGAAAAGCCATATTGACAAAGTCACTTATGAGGTTGTTTTTAGTATCCAATTCTTTGGCTACCGCCTTATATATGTGAGTTCGGGCAGCTGTATCACGCTTGAGGAGGCCTTTTTCATTCATAATTTGCATCAGTTTAAGTGTAGTAGTATATCCTACTTCTCTCCTGCCATTAAGGATGTCATTGATGTCTCTGACGGATGCCGGTCCCTTTTCCCAAAGGATATGCAGTATTTCGATTTCTGCATCGGTAGGCTTAAACTTGGTCATAAAATGTGTATATTTAATTTAACAATGACAAAGATATACGAAGCCTTTCGTAATTGCAAGGGGTAGTACGAACATTTTCGTAGTTTTAAGAAAAATTTAACGATTGACTACATAGTGAGGTACAGGTTGGACTTTATTTTTTATGCATGTATAACATATTGTACTTTTTTCATAAAAGGTACTCACAAATCAAATACTTTATTATTTCCAATTTGTTATACACACATTTTTTACCAAGATGAATAGGATGCAGAGTATTTTCTTACTTTTGTACTATGAAACTCATCCTTTCTATAGCAGCCCGGTATTTGTTCGGTAAAAAATCTACTAATGCCATCCATATCATCACATGGATTTCCATAGTAGGTATGTCCATAGGCACTGCTGCTCTCATTTTGATTCTATCGGTATTCAATGGTTTTGAAAGTTTGCTTACGGGCATGCTCAGCAACTTTAACCCTGACATCAAAGTGACCCTCATTGAGGGTAAATACATCTCTGTTGATAGCGTAAAATCAGAGGATATAAGGCATTTAGATGGCATTGACCATATAGCTTTTACACTCGAAGAAACTTCCTTTTTTGATTATAAAGGCTCACAGGAGGTGGGCATCATTAAAGGTGTCAATGACGATTTTATGAAAGTCACCGGCCTGGACACTTCATTGATAACAGGGACTTCGCGCTTCGGAAAGGATATAGAGTATGGCGTTTTGGGCTCAGGCATGAACACAAAACTATCTGTCAATCCCTCTGATGGTTTTACCTCTGTCACAGCCTATATGCCATCCAACGAAAACAGCGGACCATTAGCAAACCCCTTCAATGCCCTGCAGTTTTATGCTTCAGGGACATTTTCGGTAGGAAGTGATGTGGATATGCAATATGTACTGGTCAATTTTGATGCTGTCAATGCACTGTTGAATCTGGAAAACCATTTTTCGGCCATCGAAATCAAGCTCAAACCCGGCGCTTCAGAAAAAAAAGTTGTTCATGCTTTATCCAAACTCCTTGGCCAAAGATTTAAAATCAGTAACAGGTATCAGCAGGATGAAGGATTCCTCAAGATCATGAACATCGAAAAATGGATCAGCTACCTGATAGCTTGCCTTACGCTTCTCATTATAGCCTTCAATCTGGTGGGCTCACTGTGGATGATAGTGTTGGAAAAGAAAAAAGATATAGCCATACTTAAATCTATGGGACTCACCAGAGCGGGAATAAAAACCATTTTCCTGGCACTTGGTCTGCTCATTTCTGTGATAGGTCTGGTGGTTGGGTTTGGATTGGGTCTGTTGTTATACTGGTTACAAAAGGAGTATGGTCTCATTAGTATTCCGGACGGATTTATGATAGATGCTTACCCAATAGAAATAAGATGGCTGGATTTTGTTATAGTGGCATGCACAGTTCTGGTGATCGGGTGTCTTGCATCATTGCTCCCCTCTTTCAGGGCTGGTCAGGTCAGTGCATTTGTAAGACAAGAGTAAAAAGGAAAAATACTGCCATTCAAATCCATCAGGATTTTTTTAAGATCTGCTAATTTTTTATTTAATCGAAAAAAACAATTGGTCTATCTGATTTTTTGCATCCTTTTCATTCCTTCGGAACTATCTATAGCATCATGTTGTTTTGATATCGAACCAACAAAATTTAAATATTATGCTTTACATTCTTATCTTTTTAGTTGTCGCAGGTCTGATAGTCATGTCTATGTACAACAAACTGGTATCTCTAAAAAACCGAGTACTCGAAGCCTGGAGTGGTATAGAAGTGCAACTCAAAAGAAGATACGACCTCATCCCCAATCTTGTAAATACTGTGAAGGGCTATGCTGCCCATGAAAGCGGCACTCTGGAGAAAGTCATTCAGGCTCGTAATCAAGCAATGTCAGCAAGCAGTGGTGGCAATATCAATGCTCAGGTGCAGGCAGAAAATGCACTTTCTAGTACCATGAAGTCATTATTTGCACTTTCTGAAAACTACCCGGACCTGAAAGCCAATACCAGTTTTATACAGCTGCAAAATTCGCTCGGCGACATCGAAGAAAACCTTTCGAATGCCCGCAGATATTACAATGCGCTTGTAAGAGACAACAATACTGCAGTAGAGTCATTTCCTACTAATCTGATTGCCAATAATTTCAACTTTGAGAAATACGATTTCTTCGAGATTGAAAACGATGCTGAGCGTCAGAACGTGGAAGTCAAGTTTTAACACCACAGCAGCGTTATTCGTTATAATTTTTAACATCCTGAAAGAATCACATTACAGGCATGTGGTTCTCTCAGGATGTAAATACGACATAGTACTATACAAGATTTTTTAAAACAAACAGGATTATGTCTGTAAAAAACCTATTTACCATTCGATAAACAATATACTATGCATCCCATCAGACATGCTTTAGTGGTTTTATTTTGTCTTGCAGCTTCCCTAATCAGAGCCGAATACTTTGTCATCAGAGATTATAAAGTAGATATAAAAATCATCGGTAGCGAAGCTATGTTTGAAGTGAAAGAATATATCACTGTCGAATTTTCTGAACCCCGCAGAGGTATACGTCGCAGGATTCCTTTCAGGTATAGTATCGACGGTAATGAGATGGACTTAAAAATCTATGATGTAAAGGTGGAAAATACCCGTTTTACTACATCAAAAGAGGGGACTGAGCTGGTCGTCAAAATAGGTGATGCGGATATATATGTAGAAGGTGTGCAAACGTATGTCATCACCTACAAGGTAAAAAAGGCATGGATTTTTGCAAAAGATCATACGGAGTTTTACTGGAATATCATCGGCAATAAATGGTCGGTGCCGATAGATACCATCAGTTACTCAGTGACACTGGACAGAGCCCTGCCCATGACAGAAAAAGACTATTACATCTACACAGGATTGAGTGGAGAAAAAGGTAAAGATGCATCTGTCAGCTATTACCTGAATAAATTTGAGGGACACTCATTGAGGCCGTTTGGTCCCAATGAAGGTTTGACTCTGGCCATCAATCTGCCATTGGAATATATCATACGCCCAGGCAAGTGGGAGGAGCTGTGGGAAAAATATGGGACAGGGGGAATAGGTGGTTTTTTATTGATGCTGGTTTCAGGCCTGTATTATAGAACGTGGAGTAAATACGGCAAAGACTATCCAATCGTCCGCATGGTGCAATATACGCCTCCCAAAGAACTCAATCCTGCTGAAGCAGGCGTGCTGATAGACGAAAAAGCAGACAATGTGGACATCCTGGCATTGCTTCCATATTGGGCACATAATGGTCACATCACTATCCGTCGCATCCAGCAAAAGTGGGGCAAGGACGACCATGAATTCACAAAAATCAAAGACTTGCCTGAGGACGCAGGACCTTACGAAAAGATCGTCTTCGATGGTTTGTTTAATAATAGTAATACAGTACTGGTAAGCAGCCTGGAAAACAATTTTTATGAATACCTTCAGTCTGCCAAATCTTCTCTCAAATCCCATCTGGGTACCATGGGCATCTACTATCCGGTATCGGTAAAAATGCAGTTGTACTCAGGATTGGCAGCATTTGTGCTGGCTTTACTGGCATTGCTGACAGGTTTTGTTTTCAAATCTTTTGTCATAGCGGGAGCCTTGGGTCTGAGTAGTGTGATCGGTTTTGTCTTTGCCAACTATATGCTTAAGAAAAACGAAAAAGGGGTACATCTGTACCAGCAGGTACTGGGATTTAAAATGTTTGTCAAAGCTGCTGAGAAGGATAAGATAGAATGGCTGCTCAAAGAGGATCCTGATTACTTCGAAAAGACATTGCCTTATGCCATGATCTTTGGTTATGCCAAACAGTGGAGTAAGAAGTTTGATGGCCTTCTCCTGGAACCCCCTAAATGGTACATCACTCCCGGTGGCTACTATTACGGAGGCAATACTTTCACCCCTTCTGATTTCGGTGCCAGTTTTGACAATAGTATCCACGATATACAGAGTGTATTTACCAGCGTGCCTGCCGGAACAGGCGGTGGAGGAGGCAGTTTCAGTGGCGGTGGCAGCTCGGGTGGCGGCTTTGGTGGTGGTGGTGGTGATAGCTGGTAGCACAGAAATATAGGTGAACAACCGAACAATCTGAACGATTCGAACAATCCGAACAACGTAAGCAATCTGAAAAATCGAACTCTTGATTTTTGCACAATATGCGGGCTGCTCACCCCTTCAGGGGCCGGGGTAACATAGCAGGAGGAAATGATCTGAACAATCTGAGCAATCCGAATGGGAGAAATATTCAGACCATTTGAACAACCGAATAAGGAGTGACAACAAGCGAGGGTCGTCCCTTCAGGGAATGAGGGTGTGGGATTGCGGAACAATTTGAACAATCAGAACTATCCGAATTACGAATGAACAAAGATGAGCGTTGATGACCCCATCAGGGTTGGGGGGTATGATATCAATCGGAATGTCTTGAGGTCAGAAGATGTGATTCTTTAAAGTGTCGCATCTTTTTAGGTAGTATTTTAAAGTTTACAATAGTTTGTTTAAATAACCTGCAATATCACGCCTTTCCCCAATGCCCAATTTTTTTCTGATCCTATACCTTTTCGTTTCCATTCCTCTCACTGAGACATTAAGAATGGAGGCCATTTCTTTACAGGACAATTTCATTTTAAGGAGACCACAGATCTTTAGTTCTTCATGACTGAGATTGTTGTGTTTGTTTCTTAAGAAATTAAAAAACTGGTTATTGACTTCGTTATAATGAACTTCGAATAAAGATTGAGTTTGTTTCATTTGTGTTTCATTGGCTTTTCTGAGTTTATTCAAAATAGGTTTTAGGTCGTCCTTGTGTTCTTTCAGATACATTTTTTCAAGAGTAATGTAAACAGACTTAATCACCTGGTGCAGCGATTCCAGCTGTAATGTTTGTGCTGTGATGACCAGAGATTTTTCTATATCATCTACTATATGTGGATCTGGATTTGATTGAGTTGGCTTTTTTATTTCATGTGGGTTGCCGGTTTTATTAAGAATGGTATACAGCACATCGAGCCATCTATTATAAGCCATATCATAAGCGCTTTTATTGTAATCAGGAAAAACAGTAGACTCGATTTCGATTTTATTGAGAGCAGCTTGTATATTGGGATAAGTACCTGCAACCACACCGGCAGCTCTGGCCGCCCCGATAGCACCGCTGGTGGCCACTATTTCGATATTTGCATCCAGCAAAGTAGCAATCGTAGTAGCAAAGACTTTGGACTGAAACATGTTTTCCTTTGCTACCCTGATGACATTTACATCGAGGCCCATTTCTTTTAAAAACCTGACACCGTATACAAATGAAAAGGCTACACCTTCCAGTGAAGCACGATAAATATGTGCTCTTTTGTGCCTGTTGAAATCAAGATTGAAAACATGCGAACCGATATTTTTATTATCAAAGATACGTTCTGCACCGTTGCCAAATGGTAAAATACAAATTCCATCTGAACCTATTGTCACACTTGCTGCCATTCGTTCCATATCTTCGTACGTCCTGTCAGACAATGCAACCTGATGTTTGACCCATGCATACTGATTTCCTGCTCCGTTCAGGCACAGCAATATACCCAGATTTTTAAAATTGTCTTCATAATTAACATGGGCAAAAGCATTGACTTTGCTCTGATGATTATATAGAAATTTGTCTGCAATGCCGTAGATTACACCGGATGTGCCGCTGGTGGCTGCAATTTCACCCGGCCTCATGATGTTGAGTGCTAACGCATTATTTGGCTGGTCTCCCGCCCTATAGGTCACAGGTGTGCCTGGACACAAGCCCGTGGCAGCAGCAGCCTCCGAGGTTATTGTACCCATTACAGAAAAGGTCTCTGTAACTTCCGGTATAAGCCTGTGATCCAGTTCAAAATGATGCAAGACTTCATAAGCAATTCTTTTTTCCTTATAATTCCAAAACATACCTTCAGTCAGCCCAGAAATAGTTGTGTTTACTTTTCCTGTAAGTTTCATATTTATATAATCTCCGGGCAATAATATTTTATAGATTCTTTCGTAGATTTCAGGTTCATTATCTTTTACCCATTTGAGTTTGGAAATAGTGAAATTTCCGGGAGAGTTGAGTAGGTTTTGTTGAATATACGTTTCTCCCAACTTCTCAAAAGCGGCACTTCCAATAGATGCAGCCCTTCCGTCAGACCAGATAATACAAGGCCTTAATACTTGATAATCTTTGTCAATCAATACCAGACCGTGCATCTGATAGGAAATACCGATACCTTTTATTTCTTGTGGTTCTACTTTGCTTTGAGTCAATAAATTTTTAGTAAGTGTACAAAGATTGGCCCACCATATTTCTGGCATTTGTTCTGCCCATCCTACTTGCCTTGACATGACATCCATTTCATCACTTGGCTGTTTGGATTTTGCAATTTCCTCATTGGTATCACTGTCGAGTAGCGTTCCTTTTATAAATGAACTTCCTATGTCAAATCCCAAAAGATACATATTATGTTTTTACGTCAAATATACGTCATGTTATTTTGAAAAAGGAAATATCACATCAAATTACTTTTGATTATTCGAAATGCTATTTACCGATGGACACTATTCGCTCCTTATTTCTTGCGCTGTATAATTTTGCTTGAACTGCCCCTTCTGGAACGACTAGCGACCTGCCGGATTGTGACAGATAACTACTGCCTATGTAAATTTCTGAAGTCATTAAAACATGGCCCTTCGAATCTGAAAAAACCACTTTAGTATCTCCTTTGTCGGGGTAAATGATATGCGCTGCCTTTGATGTGTTATAAGCGTTGAGAGGCCCGTTCTGGTTAGTGATAATAAAGGATGATTTACCATTTTGGACTATACGGGCGATGGCTCTGGTATCTGATTTTAAAAAGATACCTGAAGATGAGAGGTCTAATGGTACAAAATTATTTTTAGAATCTCCCTTCAGTACAAGACCATAACCTGCATCCATCCTGCCGATGCCCAGCTCGCTGCCGTAATTATTGCCTACCGTCAGTATATCCAGATGTCCGTCCCCATCTATATCCTCGATAAGGGTACCCATGATAGGTGAGATCTGAGCAAGGGCAGGAAGTGCCTCCAGTTTAAATTTGCCATTGCCAAGATTGATGAGGGTAGAAGAGTACATGCAATTAGCCTCCGAGACCATGGCATCAGTGCGCATACTTTTAGTGAGGATACTATCCATCGGAGCGAGTGCCAACTGATGGTAAAACAGGAATCTTTTTCGAAATCCGTTCAGTTCCTTGGTGAGGTCTGCTTTTACATGGTAAGGCGTTTCTGTTGGCTTGCCGAGGTTATCTTTGTAATATACTGTGGGGATGAAATCATATGAACCGTTATTATCAAAATCTTTGCTATAGATTCTTGCGGCAAAATCACTGGATGCTTTGACCAACGAATTGGTACCATAGTTTCCTAGTACATAGTCTATGTCTCCATCATTGTCCAGATCTGCACCATTGATACTATTCCAGAAACCCGAGGAAGCACCCAGTCCATGCTCTGCCCATTTTGTAAACTTACTATTCGTGTTTTTAAAAAATGTGATATCAAACCACTCACCCACCATGATGAGATCTTGCCACCCATCTCCGTCAAAATCAGTAAACAGTGCATCCGAAACCATACCGGTCATACCTGAAAACGAAGTGGAATCTGTTTTAAAAACAATCTCACCGTTTTTTGATTCATTGATGAGAAGATAGGAGAGCTCGGGTTTTGGAAATTCATTTGTGACAAACCTGCCACCAATGAACAGATCCATGTCTCCATCCTGATCAACATCGTTTGCTTTGACACAGGATGTATTTATTCCCGGCAGGGGGATAAGTCCTGATGCATCCCTGAATACTCCATTATCATTGATAAGGAAAGCATCCTTGAGCCTGGGATTGTTTTTACTGAATTCATTAGAGCCACACCCTATATACAAATCATCATCTCCGTCATTGTCAGCATCAAAAAACAATGGTGCGAGCTCTTCCTTCTCGGAATCTACAGGCAATTCCATAGTACTGGTATATTTTCCTTTTTTTGAAAGATACAGTTTCCCTTTTCGCATAGAAGACCCGGTAATATAAAAGTCATCTGAACCGTCCTTGTTTATGTCCGAAACAGCAATACCTGGTCCAAGGTTGGAATATTTCTTTAGCAGTAAGGGGTCAAAATTAAAATCTATATAATCCACTTCTGAAAAACTGTCATTGGGTATTTCTGTATTTTTTATCAGTAAGGGCGAAAGCTCAGCAGTGGACTGATTTGCAGCTTGCTGTGGTTTTGCTTCACTTTGATGGATAGTGATGGTTTGGTCAGAATGGACAGCTTTCAATTCGGATATTTTATTGTTTGGCCATATTATTTTTAGATTTACCAAAGTATCACTGCCCAAACCAATAAAAACGGTGGGGGAATGAGAAGATAAATAACCTCTGGACAAAGTATGTTCGTAAATACTTGCAATTTTTGCAGTATTGTACAAGATGGTTGTACCCAAAGCATCTGGATTGGGATTGTCGCCTTTGAGTTGGATTTTTAGATAGTGATTGGTTCTATGGTCAGCTGTATTGTTTTGGTAGACATGCGCTATGTCATTGATATTATTGACAATGTAGTCCAGATCACCATCATTATCCAGATCGCCATAGGCTGCTCCATTAGAAAACGAAGTGGTCAAAATACCCCATTTGTCAGTTACATTACTAAAGCTTAGATTCTGATTGTTTTTGTAGGCGTAGTTTTTGAGTTTTACTTCAGGTATCTTTTTTAGCATTTCTGATTTGCTGACATACGCCATATTTTCAGCCTGATAATCCATAAAATCCTTATCAGTAATATCTTTTGGAAAACCATTGGTAATGATGATATCCCTCCAGCCATCTGCATCAAAATCAGCTACCAGGGGAGACCATGACCAGTCTGTAGACTCTAATCCTGCATGCATGGCTATATCACTGAATACTGGATGACGGCTTGCAGAAGTATTACCTCGGTTTAATTGTAACACATTTCTCACAAACTGGTGGGTGTAGTCATAAGATGAGTTATTGATATAACTGGTATAATTATTGGCTCCCATCATTGTTTTTTTGCGATAGTTGCTCTCGGGAAGCATGTCCAGGGCTATAATGTCTTCCAGTCCATCGTTGTTTATGTCTGTAATATCCATACCCATGGCAGAGTAGCAGGTATGATTCAGATAGTCGTTTATTTTGTTGGTAAAAGTACCATTCTGATTATTGATGTAGAGTACGTCATTTGACAAAAAATCGTTGGTAATATAAATATCCTTCCAGCCATCCTTGTTGATATCACATATATTTAAACCAAGGCTGAATCCTTCGATAACGATGCCGGCAGCCTCTGAAACGTCAGTAAATTCGGGATGCCCTTTTGACTGATTGAAGTCATTTCTGTAAAGTTTATCTCTTTTGGGCGAGCGGGGATCATTCTTTGCCAATTTATATGTGGCTATATCGTTTTTGGTTTTTGTTTTATTGTTGATGATAAAAAGGTCCAGATCGAGGTCATTGTCATAATCAAAAAATACTGCATTGGTACTGTAACTGGTGTCTGCTATTCCATATGGTGTAGCCATCTCTTCAAAACTGATTTTATCGGCAGTACTTTTATTGATATAAAGTAAGTTGGCCCTTAGATTTCTGGAGTTGTGAAATGTTGTGGTCACATAGATATCCGGTTTGCCATCCAGATTGATATCAGCTACAGCCACACCACTACACCATCTGCCCCCGCCGGAGATGCCACTTTTTTCAGTAACATCCTCAAACTTCATAGTACCTTTGTTGAGATAAAGCCTGTTCGATACCATATTCCCTGTAAAAAATACATCATCCAATCCATCTCCATTAAAATCCGCCAAAGCTACTCCCCCACCATTGTAGATGTATTCGTTTTCGAGGATATTGATACTGTCATTTTCAGTAATTGTATTGTTAAAAGTGATTTGGGTACTTTTTGGATCAAGCAAAGTAAAAACTGCTTTATCTGTTTTTTTGCATGAAGTGAAAAATACAATGACTAAACCTATCAAATAAAAGATTTTTATTGATTTCATTTTTTGGCTTTTTGTTTAAAGAATTGTACAGATGCATTATTTCTAGCTACTATAAGCACGTCGTCGATATAAGCAGCATCGCGAACTTCACCCTTGATCTTAAGACCTGACTTTATATGATTGATGAATTGAAACATGCCTTTTCCATTTCCTTTGAAATAACCTCCACAAAACCCATCGTGTCTGCCCACCTCAGGCTTTAGCTTGTAGAAATTACCGCCTAAAAAGATATCCTGATGGCCGTCTTGGTCCAGGTCAGCAATCTCGATGGCAAATACCGGAGACATCTGGGCTTCTGCCGGCATGTCTTCCAGACGGAAAATATTATTGTCATTCCATAAAATAGAGGTGTTAAAATTGTCAGCAAATAATTGGGTAGACTTTTTTAAAAGATCCTCGGGTATCAGATTTTTGACTTGCTTTTCTGCAAAATCAGCATATTTCAAATTTTTTTTCTTGATGAAGGGCAACTGAGCTGTCAGGTCAGGCTTTGATGCAAACGGGTAGGGTATTTTGTCTTCTGTGGCATACCATTCCATCACTGGTTCGGTCTTTTTATTATTATCAAAATCACCTATATAGCAAGTTAATTTTCTCTCAGGGCTCGCTTTGAACTTCATATTTTGTCCCCAGTTACCAATCACAAAATCAGTATCACCATCATGGTCTAGATCAGCACCTTTGATGACATTCCACCAGCCGCTGCTGTTGGGGATAGCTCCTTGTTTTTCGAGGGATTGACCTTCTTTTCCTGCCAGGACTGTGATAGGCATCCATTCTCCCACGACTATGAGGTCAGCCCATCTGTCTTTATTGATATCTGCCCAGACAGACGAAGTGACCATACCTACCGGACCTGTACTTTCGTTTGTGATATCGGAGTGGGCCAGCTCGTCTTTTCTCAAAAGCCAACTTCTGGGGATATTGCCATATGCTCCCGGGACTGCCCGACCGCCAATGAAAAGATCCTGATCATTGTCCTTATCCATATCAAAAGGTGAGATACATGATGCAAATCCAGTGATCGATGGACCCAGCAATTCTCTTGTAAAGTTACCTTTTCCATCATTTAAATAGAAATATGATGCAAATCCCATCAAACCATCCAGGTATTCATTACCTCCGATACCTGCCATAAAATCCAGATCGTTGTCCTGGTCGTAGTCAAATAATGCACCGCACACTTTGTCATTACCCGGGTCTATCTCAAAGTCGGGCACAGGATGTTTTACAAATTTTCCATTCTTATTAAGGAACAACTGATTGGCTTGTCCTTTTGCACCAAGTAAAATGAAATCTTTTTTACCATCTCTGTCTACATCACCTGTTATTATTTTAGGTCCTTCATTGGAAAGCATGTGAGGCATGAGTCTTTCATGGTCAAAGTCATTATATTGATTTTCTATATGAAAAATCTGGTTTGGAAAAACCTCGTCAAATACTGTCAGATCTGGAATTTTTAACTCTTGTTTTATAGCTGAGTCCGGCGCATATTTTATAATGAGCTTCTGATCTAACGATGTGATATTTTTTAATGTCTGTTGTTTTCGATCCGGCCACACTACCTTCACTGAATCTACAGTCGTTCTCTGCCCTAAACCAAAGATCAGGGTATTATCTACCGAACTTTGAAAACCCCGTGACAACACACACTCACTGACTTGTCTGAGCGAATCAGCATACACGGTCACTCTTGTGCCTATTGCCATAGGATTGGAAGCATCACCTTTTAATTCTATACTCAGATGATGGTTTTGTTTAGTATCATTTCTATATACAAATGCTTCCATATTGACGTTATTCACAATCAGGTCATAATCTCCGTCATTATCCAGATCGCCGTATGCTGAACCATTGCTGAAGCCGGGCAAGTCCAGACCCATAGCAGATGATTGGTTATTAAATTTTAGTTTTCCCTGATTGATAAAAGCGTAGTTGGATTGTTTGTTATTAGGCAGGAATGTAACAAAATCCCTAAAGTCTGATCGTTTAGTTTTTTCTACCACTTTTTTGACTGCCTCTTTATCTGACAGGAAATCTACAAAATCCCTGTCTGTCACATCACGGTATATACCATTGGAAACAAAAATATCTTTGAGACCATCATTGTCCATATCAAAGACTAAAGAACCCCAGCTCCAGTCTGTACTTGCTACTCCTGAATAAAATGCTGTCTCCTTAAAGGTCCCGTCACCATTGTTTACATGAAGACAATTCTGAATATATTGATTGAAATAACTGTTTTTGGCTTTTAATTCATCCAGATAAAATTCTTCCATCATGATAGCCGCTTTCAGCCTTTGATTAGATGCCGGCAACATATCTGTACTGAATATGTCCAGACATCCATCATTATTGATATCTGCTATATCAGCACCCATACTATTGGCAGAAACATATGTAAAGTTGTCGGGCAATACTTCTTTAAATGTACCATTTTTTTGATTGATGTACATATAATCCCGCTCCCAAAAGTCATTAGAAATATATATATCGGGATAATAGTCATTATTCACGTCGCCCACTGCTATACCCAGACCGAAACCTGAATCACCCGAATAGATGCCGGCTTCCTTGGTTACATCCTTAAATTTTCCACTCTGATTCTGATACAATCGGTCTCCACCAGGTGCCCCGAATGCGGATCTTTGGTTGGGAAGATTTTGCTGAATTTTATTAGGGTTGGTCATGCTGTTGTTAAGTACAAAACAATCGAGGTCTCCATCCCCGTCATAATCGAAAAATGCAGCATGGGTCGTAAAACCATCATCATCCAGACCATATTGGGATGATGATTCTGTAAAAGTCAGATTTTTATTATTTATGTAAAGTTCGTTTTTGCGGCTTGCACCACTTGGGTCACCTGAGTAGCATACATATATATCTAGAAAACCATCTGCATTGACATCAGCGAGAGCCACACCTGTACTCCAGGTAGCTTTACCCCCGACACCTGCTGTTGTAGTGATGTCTTCAAATCGCATATTACCCTTATTGAGATAGAGTTTATTGGTAGTAAGATTGGCTGTAAAATAAATATCCTTTAGCCCATCATTGTTAAAATCTCCGATAGCAACGCCTCCACCATTATAAAAATTTCTATAATTTAAAATATTAAAATCCTTTTGGTCTTCCACCTTATTTATAAAATCTATATAGGTATCTGATGAATTCATTAATACGAACGTTGTCGTTCCATGTGAATCTGGGGTGCTGGTCTGACGACAGGATAGAAAGACGCACAGGTATAAATAAAATAATGAAAACTTTGGGAAGGTCACTCGCAATGTTTTGTGTGGATTATATAATCAGACAAAGTTAAAAAATAATTAGCGAAATTTTTTACAAAAAAAAAGGAGAAGGCTATTCGCCTCCTCCTTTCAAAGGACATCAAAGCCACATTAAAATCCTTCGTTTTGTTTTAGAGCTCCAGCAGATAGACCTACTTCTACAAATGGAAGTGGGAATACATTATGTTTAGCTTCTACAGGACCTACTGCATCCAAAGCGCCATTGATCTGACCTTTTTCGTAAGTTCTGAATGCTTCTATTGTTGGTTTAAGAACTCCCCATCTTCTCAGGTCAAAAATTCTATGACCTTCAGTGGCAAGTTCCAGTCTTCGTTCTCTTCTCACGGCGTCTCTGGCAGCATCTTTGCTTGACCAGGTTGCAGTATACTCACCTACACTATATTTTGCCCATGTGATTTTAGGGTTGTTAATAGCTACAGCTACCGGACCTTCAACCGGTCCCTGTGCGCAACCTCCTGCTCTTTTTCTGACAAGATTGACCAGCTCTCTCGCTCTTTCCAGACTTCCTGCTTCTACTTCTGCTTCTGCAAGCATTAGCAATACATCAGCATATCTGATAAAGTTTACGTTTTTAGAATGCACCTGATTGGTATTCCATGAAGCACCTCCTACATCTGTAGTCAACTTCATGTTTTTCTTGGGTGAATAAAATCCTGCCCATCCGTTTCCACGGATCCAACCATTAGAGTGCACTCCCCAGTCTAAATATGGTACACCGGTTCTTCCCATGACCCAGTCTATTCTAGGGTCTACAGGGGTAGTTGAGCCCACTGTAATTTTACTGCTATTCCAGTTGGCTAAAGGAAGTCCGTTAGCGTCAACCTGATAAGCATTGGCCAGGTCCTGAGTAGGATTGTTGAACCCACAGCATCCAGTATGTGAACCGGAGTGAGGAGCCGCTAATCTTTCAAGATAATTACCGCTTGCACCATCACCATCACCATCTTTTACAGCAGCCTGAAGTGCAAATACTGACTCAGAGCTATTGTCAGTGGCAACATTGAAGTTGTCAAAATAGCATGGAGTAAGGCTGTATTTACCGGAATTGACCACAATGTCAAGCGCAGCTTTTGCTCCCGTAAAGTCGCCTTTGTACAACAATACTTTTCCTTTCAATGCTTGAGCGACAGTTTTGTCGCTTCTTCCTACAGCTGTTTTGTTGGCTGGTAATCCAGCAATAGCTGCATCCAGGTCTGCAATGATCAATGGGATAGCATCCACATTATTAGGCTTTCTTGATTCATTGTTTTTGACATCTTCTTCTGTATAATAAGGGATGTTTTTCCACATTTTGTATGCTTCGAAATGATACCATGCCCTCAAAAATTTTGCCTCAGCTTTCACGACATCATTGGCTGCTTTTGTAGTGGCATCTTTACCTACAAGGATGTCTGACAGTATGATGGTTTTGTTGGCTCTGGCAACCCCTTCATATAGATTGATAAATTTATCTCTGAATGCCTTTAGGTTGGACGACCACTGATAGATACCAATTTCATAATATCCGTCAGGGTTGTCAGAAGGCTCAGATCCTTTGTGGGTATCATCTGCTGCTGCATTGTAAAAATAGTTGGAAGGCGCAGCTCCCCATGGGTTACCGACAGTATTGGTAAATCCATTCAGCATTTTGTAAGTACTGATAAGACTGGCATCCACACCAGCTTGTCTTTCGGCAAGAATATCAGATGTAATGGCATTTTGAAGTGGTGTATCCAGAAAAGAGTCTCCACAGGAGATAAAGTAAATCGAAACGAAAGCCAAAATCGCTCCGAATGTGTATTTATTAAATATTTTCATTTTTCTAATTTATTTTTTCTGTTATTAAAATTCTGCAGACACGCCGACAGTAATCAATTTATTGGTTGGATATTGACCCAGGTCATAACCTGTCCACAAGTCATTGAGGTTGTTTCCATCACCAATGTTGGCATTAGACAGCGCAGGGTCTAATCCTGAATATCCAGTGATTGTAAACAGGTTTTGACCTTGAACATATACTTTCAGGTTTTTCATACCTGCTTTGTTGGTGGCTGACATTGGTATATTATATCCAATCTGAAGCTGACCAAGTCTGAGGTAAGAACCATCTTCTACGTAATATGTACTTGCAAGTCTGCTGGCAGTATCATTGATATTCAACTTGGGACTTCCACCTGTACCATTATTTAAATAGTACTCTCTGTCTACATTAGAGTTAAATTGTCTGAAATGTGTGAATGCCTTTACATAATTGAATATTTCATTACCTAAAGAACCAACAAAAAATGCACTGATGTCAAGATTTTTGATAGATACTCCAAGGTTTAGACCACCTGTCAAATCAGGGTGTGGGTTACCAATAATAGTGGCATCTTTTTCTGTGATTTTACCATCACCATCGATATCTTTAAACTTCAGTCCACCTACTTTAGCTGAACCTATTTCTACTTTTGCAAGTTCTTCTGCAGTGGTACCTGTGCCATATATACCTTCTACAACATAACCTCTGAATGAAGAGATAGATTCACCTACCTGATTGATGTTAAATTCGATTGGCAACCTGTTGTCTATACGTCCTTGCTGAGAATTGGGGTAGAAAAAGTCGGTTACACCATCAGTTTTATCGATTACGTTTTTGTAATGTGAAAGATTCAGATCTATATTATAGCTGATATCTTTGTTGACTTTACCTTTGTAACCCAATCCTAAATCTATACCTGTATTAGTCATTTGAGCAATGTTGCTGAAAGGTACTGATGCTATACCCAGTGTACCTGGCAGCTGAGCATTGTAAAGAAGGTCTGATGTGACTCTTTTATATACATCAACAACTACACTTAGTTTGTCATCCAAAAGACTAGCATCGAGTCCAACATTGGTATTAACACCTACTTCCCATTTTGTATTAGGGTTGCCTATACCAGTCTGCCAGTAACCTGTCACACTGCTGCTGTTAGTACCGTTGATATCATAAAATGCACTAGCTATGGATCCACCCCATCTATCCACATAGTTATATCCCGGGATGTTTTCGTTTCCTGTTTTACCCCAGCTGGCTCTAAGTTTTAGGTCATTGATGACACTGTTGTCTTTCATGAAGTTTTCACCTGAAATTCTCCATCCTGCTGAAACTGCAGGGAATACTGCATATCTGTTGGCTGGTGCAAATCTGGACGAACCATCTCTTCTGATCGTTGCGGAAAGGAAATATTTGTCATCCAAGGTATAATCCACTTTTCCAAAAGTAGAGAGCAATTTGTTTTCTCCACCACCTGAAAACACGTTTCTGGATGTTGCGTCTCCAAATCCTGTATTGAGGTACCAGGCATTTTCGGAAACTGTAAAGTAATCGTTCAAAGTACCACCTATATTTCTTCCTTTACCAGATAAGGCTTCATAGCCTATCAAAGCACCGATAGAATGTCTTTCTGATAATGTTGTCTTGTAGGCTGCTGTATTTGTCCAAGTCCAGGTACTACCTGTTCCCCAGTCTTCTCTGAAATTCTGCGCACCTTGTCCTTCCTGATTTTCAGGTGTTCTGTAAGAGAATGCTCTTGAGTATCCACTGCCCATGTCTACTTTGAAGTCAGTTTTTAAAGTCAATCCTGAAATCACATCAAATTCAGCATATAAGTTTCCAAGTATGTTCATGCCTTGGTTTACGTTTTGTCTGCCCCTGTACAATCTTGCCAAAGGATTAGTGGAGTTACCGAGATCGGCTGATTTTGTACCTCCAAAAGAATCTCTTTCGCCATCCGAACCAACTGAAGTTCCAATGTCATAAATAGGTGCCAGTGGAGATGATTTGTATATAGCAGATATAGTACCTTGTTCTGACTGAGCAGGATTGTTTACATCTGTTCTGTAAGCAAAATTAAAGTTTTCACCGATTCTGAATTTGTTGCTTACTTTGATCATTGTGTTGGCACGAACGTTGTATCTGTTGAATTCGTTATATTTGAGTATACCTTCTTGTCTAAGTATGCCGGCACCTACAGCATAAGTCAGGTTTTCAGTACCACCACTTACTGAAAAACTATGATCTTGTATCATGGCTCTCCTGGTAGCAGCTGCCCACCAGTCAGTTCCACTGCTAGTTTCCATAATTGGGTTCGAATATCTGTCATATTTACTAAGGTCTACAGTGTTGGCTACGGAGCTTCCTGCACCAAATGTCACGTCAGTATTGACAGTAGGATTTACATAAATGTACTTTGGTAATCCTGTACCCTGAGCATAAGATGGCAGATTGGAACCACCATTATTATAAAACTGCTTTGTCATATCTAAGTACTCGTTTGAGTTAAGTAATAAGGATATCATTCCATCCTTTTACAGATGTAGCAGACGATAATGAACCGTTATAGGTAAATTTAGGTTTTCCTGCCTTACCTTTTTTGGTTGTGATTACTATTACACCATTGGAAGCTCTGGAGCCATAAATAGAAGCAGTAGATGGGTCTTTTAGTACCTGCATCGTCTCAATATCGTTTGGATTGATATTGAGGTTGCCTTTGTCTTGTACTGGCACACCATCGATAACCTACAGCGGGTCGTTGTTTCCAAATGAAGAAATTCCTCTGATTCTAACATTGGCGGCACTACCAGGTGCACCTGAAGTACTCACTGTGACACCAGTAGCTCTACCCTGGAGTTTCTGAGCAAAGGAACTTGTTACTAGATTCTGAATATCGGCAGTACTGATTACAGATACAGCACCGGAAATATCCCTTTTGCGCTGAATCTGGTATCCTGTCACAACCACTTCTTCGAGCAGTCTGCTATCGACATCGAGTTTGACGTCAAACTTGCCACCTGACCCTGCCAGGATTTCAGTCGTTTGATATCCTGTGAAGGATATGGCGATTTTTGCATCTTTTGAAACTCTTAGTGAATAGGTTCCATCAATGTCAGTAATAGTACCATTGCTTGTTCCTACTTCGAGGATGTTGGCGCCAATAACCGGGCTTCCTGTTTCATCAGTAACCAATCCACTGACGGTTACCTGGGCTACAGCGCCTATGGCAGTAAAGGCCATAAGAACAATGACCAGTTGAATTTTTCTTTGCCGGTATGGACAAGATGTTAATAATCTGTTTTAGCATAAGGCTTTAATGTTTTGATGTTGGTAAAAAAGTTAATTAATGTAATGATTACAAAATCTGTGTGAAATGGTGGTATTCACACAAATAATATTTCTTGAGTATATATTGACACTATTGTTGGAAAACAATGAAATTTTCAGAAGAGAAGCTTGTAAAAAAGGCTTGAGCGTTTTCATTACTATTTCTGGCTTTAAAAAATAAAAATGTTTATGGTAAATTGTATACCATATGATTTCTCACACAAAGAAAGCAGAATTAAAAAACTCCAAGCATTATACATATACTTCAAAAATACGCCATAAAAAAAAAATATATTACTTCATTATTACTTCAAATATTTATTTTTAAAAACAGTCATTACAGATATAATATATGACATACAGGTTTGGTGCGCTTTTTTGTATTAGTTATCTGTTGACTGTCGTACTTTTATCCGTTTTGACCAAGTTTAATTTAGTTAATTGGCATTATACCTGACGAAAATCAAATTTTTATTTGCCTTTGTAAGTTTTTATAGCTTTTTAATATTTAACGTAATTATTTCATAGAATTAGATGGCAATCATCATAGAAATATTATTGATCATTTTATTTTGTACATGCTATAAAAAAAAAGCTATCCGTAAAAGAACCAAAAAAAAGTTGATTCTGCCACGGCTAGCTTTAATGTAAAAAATAAATATTTTTTTCTATGCTTGTTTTACAAACTGAATTTCTGCAAATATCCTCACATCTTCACTTACCAATACACCACCTGTCTCCAGGGCAGCATTCCATGTAAGTCCGAAGTCAGTCCTGTTGACTTTTCCTTCTACTGAAAATCCTGCTTTGAGATTGCCCCAGGGATCAGTGTTGGTACCTGAAAATTCTGCATTAAGTGTTACGGTTTTTGTAATGCCTTTTATAGTCAGCTCACCAGTCACTTTGCTGTCAGCAGCATTATATCCAGTCGCACTGAATGATAGGGCAGGAAATTCTTCAGCATTAAAAAAATCAGGACTTTTTAGGTGATTGTCCCGATTTACATCTCCTGTATTGATCGACGAAATTTCAGCAGTAAATCGGATGTCTGCATTGCTGAATGTGTCGTCTGCAGTTTCAATTTCGCCTGATATCACATCAAACTGCCCTGTCACATTGGTGATCATAAGGTGTTTTACCTTAAAGTGTATCTCACTGTGAGATGGGTCTAAGTTCCATTTTGTTGTTGCCATAATACGTTATTTTTATTTTATTTGTTGCAACAAATAAAAATCCAAAAAGGTTGTCATATTCTTTGGAAAAAATTTAAAAAAATTTATTTGTTATTCGTAATCTATTCGTACCATATTGATTTTCCAGGTTTTTTCACTGGGTACGATCAGGCTGGATGGACCTATCTGGATGGCGTTTCTAAATCGGAGTTTCAGATTTTGGTATTCTGTACTGAGTACACTTTTTCTTTCGGCATTACCTAACGGATCTATGACATATTCGCTAACGGTATTGTTGTTTTTGATTTCGTCATTGTACAGCAACCGGATTCTGGAGGGCGTCCTGAACGCAAAAAAGGAGGAAAATATGCCATTATCATCCTGTGAAAATTGTTTTTTAAACAGTATTTTTTTCCAATGCTCCTTACCGTCAGGAAAAGTAGAAAGCATAATGATATCTTCATGATAATAATCTATAAAACCCCTCGATGCAAATTGATCCGAAAATTGTCCAGGTACATTCATTTGACTCCTTCGGGTAAACTCTTTGACGAGCTCCGAAACGATGATCACACCTCCATCATTTCTTGGAAGGATTTCTTGGAGTCGATAATCTGAGAGCACCTTGATTTTACCTGGCTTCTTGCCTGTTGCCTCGGCTATAAATTCTGAAGAGAACTTATTAATCAGAATTTCGGCTTCATCGGGGATATCCTGAGGAAGGATGGAAAAACCAAAATACCCATTACAATCGGCATCATTGCCTGTGGATGTAAACCCCGCAAAAAGCAATCTCTTGTTTTTTTCGTCATAATCCATCAGCAGATCTGATATTTCATCCGACTCTGGTGTAAACCTGTGCAAGGATATATTTTCGGTATTGACTATCCTGATGAGATTAAAGCCATCAGCATCGGTCCTGTCCCAAAAAGATGATTTGCGGCAGATAATGTTTATTTCACCTTCATCAGTGACAAGCAACTTTTCAAAATCTGTTTTCAGATTGACGCCCTGTACTATGAGATTAAAATTATAAATCAGTTTTAGGGAATGATTATCTATGAGTTGGATATTTAAAAATTTTTCATCCGGTGTAAAGACGACGACTTTGGATTTGTTTTTGGAGTACGCAAACCTGGGATTCGAATTGATATTTCTTTTATCTTTTACGGCATAAGTTACTGTGTCCTTGAGATATACATTTTTGTCGTAGACGCGAATCTTAAAATACACATCACCTTCCTCTCTATAGGAATAATAAAAATGAAATACTGAATCCATAGGTAGTACGCCTGTAGGTTGTATATTTCTTTTTTCGAACTCAGGTGTAATGGTATTGACATACCTCAGATTTTTGTCATAAATCTCGAAAGTGTTTTCGATTCCCCGATCGTGATAAAAGATGATATGATCGCCTATATTGGGCAGGATATCATAGGCATAGTTATTTTTTATGCTGATTTCTCTGGAGACGGTTACTTTTTGACTATTTAGTCCCGACAGGATGATCAGATGTAAGATAAAAGCGAAATAATACCTATTAATAATCATAACCAGGTCCTTAATTTTGGGTAAATATACTTCGATTTTCCTATTTTAGTGGAAATGCTGTGGAAGAAATGAATGTAGTCGGTCTATTTTTAATAAATTTGTACTTTCATTTTCTAATTTTATATATGAGCTCTATCATCCATATTAAAACCAATCCCAATTTGTCTCCAAAACATATTGAATTTAACAGATTAGTCAAAGATATTGAGAAGCTTCGAATTGAGCTGAGTCGGGAGGAGCAAAAACTGGAGATGTTTTCTGAGTATTATACTAAAAATATAAGACCCGCCGAGGTAGCTCTTAGTAAGAGTAAAATGGAAATGGCGATCACTTTGGATGATTTTGCCCAAAGTTCCAAATTGCCAAAGACAATAATTTACGAACTGGAAATCATCATACCTGAATTGTTGAACGAAGGTTTTGAATTTATATCACCAGATGATGCGACCAAGCGCATATATGAAAAATGGACAAATGTAGATTTGGACGAAGTCATTCAAGAAGAGAAAGAGGAGCAACTCGAAGAACTGGAATATTTTATGAAGTCGATGGGTTTAGATTTTAACGTCAAAGATATAGATTTTGATGATCCTGAGAGTATCGGGGAATTTCATAATCGTATGGAAGAAGCAAAAAAACAAAAGGAACGAAATGAAGCGGAACGACAATCAAAAAGAAAAAAGACCAGAAAACAACTGGCCGTTGAAGAAACGGAAAAGCTTCAGGATGATATAAAAATTAAAAATCTGCGTAGTGTTTATCTTTCTCTGGCAAAAATCCTGCATCCGGATAGCGAAACGGATGCCGACCTCAAGCTCGAAAAAGAAGAAATCATGAAACAAGTGACCAAAGCTTATGAAGATAAAGACATCATCACCTTGCTGGTCATCGAGACACAATGGCTAAAAAATACAGTAGAGCGACTAGCCAATCTCAAAGAAGATGTGGCTGCTATTTACATCCAATTGCTCAAGGAACAAGCTAAAAAATTGAGGCAACAAAAATCAGAACTGAGATACCACCCAAGGTTTCAGTACGTTTCATCTTTCATAGGCGATAAGGTGGATCGAGGAATGCTGAGACTGTCTCTGGAGAAAGAGAGAGTCAACAAAGATCTACGCAAAACACGAAAAGAAATAGAAATCATCAAGATCAACCCACGAAATGAGGTAAAAAAGTTTATAAAAACACTGGCTCAAAAATATTATAAAGATCCTATGGATGATTTTATGGAATTGTACACTACATTCCGATTTTAATAATTATTAATCTAGTAGCAAACTGTACCCAATGAATCTAAATCAAATCATAGAATGTGTCCCCAACTTCAGTGAAGGAAGAGACATGACCATCATCAAACAAATCACCGACGAAATCGAAAAAGTAGATGGTGTGAGACTCTTGGACGTAGATCCCGGCAAAGCGACCAATCGTACTGTAGTAACCTTCGTAGGTCATCCCAAAGCAGTGATCGAAGCTGCATATCAAGCCATCAAAAAAGCAGGTGAACTAATAGATATGTCCAAACATAGTGGTGAGCACCCTCGTATGGGCGCTACGGATGTGTGCCCACTCATTCCTATATCAGGTATCTCTATGGAAGAGACAGCTGCTTATGCCCATCAACTCGGCAAAAGGGTAGGAGAGACCTTAAATATACCTATATTTATGTACGAATCTGCGGCTACAAAACCCGAAAGACAAAATCTAGCCACTATCCGAGCTGGCGAATATGAAGGTATGGCAACCAAACTCAAAGATCCCCAAGTAATTTTTGATTACTTGGAACAAACTCTTTCAATG
>JADKCF010000026.1 GCA_016714765.1 Saprospiraceae bacterium | reverse complement strand
GCATCATCATCTGTCCAGTTTTCATACCCATACTTTGAGCTACTTTCATTTGCCCCCGATTTTTTATTGCTGTTTCAAACTGTTTGAACTGCTCCTTGAGCTGAGGCTCTGTAATTTTGAGCGTTTTTGCCTGGTAAAAGTAGTTTTGAGCTCCGGTCCAGTTGTTTTTTTGTGCTTGGATACCAGCCATCTGCAGCAGGACCATACCTTTTTCATTGTCTGAAGGTAGATCTAGAGCTAATGCCTGGTTAAAAAATCCTTCTGCCGCATTATTGTCTTTGCGTTGAGCAGCCAGCGAACCTTTAAGGATGTAATAAAATGCTCTGTTAGTTACATACAGGAACTTAGGAAAATAAGTGAGATTTAATCTCTCCTCAGCTCCATCAAAGTCCATTTTTTGAAGCATTTCTGATGCAGACTGTACTGTGCCTAATAAAATATAACTGGCAAGAAATATCAAGCCAATAAGTATAAAAATCCATGTATATCCTATACCCAGTATAAAGGACAAAACAATCCCACCAACAAGGCAGATGCCAATGATGGCAAATTTTAAATAAATATTTATTGTGAACATTTGTACATTTTATTTTTAACAGGGGCGAAAATAAGGTCTTTTTTTGGTTATAATTGGACATCTCACATATTAATTTATAAAAAATCATCATGATGAGCATATCAATAGTTACTTTTGCACTTCATATAATAAGAATTTGGTAATCAAGAAACCGAAATAAGAATTGATTCAGGTCATTTTACTATCCCAACTAAAGCGTTAAGGCTGGTAATTATCACTATGACTCGTTTTTTTTAAAGAGTTTACCGGCCCGCCCTGTGGGGTGGCGTGACTGACCATTAAAAAATCAAATAAAATACATACACATGAAAGTAAAACTGGAATCTATTCATGGAGATTTAAATTTCAAGGGTACCAACGAAAGAGGGCAAAGCTTGCAGTTTTCCGGGCAACAAGAGGCTGTGAGCCCTATGGAGTCAGTACTCATGGCGGCTGCAGCATGCAGCACTATCGATGTAGAAATCATCCTTAAAAAAATGCGTCAGGATGTAAAATCTGTATTGGTGGAAGTAGAAGGAACGAGGGCTGATGCAGTACCTGCAGTTTTTACAAAAATTCACATGCATTATATCGTATCCGGAGACATTAAAGAAGATAAAGTTCGCAAAGCGGTGGAGATGTCCATGGAACAATACTGTTCTGTTTCAATTATGCTTTCTAAATCAGTACAGATTACCCACAGCGTAGAGGTGAGGATGGCTGAATGGAACGAAGAAATGTAAGCGGCCATGAAATTTGAAACCCAAGCTATTCGGACGCAAACCGAAAGAACCCAACATCATGAGCACAGTACTCCTATTTTTGCAACATCCAGCTTTGTCTTTGATGATGCGGAACATATGAGGGCACTTTTTGCCAATGAAGAGCCTGGAAATATATATTCTCGTTTTACCAATCCAAGCGTACGTGAGTTCGAAGTGAAAATGGCAGCGCTTGAGGAGGGCGAAGATTGTATCGCCACGGCGACGGGTATGGCTGCTATCTTTGCGACATTTGCATCTATACTGAGCAGTGGGGATCACTTACTGATGTCGAGAGCTGTGTTTGGTTCGACATTTAAAATCAACAGCGACTATCTCCAAAAATGGGGAATCACATACGACTATATAGATCCCCTTGATCAGAACCAGTGGGCATCATGTATACAACCTACTACCAGGCTTCTATATCTGGAAACGCCATCCAATCCTGGCCTGGACATTATAGATTTGGATGCTGCAAGTAATTTTTGCAAATCACATAATATACTTCTCATAGTAGACAACTGTTTTGCTACTCCATATTTGCAGAGACCTCTGGCCCACGGAGCGGATGTTTCTATCCACTCTGCTACTAAATATATCGATGGTCAGGGTAGGGTGATGGGTGGTGCCATCATTGCATCTAAAACTATCATAGAAAAGATTTATCCATTTATGAAAAATGCTGGACCATCGTTATCTCCATTTAATGCCTGGATACTTAGCAAGAGTCTCGAAACCCTCGCTATCAGAATGGACAGGCACTGTGAGAATGCCCTTAAAATAGCACAATGGCTGGAAGGGAGAGAAGAGGTCAAAACTGTGAAATATCCCTTTCTCACTTCTGGTGCCGGCTTTGACATAGCCAGAAGACAAATGAGAGCAGGAGGAGGCATGATCAGTTTTGAGCTAAATGGAGGTATTGAAGCAGGCCGGCGCCTTATAAATGCAAGGAAGATGATGTCACTCTCTGCCAATCTTGGAGACACACGAACCATCATTACCCATCCTGCATCTTCAACACACTCCAAGCTAAGCCCCGAAGAGCGAGCCGCCGCAGGTATATCTGACGGACTCGTAAGGCTATCTGTAGGATTGGAACATGTGGATGATATTATAGAGGACCTTACCTTCAATTAGTAGCCGCGAATGATATCTAAAAGCTGATACACATCACTTTTGTGACAGAGTTCTGTACCAGGATTCATTGTTGCGGCTGTCCCGCATGCTACACCGAATTGTAAGGCATATTCTAAGTCTTTGCCAGTAGAAAGACTAAATACCAAGCCTGCCACCATACTATCACCTGCTCCCACAGTACTTTTTTTTTCGACCGGAGGTGGCTTGACACGATAAGACTTTTCCTTGGTGACCAGAATCGCTCTTCAGGTCCCATAGATACTACTATCACCTGACATTTGTTTTGATTCAAAAGGATTTTTGCGACGGCTTCGACATTTTCAATACTGATATTTTCTTTACCTGTCAAGGTTCCCAATTCATCAATATTGGGTTTGATTAAAAAAACACCTGTATCTATGGCACTTTTGAGGGGCAAACCCGAAGTATCTACGATCAGCTTTGCTCCTTTATCTTTGGCAATTACTGCCAGTCTTGCAAAAATATCTGACGGCACCCCCGGAGGTAAACTGCCGCTTGCCACAATATAATCCAGGTATTTGATAGATGCAATTTCGGACAGGCATCGACGGAACTCACTTTCAGCCACTTCATTTCCGGGCATACCCAGTCTATATTGCTTTTTTGAAGAATCGTCGAATATAATGATGTTTTCCCTGGTCTCCTGAGCAGTAGGTATGATGAGACATTTTATTTGTTCGTCCGCCAGGAGCTTGTCAAAATATTTTCCCGTATAACCTCCGGACAGGTAGACAGCTGTAGAGTCAGAACCCAGTTTTTTGAGCACTCTGGATACATTGATGCCTCCTCCTCCAGGTTCTACAATGGGTGAGGCACACTTTAGTTTCTTATCCGGTACAAGGGCACTGACGCTGGTGCTTTTGTCCAGGCAAGGGCTAAAAGTGACTGTTATTATCTTACTTTCATAACCAGAAGTTGCGTCTGTCATGATTTATTTCAGTTTTGACTTAATAAGCTCAAATATCATTGGTAAAAGGGAGATGCCAATGATTCCAAAGATAACAATTTCGAAATTCTTTTTCACAAAGGGTAAGTTGCCAAAAAAATATCCCAGCAAAGTCAGACCAACTACCCAGGTGATACCACCAATGATGTTAAATTTTATAAACTTGCTGTAATTCATTTTGCCAATGCCGGCTACAAACGGAGCGAAGGTTCGTACGATGGGTACAAAACGGGCAATTATGATCGTTTTAGGACCATGCTCAGCAAAAAATTGTCTGGTTTTTTCAATATATTTTTCATTTACGAGTCTGTACCCTTTTATTTCCCAATTCAGCACTCTGAGACCGATGCTTTTGCCAAAATAGTAATTGAGACTATCTCCCAATATGGCAGCAATAACCAAAGATACCAGGACAATCCACAAATGGAGCTGAGCTGTCTGACCTCCATCATTGGTCACACCTGCACAAAAGGTGCCTGCCGCAAATAACAGTGAGTCACCGGGAAGCAAAGGCATCACAACCAGACCTGTTTCTACAAAGATGATCAAAAATAAAATGGCGTAAATCCAGATGCCATAATCCTGTATCATGGTAAAAAGATGGTCATCAAGGTGTAAAATGAAATGTAATAAACCTGATATTAGATCAGTAATGCCCATATTGTTATTTGTTTTGGAGTGCAAAAGTAAGATTATTAAATTATCTTTTTGATGTATCGTGCTAAAAAACGGGCACTTGGGCTATTGAAAGATTTATTTAGTGCATATTTTAGATTAGAATGTAGTTTTTTAAAACTTTTTATTAAAAAAAACACTTATTAAATGTATACTTTTTACTATTTCTTCGTCCAATTTTTTGTGACCAAAATTTAACTTTATTTCTTTACCAATTTAAAATTTTTACTACCATGAGCGACTCAAACCAATACAGAGAAGACGATTATTTAAAATGTGAATTATACTCAGGTATACCTGATGATTCTGGTTTTTACAAATTTGAAAATGAAGGCAAGTTTTACTTTTCCTTTATAGAAAATTCAAAAGTTATACTTAGAAGTGAGGGATATGGAAGTGAAAGCGGAAGAGATAATGGTATTGCCTCGGTCTCCAAAAATATGATTTTGGAAGAGCAGTATGTCACTAAACAACTATCTGATGGTCATTGGGTACTTTCATTAAAAGCGGCCAATCATCAGGAAATAGCCAGGTCATGTGGATGTGCATCTGAAGCAGAGGCAAAAGCTTATCTCCCTTCTGAGAGAAAAAAGCATTCTGATGAATTGCTCAGACTGGCTTCAGTATCAACAGCAGCAGCACATGCAGCAGGTGATAAAGAAAGTACATCTTCAGTTAATGAAGAGGATGATTATATGATATGCCGAGAATATGAAGAAAAATATGAAGCAGGTAAGGCAGATAGTAACGGTATGATCAGTTTTCAACATGAAAATACGGGGAAATTCTATTTTGCTTGGGTCAATGCCAAAGGAGATGTGATTCTGAGAAGTGAAGGTTATCCTACTGCAGGAGCAAGAGACAACGGAATAGAATCGGTGGTCAAAAACAGAGAGATTCCTGAAAGATTTAAGGTTGAAGAAAAAAGAGGTGTTTATTACCTTGTTTTGAAGGCAGGCAATCACCAGGAAATAGGAAGGTCATGTCCTAAAAATTCGGAAGATGAGTTGTGGGCTTTGATCAAAAAAGAAGAAGCACCTGCAATAGCACCAGCTGCTATAGTAGCTCCTGTAGCAGCAGCAGCGGCGGCTGTAGTAAGTACTCCTGCCCCGGCAGCTAAACAACCTGCAGATAAAGATGATGATTACCTTGCATGTGCTGACTATAAAGGATTTACAGTAAGTGACAAGGCGAATAACATTGCTTTTTTCAAGCACAACAACGGGCAGTTTTATTTTGTAGTATATCACAAAGGCAGCGTAAGATTAAGAAGCGAAGGGTTTAAAACACCACAGCAAAGAGACCAGGAATTAAAAGGTGTCATAAAATACCTCAATGATGAAAAAAGATATGAACATATCGAAAAATCAGGGTATAGAATCAAGGTTTTAAAAGACACTACTGGAAGAGAATTGGGCAGAACTTGCCCTGAAAAAATAGGTGCTCCTGTGGCATCTGCTCCGATAGTAGCTACCGTTGCTGCAGCAGCTCCCGTAGTAGCCAGCATTGCTCAGGAAGTGAAAAAAGAGCCGGTCGCTCCAGTCACCAGACCTGCACCAGTGGTTGTGGATAAACCAGGATTTAACTGGTGGTGGTTATTGCCTTTATTGCTTCTGATACCTTTGTTTTTCTGGTGGAAATCATGCAATAGCGCAAAAGTAGAAACAGCTACTGTGTCATCTCAGGGCACAGAAGTCACTACTCCGGTAGTTGCTGATACCTTAGTTAAAGAGGAACCAGTAGTTGCTGAGACAGCAGCACCTGCTAAGGAAGTTGCACCTGCACCTGATTGCAACCTTCATTGGATACTTTTTGATTTTGATAAGTTCAATATCAGATCTGATGCCAACAATGAATTGCAGACAATGGCCAAGATTCTAAAAGAAAATCCAAATTACAAGGGAGTTTTAAAAGCTCACACTGATGCAAGAGGAACAGATCAGTACAATCAGGTACTGTCTGAAAACAGAGCACGTGCTGCCAAAGATGTCCTTGTGGCCTCAGGTATTGACGCAGGAAGAATACAAACATCCGCATCTAGCGAATCTGCTCCAATTGCAAAAAATACTGACGATGACTCAGGCAGACATTTTAACAGAAGGGTTGAACTTTTTGTACAGGATGCTACGGGCAAAGAAGTATGTAAATCCATACCACCTGCTGTGCCATCAGAATTAAAAGGAAACTAAATTTCAATTAAATAACCACCATTTGTGGTAAGTGCAAAAGAGGCTTTGTGAAAACAAGGCCTCTTTTGTTTTAATTATTCCGTTTTTATTTTGAATAGCTGCAAGATATCTTTTACATTCGTACTCTGAATACTTTTCAAGATATTTAAAAATGCAGAAATATAAAAACATTTTTGTAGCAGCTACCAGCCAGCATGTAGGCAAAACCACTTCTACGTTAGGGTTAGTGTCTGCGTTTATGAAAAAAGGACTCAAAGTAGGCTATTGTAAGCCTGTAGGCCAAAAATTTCTGGATATTCAACACCTGAGAGTAGATAAGGATACGGTATTATTTGCTGACCTGATCAATTTTGAAATCATTCCTGAATTGCACAGCCCCGTAATACTGGGACCTGGTGCTACCGAAATGTATCTGGATGAACCTCAGAGCTTTCACCTTGAAGAAGCGGTGATTAACGCCGATAAAGAACTGCATCATACAAATGAAATCGTAATATATGAAGGTACCGGTCATCCAGGTGTGGGATCTGTAGCAGGTATTTCGAACGCCAGAGTGGCAAAATTACTCAATGCCGGTGTGGTCATGGTAGTGGAAGGTGGTGTTGGGAGCACAATAGATATGCTCAATATGACCACAGCGCTATTTAGAGAAGAGCAGGTACCTCTGATCGGTGTGATTATCAATAAGGTCGTCCCTGACAAAATGGATAAAGTCAGACACTATGTAGGCAAATGGCTGGAAACAAATAACCTGCCTTTGCTGGGTCTGATGCCATACGAAAAGAAGCTGGCATATCCTCTTATGAGAACAGTGGCAGAAGCTGTCAAGGGTGTAGTGACGTACAATGCCGATTATGTAGACAACAAAGTAGAAAGCATAATTGCCGGATCTCTTATTGACCTAAAAGAACTTAAAAGCTCTGAAGATTTACTATTGGTTGTCGCTACCAGATCTATCAATGAAGCTATCAGAAAGATAGAGTTTATGGCCCAGAATCATGGTATTACCAATTGTCCACTTTCAGGCATCGTTGCTACTGGCGAGGGACAGATGGACAAACATACGATCAGATATATTGAAAAATACAACCTTCCTCTGGTAAGGACAGAACTGGACACATACGGCTCCTTCCTGAGAATCAGCAAGATAGAGGTTAAAATCAACAGGAGTACACCGTGGAAAATTAAAATGGCTATCGATTTGATAGAAAACAATGTTGATCTCGACGTAATACTGGACTATTGCAAACTCAACCGTTAATCTGTTTTGTAAAATAAATTACAAATAATTAATGAAATTATATTGGTTTTTTAACAAAATTTTACTAACATTGCATTGATATCAAATAGGGAAATTCTGGTTATCTGAGCTAAAAATAGTTAGTTTGGAACTCTGGAATATGGTACAGATGTAAGGAGAATAAGATGGTTATAATAAGTTTTTCCAGCAAAATAAATAATTCAAATGGAACCAATTAAATCACACAATAATAGTATTGTACAAAAAACAATTTGTCTGATCTTAGGCGGAGGCGCTGGTACCAGACTTTATCCTCTGACTAAAGACAGGTCTAAGCCTGCAGTACCGGTAGGAGGAAAATACAGGCTTATAGACATTCCAATATCTAATTGTTTAAATTCTGGATTATACAGGATTTTTGTGCTGACACAATATAACTCCGCATCTCTCAACAAACATATCAAGAATTCTTTCCACTTCGATCATTTTTCAAATGGCTTTGTAGATATACTCGCAGCCGAGCAGACAAGTGGTAATATGGATTGGTTTCAGGGTACTGCAGATGCAGTCAGGCAGTCAGTAAGAAATTTTGCATATTACGATTTTGATTATATACTTATTCTGTCGGGTGACCAGCTTTATCAGATGGACATAGAGGAAGTACTCACCAACCATTTTGAACAAGGCGCAGATGTAACGATTGCCACCATACCGGTGATTGCCAGCGATGCAACTTCCTTTGGAATTATGAAAGTAAACAGTGACAACAGGATTGTAAGTTTTATCGAAAAACCAAAAATGGACATCCTATCGGAATGGTCTTCTGAAGTGTCGGATGAACACAGGGCACAGGATAAAATATATCTGGCTTCCATGGGCATTTATGTTTTTAGCAGACCGGCACTCAGGGCCCTGCTGAATGAAAATCCAAAGGCAGTGGATTTTGGTAAAGAACTTATACCTGATGCCATTTCAAGGGGCATGAATGTTGTAAGCTATGCATATGATGGTTACTGGACTGACATTGGAGATATAAAATCCTTCTTTGAGGCCAATATTGCTTTGGCAGCGGATATACCTCAGTTCAATATGTTTGATAATGAAAATAAGATATACACGAGACCAAGGTTATTGCCACCGGCAAAGTTTTCAGGTGTGACATTCACCAATGCCATTGTAGCTGAGGGTTCGATTGTGCAGGCAAAACTTGTGGAAAATGCCATTTTGGGTATCAGGTCGAGAATTGATTACGGAACCATTATCAAGAATTCATATGTATTGGGTAATGACTATTTTGAATCGCTCGAGGATTTATCTATGCCAGGCAAAATACCTATGGGAATAGGTAAAAATTGCTATATAGAAAATGCCATTGTGGATAAGCACGTCAGGATAGGGGATAATGTCATCATAAGAGGGCATGATAATCTAGAGGATATGGAAAGTGAACAATATGTCATTAAAAAAGGCATCGTTGTCATTAATAAAAATGCTGTGATTCCCGAAGGGACAATCATCGGTTTCAGATAATACATTGCTTATGATTATCAGCATCACTGTTGATATTGATTAATGTCATACTTTTGTGTAATAATATGAAGTAATTTTATATCAAAATCATTGATATGAATACCGAAACGCCTTTAAAAAGAATTAAAACGTCTAGAATTGTTTATGTTTCACCTTCTGACACTATGTTGAAAATTGAAGAGGTTTTTGATGCAATGCCTATTCATCATATTTTAGTAGTCGAAAATGAAGTATTACATGGGGTAATCAGTAAAAATGATTTACTACGAATATATAAATCAGCAGCCAACGAAGGCAAAGTGCCACTGCGCCATCAGCTAAAAGCTGTGGATATCATGACTGAAAACCCCATTACCCTGGATACAGAAGATTCCATTGGGCTGGCAGCAGACATCTTCCTTTCTAATCAGATTCATTCTATACCTGTCTTGAACGGAGATCAGTTGGCTGGTATTATTACAAATCACGATTTGATAAAGTATTGCTTCAGATAGTATGTCAGTAGGATGGTTATCTTTGTATAATCATATGCATAGGTGGTCCTTGCTGGCTTTCAGCTCTTAATGCATTGATAGAGTAAGTGATATTTACCATAAAGTATCTTCCTATAGTGTTAGAGATGGATTCAGATATATTGGTTTCAGACGCGTTTCTGCTTATACCTTTGTTTTGGTTCAAAATATCAAAAACCCTGAGTTTAGTTGTGATTTTATTGTTCAAAAAACTTTTGGACACAGAAGCTTGCCATAGTTTTACTGAGGTGGACAAGTCGAATGAACCTTGCCCAAATATGTTGTATTCCATCCTTGTGTCCAGCGTCCAGCCTTTGCCTGCAAATAAAGCCAGATAAGACTCATATGTTTGATTTACAAAACTGGAATTGAGTTTTTCATTTTGCTTGTAAATATTGTTATTATAACTCCATCTTCCGCTAATGGAGGCGTCAAATCTGGTTTTTGATTTATTTTCAATCAACAAATTGAAGCCATTGCTCCATCTGTTAATGTTGTTTTCTACCAAATTAATAAAATTAATGCCACTTGTCAAAGATGAATTAATACCTGTTCTGAATTTAGCCTTCATAAAATTTAATGGGCTGCTGTAAGAAATATTGCTGGCAAGTGTCGTTTCCTGATCAGTATTCAGTGGCTTTTGTGTACGTATAAAAAGCTGCGGATCTACAAAGGATGCAGTAGTAATTCTGTTTTTTGTATAGCCTACTCTTATATTGGCAAACAGACTTCTGAAGTTAAACTGATCAAAAAGATTGTAAGATAATCTGAAATTATGTCTGTACTCTGGTACAAGTTTGGGATTACCCTGATACACATTGAGAGGATCTGAATTATCTACTACTGGTTGTAACTGGTCCATGGAAGGCTCCCGCACTGATGTGTTATAATTAAATCTAATATGTAGCTTGTCCAGTTCCAGGGATGCCTTTGGGAGAAAATAATTGAAAGTCGGCTTGAGCGTGTCACCTATGCTCGGGATACCCTGCAGGTTTGAATTCTGAAATTCTACTCCTGCACTGGCGGCAATATTCTCCTTATTAAGTCTGAAGTTGGCCCCGGCAATGTTGTATACAAATCGATTGTCGAAACTGCGGCTTAGGTTTTCATTCAATACCCCAATGGTGTTGAGGTCATCTGGGTTTAAGTCAAGAAAGTCCTTGATAAGATCCGTTTTGTTGTTTTTTCGAGATGCATTGACAACCATGAATAATGATTTACTAAGTGGTTCAGTATAGGAAGCAGCCAGTAAATAGTTGTAATTATCAGAATACTGGTTTTGGTCCTGAAATACAGAAACCCCTTGACGGATCAACAGATCTGCACCATATACTTCACTCAATATGCGATACGTATTGTCCGTACTGTTGACACCATAATTAGCATCAAAAGTCATATTTCTTCCTTTCTTATTGATTCTTTTTCTAAGATTAAGAGCTACGGCATAATTGTTCGCATCCGAGTTGTTGTTCTTTATCTGGTCATTTAGATTCAGGATAGTGCGGGAGGCCTGCGATGTGGTGTCTGCCTGTGAGCTTTGGCTATTACTACCTTTGATACCCAGACTACCGGTAAGGGTCATTTCTGTAGAAGAATCTATCTTCAGGTCAAGTGTTGAATTAAAATTATGGTTTAGCCCATCAGAGAGGGATTTGTAGTACTTATTAGAAAGTAAGGCGCCTGTTGGTAAAAATGAGTTGGTCAATGTATTTTGACGGAGGTCGGTCTCGCTCTGAGTCAAATAATAGCTAATATTTATTTTATTTTTGGGCTTAAACTCGTGGTTCATGTTTATCCCGGCAGTGATACTTTTGGTTTCGCCGACATTATTATTGCCGAAAGAAATAGGTACGCCTGAGTTTAAATTCAGGTTGCGCATCCCACCTCCCTGGCTTCCACCAGTCATACTTGCAAAATCGTTGACATTGACTCCTGAGTTGTTAAGGTTGTTTAGAGACCCTAAAAATGATAGCTGAGTTTTTTTACTGAATCTGTTGATCATAGTCTTGCCTTCATACCTGGCATCACTTCCATAGCCGGCCATTACATTGCCGAAGTATCCGCTTTTTTTATCATCCTTGAGTTCAAGATTGATGGTTTTTTCTTCAAGGCCGTCATTGACTCCGGTAAATTCAGCTGTTTTAGACTTTTTATCGAAAACCTGAACTTTTTTCACAGCGTTGGCCGGTAGGTTTCTGGTTGCCATTTTAGGATCTTTACCGAAAAATTCCTTTCCATCAACTGTTACCGCTTTGACATCCTCACCTTGTACTTTTATAGCTCCGTCTGCATCTATTTCCACTCCGGGAAGCTTTTTTAGGAGGTCCTCGACAATGGCATTAGGTTGAGTTTTGAAAGCATCTGCGTTAAACTCAAGAGTATCCTTTGTCACTTTTATCGGTATATAATCTGCCGAAATGGTCACCGCATCCAGTACCTTGCCTTCTTCACTCATCGTTATAGTCCCCAGTTCTATTGATTTATCGATGCCTTTTAATTCAATTTTTTTCTCAATAGTGCCGTATCCTATGTAAGTGATTTGCAGATTGTATGCAGCTTTGGGGATGTCTGTCAGTCTGAACCTGCCATTGGCATCAGTGACAGCATAGCTCACCATGACTGAGTCAGTGGATTGCAGCAAAACGACTACTGCACCTATGAGGTTGTTTTTTTCAGTATCAGTGACCCATCCTTTGATATCATATTGCTGAGCATAAGTGCTTTGACTCACAAACAATAAAAAAAAATAAATAAGAATCTTTTGCATGTTGGTTTTTTAAGCTGAGTTTTTTATTGCCTGATGATGCGAGTTTCTCCACCGCGGCGACCCCACATCTCTTTTTGTTCCTTCATTTTTTCTTCCCTGATTTTCTCAAATTCTTTTCTGGTGAGATTATCTCCTTTGGTAGGGGCTACTACTGATCCGGATTCTGTCTTGATTTCGGTGGCAATGATGTGTAATTGTGCACTCTGTACTTCCAGTATGACACCCGGTAAACCGCCATATTTGTCAGGCCCAAAACTTTTTGGTATCTGAGGTGTAAAAAAAACTACCAGATTGGTCAGACTATCTTTATAGGTGGCCTTCATGCATACGTAACCGAGAATGGATTTTTGTTCGGCAGCATTGACCTTCCATTTTATGGATGATAAAGAATCTGATATCAAAAAATCCTTGCCGAAAAAAGAAGTTTGCTCCAATACTGTTCGGGACTCCAGATTTTTATAATAAATTCTATTGGCTCTTTCCCTCATTCTTCTGAACATTCTGGGAGTATTGTCGCCTACAGGTAAGTCTTCTTTCACATCCGGGTCTCTTTCGTATAAAGACTCATTTTTCTGAATGGCGAGCCGCATAAAACTCTCCTGTGATTTGGGCATATCGGCAGGCATGTTTTCAAACTCAAAATACATCGTTTGTTTATATTTGATGGTAGCTTTGTCTACTTGAGCAGTTAGGCAATCTTGCACAAAAGTAATAATGATGATAATTAAGGTCAATGCCTTCATAATGATAATTTAAAATGATATGAATGAAGATGTGAAACCGTGTTAAACATCTTCAAATGTAACTTCATATTACCAATTATTTATAAACTGTTTAAGATTTTAATATATCATTAACCATTTCTGGCAAAAAATGAGATGTTATTAAAACTGACCATTGTTTAAATGAGGTAAAAAGAAATGAAGTGTCTTTTCATATCTTACATTTTATTTGATTATATCTGACTTTGAGAGGCCCCTTGATGAAAGGGGTTTACATGACGGGCATATCATGGCTAACAGGCTCAAGGAGGCAGGACATTTTCCCCAAAAGATTATTTCGAGCAGCGCCGTAAGAGCAAAAACTACTGCTGGGTATTTTTCTGATGTTTTCCATATCCCTGTAGAAGAAACCAAGGCTTTGTACCATGCTTATCCTGATGTTTATCTGGACTTTATAAGGTCTATGGATGAAAACACGATCTGTGTTGCACTGGTGGGACACAATCCAGGGATTACGTACCTGGCAAATGACATTGCACCGGGTTCTACTGACAATATTCCTACATGTGGTATCATCGTTGCTGACTTAGGTGATCAAAAATGGGCAGAAGCTGACTGGCATAAGATGAAACTTCTTCGTTTCATGTTTCCAAAAGACAGAAATGATGACTAAATCCAGGACAATCGTTGCTTTATTTACCATCATCATATGGTGTGCATGCAGCAAAAAGAAACAAAATTATCCAGTGTTGCAATTGACTCCAGACGAATTAGTAAAGGTCATGGTCAATATGTACACAATAAACAGTGCTATTCAAATGAATGATCTATCCTTCAGGGACAGCACTGGCAGGGTATATTTCGAACAGCTTGCCACAATGACAGGAAAGCCTCTGGATGTTATAAAGTCAGATTTTGACAAGTTATTAAAGATGCCCGACTCCTTACTAGTCATACAGAATAGGGCATTGGATACCCTGAGAAGCATGCAGGATAAGGTCTCAGTAAGACCAAAAATCAGCATTGGCATTAATTAACATTAAAATAATATAAAGTACCCAAAGATGATGTTGGTTTAAATTACTTTTGCATTGAGAAAACATAAAATTAAGATATGTCATCAATTCCAAAGATTCTGGTGGTAGACGACGAGGAGGATATTCTCGAGATACTCAGATACAACCTGGAAAAAGAGGGTTTTCAGGTAAAAACGGCATGTGATGGACCTACCGCAATCGAAAAAGCCACTGAATTCGAGCCGAACCTGATCATACTTGATATCATGATGCCTGGTATGGATGGTATAGAAGTATGCCAAAAATTGAGGTCAATGCCCAAATTTGACCAAACCATCATTGCATTTCTTACCGCTCGCAGTGAAGCTTTTACCCAAATCAGCGCATTGGATTCAGGAGGGGACGATTTTATCAACAAGCCTATCAAACCCAATGTTTTGAAATCACGAATCAATGCATTGCTGCGCAGACAATCGAGTGGAGGCGGACAGTTGGCAAACGAAGTTATCAAATTTGGGGATCTTGAGATAGATAACGAACAGTTTAAAGTCTCTGTAGGTAATGTAGATGCCGGTCTGGCAAAAAAAGAATTTGAACTTCTATCTCTCTTGGCTTCCAAACCTGGTAAAGTATTTAAGAGGAATGAGATACTTTCTAAAATCTGGGGTAAAGATGTCATAGTAGGGGACAGGACTATAGACGTTCATATCCGTAAATTGAGAGAAAAAATTGGTGAAGACTATATTCAAACCATGAAAGGTGTTGGATATAAATTTGAATTTTAGAGTTATTGTATAAAAATATAAACATAAGGCAGATTACCATTCTGATTTCTGTACTAGTTACATTGATCAATGTGGGTGTATTATACCTTGGTTGGCAATATTTGTATTTTCCTCAGTCGCTTTTGTTGATTGCTGTAATATTGCTGATAAATCTGCTGATAGTCAAATATTTTATAGAAAAGTATGTGTTCAGAAAGATAAAGCTGATTTACAAACTGATTTATGATTCAAAGAAGGAAAAGCCCGGGCAAGATTTATCAGGTGAAAGCCTCGAGGATGTAAACACTAAGGTCATGGAATGGGCCGAAAATACTAAAAAGGAAATTGCCACTTTAAAATCACTGGAAGAATATCGTAAAAACTACGTAGGTAACATATCACACGAATTGAAAACACCTATTTTTACTATTCAGGCTTATCTGCACACACTACTGGAGGGAGGACTCTATGATGATCAAATCAATAAAGACTATTTGCGAAGAGCGGTGGATAATACTGAAAGACTTCAAAATATAGTGGAAGACCTGGACATTATCACAAGACTGGAATCTGGTAATGCTGAGCTGGACCTTAAAAAATTTGATATCAGGGAACTGGTCAAGGATATCTTTCTGGACCTCAAGTCGATAGCCAAAAAGAAGAAGATCTCCCTTTTGCTAAAGGAAGGGTCTGCACCTTCATTTTTTGTGATTGCGGATAGAGATGCGATCAGACAGGTTTTTACAAATCTGCTGGTAAATTCCATCAAATACGGTAAAGAAGGGGGTACTACCAAGGTCTCATTTTATGACATGGATACTGAAATTCTAACAGAAGTATCAGACAACGGAATCGGCATAGAAGAGCAGCACCTGAAGCATGTTTTTGACCGATTTTACAGAGTGGACTCCTCTCGTAGCCGGGCACAGGGAGGCTCAGGACTCGGACTGTCTATAGTAAAGCATATCATAGAAGCCCATGACCAAACCATTAATATCAGGTCAACAGTCAATGTAGGGTCAACTTTTGGCTTTACCCTCAAAAAGGCCAACAAATAAAAGCTGATGTATTGTGTATGGAAGGTATTATTTTCGTAATCCCTCGAAAAGCCAGTTGGCAAGTGCTTGCCTGTTGGTATTGATGAGCAATCTTTTCTGATCTGCAGTATTGCGGATATTTGCCAATTCAACAAAAAGCATGGTTGGCAGCACATTCCTTACCATATAGATGCCTCTGTCTTCTACAAACCCCTGATAACCCCTGTCTTTCTGATGTTTGTCATATTTAGAAGCAAATACCTCCTGTACCGTTTCGGCTAGTTTTTTACTTTTTTTATTGTGCTTATTGTAGTAAAAAAATACATCCTGACGTGAATCTTTGCTTCGGCTATCTACATGTATTTCTATCGCTTTTTGTACTTTGACTCCTTGTTTTTTATATTTTTGGTACAGCCTGTTGATGGTTACTGCGCGGTCCTGAAGTCTTTTTTTCTGATTAAGTGGAATCATATGAGTTCCATTGAGCAATTCATCATTGTCACAATCCAAAAACTGCTCATCTCTAATACCATCATTTTCATCCTGAACGATCATGTGTACTGTTGCACCGTGTTGCATGAGATCTCTTGCGAGGCGTAGAGCTACATCGTAAGCATATTCGTCCTCACACATCTTGGCTGGACAGTCGGTACACATAGCTCCGGGGTCTGGCCCACCGTGGCCACTGATGATATAATATACTTGTCCGGATAGGCTGAAATCTTCAATGTTAACTATATCATATCCTGGTCCCATCAGAGGTACTCTGATTTCTTTTATTCCTTTTCTTTTTAGTTCTGTTGCGGTATTAAGTGATGATGGCTCCGGTGCTGTTTTTTTTGCTTCGTTTTTCGCTTCACCCACGGTATTTCCTTCTTTTGTAGTTTCGGATTCTACATATTTTTCAGGCTTTGTGTCTAGGTTGTCGTTATCACAACCAAATTCAACCAGTGGAACCCAAATCTTCTTACTGGTTTTATAATTTTGATCCCTAATACCCACTTCAAGCAATTGTGCATTTAGCTTTTCTATTTTTCTGGCAATTTCTATATCTTTCACACCAACAGAAGACCTGATATTTTTGCTATTATAGTTTACAATGACCAGTGGTAGTTTATACACCTTACCGGCAACAATTATTTTTCTACTTTTTATTTTATTCAAATCACAGAATGCATCGATGTTGCACGTGTGCGGCGTGAGGAGGTATCTTTTGAGAAGCTTTTCGATGTTTTCACCTTTTTTAACCTTGGCGAGTGCATGAACTTCTTTTTCAGCTATTAATATTACTGATGATAAGAGAACAAAAAGGGATACAATGCTGATTTTACTTAACATAAACCGGGGTTTTGAGTTCTAAATATTTGCAAAGATACATATAATAATTTTATTTAATATGTAATTGTAAATAATATTTATAAATTTTAATATAAAACTCCATCAGACCACTTCTATTGTGCTGTAACCAGTATTATTTTTCTTAACTTTTATTTGAGTGGTGATTCGTTCTTTTAGACTTTCCACATGTGATATGATTCCGATAGTTCGGTTGCTTTCTGACTGCAATTTTTCGAGGGTAACAAGTGCTGTCTCTAGTGTCTCTGCGTCCAGTGTACCGAATCCTTCATCTATAAACAAACATTCAAGTTTTATATTTTTGGAGGCCATATCTGCCAGACTCAGTGCCAGAGCAAGGCTCACTATGAATGTTTCTCCTCCTGACAGTGTTTTTACACTGCGATTAGTATTGCCTTGATACAAGTCCTGAATTTTTAAGTCTTCTTCTATATCGGTAACGACCAGCATATATCTGTCTGTCAGTTTGATCAGCCTCTTATTGGCAAGGTGGATAAGATGCTTCAGACTTAGATTTTGGGCAAACTTTGCATATCTGTTGCCAGTCGCATCGCCAATCAGATAGTTGAGTGTCAGTAATGAAGCAGCTTCATTTTCCAGAAGCATTAATTGTTTTTGCATTTTTTCATGTTTACTGACCTGTTCTTCGTGCATTTTGATTTCATTTTGCAATGCTCCTGTTTTTTGGTTCAGAAGATCTTTTTCCAGATTGAGATCGTGTATTTTTTTTCTCAAATCGTCAGTTAGAAGGACGAGGGGATATTCGGCTTTCAGTTGATTAAACTCTACAGTTAGATTTTCGTGTGTAGTTTGGAGTTCTGTTTGTTCTCGCTTTAGATTTTCATGGGCAGCCAGAAGGGATTGTAAGGTCTGGTCATCCAGGATTTGATTTAAAGCTTCATTGACATCTTTATAGCCCAATTTTTGTACAATGGATGTCAGATATGTGTCTAGACCTGCAATTTTATCCTGAGATGCCGTAATGAGTGTGCTATAATTAGCAATGGTTACCTGAATGGTTTGCAGATTTTCTTTGGCAGATACAAATAGATTCTGAATGGCGTCAGCTTCGTCTTTTATATTCGACCCTTTGTACTGTGCAAGTCTGTCTTGTCTCAACTTACTGTATTTTTTAGATACTTCAGTAAGTTCGGCAAGGATTATGTGAAGATTGGAAAATATTTCTTTTTCAGTCCTGAACCTCTCTTCCTGCTTTAAACTTTCGAGCATAGTCTGCTTTGACTCTACTACCTTTTCCAATGCCTGAGATTCGGGAAGGCTTTCTTTGCCCCATTTCGCATTCAGTTTTTCTATTTTGGACTCATTACTTTTTTTCTGAATTGTGAGATTGTTTATGGTCGTTTCCGCAATGGTCAATTGTGTATTGAGTTTTTCTGCAATAATCTCTTTTTGTTGCAATTCTGAAGTTGTGTTTTGAAGTAAGATCTCTGTCTGCCCTACCTGTGAAATGAGTTTTTCTACCGCATAGGGGTGGTCCGGAGAGCCGCATAAGGGACACGGTTCGCCTTCACTCAGCTGATTTCTGTATTCTTCGAGGTTGGCTATCATGAGATAGTGCTCTTTTTGTTTTACAAGTAATTCGAGATTTTTTTTGAGGCTTTTGATTTCATCTGAATAGACTGCAGATTGCAGTTTTGCTTCCGTGACATGATGAGTCAATTCAGCTTCCTTCTTGGCAATTCGGAGATTTTCCGACAAGAGGTCCTCTGCCTGTTTTGTTTCTGTAATTTGATTGTGTAAAATGATGATTTCCTGCTGCAGGTCTTGCATGGCTTTTTTTAAGTTGACATCAGAGCCTTCGTATGACGAATTTTGTTGATTGAACTGATGGAGGACCTTGCTTGTAAGTTTATATTGATCTTCAGAATTTTTTAATGCTTTGAGCTGGTCTATAGTCTCACCTTCAGATTTTTCCAACGCTTGATTCAATCTGGTCCTGACGGATAAGCCCTGGGCGGAAAGCTGTCCAAGACGGGCATCAAAATCAATGATCAGGTTTTCAAACTTTTTCATTTCACCCATAAAATTTATTTCATGGATATCCTGATGTGTCAGTACCGACATCTGTGACATAGATGACTGCAGTGTTGCTATTGCCTTTACTTGGTTGGTTTTCAGTACTTCGACCTGTTGGTTTTGGCTCCGAAGTCTGTCTTTTTCATTAGCCCACAGCGTTATATCTCCTCTGTATAAATCAAGTTGCTGATGTTTTTGTAATTGTTCTTCTTTTGCTTGAAAAGCTGTTTTTTTATCTTCCAGTTCAGTTAGCGCTGATGTGCTTAGCGCCAATTTGCTTTCCAGTGATTGAATTTTTTCGATTTTTTGAATCTGTAGCTGTATGGTCTGTATCTCATTTTGTATACCTTGTACACTTTGGTCATGAGCTAAAATTTCATCTTTTTTTAATATAAGATCACTCTCTATGAGCAGCGGTATCATTCCACTTTGTTGTTTTAGCGATCTGATTTCTTCTTCTTTAATTTTAGCTTTTTCATATATGGTTTTGCCTATTACCCTGTAAATCTGACTGCCTGTAATGTCCTCCAGGAGTTTGGCTCTTTCTTTTTCATCTGACTTGAGTAGACGGGCAAAATCTCCCTGCGAAAGTAAAATGGAACGTATAAACTGATCATACTTAAGTCCCAGTATTTTTTCATTTTCAGCAGGGACTTCTGATTTTTTGAGGTCTTCGTATATATTTTCAGGTATAGTAGCCAGTTTCATCTCATAATCTTTCAGATTTCCGGTTTTTGCTCTGCTGATGCGCCATGTCGATCGGTATATCCTTTTCTTGGTCTCATACTCTATCTCCGCATATGCGTCATTTGTAAAATGAGTCATCACTGAACCTGTTTTCTCAATATCATTTTTAGATATACTTTCAGTGCCTTTTGCAGCAAATCTTGGGATTTTATTGAACAATGCCAGAGTGATGACATCCAGAATCGTAGACTTGCCTGCTCCTGTCGGTCCAGTAATAGCAAATAAGCCTGAACTGCTGAGAGGTTCAGCCGTAAAATCAATGGTATGCTCTCCCCGTAAAGAGTGGATATTCTTAAAGTGAAGTCTTAATATTCTCAAATCCGGGTATTAGTTGTCATTAAGTAAAATGTTTGCCATGGACTTTTTTTATTGTCAATCATTGAGTGATTCCAGTATCATGTTATATGCTGATACAAGTACTTTTTTTTGCTCAGTATCCATATTTGTCTCTTCCAGTTTTTTATTTAAGATGTCAATAGGAGTGAGTTCTTCAATGGATCTGGATTCATTTAAAAATATTTTATCTGCTTTTTCAGTATTGCCAAATGAAAATTTGTGTTTCAGTATTTTAAGATCATCAGATTCAAAACTTTGCAGCATGTCTTCCGCTTCATGTATGATGGTGATATCCATTTTGGGTTCACAAATTTCTAATTCGAGCAATGTCTGTAAAGGGTACGTTTTTGAATAAGTCTCTATGAAGTGCTTTATTTCTGCCAAAGATCCTGCTTTTTTTAAGATATCTCTTACTTTGGGAATCATGACCTGTTGTATATTCTGGATGGAATGGTTATCCAACTCTATTTTAATAATCATTTTTTCGTACTCTCTTTCTGAAAAATCAAGAAATACAGGAGAACCACTGTATCTGATATGATCCTTTTTAGCAATTCTTTGTGGTTTGTGGATATGTCCGAGTGCCATGTATGATATTTCAGAGGGAATTATTTTGGCTTCCAGCCCCTCCAGGTTACCCACATGTATTTCGCGTTCGCCATCAGATGTGAGAGATCCATGCATAAACAAGTGCCCCATGGCTATCAGCGGCACATTAGGGCCATAGATAATTCTTGCCTCCAGTACAAGCTGATCATAGTGGTTTTTTATTGCTGCAGATGTCTGTGCCGATTTATCTCCGATTTCAGAAGCTTGCACAGCGCTACGTAAATCCTTATCTCTGAGGAATGGAACAGCGAGGATCACACACTGTAGTATTTTGTTTTGTCATAATAAGGTATCAACTCCTCTGAGATAATTTGTCTGGCTCCACTGATGATGTGAATATTCAGTACATCCAACAACGCCGATGGGGCATCCAGCAGGCTGATGGAATCATGGTTGCCACCAGTGATGATGACTTTGGTATCAGTAAGCGATAGTTTATACAACATTTGATAATATAATCTGGTATCTCTATTGGATGGATTGGCAAGATCAAAGATGTCCCCGGAAACAAGTAATAGGTCTATATTTTCGCTTTTTATGTACTCTACCAGCCAGTCGAAAAAGAAGCTTATGTCCTCAAACAAATCCTGCCTGTGCAGGATCTTTCCGATGTGCCAGTCAGCTGTATGTATAATTTTCACCACTTGTTTCGTTTTATTTGTTTTTTAATGGTCAGACCTGCCAAGCCGCACCGCAGGGAGGGCGTGTGATATCTTTGGAATAAAAATAATCTTTTCTCATACTATTTCATGGATCTATGCGGAATATTTTGCCGTCAGCCACAGCAAAGATATCTGTTTTTTTATCAATTTTAATACGCCCTTTGCCTGTAAAATAGCCGAAAGCAGGCATAATACCATTTGCCTCTGTAAAATAAAAGCAAGGTAATGACAGGGATTGTTTTCCTTTTCCTTTCAGGATGACGCATGGATGTATGTGCCCAGCCAGATTATGGAATCCTGGTTTGATTTCGGCCTGTGGTTCGTGAGTTAGCCAGATATTGTCCATGATCCACTCATTATGTACAATTAAATTCATCTGATGATAGACATGAGGTTCCATGATGTCATGATTGCCTGAAATGAGCCTAAAAGTGCAATTTTCAAAATGCTGCAACATTTCTGTAAAGTGAATCAAGGAGGAATTTTCTACAGAATGAAATAGATCACCCAAAAATATCACTTCTTTGGGAGTATATTTGGAAATCAGCGAATGGAGCATCGTTGTGGTTTGATACGCTGCAGCTGCAGGTATAGAGATGCCTGCTTTGCGGAAGTGTTCCACCTTTCCTACATGCAAGTCGGATATGATAAGTGTTTGATTATCAGCATACCAAAGCGCTTTTTCAGGCAAAAGGCTTACTTTTTTACCCCACAAAAGTATTTCCAATTCTATTTTGATTAAGTGGGTGTAAATATAGAAATTATTATATATTTGAAGTTTATTATTATCATTTAGATCATCGTATGCCATTGGAAATTGAAAGAAAATATTTGGTCAATTCAAATATATATAAACTCGAAGCCCGTAGATCTTACAAGATTATACAGGGATATCTCTCATCAGACAGTCAAAGAACTGTCAGGGTGCGCATCAAAGAGAATCTGGCATTTCTTACTATCAAAGGAAGTTCTGATCAGCAAGGCTTGAGCCGATATGAATGGGAAAAAGAGATACCTGTTTGTGAAGCTGAAGAACTAATGAAACTCTGTTTGCCTGGGATAATAGAGAAAACTAGATTTGAAATCATATACGCTTCTCATATATTTGAGGTCGATGAGTTTTATGGAGAAAATGATGGACTTATCGTCGCTGAAGTCGAGTTGGCTTCCATTTCTGACATTGTAGAATTGCCCTTATGGATTGACCGAGAAGTAACAGGTGACAGCCGGTATTATAATGCCAGTCTGATAGACCGTCCGTTCGGTACGTGGTAATCTGGATTATTTCATTTGACTAAGGACCTGTGAAATTACTTCGTACTCGTATCCCTTACTGAGTGCATAATCCGTGAGTTTTTTTTGCTTGTCAAATTGATTTTTGTAAACCGCACTACGTTGTTTTTTATCAATAAGACCTTGTAAAACATGATAATATTCAGTTTCATCGATTTCTTTCATAGCTTCTTTGATGGAGTAGGGCGATACATCCCGGGATTTGAGTTCCTGTTTTATTTTGATACGTCCCCATTGTTTCATACGGAACTTACCTCTGGCAAATGTCCTTGCAAAACGCTCTTCATCCAGAAAGTTATTGGAAATAAGGTCAGCTATAATTTCCTCAAGCAAATCTCCATAAATGCCATGATCAAGTAGTTTTGTTCTTACTTCTCTATGACATCTTTCCTGAAAAGCACAGTATTTCTGAATATTTATTACAGCTTCGTCCTTAGACCAATATTGTTTTTTTTTCTCTGAATGATCGGACCAGGTCATAAAAATAAAATGGCAGACCGGGTAAGATCTGCCAATAATTAAGGGTGTTAATAAGAATCTGTGTCAAATATATATAGTTTAATTGAGTTTTTATAATCTTCAAATAAATTTTAGTGTTTTTTGTAATATTTTTACCAGGTCTTGATTTGGGTCATGATGGTATGTACTCCATCCTACCATTTTGGCTGCAGAGATATTGGCTTCCAGATCGTCAACAAATAGTGTATCTCCCGGTATAAATGACTCTGAATTTTTGACAAATTCATATATTTCCAGATCCGGTTTGCGGCATCCTATCAAGTGGGAATAATATGTTTTATCAAAAAACCTGATATCAAAATCCTCTATGCCATACTTTGATTTTAGGTCCTGGTATACCCAGTCAAGGTGCATTTCATTGGTATTGGATAAAAGGTATAATTTATAATTTTTTCTCAGGCTCCATAAAAGTTCGAACTTGGCAGGATTCCAGCCAATCAGCATTGCATTCCATGCATCGGTTATTTCTTGGTCCATTAGGGTTTTGCCACGGGATACACTTTTGATGTAATCCAAAAATACTGGAGTGGTGATCTCGCCTTTCTCATATTCATTCAATACTTTTTGAGTATCAGATGATAAGTTGGAGGGAGCAAAATCAAATCCCAGCAAACGGCTTAAAGCATTATAAGTTTTATTATAATCTATGTCCAGCAACACTCCTCCAAAGTCAAAAACTATATTTTTCAGATTGTGATACATTGTTTAAAATTCATCATCAAATTCTTCTTTCTTTTCATTTTGTTTGCGAAGGATATATCGTTCCGTTGATGGCCTTAAAGTCTTGAATTGAGCGCAGTCTACGAGTGCTTCATATCCATCGGGTGGGGTAGTAAATAGTGCTTTCCAGTCATAACCGCAAGATTCATCTTTTTCAAGTTTTTTCAAAAACAGTTCAGATATAGGGCGAGCCATTACATAGCCCTGACCTTCATCCAATGTCAGAAATCTGATCCATTTGTCATCACCTCCAGTCCATACTCCGGTAACAAGCGTAGGCGTCACACCCATAAACCATCCATCAGCAAAATCATTGGTAGTGCCTGTTTTACCCCCTATATCCGACTTCACGCTAAGGCTGTAGCGTCCACTTACATTGTTTTTTAGCATAGCTACCATTACAGCATTATAGAGAGGATTGATGGCGGATTTGCGGTTGGGGATACCCTGATAGATGACTTTACCGTTTTTGTCTTCTATCCTTGATATAAAAATAGGCTCTACAAAGGTACCGTTGTTAGCAAATGCGGTATAAGCACCAGTCATCTCTCGGAGCGTCAGATCCACAGCGCCAAGACATATGGAAGGCAGCTTGGGTACAGCTAGTCTGCCATCTGCAAGCCTCAGGTTTTTATCAATTCCTAAATGATGCAAGAGATCTCTTACCGGGGCTACTGTCCCCATTTCTTTCATAAGTTTTACCGTGATGGAGTTTTTAGAATACAATAAACCCTGAAAAAGATTGTATTTATTTCCGCTGAATTCTTCAGTAGCATTGGCAGGAGACCACTCTTCCACCAGATCAAAACCAGCATCTCCCGGGGCAATAGTATATTGAATATCATCAAATTCCTCACATGGCGAAATATTGGCTACGGCTATTGCCTGTGTATAAACAAATGGTTTTATAGTAGAACCCACAGAGCGCCTCATCGTGGCATGGTCAAACTTAAAATACTTGTGATTGACACCACCCACCCATGCCTTGACATGACCGGTAGCCGCCTCTACTGCCAGAAAGCCAGCCTGCAGATGCATCTTATGGTGTCTGACTGAATCCATCGGGGACATTTCTACTTCTTTTTCGCCCCCCGAAGTATAGTCAAATATTTTCATTTTGACTGGGGTATTAAATTCTTTTTTAAAAGCATCTTGCAGGGCTGTATATTTTTTAATCAAATCCGGCCACATTTCATTATGCATGAGTCTTTGATATCTGTCCTGATCAGATAAGGCTACTTTTTCTTGTGCTGTTGCTTCACGCCAGGTGGTAAGCTGAAGGCTGATAGAGTCGATGGTTTTGATGACATTATCTGACATAGGTAAGCCAGGATAAGTTTCATCAATGGATGCAAGGCTTGTACCCAGGAATTTTGTTCGGAGCGATAAATATCTGTCTGATCCTTTGCACTGGCTTTCGAGTATAGATTTTCTCAATTTTTTTTGAGCTTCATCTGTATCAAAAGTCCAAGGGTCTTTATTTTTCCAGGCTTTCCAGTACCTCTCCTGATTCCATTTCATATGTTCCCAAACAGCTTCTTCCGCATATTTTTGATAGGTCAGATCAATGGTGGTATATATTTTCAGCCCGTCTGTAAAAACGTTGTACTCCGTTCCATCAGGCTTGGTAATGTGTTGCCTGGTAAAAAGATCTTTCAGATATTTTGTCAGCTCTGCCCTGAAATAAGGGGCTGGCCCTTCGCTTTGGGTTTTGCGTGCAAAGGATGACATATCTATCGCCTGGACAGAAAGTGCATTCAGTTCAGCCTTATCTATCCATCCTTGGCTGTGCATGAGGGCAAGTACCAGATTTCGCCTTTCTTTACATTTATCAGGAAACCGCTTTGGGTTGTAGAGGCTTGGATTTTTTAGCATTCCCACCAGTGTTGCCGCTTCAGACACAGTAAGCGAATCCTGGTTTTTATTAAAATATATTTGTGCGGCTGCCTCTATACCATGTGCTCCATTTACAAACTCAAATTTATTAAGATACATGGTCATGATCTCTTCTTTAGTATAGCTTTTTTCCAGTTTGACCGCTGTCACCCATTCCTTCAGTTTGGAGGTTACAAGGGTGTAGGTTTTTTTAATAGTGGACATACTCCTCATATCCGGTCTTTTGTACAGGAGTTTGGCCAGCTGTTGGGTGATAGTACTGCCACCACCTGCACTCTCCTGTCTCAATATAAGTGTCATAAAACCAACCCCGTGCCAATGCTCTGAGGTCTATACCATTATGGTTGTAAAATCGTTCATCCTCAGTGACTAACAGCGCATTTTTTACATTTTCTGAAATCTGTGCGTACTCTACCGCAATACGGTCCTCTATATAATATCTACCAAATGGGGTGCCTTTTACATCATAAATCACTGATGCAAGGTCATATTTTGGATTTTCTAAATCCTGAAAAACTGGGCATGTCTGAAAAACTGATAAACGCAAAGACGAGCGCAATTATCCCAACCATACCGGCAGATAAATACTTCAGCCATCGGTTGTATCTCCTATATACATTAGGCGCATTGGCTGCATTTTCGGTCATTTGTTATGTTTATGTCGTGATATGGTCTAAAACATCATTTTTATGATGTGCTTTGTATCTTCCTTTACCGAATTTTGTCCCATTGAAAGTGCTTGTCTTTCTTAGGGAATCCTTTATATCAGCCGGTAAACGATTGAACTCGAGACATTTGACAGAGCATGTGTTTTCGTACTTAGTGCTGCATTCCGGACATTGAATAAACAGTATGTGGCAGGCATCATTGGCACAGTTGACATGGGTGTCGCATTTGGTACACTACACTGATGACATTTAGCAATGACATCATCGGATATTTTTCGCCCAAGCGCTCATCAAAAACGAAATTTTTGCCAATAAACTTATTTTCAATGCCTAACTCTTTTGCACGACGTGCATATTCGATGATTCCACCCTCTACCTGGTATACATTAGAAAATCCTTTGTGTTTATAGTAAGCGCTCGCTTTTTCACAGCGTATGCCACCTGTACAATACATGATGATATTTTTATCTTTTTTTGTTTTCCAGATTTTTCTACTACAGGTAGTGCTTCTCTGAAGTTCTCCACATCGGGTAGAATGGCATTTTTAAAGTAACCGACCTCACTTTCATAATGATTGCGCATATCCACAATAATGGTGTCGGGGTCATCAGCCAGTTGATTAAATGTTTCAGCATTGAGATGAATGCCCTATTGGTTACGTCGAAGCTCTTGTCATCAAGTCCGTCAGCTACTATTTTCTCCCTGACTTTGATAATCAGTTTAAAAAGGACTTTCCGTCATCTTCAATGGCAAAATTAAGCCTTATGTTTTCCAGAAATGTAATGGTACTCAAGGCTGATTTAAATTCTTCAATCCTGTGTTCGGGAACGGAGATTTGTGCATTGACACCCTCATAAGAAACATAAATTCTTCCCAACACATCTACCTCTGAGAGAAGGATATAAATATGATCACGAAATAATAAAGGATTGCCCAGGTGATAATACTGATAAAAAGAGAGTGTGACCCTTGGTGTTGTGTCTGCCCATATCCTTTCCTTCAGGACATGGCGATCGATTTTGTTATGTAAAGATTTCATTGTAAGTGGTTTAAAGTCGCTTTTGCAGGAAACGATTCCTTACTCCGGTAAAATAAAGGCAAAGATAAACATAAAACCCATAATGGGTAATGTTACCACCCCAAAAATCGGTGTGCAATATGTGTCAATGATTCCAGAAAGTTTGCCTGTATAACAAAAAAATTAACAACAATATCTAAGAACAAGATGGTGAAATTATCAAATATTTCATGCCTTCCACATTAGTTGTTGAGTTTTAGTTTCATCATTATGTCAGTCTGTTCGTCATTGCCCAATTTGAAAACATGTTTATCAAACTCCACAAAACCATTTTTCTTGTAAAAACTTATTGCCCTTTGGGTTTTCTTCCCAAACACCCAACCAAACGTAATCTACACATTTCTGTCTGGCAATTTGGATGGCTTTGTCATAAAGTAGTTGTCCAACTTTTTTTCCGTGAAAGTCTTTTAAAACATAAATTCGTTCAATTTCAAGAGCCTTGTCGTCTTGCAATTCGGTTTGAGATTGTCCAAAGTTTAGTTTTAAGTAACCAATTACATTTTCGCCAAGAGTCGCAAAATAAAATTCAGCATTGTCGTCGTTAAGTTCATCGGTCAGTTTTGCAACGGAAAAACCTCTGTCCAGGTAAGTTTTCATATTCTCTTCGGTATTTCCTGAGGCAAACGTTTCGAAAAAGTCAGTCTGCCAATTTTGCAGTTGGTCGATGTTGTCAAGCGTTACTTTTATGATGCCAATGTCTGTCATTTTAGCTTCAAGTATAATTATTCTTTTACAAATTTAATAGTTAAATTTTTGAGCATAGAAGATAAATGCCTGAGGGAATTGACTTACATCAATGATTAAATCATTACCTGAATACATTAGTTGGCCAAACGGATTATAAACCTAGTCTGTCCATTCTCGCCAAAAGCACTTTTGTCTATATAAAGGATGCCGGCAACTGGGTTAGGATAAATAAGTATACCTTTTTGAATTAAACCCACTTCAGAATTGCTTGATGGAGTTTTAGCAATACCTGTTCTCGGATAGTTTGTTACGACATCCCAAATAATAGTTTGTAAATACAAAGCCAATGCTGGTGATGGAACCTTAAAACCAGAAGGCGGATCAGGCATTAAATCATTGGGAAGACCCACCGGCTCTCATTAAATATGCATGAATAATGTTCATTGCAATGGCATAATTACCTAAAGAGTTGGTATGAATGTTGTCACTAAATAACTGGCTGATATTTGTAATACCTGGAACAAGGTTGAGTTGGATATCATCATAAATCCTTGCCATCATTTTGTGTCCCGGTATAATGTAAACGGGTGTTGCACCAACAGGCCTATTAGCATTGGCATAGTCTTGCATTCTTTCAAATTCGGCTCCTTGTATGTCTAACATTTGCCGCCAGGGACCATCACTGTTGTCAATATTAGTCCAGGTAGTCCATAACAATGTAGGAGCTCCATTTCCACTATTGCCGATATTCCATGCGTTATTTACAAAGTTTGATAAATACGTTTTTTGTTCTTGAATGCCATCTAAATACCATTGTTGTGTACTCCCTCCCTGATAAAGTAATGGGACCCTTTCCGTGATAGACAGAAGCTGCCAATTACCTATATGATGTCTTGCATCAGGTGCACCAAACCCGGGAGCGTTTTCCCACCTATAGCTGATGGATGAGCCCGGGGAGGTCGATTTTCCTACCATGGCATCAAAGAGTTGCCATGATGGTATAGCGTTTACAATACCGATTAGATTTACATATTGACCTGGCCAATTTGAAAACAATGGATCAGTCAAACTATGGCCACTATGAATCTGTTTAATATCAAGGGGATAAGCTTGTTTTGGCGGGAGCAATTGTCCGATTGATAAATATGTGCTACATATAACAAAAATTGCTGTACAAATTATCTTCATTTTACTTATTTATTATGATTTGGCAAAGTCCTTCCGGGAACTTTTGCACCTCAAAAGGCTTACCAAACTTTAGATTTCGGCTACATTTTAATAAATTTCAAAAGTGTCCTTGCATCTCCTTTGTTGACTTCTATATAATAAAATCCCTGGGTAATTCATCGGTTTCTATTGATAATGAGGTTAGCCTTCAGAAAAAGATTGTGAAGGTAATTCTTTAATTAATATACCATTTAAGCCAAAAAATTTTGATTGAAAACATTTTTGTTATTTGACACATAAAACGAAAAAATGCTTTCTCCAAAACTTGGCTTTGGAAGTAAAATATTTTTCTCTGCTGATGCATGTGTTTCATCCTCTGTCGAAGTGAAAACAGGGATACTAGACCTTAATAGCACAAATCTGTTTGGAGATTCGGTCATTGCATATATCTTACCATCGGGCGATTGTCTTACATCTCGAAAACGCATAACCATTCATGCTTCTTGTGGAAGACACTTTTTTACCATCTTCCATTTTTAGCCAATGAATATGAGTGCCGGCTAGTGCACCAATCAGAATATCTGCTTCATTGTTTGGTTGTCCATTCCTGATAAAAGTCATACCACTTGGAGCAATTGAGGGAACCCAATAAGTAAGCGGAAGTTCCATTCCTTGAAGTGTGGTATCAGGAGATATGGTAGTTCCATCATAGTTAATGCCAAATGTAACAGCCGGCCACCCATAATTAGTGTTCGGCTTTATCAAATTGAGTTCGTCACCACCTCTTGGTCCGTGTTCGTGTGCATAGATCTCTCCTGTTGCAGGGTTCATGGCCATACCTTGTATATTACGATTTCCCAACAAAATATCTCAGGTTTTGCATTGGACCCCTACCAATGGATTGTCAGGGGGATAGTCCCATCATCATTGAATCTCAAGACTTTGCCCAAATGGTTATTTTTATCTTGGGCATTATTTTGAGTGCTACGATCGCCTACTGACATGTATAGAAAATTATTTCTATCAAAAACAATGCGGCTGCCAAAATGAACACCCGAGTTCTGAACAGGTAATGCTCTAAATAATTCAGCGAAATTCTGTATCTTGTTGCCCACAAGCGTTCCTCTTCCTAATGCTGTTGTTTGACCGCCGGTTGCGGCAACCGAGTAGGTGAGATAAACAAAATTGTTAGTGTTAAAATTTGGATGTAATGCAATATCTAACAGTCCTCCTTGTCCATTTTGTGCAACTGCAGGCACACCACTTGTTTCCAAAAGCGCATTGGTAGATATATTAAATCTATAAACTTTCCCCTTTTCTCCGTAAACAGTACTTCCATTGTCGTTTATAAACGTAAAGCCCCAAGGTGCTGAAATATTATTGACCAATATTTTTCTTCGAACAATTCAGGATCTGCGAAATCCGGTATTAGCAAAAATACAAGCGTGGTAATCACAGTTACCCAACACCATTTAGTTGTGAGTTGAGATTCACAAAAGAAGGAAGATCTTATAATTGTTTTCAAAGTTTTAATTTTTTGAATGTTTTGATTGCCATTTAATTGGGTTTTTAATATATGTTATCTGCATAACTTCAGTCAGTCCAAACCTGCCAGCCAGAGGAGGAGACTACCATTTATACTCCAAATATAAGATAAAATGATGTAATAATTTGTATTTTGAGAAACTATAATTTGTGGATGAAGGAAAAATGATTTTCAAATCAGGCTAACTTAACTATGTGGGTGTCCAAGCATTTACAACAAGTTCAAAACGATGGGGCATACGTAAAATTAGAAGCGCAGACCTTAAGCTTCGAGTTAGTGGGCAGTCAACTCAAATAGCAAAAGTTATTTTTACTTCGTCCAGGTTCTTTGACATTAGCATTGACGAATTTTTCACCCTCAAAAATGCACATACTTTGCCAAGTGCCAAACCAAAGTTGACCTTTGTTATCTTCATATATGCTTAGAACAAGATTTGAAGTTAATCCGTTTTCAGTAGTGTATAAGGTGAAGTTAGTCCCATCGTAACGATATACTCCGACATTTTCTGCCGTAAACCAGATGTTTCCTTTTCTATCCTCTAAAAACCCACCGGCCTCTTCACCTTTGATAATTCCATCCTTTGTAAAGTTAATGTATGTTTTTCCATCATATTTACTCACACCACCATAAAAAGTTGAAACCCAAATATTTCCTTTCTTGTCCTCCATGACACCCGCAGTATTATTGTCGGTAAGTCCATTTTAGTGGTCAAATGGGTAAATTCCGTTCTTGTATTTGAAAATTCCATTTCCATCGGTAACCATCCAAATGGTACCACTTTTTGTTTCTATAATTTTAAAACCAATTTATCAGATAGCATGTGCTGCGGATTTTCCACCTTTAAATCGGGCAACGCAAAAGGTATAAACTTCTCTCCGTCAAAATGACTTACTCCTCCGATCGATCCAACCCAAATGAGTCCGCTATTGTCAATAGTTAAGCCCCAAATTTCCTATCTTCTACAATTTCAATAACCCTCATCCTGGATTGATTCCTTCGATGGTCATTGTTTCAAGTGTTTGCCCATCGTAACGGATTATACCATCTCCATTTGTTCCAAAACCAATAGTTCCCTTTTGTGTCTTGATACATTGACCCTACAAACTCCTTACCATGCCATTTAAATTGGTGTGAATCTGCGGAATGTTGTATTAATATTCCTTAATATCAATGACTTATTATCTGCCCCTATTTCTATAGGATCATTGGCAGATTTTTCTTTTACTTGTCCGGTGCAAGACGAGACTTGAAGTGAGAGCATAATCAATATTAGATATCTTTACGATGGATACTTTATTACTTTCGATGATGGTCATATGGGTGGTTTTATTTGCTTGATGGTGTTGATACTAAAATAGGCAAAAAATTTTACCCCGAAGCCTTTGTATACTACTTGCAAAGAAACGGGAATAAACCAAATTTGTTTTTCAAGTCTGCAGAGTTTATCCGACTGGACAGGCGGACCACCGAAGGGACACTCAACGCGGGGCGTTCATCGCATGTCCGCTGGACACGACGAACGCTTAGTTGTTGTAAGCTGGATTTCTCTCCATGAACATTTTTGCTATGTTAATCTTTTACGGTCTATCAACATCTTTTTTTCGTCTTTTTAATCCATTTCTCTAACTCAACAGCCCAAAAACACGATGCTTGACAAACCTATGCAAATCAATAACTCTGTAATTGTAAGTGATTGTGTTCCGAAAACGTCTTGCAAAATGGAATATAGATAACGGCCATCTGCAAGACAAGGGTGAGCAAACACAGCCCTACCAATTGTTTATTTCCAAAAAATACCTTGACTGAATACTGAATTCCAATTGCTACGGCCAGCCATGGCCTGGCCCATTTGAGAAATACTCAAAATAGTGAAAACCATCGTCATCCATCGCTCATTTCCCAGATGAATTGCCCATGCCTGAGCACCAATGCTAACGCCACCCATCAACAACCCAACCCAAAGAATATGAAATCCAGCTCCATTCGAAAATATACTTTCATCTGGTCTCCGGGGCTTTCGTTGTAAAATATTATCTTCTGCCGGTTCTGCTGCAAAGGCAAGGCCCGGCAGACCGTCAGTGACAAGATTTAACCACAGAATCTGAATGGGAAGAAGTGGAATTGGCAAGCCAATTAATGGAGCAAGGAATATTGTCCAAATTTTACCACAGTTGCCGGTGATACTATATTTGATAAACTTCAGTATGTTGTCAAATATTCTGCGGCCTTCTTTCACGGCACGAATGATAGTGGCAAAATTATCATCCAATAATATCATGTGAGCTGCTTCTTTTGAAACATCGGTACCGGTAATACCCATTGCAATACCAATATTGGCTCTTTTCAAAGCAGGAGCATCATTCACGCCATCTCCGGTCATAGCCACAAAATGATTTTTATTTTGCAGGGCTTTCACGATATTCAGTTTTTGTTCGGGCGAGACTCGAGCGTACACTTTATATACTCTATTTCCTTATTAAACTCATCGTCTGATAAATCTGAAAGTTCAGCACCGGTAATTACTCTGTCCATTGAATGTTTGAGAATGCCCGTTTCGGTGGCAATTGCTTTTGCCGTAACAGGGTGGTCTCCGGTAATCATTACCGGTGTAATACCTGCAGTGTGGCAATCTGCGATAGCTTTAATAACTTCAATCCTTGGTGGGTCGATCATGGCAACTAAGCCAATAAATTTCAGGTCAGTCTCAATCGTATCAATGGAAATAGATACAGGCAAGGTTTCAACAATTTTTGCAGCATAAGCCAAAACTCTTTTTCCTTGTTGGGCACAATTTACAGTAGCGGCATTTATCTCATCTGTATTTGCATTCCTGCAACTACATAAAATACTTTCTATCGCACCTTTAGTTATAATCAGCCATTGCCCGGCAAATGGATGAATGGTCGTCATTCGCTTACGCACAGAATCAAACGGTAATTCATGGTTGGCGTTTAAAGTCGGCCATCCATTGCTTATTATAATCATTACTTTTCCTGAAATATTCAACCAAAGCAATTTCGGTTGGGTCGCCTTTCAATTCATTGTTCTCGTCCACTATTACATCGTGATTGAGTTCCATTGCCAAAAGCAACAATTGCTCTGGTGAAAACTCATGAATGACTTCTGCTTTTGACGAAAGCCAAATATCCATCACAGTCATTTTATTTTGTGTGATGGTACCGGTCTTATCCGAACAGATGTAAGTAACAGAGCCTAATGTTTCCACCGCAGGAAGTTTTCTGATAAGTGCATTTTTGCGAACCATCCGGCTTGCACCCAAGGCTAAAGAAATGGTAATTACTGCAGGTAGTGCTTCCGGTATAGCCGCTACCGCAACTGAGATGGCGGTGAGCAGCATTTTGATGGGGTCTTCACCACGCAGTAGACCTACTCCATAAATTATCGCACAAATAATAATCACAATGAATGATAATTTTTTCCCGAATTCCGTTAATCTCTTTTGCAACGGGGTTTGTGCCTCCTCTTCCTGAAGCAGCTTGGCAATCCGACCAATTTCGGTATTCATTCCCGTTGCCACTACAATCCCTTCAGCCCTGCCATAGGTAACTATGGTTGTTTTATATGCCATATTGAAGCGGTCGCCCAGCGGTGGATTTTCGCTAATTATTTCTTCTGTGCTTTTCTCCACTGCATTTGACTCCCCTGTTAATGAAGCTTCTTCAATTTTTAGCGCATATGTTTCCGTAAGCCGAATATCTGCCGGCACCGACATGCCTGCCTCAAGAATTACAATGTCACCTGGCACAATTTCTGAGGCAGCAAGTTGCACTACATTTCCACTTCTGCGAACGGTTGCATTAAAGGCTGTCATTTTTCTTAATGCTGCCATTGCTTTTTCGGCACGGTATTCCTGAACAAACCCAATAATAGCGTTGAGTAAAACAATTATTAAAATAACAACAGCATCTTTTATATCGCTAATTACAAAAGAAATCACTGCAGCTAAGAGCAATATTACAATCATTATATCCTTAAACTGATGCAGGAAAAGAACAAACACCGAAGCTTTCTTTTTTTCGGTAAGTTCGTTTTTTCCGTATTGGCTTAATCGTTCTTCTGCTTCTGAATGATGCAAACCTTGCTTACTAGTGTTAAGCAATTGATAATTTTCGGAAATGGGTAAGAAATGATGGTTCATTTAAATTTTAGACTCTATTTTGAAAAACTTAATACAGGCATTTTTGTCGTGTAATTCAATTTGCGGATTTAATTGTTGAGAAAATACTCCTTTTTTTTCCTATATGCAACAATTTTGTCAAAACATTGCATACTGAATATGGCTATTTTCATTTTCCCTAAAATTAATTTCTATGATATGTTTTTGTCTCTGGGTAGTGTTTTTAGCCTTGCTTATATCGGCAGTCCGTCTAAAAACCACCATTTCTACTCCAAAAATAGGTAAAAGTGCCTAATTAAGTGCAATATAAGCGACTTTTATTTTTGGATGAAGCAAAATAGGTCTGAATTTTTCTTGTAATCAACTTGCAAAGTAGCGGGAATAGTCAAGGTATCTGACGATATCCCCATAATAAACCAAATTCGTTTTTCAAGCCTGGCAGAGTTTATCCGACTGCACCAGCATGCCACCGAAGGTACAGTTCAACGGGGCGTTCATCGCATGTCCGTTGGACACGACGAACGCTTAGTTGTTAGCGGTTCGTTGTTTATTTTCTGTCGTGTTGTCTCTACCTACTGCTTTAGTGCCAATTCATTTTATTTTTTTATAAATAAATAGGTCATCAGAGCCATGTATAGAAGGGCAATTATAAAAGTATCAAGGCTTAAAAGCCAAAATTGCTTTTTCTTCGGTTTAAATTGAAGTCCTAAACCTACAACAGCCGTCATGATAATGGTAACAAAAACCGATAATAAATGTGCGGGTGAAATGGCATTAAACAAGGAACCTTCCCGATAAAAAACATCATCAATGCCCAGTATAAACATATTAAACACATTGCTGCCCAATAAATTCCCGACAGCCATATCTAATGAACCCATTCGTAATGCAGCTAATGAAACTACCAACTCTGGCAATGATGTGGCGGCAGCTATAAATACGGTGCCAAAAAATGAATTACCCAAGCCCGTATATGTTGCAATATGCTCACCAAAATAAGGTAGAAATATAGCTGCACCAATTACAATTAAGGCATGTAGTGCGTAGCCGCCAATAACTTTTTTAAGGTCGGCCGAATGGGTAGGGCTTTGAGGAATTTCCAAAGGTGGAGATTCAATTAAAGCGGCATGTTCATATTTAAAAATACCCCAGACTGAGCCTAAATAAATTCCAAAAAGGACAAAAGAAAAACTGCTTATCCATAATACTGAGGGTATTTCATCCGACAAGTAAATTGCCATACCTGCCACCGTCAATAAAATAATTCCGAAAATGGCTGCTACAATATGACTTGGTTTAACCATAGAAAAAAGAGGTTGCTTCAATCGGGCATCCAGTACCGAGAGTATCAACAGATTAAATATACAACTGCCAAAGATATCTCCTGCCGCTAAGTCTGGAGCTTTAACAATGGCTACTGAACTTATACCTGTAATCAATTCCGGTAAAGAGGTAACTGATGCCATTAAAATAAGACCCACCCATGCTTTGCCCATACCTGTGAGGTCGGCAATTTTATCTCCGTAAAAGGAAAGTTTCGTGCCACTGAAAATAATTACCGCAGCACAAACAGCAAATCCTAAAATATTTATGTATAAATTGTCCATTTTAATTATGATTATGCTGAGGCATTGTGTTTTATTTTCATTTTCTTTCTCTTTATTTGGTTTTAAGCGGGAGTCTGTCTTTACAATGACCGCTAACGCGCCACAAAATCAAACAGTGGAAACTCCTTCTTAGGGCAAATTTATCAATTGTTTTATTCTCTTTACTATCCCTAATTTCTTTTTGATCCAAAAAAAAAATTCCTGCAGGGATTGATATAATTTGTACCATGTGTAACCATATTCCAAATGATAACTCCTAGCTTGGTGCGGTTGCACTAATGGCACCTACTCTTCCCTTTTCTAAAATTTATCCTTTTTGAAAAAAAATCCCGGGCGGTGTTGACTCTTTTAAATTACCAATCCGCTTGGCTTGCTTTCTAAGGGCCATTTCAGTCATTACTTCAAGCACAGGAGATCCTTTGACAGCCTTTGCCCCTTTTTTTTTGGGTTTGTAACCTAAATTAACTTGCAAATTTTGGCTGTAAATTTTTTTTCCGTCAATCCCCTTCTATCCAGTTTAACAATTCCGATAGCTTAAACCTCGTTTCCTCAATCTCCCTTCAAAATACACATGCCCCATTTGGTCTCTTTTTTGGTCTTTTTTGTTGTCTGCAGTCCGTCTAAAAACTACCATTTCCACTTCAAAAATAGTAAAAACGGGTGATTTAGGCGTATTCTAAGCGACTTTTATTTTGGGAAATGGGAAAATGGGTTGAAAATTTAAGTGGCTTATATTCGAGCTAATTTTTCGATGTAAGTCGATTGTTACAAAATAAGTCAAAATAAGTCCTTCCAGGTACTTTTTAAACACATTTTTGCCAATGATATTGATTAGTCTGCGTAGATTGAATGCTGTGAACATCATGCCTACATCTGCACTTGCTCTTTTAATCGTTTTTTTGGTCATGATGTAGTAAAATCCCCACTGCCTTTTGATGACGCCGTACGGATGTTCGACGATGGCCTGACGCTTTTTGTAAAGTGCTGGATCGGCTTCAATATTGCGTTTGTTTTGTTCGATGTAGGGTGCATATTCTGATCTCTCTATAAGTCGTCCGGCTGTATTTTTTGTGCATAAATCTTTGACAGGACAAGTTTGGCATTTGGATGTTTTGTAGTGCCTTACTACATAACCCGATCTGTTCGTATTTCTTTTGTACCAGCTGCCGTTGGTGTAAAGTATTTCACCTTGGGGGCAAGTAAAAGTATCGTCATTTTCGTTGTAAATAAATTGATCATAATTATAATTCGGATCGGGTGCAAATGATGATACACCTGGTATGGCTACCATGGGATTTATACCCATCGTGCAGGCAGTTTTTAGTTCTGATCCGGTGTGATATCCTTTGTCGTAAAGTGCTGTAAAATCACTGTGGCCTAAGATGACTTTTGTTCTTCGGAGCATGCCGCCCATGGCTTTGCTGTCGTTTTCGTTGGTAACTTTATAATCTATTGGTATACAATACGTTGAATCCACGGTGGTTTGTACGTTATAACCTACCTCTGTGATGTTGTTGCGTGTGATGAGTTGCCGGCTTTCCGGATCGGATGTGGATACTTGTACTTCGCCTGTTTGCTCTATTTGGTCTGTAAGATTATTATAAAATTCTTTGCGGTTATTGTGTTTTTCTATTTGTTTTTCAATGGTGATTTTATGGTCTTCATCGGCACTCTTTAGGGCTTCATTATATTCATTTAATTTAGCGTCAATGTAGGCTAGGTGTCGCTCTATTTTCTTGGGGTTATAGTTGTTTTTCTTTGAGTTTTGAGCACGTAATTTTGTGCTATCTCCTGCTATGAGTTTACCACCGATCAGGTTAAACATTTTGGCTATACTGACTGTATACTGGAATACTTTTCGGATGGCTTTTTCGTTGTCTCTTCTGAAGTTTGAAATGGTATTATGATCAGGTGCCAAATCCTTGAGCAGCCACATGACTTCTATGTTTCTATAGCATTCTTTTTCGAGTACTCGTGAAGAGCGCATGGAGTTGAGATAGCCGTAAATATATAACTTCAAAAGATCCTTTGGATCATATGAAGGGCGCCCTTCTGTATGGTGCTTTACGATGAATTTAAAGTCTTCCAATTGGATCGTTTCTACAAATAAATCGATGATCCTGACCTCATTATCCACATCGACTAATTCATCCAAACACTTCGGAAAAAGCACAGCCTGATTTCTATTATTTCCCTGTATGTATTGCATGTGTAAATATACAATTTATGTCATATGTACACAAAGTTTAATAAGAAATTATGTTTTAGTTTTTAGACAGTCTGACGGTTTGCTGCTTGACGCGGTGGGGGATTAGAAGCACAAATATTCAATAAACCACAAAAGTTCAATAGAAGTACAAATGTTGAATTTACTACTTCTACCCCCATTGCGTTCAAACCCTGTGTGTGCCTTGAATGGCAAATGTACGACACAGAAGTGAGTTGTACAAACTGTTTAAAGAACAGTTTATCTAGAGAGTGTAAGTCTCTCATACGCTGGTGTAACGCCCAGAAGTATTAGCAAGCTGCAAGATGGTTTAGAGTGATCTATGCATTGAAGCTCGCCTGCTTACGAGTCGAGCAGGTAAGCAGGACTGCAAAAGTTGGTACTGACGTATAGGAACCGGATAAGAGGCTGGTCAGGTTGGGTAAGGTGGCACATCATACTAACGCCCGAAGTGTTGATACCTGATGAGTAGATCCGGCAGCGATTGACTGAAAGATATTTGTCTTACCGAGAAGACTGACCGATCCCGTAGGGTCGATGCCCATACGCGGCATCGAAGGGAAGGAACCGGAACGGGTGGGGAAGGCTGTGATCATTTACTGATAAAGCAGAGAAGTCAGCAGAGGTCATAGTACCCATAGTAACGAGTTCGGGCTGTTAACAATATACCCGATAGGACTCACAAATGGGGAAGGACTGAACGTGAATTGGCTCCAAATTATGTATGGAATCAGCAGTGATGTTGATAGCCACCACTAAGCGGAGCAGGATTATTTTAAAGTACAAAACAACAATCAAAATGATTGAACAAGTATTACACCCTAGAAATCTGGAACGAGCATTGCGTCAAGTAATGGTCAATAAAGGTAGTGCAGGAATCGATGGAATGAGAACAGATCAATTGGTCAAGTATCTTGAGACCCATAAACCTGAACTATTGGTCGAAATCAAAGGGAACGTGTATTTGCCACAACCTATTTTGGGTGTTGAAATACCGAAAGGTGGTGGAAAGACACGGCTATTAGGTATTCCGACAGTAATTGATCGACTGATGCAACAAGCAGTATCACAGGTGATGATGTACCGATTTGAGAAAGAGTTCAGCGAGACAAGCTACGGGTTCAGACCGAATCGCAGTGCAAGACAAGCAGTACAGAAATCAAAGGAGTACATTGAGATGGGACTTAACTACATCATTGATATCGATCTAAAGACGTTCTTTGATGAAGTAGACCACTGTCTTCTACTAAACTTGATTTACCGAAAAGTGAAATGCCCGATAACGATGCGGATGATCAGAAAATGGTTACGAGCACCAATTAGGTTAAAAGGCGTACTCACTAAGCGCACGAAAGGTGTACCGCAAGGAAGCCCTATCAGTCCGCTGTTATCCAATATACTTCTCCACGAGTTGGACAAGGAATTGGAGCGACAGGGATTGAAATTCGTGCGCTATGCCGATGATTTTAGCATCTATGTTAAATCTAAAGCAGAAGCCAAACGAATAGGGAACAAAGTATATTTGTACCTAAGAGATAAGTTGAAGTTAACGATTAACAGAGAAAAGAGTGGAATCAGAAGACCAGTACACTTCGAGATACTGGGCTTTAGATTTGCATCCACTTACACTAAAGGCGACAAAGGTAAATATCAATTGACAGTAGGGGATAAAGCTTGGGAACGATTGCAACAAAGTCTAAAATCGATCACTAGAAAGACTTCCCCAATAAGCTTAGCAGAACGGATTACGAAAATTAACGAAATCCAATTAGGCTGGCTTAATTACTTTCGTGGAGCAAGCATTTACAGTAAGCTCAAAACGATGGACGGATGGTTGCGTAACAGACTGCGATATTGCATATGGCACGACTGGAAGAAACCTGAACGAAAAAGGAAAAACCTAATCCGACTAGGTGTAAACCAAGGCGATGCATATGCATGGAGCAGAACCAGGAAAGGCGGATGGGCAGTAGCTCAAAGCCCAATTCTGATAACAACTATTACACTGCAACGACTTAAGAAACGTGGTTATCAATCACTTTTGGACATGTACTTTAAACTGAACCCATCAGTTTGCGAACCGCCGTATACGAGACCCGTACGTACGGTGGTGTGAGAGGCGCTCCCCATCAGCTTCGGTTGGTGGGGCCGTCTACTCGATTACCTGCTGCCCTTATTTCAGTTTTCGTTATTCGTTTCTGTTTTTAATGTTAGTTTCAAAGTTATAAACCCTAAAAGTCCTGCTGTCAATGAAGAAATTAAGATTACTAATTTTGAGTTGTTAATTATTGTTTCGTTGTCAAATGCAAGTAAGGTTACAAAAATTGACATTGTAAATCCAATTCCTGCTAAAAGTCCAACACCAAAAATTGCTTTCCAATTTAAATCTGTTGGCAGTTTGCAAAGTCCTAAAGTTACTGCTAAAAATGTCAATAAGGAAAATGCCCAAAGGTTTACCAACAATAAGTCCAAGTGCAATGCCTAAACTATTATTTTCTATCAATGTTTGTGAATGTCGCCACTAAAAATATGGCTGTATTGGCTAATGCAAAATTGGCAATATGATAAACGCAACTGGTTTATGTAAAAAGTGTTGCAAAATATAGGAAGTAGATTTTTCGTCTCCGTTGCCAAATGGAATTGCAAAAGCCAATAAAACACCTGTAATTGTGGCGTGAACTCCTGAATGAAGCATAAAATACCACATTGCAATTCCACCAATTAAGTATGGAATCAAGTTTCTTACTTTCATTCTGTTGAATACTAAAAGTATCGTGAAAATTCCTAATGCGATAAAGAGGTTTGTCCAAAGTAAAGTTTTGGTGTAGAAAATTGCAATAATAATAATTGCGCCTAAGTCATCAATAACTGCTAATGCTGTCAAAAATACTTTTAAGGAAGTTGGAACTCTATTGCCTAATAACGATAATATTCCCAAAGCAAAAGCAATGTCTGTTGCCATTGGAATACCTGCTCCCGATTGTGTCGTAGTTCCATAATTGAATAATAAAAATATTCCTGCTGGAACAAACATTCCGCCTAATGCTCCAAAAATGGCAATAAAGCATCTTTAATGTTTGGAAAGTTCGCCTTGATAAATTTCTCTTCCAACTCCAAACCAATGAGTAAAAAGAAAATAGTCATAAGTCCATCATTAATCCAATGTTCAAAACTATGTCCTGCAAACTTTGTTTGAAAAAAATCGTGATAGTCTGCACCAAAATTTGAGTTGGCAAGTATCAATGATAAAATAGTACAAGCAATTAAAACAAGTCCGCCTGCTTTTTCGCTGTCAAAAAATTCTTTAAATAATTTAGTGGCTCTCATTTATATTCTCAATTTGTGGTTTTTTGTAACGCATTAAACCTATCATCATAATCAACGCTGACAAAATAATTACTTGTGTAATTAAAGATTTGTCAATTTGTTCTATTTGTTGAGATATTGGAATTGATAAAAATAGAAGAATAGTAATTAAGCCACGAGGTGCAATAAAAACCAATGGGTTAGTTTGTAATTTAAATATTTTGAGTACAATAAATCTGACTATAAATATTCCCAATGTAATGGATAATGCAAATAAAATTGTCTCAGAATTTAACACGTCTGAAAGGTCTATCAAAAAGCCAAAGAGCATAAAAAATAATGCACGAATCAAAAATGCCAATTCTGTGGTAATCTCTTGAAACTTATGTACATCTTTACTAAAATTTACAGGGTGAAATTTTTGAATAAATTTATAATGTCTTAATTCATCAATATTGCCAATGAATAAACCAAATATTAGAATAAATATAAGTGCTGGCAAATGAAATAATTTTGCAATACCATAAATTAATAATACCAAAATTATCATTGGCACAAACTTTATGTGGTGTTTGATTTTATTTAAAAAACCTGCCAATAAAAGTGTTGCTACAAATGATACAGCCAACATAGTTAATAATTCCAAAAAGAAATGACCAAAAGTTTTTGTGCCTATATTATCATTTAGTGTTATGAAATTAAAAAATATCACACCAAAAATATCCGATAAACTACTTTCGTAAGTAATAAATTCTTTCTCATTAATCAGTAAATTTCTCGCACTTGGAATGGCAATAGCACTACTTATTATTCCAAGTGGTATTGCACTTGCCAAAGCTAATTTTAATGGTAAATTTTCAAATTTATTTAAGTAGTATGCAATTCCAAAACTGATAACAAGTAAAGGAATTAATGCAACAAACAATCGTGTCCAAGTTGATTTGGTTTTTTCAAATTCATCAAAATGTTTTTTTACATTCTTTCTGTATTTTTCAAATTCAACTATTATTTTATTAAATTCTTGTGTGTTAAAATAGTCGCATAATTTAGGAATGGTATATTTTAAGTTTTCTTCCATTGTTTTCATTGTTTTTTCAAAGTTTTTATTGTCTGTAATGTAAACCAACAAAGGTTTATATCTTACCCAACCAATGGAAGCATTAACAAAACGCATTAGAATTTCATTACTGGTATTTTCTATTGGCTTTAATTCAACTGGTAACACGCCATTTAACAAATTATTATACATAGAAAATCCATCGTGAAAAGTATAGCACGGCACTTTTACAACTTTTAAATCCATTAAGGCAGTACTCATAAAAGTATCTTCGCCTCTTGCACCTGGTGGATTATAAAATGGCGGGAATTTTTTATAATTTTTCAAATTAAAACAAAGATTTGCTCCTGAAATAAATTTCATTCCATTAG
>JADKCF010000025.1 GCA_016714765.1 Saprospiraceae bacterium | reverse complement strand
GAACAGCATTTAATGTCAAACCTAATTCTAATCCTTTATTGGAAACTTTGGCAGCATTCACTGATGTTTCTCCATATCCGGTGGTTGGATCCAAATCGAGATCTACAAGGAGGTTGGTTGATTTTTTATCATAAATTGATAATTCAATACCAATTAAATTTTTAAATAATCTCGCATCAATACCGAATTCAAGTTCTTTATGTAATTCTGGCTTTAAGATTTATGTTTCCATATACATCATTGACAGAGTTGGTGTTATATGACTGTTCCTCCATTAGTGATGAACTCTAGCCTGGGTTGCAAGGAAACTTCTTGTCCTATATGGATCAGGATAACCTGCTGAAGTACCATATCCTAGTCTTAACTTCAGATAATCCAGTACCTTATTGTTGGTCAGACCAGTGAAAGCCTCAGTTGGGACAAATGAAACACTGGCACTTGGATAAAAGATAGAATTGTTTCCTTTTCTAAGGTAGAAGTCCAGTCATTTCGTCCCTGTAAATTCACATACAAGAAATTTTTGTATCCCAATGTAGCAGATGCAAAAGCTCCGAATAATTTCTCATCAAATTTATCAGAAAAGTTATTGTGGGTGATAAAATTATCATGAGTGAATAAGCCATATACAAACTGGTTAGTACTGTTTGTAAACGTTCTTTCCAGATTGTCTGATCTTAAGTTGGCACCAATGATGGCATCGACATTAAAATTGTCAGTCAGATTTTTATTAAACTGTGCATTCAGGTTGTGGTCAGTGATTGTATTAGTTCTGTTGGACGTACTTAAAAGACCATCAGCCACTTGTGTTCCACCTCTGTTGATTTCATATCTTTGTTTTGTCCGTATGTATCCAAACCAAGCATGTAATTTAATGCAAACCAGTCTGTGATATCATATCTGGCACTCAAGGTTCCAAAAAATCTGTTCACTACTTCTTTTTCGGCTGTATTATTCAAAGTCCAAAGTGGATGTTGAATATCATTACCGCCTCTGTAGAAAATAGAACTATGATTTGGCAATTCATAGGCCAAACCATTCAAATCCACAGAACGAGGTACATAAAATACATTTGAAAACAGAGAAGCAGCACCCGCATCAGGGTTTGAACTTGTACTGATACCTGATGGTGGAGCTGTTTTATCCAGATTGACAAAATTGAATGTTGAATTCAAAGTAATTCCATTAGCAAGTTTAGTGCTTGTACCTAAGCTAAGATTGTTTCTTTTCAACTTGCTTAGAGGAACAAATCCTTCTTCATCTCTATGTGAAAAAGTAAAGTCGACAGAAGTCTTATCCATTCTCGCAGAAGCGCCAAGAGAAGTACTTGAAATCAAACCTTTCTGATAGAAACCCTGAAGATTGTCATATGCTTTGTAAGCATATCTTGCCCCTTTATATTGCGGGTAAAATGCCGTAATAGCTGCCCTGTCATATGGGTGACTAATAGTACCGTCTGCTGCCAGATTGTTGCCCTGACGACCAGCTTGTCTTACATCTGCACCCCAGTTAGAGAAGGCGGCTGATGCTGCATTGTCAAAACCATTTCCGTAAAAATCCTGATCTTCAGGCAAGGATGCAATTTGATTTACAAATATACCCTGCTCTACAAAAACGCTCATCTTATCATTTTTCTGACTATGGCTTCCTGTTTTTGTGGTGATAAGTACTACACCATTTCTACCATTTTCGCCATAGAGTACTGTAGCACTCAAGCCTTTCAATACACTGACTTCAGCAATATTATTGGGATCCAGGTCAAGAAATCTTGAAGAAGCTGTAGCGTTTCCTGCATTGGCTCCTCTGTCAGAGCTGGTGTTTGAGCCAAAAGGTACTCCATCCACAACAAATAATGGTTGGTTTGAACCTGAGATAGATTTGTAACCTCTAATGATTACATTGGTTCCTGAACCTGCAAGACCACTGGTTTGATTAATGTTAACCCCAGGCACTTTTCCTCTCAAACCCTTGTTACGTCTGCTTCAGGTTTTAGCTCAATGTCAGCTGAACTAATGGTGGTTACAGCGTATCCAAGAGCTTTCTTCTCTTTTTTACCTAACCCTGTAACGACGATTTCTTCTCAAAACTTTACCTTCTGATAAAGTCACGTTGACTGTGTTGGACTCTCCGACAGCAATCTCCTGTGTATCATAACCGGTATAACTAAATACCAGTGTGTTTGCTCCTGCAGGAATACGTAAGGAATACATACCATCAATGTCAGTAATGGTACCTGTTCCTGCTGCTCCTTTAGCAGTCACATTGGCTCCGATGAGGGCTTCTCCGGCAGCATCTACTACTTTGCCCGAAACCATCCGTTGCCCAAATGTCATGCTTATACTTCCGAAGAGTATAAACAATGATAATAAGACTTGTTTCATACTAAAAATTGTTTTGTTAGTAAATAAAATTAATTTTAAAATGCTCTCTAAGCAGAATAAGTGACAAATATAATTGCTTTGTCCACTTAAAAAAACATTTTATTATAAAATATTTAACGATTACTTAACACAATACGCTGCTTGGTGCCGGTTGCTAGATACATATAATTAAATATTATACTTAATTTACTATTAATCTATATTTTAATATCTCAATTATCAAAATTATCATTAATACAGTTAAGTAAAAGTTAACAATTGGATGCCTAAACTAAAAAAGGCAGGATGAAATCATCCTGCCTTTTTAATTTAGGTCATTCTCCTAAGCAATTCGTGCTTAGTAACCTGGATTCTGTTGTGCTTTTAAAGTAGGATTTGTATTCAATTCATCCAAAGGAATAGGCCATAAGAATCTGAAATCATCATATGGTCTTGCAACTATGGTTCTTGATCCTTTATACACTCCGTTTTCATAATTTAATCCAAAACCCCAACTTGCTTTGGTGGTATTTCCAAAAGCAACTTTAGATGGTATCCCTCCGGAATTATAGTCCGGATCAAGAGCTAATCTATGGATATCAGGCCATCTTCTGCCTTCACCTAAAAATTCGATACGTCTTTCAAATAAAATAGCAGCAATCAATTCTTTTGCTGAGGCAAAAGAAGTAGCTGTAAACTGATCAGCTGGAGTTGTCACTGCCCTGTTTCTAACAGAATTCAGTAAATCCAATGCTGCTCCTGTATTACCACTTCTGGCTTGGGCTTCTGCTGCATTCAAGACGACTTCAGCATATCGCAAAATAGGATTATAATCTTCCTGAGTGGCTACTCTCCTGTATTTATTGCTGAAGAAACCATTTCCTGCTTCACTAACCAATGAACTTCTTCTGAGATCACTTTGTAACCACGCAGGATTGTTATACATGATCGGACTTATCGCAATCAAAGCTCTACCAGGAGCAACACCATACATGTTTGGCAATGAACCATTCACTCCCGGATTATCTGTAGATGCATTTTCAATGGAAAAAATAGATTCAGTGTTTGTGCTGTTGTTGGCAAAAACACCATCAGTAGTAGCTGCCAGACTATATCCTGTTAATTTATTTGCTTCAGCTATTACACCAGCCCAATCTCCTTTATGCAATAATATTCTATTTTTTAAGCCAATAGCTGCACCTTTAGTGGCTCTGGTTACTTTCTGCACTCCACTTCTAGTCGCAGGCAGATTAGTTTCAGCAAAACTCAAATCTTCCAATAACAGGGTATAACATTCTGCTACTGTATTTCTACCCTTCACGACTTCGGACTCAAGCCTGTCAGCAGTGTTTACCGCAACAGTTCTGTATGGAACGCCGGGATGAGAAGCACCTGCAGTATGTCCGAATGGTCTTGCAAAATGGATGAGCAATTCATGGTGTGACAAAGCTCTTAAAAATCTTGCTTCGCCTTCATACGCAGAAGCCTGGGCCGCTGTCAAAACGCCATCTGTAGCAGCTTTCTGCACACCTTCAATGATTATGTTGGCTTTGTTGATTACACCATATAATGTGTGCCACATAAACACATTATTAGCAGATGCTGTATTGTAATTGGCTTCGTATGTGATAGCAAAAAAAGCTGCTACATTCAACATATCTTCACCACGCATATCACCCTGCTCCACGTTTGCAGCACCAAAAGGATAACCTCTCACCTGACCGCCAGCATAGAAACCACTTTGGGCTGCGTCGTACACCCCTACCATAGATAGTTCAACTCTTGCAGGATTCGAAAATGCCAGTGACTCTGTAATTCTGTCAAATGGCTCCAGCTCGGTCACTTCTTTGTCACACGAAGTGACTGAAATCATTACCAATATGGATAATATGGTAAATGCTTTATTTTTTAAATTTAAAAATTTTATTGATTTCATGTGTATATTTTTATTTGTTTTTAAAAATCAGATGAAATTCTTATGAATAATAATTACCAATATTTTCGTTCTTATTATTCATGTTTTTGTCAACTGAAAATTTATTTATGATTAAAAGCCTACTTTAACTCCAACTGAAACTACTTTTTGCTGCGGATTACCGTTAAAATCTTCTCCAAATCCTGTATTGGTTGAAAAATTAGTGGAAGTTTCAGGATCAAGTCCACTGTAACCGGAAAAAGTCAACAAATTCTGCCCCTGAACGAATATCCTCAATGAACTAAGATCCAAAGACTTTAAAGTAGAAGTAGGGAAAGAGTAACCTAAAGATACATTTTGCAATCTTACAAAGTCACCATCCTCAACCCATCTGGTAGAAGCAAAGTCAGGGTTGTTGGTAAACGCGTCTCTGTTTAAGAACAATCTTGGCGTCTGACCATCACCTGGATTTTCAACACTCTGCCATCTGCCTAAAATTTCAGTTCCATTGTTGTTAAAAGACTGACTTAATAAATCTGCTCTTGTTCTGTTCATGATCACATTTCCTCCTGAAAATCTCAGGAAAATATTCAAATCGAAATTTCCATAAGAGAAATTATTGTCAAATCCACCAAAAAATGTTGGTAGAGCAGAGCCCAAAATAACTCTGTCTCTGGATCCGTTCAAAGCACGAACAGTTCCCAATTCCGTAGGATTAGCTTCATTGTAAACATAATATGTTTGATTTTGAATATTACCCTGAACTAAGATGGTTTCGGTGATTGCTCCAGCTGCATCCCTGTTATACGTTTCATAAATCGGGTTTCCATTGGCTGCATTCACCCCTCTGTAGTTGTATCCATATATTGATCTAATAGATTCTCCTTCTCGGATGATGTTATAATTACCAATAATGTCCTGGCCATTAACCAGGTTCAACACTTCATTTTTTTGGGTAGAGAAGTTAAGAGATGAGCTCCATTTAAAGCTACCTGAATTGATCACCGCTGCATCCAATGTTAATTCTATACCTGAACTTTTTACACGTCCGATATTTCTGTTAACAAAGTTGCCGGGTACACCCAATGAAGGTGCTGTAGGCGCTTGCAGGATAATATCATCATTGTCCTGAATCCAGTAAGCAGCACTCAGGTTATATTTATTATTTTTTAATCCCAGATCGAAACCAAAATCAATTTTGGTTTGTGCTTCCCATTTTAATCCGTCATTTCCGAAATTATTGTACGCAATACCATTCTGAGAACCATACAAAGCTGATCCGAACGAACCAATGTAAGGGTAATTGCCTATACTTGTATTTCCCGTTTGTGCAGCTGAACCTCTGACTCTGAAGTCAGAAATTACATCACGTAAACCGTCCCAGAAAGTTTCTTCAGACACTCTGTAAGCAAAAGAAGCTCCAGGGAAATATCCTACCCGATTGCCGGGAGATAATGCTGATAGTTCATCTCTTCTTATGGAAGCACTTAAATAATATTTGCTGTTGTAATTATAATTTACTCTACCCAAATAAGAAGCCAATCCGTTTTCACCTATTCCACCCGCTACTGTAGGCGTTGCAAACGTTCCGGATACTATATTTTCCTGAAAGTAAATGTCAGAAATGTTTTGCACAGTAGACTGGAAAAAAGTACTCCTGTCCTTTTGATATTCCTGTACCAATGTAATCCCCAGATTGTGAACATCTGAAAAAGTATTATTATAACTTAACACATTTTGCCAGTTCCATCTTGTAGTTGGACTGTACGCCTGTGAAACCGATCCATTAGCTCCAAATCCATCACCATGTCTTGCATCCTGAAAAATGAAATCATCCACATAACTGCCATCTATTCCTAATTGAGTTCTAAAAGAAAGACCTTTGGCAAGTTCAGCCTGAAGGTAAGCATTTCCCAATAATCTCCATGATCTGGCAACCCGTTTATCATTTTCAAGTACAAATAACTGATTTGGAATTCCATTAGAAAGTACATCATTATTTGCGCCTCTTCCTAATGCTCTAGGATTGATAATATCCAGATTATATCCTGTAGGATGATTTGAATCACGAGCTTCTACATTTGGCAACATACGAATCACTCCAAATATATTTCCTGAAAGATTGTTGGAACCTGTAAGTGGACCATAATTTTCCTGTCTGGTAACTCCACTTGAAAATCCAGCTGATAGCCAGTTATTTACTTTTGGGTAATATTAGCTCTAAAACTGTATCTTTTAAGCTATTGGCCAGCGATACCCTCCTGATCAGAAAATCCAAATGAAACGAAATAGTTTGTTTTATCTATTCCACCACTCACTGATAATGAATGTGTCTGCTGTCTTGCTGATCTGAAAATCAAATCCTGCCAATCAGTATCTACTGTACTTCCATCAGGCCTTTTCTGCAGATTTGCTACAGGATTAGCTGCAGCATTTTTATATTTTTCATTTTGAATGGTTACAAAATCTTCTGCTCCTAATAGATCAAACAACTTGGTTGCCTGGGCCACCCCGTAATTACCATCGTATGTAAATTGTGCTTTGCCTTTTGATCCCTTTTTAGTAGTAATCAAAAGTACTCCATTTGCAGCTCTTGATCCATAAATGGCTGTTGCAGCACCATCTTTAAGTATTTCATAAGATTCAATATCGTTGGGATTAATATCACCCAAAGCATTTGCCGGGGTAAAACCACCACGGTCTCCACTAAATACAGGCACACCATCCACAACAATCAATGGTTGCGTACCTGAAGAAATGGAATTGACACCCCTAATTCTGATTTGAGGTGCAGCACCCAAAATTCCAGAAGTATTTTGGATTTGTACACCCGCTGCCCGACCTGCCAATTGTTGCACAAAACTTGGAGATACAAGTGTTGCAATCGACTCTCCTTTTACTTTAGAAATTGAACCCGTTACATCTTTTTTTGATTGAGCCCCGTACCCAACCACTACGATTTCTTCCAGTAATTTACCTTCAGAAAGTGTCACATTAATAGTAGTTGATGTACCAATCTCAATTTCCTGAGAATTATACCCTGCATAACTAAATACCAAAACATTGACATTCTGGGGAACCTGAAGTTTGTAATTCCCATCAATATCAGTTATGGTACCTACTCCGGACGTTTCCTTTGCCACCACATTTGCACCAATAAGAGGAGCACCTGCTTCGTCTGTAACTGTTCCGGACACTGTCCTTTGGCTATAGGAAAAACCCACTCCCACCAGCAGAATAAGTAATGTAAATAAAAATTGTTTCATAATAAAATTGTTTGGTTTAAAAATTTGATTATTGAATTAACTAAAAATTTTGACATTTATATAATCTTAAACATGCTTGTCCATGAGTTAGGACTATAATGCCACCACAATATTAACTGAAATTTAACACAAAACGCTGCTTTGTTAACAAAAATTTTTCCTTCGCATCAACTTCTAATAATTCTGGCGAGATAGATTTGCTTACATATCCATTAATTCAATAAAGATCAGATAGATTTGAGTAAAATAAACCCCACTGATATTTTATGTCAAATAATTTCTTATGTTTGTATCAGTATTGAGGATTTACTATCCACGATGACATCAGTTGCATATCACATTTTATGACTAAATTTAAACTTGTCTCATGAAATACTCTTTAAAGTTAATCATCTTCCTTTTTATTCTGTCTACAGTATGTTTTCATGCAGAAGCCCAATTCCAGTTTGGAGGTGGCATGAAATTTAATTCCAACACGGATTTCAAAGCAGTGGCTGTCAATGCTAAATTCAAGAAGAATGTTTCAGATCGTTTTGATGGCAATGTGGATGTTGCATATTATATTGCCAGTAAAGCCTCCTGGTCTGTAGATCTGGACATGCATTACAGATTATTTAATATAAATGATAAAGTTTTGCTCAATCCATTTGCCGGTATCAATTTCACAAAAACTTCTTTAATTAACACCTCACTCAGTCTCGGTGGCTCTGTACTTGTTCCGACAGATAAATATACTTATTTTATTGAGCCCCGATGGATTCTAGACTTTAATCAATTTGTATTTAGTGTCGGTATTTTGTACCCTACTATCAACTGATAGAAACATGCGAAAAACAGTATTTTTGACTTTATTGTTTACTATGGCTTGCCAGGATAAAAAAAACCTGAATATGAATCTGGATATTCAAGGACACAGAGGCTGCAGAGGTTTGATAGCCGAAAACACAATCAGGGGATTTATACATGCCATAGATATAGGCGTTCATACTCTCGAAATGGATGTTGTGATCAGTAAGGATAATGAAGTGATTGTTTCCCACGAACCCTTTTTCCATCATGAAATTTCCACCCATCCTGAAGGATTGCTTATCACTGAAGTCAATGAAAGGGATTTCAATATTTTTAAAATGACCCTACCTGAAATTCAAAAATTTGATGTAGGCAGCAAGCTACATCCAAGGTTTCCGCTACAGGACACTTTTAAAACGTTAAAGCCTTCTTTAAAACAAGTCGTGGATTCAGTAGAGACTTATATCGCCTCTCAACGGCTCTTACCTGTCAGATACAACGTGGAAATTAAACACGATAAAGCATCAGATGGTATTTACAATCCTGACGCAGCCACATTTACAAATCTGGTTTATAAAGAATTAAAAAATCTCGGAATTCTTCATAAATGTACCATTCAGTCATTTGACCCGGAGTGCCTTAACGTACTTTACCTGATGGATTCCACTGTGACTACTGCTTTTTTGGTCGACAATCATGAGTCTTTTATGATGAACCTTCAAAAACTCCATTATAAACCTTCTATATACAGCCCCAATTTTCATTTGGGAGATAACCATGTTATTTCAGACTGCCACTCCAAAATATCAAAATCATACCCTGGACGGTAAATGAAACCGATGACATCTCCTCCATGATTTCCGCTGGTGTAGATGGTATTATATCTGATTTTCCCGATAAAGTCATTGAGATTTATGAAGGTATGCTATTAGTCAACAAAGTATATAAATAGTATGCCCATTGTAAAGGATACTGGATATAAACCTCATTTTTTGCTTAGAAATGGGCATATCAATACTTTCTACCCATATTTTTTCAGGAAAAGACCTTCTATACCTTATATAAGAAAAAGAATAAAGACCGATGATGGTGATTTTTTTGATGTAGACTGGCTACTCCAAACGAAAAACAGAAGGCTTGCTATTCTTCTCCATGGCCTGGAGGGCTCTTCATCCTCTCAATACATAGGTGGTACATCTCTCACCCTATCCAGGCACGCATTCGATATTGCCGCTATCAATTTCAGATCATGTAGTGGTGAGATGAATCTCAACCCATGCATGTATCATAGTGGGTTTACCAAAGACTTGCACCTGTTCGTACAGCTTCATCAGGATCATTATGATGAAATATTTATTTGTGGATTCAGTCTGGGAGGAAACGTGGCAATGAAATATGCTGGTGACCAACACTATGTTTTATCTGACAAGATCAAAGCAATAACCGGCATTTCCGTGCCCTGCGACCTCAGAGCAGGCAGTATCAAGTTGAGAGAGAGGCAAAATAGATTGTATGAATTAAAATTCCTGGAAACCCTTCTAAAAAAAGTAAAGAAAAAACATGATAAAGATCCCGACACGATCGATATCCAAAAAATAAATGATGTGAAATCGCTTTGGGACTTTGATGATTTTTTTACGGCACCACTTCACGGGTTTGCCGATGCCGAAGATTATTACAGGCGATGTAATTCCAAACAGTTTTTAAAAAACATTAGCATCCCTGCCCTAATGATCAATGCTGCAGATGATACCTTTTTGCCAGATGAGTCTTATCCTTATGAGGAAGCGACAAAAAATCAAAATCTTTTTTTGCTGGTTACAAAGTATGGTGGGCATGTAGGATTTACTACCTTTGGGACGCCATATTACTGGAATGAAACCAGAATTCTTGAATTTTGTACCCAGTATAGTAATGTATCGAAACCACACTAAATCAGTTGTTTTTCAAAGTAATAAATGTGCTAAAGTTGTTTTCCATCATATATAAACAAACCAAAAACATCTTGTTGATATGGTTGGGTTTGTATTTTGCGCCCAGCAATACATATGGCCAGATGACAGGCAAAATTACTGACACAGGGGGGATTTCATTGCCGTATGCGACTGTATATATCGAGGGAACATCCACAGGCACCATCAGTAATGCAGAGGGAGATTACCAGCTCGATATTCCGAAACCAGGACGCTATACCATTAGTTTTCAATATGTGGGGTATAAAAAACTATCTTACAATATCGATTATCAAAATGAGGTGATTGTAAGAGATGTTATCATGGAAACGGATGACAATATCCTGAATGAAATGACTATAACGGCAAACAGGGAAGATCCTGCATATGCGATCATCAGGAAAGCCATTCAAAAAAGAACATATTACAAAAATCAGGTCAAAAGTTACGAAGCAGACCTGTATGTAAAAGGAGTTGTAAAATTGACTGACGCACCCAAAAAAATTCTTGGAGAATCTATAGGTGACCTAAATGGCATTCGTGACTCTATGCGGCAAGGAATTATTTATCTTTCGGAGTCAAAATCGAAGTTTTACTACCTGCATCCCGGCAAAACGAAAGAAGTGATGATCTCTTCCGTTAAATCCGGGGATAACAGCCTGTTTACAGCAAATCAGTTTTCATGGGCATCATTTGATCTCAATAGCGAATACCTGAATTTCAGCAGGTCTATCGTTTCCCCAATTGCCGATGTAGCATTAGCACACTACAAGTACAGTCTCGAAAAGGTCATCATAGACCAAAATGGATATACCGTCAATAAAATAAAGGTTATTCCAAAATTTGCCACTTCTCCCCTACTTAACGGGTACATTTATATCACGGATGACCTTTGGAATATTTACAGCACTGATCTCAAGTTGTACGGTACAGCCCTCAAAAACACATATCTGGATACCATCAATATCAAACAAGTTTTTGTTCCCGTCGCAAAGCCCGACACATGGAGACTATTTAGTCAGGTATTTTCTTTCAAGGCCGGATTGCTTGGATTTAAAATGGGAGGTCATTTTTCATACATATTCTCTGAGTATAATCTGGGAGCTGATGTGAGTTCTCATTTTGAAAACAACGAAACCTTCAAAGTGGCAGCCAATGCGCTCAACCGTGACTCTGCATTTTGGACAAATGTGAGACCTATTCCTCTTACTGCTGAGGAACAACGGGACTATATAAAAAAAGATTCTTTGCAGAAACTATGGAATAGTGATACCTACAAAGATTCATTAGACCGCAAGAATAATAAGTTTTCAGCTTTGAAGTTGCTGACAGGATACACACGCGTCAACTCCTTCAACAATACTTCCTTGTCCTTCCCCAGTCCACTTTCTACCCTTCGTTTCATTGCGGTTGAAGGTTTTAAGATAAATCTAAACACTCAATGGGAAAAAGAAGACTCCACTTACAGGAAATGGACCATACATCCTGTGCTGGAATATGGGTTTTCGGACAAAATTTTTAAACCCCGAATATCTGCTGAATACAGATTTGACAATTATAATCAAGGCACGATCAGATTTAAAATGGGTAGGGTTAACCAGCAATTCGAACCTCGAGAACCTATCACTGAAAGAAACAACACGTGGACTTCATTGTGGAATAAAGTAAATAACATCCGCCTTTATCAGAACAATTATATTTCACTTGGATTTGCTAAGGAAATGTTCAATGGCTTTTACCTTGATGCTGCAACAGCAGTGATGTCCAGAAATCCTGTTTATGTCAATACACAATACAGTTTCCGAAAATCAGAATGCCTGTACGAAGAAAATATACCCCGTCCAGATCTGGATCCATCAGTCTACTTGTCTAATAAGTACTGGAAAAATGTGATAAGTTTATTGATCAGGCCAGCACAAAAATTTGCCAGTTACCCCAATGTAAAAATTCGGGATGTTTCGGATTGGCCAAATATTACTACTGAGTACGAAGTGGGTATACCATTGTCGTCTTCGTCTTCATTTTTCCAAAAAGTGACTATGCGCATCAGAGATAAGTATGTAAATGCAAGATTGTTGGGCTATTTCAGTTACAATATTGAAGGTGGAATAAAATTTGGAAAAGGTCAGTTATATTTTGGGGATTTTTTCCATCCCATGGGAAATCAATTGCGAAGCCCTATAGATCCTGACCTGAGCAGTTTCAATCTACTTCCTTATTATGAATATAGTACTGACAGGCATTATATTCAGTTTAATTTCAGGCATCACTTTAATGGTTTTCTTTTTGATATGGTGCCGCTACTGAATAAAACAAGCTTTAAGCTGGTAATGGGCTTATCTGCTCTGTACGAACCATATAAAGGAAGATATATCGAACCAGTAGTAGGAATTGAAAACTTCAGGTTAGGCCCGTTTCAGTTGTTTGATATTGATTATACATGGGCTTTTGACAAAAATGGGTACAGGGATAGAGGTTTGACTTTCAGACTTTCACAATTGCTCAACAATTGAGTAGTACTTTACTCTTCCTGGTCTGTTCGAGCTACATACATTATAATGACACCACCGAATAATAGTATGAGTTGGATAATAATAGTGGCAGCACCCAGATTGTAAATGACATTTAAAAACGTCAATTTTAAGCCTACCAGCCACAATATAACAGAGAGAATGCCAGTTGCAAACATAGCAAAACCAACTAACGTCCATATGGGTCTTTTCATAAATAAAAGTGTCTCCGTTTTAAAATAATGATGTTTAAATCAAAAAGGCACTATATTTGTTTTACTTTTATACCATTATTTTTTTAATGGGCAATAATATTTTTTTCAATTTATGCCGGATAAATCCATAAGTCACAACATTTCTGAGTCACCTATAAAAATCGTTGAGTGCCCAAGGGATGCCATGCAGGGAATTCATGAATTTATCGATACAGATATTAAAATAAACTACATCAACCAATTACTGGCAGTAGGCTTTGACACTATAGACTTCGGAAGCTTTGTTTCACCTAAAGCTATTCCTCAGATGAGAGATACTGCAACAGTGCTTGAAGGTTTGCACCTCCATGATACAAAATCAAAACTTTTGGCTATAATTGCCAATGCGCGCGGAGCAATGGATGCCGTCCAATTTGACGAAATCTCATACCTTGGTTATCCATTTTCTATTTCTGAAACGTTTCAAATCAGAAATACAAATGCCACCATCGAAGAATCACTCATAAGGGTAGATGAAATTCAACAAGTTTGCGCTAATCACAATAAAAAATTAGTTATTTACATCTCTATGGGCTTTGGAAATCCTTATGGGGATATGTGGAGCGTAGATATTTGTCAGCAATGGGTGGATAGACTAGCTGATATGGGTGTTAAAATCATGGCTTTGTCTGATACCATTGGTATAGCCACACCTGATAGCATCTCATACCTCTTCAAGTATCTTATCCCTCCTTATCCTGATGTCGAATTTGGAGCACACTTGCATACTCAGCCCCATAACTGGTTTCCTAAGATAGATGCTGCATACCAAAGTGGATGCCGTAGATTTGATGCTGCTATCAAAGGATTCGGAGGTTGCCCCATGGCTAAAGACGACCTTACAGGTAATATGGCTACAGAAAATGTCATACAGTATTTTGAACAGTTTAATGTAGACCTGCATCTGGATAAATCATCTTTTGCCAAAGCACTAAAGTATACCGACAAAGTATTTTTATAAAAAACAAAATCGGGTCAGAGTGACTAACCAACAGTTCTAAAAATAAATTTGTCCATTAAACATTAGGTATAAAACAAAACATGTTATGAAAGAAAATAAGCTTACTTTTCAATTTTTGGCAGAGCCTATGGATATCAACTTTGGTGGAAAAGTGCATGGAGGAGCAGTCATGAAATGGATAGATCAGGTTTCATTTGCATGCGCAACCAACTGGTCAGGTTCTTATTGCGTGACCATCTACGTAGGTGGTATTCGTTTTCATAAACCTATACAAATAGGTGATCTGGTGAAAATCGATGCCAAGGTGATATATACAGGAAAAACAAGCATGCATATAATGGTCGATGTCATGTGCAAAAATCTCAGGACTGATGCGGACTATACTAAGACTACTCACTGCATCATTGTGTTTGTTGCCGTTAACCAACAAGGAGAACCCGTAGACGTGCCCGAATGGTTGCCTGTGAGCGAAGAAGAAATCAAACTACGTGACTATGCTGTCAGATTAAAAATGCTCAGAAAGGATATAGAGGACGAAATGGCTCCATTTAAGTAAGGGCTGAAACAAAATTATCTTCACATTAGATAGCTTCTTAGCCAATGGACAGCTATTAAACTCTCCTACAATAAAACATAAAAGGCTTCCAGAATACCCGGAAGCCTTTTAAATTTTTATCAAATTTCTTAGACGTTAGTATATTTTTGAAAGGGGCCGGATCCGGCGACCCGACCCTCTAACTATGAAAAAAACTACTGTCTCTTTTGATAAATCTATATTTAAAATTTTCTGAGTCCCAGACGTTAATAAAATTTCTTTTGAAAGGGGCCGGATCCGGCGACCCGACCCTCTAACTATGAAAAAACTACTGTCTCTTCAGAAAAACTGTATGTTATAATAATCAACACAATTCTTAGACGTTAGATCATTCATTTGAAAGGGGCCGGATCCGGCGACCCGACCCTCTAACTATGAAAAAAACTACTGTCTCTTGTATCAATTACTTAATCTCTAGCAATAATGAATATACCTTTGTATACTCAAGAATAACTTAAAAAACCAGAAAAAAGTTCTCAGACATTGTTTATTTTTTTGAAACAGGCCGAATCCGGTGACTCGATCCTCTAACTGAAAAAACTACTGTCTCCTTTTAACTGATGTCATTAGATTTTATATCACAATAACTTGTTTACGTAAAAACAAGTAAAAAAGAATTATTTAAAAGTAAATTTATGCAATTTCAATGCAAAAATACTTAATTGTTTGAATATGCAAAAATTTATTAACTTTTTTTTAATATTTAATTGCTACATTTAAATCAAACTCGTCGTATATAGTCTTGTCACCAAGGCTATCAAAAAATGAACCTGAGCCATATTTTACGTCGAAGTCAGTTCTGTCTATTTTGATAGCGGCAGTACCCGCACCGTCTTTTACTGTCGCATTAAACTTAATCTCTTTGGTTGTTTTTTTGATGGTAATGTTAGCTGTGATTTTATATTCACCAGGTAAACCTCTTGACACAACTTTTGTAAATTTGATAGAAGCAGTCGGGTGTGCAGCAGTGCCGAAGAAATCATCAGATTTCAGGTGACCTTCCAATTTACCTTTACCACCACCTGTAAGATCAGTACAATCCATAGAGTTCATATCGACTACAAGATCACCACCTGTGAGTACATCTCCGTTAAATGTCAGCGATCCAGATTTAAATTTGATATTACCTTCGTGTGAGCCGGTAACTTTAAAACCTTTCCACACTACATTGGAAGAAGCAACACTGATATTTTTTGTAATAGGATCAACACCGGCAGCGAAGCTAAAAAATGCAACAAACAATAAACTAAATGATAAGAAATAAGACTTCATGTTAAAATGATTTAATTGATTAATAATGTTTGTTACAACAAATGTATTGTATTTTAGTTTATTTATATCACTGAAAAAATAAGTTTTAAGTAATTTTTAACATTTAAGCATTAACCCGTTACCTATGTGATGTAGAAATTTCGCTTCGGATGTATCCCTCAATCTCTGATATTTGTTCTGGATGGAAGGTAGTCCAGTCTCCATATTTCCTAAACCATGTCATTTGTCTTTTAGCATACCTGCGTGAATTTTGCTTTATCATATTGACAGCAATATCCAGATCTGTATGCCCATCAAAAAAATCGAACAACTCCCTATACCCTACTGTCTCCAGAGAAGCTAATCCTTTGAATGGATAGACATTTCTGGCTTCATGGAGCAGTCCGGCAGACATCATGTCATCAACTCTTTTGTTTATTCTGTCGTATAACTCCTGTCTGGGCAGCTCTAGTAAAACGCCTATTGTCGTGTAAGGCAGCTTAGGCTTTTTTACATTTGTCAGAAAAGACGAAAACGGACGGCCAGCAACCTTACATACACACAAAGCTCTCATTATACGTCTATGGTTGGACAGGTCTACCGCCAGATAATATGCTGGGTCCTGCTCTTGCAATTCAGCTCTCAGCCATTCCATACCATTGGTCTCAAAGCCATCATTGTAAAATTGAATAACCTCATTGGGTATATCCGGAAAATCATCTAATCCCTCCATGATTGCCCGGAGGTACAATCCTGTGCCACCTGTCACTATAGCAATATCTTTACTTTTGAAGTAGGCTGACATTGCATTTGTAAATTCAGATTCAAAATGCCCTGCGCTGAAGTGGTCATGGATACTTTTGTGTCCGATAAAATGATGTGGTATATTGTCCATGTCAATCGGTCCTGGCTTTGCGGTGCCAATGCTTAGCTCTGCAAATATTTGTCGGCTATCAGCAGAAAAAATTTCGGCTCCGAAAGTTTTGGCGAGGTGCAGTGAAGCAGCAGTTTTGCCCACTGCAGTCGGACCTGTTATTATTATTAAAAATTTATTTTCTATGATATGTGAATCTGACATGAAGCTTTTATTAGCTTTACGGCGCAAAAATAGTTAAAACGGAAAGATGTTTTATAAATTCCTTAAAGTTCTTGTCAGATTGACGCTGAAGATTTTTTTCAAAAAGATATTCATTTCAGGTTTAGACCATATAAAGGATCAAACACCTCAATTGGTAGCAAGCAATCATCCCAATGGATTTCTTGAACCTTTGTTGATGGCGTGCTTTTTTCCAAAGGATTTGCATTTTTTGGTAAGGGGTGATGTATTTGAAAACCCTTTTTTAAGACCCATTTTAAAATCTACACATCAGATTCCTATATTCCGTTTTAGAGATGGCTTTTCTAAACTCAGGGAAAATAGTCACACTATAGATGAAAGTTTGCAGGTGCTTATAGAAAATAAAAATCTTCTCATCTTTGCAGAAGGCAGCACTGAGAGTGTAAAAAAATTACGGCCTCTGCAAAAAGGTATTGTCCGTATTGCCTTTCAGGCGTTGGAAAAAAATCCGGAACTAGAGCTTGAAATATTGCCCGTTGGATTAAATTTCACTTATCCTACAGATTTTAATGAAGAAGTCATGTTGCAAGTAGGACAACCCATCCTTGTCCAAAAATATTTTGAATCTTATAAGACTGACAAAAACAAAGCACATGAATGGCTACTGAATGATCTGTACGACGCAATGAAAATGAATGTTGTTCACCTCGATGATGCTCACAGATCAGCCATTTTTGAAAAATTAGTATTGATAGAAAGGAGTAAGCATAAAAAACCTTATTTACCTATCCATGTGTATGACACCTACAGATTGTCAATAGAACAAGAAATAGCTGCAAAGACCAACAACCTAAACGACGAGCAGGCTACGGTAGTAAGGCATCATTTGGACGAAATGGATACAAATCTCAGAAAAATAAAACTTAATTGGCATGATTTAGTTAAAAAACCGCTTGACCCTTTGAAATTACTGATATTGATTATCGGTTTTCTGCCTGCATTCATTGGTTCGGTGCTCCATAGCATTCCATTAGCTGGCGGATATTATTTCACCAAAGGCAAGGTGAAGCAAAAGGAGTTCAAAGCATCTATTTTGATGGTTTCCACTTTATTACTGATGATGATTTGGTATATTACATTGCTTGCTATAATCCTTATTGCTGGTTGGAGCTGGTATGTGCTTATTTTGTTTTTGTTTAGTGGCTTATATCTAAGATGGTATTATTATATGTGGCACAATACAGCATTTGCCCTACCTTCCAAGTACAATTCTGTACAGCAACAGGGGCTTGAAATATTAAAACATCTTAAATAATCATCATTTGAATCTATTGTTACATAAATTAATGCAAAATACCATTGAAATATTATAAGGAAATCCTGATCATAGAAGCCATCATTTTTATAGCTATATGGATCGCTAATGAATATCTGGCGACTTTACTGACATTCATTTTCATTCCATTATTTACAGCAATTTTAGCTGTTTCCTTAATAGCCGAAAAAATAGAAAGGTCTAAAATAAGTAAAAATTACTTCTATTTAATGGCAGGACTTGCACTCATACCTTTGCTCATATTTCTATTTATTTCTGTAGTCAATGGTGGTTCCAGCTTTGACTGGGCTAAACAATAGTCGAGCTGAAGGATCAAATTCTGAATCTTTACATCTGGTAACAAACAGCATTTATATTCATACCCGCTCCTACTGAAGCAAATAGTATGATATCTCCTTGCTTCAATTCATGTTCGGGCATCTCATTATGTATCACCATATCATAAAGAGTAGGGATGGTAGCAACAGAGCTATTCCCGAACTTATGGATACTCATAGGCATAATACCTTCAGGTATTTGCTTTAAGCCATACAGTTTATACAATGTTTTGATGATTCCTTCATCCATCTTTTCGTTGGCCTGATGAATAAATACTTTTTTCAGTTGATGTATATCGACATTGGCATTGTCCAGGCACTCCTTCATGGCTGCAGGAACATTTTTTATCGCATACTCATAGACTTTCCGGCCCTTCATTTTGATATACCTGATGCGCGGATCAGAATCAGGAAAGTAAGATTTTCCAAAATTAATAAAGCCTGCTTCATCTACACAATGAGACTGAACACTGCATGCCAAGATCCCAGAACCAGTAGTATCCTGATACTCCAGAATGGTAGCACCTGCTCCGTCACTAAAGATCATACTGTCTCTGTCATATGGATCAATAACCCTGGACAAGGTTTCTGAGCCTACCACCAGGATGCGTTTGGCTATTCCGGCTTTAAAAAATGCATCAGAATGAATCACACCTTGCAGCCAGCCAGGACATCCGAATAATATGTCATAAGCTATACAAGAAGGATTACGTATTCCCAGCTTTTGCTTGAGGCGGGATGCCAGGGAGGGTACTGCATCGGTCTGGATATGGTGCTTGGTGACATCACCATAATTGTGTGCGAAGATAATCTGATCGAGTGTTTCAGGATCTATTTTAGCATCTTCGATAGCTTTGACAGAAGCAAAATAGGCCAAATCAGATGAAGTGTGGTCATGCTCAGCATATCGGCGTTCTTCGATTCCGGTGATTTCTTGAAATTTTTGGGTAACCACATCTGGTGGTGTCGATATCTTTTTATGATCTTCACCATAAAAGTCATGGACAGTAAAATCTCTGTTAGTTTTTATTTCTTCAGGAACGTAACACCCTGAACCTATAATTACTGTTCTCAGCATGGTACAATATTGGTATTTATTAAGTATTTAGGTCAAAAGTAAGTCTAAAAATGATACTTTTGTCATTCAATCGAAAAATATAGAATTTTATAATGACAATTATTTCAGAAAACATCATTGACACATTGCTGGATAGCTATGCCGACGAAAAAAACTATTTTTCAGACCTAAAAACAATGGCCGTCGAACAACCTGATCTTGTGGCATTCATCGACCAGGAAAACTATACTTTACTCACTAACGAAGAACAAGCGCTCATGGAATACCTCACTACTGTGATCTATTTTTCTGCTAAATCGGTGTTGGGCAAAAACCTCATTGTCAGAGGTAAAGAACTTGAAAAGGCTGAAGAAGCCAACTGGAATATATTCAATGAAGCTGCAACAAAAAACTTCTCAAAATTTTAGACATCTTTTTCGAAATTACAGACAGGAGGATCTACTGGCTATGGTGGAAGATAGTATACAGCAGGATGATGAAAATTTTGTCACCGTGGTGGGCAGGGAAATCATCTTTGTAGCGTGTAAAAGCATTATTGACACCGTGGATGGGTGCAATTAATGGTACAACTGCGCAAGGGATATATTTTTATTTTTAATATGCAATTAAAGTTTATATAAATTTAACTGTTTATACTATACTTTATATCTGATGAATATAATTAATATGATTTTTTAAGTTTTATTCTTACTTCAGATTGTCTTTTGGCATGGTATTGGACATAAGGTAAGCAGTTCAGATTTATTTAAGGAATACTTAAGCAAATTGTTACTCGAGACCGGTTCAAGGGGAATTAGACCGGTCTCATTTTTTTTACCCACATGAAGTCCCCTACCCTTAGTTCGTCCATATACCTTAATAAAATTTTAAACTGAAATCTCAACAATAGATAACATTGGTGTAAAAACAGTCGCTATCTAATATGTTGATTTCGCGGTATCCAATCAGCGTATTGTAAGGTCTAAAATCAGTTTGATTGGGGTCTATCTGAACAAATGTAGATGGAGTAATGAATACCCTCATATTGGATTTACTCACAAACCTCTCTATGTGATAATGGCCTGTAAAAATATTAAAAACCTTATCAGGAAAATTTTGACAGAGCGTCTCAAATTTTTCCATTTGTTGAAAGCTGTATTTGGGTTCCATATGGTAAGAATATGAAATCAGCGGTGGGTGGTGCATAAATATATAGACCTCATCACCACTCCGTTCAATCTGATTTTTAAGCCATTGAAACTGTACGTCTGACATCATCCCTGATGAGGTATCCAAAAAAATCAGTCGGGTACCATCAGAAACTACACTATAAAATAATTCTGTGCCTTCCAGAGATGATTGTAAATTAAAGACTGAGGCCATAATGACAGCATCATCGTGATTTCCAGCTATAACATTACAAGGTATTCCTGCAGGTAAAGATTGATATATCCAATTATAGATAGCCTGATCTCCTTTTTTATGGCACAGATCTCCTGCCAGTATCAATAAATCAAAAGGAGTTTCTTTCACTTTTTCCAGTACAGAAACGAAGTTATTTCTAGTATCTACTGAAAGCGGACTTTCTCCTACACTGTCGATATGCAAATCAGTGATCAGGCAAATTTTCATTTTAAGGATTTCTTTCAGTTAAGTTTGTAATCTATGCGCAAGGCGACATTTCTGGGGGCTTCGATTAATGCGGGTCTATTTGTATATTCACTATTGAGAATGTTGTTTACAAGACCTGTTATAACAAAATCTCCCCACTCAAAGCCTAATCTGCTGTCCAGGAGATTATAACCTTTATTGTTGACATCCCGATAAATGCCAATACCAAAAAGATCAACGCTGACAGGTGGAACTGATTCGAAGGCCCTGTCCACATTTATAACGTGACTTACTTTTTGCAGCGAAATACCACATTTAAATTTCCATATTTTCGCTTCGACGTCCATCTTGAATTGATGTTTTGACCTATATTTCAATATATTGATTGGTTCGGATACACTGTTACGAACTTGTGCAGAGCTACCATAATTTTTATAGATCGGATTAATATAGGTGTATCCCCCAAAAATATTGACAGGCACTCCAAAGATGTTTTGTTTACCCATAATGCCCAATTCATATCCGGCAATCCTTGTATTTCCCACATTTTGAGGCTGAAAACCAATCCTCGTAGGCTCAAATACAAAAGTGAATTCAATCATGTCTTCATACTCCGAGATAAAAGCTGCAGCATCTATAAAACCTTCAAAACCGCCTATCTTGAGACCTTGTTTTAGACCAAGTTCGGATGACCATCCATACTCAGGCTTGAGTGATGGGTTTGCAAAAATAGAAAAGTCACCAAAGGTAGTTGTTACAAATCGTTCAGTCAAAGTCGGATACCTGTAGCCTTGGCCAAAGGAAGCTCTTACAGAAGTATACTCATACAATTTATAATTGGCAGAAAGCCTGCCGATAAGCTGGGAGTCTGATGCTTTACCTCCAGGGATGGTATCCCCAAGGAAAAATTCAGGGCTTTTTGTCCTACATTTTCATATCTCAAGCCGCCAGCAATGGTCAGTTTATCTCCCAGGTTTTGTCTAATTGGAGATAAGCCGCATAGTTTTCTGAATAAAATGTGGTATCACCCAGTATCTGAGAATCTGACTTACTCCAGGCTCCTACAGCTCCCGCAGTAAGTATAAGTTTCTGGTCTTCAAAATTGCGTTGAAACTGATATTCGGTATACTGATTAAGTGATTTATTGGACTGATTGGTGTTATTTTTATTATTGACATAAATTGTTCTCGCCATTAATTTATGTTTATTGGATTTGGCATCGATATATGTCACTGACGGGTCCACATAAAAACGATTAGCAGTCCTGTCAGATACGGTACCATTCAAAGGGCGCATGGCACCTGATCCGGGATTGGACCATAAAAAGAAGCTGCTGCTTTGACCTATATTGGCCAGTAAGCCTAACTGGAAAGAAAGTCTATCTGTCACTTGATATCTCATGTTGACATTGCCCCGCCCACGTTTTTCAGTAGTAAACTGATTAAATCCTTCCAACCTGTTGAACATGCCGCTTGCAATCAGATCCAGTTTATTAAACTTCTGCTTGTGCACAAATGAGATATTGCTTTCGTACCTGAGCGTATCACCCCACCATTTTTTTGCTTTATCTTTCGGAGATAAAAAAACAGATGTGGAAGCAGAAATCCTGGTTTCAGGTTCAGATTTGGCATAGGAAGACCTAAAATTGATGATCCCATTGAGTGCTGCTGAACCATACAATGTCGAAGCAGCACCTTTCAGAATTTCTATTTGAGAGAGATTTTCTATCGGTATATCATTCCAGTTGGGGAACCCAGCATCAGGCTGTAGTGCCGGTACACCATCTAGCAGAAGCATTACCCTGCTTCCGGCACCGTACGAGTATCCCGAGCCGCCACGGATATTTGCCTGACCGTCCAGAATTTGCACACCTGGTACTTTATTCAGGATTTTATCTGATCCCACAGCATTGACACTTCTAAGTAAATCAGGCTTTATTATATCAACTGAAACAGTGGAGCGCGTAATATTTTGTTCATATTTGGCTCCCGTGACAGTGACCACGTCCAGCTCTGTCTGGGTTTCCTCCATATAAATGAATTCGGGAATCTGGTTAATGGAGTTATAGCTTTCATGGACGCTATTGTATCCTATATAAGAAATTACAATCCGGACAGGAAATTTGTCAACATTAAGCAGAAACATACCTTGTGGGTCTGTAGTGTATCCTGTGTCGTCATGAGAAATATTGACTCCAAGCAAGGGATCACCATTTTTTTTATCTTTGACAATAATAGCTTTTTGTTGGGCGTATATTGGATGGATTACAAAAAACGCAAGAATAAGAGTTGTGAAAAAATACCTATGCATAACTTGTATATTGATGACTTAAAGTTATTTATTTTTTAATAAATAGGCGCTATAAATACAAAATTATTCCAGGACTTTTGTTGCTATATCGGCAATACAATACTAAGTTGAAATTTAAGAGGATAGCTGATACATATATATGTATAAATAACTAAATATTTACAATACTCACAAACAGCAACTTACAGTAAAAGGCTTGAATTGAATGTATTAAAATTTATTCTTATTCGTCGTCTTTGAATATTACTGGAGTGATCATAGGGAGTGAAACAAGATTTGCTTCTTCCTTGCTTACACTAAAAAAGCCCATCACACCGCCGGAGGCTTTGGCAATATGTTCGGCAAAAGAGACAAAACTCTTATATAATTTTGCACCTGTAGCAGGATCAATTTTGGCCATGATATGGTTTATACCTGATAAGCGCTCAGAGATGACACGGTTCCTCTCTTCTACTCCTGCCGGCAAACTATCCATAAAATAATTTAATTTTTCCATAAAAGTCTTATCGACTTCCCGATAAAACTCCTGCATATCGCCTTTCATTTTATAGGTTCTGATATGCGTAACCTTATCTGCCCAATCTAGTTCTTCCGGCTCAAATTTCCCATCGGCTCCTGCTATCAAAACAGCAATAAGTGGTACTGCATCCGTCAATACTACTTTTTCTTCCTCACTTAAAATATTAAAATGCTCCAACATGATCAATCTAATTTTCTATTATGGCGCAAAAATACTTATCTTATCCTTATAAAAAAATAAAGTATATAATAAATTCATTTAACATAAACATTGGGAATGGATGGAAACACCTGATATGGCACTTTACCAGTATATTCTATAGATAAAACCGATCCTTTATTTATCTCTTATACTTTCTGAAATCATATAGTGATTTGTCAGCCCTGACATATAATTCTCTGAGATACTGTACTCCATCGAGTGAATAAAACAGCTGTACAATCTCATTCTGCCTGTCTGCCACATATCTTCCGGGATTGGCGGCATTATATTTTCTTGGATTAGGCAATACGGAAACGATAGCTGCAGATTCCTTGAGAGACAATTGGGCGGCTGATTTTCTGAAGTACTTCTGAGCAGCACAGTCCACGCCAAAAGTCAATGTCCCTGTTTCTGCAACATTCAGGTACATCTCCAGTATTTTTTCCTTAGTCCAAAGGGTTTCGATCCAAAAAGTAAAATACAATTCCAAAGCTTTTCTGATATACGAGCGCTGCGGAAACAAAAATACGTTTTTTGCCACTTGCTGTGAGATGGTACTGGCACCGAAAATCTTGCGTCCCTTTCTATTGACATGCATAGCTTTCTGTATGGCTGCTATATCCATACCACTATGAAAAGGCAGATTCTGGTCCTCCGAAGCCATAGCACAAACTTTCACATAAGGAGAGATTTTAGCATATGGTGTATACGTATATTTCAGACTACCTTCATCCAGGATACTACGTGTGATCATTTGGACAGTCAGAGGAGGTGCTACCCAATTGTACAATAATACCCAACAAACTGAAAACAAAACACCTCCGACTATCACATCTTTGTAATATGCGACAACCAACAACTTCATCCGATTAAGATCAAAGGCCATAGATTATCATTTTATTCGAATCTGAACCTTATTTATCAATTCCTGGGTGTCCTGTGTGTGCAGAACTTCCAGGATATTGGGGTACACTTGTCGCTTTTTGCTAAAAAAACGTTCCAGAGTCATCCAGTCCGCTCTTTCAATGTCTTCAGTAGCCTGTGGAACAGGTGCTTGTTTTTTAGCTTCGATCAGATACCAATGCGATTTTTTAATGATCCTTTTGCCCACATTACTTCTGTAAGTATGACGTGTTACCATAAGTTTTTTTATCACAGTCATTTTTTTAATACCTGTTTCCTCAGTAATTTCTCTAAGAGTTGCCTCTCTTTTAGTCTCACTGGACTCTATTTTTCCTTTGGGCAAATCCCATGATCCCCGTCTGAAAATAAAAAGATATTCATTTTTTTCATTCTTTACCAGTCCTCCACCTGCTTCTATTTCAGAAAAATGGGACTTAAAATCGATCTTTAGTTTTTCAAAATTATCAAAATGTATAATCAGCTTTTCTGATTTTATTGATTTCTCAAGGATGTTGATATAATCGAGCAAATGTTTTTTGTTTCCGGTATATTTAACGACTACACTACCTGAAGCCACTGTTTCTTCCAGCGTAACATCAGCAGAAGGTTTCAAAATGACTTCTACTTCGTTAATATAAATTTTATAAATTTGTGGCTTCATTAAAAAATTAAGATGAATACTGAAAATCTGATCGCACAAAAACTCCTGCAAATTAAAGCAATTAAATTAAGTCCACAAAATCCTTTTACCTGGGCGTCAGGAATGCGGTCACCTATTTATTGTGATAACAGAATTACACTGTCTTACCCTGAAGTCAGAACTGAAATAAAAAAGGCGATGGCAGCTTTGTCTCTTTCCCTGGGAAAAGCGGATATTATAGCAGGCGTAGCTACGGCAGGTATTGCCCATGGTGCCTTGATGGCTGACTACCTCGATCTGCCATTTTGTTATGTCAGGTCAGCACCTAAAGGCCATGGCAGAAAAAACCAAATAGAAGGTGATATTAAAAAAGAATCCAGGGTAATAGTCGTCGAAGACCTTATTTCTACAGGTGGCAGCTCACTGGAAGTCGTAGAAATCCTGCGTAATGAAGGCCATGAAATACTCGGGGTGCTTGCTATATTTGATTATTGTTTTCAAAAAGCCAAAGAAAATTTTAGGAATTCACATTGTAAATATCTTTCTTTGTCCAATTATAACGCATTGCTGGATCAAGCCAGGGCTACACAATATATTTCAGAAGAAGAAGAAAAAACACTTTCACTTTGGAATAGTGACCCTGAAAATTGGTATCAGCTGCATTGTAAAAAATAAACAAACATTCCATACCGAATAAATATTTTGAATGAGTGCACTAAATAAAAAATCTGAAGAGTTTCTATACTCATATCTAAATAATGCTTCCCCAACCGGTTTCGAAACGCCGGGACAAAAAATATGGCTCAACTACATCAAGCCATACGTGGATGAATGGCACCTTGATAATTATGGGTCTGCCTATGGTGTCATCAATCCGGGTCAGGATTACCGTGTGGTGATTGAAGCTCATGCAGATGAGATATCCTGGTATGTCAACTATATTGCAGACAATGGTTTTATACAGGTAATTCGCAATGGCGGTTCTGATCACATCATCGCACCTTCCATGAGGGTCAATATACATACCAAAAAAGGCATCGTCAAAGGCGTCTTTGGCTGGCCTGCCATTCATACACGCAGAGGCAAGGATGAAAATCTGTCTCCCACCATGGAGAATATTTTTGTGGATGTCGGCGCTAAAGACAAGGCTGCGGTTTTAGAAATGGGTATACATGTGGGTAGTGTCATTACCTTTCAGGATGAGTTGTTTAAACTCAACCAAATATACTACTGCGGGAGAGCCCTGGACAATCGCCTGGGGGGATTTTGTATAGCAGAAGTGGCCAGAATGCTCAAGGAAAAGAAAAAGAAACTACCCTACTCTCTCTATATTGTCAATGCTGTGCAGGAAGAAATAGGTCTCAGAGGTGCTGAAATGATCGCCAACACCATTAAGCCTCATGTAGCCATCATAACGGATGTAACCCATGACACCAGCACACCACTTGTAAACAACAAAATTCAAGGGGATACTAAATGTGGTTTAGGGCCCAGTCTGACTTATGCTCCTGCAGTCCATAATCTGCTCCTCGAACAAATCATAGAAGTGGCCGAAAAAAAGAAAATTGATTTTCAGAGAGCTGCTGCCAGCAGGAGTACAGGCACTGATACTGACGCATTTGCGTACAGCAATGGAGGTGTACCATCAGTTTTGATTTCATTGCCACTCAGATATATGCACACTACTGTAGAAATGGCACATGAGAAAGATGTTGAGGGCGTCATAAAACTTATTTACGAGTCTTTACTCAGTATAAAAGCAGGTCAAAGTTTTAAATATTTCTAGTATCATGAGATATCTCCTGATTCTTCTTATCATACTAATTCAACAAAAGTCCTTCGGTCAGCCATCCAGACTAAAGACCGTCATCGCATTTGGTTCTTGCGGTCATGAAACAGAAGCTCAGCCTATATTGCAGAAAATAGCAGATATAAAGCCTGATTATTTTATATACCTGGGAGACAATATCTATGGTGATACCTATGAGATGTCTGAACTAAAAGCTAAATACGATCGATTAGCAGCAAAAAGCGAGTACCAGGCGCTTAAAACATCTACAAAAGTCCTTGCCACATGGGACGACCATGACTATGGGTCGAATGATACCGGCAGGCACTACCCACACAAAAAAGAATCCAAAGATCTCTTCCTGAATTTTTTTAATGAACCTGCAGATAGTGAAAGACGACAGCATGAGGGCATATATACATCATATCAGTTCCAAATCCATGGTAAAGCTTTGCAAATAATCTTGTTGGATACAAGGACATTTCGGGATGACTTGAGAAAATACAGAGGTGAGTTACATCATGTAGACAAATATTTTTACCCCCTGGATTATTTCCCACATCAAAACACAGATTCGACCTTATTAGGTATTGCTCAGTGGGAATGGTTGGAAAAGGAATTACTAAAACC
>JADKCF010000024.1 GCA_016714765.1 Saprospiraceae bacterium | reverse complement strand
TAATAAATATGTTGACAACAATAAATCAAGTTTGGACAACCCCTTCAATAACTTTGCTATTCTCCTCTTAAAGGATCGCAGCTTTTTTAAAAATAGAATTCATTTTGGAATGAATATTTTAAACGGTCACACTGGAAAATTTATTGGTGGAAACGATGGAGACCTGGATTTTACCTATAATTATATTCAAGATTCAGTAATTACTGCAAATTGTAGTAATTCTTATGAATATAAATTTTTTTTAAAGGAAAACTGCAAATTGGAGCATTGTATCTATTTAATCACCATATTTAGAAGTGGAGGGTTCAAGGACCATGAAGTAATTTACTCAACATATTGCCTCGAAAAATCATTTGATGATGCAGCCAATGAATATTTTAAATTTGCGGGTTCTAACAAGGGATACCTTAGGTATATATAAATTTAATTTGAGCGATAATTGAAGGAAATGAAAAGTCATTATCCTTTTACCCTTTTCTTTTGAGGTTTTTTTCCAAAATGGTAAGAGAGATCCACAGCGAAGCTCAGGGTGTTTTTCTGATCTACAAATCCACTGCCACTTCCCACCAAAGAAGAGTTCTTTTGGATGGTGTAATTTACTGTTTCCCTTGCAATGTATGGTGACAAATTATAACCAAATTGAAATGTCAGGTTTATGGAAATATCCGGACTGACCCGAAAGGTGCTGACCAGTGAAAGTGGAATACTTAATGCATTGCTCAATGCTGTGTAAGTGGAATCTGTGCCTGTTAAAAGATTGTTTTCAAGGTCAGTTGTACCAAAGCTTCCTGTACCAACCTGTGATACACCGTTGGCAGTGGCCATTCCCAGTCCGGCCATTGGCATAAAAGAAAATGTGCCTGTTTCGATAATCTTCCTTCCATAGCTGAGTTGTAAATTCAATAACAGGTCATTGCCATGTCCGGAACCGGAACCAAATCCGGCTTCATTAGTCAGAGAGTAATAATAATAAATGCTTCTCGTCTGGACTGAAAATGAATAAACATTTTTGTTTTTCTGATACCGGGCATTCAGCTCTAAAAAATAGGGCTGGTCATTCTCCAGGGTGCCGCCACCGTTGAGGGTCCAGCCAGGAACTGCCTGTACATGGGTGACTTTTTCTGTAAATATGATAAGGCCTGCACCCAGTCCGACGGACCACTGCCCATAAGCAGATAAACCCTGCCAAACAAAAACAAGAATAAACATAGTCACCTTAAGCATAATCTAACATTTATAGTGTATGTCAAATGTAGCAAGATTCTGATACATTACCCTTTTTTACGTAAAAAATATTTCATTCATTTGCATAGATATTGAGTCCAGCAAAGTATTCAAAAGACATACCGGATATCTATAGCGCATCACACCAAATACTAGTGTGATGCGCCATTTTGTGTTATTTACTGTTATAAGGCAATACGCAAACCAACTCCCCCCCAATTTCCAAAACCTTCAAAATTACCAAACTCGTATGAAGGCTGCCAATCCAAAGATACGTTGATAGGGATGCCGGGAAACTTATAATCCAGACCCAATACACCATCAATGCCTACACTGGTACCACCATCATAATATAAAGGTTTATAAAAACCAACATGTGCTCCAGGACCAATATACCACTTTAAAGATCCATTCTCTGATAGATTGTGGTGATACTCATACAATGCTGTAACACGTGTACCTCTATCCCAGAAATAACCAATAGCCTCAAAAGCAGCATTTGATCTTACAAAAGTCTTCAGGGTTACTCCAGTTGGGTAAAATTTAACACCTATGGCTGTTTTATAACTCCTTCCGTTTGCTTGCGCAAGTCCAGTCATATTAATAAAAATACTTAAAATAAATGTCAGAAAGATGGCATTTATAAAAATGCAATGTGCTCGCACTTGATGTCGTAACTCATTTGTGCTGCTCAATGGTTGATGTTTCATATTGTTTAATATTTATTTATGTTTTCAATAAAATTATTGAAGCATAAAGATCGTTTTTGAAAAAATCAATATGTTACACAATTCCATATTTTTGTTTCATAAATTAAAATTGCCATCATTATAGTTTTCTATTTCTTATTAATAATACTTTCCACAGAAGCCATTTCAATTCATAAATCTGATTTTTCATTTCATCAGAAAGTAAAAAATTTTTAAAACTGGCGGAGTTATCTGATAAATTCATACCTAAAGATAGTCGAATTTTAGTTAATGGTGGAGACGGACAACATTGGATGATGTATTTAGCTAATAGGAGAGGTTGGGCAGTTGATGATAAAATGAAAGATACAGCATGGGTAAATGGAGAGTCTACTGTAGGCTTACATTATATGATTATTGATAAGTCAAAATGGCATGATACTATTCCATATAAAGTTCTTTATGATGATTTCGATTTTAGAATATATAAAGTGGTTAAAGATTAATGCTAAGTTAAAACGTATTAAAGACTTTTGATTGGGGATGAATTGGAAATTCATAATGTTTCGGATCACAGATACTTTCTGCAACTTTGTCGGATTATTTTTAATATTTGGTTTTTTGTTCATTTGCCTTGTAACTTAATATAAGTTTATTTCGTATTGTTGACAATTGTAAATCCAATTCTGTTTGACATTCGAAATTATAGTATCTTTGAGGATAACCCTCTGTAACTATCAAGCATAAAAATCATGAAATTTTTTTTTTTAACTTTATTTCTTTTCGTACAATTTTGCTCACTCTATAGCCAAGCCACTATTTCAGGAAAGGTGAAAGATGAAACCGGCCAATTCCTGGCTTTTGCTTCCATTTCGCTTGTCACTTCCCAAGACACTACGATGATCGAAGGTAATCTCACGGGTTTGAACGGAGAATATGCTTTCGAAAATGTAAAACCTGGCAGTTACAGAATTTTAGCATCCTACATTGGTTATGAAAATGTATTTTCTGATATTTTTGAATTGAAAGAAGAAAATAAAAAAGCGAGTGTCGATATTAATTTTTTAAATAAAGGATTGGTACTAGATGAGGCAGTAATCGTGTCCAAACGTCCATTCTTAGAGCAAAAATCAGATCGATTGGTGGTGAATGTAGCCAATAGTGCCATTGCAGCAGGTGGTACTGCAATCGAAATCCTCCAAAAAGTACCAGGGGTAGTGATCATTCAAGATAAGGTGACGTTGGCAGGGAGCCAAAATTTACAAGTATGGATAGATGGCAAACCTTCAAATTATACAGATATGAATGCGGTATTGCGGGACATGCCAGGAGACCAAATAGACAAAATCGAGCTCATCACCCAACCAGGAGCCCAGTTTGACGCAGCTGGCGGCCCTATCATTAATATTCAACTTAAACGAAATGCTGATTTGGGATTTAAGGGAACAGCTGCTTTAACATTAGCAGGTTTTAGGGTCAATCATGACGACATCAATAGACCTACACAAAACTATGGTAGAGTTAACCCCTCTGCAAATATGACATATAGAAATGGTAAAATCAATTTATTCGGTAATGCCAGTTACAATAATGGTAGTTATTTCACTGTATTTGATGTCGAACGTTTTATAGGAAATGATATTTATAGAAGTCAAAACCTGGACAATAGTACCTATATCTTCAGAAATATCAGACTAGGCGCAGACTATTATCTTTCGGACAAGACGACGGTTAGTACGGTATTCAGAACCTGGAAACGAGATGGTGAAGGCAAAAGTCTAAGCAAAACAAGTGTTTTTGAAAATATACAAAATACCAGGCTAGATGATTTTGTAACAGAAAACCTAAGTACTTCGGACAGAGCAGGAAAATATGGAAGTATTGGCTTTAAACATGAATTCGACCGCAAAACAGGAAAAGTATTCACCATCGATGCAGATTATAATAGATTTGATACAAGGAATATCAATGGTTTGGATATTTATAAAAACAATGCGCCATCACTTAGATCCATTTCCAAACAGGACGTAGAACAGCCAGTAGACATCATTGTGGTTAAATCGGATTACGTCTTTCCGATAGACTCTACCTGGAAATTTGAAACCGGTGTCAAAGCAAGTTTTGCAAAGGTCAACAATTTATTAAATTTTTATAGAAACAACTTACCTAGTGAGCAAGAATCCAATGACTTTTTGTATAAAGAAAATATCAATGCAGCTTATTTAAATCTAGGGAAAACAAGTAAAAAATTTGACTTTAACTTCGGATTACGAGTGGAGCAAACGATTGTAAAAGCTAAATCAAAAGGTATAGATACACTGGACAGGAACTATACCCAGCCATTTCCCAGCGCCAATGCGTTGTATAAAATAAATCAACACCTGGGCATCCAAACAGCCTACTCAAGAAGAGTAAATCGACCTGGATTCCAACAACAAAACCCATTTTCCTATTTTATTGATTCACTCACGTATACCAGAGGTAATCCAAATCTGAGACCCGAAATTGCCAATAATTATCAGCTAAATGTTACTTATGACAATCAGCCATTTATAGGATTCAGCTATTCTGAGACTGATGATGTCATTGTAGAGAATGCTCCGAAAATAGAAGGAACTAAAACATTTACTGTTGCCGAAAACCTTGCTAACCAAAAGAGACTGGAAATGCAGCTTAATTTCCCCATAAAAATAGGAAAGTGGTTAGATGGATTCGGTGGCAACCAAGCCATTTATAACAGTTATGATGCATCATACCTGGGGAACACTTATAAAACCAGCAGGTGGCACTGGCTTGCATACTGGCAATTTAATGTTGCATTGCCCGCGGATGTAAAAATGGAAATAGGTGGATTTTATTTGACTAAGTTTTTGGAAGAATTTTTGACAATAGATAAACTGTTAGGTGTTGACATAGGTATATCTAAAACTTTTGCTGAAAAAAAGGGAAGAGTAAGCTTGAGTGTAAATGACATCTTTTATTCCCAAAAAACAAACGCAACGATTGCTTTTTCTGATGTTAATGTTTTATTTAAACAAAGAGAATTTTCCAGAAATGTACGATTATCTTTTAGTTTTCAATTTGGGAATACGAAACTGAAAAATATCAGTAACAGAGGCGCTGCATCAGAAAATGAAGCATCAAGAGTAAAAGTGGACTAATTTTGTATGCAATTCAAAAATCAGTACTTTCCCTTTTTAAGATAAACAGCATTTGTTTATGATTACAATCCACTGCCCCCTCACTCCTTTTGGGGATTGCAGCGCTTTGATAATTCTAAGTAGGTGGGTGGTCACGCTAGGGGTTGAAGGTAAAGAAGGGCTTTTATTATTTTGTGCCATTTGTTATGCATACAATCTAGTAAAGCCTCACCCCATTAAAAATAAAAGTATTACCTTTGCTCCGTGAGCAATATTAAGGAGCTGATCGACAAATATGAGAAGGATCGGCACGTTCGTGAGATCAATAGCCTGACTTCAGGTACTACTCCCACACAGATTCAGCTACAGGGTTTGGTAGGAGCATTGGATTGTTTTGCCCTGGCTGGAGCGTATCAGAGCCAAAAACGATCCCACATCTATATCGCTGCGGATAAGGAAGAAGCTGCATACGTGCAAAATACGCTTCAGTCTTTATTTGAAAATAAAAACATCCACTTTTTTCCCGATTCGTTCAAGAGGCCCCTGCAGTATGACGAACTGGACAAAAACAATATTCTCATCCGCACGGAGACAATCAATAAAATCCACAATGCCAAAGGTAAAAACCAGATACTGGTGTCGTACCCTGAAGCGATATTCGAAAAAGCGGTAGACCCTACCCTACTGGATAAGGACAAAATATCAATCGAAAAAAACACTACTCTTGATATCAATACCATGATAGAGCTACTGGTGATGTATGGTTTTGACAGAGTAGAATTTGTCTATCAGCCTGGCCGTTTTCTATACGCGGGGGCATCATTGATATCTTCAGCTATGGCAATGAGTGGCCCTACAGAATAGAAATGTTTGATATCGAAGTGGAGAGTATCCGTACCTTCCATCCTACTACCCAATTGTCAGTACAAGAGATAACTTCTGTTTCTATCATTCCCAATATCAATAATAAATTTAGTCAGGACCAAAAAATAAGTATATTCAAAGTATTTGGCACCGATACATGTGTGTGGCTAAAAGAGCCGGACCTGCTGGTCGAAAAACTTCAGATCTGTTTCGAAAAGGTCGAAGAATATGCCAATAGTATAGCTGTAAAATCTGAGGAAGAACTCAGGGAGATCTTCAACGAAAGAGCATTTATATATCCCACAAAAATCGTAGAAGAGCTGGCTGACTTCAACATTATTTCACTGGCCAAATCCCAGTATTTTTTCAGTGACAGCCTGGTTGTATTCAAAGCTTCTGCACAGCCCGCTTTCAATAAAAACTTCAATCTCCTGATAGAAAATCTAAAAGAGAATACTTCAAGGGAATACACCAACTATATTTTTACGGATAATGTAAAACAGATAGAACGCTTTTACAATATCTTTGAAGACATGGGTGTCAAAGTACAGTTTCACCCACTGCATAAGTCTGTACACAGCGGATTTATAGACCACCAGAATAAAATTGCATGCTACACTGACCATCAGATATTTGAGAGATTTCACAGATATAAACTTAGGCAGGGTTTCACCGAAGATATGGCCATCAGCCTCAAAATGCTCAAAGAACTGCAACCCGGAGATTTTGTCACGCATATAGACCACGGTATAGGTAAGTATTCCGGACTCGAAACCATAGAGATAAATGGTCATAAGCAGGAAACAGTCAGGCTTATCTACCAAAACCACGACATCCTCTATGTAGGGATCAATTCCCTGCATAAGATATCCAGATATGTAGGCAAGGATGGCACCGAACCCAAATTAAACAAGATAGGCGGTGATGCATGGAAAGCACTCAAGCGCAAAACCAAAGCAAAAGTAAAAGACATTGCCAAAGAGCTGATAAAGCTATATGCCAAGCGAAAAGCTTCCAAAGGTTTTGCCTTTCCACAGGATGGTTACCTCCAGACCGAACTGGAAGCTTCATTTATTTACGAGGATACACCGGACCAACTCACGGCTACACAGGATGTCAAAAACGATATGGAAAAAGACTACCCAATGGACAGGCTTATATGTGGAGATGTGGGATTTGGCAAAACAGAGGTGGCTATCCGTGCAGCGTTTAAAGCTGTCGTTGCCGGCAAACAGGTAGCTATCCTTGTGCCTACTACTATACTTGCATTACAACACTACAAAACTTTTTCTGAGAGGCTCAAGGAGTTTGGTGCTACTGTAGAGTATATCAATCGATTCAGAAGCACCAAGGATAAAAATGAAGTCTTCAAAGGCGTAGAAGAAGGCAAAGTAGAAATACTGATAGGTACCCATGCTTTGCTCAACAAAGGATTGAAATTTAAAGATCTAGGACTACTGATCATAGATGAAGAGCAAAAATTCGGAGTAGCCGCCAAAGAAAAACTACGCAGCCTTCAGGTCAATGTAGATACTCTCACACTGACAGCCACACCGATACCCCGTACATTGCAGTTTTCTCTTATGGCCGCCCGGGACTTATCTATCATCAGAACGCCACCACCCAACCGCCAACCGATCTATACCGAACGCAGAGTATTTAGTGACCAACTTATCAAAGAAGCTATTTATTATGAAGTTCAGCGTGGTGGTCAGGTCTTTTTTGTCCACAACAGGGTCAAAAGCCTGCAAGAGGTAGCAGACCTTGTCAAAAACCTGTGTCCTGATGTGGATGTGGCGGTGGCACATGGTCAGATGGAAGCCCACGATCTGGAAAACACACTACTCGATTTTATCGATGGAAAGTTTGATGTCCTGGTTTGTACCAATATCATAGAGACAGGGCTGGATATACCCAATGCCAACACCATGATTATTAATAATGCGCACCAATTCGGGATGAGCGACCTGCATCAGTTGAGGGGGCGTGTGGGTAGGTCCAATAAAAGGGCATTCTGCTATCTCTTTGCCCCACCACTTTCGGTACTGACTCCCGAGTCCAGAAAAAGGCTCAAAACCCTGGAAGAGTTTTCTGATCTTGGTTCAGGATTTCAGATAGCTATGAAGGATATGGACATAAGAGGAGCGGGTAACTTGCTCGGGGCAGAGCAAAGCGGGTTTATTGCTGACATTGGATATGAAACCTATCAGAAAATCCTTGAAGAGGCAGTAGTAGAACTCAAGGAGACGGATTATAAAGATTTGTTTAGCGAAGAAAATGCCAAAAAACAAACGTTCGTTCGGGATGTAGATATTGATACGGACATCGAGATGCTTATCCCTGACAGCTTTGTCTCCAATATCCAGGAAAGGCTTATCCTTTATACCGAGCTGGACAAACTGGAAACAGAGGAAGATATCAACACGTTCAACACCATGCTGAAAGACAGATTTGGCACGGTACCTCCTCAGATCAACGAATTGTTTGATGGCCTGAGAATACGCATCTTAGCCAAAAAACTGGGATTCGAGCGTATTATACTTAAAAACAGAAAAATGAACTGCTACTTTATCACCAATGCACAGTCCATATACTTCGAATCCAATATCTTCCAAAGTATCATGAAATATGTAGCTGAAGACGGACATATCAAAGGTATATCCATGAAACAATCCAATAATTACCTGATCATGACCAAAGAAAACGTGCGAACACTTAAGGAGGCAAGAAATATTCTGCAAATGATCCTGGATAAAATAGGCTAAGAACCACATTACCAACAATCCATATTTTTTTACCTATCTGTAAGTAAAATTTCTAAAACAAAAAAACCACCTGAAACCGAATCCAAGTGGCTGAGAATATTCATGGGTATTTTATTCTGTAAATATGATGGGTTTGGTGATAGAGCCTTGATCGGATTGTATCAACAAATAGTAAGTTCCAAATTTCAAACCATCCCGTTCTATTTGTGTGACGGCAGATGGTTTTTCGTATACTTTCATTATTTGTCCATGCATATTATACAAAGTCATTTTCTGAATATTTGCATCTCCACCATCAATAATAGCAACATTTTGGGATGGATTAGGGTAAATGATTACATTCAGTTTATTATTAAATTTGATGTCTTCGGCACCGGATAGTTTTCTATATCCATAACTTTCCTTTTGTATCAGATACATTTCCTGATTGGTATCATTGGGATCTACATAATAATACTCTTTGGCTATGATCTGATTATTTTCATACACGAGGTTGTTCTGATTTTCTTTTGTCCAAACTCCATTACTTCTTTTACGTTCTACACTGTAGAAAATTTCATTTCCGTTATCATCGAACTGTTTTGTGAACCTGATAGTCGATTTTTCTTCAACCCACAAATTGGGCGTATAAGTATATCTGAAAGTATCGATGGTGACATAAGCACTTATAGCGGGGTTGTATACTGAGTTTATCTTCTTATCTACTTTATTGTCACCATCTACATATATATAATCATGTTTATACTGATTGGTCCAGGTAGTATCTGATGTATTAAATGTTTTTGCATCATATATCTCACTTTTGATACGTCCTCCTTCATATGTGTAGGTATATCTGTACCTACTTTTGATAGTAGCTTGTAAATTATTATTAAATAAATTTCTAAAATCCTGGATCATATTTCCGTCTACATCATAGTCTACATACCGTTCATAATCTTTTACCAAAATGCCATTGTTTCCTCGTTTGGACAATTCGCTTATGATTGCATTATTAGCATTATACTTTTTTTCTCTGGAACGAGTTACTTGCCATGTTTGGTTATTTAAATACTCCCAAATGAACAAGGAATCCAATCCTTCTTTATTGTAAAAATATTTAAATCTAAAAGTAGGATTTTGCTTCACTTCAATAAGTCGGTTCATACTATCATATATGTAATCTTCGGCCTGAGTGAGCGTATATGTTTTTTGTCCCTTTATCGTAAGAGTAATTTTTAATTGAATCTATTTTTCCGAAATCTGTATATAAGTATTCATACTTTGCAGATAATTCTGCATCGACTCTATAAGCAGGACTGGTATAGTAAAATATAGTATCCGGTTTGAAAAAGAGTTCTTGAGCTGACGCACTTAGCGTGAAGGTTAAAAATAATACTGTGTAAATAAACTGTTTCATAATTCTAAATTTTTATTGTTTGGTTAAATTATTTACTATTGATCCAAGAAATGATAAAAGTAACCCAATGACGCTAAAATGTATTCACCTTTTTGCAATATTTACTTTAAAAGTGTCACTGAGCCTTGTTTTTGTACTTGGTTAGCTTGACCTTGGTGACTATAGAGAATATCTAAAGTATAGACATATACTCCCGACTCTGATGCGTGACCTGAAAAAGTGCCATTCCAGCCATCTTCTGGTTCTGAACTTTTGAATACCACGTTGCCCCATCTGTCAAAAATAAGCATGCTATATTTTGTAATGGATTGGGGATCTCCATTGATCACAGGTTTAAAAATGCCGTTTTCAGCACTATTGTATCTAAATACATTCGGTAAATGAATGTCAAATGGATTGCAATCACTGACCATAATCTCAATATCATCCGATGACTCACATCCATAGTAGCTGTACGTCGCCGTATATCTACCAGCTTGATAAATCGTACGCTCATGATCAGTAGACATATCGTCCCATTGTAGCCATCCTTCGCCTGGTAAAATAAGTTTAAGTTGCATACTGTCACCTACACAAATAGTCGTATCTATACCTAAGTCAAAGTCTGGAAATGGTACAAATTTGACATCTATCGAATCTGATACTTCACAACCAAACCGATTGGATACGTTCAGGGTGTACCTTCCCTGTTTGTCGATCCTCCTGGAAGGTTTGGTAATGCCATCATTCCAACTATAACTGTAACTACTATTTTCACTGATAGAAATATCTAATGGGATCTCCTCACATAAGGTCGTATCCTGACCAAGATCTATACTTTCTGGCAATGCATGAAAAGTGATTTGGATCGTATCTTGTGTTGTACAATGTTCATTTTTCAGTATGACTGAGTATATGCCACTTGTGTCGAACACTCTTTCAGCATCTTTGCTGCCATCCGACCACTTGATCTCTGTAATATCATTAGCTACCGGCAAATTGACTTTTAACTTTTCTCCATCGCAGCCGTCGATCTGTTCAGGTAATCCAATTGAAGGTCGTTTATAAAAATCACATCGGTAGTGTCAGAAACACTGCATGACTCATTGGAAATCATAACTGTGTACTTGCCGGAAGATGTTACCGGTATTCCTGGAGTGGTTTGTCCTGTACTCCATATTACATTTTGACCTGAGATAAGATTTACGCTTAGATTCACAGTATCACCTTCACAAGCATTGGTTTTGGGTTGCAGAAAGACAACAGGTTTAGTAAGCTCAATTAATAAAATGCTATCACTTGAAAAACAATTCTGCGTAATGGCTTCTATAGTATATATGCCAGGTTTATTGACTGTGATATTGGGTGTTTTTTCGCCTGTATTCCATATATAAGAAGTAGTTTGCTGTGGTTGTAATGATATCAGGATACTGTCACCCTTACAAAAGTTCAAGGTATCTGGCAGATTGAGAATAGGTTTCTGAATGATTTCGATCATGAAACTATCTTGTACCGTACACACATCATTACTCACTGAGACGGTGTAAACTCCGGCTTGATTAAAGACTTTGGTAGAAGAGACATCACCATCGTACCAATTATATTTTAATTCCGACTGTGACAATGTAACTGTATGACTACTACCTTCACATATAGCTATGCTGTCTTCAAGATTTAATATAGGTGCTGGAATTACTTTCACTTCTATGGTATCTTTGACTACACAATTGTCTGGTGTATAAAAACCCAAAGTATAACTCCCGGCGGTATCTACCTTACGATAGGCTCCTTCTAATCCATCATCCCACACAAATTTTCCATTCATTGTAGTGATGTAATTTACTTCTATAGTTGAGCCTTCACAAATGCTTTTGTCATCACCCAAGAGAATAGGAGCCAGTTTTTTTTCTTTGATTAGTATTTCATCTTTTTGAAGGTTGCCGCAATAATCTGAAACTGTAACAGTGTAAAGTCCAGGTGTAAATGCGCTATAATTTTTGTTGGGATAAAAATCCTGCCACTGGTATGAAGAAAATCCATCTTGTGCGGATAAGCTTACAACTTGACCACGACAAATCTCGACATCGGGACCCAAATCCAATGTCGGAATCGACGGAGCAAACCTGATAGATTTGGTATTATTAGATGGATCACAATCGACATCTGAGAAAATGGTATTTTGATCGAATGGTGTCATCAAGTTTTCTTTTGCATTGATGACTGCAAAGATGTCTCCGTCTCTGTATTTTGCAAAACGGTAAGTCACTTGAGTACAGCTATCTTTTTGTAATGAGCCCAAAAATAGTAATGAAGTTGAAAGTGCATTCACTGATTTTTCCCATGGATTTCCGTCGTAAAATACAAGGGGTACATTACCATTAAAATCTGCATCCCCTTTGTTACAAATTGTAAGCGTAGCCATGTATTCATTGCCTATACAATGTATGCTATCTATAGAAGACAATACAAGATCTACTTTATTGAGACAAGTATTGCAGGGACAAGTAGGGTCATTACAGTCTGCGAGCCCATTGTCGTCATCATCTATACCATTGTCACAGATTTCGATACAAGGGATGAAGATTTCACATACTTTAGATGCAGCCATATTGAAATTTTTCATTATCAGTTCAGTCATGTTATTTGGCATGATATTGGGCAAGTCTGAAATAGTCAGATTTGTATTTTCACTACTCAATGACAACTCAAAAGTTTTAACTGGCAATGAATTTTTAATCATACAATCTTCTGTGGTCTCTGGAAAGATATATACAATGTAATCACCATCAGCTGCCCTGCAATTAAGAATCCATCCATGTTTAAATTTTGAAATTTGATTGACATCACAAGCTACGCTCAATTCCTTGGTGTAAACAATATCGCCATCCGGATTGAACAGGTTAAATTTGCGTTCTACCCCGGCGGATGTTGGGATAACCGTATGGTGTAGAACATAACCACTATTTTCAGAATAACCAGCAAAACTTCCAGTATCGTTTTCGACATATTTAGAATATTCCACACTTCCATTTTTATCCACTTTGACAAGAATATTTCTAACTCCTTCAGGTAAGGTAAGTCCTAATTTAAACACAAGTCCGCCCAAATCTGACGCAACACCTTGGATAAAATTACTATTTGACGGGTAAGGTAATTTAACAATTTTAGAAATTTCTAATGTTCCATGTATATCAATTTTAGTTATATGTAATTCTAATAAACTATTCACAAATACATTCCAAATGCCATCTTTTGATGCAACATTAACTGGAGCCGCATCGTTTTTTAGAATACTTTTGTTCCAAAGCATATTGCCGTCCAAATCCAAACAAAAAGCAAAATTACCACCTGAACCTAAAAGTCTTTCGTTATAAATATGTACTGTGATATCCTTTTTAACACCATTATACACTTTAGTAAAAACTTCCACACCATTCAATGTTTCCTTTTTTAGCACAAAATTAGGGCCATCAGACATAATCAAATATCTAAAATTTTCGTGCTCTATATACTTTTGGAGTCCATTTTTTTGATTACTGCTAAACGAGTTAATTTTTGCAAACGATCCATCTTTTTTCAATGTTCCATAATAATAAGTCTCATCTTCCACAGCAAATCCTGATAGTAGCAATTCATCATTAGAACCAGGATGTACTTGAAAAGTATTGGATCGTTTTTCTTTTATCAACTTCAAATGACTTACTTCTTCGTTACAATTTTTGGGACATGGGTTAGGTATTCGGCAGTCATTATAACTTGATACACTTAAATCCAATATTTTAATATTTGCTTCAACTGCTGTTGGTAAATCATCGCCTAACTGAATGTTTGATGGTAATAAGTTTATAACTTCGTTTCTAAAAATTGGCTTTGCACCTTCTGAGTAATAACATCCTTCCAATGGTTGGTTTCCTTTAACATGGATAACTGTGTTTTCATAATTTCCATTAATAGAATTAAAAACATCTATCAGCCATCCATCTTTAATCTTTCAATACCTAAGTTACTTCTTCGTTAGTAGAAAATTTTTCTATTTCTTGACCATTTGTCTCAAGAATCCAAATTCAGCAATGCAAATTAACATCTCTTGCCTAGATTTCTGCAGTGAATAAGCATTTATTATCTGCTAAAATGAGCATTTAGGATACTTGTGGTTGATTGCTTATAATTACCTAAAAAGTCTCCATTTTTACTTAACTTTAAAATATTGAAATTTGAACCATCAGGCTTATCAGAGTATGAAACAAAGATAACACCATCTTCTGCATCGCGAATATTCCTTGATAAATTCCTTTGAGGAAGCTGTTTTGAAAATGATTTAATATTACCATCTAAATCCAGTTTAATTAGATTTAGTTTATTTTCCTTTTTCTACTCAATGCCTAATCACTATGATAAGATTATCTTTTGTTGTACTATATGGGAAGGATTAAAACCATGGGTAAATTTTGCCCATTTAACCGTCCATCTTTAGACAATCTTATAATATGACCACTTTGCTCAACAAGAACATCATCTATGATAGGATATGCGTCAGAATAAAACAGTTGGAATATTAAATTCCTTGCACTCCAGATTTCCGTCACCGTTTTGATTGAATTCTTATTATCACTAAAACTGTTAATGTTAAAATTTGAACACGATTTTCTAGACCTATAAAACCTACCATCAACATCAAAGCACGGGGCTCCATAAAATTTCATGCTTTGAATTAAACTTTAATAACACCATTTTTGTCAATAACCCTACCAAGACAATTCAGATTCCGCTGATAAGAACCCATACTTCCTTCTCTAAAAACAAGTCTTAATCCACCTTTTTCTGTAGTATAATATTGCTGCCAAATCGAATCCCCACAAGCATTCTGAACACTCACTTTGCCCGTTTTGATTTGTGAACAGTATTCATTAGATACTTGCAGCTGCACTAAGTAATCTCTGGTCTGTGTGAAGGTATAATCCAAACTTGGACCACTACCTGCCGGTGTTCCATCTATTTTCCATACGTAATCTTTTACTCCTGCACTAGTGCTTGTAAATCTGATACTTTCCCCTTCTTTTACTACGCTAACGATCGGATTAAAATCTGCCAAAATATTGCACTTACCGTGATGGTATGTTTTGTTTTATAGATACAGTTTGCATCTTGATTTCGGCTACTAAAGTTATGGTGTAAGTCCCTGGTGCTGTAAATACATATTCTGGTGTAGCTGATGTCCCTATTTGTGTGCCATTGACAGTCCACACATGTCGTAGCACCAGCACCAGAAAATGACAAATTTACTTTTTCTCCCGTGACGGCTTCTGTAGGTGCAGAGATACTACCTGAGATGGTACTCAGGCAAGGAGACAAACATCCTTCAGACTGTAATAGACTCTCACGTATATTTTCAATGGTAAGACGCATTCTCTCAGACTGACCTTTAGTAAACGCAAACTGACATTCGAAAGGTGAATAATCCATATAATTTTGAGTCATATCATTGACATCAGTAGTAAAGGGATTGATAGATCTTGTATCATTTTTATCAGTACCGCAAGAGTTAAAAACACAGGCAGAATGCAATGCCTGATCCGGAGGCGTATCACAGACTTTATCTCCTTCTTGGTCGCACAAATTATTGGTACATCCACCATCGAATGTATGCAAAAGATTGAGATAATGGCCCATCTCGTGGATAAAAACCACATCATCAGACGGAGATTTGCCAAAATATTTGGCTTCACAAACCATTCCATCCACAGGTTGACCATGCATACCTGCCAGATATGCATATCCTGCTACTCCAGATCCTTGACTTTGGCTAGTGATTTCATTGACCACCCAGATATTGATGTATTGATTTGGGTCCCATCTACTTAGATTTTTTAGTTCTTCATCTTGGGTCTCCATTGTCATATTGGTAAGATTGGAGATGACTCTATTGATACCTGAAGTTGATTGGTTGTCCGGAGTTCGATTAGCAAGACAAAACTGAATCTTGGTATCGAAGCCTTCGCCTTTGGTTTGATAGGGTCCAGTATGCGAAAATGCTGCATTTAGATTTGATATGGCTTGTTCTATCTGGTCATCACTGATATTTTCGCTTCCATTATTGTGAACCACGTGGACGACTACAGGCAAAGTATAGGTGTCAGTACTCCTGGAACCTACAAAACCTCCCTTCTGTCGAATCAAGACTTGCTCAGTTTTTTCCTGCATGTCCAACCATTTTTTGTCCTTGAGATAGAGTTCCTTTTGCATCTCTACGGCTCCACATGGATATTGTGTCTGGGCATCGACAAGCAAACTAAGACCTACAAGTATGATAAGGAGAACATATCTAAAGATAATGGACAAAGTCTTTGATTTCATTTTAGGTTCCTTTAAAATTAATGAATTTGAGCTTTAAAAACGTGATATTCGACACGATCTCTGGTAGGATTGGTGAGATCTCCATGGATGATCATTTTGGTAAACCCTTTATTTTTTTCCAGATAAAAAGAACCATCTTCTCGACTCAGGTCATTTGTTGTGTTGAATACGGACTTGTCATGTACTGTTTTTACTTCCCATTTTAGTGATGTACCTGATTTGTAGGTTTTTCCTGTGATAGATGTTAGTATTATATTATTGTGAACTTCGTTAGTATATATAGCTTTAGCTACAGTATCTGTAGTAAAATAAATATCACCTGATGTATGCAGGTATCTATCAACCTTCATTCTTAAAAGAGCAAAGACATTAGTTCGTTCATATGTCTTTTGACCATTGTTGACTTCATATCGATACGAAAGCAGCTTATGGTGTGGTAAACCGTTGATCAAGGTATCTTCTGCAACATAAATAGAGTCATAACTCGGTAAAGCAGTAAAATCATTACTTTGAAGAAATTTTATTTTCTTTTGAGCCAGCCAATAATTACTTTTCTTTATAGGAAGGTATTCAGCGGCTGATTCTGTTATTGTTGTTTCTGTTTCTTCATTTAATTCGTCTTTTGCACAACTGCACAACGAGCACAATACAACCACAATTAAAAGAAGTATAAATTTATTAATTGGTATCATGGATAAATAATTATTAGGTTTACATTCATATATCCTTGAACTAGCGTAAGTAACCCAAATTCCTGTTTTTTTATTTCTTATTTCAAAAAGCCACCTGGAAATGAATCCAAGTGGCCGATATAAGATTTATGGCATATGTAAATGGGGAAGTACATATCGTATAATTTATTTTTTTAATGCACTACTATCTTTTGACTGATGGAATACCTGTTATTTCTTAAATGTACAATATACGTTCCTGGAGAAAAAGTTTTGAGAATAGGGATGGTTTCACCAGCATTTATTTTTATTTCGTCTCTCCAGACAGGGCGACCTTGTATATCTGATATCGAAATAACAATGGGATAATTGGTGTCAAAACCTACTTTAGGCTCAATGGTGAAACTCCCAGAAGATGGATTAGGAAATATGCGCATATTGAGTGATTTTTGAGCCAATTCAATGTCTTCAGAATAAGATAAAATTTGTTCTCCTGCATTATACAATAATATGCGTTGCATGGGCAATGCGTAATCTCTAGTTAGCTCTTTACTAACTGATAATCCTGTAATATGGCTTTTTAGATTTATTGAAGTTCTCCAAAAATAATAATCATTTACATCAGAGAAGATGGATAGGTCTAATTTTACTATTTCTTTGGTACATACTGAGGTGTATAAGAAATAGGTGAGTAGTGCTGCAACCAAATGGGTATGGTGGATTATTAGATGGAATAGTTGCATCATTAGGAGAAAAATTAAATCCAGTTGATACTTTTGTTCCATAAGGTGCAAACGTGGCTGTATTATTCCCAGGCATTTTACATTGTGCAATCATACCATAACCAACTCCTTGAAGCTGAGATGTTGTTGTACCATTAAATACTGGCACAAGCCCACCTTTTACAAAAGTAGTTTTTTGTAAATCAGAGTTCAAACAAAAAGACTATTCCTGTGCCACATAAAAAAAGTAAATTGTTGCGAATAATTTGCCAAAAGCCTCCAGTCAGAAGGTATAAATGGCTGATTTTTTTTTAAGGCATCTTGGGTGTGGTCATATGTAAAATTACAATTTTCAACAAATCCAAATGTATTTTTATTTCTATAATAGTATGTTGCCCAGGAGTTAGGTGCTGAAGGCTGTACTTCACTAAAATATAAAGCAGTGGGCGCACTTAAAAGTACAATTGTTAAAATAATCTGGTACAGTCTGTTCTTGGTAATATGTGGAGAAATCTCGATATAAACTATTGAATTGGCAGTGAAACGCGGTCACATTTCCTCCTGCTTTTATAGTGTTATATCCAGTATAATTGTTACCTACTGGGTTAGGTCCTCGCGCACCATATTGAGATATACCTAATGAATCTTTGTCAAAAACACAATCAGAAATAAAATGACAGAAAGCTTGATTCCAACCGATAGCAAACCCAATATTATTATTAGAAAAATTGCAATTGGTAATTACAAAACTTTCGCCCAATTGCCCACTAAATGAACTACATCCCCCATTAACTTTGCCTGAATAAATGCCAAAAATATTGTCAAGACTAGTTAGAGGATTATGCACATTTTCCTGTATTTGTGTCCTAAAGTGAGTTGATAGTCCTACCTGTCCTCCAATAAAATTACAATTTCGGAAATTCCACATATACATTGATGACGAAGATATTCCAGGTAAAGGCATATTTGTGCATAAAGGATCTACTGCAACTATTGCTTGAGAAGGATTAGTAGAACTAGTAATTCCTAAAATTGCTATATTACCATTATTTACTTTTAAAGTTAAACCCTGCATTCTGATAATCGTGAGTTGGTTATACTAAAAAAATACTCAATACGTTGATAACCCATTGACAATAGTGTTGCTTGATTTTCGCCAGCACTAAGTACAGACCTTCTGTATTAGACCAAATATTAATATTACTTCCGAATGGTATGGGGTGCTATACTAAGACTTTGGGCAGCCCTGACAAGGTATTGAATTGTAGTGTTTTGGAGATATCATATTGACCACTTGGAAAATATAATAAACTGTTTGATAACACAGAGGTATCTATTGCTGCCTGGATAGCAGCATAATCGTCATTATTGTCATTGGGAATTGCGCCATAGTTTCGAACATTTATTAAAATATTTTTCGGAGTAACTCGTGATTTGTAGCTACATCAGCTGGGTTCGTTGGATTATACATCAATGAAAAATTGGGTAGGACTAGAGCATGAGGTGGTATATCTTTAGGAATGATTGGAGCTGTTTGAATACTGTCAGTATTATTTAAAAAAAGGTCAGAAAATAACTCATCTCCATAAGTCTGGCTATTTTCAGCACCTGTCAAATGATTTTGAGTAGTAGGGTGAATGCCAGTATTAAGTCGGGTCATATTCCCCATATTTATTACTGTATTTCCATTATTTAAATTTAATGTTTGCATATAAGTTTTGAGGAATAAGGCTGGAAATATCCATATCGGGATACGCAGGTAAGGATGCAATTTTATTTCCTAACAGTACTATTTTAGCATTGCCTAAATTTGTATTTGCACTATTCATAATAATATTATTACACCCTTCCTTGTATTGCCCAAAATATATGCTTCACCATTAAATGACTGAAAATCAACAAATGCAATTTGTTTTGCGCATGAGCCATTGAATGTTGCCGGGCTTGTCGCATTTGAATTTGACTTGAATATTATTCTATTGCCTGTTCCTGTTACCTTTACTATTGCTTTGTAGTTTCTAATAATTCCATTGTCACAGTCTTGGATAGATGGTCTAAAATATTCATTTTCATTTCTACAGCCTGCTATTACATGAGGTCCTAAATGACTATTATTTTCAATTCTAAACTCATAGGCATTGCCCGCATTGACAATATTTGTATCATAGATTCTAATCCTTCCTTGTTTTTGCCAAACTGAACAAGTACTATCTGCAAGAAAGTTTCTATCTGTTTGCGTTATTCCCTTGGCAATAATGATTTTGAAGACTTGTTGGATTTGTGACTTCTGAGGTTTTGGATTCTTCCAAAAATATTCCAAACATTGACCACCTGTCATAACAAAATCTGCATTAGGATGATCCATGATATATCCTATATTAGGAATCCTGGAGGATTGTACATGATAATTCCCTGGTGCTTTTATTTTTATACTGACATTCTGTTCGACCTCTTGAATTTCTACATCATGCGGAGAATTGAAACTGTTAGGTAAGAAAGTAATACCCCCAAGACGACCCCAAGGTGTGTTTGCTTTTATTCTAAGACCTGCTAAGACTAAACTTTTGAGTTCTCTTGACAATAAATAATTCACTACCAGAAAATCCGGTACTATCAGAAAGATGAGTACTACCTGTACTTAACCCATGGATATATACAGCACCAACTCTATCTATGGTAATAGGTTGAGCAATCCTATAATCTCCTGGAGCAAGCACCATATATACTGGGTCTTGATCAGGTGTATCGTTTATAAAATTAGAAATTTGCCAAGCTTCGGTGACTACCCTAAACTGATTGTACGTTGGTGCTTGTGCGTCTAAATGATTATCTATACCTGATGATAGACACAAAAAAATCGTCACAAAAAGAAATTTAAACACGTTTTTCATAATTTAATTATTTATTTATTTTTATAAATCCAAAAGTGGAAAATAGTAACCCGTATTTTGGGATTAAATTAAATACAAATTTATTTTGAAACTTTGTATCGTACCAAACGCTTCTCTTCTCTAGGTGAATTTGGACTATTATTTGTATAACCGATAAGCACTTTTTTAACTGGACCAACTCCTCTGGCGTACCAAGTGGAACCATAATTATATTGACTTATTTCAGGATTACCTGTTGATGAAAGCTTTGATACAGCATAAATGTGATCTGCATGCAAACATGGGAATAATGTACCATTAATGTCAATGTCAACAGCATTTTTCATGGTGATGGAGTGGTTGATTTTAATTCCTTGTTGGTCTAATACAAGTTTTTCATGTATTTTAACATCTTCCACTTTAGTAGAAAACCATTTATACCCCAAAGGTGCTAATAGGAATTCTGAAGAATCTCTAAGGTAATAAGTTTTAGGAATAAAGGCTGAAGTCCCAACATATTCCCCATATGTAGTATGTATGGTATGATACTTTTTTCCAGATATTATTGTGTCTTTACCTATATAAGTACTATCTGAATACTGTGTCTTTTCAAATGCCGAACTGCCTTTCTGAGCATAAATATCATATATCCAATAGTTACCTTCTTTCAGAGGAAAGTAGTCTTTTGGACTGGAGCTCAAGTTTTGCCCTTCTATACTTTCCTTTGTACAACTCGAAAAGAACATGACAGAGCTCATTACAATAATGAAATAGAAAAGATTTGATTGCATATTTTTAAAAATTTGATTTACGTTCAGAAAAGGAATTCAGAAATAAAAACTCATTTCTATAAACGCCCTTTTTCATTTATCCTCATCTTAAAAAAAGTAACCTTTATCCTGAAATTTATTTGGTAAGTGTACAAATTTTATTGCTAGTCTATCAGATATAAATTCTGACTCGGACAAAACTTTTACAATGTGGTGTCAAAATCATAAATAGTCTATTCTGAACAATTGTTGGGTGTAGCAAACAACACCTCTATTAGCAAAATAAAATATATTGGTTGTAGCCTACTTAGTTGCACCATTAGTCCACTGTTGATGTAATTTCATATCGTATGGTGAAGCCGCCGCTTGTGGTTGGTCGTCATTTGTGCGTCAGACACATACCGGCAAAAATGTAGTAAAAAAATGCTTTTTAATGGGATAATTTAGATATCCACTGATTGTAAATGGCTCTGTTTTTTGGCTGAAGTTCACTGAGACTGACCATTTTTATAACAGAAACTTTATTGTCTTTGCAGATATATGCAATTAAAATGTCAGTGCTGTCACCATTTTCATCTTCACCTTTTGTCATGGTTTGTATGATGTTGTTTACATCGTCAAAATTATAAAAAATCCCTTCCGGTTTATTTTCTTTGAGCACTTCATATGGATTGAATCTGGTGGGAGCTTCAGAAATCTGCAATGTATAGCCGGCCTGACTATCTTTTATATTTTCTTTTATGACCATCTTGTCAAGGACAAATACCTTTTGGTCAGTTTTTTTCTTCTCTGTTCTTTCTGTTTTCCAGGAGACATTGCTTTTAAGGCTTTGGGAGATAATATCTATTGTCCTGTCAAAGGACTCCTGAGCTAATGCCAAATCACTAAGGCACATGAAGCACAAAATCTGAATAACAAAAACCAAACTCTTCATCCTACACTTTATTTAATGTGACAATTTTATATATGGTGCATGTACTGTTAAGACACTTTTTTTGATGGTTACCCACATAATATTGACCAATTTTTATTAATTTATATTTTAATTTTACACCCAGCTTGTACACATTACAAATTTAATTATATTTTAGTCATTGGCGCAAAATCTTCTAAGCCTGACTTCCGCATTTCATCCTATAAACATTTTTTGACTCGCAAATCCTCCACCACTTACAAAATCATACATTTTATTTTCATTACTGATATTATTGAACTATTATTTAAAAAAATGCTTTTACCTTTGATACAATACAATATTACTGCCTCAGATGAATTTTCAAAACAATCAGATCACTACCACTGACATCCCACAAGCTGAAGATGTCATTTATGAAAAACTGGATCCGGCCTATCGTAAAGTCAGTATTTGGGGTACTTCCATACTGTTTAGTATATTTTTTATAATTTATTTTGGAATAGGTTGGGTAAAACAGGAGCTTTTTGAGTTTCCGTACATCATGATAGCCATGATATTATGGTCGGTACTGACAGGGCTCTTTATACTCCTGGCTATAAAAGGGTACGATTTCGAAGGCTTTGCATTGAGAGAAAAAGATGTACTTTACAAATCGGGTATTTTTTTCAGATCCACCATCATCATTCCATTTAGCAGGGTACAGCATTGCGAGATAGAGCAAGGTCCTATAGACAGAATGTTTGGCCTGGCTGAGCTGTCTCTTTATACAGCAGGAGGGAGTTCCAGTGATCTCAGTATCCCCGGATTGACATTGGACAAGGCCAACGCCTTAAAAATTTTTATTACAAATCGCGTAGCAGCTGATGAAGAAGAGTGATTTTGACTTTTCGACTCCCAACCGACAATCATATGTCGCTATCATTCTGATACTATTTAAGACAATCAATGTGGTAGTGCGACAGCTACTGCCCATACTTTTCGTGATACTGGTAGGAGGATCAGGCAAAAAAGGAGATTATATCTTATGGCTGGTGATTATAATTGCTATTCTAACCATGTTGTACTCTATTGTGAATTTTTTCCGTACCTATTTTATGATTATCAACGATGAGCTGATTTTGCATACAGGTATATTTCAAAGGAAAAAAACATCAATTCCTTTCGCCAGAATACAGTCCATCAATTTCGAACAAAACATCATACACCAGTTATTTTCAGTTTTGAAACTCAAGATTGACACTGCCGGATCGGAAAAAAGTGAGTTTGAGTTTCATGCCATCGAAGCCGATAAAGCCCATGCTCTGAGGGATATTATTCTATCCGGAAAAACGGCGACATTTCCCCCTCTTGATGCTGATATAGTCACACCACCTGTACCTGAATATACACCTATTTTGTGTTTGTCCGAAAAAGATCTGATCAAAGCAGGACTTACTGAAAATCATATCAAGTCAGGGGGGCTTATTTTCCTGTTCGTATTCTGGATTTATCAAAACCTTCAGGAAATAGGTGTCGATGTAGACGAATATTCCGAAAATATACCTGAATGGGAAGCAGGTGTAGGAAAGATTGTGTCTTTGATCTTTTTTTTAGTATGTATTTCCGTCGTGATTTCTTTAGTGAGGTCAGTGATTAAAAACTATGATTTACGCTTTCTAAGGTCATCACATGGTTTTAAAGTGGTTAGTGGTCTGTTTACAAAAAGAGAAGTTTCAGCGTTTGACCATAAAATTCAGCATATCACCTGGTCAGACAATCTGCTTAAAAGACTGATTGGATTTAAAGACCTGTCCCTCTATCAGGCAACAGGTACCGGAACAGGAGCCGTCCAGAACATTACGATTCCCGGCTGCAATGAAGGGCACATACAGGGTGTAGTCACCACTTTATTTGGCCCAACTGATTTTGATGGTTTTGCCATGAGGGGCATAGATAAGAGATATTTTATCCGGTTCAGCGTCATCTTATGTATCATCATGGTTCTGGTTATGGCCGCCAACTGGTACTTTGACCAAATGCAAAATATCCCTCTGATCGCCTTGGTCTGCGGCTATCTAGTGCTGAGCAGGTATATATCATATCGCAAAAAAGCTTTTGGCCACAATGACCATTTAATGTATATCAGAGGAGGTGTCTATGGTGATAAAGCCGAAGTCCTGCCCATGTATAAAATACAGGCCTTACAGATACATCAGTCGCCTTATCAGACAAAAAATCTACTTTGCAGTCTGACTCTATTTACTGCTTCAGGCAGAATAAAAATTCCATACATAGACGTGGCTACAGGCAATCGACTGGCAGACCTGCTGATATATAAAGTTGAGACGGATAAACGAAAGTGGATATAATCTGCTCCCTCAGATTTCCTCTTTTTTTATCCATTTTGCTTTAAGTGGGGCGTCATATGCCAACATAGCTGCATAAAGCGATTCGATATCATTGTGTGAGAGGAGCATCTCCCTGTTGGACAAGCGCAGGAGGTTTTTTTCCACCATACTATCCAAAAAAGTGATAAGATGGTCGTAAAAACCATTTGTATTGAGAATGCCGATTGGTTTTTTGTGCAGTCCCAACTGTCCCCATGTCAGCAACTCAAACATCTCATCCATAGTGCCAAAACCACCCGGAAGGACTATGGCTCCATCAGACAGGTCATTCATGATTGTTTTGCGTTCATGCATAGACTTTACCACTATCAATTCAGAAAGTCCTTCATGGGCGATTTCCTTGTTCATCAGAAAATCTGGAATCACTCCAGTGACTTTCCCGTCCAGGCTCAGGCTTCCATCTGCCACCGCTCCCATCAAGCCCACTTTTGCTCCCCCATAAATGATATTTGTGCCATGGAGCGCTAAAAAACGGCCTGCCGCAAATGCTTCGGTATAAAATGCATCATCATTGCCCGGTGATGACCCGCAAAAGACTGACAGGGCATTAAATTTATTCACTTTTATATAATTTTATTCGTTTCCAATTTTTTGTAAACAACAGACAACTCAGATGAATTAAGGTCATAACCCAGATCAGTTTGAAAAGTATTATCACAGCGAAATTAAAATAAATTTTCTAAATAGCTTTACCTTTGTGGCCGTTAATTAATATAAGAATTCAAAATATTAAAATTAAGGGTTATATGCAGCTAAAAGTGTTTAAATTCGGTGGAGCTTCTGTCAAAGATGCTGAAGGATTTATCAATGTAGGAAAAATATTACAAAAATATAAAGATGATAAAATAGTCATCGTAGTCTCTGCGATGGGTAAAACTACCAATGCACTGGAAGAGGTAGTAAAAAGTTATTATGCCGGAGATGGGAAGGCCGCTGAACTGCTTGAAAACATTAAAAACAACCACTTCCAGCTCATCAGCCAACTCATCCCTGTGTCTGCAGAAATCATGGATGATATCAATGATACTTTTGTGGAGATAGACTGGATACTGGAAGAGTCACCACATGATGACTATGACTATGCTTACGATCAAATCGTATCTATAGGAGAACTTTTGTCATCCAAAATTCTGGCGCACTACCTGCACTACATGAAAATCAGCAGTACCTGGCTTGATATCAGAGATGTCATACTCACTGACAATACATACAGAGATGCCCGCATTCAATGGGAGACTACCCAGACAAATGCAAAAAATAAAATCGAACCTCTGCTGAAATCTGCCAATCATGTAGTGACACAGGGATTTATAGGAAGCACCAGCGAAAATTTTACCACTACATTGGGCAGAGAAGGATCTGATTATACAGCAGCTATACTATCTTATTGCCTTGATGCAGAGAGTATGCACATATGGAAAGATGTACCGGGTGTACTTACGGGTGATCCACGAATTTTTGATGAAGTCATAAAATTGCCCAGATTGTCATATAAAGAAGCTATAGAGATGACCTACTATGGTGCTAAAGTCATCCACCCCAAAACCATCAAACCCATACAGAATAAGCAGATACCACTGTATGTTCGTCCGTTTCTGGACCCGGCCAGTGAAGGTACCGTCATCAGCGACCAGAAAGAACTCAGCTATCCACCGATCATCGTTATTGAGCCCGATCAGACGCTACTGCATATATCGACCAATGATTTTTCATTTGTTGCAGAGCACCACCTGAGTATGATTTTTGCATTATTGGCCAAATACAGACTAAAAGTCAATATGATGCGCAACACAGCTATTAGTTTTACTGTTTGTGTCAATAATATCCCTGAAAGAATCAAAAAATTTGAGAATGAACTCGGTCAGGAATTTAAAATGATTACTGACAACGACCTTGAGTTGGTCACCATCCGGCATTTTAATGAAGATGTGCTTAAAGACATGAAAAAAAATAAGCTGATTCTCTTTGAAGAAAAGTTGCAGGATACAGTACAAATGGTCGTCAGAAATCTTCCTAAAATGAAAAGAAAGGAAACACAATAATCCCTATGGCACAATTAAGACAAAATCACAGCCGACAAGGCAAGGGACTGCAAACTACATTTCGGTTGGTAATTTTCCTGATCATCGCCATTATATTGTTGGTAGGCGGTTTTATTTTTTTTAAAAATAAACTAGCTACTCTGCCGATAAAACTGGCAGAATCAGATTTAGAAGATTACAGTACAAGGACATACCTTCCATCTCACAACGGCGAAGTGGTGCACCACAAGCATTATTCCCTCTCTTATGTGGAAAAGTATGAACAACCTGAATGGACTGCATATATCATGAACAGACAGATGCTCAATGCCCCTAATGTGCCGAGATCAGGCAACTTCCATCCGGATGGGTCTGTACCTACAGGATCGGCTTATCATAATGACTATTCGAACTCCGGATATACAAGAGGGCATATGGTACCTGCAGGCGATATGGCTTTTGACTCGACAGCGATGCGGGAGTCATTCTATATGAGCAATATGTCTCCCCAACTCAGACAGTTGAACAATGGTATATGGAAGGAGCTGGAGGAGAATGTAAGAGACTGGACTTATAAAGCCGGAAAACTCTACATCATCACTGGACCTGTATTAAGCAAACCCATCAAAGTGATCGGCAAAGGCAATAAAGTGACGGTACCATCTGCATTTTTTAAAGTCCTTCTGGATTATGACGATCCTGACAAAAGAGGAATCGCCTTCATCATACCTCACGAAATGTCAGAACGCAGGCTTGAAGAATATATGGTGACAATAGACGAGGTGGAAAAGCTCACCGGCCTTGATTTTTTCAATGATATGATTAATGATGCTGAAGAGGAAAAGCTGGAATCTACCATCGACAAAACACTTTGGAATGTAAGCGACAAAAGATACCAGCTACGTATTTCTAAATGGAACTATGAGTGATTATTTTTTGACCATCTTAGATGAAGACGTTGCAGCCCCATTTTGTATGGTGACAATATAAAAACCAGGCTTCAGATCAGCAACATCAAGGGTCTGACCTGGAATAATCATTCCAGATAAATATTGTTTACCCGCAAAATCCGTAATCCTGTAAGTTGCATCATCCTCAAGTCCAAAAACATTGACCACATCCGTAACGGGGTTGGGTGCAATGATGATGGATTCTTCTGATCTTTTGCCATCGGATCTTACGCTGACGATACCAGAATACTCATATCTTCCATCAAAGTCTACTTGCTTGAGCCTGTAATAAGAAACTTTTCCACTAGATACTGCATGTTCAAAAGAATAATTTCTTTCAGTGTTGCTATTGCCATGTCCCTTTACAAAACCGACATCTGTAAAGTTGCTACCATCATTACTATGCTGAACTTCAAAGTAATCATTGTTGATTTCTGTAGCTGTGGACCACTGTAAATAGTTTACTGATGGCTTTCTACTAACATCGAAGTTTTGATATTTTACGGGTAGTGGAGTTGTAACTGTAAATGTGGCAGTATAATTATACCCTGAAATATTTGCATTACATCCGCCAGAGCTATTTGTTGTACCACTGAATTGAACTTCAAAATTATATGTACCTGCTTGAGATAATCCACTTAAAAGATTGATGACAGGACTATTAACACTCCAAAATTTATCACCATTTCCTGCAGTAGATTGTAATGTTAATGTTTCATTTGTAAATAGAGGAGCCGACTGTCCTGCAAATAGACTCTATAAGAAAACGTCGCGCTTGTGAAATTGCACCACTATTTTGGTAGGTATTCATACCTCGGATTGGGATGAACCGCTAATATTCAATTGGTTTGTATTTAAATTAAGGTTCGTTGCTAAAACAGCGCCGTTCAAGTTTGTATTTGCTCCTTGGTTTCCATACCAGGTACCTCCTATGTTGAGATAATACTCCCATATACCTCCATCAGCAGATAATTTTAAACTAAATACAAATAATGCCAATACAAAGTAAAACTTTTTCATGTGTAAATATGATTTAATGACTAAAAAATGTAAAATTATTAGTGTAAATATAACACTTTGATAATTTATTCAATTTCTTTTTAATAAAAAATTTCGTTAGCCCTATAAATTTAAGGGGAAAAACAAGAAGAAAAATAGATCAGGCAAAAAAAAAGAGAACATCTTTGACATTCTCCTTTTAAAATATTTAACAAATATTAATAGACGGATATCCAAAAATATTCCAATCAGAATTTTTAAATTATCAGAAGGTATATCCTACACTTAGGTTAATACCTGTGTGCTTTATTGTCACATCACCATCACTGCTCAAATTAGCCAAGCCCAATATATATCTTGCATCTATAGAAAACATTGAATTTAAATTAACCCCTGCGCCAAGCTGCAAGCCAAAATCAGTCCTTTTAGGGCCATCTTCTCCATCGCCATATTCCTGTTCCTCTTCTTCGCAATCACCATCAAGGCAGTACTTTATTTTTGCTTTGCCTATTCCTACACCTAGATAAGGCCCGCCTTGTATGTAGAAATTGGTAGCGTCCATGTCACCAAATCCGTATTTTATCATTACAGGTACTTGCAAATAATTAAAGCTAAATGTTGATTCTGATTTGATACCGAGATCCTCAGTTTCAGATTTAGTCCCATGCTGCATAAAATTTAATTCAGGTTGTATGGTTAGGTTATCACCAGCATTTAATTTGTAAAAAACACCAAATCCAAATCCTAATTTAATTCCGGGACTAAATTCATCCTCAACTGGATCAATAGATAAATTGGCTAGATTTACACCAGCCCGAAGGCCTACCTGCCCACTTAAGTTAAAAGAAAAAAAAATCAATAAAAAGGCTGAATAAAAGCTAATTAAATTTTTCATAATAATTTATTTACATTAGGTTAAAAAATAAAACACTACCACTTGATAATGTAATCACAAATCAAATATATTTTAAATAATCTAATATGCAAAAAAAAAAGGCCAAAATCTTTAATCGACTTTGACCTTTTCATTTTAATTATATAATTTTTTATCTAGCAAAAGCTGTTGCTCTTTTTTCTCTGATGACAGTTACTTTGACCTGACCCGGATACTGCATCTCATCCTGTATCTTTTGTGATATCATGAACGCCAGATCATCAGCATACTGGTCTGTCACTTTTTCGGACTCCACAATGACTCTAAGTTCGCGGCCTGCCTGAAGAGCATATGCTTTCTGTACGCCTTCATATGCCAGAGCCAACTCTTCCAACTCTCCTATCCGTTTAAGGTAACTCTCGAGGATCTCTCTTCTGGCTCCTGGTCTTGCTCCGGAGATAGCGTCACAAGCCTGTACAATAGGTGAAATGATATTGTTCATTTCTATTTCGTCATGGTGTGCTCCTACAGCATTGAGGATGACCGGATGTTCTTTGTGTTTCTCGCAGATTTCCATTCCCAAAAGTGCGTGTGACAATTCAGAATCTTCCTCGGCTACTTTTCCGATATCATGCAGGAGACCGGCTCTTTTGGCCATTTTGATTTGCTTCGGATTCAGACCCAACTCTGCAGCCATAGTAGCACACAGGTTGGCAGTCTCTATAGAGTGTTTGAGCAGGTTTTGTCCATATGAAGATCTGAATCTCATACGACCCACCATTTTTACAAGATATGGTGCCAGGCCATGGATGTCGAGATCGATGATGGTTCTTTCACCTATTTCTATAATTTGCTCTTCGAGTTGTTTTTTGACCTTGGCTACAGTCTCTTCGATTTTGGCAGGGTGTATACGTCCATCTGCTACCAGTTTTTTCAGTGCCAGACGACAAAGCTCTCTCCTGATAGGGTCAAAACTCGAAATAACGATCGCTTCCGGTGTATCATCTACTACAATTTCTGCCCCCGTTGCTGCTTCCAGTGCTCTGATATTCCGTCCTTCTCTTCCTATTATCTGACCTTTTATTTCATCAGACTCGAGGTTGAAAACAGATACTGTATTCTCTATGGTATACTCAGCACACATTCGCTGTATCGTCTGAATCACTATTTTTTTAGCCTCTTTGTTGGCGTTGGTGTGTGCGTTGCTGATAGCTTCCTTTTCGATGGCCAGAGCGTCATTCTGAGCTTTTGCCTTCACTGCTTCGAGCAGCTGATCTTTAGCCTGGCTTTCAGTGAGTTTGGAAATAGTCTCAAGTTCTTTGATAAATCTTTCGCTGGCTGTTTCGAGTTCATCTTTTTTCTTAGCAACAATTTTCATCTGCACATCTAGATTCTCTCTTATAGCATTGATTTCCTGCTCTCTGCTCTCGATCGTTTCCATCTCAGTAAGGATGGCATCTTGTTTGATTTTCAGTTCTTTTTCGAGTGCAATTGCTGTGAGTTCACGTTCTTTTACTTCAATTTTTTGTTCAGCTTTCCATGTTTCAAATTCAGATTTCAGTTTTGCAAAATTATCCCTTGCTTCCTGAATTTTTCTTTGTTTGACAGCTTCGTTGGCCTGTTCGGCTTTGGTGACGATTTTTTCAGCTTTGTTTTCGGCATCATCGATTTTACGCTTTGCTGCCAATTCAGCTTCTTTCAGAGTAATGTCAGCCTTGTCATTAGCTTCTTTTACTTTTCCTTTAAAAAGTGTTTGGGTCAGGAAGTAACTTACACCACCTCCGAAGACCAAACCAATAATTAACCCTAATATCGGACTCATATAGATCTACTATTTAAATAATTAAAAATTTCCCATAAAGGGAGTACCCAAATCAAAGGAAAAGAAGGTTGGTTACTGTAGGGAAGTACTTATTTTCAATGTAGAGTAATATCTGCCAATACTTTCTTAATGGCATCTATTTTATCTTCCACCGGTTTCAAATCTTCCGGTTGTGAAGTATTTTTCTGATCAAATGTATAGGTAAGTAATGTCATGATCACGCAATCCAACTTGTCCCTGGAAGGGTATGTACTTTGGAATTCCATGATTTTACTGTTCAGCTCCACCTCAAGAGTGCGGACAGTGTCTTCTTCTTCGGTTGTCACTTTTACAGGAAAATTTCTTCCTGCAATTGTTATTTTTACCGTCTTCAGATCATCCTCATGCATTATCTTTGGCTTGTATGATTTGAATACATTGATCTATTTCTTCGATAAATTCATCCAATTGCAATTTGATCTGTTGATTTTTTGCATCTGCGACATCTCCTGATGTGGAAATATCTGGTGATGAACTATCTGTTTTTACTAACATTGTTTTATTATCTCCCTTTATCCTCTCTCCCAATTCCTTTTTTAACTTAATATTTTCTTGTTTATATTGATCAGCTTCTACTTTTAGATCGCTGAGATGAACTTCTATTTTATTTTTTTCTTCTTCCAGAATGATGTACGCTTCCCGAAGTTTGTTGATACCTGCGAGTATCTCATCCAGATTTTGTACCAAATTTTCCATCAAAGATAATGATTTTTATTGAAAAAAATTATTTTCTGATTATTGCGCCTGTTTTATCGGACAACTGAGACACCAATTTTTCCATCACATGGTCTATTTCTTTATCCTGAAGTGTCTTTTCGTTGTTTTCGAAGACGAATGAAACTGCATAGGATTTTTTACCTGATCCCAGTTGCTCCTCATTATCATAAACATCAAATAATGAAATGTGTTTCAAAATTTTCTTTTCGGTCTGGCGAGAAATGCGGGCAATTTCAGAAAACTTTACACTTTTGTCCAGCACCAATGCTAAATCCCTTCTCACAGTAGGATATTTGCTGATTTCACTGACCTGGATTTTTTCTTTTCCGATCAGTTTCAGTAATACATCAAAATATATTTCTGCAAAAAACACGGTTGACTTAATGGCAGTCTTTTGACAAACGGATTTTTTCACTTCACCCAACTCTGCTATGACCATCTGATCTTTTATCACTTTTAATCCATATGCAAATCTGGTTTGATCCTCCACTTCTTCTGTCTGATATCCGGTGATACCTGCCCTTTGCAAAACTGAAGTCACTGAATACTTGATATCATAAAAGGTTTTATCAGCTTTACCGTCAGTGAGCCATGACTCTTCCTGTCTTTTACCGGTAAGGAAAATGGTTATCATCTCTCTTTCGATGTATCCACCTTTAGACGATTTGCGGTATGTTTTTCCAAACTCGAAGACTGAAAGATTGTTCTGTTGTCGATTCAGATTGTAAGCAACAGACACCAAACCACTGATCAGCATATCCGGCCTCATGATGTCCAGATAAATATTGGAGGTATTGTTGATAAAAATAAATTCTTTTTCGTCTACGATATCCTGTCCGGCGTAATACTTGGATTCTATCAGAGAAAGCCCCATCATCTCATTATATCCTGAGGATGCAAGAAAATCTCCTATTATCTCCTTTGTCTTGTGTTTATCCGGCTTTTCGGTGTAGGAAATGGTGCTTCGGATTTGTGCTGGTACCGGTACTCTGTTGAGCCCATAAATCCTGATGATTTCCTCGATCAGATCTACTTCGCGCAATACATCTGACTTGTTAGTCGGCACTTTTACCAAAATGGATTCATTGTCAAGCGGTGTGATTTCCATCTCCATGGCCTGAAGAATGGTATGGATATCATCTTCGTCGATTTCTGTGCCTATGAGTTTATTAACATTATTGTAATACAACCTGACCTCAGCAGGCTTTACTTCTTTAGGATACACATCCACCATCTGATTGCTTATTGCACCTCCTGCCAGCTCTTTGATAAGTGCTGCGGCTCTTTTGATGGCAAAAACAGTGATATTGGGATCTGACCCTTTTTCATAAATTTTAGCTGCATCGGTGCGCAAGTTGTGTCGGGTGCTGGTCTTGCGGATGCTGCGCGACTGAAAGCACGCGGATTCAAGAAAAATATTGGTTGTACTTTCTGTGACGCCACTGCCCATACCTCCATACACTCCTGCTATACACAAGCCTTCAGAAGTCGCATTACAGATCATCAGGTCTTCTTTTGATAGTTTTCGACTTACACCATCGAGGGTGACGAATGGCTGACCTTCGGCCAGTGTTCTGACGACAACTTTTTTACCTTCTATTTTATTAGCATCAAAAGCATGAAGTGGCTGCCCCATTTCATTGAGTACAAAATTGGTAATGTCCACCACATTATTAATGGGTTTTACACCTATGGCCCTAAGAAGTTTTTTAAGCCATTCAGGTGACTCTTTTACCTCTACATCATTGATAGTAATGCCGGTATATCGAACACAAGCATTTTTTTCCAGAACCTCCACTTCGATATTTAACCCTACCCGCTCTGTGACAAAACCAGCAACATCCGGTTCTTTTAAATCGTCAGTATATCCTTCATTCACTCTGAGATAGGCGATAAGATCCCTTGCTACACCTAATTGCGAAGTGGCATCAGACCTATTGGGGGTCAACCCAACTTCAAAAACGTAATCGTCTTCAATATTGTAGTACTCAGCAGCCGATGTTCCTACTTTTGTGTTGGATGGCAAAACTATTATTCCGGAATGATCATGCCCTACTCCTAATTCATCTTCCGCACATATCATACCTTGTGACTCGACGCCGCGTATTTTTCCTTTTTTGATCGTCCAGGCTACTCCTTCAGCATTATAAAGTTCAGTGCCTATCGTTGCAACCATCACTTTTTGACCAGTTGCTACATTGGGAGCACCACATACTATTTGCAAAGGTTCACTGTCGCCTATGACAACTTTTGTCACAGATAAGCGGTCAGCATCCGGGTGTTTTTCGCACATGGTAACTTCCCCCACTACTACGCCTGCCAAACCTCCTTTTAGCGACTCCACTTTATCTATACCTTCTACCTCCAATCCAACAATCGTCAGCATCTCCGCAATTTTTTCCGGCGTGTAGGGTATATTCAGGTATTTTTTCAGCCAATTCAGCGACAATTTCATACTTCCCTTGATCTTTAAATTCTTTAATTAACAGCTCTCTAAAAAGTGCAAATTTAATACAATTAAGTCAAAAAAAGGAATTTGAAGGCATTTTCATTGTATAGAAATAAAATTTTTCAAAGAAAGATACCTTGTATTTTAGTCTAAATTGGGCTTTTGAAAAAATAATATTTTTTAAGGTCACACACATTTTGCGAAAAATAATAATAAAGTGCCAATGTGGTGAATTTGATTTTTAAAACCGTCTTATTTAAAAAATTAAAAAGCGGGATGCCAAAAATGAGTGGGGGGCTGTAAAAAATCAATCATAGCTGGTTGTTTTCAGCCTAAATCAGCTACTTTTGTCACACAAATCAATTTAGCTATGCAATGTAAGAATATAAAAGTGATTGGTTTTGACGCAGATGACACACTCTGGAGCAATGAACCATATTTCAGGGAGGCCGAGGACAAATTTTGTGATCTTATGTCAGACTATTTGCCTTATCATACTATTCAGAGAGAGTTGTTCGCCACAGAAATAGATAATCTCAAGCTATATGGTTATGGCATCAAAGCCTTTGTCCTGTCGATGATCGAGACCGCACTCAGGATAGGAGGTGACACATTACCTTTAGGTACAGTTGCAAAGATAATCGAGATAGGAAGAAACCAACTGGAATTTCCTGTGGATGTGCTGTATGGTGTAGAAGAGGTACTTAAATCGCTCAAAAGCAAATATCGATTGGTCGTCGTAACCAAAGGAGACCTCCTGGACCAGGAAAGAAAACTCAGTAAATCAGGTCTGGGTGGTTATTTTCATCATATAGAAATTGTATCCGAAAAAAGACCTTCGGATTACACTAAATTATTAAAACACCTGGACATCCTTCCGGATGAATTTATGATGATTGGCAATTCACTCAAGTCAGATGTCATTCCTGTGCTGGAACTCGGCTGTTATGGCATACACGTACCTTTTCATACTACATGGGAACATGAGAAAGTAGATGTCATAATCACCAATCCTAAATTCAGACAAGTAGAACATATCAATGAAATACTAACGTTGCTGTAAAATGTATACAAAATTAAACCTTAGTGATTGGAACAGGAGAGAACTGTTTGATTTTTTCAGCACTTTTGAAGAGCCCTATTTTGGTATAACTACAGCTGTGGACGTGACAAAAGCGTACAATTATGCAAAAGCTGCCGGCTATTCATTTTTTACGTATTATCTGCACAAATCACTAATGGCTGTCAATCAGATCTCTGTTATGAAATACAGAATCCAGGGTCCTGATGTGATTCATTATGATGATATACATGCATCAGCAACCATCAACAGAGAGGACGGTACCTTTGGTTTCAGCTTTATTGTTTTTGACAATGCCTTTCAAATTTTCGAAGCAAATACGCAGGCAGAAATAATAAGAATCAGGTCTAGCAGAAATCTTTTTCCGACGAGAAATGGAGATGATTGTATTCATTATTCATCCCTGCCTTGGATCGATTTTACTTCACTGTCTCATGCCAGGTCCTACAGGACAAAAGATTCTGTACCAAAAATTTCGTTCGGAAAGATGACGGAGCAGGGAGGTAGGCTACACATGCCATGTTCGGTGCACGCTCATCATGGTCTGGTGGATGGCAAGGACGTAGGCGAATATTTTGAAATTTTCCAACAGCTATTGGACGAAAACCTGCCACCAGATTTTTAAAACAATATTTTAACTATTTCTGAATCTTAAATATTTACCACGCTTTGAGAAATAACATCCTTTATTCCCTCGTATTTTTTTTAATCGCTATATCGAACCTATCGTTTACGCCACCCAACGAAATCATGCGAATATTGCTGGAAAGGCTTGAATTCCTGACCAAAAATTTCCCCCATGAAAAAGTGTATATTCACACAGATAAACCACATTATACACTTGGGGATACCATATGGTATAGTTTGACGGCTACTGATGCTTCCATTCATAGCCAAAAGCCTGTTTCTGGATTAGTTTATGTACAGATAATCGGTCCTGACTCATCGGTAATCGTCCAAAAAGGTATTTTGCTGAATGAACAACATGGAAGCGGTGAAATCGCCATAGACCCGAAATGGAAACCTGGTGCCTATCTTATTCAGGCTTATACCAACTACATGCGCAATTACCATGCAGGATATGTATACACCAAAGAACTGATGATATGGGATGCTGCTACAGACGCTGTAAAGTCTGACTCCCTCGCTCAAAACAAACTGAAGGAAAATTTGAAAGTCAGTTTTTTTCCTGAAGGAGGCGATATGGTAGAGGGCCTTGAATCAATAGTGGCTTTTGAAGCCAAATATGAAAATGGAAGTGCAGCAGATGGAGAAATGTACATAGAGGATGAACAAGGTCAAATAATAGTAAAAACAGCAACACTGCACGAGGGACGGGGATTCTTTTCGATTACGCCCACTGCCGCAATGAAATATACTGCTGTGATGAAAGACAGTAAATTGAATCTTCCTCCAGCTAAAAAGAAGGGATATGGAATAAGAATCAACAATAGAAGCAAAGATGTATTGTCGGTAACATTACAGACTAATGAAGTGCAGGGCCTGCAAGGATGCTTTCTGATTGGGCATATCAGGGGCGTTGTTTTTTTGAGTATCGACAGTCTCAGTGGGGCCTCCAAACTGTTAAAAATAGGTAAAGTTCCTATACCGTCCGGAGTCGCTCAGTTTACTCTTTTCAATAAAGAAGGAATGCCACTTTGCGAGCGCGCTGTTTTCCTGGATGGTGGTAGTACTGATGTGGTAAAAGGGGACATTAGCCTCTCTTACGCCTACCAGAATACCAGAAGTAAAACTGATGTAGTAGTCAGATTAAAGGATAACAACTCAAATGGTTTAAAAGGCAATTTTTCAGTCAGTGTGTTCGACAAAAACAATACTAATTTTAATGCAGCTGATGGTGATATCCGAACATTCTTTTTATTGACTTCAGATCTTACAAAACATATCCCAAATCCGGGTTACTATTTTTTAGATGACAGCCCAAAGCGTAAAGCCTTGCTGGATTTAGTCATGATGACCCATGCCTGGACAAGATTCCGAAGTGATTTTCTTATTACACAGACAGACCCAGTGCTTGCTTTTGCTCCCGAAAGCGGCTTTGTCATAAGGGGTACAGTTTTGAAAAATGGAAGACCTCTGGAAGATGCCAAGGTGGATCTGGTCGTACTGAGTGACGATTACATAGTCAATGTAGTAAACACTGACCGTTACGGGCATTTTGTTTTTGACGAGTTACCGATATTTGGCAAACAGACGGTCACTTTGAAAGCTTCAGAAAGCCAGGCCAATGGAGCAGAAACGTCAGAAAGCCTGCAGCTCATTGTAGAAAATCTAACCCAAAGGTATATAGAGAATCAAAATATTTATACTAATGGTTTAAAACAGAATTTTAATATCGTAGAATACCTGAAAAAAACAAACGAACAACATAAATATGATTCCTTATATACATCTATGTCAGTACAATTAGATGAAGTGACTGTCAGATCTTCTAAAAAAAGAAGGGCCGAAATCCTTAAAAAGGAGAGGAATATTCCCTACAATAATTTTGACAAAAGATTTGAGCTGGATTCACTGCCCTATATCAATCCAAACTGGACAGTTTATGATCTGGTTGCAGCCAGGTCACCTGGAGTGCAGGTAATAGGCAATCGCGCTACAGGGCAGAAATTCAGGATCAGAGGTAGTAATTCTATCAATCTATCCACCACTGCACAGGTTTTGGTAGACGGCGCTCCTGTCACAGATGATTATGCAGCAAGTATTAATATCCATGACGTAGAGTTCATTGATATAGTCAGGGGTCTCTCATCTTCATCTATTTTTGGAAGTCAGGGTGCAAACGGCATAGTAGCCATTTATTTGAGAAAAGACAGAGGCTATGCAAAAAATGCTTTTACAAGCCAGTATCAGTCAAAAGACCTCAGGGATGGATACCATCAAGCCAGAGAGTTTTATTCTCCTGACTACAGTACCAGTTTTGCTGGCGCCGAAAAACCCGATCTTCGCACTACACTTTACTGGTCACCTCTGGTGAGGGCCAATGAAAACGGAAACGCTTATTTTAGCTTTTTTACCGGAGATTCCCTGACAGATTATATCATAGATGTACAAGGAATGACCAGTGATGGCCGACCATTTGTGATTCGAAAAGAATTTCAGGTCAAGAAATAAAAGATCACTTTACCTTAAATACTTTTTTGTCTTTACCTACACCTTTGATGATCATCTCACCCCAACCCTTTGGTAAGGTTGTTTTACGTTGGGTAATGCCATCCGTTCCGATTTGGAGCCCTCCGAAACCTGAAAGTACCGCCTGCAACATACCACCTGCACCGGTAGCAAAATATGGATTGGTCCCTCCGGCACTCTCGGATATGACTCCAAATGGAGGTACTTCATTCGGTTTGTAACTGTCAGCAAAAATCTGAGCTGCTTTTCATTTTCACCCAGTCTGTTGTATAATACACCAAGTATGGCAAAACCCATAGCGGGGCCATCTTTGGCATATCTTGGCAAATAATAATCCAGGTCCCTCCTGATTGTTTTTTCATCTGTGATGATGTCAAGAGGATAAGCCAGTAAATTGACATCTGCCTGTTTGATAGTCACGCCATCATAAGTGGCGTTTTCACGAGTGGTTCCATCCGGGAATGTAAGTATTGGAATATTGTCTGCAACATGATTCCAGTCCGGGTCAGGTGTGATGCCCAGTTCTACCGCTGCTTTGGTAGCATACCTCAAAGCTGTTTTAGCCATCCCATTGGTAAATGCGTTGTTATCGATATTTTCCTGCCACTCATTGGCTCCTATCACATTATTGATGTCATATCTGCCGGGACCATTACGCTCTACCCTGCTTGCCCAAAAGCTTGCTACTTCCTTCAGCACCGGCCATCCCCGCGTACGCAGCCACTCTTTATCTCCGGTTACTTCATAATATTTCCAGAAGGCCCAACCTACACATCCAGTTATATGGTGCTGAAAAGGACCTGTGAGAGCCCATACCGGCGTATCTTCAGATCCGTTGGCAGATGACTCCCAAGGGAACATAGCCCCTTTGTATCCATGAGAAAATGCGTTTTCTTTGGCTGCTCCCAGCCTTTCATAACGGTACTCCAGCAATGATTTTGCCATCTCAGGCTGTAGCATGAGTAGTGGTGGATACATCCACAGTTCTGTGTCCCAAAATACATGCCCATTGTATCCCAGACCCGACAAACCCATAGGGCTGAGACTATTGGATGTTTCACTTCGTGCAAAAGAGTATAAATGGTAAAGTGCAAACCTGATATCTCTGGTTATTCCTGGATTGCCGGTTACTTCCACATCCCCTTTCCATATCTCTGCCCATGCTTCATTGTGCCTTCTCAACAGTCGGTCCCTACCTTCCAGCATGGCAAATATAGTCAGCCGTTCTGCTTCGTTGTGGGGATCTTCGTATTGAGCGCTCGACACAGTGGAAGATACTACGCTGAAAGTATAAGTTTCGCCAGCTTTGAGTTTTTTGTAAAATTTGGCAAGGTGCATATTGTAGTCCCAGTCTTCGTGTATTATATCTGGCTCTTTGCCATGCCCTTCCTCAAAAATAAAGCTATTGCTTGCAGCTACCTTTAGTCTTCCTGATGGGCTCAACCCTACTGATGTCAGCAAAGGAATGGTCACGTGGGGCCTATCTATCTCAGCATAATAATTGCGTACATCCATGAGATGAACAGGCGCTTCTATGACACTCATAGGCGTAATTGTAATATCTTTGAGTGCCTTGATTTCAATAATGGTCAATGCCGTATAGGGCAAATGACGAAGTGACATCATAGATGAAGTGACTTTAGCCTTGGCACCCACATCAAAGGTAGTTGTCAGAGATGCATGCTGCATATCCAATTTCTGCTGATAATTCCGGATATCCTTTGGCCCGATACGCATACCATCCACATCAAGGTTCATATTGACGTGGTTGAAGGTTTTGAGGATATTAGAAACTCTCCCCCGCTGATAATAATCATAAGAACCATTCAAGACTACATCTTTAACTTTGAGTGGTTCTGCTGATGAGATGATTCCTACAACCCCATTGGCCAGGGTGACTCCATAATAATGATCCGGGTCGATTTTATCAGCTACGACCTCCCATGGAGACTGGCCGTAGGCATACGTGTATAAAAACCAAATGAAACAAAGGCAAAATGTGCGCATAATGATAAGGTTGAACGTTTGTTATTTCTAATATATTTAAAGTAACACTAAAAGTAATCACTCTGACAAAAGTAATCAAATTTCTACCTTATTATAATCAATAAAGGCATAAACAAAAAAAGGGCTGAAATGCGAATGCACAACAACCCTTTCGACATGTTTATTAATATCTTAGACTACCTCATTTGGCATGATATAAGGTATTGACTCTGACACCATTCTGATAAACAGCTATAAAAGCATCCCTGAATCCAAGTTTTCTTACTTTGTAGACATCGGCAGCTGCATCTTTGAGATCAACATACCCATCGAGTGTGTATCTGAATAGAGCCTTTTTGGGAAAAAACTCAGTAGCAACATTGCCAATAGTAGCCATCTTAGGAAATTGCATATCAGGTTTGCGGATGGCTATAAATTGAATCCTATACTCCATACCTTGTGGGTTGCTTCCCACAGTACCATTTGGCAAGGTCGATGTAGCTACCGAAGTTGTTTTGCCTTTGGCCATACCGGCGCACCTCTCAAAGTGAGAAGCAAATATAATCTCGAGGGTTCGTGCATCTGACTCTTTATAATTTTTAGCAAATTCTTTATATTCTTTTTTAGCCTCATTGCAGTTGCCCGTCGCACAAAGTGTCATGGCAAACATGTACTTAGCCCTTGGGTAATTTGGATCGGCTTTCAGCTTATTAAAGCAAGGCATAGCGCTTTCAAAATCATTTGTTGCAAAATAAGATTCTCCTGCTTTATAAAGAAACTCAGCTGCTTCTGCATCGTATTTCGCTTCCGGTGCTTCAAATGTAGTAACTGGTATTTCAGGCAATTTTTCAGGTTCAACAGTGGAAGCCACTTTTATCTCATCAGCTTTAATCATATTTTCTTCATGAGCATTGATGACAGGAATTTCTTTTTCATTTTCGCCCTTTGTTTCGTCCCTCAGAGCAGGTTTTGTTTCTGCTACTGTTGGGTTTGTTTCAATAACAGGTTCTGCCGCTTCGGGTATAATCCTGGCTATTTGCTTTTCGGGTAATGTATGAATATGATTTAATGTATCCGGACTCTCATTCATCATTTTGACCACTTTTGGCGTGTGCGTTCTGCCTATCTGAAAAATTAGCCCAATATTCATATTCAAGACATTGAGATTTGTATTGCCTTTGTTGGACACTTTTTGAGACTCAAAATATTCTGCATCTTCCATGATACCGTTGCGATTTCCATCTGTGGCATCCCGATATGTATTATCGTATTTAATATCACTCATATAAGAAGTAGTAAAGTAGTCAGCTTTAGCCTGAACACCAAACCACCTGTTGATTTTATACATCAATCTGGCACCGGCGGACCAGGCAAATTGCCAATCTTCAGTCACTCCACTAAATCTATACACTTCGTAGGACTGATTAAAGAAAGTTTTGTAGAAATATAAGTCGGGCACTACGATCTGGCTATAACCGGCTTTTCCGTAAATATCAAATTCAAGCCATTTATTACCCAGTTTAATGGACGGTCCGAACTGGATATATTTTGTGTTCCAGTCTTTAAAATTACTTCCATAAATAGTTTCAAAATATTTGTGCTCAATATAGTCCGTAAATTTTGCGCTGCTTTTGTTGGTAAAATAGCCCCCTGAGAATCCTAAACCCAATTTGCCAAAAAAATAATCAAATCCCCCACTTGCAGAAATTCCTCTTGATGCAAACATATGTTGATCCCTGAAAGCGCGCATTGGCTCCGAAATACCACCACTAAGGTCTACCTGAACAAATTTTTGTGATTGTGCTTTTGCTTCAAACATCCCTATCGAACAAACGATAATTACAAAAGCTGATAAAAATACATTTTTCATTATATACAATAGATTAATACGTTTATAAAAAGCTGAACAATCCAAATCTAGTTTTAACGCAACATTCTTTTCCACAATGTTACAAGCTTCAAAGGTATTAAAAATAATTAATATCAAACATATTAAATTTAAATAAAATTTCAAAGTATTGCTTTACAGTAGTTTAAGTATCAAATAATACATTTTTATAATACCACTTTATATATTAAATAAAATTGGCATATATTTTGATATCAAGATCATATAGCATTTATTTTTAATACTTAAATTATTTTAAATCATGAAATTAAAACACTTTTACATTGTTTTGTTAGCTTTAGTATTTCATTCCTGTCAAAAAGAATCAGATTCCATCCAACCTGAGATTGCTCTGTCAGAAAATAAAGTATCCAATTTTGAAAGTAAACTCATCTCTACATGGACAGATGTTTACTTGCAAATAGAAAAAGATTTGCCTGGTTTCCGTCCTTCAGGCACATCCAGAGCCATTGGTTATATCAATATGGCAGCTTATGAAACTGCACTTCCGGGCATGAAAAATTATGTCTCCAACAACACCTACCTTCGTGAGCTCTACATACCTACTCTAAAATATAAGAATGCTGACATCAACTGGAATGTCGCTTTAAATGCATGCTACGGCGCGACTCTGAGACATTTTATGCTGAATATGACACCTGCGCATCAGGCTCTTATCAACAAAACAGAGTCTGATATGAACACACAGCTGCGTGATAAGATGTTTACAGATGTTTACAACAACTCTGTAGAATGGGGGATATCTGTCGCACAAGCAGTAATTCAGTATGCGGATTCAGATATACAGGGGTATGTACAATCCCGCAACCCGTTCCCTACAGATTACACTCCGCCTGCAGGTCCGGGAAAGTGGGTACCTACAGCACCGGATTTTACCAGGGCATTGTTTCCATTTTGGGGTAAAGTAAGAGCTTTTGCAGCTAAAAGCGAAGACCTCATCTCTTCAAGTCCGTTGCCGTACAGTACGTCACCTGAAAGTCCCTATTACAAACAACATAAGGAATTACATGACCTTGTCGCCAATTTGCCTCATGAAGAGAGGTGGAAAGCTGAATTCTGGAGTGATGATATCGTGGGTCTGACATTTTCTCCTCCGGCGAGACTACTGGCAATAGCCAATCAGATGCTGGCACTGGAAAAAATGAACCTGGAAGAAGGCCTTCATTTTTATTGCAAACTGGGCATTGCTATCAATGATGCTGCAGTTGCTGCATGCATACTTTTACAGATAACTCACATCTGGGTAGAATAGAATTTCTGGGTGCACCCAGAACATTCAAAACCTGGAATCAAATGGCAGAAGAAAATGCATACAGCAGAATACCTCTAGGCGTACACATCAAAATGGACTGCGATGAGGGATTGAGGCTCGGTCACCTTATCGGAAAAAGAGCAGTAAATTATGATCTGAAAAAATAGATCATCATATATTTCTTTTCATAAAAAATGGATAAAAGTAAAGGTCAGTGGGAAAACCCACTGACCTTTTTTTTAAATTCCGATAACACTAAAACGTCTGAAAATTATTTGACTTCAATAGCTTTAGGAGTGATTACTGCTTTAGGTTCTTTTTTACCAATAGCAATTTTCAAAATACCATCTTTGTAGTTAGCATTAATGCTATCTTGTTTGGCATTTTCAGGCATACTGAAAGATCTGCTGAATGATTCATAGCTGAATTCTCTTCGCAGATAATTTCCTTCTTTATCTTTTTCTTCCTTTTCTTCTTTCTTTTCAGAACCGATGGTGAGTATTCCATTGTTCAGCTCCACTTTAAAATCATCTTTTTTCATTCCTGGAGCTGCCAGTTCAATTCTAAATTCTTTGTCGGTTTCTTTAAGATTTACAGAAGGAAGTGTACTACCTACTTTTGCAAAATTTTTATCATTCCAGTCAAAAAAGTCCTTTGTGAAAAAGTCATCAAAGAAGGTAGGGAATGAAGGAAACAACGGGGTTTTTTTAATTATTTGGCTCATTTTACATATTTTTATGGTTATGAAATAATTACAATACAAAAGTAGAGGGTATGCCACTTGCAGTCAATGATCTGGGTCATCAAAATGCATTTTTTTTCATAAAAAGACAGAATAACCGCAATGATGTGGGTAAAGGGAAAACGTCCTGTTGAGTAGATTATATAAATGGAAAAATTTTAAATTTATAACTAAAAAGTGCAATATGTTATACACACTACCCTATTTCTGCTTATACCCAAAGCAAAAATGATTACATTTGCATCTCAATTTTTATTTTATGCGCTTTTCCCAATATCACTTCGTAGATGAAATCAAGCAAAATCTTGAGAAGCTGGGGTTTAATAAGCCTACAGATATTCAGTACAAGTGTATTCCCAATATCCTGCGAGGAGAAGATCTTCTGGCTATTGCCCAGACTGGTACAGGAAAAACTGCTGCATTTGCTATTCCGATCATACACATCTTGCACACCAAATCCAACACCAAACGAGAAGATGGTATCAAGTTAGCCGTCATGGTGCCTACCCGTGAGCTGGCCATACAAATCAACGAAGTACTCCAGACCTTGAGCCGAAATACTCGTGTTCATTCATTCTCTGTTTTCGGAGGTGTGGAGCAGGGTCCGCAGATATCCAAGCTGGAAAAAGGCATCGATATCCTGGTGACAACTCCCGGACGTATGTTTGATCTCGTGAGCCAAGGTTATATCAAACTCAACAGAGTGGAAGTCCTCGTCCTGGATGAAGCCGATCATATGCTGGATATGGGCTTTATCAAAGACATCCGAGACCTCATCAGATTCTTGCCTAAAAAAAGGCAGACTTTATTTTTTTCAGCCACTATAGATGATGAGATCAAAGACCTTGCCTATTCACTTGTCAAAAACCCCATCCGCATTCAGGTTTCTCCTAAAGATCCGGTATCAAAAAACGTGGCTCATTCAGTGGTGTTTGTGGCGATGGATGATAAAAGATTTTTTCTGGAAAGGCTGGTTCAGGAAAATCCTGACAGTAAAATCCTGGTTTTTGTGAGGACTAAAGTCCGATGTGAGCGGGTCCAGGCTGCGATGCAGAGAGTAGGTGTTGAATCTGTGTTTATGCATGGAGGCAAAGAACAGCAGGACCGGCTGGATGTGATGAACACTTTTAAACTTGGTAAGGTAAAAATGCTCATTGCCACCGATGTAAGCGCCAGGGGTATAGATATACCGGATGTAGACTTTGTGGTCAATTATGATCTGCCCGAACATCCCGAAAACTACGTACACCGCGTAGGCAGAACAGGAAGGGGAAGAAAAAAAGGATTGGCATATTCTTTTTGTGACGAGTCCGAACGTGAATTTCTGGTTGCAATAGAAAATTATATAGGCAAGCAGGTCAAAGTACTCGAACTGGCTAAAGAAGGATACAAGGAAATCAAAGACTTCAGTTTAACTAAAACGATGGACCTTAAAGATATCCTTAAGGAACTCGAACCACCTGTCAATAAAAGATATGGTGTAAAAAAAGCCAAAAAGATCAAATAAAATAAAGGTCATGCGCACAAATACACATGACTATTACTTTGTTCCACTTTTTAATTCAGCTATCTTTTTTTCTAGTTCAAACTCATCTCCCGGATTGTACCCATTGTGCGCATACACGATTTCTCCTTTATCATTGAGTAGGAAAGTCTGGGGTATAGTCTGAAAATTGAGCGCTTGCTGCAATTCCTGCTTGGTATCAGCCAAAACAGTAAACTCCCAACCTTTGCTTTCGACCATGCTTGGCACTTTCGTAAGTCCACGAGCGTCATCAATGGTGATAGCCAGCAACTGAACATTATATTTTTCTACCCATTCGCTGTAGACCTCATTGACTGCATCCAGTTCTCTTTTACAGGGGGTGCACCATGTAGCCAAAAACTTACTACGGTGATTTTGCCAGAACCTGTAAAGTCCTGTGTATTGACCGTCTTTCCGTCCAGTGTTTTGACATTAATGGCTGGAAAAGGACTATTACCGGCAGTCATTGATGTGCCACTCAACAATAAAAAAGAAAAGACAAAAAACTTAAAAATCTGCATGGTCTGTGATATTTTTATAAAAAAACAAATTAAGTGCAATAATAGTAACAAATATCGATAAGCTTAACTTTTTTTTAACCTACCTTGTAAAATTGTGTTCATTAAAATGAGCGCGTAATGCGTAGTAAAAAGTTATTTGGGTATGGTCTGAAGGATGAGCCGATCCAGTCTGTAAGCCAGAGCAATGCATAATAAGATAAGCATGATACTGATATAGCCCAGTATATGATAATTGTGGATAGCATATGTCTCATCGCTGTAAGTAATCCAGCCACTCATAAGCGTCGCCAAACCTGACCCAAGTGACTGAACACATGAATTTAAGCTCATAAAACTTCCTCTGGATTGGGTCGTGACCGCTTGTGTTGTCATAGCCTGTCCGGGTACAGTCCGCCCTGTAGCTGTGCTAAACCATAATGCAAAAATAGTTAGTACCGCAAAAAGTGGCAATGTCGGCATATGTGTAATAGAAAAAACAAACAATGTAGATATCAATGCTGAAATAACAAAAACCTGACGTTTGCCGAATCTGTCTGCCAACCTTCCGGTGATTCTGGCCGTGATGAGCGCACTCAGTCCTCCGACAAGGTATATAAGCGGGGTGTACTCCTGTTTGACGCCGACATTATACACCATGTAAGGATTGATAAGCGGGATGATAATAAAATGCCCCATGATCATCAGCATACTGAATGCCAGGGCTGTTTTCTGTGTATGGTTGCTGAAAATGTCATAAAAGTTATTCACTCTCTGCTTCAGATGGACAGGGTGGTTCATATGCTCAGCCACATTGGGAATATACCTGAATAAAAATGGAAATAAAAAGCTACCTACGCCTGCGACAACCAAAAAAGGAAAGTACCAGTCAAATTTATTGGCCAGAAATAATCCAAATGGTACTCCGATCACTGATGCCATGGCAAATCCTCCCATTAGTAAACCCATAGCTTGACCTCTTCGTTCGTACGGGATCACATCTCCGATGATACTCAGGACCTGAGCACCAATCAAACCTCCAAAAATACCTGTTATTACCCTGGCCACAACCATAGTCGACAAACCGGATGCAAAAACACAACCAAAAGTACCCAGCAAAAATCCAAAGTAAGCCACCAGCAACAGGTGCTTACGGTCAAACTTATCAGCAAAAAAAAGTAGTCAGATGCCATTTAGGCATAAGAATATTGCCCAGCGGCATCATGATCATAAAATCCAGAATGTGTGTAAAATTGAGCAAAGCCAAAAGACTCACCAAGATGGTTTCGTTTCGTTTCAAATCCCTTTCTGTTTAGTTGATATCCGGTATTTTTAAAATGTATACCTGTACTGCATGTATTTTATGACCGGTAATGGCTTGCCTGAAAAATCAAAAAAGGTACAGTTTTCCCAACTCGATCCTGTATTCCACTGATCCTTCAGATTGCTGCTGATCCAGCAAGGTTCCCAGTACATGACACCTGAACCACCTCCATCGATCACCGCCTGTGTAAAGTCTTTCATATATTCATATTGTCCCTGTTTAGTGATGGGGTATCCTTCTACGGCTGCAGATCCCGAAAGAATATTGCTATAAGTATCCTTAGAATCCGGCGTCCAGGGATACGCAATTTCCACCACCATGATTTTTTTATTGAATTTACTTTTTAGAGTGGCAATGGTTTTTTTGATATCCTCATTTTTGTTTATCGTCGACCAGAGTGAATAATGCGAAATACCTAAAATATCAAAATCAGTGATGCCGGCCTGTGTGACTACACCATTGGCCCACCATGAGGCATTCTGAAGTTGCGCTACATGTAGAATGATCTGTGGTTTGATGTTCGAACTGGTAGAAAAATCCCTCACCGCTGCTATGCCAGATGACAACAATTGGCCAAAATTATTGAAATTACCCCCGGAAATTTTTCCCGTAGGCAGGCACATACCGGCATTGTTTTCATTGCCAATCTGGATAAATTCGGGTGTCAGGTTTTTATTTTTCAGATGTACGAGTACAGAAGTAGTATATCTGTATATACTGTCCCTGAGGACCTGAATTCCAGCATTTTGCCAAGCTTTCGGAGTTTCTTGTTTCGCAGGATCTGCCCAGTTGTCACTGTAATGTATGTCCAGACAAACACTCATTCCTGCTGCTTTGGCCCGCCTTATGCTTTCAGTTACATCAGCAAGGTGATGATATTTTATACTTCCATATAGTGTATTTTGCCAGCTTGGATTGTGCCATAACCTTACCCGGACAACATTTGCCCCTTTGCTGTGTAGGTAGACAAATGGGTCCACTTTTTTATCTGTGCTATCTTTAAAAACACCACCATAATCCTGTACAGCATTGACATAAGACAAATCTACTCCCATGACCAGCTTAGATGCCTCATACCTGAAAGTATCCTGAGACACATCAAGAATACCGGGGTCCATCATGGTTTTTGTACATCCTGAAACCATCAGAAGTAGAAAACTGAAAAAACAAAAAGATTTGATCATTTCACTATTTTTTGGTGTTGCTGTGTCTTTTGAGATAGATCTAAATAAAAATAGACTACGTTATCAATCTGCAGCCAAAAGTTTGGCCATACTAGTAATCAATAATTCCCAGTTGCTTTCCGAATGTTTTGCTGTATCCGCATCATAATTGGTTTGTGTGATCGTAATCTTAGTCCCAAGAGTTACAGGCCAAACTTCGTACGTTACTTTAAGATAGTTTTCAGGTAAGTCCTCTTTGCCACTCCAATTGCTCAAGTAAGAATAAGAAAGTTTCTCTAATGGCTTGTATTCCAACACTATACCTTTATCCTCATATGACTTGCCTTCCCACGCACCCCGGAAAATAATGGGGTTGCCTGGTATCCAGTCGGTGATCATATCCGTGTCGAAAAAGTACTGCTTTACGAGTGAAGAGTTAGTAAGACCATCCCACACTTTTTTTAAATCCGCTGGAATTTCAGTAGTGTAAATGCTCTCGAACCGGTTTTGCATGTTGTTTGTTTTTATTAATGAAAGTGAGATGGTAATTAAATATCAAAAAGATACAAAATGTTTAATATTCAGGCCGAACTCATGCTAGCTTATATTTAAGGCCTAAATTAACTATAATCAATATCCTTACCAAAATATGAAGGCTGGATACAGCTATGGCAAATTAGGCACAAGTTGCAAACTTGCGCCAGCAAAGGTTTATAAATCGAAAGGTTTTTGATTTTATTTTAGGGTATTCAATTCTATACCGAAAACATAACTATCAGAATCAATATCAATCAATAAAATTTGATAAGGTGTATTATTCAAAAGGTTTTCATTAATATCAGCAAATGATCTCTCAGATAATTCTTCATCCCAGTCTTCAGGAATTTCAACCGATACATCTTCAATGTTGTTTAGCTTAAACATCAGATTGATGCAATATTCCACATCTGCCAGATCGGATTTCCAATCTATCTCAAACAACAAACCTTCATCCAATAACCTGTCTATGCCAAGGAAAAATTTCACTTCAGCCATATCATCTATTTCTATAAATCGACCAAATTTATATTCGCCATCATCATTGAGATAGATTGATGAATCAGTTTCTGCCAAGTTTATTTCTGATAAAATGATTGAAGCTAATTCTGGATGTTTAAAACAAATTGAGTTTATGATACTTGTTATTTCTAGAGTCATTGTTGTATTTTTATTTGCTTCTAAAATAATCTACTAAATCCTTTGGATAATATGGACAATCTCTAAATGAACTATCATCTAAATCTAGTATGGCAACAAATGCCGCTGCTTCAAAACACCAACACCCTATATAACAATCTTTTTCTGCAGCAAGTCATTGTCCCCAATTTTATTGATTTTTATACCATTCTTTTGAAACATAGTTGCCTAATAATTTTTCCATTTCCTTTTTATCTTTCAGTAAAACTGCAGTTCTAAGAGATTTAAAATCATTGGGTACAAATTGGATTTTTGGATGGTAACTTTCTTTTTCAAAAG
>JADKCF010000023.1 GCA_016714765.1 Saprospiraceae bacterium | reverse complement strand
AAGCGACCCAAAGTCGGTGACTGATAGGGTGGATAGAAAACAGCCCTTTAGGACATGCTTCCACACAATCACCACAAGCGGTGCATTTTTGTACATCTACGACAGGGATGCCAAATTCGTTCATCGAGATAGCATCAAAATCGCACACAACTTCACAATCACCATATCCCAGGCAACCCCATGAGCAAGCCTTGCCGCCGCCAGAGATCAATGTAGCTGCCTGACACGTGCTGATACCCTTGTAGTAAGCCTGATTGATGGCTACATTTTTACCTCCGTTACAGGCTAATCGGGCGACTCTTTTTTCTTCTGCACCCAAGGCTACACCCAGAAAACTGGCTATAGCAGACCTGCCTTCATCACTGCTTACAGAACATTTGCCCGGCAATACCTGACCAGATACCAATGCTTCAGCAAAAGGTCGGCAACCAGGGAATCCACAGGCGCCACAGTTGGCATGTGGCAGCATATCTTCCACTTGATCGATGCGGGGATCTTCATAGACATACAGTTTTTTATTGGCCACGGCAATCAGCCCTGCCAATGCAAGCGTCAGCAATCCGAGAGTTAATATGGGGATAATTATGCTCACTTTATTTACTGTTGTGTTGAATTATTTGTTGAAATTTCTAAGCTGTACAAAAAATTATGATTCGGCTGTTTGTCATTCATTTGTTAGGTTGTTAATATATAATCTCAGCCCATTTTTTACCTGCTTTCAATTCAGCTTTTCTGGTTTCCCATTTCTCTTTGGAGCCAATAATGTTTGAAAACGCATTGTCCAGTTGTGTCAGTATTTTATCATATCCGGCTACATAGATATACGTATTATTTTTGGAAAGCATCTCCCGGATTTCTTCCGCTTGACCCTCTATCATCTTGTCCATAGCAATGGGGTCTGCCCACTTTGGTCTTGGGCTCAGAGCAGAAAAGGCTTCAAATGTCTTGTTATCGTAATAATTGGTCAGATCGCCTTCTTTATCGTTGAGATATAGCAAATCAAGTCCGTTGGTAGCACCATAAAATAGTCTGATTTTTCCTTGCCAGTCCTTAACATTTTTGTAGATATGTCTGACAAAGGATTTGAACGGCGCTATTCCCGTACCCATACCAATAAGGATGATATTGGATGTTGTGTCATCAGGCACTGCATACGGTAATGAATGAGGCCCCGTAAGTAAAAGTTCATCGCCGGGATTTCTGTTGCACAAGTAATTAGATGCAACACCTTCGTACTTTTCGCCGCTGAAATCATCTACATAATAACATCTTTTTACCAACATCGTAATTTCAGGAAACCCGGAAGAAGTAACATCGGAATTAGCAATAGTGTAGAGTCTGTGATGTACATTGTTCCCAAATGGACCTACATATTTGACTATGACGCCAAAACTTTGATCCACGTTGCAGTGAAAGTATTTATCTTGAACTTCAATGTGTAATTCCCTGATATCTTCCGTATCAAGTGGCGTGATACGTTTGTTGCCTCTAACAATCGCTTTATAATGTGTTCCTGATAAATAATCTGATAATTGTGCCATTTTATTTCCTTTTATGGTTTAAAATATACTTTATTAATTATTAATTAATTCTCTTTTATTCTCGCAGGCTTCAGTACATCCGCAATTTTTGCATGATCTGCGTTCTGCCAAAACATCTTCATCACTGATATACTCCCTGAATGTCTTTTTCCACAACAACTGTACCAGCAGCCAACCTATCATTAGTGCAGTTATACATGTTATTGCTATGATTAAAGACTTTATCATTTTAAATTTATTGTTTATTTGTTGATAAAACACTCATTATTCATTGTTCAATTGATCGTCGTTCGATTGCTCGTCATTATTCAAGTTTTCAGATCATTCAGATGATTCAGATCATCCTCCCACTCCTGCAAAACCCATAAATGATAATGACAATATCCCACCTACCAGCAAGACCAGTGCTGTGCCTTTTGCAATACCTGAAATTTCAGAAAAATCCAACTGCTCCCGTAAACCTGCCATTAGTACTAAAGCTAAAGTAAAGCCACTTCCACCGCCTAATGCAAACGTCACACTTTGCAAAAGATCATAACCTTTACTGGTTTGTAATAAAGCTATGGCCAAAACGGCACAATTCGTGGTGATCAAAGGTAAAAATATCCCCAATGCCTTGAATAGGGCAGGGCTTGCTTTTTTTACAAACATCTCCACAAGTTGTACAGTAGAAGCGATCACAACTATATAACTGATTAACTGTAAAAAAGGAGCATTGATGGCCGCCAGTAATACATTAATACCATAGGCACAGACAGAGCTGATGACCATTACAAAGGTCACGGCTGCCCCCATTTTGGAAGCAGTTTCTACCTTGCCGGAAACTCCCAAAAATGGACATATTCCCAAAAAGAAAGATAACACAAAATTATTAATCAAACAAGCATTAATAAATATGGTCATTAGTGATTCATTATTCATGTTTTACTTTTTTTGAGTTTGAAATGGTTGAAAATCAGCAGCAAACATGCCAACGTAAAAAAACCTCCTGCAGGCAAGACCATAATGACCCACTTCTCAAATGCATCGGGCATCACCTGCATTCCTAAGAAAGTTCCTGAACCAATAATTTCCCGTATACTTCCTATACAAAATAATGCAAACATAAATCCCAATCCCATACCCAATCCATCCATCAAAGATCTGCCTACAGTATTTTTTGAAGCAAAAGCCTCAGCCCGGCTCAAGATGATACAGTTAACAACTATCAGGGCAATAAAGGCTCCTAAACTTTTATGTAAATCAACACTCACTGCCTGAATCGTATAGTCCACCATGGAGACAAAAGTCGCTATAATTAGAATATAGGAAGCAATACGCACTTCCTTAGGTATAAAATTTCTTAGCATTGATATCAAAACATTGGACATAGCCAGAACAAATGTAGTAGCCAGCCCCATGGCCAAGGCATTCATGGCTGAATTGGATACTGCCAATGAAGGACACATGCCCAGCACCTGGACAAAAACCGGATTGTCACGCCAAAGCCCTCGCAAAAAGTCATCTGTTCCCTGATGTTCTCCAAGGCTGCTGAAAAAACCTTTATTTGTCTTATTTTGATCGGTCAGACTCATTTTTCAGTTTTGACGTTTGATAAAAAAGTTTGTTTGTTTTTATATATCTTTGGTATCCACTCCTTACTGCTTGTATTCAGTATATTGCCTACTGCCCGTGATGTGATCGTAGCACCTGTAATAGCATCTATTTCCCATCCATTGGTCTTTTGACCGTTTTTAACGGTTTTTATTTCATTTTTTAAGTCAGAATGATCATCATTAAGTGCCACATCCATAGATTTCATATTGGCCAAAAATGGGTCTTTCTCAATTTTATCTCCAATTCCCGGTGTTTCTTTGCTTTCGAGAACATAAAACCCTATAATTTTTTGTTGATCAGGGTCATATCCAAAAAGCAGACTTAATACTTCACCATACGCTTTTCCACTTCCCTGAAATGCCACACCTTTACACACCCCTTGATCATCATAACCGGCGCAGTACTTTTGGATTTTAGGATTATTGGTGGTCATTTCTGTAAAGGTCTGATCTGGGTTGAGCTGAAAAGTTTTCGTTTTAGTGATACCGGGAATCACCTGAAAAACAGCATCTTCCAATGCTTTGGCTCTATTATTTTCTATCGTAACCTTTGTACTTTCGTAGGTCACCACTATAAGAAATGCACAAATGATACCTATGGATGCCATGGCAAAGATCATCTTTTTGTCACCGGAACCTTCAGGTGCTATACCTTTGTTCTGATCACTCATGATACTTTCAGTTTTTTAGTGGTACCATACACACGCGGTCTGACCAGGTTGTCAATATGTGGTGAAATCGCATTTCCTAACAATATCGCATACATTACTCCTTCGGGAAGTCCACCCCAAAGTCTGATGACAACCGTAAGCAGCCCAATGATCGCTCCATACAGCCATACACCTGCAGATGTGATCGGATAGGAAACCATATCAGTAGCCATAAATATTGCTCCCAACATCAATCCACCCGAAAATATGGTAAAAAATGGCGAAGGATATACTTTCCCATCTATCATATAAAAAACAGCACTGAAAGCGAAAACAGTCAGTATGATGGATACCGGTATTCTCCAGTTCATCATCTTACGCCATGCCAGATAAATACCTCCTAATATTATGAACAAGGTACTCGTTTCGCCTACGGAGCCACTGCATATACCCATGGCCATATCATAGGCATCAGTACTTATATTATCAAATTTGAAGGCTGAAAGTGGTGTCGCTCCTGATACTGCATCTACTGTGGGTCGCATAAATGGCCATGCATATATGGACGAAGACACAGAATAGAATCTTTCGGGTAAAAACGGTTGTAACCATGTAGTAATGGCGACCGGAAACGCAGCCTGCAAAAAAGCCCTTCCTACCAATGCCGGATTGAATACATTATTACCCAATCCACCAAATATAAATTTTCCTAATGCTATGGTTATCACAGATCCCAAAAATGCCATCCACAGCGGAAAAATGGGGGGCAATGTCATTCCGAGCAATAAACCTGCAAGCAATGCTGAATAATCACCTACTGTTGATGGTTTGTCTGACCATTTACATAAAAAATGTTCTGTTAATATTGCGCCAACTGATGTAGTCATCATCACCAATAAAGCATTCCATCCAAAAGCATACACTCCAAATGCTGCGGCTGGTAGAAGGGCATACACCACATGTTTCATAATGGTTTCTGTGCTCAAACCAATGATCACATGTGGAGATGTACTGATATTTAATGTAATCTTACGCATGACTTCAATGTTGATTTAGGGCTTGTTTTCTTTTGTATCTTGACTTTGAAAGCCTGAAATACTGCACCAATGGAATGTGCGACGGACATACATACGAACATGAACCACATTCAAAACAATCCATCAGGTTAAAATCAGAAACCATACGGTCGTAAGACTCAAATTTTGCCAGAATACCCAGTTTGGAAGGATTGAGTGAGATGGGGCAAGCATCTACACAAGCACCACATTTTATACAAGGGTATATGTTATCCGTATGTACTACATCCTTACTGCCGAAAACCAAGATACCGGAAGTACCTTTGGTAATGGAAATATCCAGATCCGCCACAGCAGGACCCATCATAGGCCCACCCATATAAATCTCTGCAATATCATCAACAATCCCTACATGATCTAATACAAATCTCAATGGTGTACCTATGGGAATGAGATAATTTCCTTTTTTCTTAACGGCAGGACCAGAAATGGTGATGACTCTTTCCTGAATACCTCGACCATGTGGTAGCAAGCGACCCATTTCCGCAGTCGTTGCTATATTGACAGTAACGATATTGACGTCTATCGGTAAGCCACCCGAAGGTACTTCCTTTCCTAAAACTGCTGTGATGAGCATTTTCTCGGAGCCTTGGGGGTATTTTACCGGTACTACTTTAACGGAAACCGGGATATCGTCAGGTTTCATTTTGGTGAGATGGTCTGCGGCATCCTGTTTATTGCCTTCTATACCGATGATGACCTCTTTGGCACCTGTTACCTTCATCAGGTATCGGATGCCCATGTAGATATCATCGCCCTGCTCCAGCATGACCCTGTGGTCTGTGGTGAGATAAGGCTCACATTCTATTCCATTGATGATGAGGTAATCGCACACCTTACCTTCCGGAACTTTTAGTTTTACATGTGTCGGGAAGGCTGCTCCTCCCAGACCTACAATACCGGCATCCTGGATAGCTTGTAAGATTTCATCTGCTGTTGCCGTTTTGTAGTCTATACAATATCCTTCTGCAACTTCCTGGCCTGAAGATGGAAATGCTTTGATGGTTACTCCCTGTGCTTTGCTTCCGGAGATGGTAGGTACCAAACCGATTTTTTCTACCATGCCTGATATCGGTGAATGTATAGGAACAGATACATACCCTGCTGCTTTGGCTATCACCTGGCCTCTCGACACTTCCTGACCTTCACGCACTGTGATCTCAGCAGGAGCTCCTATATGCTGCGTCATAGGTATAATCAATTCCGTAGCAAAAGGAAACTGTCTGATAGGCAAGCCCCTGGTATCTTCCTTGTTTTCAGGAGGATGGATGCCATTTTTAAATGAATTTGTATGTAATGAAAGGAAGTCCATCGATATTGTTAATTAAATTTTTCTCCTCTTTTGATCCATTTATCAATATCTTTTTCGTTCCTGTCAGTAGGTAATCCCGGATGAATCACTCTGGCTGTACATTTCTCTGCAGCTTTCACCAGGTCCTGATATGGTCCGCCATTAGGGTTGATGATATAAGCCTTTTTGTTATTGTTGTAAGCAAATATTTTGCTGTTGAGTTTGGTACATTCATCACATGCTGTACAGCTCTCCGATTCTATCCAGGGAGCCATATATCCGGTATCAGTTGCAGCTTGATTTGAAGAAGCTGATGTCGGGATGGCAGGTTCTGCCTGAGTTACCAGATTTTCTATTCCTGAGCCATTGCCACCAGCTAATTGCATCAATCCTTTGGCTATTTTACCTACGACTTCTTTACGTATTTTGTCTTCGATATCGACTACTGCTGCTTCTACATTATCTAATCCCGCCAATTCTTTGAGCATGACCCAGAAGTTTTTTCTATCTTCGCATGATTCAACTATAGGAGCAGCGACTAAGACTCTCACTAGATTCTGTTTTTTATCCACAGTCCAAATGTATGGGAAGATGCCTTCTCTTTCAGCTTCTGTCAGTTCGATAAAATCTGGCAGTACCATCATATTATCATTCCAGGCGTCTCTAGGAACTTTCCTGAAGTGTTTTCTGAATCTCGCTTCTGTCAGTGCAAAATCTGCAAAGGTCATCGCCACTTCCATGGTTTTTTCCATTCCAAATTCTGTGTATTTGAGTTTGTAAGTTGGCCACAAAAGATCCATTGCCGGATTTCCACTGAGGTCAAGACACTCTTCTATTTTATGCCCTTTGGCAGGATTGTATTGGAATATTGGGTAAGCCCTGGATTCCATAGCTAACCTTGCCTGATGTACACCAAGGTCGTCTGCGACACCATGTTCTGGCTGACAAGTAGTGTAGATATTGAATATGGCAGGTCTCTTGGCCATCAAACCATCTATAAATCCTTCTATCATCTGACTGGTATTGGCTAGTGTGCTTTGCAGTACAAATGTATTACGGTGTGCCATGGCTATCAACCCTATTTCTTTTCTTGGCTCAGATTTTCCTTTCCATACCTTTCCATATTGGGCCATATCCGATACCTGGCCGATAAATCCTGATGTACAAGCCTGACCACCTGTATTGGAGTAAACCTGTGTATCGACTACAACCACTTTGATAGGTTTACCGGAAGCCATCATTCTCGAAAGATTTTGGAAACCTATATCGTACATGGCTCCGTCGCCACCTAAGGCTACTACTGGAGGACAAAGCAACCATTCTTCATCTGTGAATTGTTCCCATGTAAAGTAAGTAAATATAGGATCGTGTGTCGCTGGTTGATATTGACCATTGATGACAAGTTCTGCTTTTCTGATGGCTTTAAATCCATCGGCCATTTTGGACATGTGACCTTCAAAAATACCCATCGCAATGGATGTGGAATCCTGGAAAAGATGGTTGGTCCAAGGGAAAGGATAAGGATTGAAAGGATAAGTGCTACCCCAAACCGATGTACAACCGGTAGAATTACACATACCCATAGATGACCTTCCTTTTCCTGTGGTACCTTGAGTATATTTCCATTTCAGGTTTTTAAGTTTGGCCAAAGTTCTTGTAATATCCATCAACCAATCCTGATCTACAGGTGATGTTTCTTTTTCACGATCTAATTTATGTGCCAGATCAGACACTTTCAGGTCACTGGTATAAGATTCCTGAACAATACGAGTCAGAGTATCAGTATCCGAGACATCCAGTGTGCTGATCAGTTTTTGTTGCACCAGTTTTTCTAATTTGGCAATTAAATCATCCAAATAGGCAAGATGTTTTTCTATACGTGGCTGCATGAGGGACTCAACAGTAGCGGTGAATAAGTGAACCACTGATTTTTCAGAACAACCCAAACACGCTCCGTCACCACTGGCAAAACTCAGATAAGCATCTTTGTTTAATAATATGGTTTCCAAAGGGCCGATTTTTTCCTCCAGACTATCTATGCGATTGTATTTTTTTGGTGTATTGGGCAGGTCTAACCACAGATCCCATTGACTTCTCATACTTGCCACTGATTCTTCTGTCTGAGGAACAATTTTGAGCGCTCCATCATCGCACACATTGACACATTCCATACATCCTTTACAGGTAGTGGGATTGATCGTAATGCTGAAAAGTCCGCCACTATTGGGTTCATTTTTTTCGTGCAGATCAAAATAGGGTCTGGTGAGGGCAAAATCAAAATCACCCATTTCGTCTTTAAACCAGCCAAACTCTCTGACTACATTTTCGTCACCATTACTCTCCGAGATCATTTTGGAGATAGCATGGTTGATGTAAGTATTGACAGTCGCACCATTTTTAGGTTGATTCATGAGTGTTCGGATGTGACTTTCCATCTGTCGCACTGCTTTTGGAAGCACTTCTACATTGCCGTGATTTTTCTTGACTCTCTTGACTATGGTCTCCAATACATCTGACAAAGTGCTTACTAAACCGGGTATAGCCGTGTCTGGACAAACAGTATAACAATTACCGCAGGCCGTACAATTATTGGGTATCCATGATGGGTGATCAAATCTGATTCCTGTCATATCTCTGAATAAAGAAGTAGTGGCAGGCATCACGCTCAGACCTATAAATGGATCTGTGATGTTGTCATTACCCATTCCCTGAAGGTAGAAATTACCGGTTTGCTCCCAAAATCTGTGAATATCACTCAATTTTGACTGACTCTGAGGAGTACTTTTCAGCATCGTCGGGAGAGGAAGTGCAGGTTTGCCATTGACCTTTTCGGGACTAATGGTACTGATTTCTTTAATCTTGATTTCTCTCACTTCATCAAATCCACGTTTAACCACTCTCATGTTATCATCCACCACTCGCTGACCTTTGGAACCGAACTTGTGCATTAACTGATCTTCGATGGCTTTCAACAGTTCAACATCATTCAGATTGGCCTTTTGCATCAGTGGAGACGCTGCAAAAAATGCGCCCTGAAAGGCGATACCTTGCATTCTGAGTTGTAACTCAACATCTGTAGCTTCTTCTCTGGCTATTTTAAAGCCATCGATATAGAAAATATGAATTTCCTGTTCTATAATAACTTTTTGATAAGGTGCAGGTATGTTGGCCCATACTTTTTCGGGTTTTTCCTGATCGCTCTGGATGATGAAACATCCGCCTCGTTTCAATCCTGCCAGGGCATTGGTATGTTTAAATACATTGGGGTCCGGTGACAACACTACATCGACAAAAAAATATTCACAATTGATTTTGATTGGTTCAGGAGCAGCGGCAAGATAATATGTAGTAGGCTGACCTTTTTTCTCAGAACCATATTTCGGATTGGCTTTTATTTCGTAACCGAGCAGATCATAAAGCGTCATCGCCAGATTTTTACCTGTCGTGATCGCTCCCCAGCCACCGATAGAGTGAAATCTTACGGTGATAGCATCTTTTGGCATCATGTTAGGATTTTCGCTTCCTCTCACGCTCAAATCTTTGATGTTGGGATATGCATCAGAAATGGATTCCTGATATAATTTTTGTTTAGGTGTGTAAGGTACATCTCTCAGGAAGTCTATAGAAAGATAAAACTGTTTTTTATGTTTTCCGTCAGGAAGCATATTTTCTACTGCTCCGATGATACCTTCAGGCTGTAGGTCTCTGCTCCCCATACCGAATGATCCTGAATAAATAGCGGGTGTATCTCCTGTTCTGTATACATCCAGATCAGGGTAGGGTAGGTTCTTTTGAGCTATACCATTTTCCTGACATTTTGAAAGTACGGCTCTGACTTCTCTAGCTATTGGTAAATCCTCTGCCAAAGGCTGGTCTAATCTTTCTAATATTACCACACCTTTTTTACCTTTCAATAGCTGAGACAATAAATCTGCAGGAAATGGCCTGAACATAACAAGGTCAATTACACCGACCTTTATGCCTCTTGTTTCACGTAAATAATCTGATACTACCTCTGCACTTGGTATAAGGCTGCCTTGTCCTAAAATAAGATATTCGGCATCTCTCGATTTATAAGACATCACTCTTTCGTAATATCTGCCTGTCAATTGCGCATATTCTCTAAAAGCCTGATCTGCCAGCTGTTTGATGTGGTCAAAGAAGAATGGTCTTTGCGATGCTACACTCTGCATATAGGAATCCTGATTTTGCACGATACCAGCCATCATAGGGTTGTCCACATCCCAGACTTCAGGTATACGTCGACGCTGATCGCCGTAAATGATTTTCTGTGCAGGAGTGGGAGTATCTATGATATCATCAGGCCTACCCAAATAGTCTCTTATCAGGTTTCTCTCCGGAAGATATAAGGATTCTATAAGGTGCGTCGTTAAAAATCCATCCTGAGCAATGACACCCGGGGTAAGAGCTAATTCCGCTATTCGGTGCGCTATAATGTTCATATCAGCTACATGTTGTACATTTTTGGCGAATAGCTGGAAGAACCCTGTGTCATCTATGGCATGATAGTCATCATGTCCTGCATGTACATTGAGGGTGGATTTGGTCATCGCCCTTGCACCAATATTGAGGACATAAGTCAATCTTTTACCTACGGCAGCATAAAGTGATTCATGCATGTAGGCAATACCCTGACCGGAAGAAAAATTGGCTGCTCTCAAACCTGTCATAGAAAGACCGGCAGTAACTGCTGCCGCTGCGTGTTCGCCTTCGGGCTCGATAAAGATCAACGGCCTGTCTGATATGTTGAGATGGCCTTTAGCTGCTTCTTCTGCCCAGTATTCACCCATTTGGGTGGATGGGGTGATAGGGTATGCGCCTGCAGCATCAGTAGACTCACGCTCGCACATGATTGCTGCAGTATTTCCATCCATTACAGTTTTTACACCAGGGTATTTGATTGACTCATTCATCTGTTAAATTTTATTTGAATTTTAAGATCAGATGGAATTCGCATGAAAAATAATCATCACGGTTTATATGCTTACTGCTCATGCTCATTTCATGATTTTTCCTTTTACCATTTAAATGGCTGCAAGTTAGAAAGGATACAAAGCCAAAAATATGACCCTCATCATGTATTGATGTGATTTAATGCAGTTTTTGGGCTTGGGGCACGGGCTGTACCAGGGTTTAACCCAGTAATATTACATTTACCGAAGCCATGATTCAGTTGTTCGTGGTTCAAGCTAAAAAGCATTTCGTATGGCTTTTTAAACGGCTTTCATGTGCTTTATAGCTATATTGTATAATTTCGTCTCGTAACAAAACCTAATGATTATTCTGGATGTAAGTTAGATTTTAAAAAGTACTTAAATCTAAAACGGAGTCATATGACCCTTTTGATGATCCTGAGTTTATGCGTGTATTTTCTCAATTCAGCATTGTAAAATCCAAAATGATCCAGCTTGTCGATCCGGACACAACCATAACAATGCAGAATTTTTTTATCACCTATGACGATGCCTGCATGTGTTATCTGACCATTTTCATCCTGACAGAAAGCAAGGTCGCCCTCCTGTGCCAGCTCTACAAAATCAATGATTTCTCCATACATATATTGCTCATGGGGGAATCGCGGTAAAGAAATTTCGAAAAATCGGAATACATTTTGGATCAGCGCACCACCATCTATGCCAAATGGTGATCTACCGCCCTGCAATTCAGGACTGAATAAATATCTTCGGGCTATTTTAACCAATATTTCGGGATTCAATTCCAGACCTCCGGATTGTGCGGCCTGGCCATTATACACATATTTATTATCCGGCATGGTACAGGAGATGCCATCAAAAAGGGGTAGGGTTGAACCCATTACTATGGATTTCGAATATTCATCATTAAAAACAGGGTGACAAATTTCCAGAGCCGTGGCTGTTTTTGTTTGATATAGAGAATAATCATTTTCAGAAATCAGCGTTATTTGAATAGATCTGACCCATCCTGTGATATTACATTCCGTGGTTTGGATCTTAAACCAGTGTTTATTTTTTTTCTCCAGGATTATACACGTCTCACCGAATAGCATCTGACTAATCATTCCCTGGTCATCCTCAGTTTTCCGCAATACGGGAATAACATTAAGATGACAAATGCCATGAAACAAATGCCTGGTATCAATCTTTTTTTTCCTGGACATGTATGCTGATATATACTATTTAAAGGCTCAGTTACGTTTTATATTTGTTATTGTTACAGTTATTCAAAAATCAGTCCATTATTTTTCAAATCGAATAATGAATGGATATATTTAATTAGTTTTGTGCCTAAATTTTTATGAATGGAATCAATCATCGGTCAATTTATTTGTAGTAAGGAACATAAGGGAAATAGAAAGAATCTGCTCTGTTTATTTAAATTGCAAGTGGTTTTGATGATTTTTATGAGTGGTTCTGCTTTGAAGGTTTCATCTCAAGATGCGCATTTTTCTCAGTTTTATGCTTCGCCACTGACTTTAAATCCCGCTATTGCAGGGACTTATACCGGTACTTTCAGGATTTCTGCCATTTACAGGGATCAATGGAGGTCCGCTGTGGATGATCCTCTCAAAACTTTTGCGGTCAGCGGTGATGTCAAGTTTAATGTAAATTACGGGAATAAAAATGTACAGGACATTGTAGCTTTGGGTATCACTTTTTTTGGTGATAGAGTCTCTAGCTTTGATTTAAATACAAATCAGATTATGCTCACTGCGGCGTACCACAAATCTTTGGATAAAAAGACAAAACAATACTTGGGAATTGGTATACAGGGAGGTATTTTCCAAAAAACCATCAACTATGAGGATTTAACATTTCAGGACCAGTTCAATGCCATTGATGGGTATACATTAGTAAGTGGCGAAAACCTACCACCCAATAATCGGGCATATGCAGATATTAATATGGGTATTTACTATAGTATCACACCAAATAAGAGCTTTAGCTTTCACGCAGGGGCAGGTTATTTCCACGCCACTAAACCTAATATATCTTTTTTTAACACCCCTGACATCATAGACCCTCAAATTTCCAAAACTGATATTTTACAAGCCAAATGGAGTGTTCACACAGGAGCTTCCATTAAAACGGGAAACAGAATGTCCATCCAACCCCGGGTCAATGCACTTGTACAGGGTCCCCATTCCGAGTTGAATCTGGGTGCTACATTCAGGTATAAGATATCAAAAACAGCAGGTCAGTATCTGTTGCTTGGACCATACTTACGAGGTGTAAAGAATTATAATAATTTTGGAATGGAGTCCGTCATTGGCATGTTTGGTCTTGAGATGAATAACTTTATTTTAGGATTTAGTTATGACCAGAATGTAGGGAGTCTTGTCAAAGATAGGAAATCATTGTCTTCTTTGGAGATTAGTTTGATCTATATTGGTGAGTATCATAATGATGACAACTTCTGCCCTCAGTGGTAGACGGCAAACTGATTAGTTCAAACTACAGATTTTATTTGGGTCAAAGTTCCTCTTTAGTAAAGAATATATGACGGTATCCAGAAACTTTCCCTCCCAGAGTTCATTTTCTCTTAGATGGGCTTCTTTTATAAAACCATTTTTTTGCAGGACGCGTTCAGAAGCAAAATTATCCGGATCTATGACAGCTTCTATTGAATTAAAATCTAGCTGATTAAAAGCATATTGAAGCACCGTTTTTATTGCCTCTGAAATGTACCCCTGATTTCGGTATTCAGGCAATAGCATATATCCCAGCTCAGATCTGTAACTTTCTGGTTTTATCCTATAAAAGCCTGCTATGCCAATCATTTTTGTTTCATTTTTCAGAGTGATAGCCCAATTAATGCCTTGTTTGTTATGAATGGTATCTTCAACCATTTTAATATGGGCCAAAGCATCATCCAGATTTTTGGCTAATGGCCTGGGAATAAATTTCATGGTATCCGGGTCACTTCGCATGGCAAAAACTTCATGTACGTCCCCTACATGCATAGCTCTGAATTCCAGCCTCTCCGAAGACAATATTGGAAATGGATCAAAACTAAGTTTCATCATGATTCCAAAAATATATTCTCTACTATTTCAAGACCATAACCTACGAGCCCAATTCTTTTTTTCCTGTGATTGGAAATCAATTTTATTTTCGAAACACCGATTTCTCTCAATATTTGTGCACCTGTTCCGAAATCTCTTTGTTCATCAGATGTAGGAGGATTATTGGATGGGTTATTATCCAGGGATTTTAGTTTTTCCAGTATAGATTCGGTCTTCTCTCCATGCCGCATAAACAACAAAACTCCTTTTTTCGCTTTCGCAATGGTTTGCAGTGAACGTGCAAGCTGTTCTGCATATCCGTCAAAAAGTATACCCAATATATCACCTGTTTCAGTGTTGGAGTGGACTCTGACTAATGTGGGCTCATTGTCATCAATTGTCCCCATAATAAAAGCTAGGTGCAAATCACCTGAAGTTGTTTGTCTGAATGCCTTCACTAGAAATTTGCCGAATGACGTTTCTATCTCAGTTTCCATTTCCTCCTGGACAAGCCTTTCTGTCTGCATTCGGTATGCCACCAGGTCTTTGATGGAAATGATTTTCACTCCCAGTTTTTGTCCCAATTCAAATAGCTGGGGAAGTCGTGCCATTGAACCATCTTCATTCAGGATTTCTACCAATACTCCTGCAGGATAACAACCTGCCAGCTTAGCCAGGTCCACTGCTGCTTCTGTATGCCCAGTACGCCTTAAAACTCCACCTTCTTTGGCAATCAAAGGAAATATATGTCCCGGTCTGGCAAAATCATTTGGCTTTGTATGGAGATTGATCAGTTCCTTGATACCTGTGGCACGGTCGTAAGCAGAAATTCCTGTAGTACACCCATGTCCTATTAGGTCTATAGAAACGGTAAATGCTGTATTATGCATGGCTGTATTAGACTTGACCATGAGCTCTAGCTCAAGCTCCTTTGCTCTTTGCTCCAGAATCGGTGTACATATCAAACCACGACCAAACTTAGCCATAAAATTGATATGGTCAGGCGTGATTTTTTCAGCGGCACAAATAAAATCGCCCTCATTCTCTCTGTCTTCATCATCCACAACAATGATAATCTTCCCATCTTTGATATCCTGAATGGCTTCTGTTATTGTATTGAGTTTGATTTCTTGGGCTTGAATGGTTTCAACTGACATGAATGTTATTATTTTCCGCAAAAATAGCACATATTTTCAATCCGTTTTGTTTCCAGTCGAAGTTTACTTCCACAAATTTTTTCGAGTTGCTGCTAACTTGCGAATATAGTGATGCATCTGACAGTAATTTTAGTATAGCTGACACATATTCCCCTGGAGATTCAGCTATCATAATTTCTTTGCCGGGCATGGCACCAATAGCATTATTAACTGATGCTGTAGTGATGCATGGTATTCCCATTGCCATGGCTTCAAGTATTTTATTTTGCTGACCTGTTCCTGACCACATAGGTGCTACAAATATACGGGATGATGCGTAGGCATGGCGAATATCATCTATCCAACCACTGACTGTCACCCTGTGAGACATTAATTTTTTTACGCGATATGCCGGATTGGCCCCTGCGATGAGCACTGTCATTTCACTTGGACATAAAGGTAGAATCTGTGTGATCAGGTATTCTACAGATTCGATATTTGGAAGGTAACCCATATTGCCTACAAAGACAAGATCATATTTCTTAGGGTCTTCACCTGAGTAATGTAAAAATCCTGGTCCCACACCATTGGTTATGACATGAATATTTTTTGCCAGTGCAAATGTAAACTGATCTTTATCCTGTTGGGAAATGATGGTTAGGTGCTCAAATTTTTCAGAAATAGTCTCCTCATACCTGATCATGCGTTTTGCCTCCAGGTGATAGATCCATGATGCCCATCCACTTGCAACAACAGCCCTTCGCTTCATGCCAACACCAAAACAATCCATGTAGTCCATCGTTTTTTTATAGGGCATATCCATACAATACTCAGCCATTCTGGGCAATTGACAAAATACATGGTCAGGTTGTATTTCCTGGGTGATATGCATGATTTTCTTGTTAATTGCATGGCTGTAAAACCAGGCAATCTGATATGGAAGACCATTAAAAAATGCGTGTAAAAGAGAAATATAGCGTTCAGCCGGTGTAATACGGATGATATGCATTGTTTTTGTTAGTTCAAAAAGCTTTTCCAGGTCCTTTTTGAGAGGTTCCTCATCTGTAATGCTCAATAGGTGGATATCATGATATCTAGACAGTTCTTTTATTTGATAAAAAGCTCTGAGTTTATCTCCTTTTTCCAGTGGATAAGGGAATCGGGATGTCAGATAAAGGATTTTCAATGACTAATGGTTAAGTGTGAAGGGCTTGTGAAAATCAGTCCTGATATTGGAATGTAAAGGCGGGTGTATTACCAAGATTATTATTTAAAGCCACAGCCGAGGCAATTCTGTAGGTCTCTTTGAATGAAAACATAGCACCAAAACTATATACCTGTGTTGTTGGATTGATACCGATTCGCAGATTGAGTGGTTTAACGACCTGATATGAAATGCCCAGTTTATATTCCAGATTTCTGTAAATAAGTTTATCTAGTTCAGCCAAAATGAAGACTTTGGGGGACGGGGAGTACTTTAAGCCCAATCTGAATCTTGCGCCCAGGTCTGTTCCATCTGCTACATTGATATTGCCGGGACTGAATACATGTGTGGCGACACTAAAGTCTTTATTTAATTTCATTTGTATACCTACTTCGAAGGTCATAATATTTTTGCTCCCCACTGATGTCACATTGTATCTGAGCAGGTCGAACATACCACCTAAAGAAATAGATTTATTGAGTTGTCTGGCATATGCGAGACCAAATTTCTGTTCATTATAGTCAGTAAAACCAAAATTGGACAATATAATACCAATAGTGCCGAACTTAAAAGATTTGGCTCCGGCGACAGATATATTAGTTAGATCTTCCAGATTGTATCTGCGCTCTGCACTGATATCAAAGGCAATATTTTTTACACCTGTCAAACCAGCCTGGTTCATATAAATCGACTCTATACCAGAAATATTAATACCTGCCCTTGAGTATCCCAGGAAATTGGCACCACCTAATGTAGTAAAACCTGATTGAGAATACCCTGAGAAGGCAAAAAGACTTAAAATGACCCAGCAACTGAACCTGTTCAACATACCTATTTAATTTTTCCGGTCTAAAAGTACAAAATAACACCGTTTTAAGGTGCTAAATGCTATGAATATTTTTCATTTCAAATAATTTCACCCTTTATCTTACTTATAATTCAATGATTTGTATTGTTGAACCCTTGTTTATTTTTTTGCTTGAGGTATCAGGCATTTTACTTTTCAGGGACAGCATGCAAAGCAATCCGGTTGCCTTCAGTATCTCTAATGACAGCCATGAACCCATGATCTTCCGATATCTGAGTTTTTGGAATTAAGATATCTCCTCCTGCTCCGAGGACTCTGTCCAAAACCAATTGAACATCCGGATTCGCATTGAGATAAATCAGCACGCCATCGGTAAGAGAAGGATTATAGAAGCCATGCGATGTACTCACCAATGCACCACTGATACTATTCATTGGGTCTAAAGTAGGGAAAATCAGCATTTTAAACCCCGGGAATTCCATGGGATGCAGAGTGATTTCCATGATCGTTTCGTAAAATATTTTAGCCCTGTCAAGGTCTAGTGTTGGTATTTCAAACCAACTAACGGCATGTTGATGTATCATATTTCTATAATAATTTTAAATTATATAAGGATTTAACAAATATACGCACCCATTATTTGTCATCAAAATAATAATGCAGAAATTACTTTTGGTTTTTGTAAATTTCTCAAAGAGCTCTTTTAAACTGTTAAAATTTTATTAAAATGAAGTTTTTAGTTATGTCTTGGGGTTTAGAATGTTTTAGAATGATTACTTTTGTACATTAATGGTTGAATACGAGTATTTGAAAAAGTTTAACATGCAACTGAGATTTTTACTGTTTTATGTTTTATTGTTATTAGCCTTACCCGCCATCAGTCAAAACAAAATCAAATGGACTTCCTGGGACGTGGCATCTGAAAAAATACAGAAAGGAAACAAAAAATTTTTGATCTATTTCTATTATGATGGATGCAAATGGTGCAGATATATGGAGGAAACAACCCTCTCATCAGACCATATTTCAAAGTTTATTAATCAGAATTTTTACGCATTTAAGGTCAATGCTCTATCCTCAGATAAGATTGTGGCAGACAAAGCATACACCAGTGTCAGAATCGGCAAATATGACTTTCATGAGCTGGCAGCAGAGCTTTTGGCAGGAAATATGTCTTTTCCTTCGATTGCTTTTCTGAATGAGCAATTTAAAAAAATCGGATCATATGATTCATACGTAGATGAGCATAATTTTGAAATGATTTTGTCATTTTATGCAGGAGATCATCACAAACACACCATGTGGAGAAGATTTGCCAATAATTATTGCAGAGATAGCCACTTTAATTCTATGGTGAATGATAAAAAATAACACCTGGTTAGATATACTTCTATCAATTTTGTTCTACTTTTGATGTTTCAATGATTATTATTTGTTTTAACATCAATATCACACCAACCATGTACAGACTTATACTTATTGCGTGGGCAATTTTATTTTTTGCCTGTAAAGAAAAAGATATGACCTCAGCTCCTCAAGAATCATTAAAATACCCGACAACCAGGCTCGATACCGTTCAGGACAAGTATTTTGACACCCTAATAACTGATGAGTATAGATGGCTGGAGGACGATTTGTCTTCAGAAACCGGTGCATGGGTTGATGCCCAAAATAAGGTGACAAGTGGATATCTGGATAAAATACCATTTAGAAAGGACTACAAAGAAAGACTGGAGAAACTATGGAATTATGAAAAATTCAGTGCCCCTTTTAAGGAAGGAGAATTTACTTATTTTTACAAGAACGATGGCCTTCAAAACCAATTTGTATTGTGGCGCAGAAAAGGAGTTGAGGATGCCGAAGTATTTCTTGACCCCAATACTTTTTCCAAAGATGGCACTACTTCTCTTGCAGGTATAAATTTCTCAAAAGATGGCTCAAAAGCAGCGTATCAGATATCTGAAGGTGGATCTGACTGGCGTAAGGTAATCATCATCGACATCAATGATAAAAGAATACTGGAAGACACCCTGATAGATGTTAAATTCAGTGATTTATCCTGGAAAAATAATGATGGATTCTATTACTCAAGTTATGATAAGCCAAAGGGATCAGAACTTTCCGCTAAAACTGATCAGCACAAATTGTATTACCACAAGTTGGGGACTCCCCAAAAGAATGACAAAGTGATCTTCGGAGACAAAATAAAAAGAAGATATGTAGGTGGGTCTGTTACAGAAGATGACAGATATCTTTTTATATCTGCATCCAACTCTACTTCAGGCAATGAATTATATATGATTGACCTTCAGGACACTCAAGGCAAAGTAGTGACTTTGGTAGATAATTTCGATAGTGACAGCTATGTAGCAGATAATGAAGGTACTAAGCTTTATATTGTTACCAATCTTAATGCTCCCAATAAAAAAGTAGTAACAGCAGATGCTGCAACACCCAAATCAACCGACTGGAAAGATTTTATACCCGAAACACAAAACGTATTGGATGTCAGCACTGGATGTGGTTTTATTTTTGCACACTATATGAAAGATGCATTGTCCATGATAAAACAGTACGATTATCAAGGGAAACTAATTGGTGAGATTAAATTACCGGGAGCCGGTACTGCATCCTTGGGAGGTGCGAAACGAAAAGAGCAGGAAGTCTATTATTCATTTACAAACTATGTCAATCCTGGCAGCATTTATAAGTATAACCCGGCAAAATCCATTTCAGATCTGTATATTAAACCGAAAATTGATTTCGATCCTGAAAAATACGAGTCCAGGCAGGTTTTTTATAGTTCAAAAGACGGTACTAAGATACCAATGATGATCACCCATAAAAAGGGTTTGAAACTGGATGGTAAAAACCCAACCATGTTGTATGGTTATGGTGGATTTAATATTAGCCTTACTCCCGCTTTTAGTATTTCGAATGCAGTATGGATGGAGCAGGGTGGGATATTTGCAGTACCAAACCTGCGAGGTGGTGGCGAATATGGTAAAAAATGGCATGACCAGGGCACACAAATGAAAAAACAAAATGTATTTGATGATTTCATAGCAGCAGCAGAGTATTTAATTGCCGGCAACTACACTTCAAAGGATTACCTGGCTATTTCGGGAGGATCTAATGGCGGTCTGCTTGTTGGAGCTTGCATGACTCAGCGGCCGGAATTATTTGAAGTTGCACTTCCTGCAGTAGGAGTACTGGACATGCTTAGATACCACACTTTCACAGCTGGGGCACGTTGGGCATATGATTACGGTACATCTGAACAAAGCAAGGAGATGTTTTCATATCTTCTGGGGTATTCTCCCGTACATAATGTCAAAGAGGTTGCATATCCTGCCACATTGGTAACTACGGCAGATCACGATGACAGGGTGGTACCTGCACACTCATTTAAGTTTGCAGCAGCCTTACAGGCTAAACATAATGGACCCAATCCGGTACTCATAAGAATAGAAAAGAGCGCAGGTCACGGAGCTGGAAAGCCGACCTCAAAAATAATTGAAGAGTCTGCAGATAAATATAGTTTTACCCTGTACAACATGGGGAAGTCATTTGTCAAAAACGTAAAAAATTAAGCCATGAACAGTGCAGTACAGCAATATATAAATGAAAATAAAGAGCGGTTTCTTTCAGAATTACTGGAAATGCTGCGTATACCTTCAGTAAGTGCGGATCCGGGATTCAAAGATCAGGTAGCAAAAACTGCTGACTTGGTTGCTGAAAGCCTTATAAAAGCTGGTTGTCAGAAAGTACATATTTATCCTACCAAGGGCCATCCCATCGTTTATGGTGAACATACAATAGATGCGTCATTACCTACTGTACTGGTTTACGGCCACTACGATGTGCAACCACCAGATCCTTTAGAGTTATGGGAAAGTCCTCCTTTCGAACCAGTCATCAAAAAAACAGCTTTACATCCTGACGGGGCCATCTTTGCAAGAGGATCGTGTGATGACAAAGGGCAGATGTTTATGCATGTGAAGGCTTTTGAAGCCATGGTCAGTCATCAGTCACTCCCATGTAATGTCAAATTTATGATAGAAGGCGAAGAGGAGATAGGTTCTTCCAATCTGGGCACTTTCTGCAATGAGTATAAAGAAATGCTTACGTGTGATGTTGTATTGATTTCGGATACATCTGTCATAGCAAATGATATTCCATCCATTACAGTCGGATTAAGGGGTCTTAGCTATGTGGAGGTGGAAGTCATTGGAGCCAATAAGGATCTTCATTCCGGAGTGTATGGCGGTGCTGTAGCTAATCCTGCTCAGGTACTTTGTGACATGATAGCCTCCCTAAAAGACGAGAATAAACACATTACAATACCGGGATTTTACGATGATGTGGCAGAAGTTTCATCAGAAGAGCGCACAGCAATGAACAAGGCTCCATTTGATAGAGATGTATACATGCAAAGCTTAGGTATTCATGATACAATGGGGGAGAGTGATTATACCATCCTCGAACAGACATCTATCAGACCTACACTGGAAGTCAATGGGATTTGGGGCGGATACATTGGGGAAGGAGCTAAAACCGTACTTCCAGCCAAAGCTTTTGCAAAAATAAGTATGAGGCTTGTACCTAATCAGAAAAGTGATGTGATTACCGCACTGTTTAAAAAACATTTTGAAAGCATAGCACCTCCTGGTGTCAGAGTTGAAGTGCGTCCTCACCATGGGGGCGAGGCTGCAGTGACCCCATCAGACACACCTGAATATAAAGCAGCTGCTATGGCAATGAATTCTTCTTATGGCAAAGAACCTATACCTGTGAGAGGGGGAGGTAGCATTCCCATAGTGGCTTTATTTGAAAAAGTGCTTAATGTCAAAACAGTTTTGATGGGATTTGGGTTGGATTCTGATGATATCCATTCACCTAATGAGCATTATGGTCTTTTCAATTTTTATAAGGGTATAGAGACTATACCATATTTTTATAAATACTATGCGGAACTAAAAAAATGAGCATAAGTATGTGTTTTTAAGGTTATTAAATTTTTTTTCTTCATCATTCAACCCAACAATAAAATGAGATTATTTGGATTACTGGCAAGTTTGTTTTTGTTTTTTTCATCTATAAGTTTTGCTCAGAAATTGAGTAGTAAGATAGATAGTATTTCTTATGCAGCAGGTATGGCAGCAGCGGAGGATCTTAAAAGCAAAAATGCAAAAAATATCAACCACAAATTATATACTAAGGCATTTACTGATGCTATGCAAAATAAGGCAATGAAGATGGACAAAGACAAAGCCAATTATATCTTTACCCAATACATGACAGAAATGAAATCTAAAGAAGGCAGAGATTTTCTGGCTGCAAATGCTAAGAAACCAGGTGTAGTATCACTGCCTAGTGGGTTACAATATGAGGTCATGACCAAAGGAGCGGGTGGTGCTAAGCCTACTGCGACAGATAAGGTCAAAGTTCACTACCATGGAATGTTGATCAATGGAAAAGTTTTTGATAGTTCTGTAGAGAGAGGAGAACCTATTTCCTTTGGTCTCAATCAGGTGATCAAGGGGTGGACAGAAGGTGTTCAGTTGATGTCTGTAGGTGATAAATGGAAACTGTTTATACCATCAGAACTGGCTTACGGCGAGAGAGGAGCCGGCAATGTGATTCCACCATATGCAGCTTTGATTTTTGAGGTAGAACTACTGGGGATTAACGAATAGTAGTCAGTATTATCTGAGATTTCACCTTGTACAGGCGTACAAGAATCATTTATATTTGACATACTATGCAAATTGACATCATTTCTATTGTACCCGATTTGCTGAAGAGTCCCTTCGAGCACTCCATCATGAAGCGAGCGGCCGAAAAAGGTATTCTGACCGTCCAGCTTATCAATCTCAGGCCTTACGGGCTGGGATTGTATCACCAGACAGATGATTATCAGTACGGTGGAGGTGCAGGTATGGTGATGATGTGCGAGCCATTGGATAATTGTATATCAGAATTAAAGGCAGTTAAAAAGTATGATCAGGTGATTTATCTGACTCCTGATGGTAAAACTTTTAATCAGAAAACAGCCAATTACCTTTCCTGTCAGGAAAATCTTTTGCTGATTTGTGGTCACTATAAAGGTATCGATCAGCGCATAAGGGATATACATGTGACAATGGAGATTTCTGTCGGCGATTTTGTTCTCTCAGGCGGCGAGCTGGCGGCTGCCATAGTGGTAGACGCAATAGGCCGCTTGCTTCCTGGTGTACTAAATGATGAAACAAGTGCCCTTACAGATTCTTTTCAGGACAATTTATTGGCACCACCGGTTTTTACAAGACCCGCTGATTACAAGGGATGGAAGGTGCCGGATGTATTGTTGTCAGGTAATGAGCGCCTGATTGACGAATGGCGTTTTGAAGCATCGTTGAGGATAACCCAAGAAAAAAGACCTGACTTACTGGAAGATTAAATGGCTGAGAGGACATATCTTGGAAAGACATTTTTAGCCCATTTACCACAATAATGCATACCGCTTATCATGATGGGGGTTCTCATAGTTTAATAAAATATATAACAATTTCGTAATAAATACAGAAAATGTATAGTTTTGTGCCTTTATAGCTTCGGGTAAGACCAGAAATGTGAACCCCCACCAGGCTGTGATTTGTTTTTAAATAATTTAAATCAATTTTTGAATGGCAAAAACTTACTGATAGTAGAGTCCCCTGCAAAGGCTAAAACTATAGAAAAAATCCTTGGATCAGATTTTGTAGTCAAGTCCAGTTTTGGGCATATCCGGGATCTCGAAAAAGGCAATAAAGGTATAGATATTCTGAATAATTTTGAGCCATCTTATGTTGTATCACCTGAGAAAGCCAAAGTGGTCAGAGAACTCAAAGATCAAGTTAAAAAGTCTTCTGAAGTCTGGCTGGCCACGGACGAGGACCGCGAAGGGGAAGCAATATCATGGCATCTTTGTCAGGAGCTGAAGCTGGATGTAAAGACCACAAAAAGAATTGTTTTTTCAGAAATCACCAAACCAGCTATACAACGAGCTGTTTCCAACCCCAGGACTGTGGACGTAAATCTTGTTAATGCACAGCAGGCAAGACGTATTCTGGATAGGATCGTCGGTTTCGAATTATCAGAAGTACTTTGGCGTAAAGTTAAAAATAAACTGTCAGCGGGCAGAGTTCAGTCTGTTGCTGTCAAGCTGATAGTGGAGCGCGAAAGAGAAATTCAAAACTTTAATACAACACCATTATTTAAAATTCAGGCATTATTTAATGTCGATAACGGCAGGGGCGAAAAAGTAGAGCTTAAATCAGCATACACTACCAGGATTGATAACGTGATGGAGGCTGAGGATTTTCTAAAAAAAGCCAATGGAGCTACATTCACTATAGGTAGTATAGAGAAAAAACCTTTGAAGAGGTTTCCTGCACCTCCTTTTACGACTTCCACATTGCAGCAGGAAGCCAGCAGGAAACTAGGTTTTTCGGTAAACAGGACTATGTCTACGGCCCAAAGGTTGTATGAAGAAGGATACATTACATATATGCGTACAGATTCTTCCAATCTCAGTGAAACTGCTATGGATGCTATTTCTAAAGAGATCGAAAGTAGTTTTGGTAAACAATATCTGCATCCCAGAAAGTATAAATCCAAAACTGCAAATGCTCAGGAAGCACACGAAGCCATCAGACCCACATATATGGAACGCAAAAATATCGGGCCAGACAGAGATCAGCAAAGACTCTATGATCTGATATGGAAAAGAAGCATCGCATCACAGATGTCAGAAGCTGAAATTGAGAAAACCATAGTTAAAATAGATATCTCCACCATGCGCGACAAACAACTGGAAGCCGTAGGTGAAGTTTTGAAATTTGATGGATTCCTAAAAGTATATCTGGAGTCAACAGATGAAGACGAAGACGAAGAAACAAAAGGGATGCTTCCTCCTCTGAGGTTGCAGCAAGTGTTGGATTTAAAGCAAATGGATGCAACTGAGAGTTTTACAAGGCCTGCCGGAAGATATACAGAAGCTAGTCTTGTGAAAAAGCTGGAAGAACTGGGTATTGGACGCCCATCTACCTATGCTCCGGACAATTTCTAAAATCATGGAGGACGAGCGTGGCTATGTCACTAAAGAAAGCAGGGAAGGTGTAGAAAGGAAATTCCGTCAGTTGTCATTAAAGAATGGTATCATAGAAAATAAAACTAAATCTGAAATAACAGGCACAACAAAAAACTGTCTTTATCCATCAGATTTGGGCATGGTAGTCAGTGATTTCCTTACCGAACATTTCGAAAAAAATCATGGATTATGGTTTTACAGCCAATGTCGAAGACCAACTGGATAAAATTGCTACGGATGGGGTAGATTGGAAAGGTATGTTGAAAAATTTTTACGGACCTTTTCATGATAAAGTGGAGAGTACTCTGGAAAATGCCGAACGAGCCAAAGGGAAAAGAGAACTGGGCAAAGATCCGGTATCAGGTTATGCTGTGATTGCACAAATGACTAGATTCGGTCCTGTCATACAGATTGGCGACAGGGATGAAGTGAAGGAAGGCGAAAAGCCCAGATTTGCCAATCTTAAACCAGGGCAATCCATGGAGACTATATCTTTTGATGAAGCCATGGAACTTTTTAAACTTCCGCGTAACCTGGGTACATACAATAACGAAGAAATTTCAGTTAATACGGGCAGATTTGGCCCTTATATCAAAGTGGGGGATTTGTATATAAACCTACCCAGAACACTTGATCCTATGACTATGACTATGGATGATGCGTCTCCCCTCATTGAGGCAAAATTGGACGAAAATGCACCCATTGGCCACTATAAAAGTATGCCCATCACCAAAGGTAAAGGCAGATTCGGACCTTTTGTAAAATGGAACGATTTATTTATTAATATACCTGTCAGGTTTAAACTGGAAACAATAAATGAAGCGCAGGCGGTAGAACTGATAGAAGCCAAAGTAGAAAAAGAAGCCAACAGATACATACAAAACTGGCCATCAGAAAAAATATCTATCGAAAACGGACGATGGGGCCCATATATTAAATTTGGAAAAAATAATATTAAAATCCCAAAAGTGGATGGTGCCAAAGTAGAAGATGAAGTATTGCTTAATGTAAGTCTAGACGTAGTGAAGTCCTGGATTGAGGCTGAAATACCTGATGCATTTAAGAAAAAGGAAGTTGCTAAAAAGACACCTGCCAAAAAAGCAACCGCCACAAAGGGTGTAACAAAGAAAAAGTAAAAGAAATCATTTTTTTTATTTAATATTACTTTAACTAACAATAAACATATCCATTCCGTCTTTATATATATAAATACAATAGTAATGAAGTCATTAAAAACAGCAGGATATTTTTTATTTTTCCTTTTTATCGCTCAAGTGGTCACAGCACAAGTCCTGGATGAGGAAACAGGATTTATTTATGTCAAGGCTGAATACCTTTTTGAGACAGGGAGGTATGATGAAGCCATTGCCCAGTACAACACAGTCATCTCTAAAGATCCCAAATATAAAGATGCTCTGGTGCACCGGGGTATGTCCAAATATGCTATGGCTGCATATAAAGGAGCCAAGATGGATGCTATACAGTACATTGACCTGAAAGGTATCAATGGTTCATCAGCCGCTTTGCTGGGGAGGTCATTTGCTGCCATGAATGACAAAAACGCTGCCATCAACAGTTTGACGGCTGCAATAGCACTGGAAGATAAAAATGCACAATATTATGAGTGGCGGGCTGATATTTATGAAAACAATGATATGTTGCTAAAAGCTTGTCAGGACTATGAAATGGCCATGAATCTGGGAAGCCAGGCTGCAGCCATAAAAGCTAAGAACCTATGTGGTATAAGCAAGACGAAAACCAAACCCAATCAGGTGCCTGATACCGATGTTACAAGTGGCGGTTCCAACCCACCACAAGGTAATACTTCGCCTGCATCACAGCCTTCCAATCCCAATGAACTTGGTGAAGATGAGGTTTTATCGTCAGGTACCAAAGAGGAAGAAACACCTCCGGCGGGTTCTGCAAGCGGACAGGTGGTTGCTAAAGATTCTACTATAATTGATGATTCTGAGCCTGTAGTAGATGAGAACCTACCCAAAAATGATGATACTGTCAACAGTTTTGTCATAGATGAAGATTTATCTATAGATGTTTATGGTCAGGAATTGGGGAAAAGAAAAATCAACGAGATACCAAGCATTCTTATACTCGCAGATGAAAACGGGAAAGTTACAGTCAATATCTGTGTCAATAAAGCGGGTGAAGTAACCAAAGCTGAGTTCAATGGAGCGTTGTCTACGATAGCTAAAAAAAGCCTGGTCTCACTGGCATTGAGAAAAGCAAAAGAATTCGAGTTTGCCAGAGGGAATTATGACCTTCAATGCGGAATGATGGTGTTTCACATCAGGAGAAGTTAATATGAATTTTGGAATTTAAAATACTAAAAAAGCTGTGAAGTCAAATTTACGGCTTTTTTTACCATCCTGTAAAAGCGTCATTAAAGATGTTTTCCATCAGTTGTTTAAATATTTCATTGATAAGACCATCCTGAATGCTTATAAAATCTTGATCACTCGGGAAAGTTCTGAAAAAAGAGAACTGTTTGTTTTTCCAGTTTTTAGCTTCATCATTATTATTGATATAATTGACAGAAACTGTAATTTCCAATTTGTTTAAAGCTACAGTATTGCCCGCTTGAGGAGCTTCCGGGGTAAGCCTAAAGCCTGTAATAGTGCCTGAAAATTCGATATCAGGAGATTTTTCATTGTATACCAGACGAGATTCGTTTCTGATTTTTGCCCTCAGGGCTTCTGAAAATCGTTGATTTATGTCGCCCGGAGCCTGAGGAGCAGAGTTTTGAAAGTTTTCTACAAAATAAGAGTTTACATCAGTAGGGATAGCGATACCCTTAAAACTATAGCATCCTGACAAAGTACAAACTACGAAACATAAAAATCCAAGTGCTTTCAAAATAATATTTTTATAAATTAACGACACTGAGTCGTGTTTTGTTCTTGTTTTCTATAAATTTAGTTGCAATGATGTAGAGGTAGCAAACATTGTTATGGCCTTTAACGATTTAATGTGGAAAAAAGTGGTGGGTATAAGTGATATGAAAAATAATGGATTACCTTTGTAGCCTCATTTGCTAAAGCACACACAGTGGAAAATTTAAATATCGATAAGACATTAATTAAGTCCTTTTCCCGTTACACCGTTTCAAATACATCTAAAGCCATCATCCAGGTCATCAATTCTTTTGGGCCTTTCATAGCTATATGGATACTGATGTATATATCATTGGATTACAGCTACTGGATTACATTTTTATTAGGAATCATCAATTCATTTTTTCTTGTCAGAATATTTATTATTCAACATGATTGTGGACACAGGTCATTTTTAAGTAATACTACTGCCAGAAATGTGATAGGATATATATGCAGCCTTTTCAGCACCATACCATATCATTACTGGGCAAAATCTCATCACATTCATCATAGCCACAATGGACAGCTCGAGCTGAGGGACATAGGCGATATAGACACCCTTACAGTAAAGGAATACAAAGCATTGTCTCGCTGGGGAAGATTCAAATACAGGATATACAGATCGATTCCTGTGATGTTTTTTATTGGTCCTGTTTATTATGTTTTGATACATAACAGATTGCCGATGATCAACATGGACGTCTTTAAAAATGAAACATGGAGGCTTTGGCTCAATAATATTGTTTTAGCATCGATTTTTGTGTTTTTGGGTTACTATCTGGGTTGGTACAAGTTTTTTATGACTCACCTGACCATAGTGGTACTTTTTTCGATTATTGCTATATGGTTTTTTTACGTACAACACCAGCATGAAGAAGCTTACAAACAATGGAAAGATAAATGGGATTACCTTACGGCAGCTATTAGAGGCAGCACTTATTATAAAGTCCCCAAAATATTTAATTGGCTTACCGGCAATATTGGTATTCATCATATCCACCACCTCAATCCTGCCATTCCGAATTATAACCTTAAAAAAGCACTGGCGGATAACCCCTGGATAAATCAGTACGTTACGATCATTACATTTTGGGAAAGCTTAAAACTGGCTTCCAACAAATTGTGGGACGAATCTCAGGAAAAAATGATCACTTTTGCGGAGTATTACCATCTGGAAAAAGCCGGGGTGGTTTAAAAGTGTACAATTTTTATTGGGCAGATTCTGATATTATCAGATATTTCAAGCCTAATTACAAAATGATTAACAAAAGATTATTCATCTTTAGCTTCATTATCTGCCTTGATGCAAAATTTTTGCTTATCTTTGCGCCTTCAAATAAAATATACAATTGCAGACATTTAAAGATTTAGGCCTGAGTGACGACATTTTAAGGTCACTGGAGGAAATAGGCTTTGTCACTCCGACAGAAATTCAAAGTAGGTCTATTCCTACATTAATAGCAGAAAAACCTGATTTTATTGGCCTTGCACAGACAGGCACAGGAAAAACAGCTGCTTTCGGGCTACCACTACTTCATTTTTTAGACACTACAGAAAATAAAGTTTTTGCGTTGATTCTGGCTCCTACTAGAGAGCTCGCACAACAAATAGCTAAAGAATTTGAAAATTTCGGAAAGTACAAAAAAGGGCTTCGTACCATGGTTGTTTATGGTGGTACACCTATTACGACCCAAATAAGGGATATCAAAAAGAATATTCCGCACATTTTAGTGGCAACACCGGGAAGATTACAAGATCTTATAGACAGAAAAGCTGTCAAATTGGATCAGATTGAATTTTTGGTCCTGGATGAGGCAGACGAAATGCTCAATATGGGTTTTCAGGAAGATATCGACAAGATACTTCAGTTTACTCCGGAGGAAAAAGTTATTTGGTTGTTTTCAGCCACTATGCCACCTGAAATCCGCAGGATCATCGGAACTTATATGGAAAAACCCTTTGAGGTTAAAATCCAGTCCGACAGCAAGACCAATGAAAATATTGACCATAAGTACATTTACGTAAACAAACATGATAAGGAGGCCGCTCTCAAAAGAGTACTGGATTATCTTACAGACTTTTATGGAGTCATTTTTTGTAAGACTAAGATGGACACTCAAGAGCTGGCCGAGTATCTGGATAAAGAAGGATACAGGGCTGAACCACTACATGGCGATATGTCCCAGTCACAGAGAGATGCTGTCATGGCAAAATTCAGAAATAAAACCACCTCTATCCTGGTAGCTACAGATGTTGCAGCCAGAGGAATTGATGTGGATTCGCTGACGCACGTTGTTCATTATTCTCTCCCCGAAAACCCAGAATACTATACCCACAGAAGTGGAAGGACAGCCAGAGCCGGTAAAAAAGGCACATCTCTGGCTATAGTTACACCTCAGGACATCGGTCGCATCCGGTTTTTCGAGCGCACGATCGGTATTGATATCAAACACATCAAAGTGCCCCTCCAATCCCAGATGTACAATAAAAAACTGGAGAAATGGACTGAAAAAGTAATCAATACGGATACCATCGAACTCAATGATGAAATGATTGCTAAAGCCACAGAAACTTTTGACGGCCTTACCAAACAGGAATTGATAGAAAAAATCCTGGCTTTGGAATTCAATAAACTTTATAAAAAAGTTGAAAAGGATGACCTCAATATTTCGCTGAATGAAAGAAGAGATGACAGAGGCGGAAGAGATGGCAGAAGAGACGACAGAAGAGACGACAGAGGACGTGATGGTAGAAGGGATGAAAGAAGGGATGAAAGAGGCAGCAGGGATGAGCGCAGCAGCAGAGATGAGAGACCAGCCGGTAAAGCATTTCATTCCAATCCTCATATGGATACTTTCTTCGTCAATATCGGCAAAATAGATAATATCCATCCCGGTATACTCATTGATATCCTGGCTGGCCACGCCGGACTTAACAAGAAGCAAATCGGAAACATCGATATACAAAAAAGGCACTGCCTTGTGGAAATAGATAAGAAGTTTTCAAAAATAATGGATAGTAGCAAAATTCTGAAATACAGAGGCAGAAGAATTACTATCAAAAAAGAAGACTTTAAATAAAACAAACCCGATCTGCCTTCATAGCCGGTCAATAAATAAAATAATAGCATCATGCAACCTATCAGAAATATTGCCATTATCGCCCACGTGGATCATGGTAAAACTACACTTGTAGATAAAATTATTCATGAATGTCACGCCATGGACGAACGTAAAGATACTGGCGAACTTATACTTGACAACAATGACCTGGAGCGTGAAAGGGGGATTACTATCCTTTCTAAAAATGTATCTGTTCAGTACAACGGGGTCAAAATCAATATCATAGATACACCAGGCCACTCTGATTTCGGAGGTGAGGTTGAGAGAGTACTGAATCTTGCAGACGGAGTATTGCTGTTGGTGGATGCTTTTGAAGGGCCTATGCCTCAGACTCGTTTTGTATTAAATAAAGCTATAGAGCTAGGGCTGAAGCCTATCGTAGTGATCAATAAAGTTGATAAAGAAAACTGCAGGCCTGAAGAAGTACAAAGTGATGTATTCGACCTGATGTACAATTTGGGTGCTTCTGAGGAGCAGCTCGATTTTGTGACCCTTTTTGGATCAAGCAGGGATGGATGGATGAGTTTTGAACATGATATACGTACTAAAGATATCAAACCATTGCTGCAGGCTGTCATCGATGTCATACCTGAAGCACCATATAAGGAAGGTCCTGTTCAAATGGGCATAACATCCCTGGATTTTAATGCTTTTCAGGGAAGGATTGCTATAGGTAGAGTCTACAGAGGAGATCTCGAAGAAAATAAGGACTATATCATTTGCAAAAAAGGTGGTGTCAATAAAAAAGTCAGAGTTAAAGAGCTTTTTGTTTTTGAAGGATTGATAAAAAGCAAAGTATCTACTGTGAGAAGTGGTGATTTGTGTGCCATCGTAGGGGTAGATGATTTTGATATAGGAGACTCTATTGTAGACCTCAATGAACCGGAGGCGCTGCCAAGAATAGAGGTGGATGAGCCAACGATGAGTATGTTGTTCACAATCAATAATTCTCCTTTTTTCGGAAAAGAAGGAAAATATGTGACATCCAGACACCTGCGCGAAAGACTTTACAAGGAGTTGGAAAAAAATCTTGCTCTCAGGATAGAAGATGGTGAGACGGAAGACAAGTTCAATGTCTTTGGTCGTGGAGTACTACACCTCAGTGTGTTGATAGAAACCATGCGCCGTGAGGGGTACGAGCTTCAGGTAGGAAAGCCACAAGTGATTATAAAAGAAATAGATGGTGTGAAGTGCGAACCCGTAGAAATACTGGTAGTGGATGTACCTGAAGTTTCTTCAGGAAAGGTCATTGAGTTGATTACCCAGCGAAAAGGCTTGTTAAAGGTAATGGAACCCAAAGGTGATGTGCAGCATCTGGAATTCGAAATCCCTTCTAGAGGCATCATCGGACTTAGAAATAATGTACTTACTGCTACAGCAGGTGAAGCTGTCATGACCCACAGATTTCATCAGTATGAGCCATTTAAAGGTGATTTGCCTGCTAGATTGAAAGCGTCTATGGTTTCTATGGAGCTAGGTCAGGCATTGCCTTTTGCCATAGACAGATTGCAGGATAGAGGAAAGTTTTTTATCGACCCGGGCGAACAGGTTTATGTCGGTCAGGTTCTGGGCGAACACTCCCGTGACAATGATTTGGAAATTAATGTCATAAAAGGTAAAAAACTGACCAACATGAGAGCTTCAGGATCAGATGAGAATATGAAAATTGCACCTAAAATTCAATTTTCGCTCGAAGAAGCAATGGAATATATCAGAGAAGACGAATATCTGGAAGTTACACCTCTCAATCTAAGGATGAGAAAAATCAGTTTCAGACCCAGTTAATCTGTCTTAATAAAGAAAATTTTTTAAAATGGCTGAATACTCCCACCGAGTATTCAGCCATTTTTTTTAGGTTTTGACTAGCCATTTTTTGACATTGGCATCGTGTGCTTTTATCATATTGGGATTGTCGGAGTATTTTCTGATATGTGCCTCTATGTCTGTACCATTTAAAGATGATGGGTTCCTGTGCAGTAGTTGGATATATTCGGTGTCATTCTCTATTCTTTGCTGCATTTCAGTCCTTTCACAAGTGTGATCTCCATGCCCGGGTATAAGCAATGCGATATCAGGAAAATCAGATAACACTGCCCTTGCTTTCCGGAGTGTGTGTAGGTACTCGATCAGATCGTCATCCACAAACGGTATTTCGATATTGCTGAGATAATCACCGGCTATCCAGCATTTTAGTTGTGGGATGATGATAAAAATCCCATCTTTGACATGGCCGGCGGCATGAAAAAATATCAACTTCAAACCACCTATCTCCAGGACCTGTCCATCCTCATATATCGCAAAATCCACAGAAGGGTAGGAGACCGGGTAGTTTCTGCTGATGTAATATTCATTATCGAAATCCCTGATTTGATGGATTATGGTGTCTTTTGATGGATTTTTATCCATTTTTTCAGAGGCGATGACTTGTGCATCCGGCCATTTTCCATACCCTATGATGTGGTCATAATCTGAATGTGTAAATAAGAGATATTGCCTGTGATTTTGGTAATGAACATCTACATATGTTGCGATGGACTCTACTTCTGCAGGCAACCAGTTGGGGTCGACGATGATCACACTGTCTTTGGTACCGATGACAGTGGATGTAGTCCTGTACAGGGCACTCTCGAATACCGTGATTTGGTTGTTTTGATATTGGATTTTCATATGAAAATGGGTGTTAATAAAAAAGGCGGCTTCCCTTGATAGAGAAACCGCCAGTGTTCACAATTAATTGTGCAGGGTTTTTTTAGAGGACGTAAAATTACTCTATTTCTTTGACTATCCTGTCAGCTTTATATATATATTTTAATGCTGCAAAGATACCACCTGCATGTACGCTGACAGTCCTGTTGACTTCTTCATCAAATATAAAATTGCCTGGCAATGACTCTATATTGCCATCGAAGATCAATCCCACTGCTTCCTTATTTTTATTGATAAGAGGACTACCGCTATTACCACCTATGATATCATTGGTAGACACAGTATTGAATGGTGCTTTGAGCAGTTCCATAGGTGGATTGAGCCATCTCTCAGGAAGGCTCCATGGGAAAACCTTGAAGTTGGAATAGTATCTGTCATACAACCCGAAGAAAGTGGTTATAACCGGTGCTATTGTACCATTATAATCATACCCTTTGATGATTCCGTCAGAGATCCTCAGTGTGAAAGTAGCATCAGGAGGCAATTGGTCGCCATATACTTTAAATGCCTGATTGGCAATTTTTGCTTCCAGTGCTTGTCTGGCAGGGCCTGAAGACTGGAATAGCTGACTTCCTTCTTTATATCTGCTTACAAAGATCTGAGCAGCTTCTAGCAGTGGGTCATCATCTTTTTCCATTTTCTTTTCTTTGGCAAAAAATTTCTCTACCTTCTTTTCTTCAGTAAATTTGGTTTCCTTGAGCAGGTATTTGACAAAATCAGAGATGTTTCTTTTACCGAGTACTTTCTGCAAAGTCATGTCCCCGGGATAAATATCTTCCTTTACTTCATTGAGCCAAAGGGTAAATAATTCTACTTGTTCAGGATCATTGATGGTTTTCAGCTTTTCAGTGATAGAAGATTTGAGTTTGTCTTTTTTATCCTGAGTCCCATTATTCTTTACAAGGTCTTCATAAGCCATAAGTTCGTGCATGACTACATAAATATTGCCTCTCAATGCATTAGGTTGAAGATGTGCCATGACCCAACCATTTGGATTGAGTACTTCGTAATGTTTAGCCAGATCATCCCAGCAAGTAACACCTGGTGATTTGGATCTGATATAGTTTTCCATTTCAGCCTTTCGGCCAAAGAGAGCAGGGTCTTTTAATCCTTTGGCTATACCTCCGAATGCTTTCATAGAATTGGCCACACCGGCTATTTCATTGAGCAATTCCTGGGCTTCAAATTCTTTGGCAGGGTCTTTTTTGATGATGTTGTATTTTCTCATCATCATATCATTCCTGTTTTTCAAAAACTTATACTGAAAAGGGTATCTGTAGTCCCTGTCATATGTCAGCTGGGAGACGGTTCGATACCTTTCTGTTCTGCCCGGATTACCTACTACAAAAACTGGTTCTCCCTCATTTGCACCATTTTTATTGAATTTCAAAAAAATTGGCTGAAGTATTCAGTGGTTTGCCTGCTTCATCATACGCTCTCCAGAATGTCACATCCAGGTTGTATCTCGGATAAGTAAAGTTATCAGGATCGCCTCCGAAAAATCCCAAATCCAGTTCAGGGATCCAAACCAGTCTGATATCACTATACCTTTTATATCCATAAATAGAAAATTTGCCACCGCTGTAAAAAGTAACAATCTGTATCCTGAGGTCTTTCCAGTCTTCTTTTTCTTTGTACATTTTTTCTATTTCCTCCAGTGCAGTTTTTCGCAAGGTCACTTCCTCAGCATCATTTTTAGCAGCTTTGGTTTTGGCTTGTACCTGCTTGGTGATGTCCTCCGCTTTGATCATTTGCTCTACAAAAAGGCCTTCAGCTTTTCGCTCTTCTTCGGCAGTAGCAGCATAAAAGCCCTGCTTATCAAAATTTTCACCTTCTTTTTGGAGCGCAGTGACCACATCCCGCGAGCAGTGATGATTGGTCATAATGAGACCATTTTCTGAAATAAAAGATGCACTGCACCACGTGGCAAATCTGAGGGATGATTTTCTGACATAATCGAACCAGTCGTCCTTTACGTCCATTCCATATGTGGTTTTCAGCCATTCTTTAGGTGGATTTTCAAAAGTCCACATTTTACCGAAATCATATGGACTTGCCTTTTTTTGTGCAGAAACTACATTCGTCAGCATTATCAGCAATAATATGCTATACAACATTCGTTTTACCATGGTATTTGTTTTTAATGATTAGGAGTGCAAAAATAGTATTTATTTATGAATACATTGGTTTACAACTTACAAAATTGAAACGAGCATCATTTTAACTATTGCGAGCAACCAAATTTGTAAGATATTTTTTTACCTGTACTTTTATATACCCCCGGATAAGCACAAAATATTTTGGAGATTAACCGGCAGAGATTTTCTAAATCTTCGATATTTCACTTTCTTTGTCCTTTATTTTTAACCTAAAAAATCATTTTAATGAAACACTTGTCAATCTATGCTTTTGTAGCATTGTGTCTGATGATGGCCCCTTCGTGTGTGAGTAAAAAGAAACTCACAGAAGCCAATACCGCTCTGGAAGCGCACAAAAATTTACTCTCCAGATGCGAAGAAAGAAACAAGGACCTGGAAGCACAAATCCTGGATCTAAACCGAAAACTGGAGATGTCCGGTGGTAACCTTAAAAAAGCTACGGATGATCTGACAGCAGCCAATTTGCGCCTGAAATCTATGGATGATCAGCTCATGGTCATGAAAAGCAGTCAAAGTACTTTGCTGGATCAGTTGAATACTGCATCTGTTATCAATAAAGCAGGAGCCGAAAGCATAAAAAAATCGCTTGATGCTATCAGCCAGCAAAGTCAGTACATCAAAGACCTTACTCAAAAAATGCAGTACAAGGACTCTGTCAATCTGGCACTGGCTATGAATCTGAAAAAATCATTGTCCGACTTTAATGACAGTGATGTCTCTATTGAGGTCAAAAAAGGGGTAGTCTATATCTCTCTTTCAGATAATATGTTGTTTAAGACGGCTTCAGCCAATATCAATGCTGGCGCAGACAAGGTTTTGGCAAAAATAGCAGGCATACTCAATGATCAGAAAGAACTGGATATCCTGGTAGAAGGTCATACAGATAATGTGCCGATGGCCAATGAATGTATTGCTGACAACTGGGATCTCAGTGCCAAAAGAGCCACAGCAGTAGTCCGGATGTTACAAACCAAATACAAAGTAGACCCTTCTCGCATGACAGCCGGGGGCAGATCTGAGTATATACCTAAATCCAGTAATGCCAGTCCGGCTGGAAAGGCTGGAGAACAGGAGGACAGAGATCATCATTCTCCCCCAAGCTCGACCAGTTTTTCAAGTTGATGGAAGCCCCCGGAGCACCTAAATAAGCAAAATAGCCTCTATTTGGTGAAAAGAGGCTGTCTATAAAATTGGATTCCAAAATGATCTCAAAATTTTATTTCACATTTTTTATTCCATTTTAAGGGAAGATGAAAACCCTCCTGACCAGTATTCGGGCGGGGATGGCAAAAAAAAATTAAAATGAAATGATATTTTCCAACTTGCTTTGATCTTTTTAGACAGCCTCTTTTTTATAATAGGCGGCAATATTGTTTGTCTGTTCAGTCCTATTGTTTTATCTTTACTTCTACATATTAAGCATCATTTTTTACAATACTGAAATTCCATTATCCATGAAAGTAATTTATACTAGTGCTGAATGTTTTCCTGTGGCAAAAGTGGGGGGACTGGCAGACGTTGTCGGTTCGCTACCCAAGTACCTTGCAAAAATCGGAGTCGAAGCAAGTGTGGTCATCCCGGCGTACCAGATGCCATGGTTTGACGGGAAATTTTACAGGATAGTACATCAGGGATATTTTCACCTCGGTCAGGAGCATTTGTATTTTGAGGTGCGTTACTTTATAGATGACATCCTGGGATTTCCTTTTTACACTATCCATATACCTACTAAGTTTGACAGGTATGGTGTCTATGCTGATGCCAATGGATATTTTTTTAGTGACGAAATCGAAAGGAACATCTCTTTCCAGCGCGCTTTTCTGACTTGGCTCCGAGATGGGAGCGTGAAGGTAGATTTGGTTCATTGTCACGACCACCATACAGGTTTGATACCCTTTATGATGAAACACGCATACGAATTTCAGTCCCTGGCAGATATCCCTACAGTATTTACTATTCATAATGAAAGATATCAGGGTTCTTTCGCATGGAGCAAACAGTATCTGATGCCTCAGTTTGACAACTGGAAAAGTGGATTGCTGGACTGGAATAATGTCATCAACCCTCTTGCTTCTGCTGTCAGATGTGTCCATAAAGTGACTACTGTATCTCCCAATTATATGAATGAACTGATGTATGATTCTTTTGGTCTGGAGCAGTTATTCAGAACAGAATCATGGAAGTGTACTGGTATACTCAATGGTATAGACAATGAAGTGTGGAATCCCGCCACAGATCCGATGGTAGGCGCATTACTAAAAAAGGACCAGATCAAGTTTAAGGCACAAAATAAAAAAATAATTTTGTGAACTGGTCGCCTCGATGAGAAGTTGCCTCTTTTTGGCTTCATAGGAAGGCTCGTCTTAGAAAAAGGAGCTGAATTTTTGGCAGGCATCATAGACACCTGGTTGTCGCACCACCGCAATGCCAATTTTATAATACTCGGCACAGGTGATAAAAGCATAGAGCATTCTCTGCAGTCTGTGGCGCACAAGCATGCTTCCAATGTTGCATGTATGCTGGCTTATAATGAAGCCATGTCCCATAAAATATATGCAGGAGCAGATTTCCTCCTTATGCCCTCCAGAGTCGAACCCTGTGGGCTCAACCAAATGTTTGCCATGAGATACGGCACACTTCCGATAGTCAGGTCTACCGGTGGGCTGAGGGACAGTGTAAGAGATATCTCCGAGCCAGGGGGCGTAGGCATCAGGTTTGACCATATGAGTTTTGACGACATGATGCATGCTGTTTGGAGAGCTTTTGAACTCTATCAGCATCCTGACTATAAAAACAAATGCGTAAAAGAGGCAATGGCACTGGATTATTCGTGGGATGCTTCAGCTCAGAAATACAAAGATATATATCAGTCCATGCATTGATAAAGAGTGAGTTATCATTTTTTGGTTTATTATTTCTATGCGGTGTAGTCTGGTTATGATACATTGTGATGTAAACAGTATGATATAAAAATAATTTTTTTCTATATGAAATTTGTAAATATGTAATCAATATTTTACCTTTGCCTGATGTATAAATGTGTACCTATGTATATACTTTAAAGAAAGTTATAATATGTCACTAAAAAATGTTTAGCATAGAAGATTTTCCTTTCCGGATTTTAAGACAAAATCAAACCATTTTATAAAAAATCTTTTTTGCACTTAGGGTATTCCTGTGTTATGAATGAAGTCGAAAATCAATTCTCAATACAACATACCGGACATTATCCTTATTGGAATGATTGCCT
>JADKCF010000022.1 GCA_016714765.1 Saprospiraceae bacterium | reverse complement strand
ATTGATGCAATGTTGTCAACATCAGTCTGGCTCAGGCCAACCCGTTGTCCCATTTCGCCGCTTTCCCCAACTTTTCGCTGTATGGTAACTAAGCCTTCACTCTTTGGAAATGCAACCCCGGGGTAATGCATTACCGATGTAAAATCATAAGAGCCAATGTTAGATTGTTTGTCGGCGGCCTTTTGAAAGTTGCCTTCCATTCCTACTTGAATGTTTCCGAAATTAATCGTAACATACGTATCCCGGTCTTCGCGACATTGGGTGTGATGAAAACCTAAAGCATGCATGATTTCATGAATTACAGTACCCACAGCGGCTTGATCAATAGACAGTTCCTGCTTGCCCCCTTGTCTGCCAAGCGGTGACCAATTGCCTTCTCTAGTTATAAACTCAACATAATCCTTTTGATTGGTGCGAGGCACTAAGCAAATGCTTGAATGCTTGTTCAACAGATCGATGCCTTGTTGAATAAGATCTTTTTTTGCATGACCAGCAGGAAGGTCGTAGGGGATTGTAGAATTCGGCCATTTAAAAGAGTTCTCCGGCTCAGGTGGGGCCTGAGCTTTTTTGGTTAAATCTTCCAGTTTTCCCAAATTCACGTCGCCTGTGTAGAAGGCTTCTCCCCTGTTGTTAATTTCAACGATATAGTTGGCGTTTGAGCGAGATCCTGGCAGCTTGATTGAGAGCTCTTTTTTTACCGTGGGCCCGGTAAATCCAAAGCCGGGGTCTACAATAGGTGGTTCATTTCTGTCGGTGTTTGTCCATATTTTTTTGTTGGCTGCAGTATACAATGAAAGCGTACCATTATCATCTAAAACAGCACGTACAGCTCTCCACTCTGTAGTTGCATATTTTGAGTCATAGAAGGCTTGCGTCATCGTATTCCAAACTGGGTTATTTTTACCATCATAAACTACCAGATTGCCATCAGCTTGCATAATTAAATAACTTCCTTGGCCAAAGTAAAGCATGCTGCACCACACAAATTGGTTGCTGCTGGTGTAAATGCACAAATTACCATCGGTCTGCATGGTTAAGTAGTAACTCTTATTGGCGGAAATAAGGCGTTGGCCTTCAAGAAGTTTCGCACCAGCGACAATGGTATTGGTACCCGCCTGAGCAAATGCCGAGCTAGAAAGTACTGATACGAATAAAAATTGCAAGAGAATAATTTTAAAAAGCTTACTCATGGCGTTGGATTTTAAATTTGGTTCCAAAATGGTTAGTCGTGATTTCATTTTCTTCATTTTATTTGTTTTTATTGCCTACTCTTTCAGGATTTTCGGCTTCGACCTATTCTTATCTCTGTAAGAACCTGACAAAGGTCTGCCATTGCAAATGAAAAGCCTGTACCGAAGATTGAAAATGTTCTGAATGGTAGCCTACATGTTGTGAACGGTAAAGGAAATTTTGTGAAGGCTACAAAAACACAAAAAACAACCATTTTATGGAAGACACTACTTGCGGCAAAAAAGCGGGTCATTATGAATAAATCCAAGGAACGCGACCTATAAGCTACCATTCAGAACATACAGGACGTCTTTCAGAACTTTTAATTGACATTGAAGTCAATTAAAAAACAAACACTTATCTTGCATGTCTAAGTAAACTTATGTTAAATATAACAAGGATATTCTTATCTAGGAAGTTCTCTATTGGGCTTATCTTATTTATGATGTTGGGCAATATCTCTGCGCAAGTTATGGATTGTGATGATTTAGGTTTAGAGAAAGAATATACTCGGTTAAAGAAATTAAATAGAAGTCAGAATAATTATAAAGCTATATTATTGGCTGATTCTCTTCTTGCAATAATTGGCAAAAATGGAAAATCTACCTGCAAGTTAAGATTCCAGATAGAAATCGAGAAAGGCGAGTCGTTAGAGCTTCAGTCAAAGTTTGAAGATGCCATGAATCTTTATTACAACCTTATCAGAAATGCTGAGCCGCTAACCCATTGGGATATGGTCGCAAATGCCCATATTTCTTTAGCCAGAATTCAAGAATTTATTGATAGATATGGAGATTGTCTATATCACCTTACATTGGCAAATAATTTAATACAAGAACATGGATTACTTAAAATTGAATCTTATTACTGCGTAAGATATTCGTCGTATCTGAGATCAATTGGCAAAGATTCTGCGATGTTTTATGCTCGAAAAGCAGTAGAATTGGGCCATAGAGATACTAACAATAAATCCATTTCTGACGGCAATCTACTTTAGGGGTATTAGCTAATGAAGTTGACACTTCCATTTTTACTTTAAAAGAGCCATTGATGCTTATCTGTCAGACCACGATTATCGCGTCGCAGCAGAGCAAACAAATAATATCGCAATGAGACTTCTCAAAGTAGGTAAAATGACTGAAGCTATGGAGCAACTAGCTTATGCTGAGCAACTAATCGAACAAATGCCCGTAAAAGATGAATTGTATTATGAAGTACTAAGTAGAATCCATAGGATCAAAACAACTATTTTTGAAAAAAAGAACATGATCGACTCTGCCTATTTCTATCTTAAAAAAAGTAACGAAAATGAAGAAAAATCAAAATGGATTATAGACAAGGAGACAGTCACCAATAATGCGATAAATTTTGCCATCGAAAATGAACAAGAGAAATTAAAAACATCAGAGAAAATAAGTAGGATATTAAAGGTAGGTATTGGTGTCTTGTCAGTGCTAATGTTTGCATTAGGTTGGTCAGTCTTTAACAACTATTCTAAGAGAAAGAAAATAGCAACCCAGAATAAAAAAATCTATGAAGCCGATCAAAAGAAAGCCGTTTTATTGACAGAAATCCATCATCGTGTAAAAAACAATCTACAATTAGTCATCAAAGGATCACTATACTAAGTTTGAAACTGAAAAATGAAGAACAAAAAAATCTACTCCAGGATGTCTCCAATAAAGTATATAGTATCGCCCTCATTCACGAACAACTTTACAAAAACAGTGACTTTGAACATATAAACTTAGAAGGATATATCCATGAAATGGTGTTCAATTATCAGGATCTTAATACTGATCATGTAATATTTGAAACAGAAATCAATCCTACTGATTTAGCTGTAAATATTGAAACAGTCTTACCGATTGGTATTATCCTTACGGAATTGATAAGTAACTCACTCAAGTATGCAAAAGTTGGTGACCAAATATTGATGGTTAAAATACAACTAAAAGTATCTGACACTAAATTTATCATGACCTACAGCGATAATGGGCCGGGTTACAATGAATCTGTACTTAATGTTGAAAAATCAACCATGGGATTTACTATTATACAGAGTATGGTACGGCAATTACAGGCTGAAGCTAGCCGATACAATCAACATGGTGCTGTATTTACTATGGTATTTGAAGAAAAAGTTTCCAAAATATAAAGATAAAAAAATGAAATCCCTTAAAATCCTGATCGTAGAAGATGAAATCTTTATAGCAGAAACCATAAAGATGTACCTCGTGGAAAGAGATCATGAAATTATAGGTATAGCTATATCTTACGATGAAGCAGTGCAATCTTATAATCTTCGAAAACCAGATCTTGTATTATTAGACATTCGTCTGTATGGTGAAAAATCAGGAATTGACTTTGCTAATTTTCTGATCACACAATCAGAAACTCCTCCTTACATCTTCCTGACTTCTCAGTATGATACCAGGATCCTTGAAATGGCTTTAAAACCAATCCATATGGCTACCTGACCAAACCATTTCAAAAGAATCTTTGTGTACGGCGGTGAATGCTGCCTATAATTTATATTCATTCAAAAATGAAAAAGTAGAATCGGCCATAATATCTGATGGAAAAAGAAATCACCTAATCAAATTTCAGGATATTTTATATGTACAAGCAGACCATGTCTATTCTATTATACATACAACTAAAAATGAAAAAATTATAGTCAGGAAGTCACTTCAAGAATTGCTAGATTACTGCGTTTGTAATTATTTAGTGTACTGTCATAGGAGCTATATAGTAAATCTTAACCATGTACGCACATGGGGCCATGATGAAATAATTTTAGATAATTCAATGGTCTTTCCGATCAGTAAAACGAGACGCAATGAAATTTTAATTAGATTGAAAGAGTTTAATCAATAATTATTTTCCTAAAAAATACTGTTCCCCAGTTTCACAAAAAAATTGGAATTTTAATGAAGAGACTAACTGTTATCTACAATGAAGCATATTTTTACTTGAAAAAACGGACTCTCTGCAAACCAAAAAATGTAAAAAACGTGGTGCGATGCTCAAATCACTTTCCCGGAAAAATAGAGATTATTTCAGATTATTTGTAGCCAAATAAAACTTTTGGGAATAGTTAACAGTTCAAATGATGGGAATTTGTGACCTTTGTTCTTCATATCACTTTCAACTTTGACCTATTAATTATATAGATATAGACGGCAGTAAAATACCCTCCGTATAATCGAAGAAAGACGAAACGGAGCTAGGGTGGCATTGGGAGGTACTCACGTGATCCTTAGGGTACCTAAGGTGTTCCTTTTTGGATCAAATATTGAAAAACATGTCGAATGGGCTAAAAAATGGCTGGTACAACTGAAAGCCACCAAACCCCAGGTACTCGACAGATATTTAAAATTAAGAAAATATGTTGACGGTGAGACTTTTGCCATTGGTGGGCAAAATTTTTTACTGGAAATACGAGAAACAGACAGGGAGAGCGGGTATATCAAATTATTGAAGGAAGGTATTTTGAAAATAGAGATTCCCGAAAAAGTCGGATATGACAGACAAAAATTGCTGAGGAGTCTGATCATCAAATTTGCTCAAAAGTACTTTTTGGCGGATATTACAAAAAGAGTGTTGTACTACAATGAAAAATATTTTCAAAAGGAAATCAGCTCAGTAAGACTTAAGTATAATAAGTCCAACTGGGGTAGCTGCTCTACCGGCAAGAACCTGAATTTCAGTGTGAGGTTATATTTCGCTCCGTCCGATGTCATAGATTACGTGGTGGTGCATGAGCTGGCGCACCTGGTGGAAATGAACCATTCTGACCGATTTTGGCAAATAGTAGAAAATATCATGCCTGACTACAAACATAAGGAAAAATTGCTCAAAATCAACAGTGCCATTTATGATTTTTAGGTGTTCTGCATTTGCCTTATTTTCATTCCCCAAACCATTTTGGCGGGAGTTACCTCTGATATTCGATTTATAAGAAGCGAAAGGTGCATTTACCCGGAAGTGAACTTAATTTAAGTGGTTTTGTGAAAAAAGTTATTTCCTACTATGATTTTTTTAATAGTTTCAAAGCTAAGGTCTTTGCAAACAAAAATGATGGTTAACAAGAAAACTAATTCGAAATAGGAAAATAAGGCAAATTCAGCATTTTAATACACAAATGAGAAAGCAAATTGAAACTCCAATAATTAATTATTGTATCATTGTGGGGTAAAGTAGCACTTAGAAAGATTTATTATGATAGAGTTAGATCTTTTTGAAATATCCAGAATAAATTCGATTAGGATTATACATCTTTTTTCATGCCTGACAGGAGCATTTTTTTTACTCATTTTATGGAATGACGGGCGAAAAAAGATCGAGTCAGCGGGGAATGACCTTGGGGCGATTTTTGTAGCCTTTGCTCTCCTGCTATGGTCTGCAATGGACCTTTACAGGCTGTTGGGTCTGATGGTTCCCGGAGAAGTAAGTGTGGTACTGAAAACCTTTTCCGCCTATAACAATGCATTTTTTATTGCCTCTTTTCCATACTTCCGGTATGTATATAATGACCAAAAAGAAAATACCCCTTGTTTGCCAATGGCAAAAACTGGGCATTAATTGTATTTCTTGTAAACATTCTTATAGTGCTGTTTTATACAATAAGCTGGGGCGAAAATGACAGGCATGCAAACCTGGTCAAGAATTTTGACGTAGTTTATTCGGTATCAAGTTTTGCAGGATTAGGTTACGCCATTTTCCAGACATTCAGACGGCAAAAAACCCAAAGGAAAGCAATGAGCATCATGGCCATAGTAATTACTTTGCTACTTATCCTACCGCAAATATTTTTTGCTTCTTTTTTTAAGATCAAGAATTTTGACATTCTTAGCCTTACATTGTTGTGCTCGCAATATGCCTTGATTTGCTTGCTTATTGTGGTAGCCATTGACTGGATCAATGAACTAAATGAAGAATTCCACAACCAGTCAACAAAGGATTTAATAAATGAACTCAACTTAAAAAACAAAGAAATCAGATGTCTGGAAGAAAACATTGCTATCTCTACTGCAAATTATGAGAATCTAAAACTCGAAACAGATGCAAATGCAGTAAGAATCACGGAACAGGAACAAAAAGTAAAGTTAGCAGAGTTATCAGACAGGGAAATCATGGTCCTTAGGAAAATAAATAAATCATATACCGAAATAGCCAATGAGCTGTTCATAGCAAAAGAAACTGTAATCTCTCACAAAAAGAACATTGAGACCAAACTTCAAATTAACGGAAAGGAAAATCTGACCGCATTTGCAAGAGAACATGGAATACTGGACGATGATGTAGAACAGAGGTGAAAAACCCCCTGTTGCCATAACGGAGATGGCAAACAGGGGGACCAATCACTGAGTATCTTAATTGATGATCATTAATCAATTTAAGTTGCGTTGATCTTATCGATAGTAAATGCAAAGAGATACTTCTGATAAAGTATAAAAGCACATGACCATTGTTGTTTCTAATCCATGTAACCGTCTGATAAATCCACTTTTGTCAATATAATTAAAATCTCTAGTGCGCTCTAAGATAAGACTTGGCCTTAATATATAATTACCTCCAAAATATCTTGCTGCGATGATAGAAGTAGTGTTCCTCTTAACCATGATTTAAAGACCATTATTACTCTATGAAATACCGTGAAATTACTACCTTTCTTATTAGATTTCTCTGTCTTCAGATTGGGCATTTCTTTTTCAAGACTCTTTTACGAAGACCAAATTCATTTCATGAAAAAAAATTATGATAAATTGTATCGTGAGAGACAGTCTAAAGATAAAAGTTAAATCGGAATAATGCTAAGTTCGATCATTGCTCTTTATTGCTTTTTGATGCTGACATTGTTTTTAATGATGACATTGCCGGCACCATGATTATATATCGAACTACCACTCGTCAGAAGTTGGTGGTCATAAAGGTGTACATTATCTAGCTCCAAAGTACCCAAATTATTGACACACCTCCCATTTGTAAGGTTACCATTGCCACATACCAAGTTTAAATTGACAAGCTTGACTGTAATATTATTAGGTATTTCAAACAAATCGCTTAATAAAGAAGCATTTATTGTTACCATCTGTGAAATAGGATTCATAAATGTCAAGTTTTTTCCTATATTAAGGTTTGCACTTGTCAGTAAAATGGATTTATTCATAACATTTTGGGAAAACCATATAGTGTCACCATTTGCAGCGCAGTCAATAGCATTCCTTAAGGATCCTTGGCCAGAATCCCACGTATTGGTTATGACTTTGCAATCATATGGTGGTGCCAAGTCTCTCTCCCACAAGCCCTTGCCCCAAGTCGCTATTCTAAGTTTGTTATCAGGTGTTACGATGATATCACTTATCATAGCACCATCACCAAGTCCATCATTATAAGATATCCAGGTTAGATTTACACTATCAGGTAGTGTCCCTCCGGGTAGATTTTGTGCATAAAAAACGCCTAAATCATTGCCTACATATAAAGAAGATAGATCTGTGGGATCAAAAACAACTGTATTGTGTGGTATATCTGGAAGACCAGTACCAATATTAGTCCAATTGTTACCTCCATTTTTACTGATATAAAGATGGCTTGAACCAAAACCAGATAGGGTCACTACAATTATGTTTGGGTCTGTAGGATGAATAGCAATATCTGAATAGTACCTGTCTGGTAAATTTCCTGTGATTTCAACAAAGCTGCTTCCTCCATTTGTGGTTTTGAACAGCTTACTCCTGACAGATGTACCTTGTGTGCTAGGTGTTGTAGAAAAATAAACAATATTAGCATCTGTAGGAGCTACAGCCATATAAAATATTGGGGAATAAAGGCCGCTTGGATAGTTTGTATTTCCACCCATATTGGTAAAAGTGGCTAAACCATCAGTCGATTTTTTAAATAAAGCTGTACCTCCATAAATGGTATTAGGATTGCTAGGTGCTGTTACAAAAGGTGCATTAAAACATGTTGTATAAGGCCCATTAATATCTCCAAATCCATTGAAACTTGTGTTCGAAAAAGAAATAGCATTGTTTGTGGATTTTTTTACATTAAGGTTGTATGATGCGATGTAGCATGTATTATGGTTTGATGGATGTATTGCAGCATGAAACCCATCACCCAAATTTGGGACTCTGCTACATCCAGGTTGCCCCCTGTATATCATACCTTCATTATCTTGCAGTCCCAACAACATGAAGTTAGGGTCTTGCATTGAAATCGCTGCATTAGAATATATTTGTGAAGTTTGCAAACCACCATTTAGGGTTTGATAAGTCTCTCCAAAGTCCGTACTTCTGAAAATGCCACCATCTGTACAAATAAATACAGTATTGCCATCGTGAGGTGACATTTGTATACTGTGGGTATCTGCATGTACATACGTATTGCTGGTACCTTCCATGAGCGTACCTATGGTTGTGTTATTGACATTCCAAAGATCCCAAGAAGATTTTTTCGTAAAACTACTACCTCCATTAGTAGATTTATACATATCAATTTCTCCCCACAAAATATTATTGATGTTACTGTTAGAGACTACTAGGTCATGTGCATACCATCCTTGTTGGCCTATAATACTATTGGAGCCAATACTTAATGCGGTCCAGGTCAAACCTTCATCAGTACTACGATAAAGACCTTCCGGGTCAGTTGTCGATGCAGGATTATTTCCTATACTAGCAAAAAGATAGTTTGAATTTGCAGCCGAAACAGACAGTTTTACATAGCCTGTAATATTGGTAGGCAAATTAGTGTGTGCTAGTTTTACAAATGTAGGGAAAGCAGATGATGCATTGACCGTTTTATAAATTCCTGCATTGGTGCTACCAAAGTTCCCAAAACTAACGTACATCACAGATGAATTACCTGGTTTGTATTTAATGCTTCTGCCCATAAGTGGATTTCCAGGTAGTGAAACTTTAGTCCATGTAGATCCTATATCTGTTGATCTATATAATCCATCACTACTACTAGCATAAATAAATGATGGATTATTGGGATCAAAAACCATATCGGTAATACCGATCTTATTGGAATAAGAAAAGTCAAAGATTTGGTCCATGTTTGACCTCCATCAATACTTTTTAGAATTCCAATGCCATAAGTACCTCTATATACTCTCACATGTCCTCCTCCCTTATTGCCACTTTCAAGAGTATTGTCATTATAAACTTCACCTGTGCCGATGAGTATTATATTAGGATTTGTTGGGTGTACCACAACAGATGATATTGCAAAAGTAGGAAATCCAGTTGGTATGTAAGACCAGTTAATTCCATTAGAAGCACCATGACCGCCATTGGTAGTTTTCCATAAGCCTCCTGATGCAGTTCCTACCCACATGATGTTTGGGTTATTTGCTTGAAATCCTATGGTCAGTACTCTTCCAGCAAAATTTTTAGGCGCTAAACTCTCCCAAGGAGCAGTTTGTGAAATACTCCTTAGTCGATTTCGTTTTTTTTGATTGGCTTCCATTTGAGATTTCAAAGCAAAAGCATTACTAAAACTTTTTGGTTCAAAAGTATTATTGGGATATGACCTTGCATCAGCCCATTGTTCTAGAGATTTGTAAGCTCCTGGCATTTTCTGATGAGCTATATAATTTTTGCTTACTGACTTTTTGACTAAATGTAAATAACCAATCATGACAATGACCATGAAAAATGGGTATGTAAAATATTTTATTTTCATTGCTGAATGTTAAGACATATAATAGATTAAATAATATTAAAAAATTGAACAAAATAGTTGTAAAATTGAATGCAAAACCCTTTGAAAGTATATCAATACAGCCGATTTAAGACTACCCAAATCGACGCTGAAGCTTTACATATTCTACCTTTTTGATATATATTACTTTACTATTTTTACAAGTTTTATGTCCCCAGATTTTTTTGAAATAGCAGTCACAAAGTAAAGACCTGTATGTAATGTTTCAATATTTATTTCTTCCCCATCAAAAACAGTTTTACTTATTATCGTTCCACCTGCAGAACTTAAGATTTGTACTTCATAAGTATCTTTCTCATGTGACTTATTGTAAACCTTCAATGTAGAACCACCTAAGTTTATGATATTTATTTGTGATTCATCTCCTTTGCGTCTGGCTACAACTATGTTCGAGTATTGACCATAGCCGTCAAAATCTATTGAATACAATCTATAATAAGTGACGGTCTTTGGATATTTGTCTATCACCGAATAATTCTGTTGTTCTGAAGTATTTGTACCCTTCACTCTGCCTACTTCATTCCAATCTCTTCCATGATTGGTGCTACTTTCTATGATTTGCCACTCATTATTACTTTCAGTATCTGTTGTCCATTTGATTTCATTGAAAGTACCTTTACTTTCGACATTGATGTTCCTCAATTCAATGGGAAGTGGTCCTTGCCAATCAACGGTTGAAGTATGATTACCTGTTGCAGTGGCACATGCCGCATCTTCACTCCAATGAATTCTTATTGCTGTATAATTTCCAGTATTGACCCATGTTTGTGGAGAAAACCCATGTTGCAGTAGAGTGCCTCCCACTGTGCGTATTGTCATATACTTATGAGTTCCTGTACTATTTCTTGTGATTCCAAATATAAAAGTATGACCATTTTTATCTGCACCTAAAGTAATTTCTGAATAATTATTTGTCCCTACCGTGGTGCTCATATTTGTTTGTCCCATAGAACTCACTGTATGATTTCCCCATTGTGAAATTCTTGTACATTGCCCCTGTACTCCATAGACAGTGGATAATAATAAAAGTAGAATTAATATTCTCATTATGTTTGATATTTGATATTAAATAATATTCGGAGACTAAATTTCATATTTTAGTCTCCGAATTTTGAATTACTCGATGATGATCATTTTCTTAGTAGCTGTGAAGTCACCGCTCTTAAGTGTGTAGTAAAGAACGCCTGTTGCGCCTAATTGCTCTCTTGTGAAGATTTCACTGTTCAAGCCTTTATTAGCATCGATGTTTCTTACTGTCACTACTTTTCCAGTCACGTCATATACACTCAATGTAGCTGTGGCTGCCTCAGGCATTACAAAGCTTACTGTGGTCTGACCTTTGAATGGGTTTGGTTCGTTCTGATTCAATTCGATTCCAGCTACAGGTGCAGTTCTTACATCTAAGCTTACTTTACCTACTGTAAGGTCGCTGCTGTATGATTCTGCTGCTGTTACGCCTGAGTTCAATGTGATCATTTCACTTACGTTTCCTGCTTTGTCAGCTTTTACGATCAGTGTAAATAATACTTCACCTGCATGGATACTTGTTGCTTCATTTGATGCATAACTCATCGTTACTACATCTCCTGCTATCACTCCTACATTGCTTGCATTGATATCAAGTGCTCCTGCATTTACACCTACATAGCTTCCGCCTTTCAGATTCATAGTGAACTGGTATCCTGCTACATCGCTGAAGTTAGCTGCTATTACCGGTATTTCTACCACTTCACCTGCTGCTATTGTCTGCTCTGCTACTGCCATCACTACGTTTCTGTTGCTTCTGCCTTCTACGCAGGGTTAGATACGTTGGTGCTTACGTTTCCGTTTACATCTCCTATCTTCACTGCTACGAAGTTCTGATTGCTCATATTTGTAAGTATCTGGCTGATAGCTATCTGCTCTACAAATGGGAATGGATTGGTCGCATCCATAGATTGTGCTGATATAGGGAATCTCCAGCTTGCATTCTTAGGAAGAGCGTTGGTAACTCCTAGTATCAATTTCCTTAACTCTGTAAGGTCACTAGCTGTCACTTTACCATCGTTGTTAGCATCTGCTGCTATCAGTTTGTACGGACTATCCAGCGTCTGAATACCGGGATATGTCTCTGAATCAATACAAGGTCAAGTGTGCTTACTCCATTGAGGTAATCTCCACCTTTGCTCGCCGTTATCTGATAGTCCAGGCCTGAAGCTACCATCATGTCATATGTTCCTGCTACCGCAGTAGATACTGTCTTAGGATACTCTGTAATGTTGGCATCGATATTTACATTTACATTGCTGACAGGTTGATTTTTTTCTGTCATCACAAATCCAGCTATTCTTGATCCTATTGGCTCATCCATTGAGGATAAGGTCAAGCGTCGTCCAGCAATAGTCATGGTTAAATTTCTTATCCCATACTGTCACGTGTACATCCACTGTCTTCTTAACTCCCGGTGCGATATCACCTGATACCCATACTTTGGCTGAGCTTCTGTTTTCTGGTATCCACAACTGTAAGTTACCTGCAAGGTAGGATGCTTCTGCTGCTTTCTCTACTGAATTAGTAGCTCTTGCAGGGTATGCTGCTACTGCCTGTCCTTTGCTGTTGAAGTAATGTGCCTTGTCTACATTCACTAATCTTGTCTGTATTACTGTATCGGCAATTCTTGGTGCCCAGTCGTCAAATGTGTATAACAGGTCACTTTCATCGGTACAGTTGTCATATGACTTGTTCATGAAGTCGATAGCCCACAATTCTACCATTGGCAACAATGGTCCTGACCCGTCTGGATCCTGCATCAATGCGGTACTCAATGGTACACACACCGGTGTTGGTGCCTTCTTGTCTGCTACCATGAATGATGAATGGCATGTAGCGAAGTTGTGACATCCGTCTGTTACTTTCCATGCTACTTTGTGATTGCTCATCTTGCCGGCTATAATAGGCAGGATAATGCTGTTGGCAGGTATCGCTGCTCCATTGGCTGTAGGTGCAACATATACATCCGGTATTCCGTTTTTCGTTATCATCTCTGATAGCATCGAAATTACCATTCCTCATATTACTTACGTCATTGTTTGGTGCGATGAACGAGGTATACTCGATGTCATCTGTTCCATCTGCCCACAAGTCTACGATTACTGTCCACTTCAACCATCCATTGTCTATACATCCACCTGTATCGGTAGCTTTATTGGTCAACTGTAAACCTTTCAACTCACAGTTTACATCTACTGCATACATCGTATCTCTGCATGTAACTACTGGAGCTGCTTCGTCGCTGTACATGAAATATTTGTAGAATGGTCCTCTCTCTTCGTTGGTACACCAGTTGACATATTTGTATTCTACTTTCCACTTCTTACATACTCCATCTTCAAAGTTGAACAACTCTATCTTTGTACTTACTCCGATCACATCACATGGTCCTCCTACATTGGTTGGGCCTTTTGCTTTGATCTGTGCAGCTGTCGGTTCGTCACAGCCTATTTGCTCTACATTATTCCAGTCACCAGGGACGCTAGTTACCCATGGCTGTGCACTTGTACTTGGTAAGATCGTGATTCTCTGTACACATGTTCTAGTGATATCTTTCTCTTTGACCACAAATGTTCTTTCGATAAAGCCGATTCCACACTGATCTGTTACTTCTCTGTCTCTGAACTGTATTTCTGGATTAGTACATACTCCATATGCTTCAGGTATGCCTGTCTTCTGGAAGTCTACTCCTGCTATAGATTTGGTAGCACTGCTGGATACGAATTTCTCGATAGCCCAGTCACAGTGGATCGTTGCATCTGCAGGACATGTAATTACTGGTGGTACTTTACACTCTACTTTTACATTTGCCCATGTATCATTCCAGTTGTCACCGGCATTTCCTACGATTCCATCCATGTTGCCATCATCCCATACTCTCATGATCACCATGTGGTATCCTACGTCTAATGTTCCGTCTCCATCAAAGTCTGCTCCTGCTGATGTAAGGTCCTCACAACAGAATTTCACAAACAAGCCACCATCTGTATCGTTGGTGTTGTATGGCATGTTATTACCAAGGTTCGCTGCCAGTCTGTTGTTGAAAGTGATATTGTTGTTGTATTGTGGATTACCATTACCCAGGTTACCACAACTTGGTGCATCTGTTGTAACGTTATCTGATTTCACGCCTTTGTTCACTCTTCTGATTTCCAGTCTTACTGCACTACAGTTGTCATAACTTCCGTTATCGATACTTTCTGAGTACAATTTTGCCGTTCCGTCCGGTTTGCCTGTGGCATCATATCCTCCTACTAAGCCTATCACGATGTCTCGCTTAGCTACTGGCACCGGTGGTGTTTTATCTACTACTGTTACAGACGAGATGATGGTCACTTCATTACCACAACAGTCTGTTGCTGTATATTTCAGGTGGCTCGATCCTTTTGGAACGCCTATCGCTCTGTACTTATATACCGGGTGTGGTGCACCATTCAATAATGCTGGTACGATCTGTACGCCTACTACTGATGATTTTACTGTCCACGTTGGGTTGATATCACAGTTGTCATGTAGCTCCCATGGGTTTGGTACATAGAAGTCGCCTTCACAATACCATGGTGCTGTACTGATGATCGTATCTTTTACGATAAATGTTGGTGCCTCTGTATCTACTGATTTAATGATCTGTTGACATGGTGTCACTGTTCCATTACACCAGTCAAGGATTTGCCATGTTCTGATTACTTTTTTGTTACCATGGCAATGTGCTCCACATGCATCTATTTCTACATCACTATAAGTTGTATAGTAATTACATACTCCGTGGATTGGTGTGGTTATGTTACCGCTTCTAAAATATGGATATGCTGAACCAACTCCTTCTTTGATAGCTATCGCCTCAGGTGAAAGGTCATCTTTGCAGCTTAACAATACTAGTTGATCAGGGCAGGTCCAGTCTACTTGGTTTCTACTTCAAACCACTGCTCACAATATGCTGTATTGCCACTGGCATCTGTCACTGTCCATTTTCTCAATACGTTGCCACCGTTACAACCATCCAATAATTTATGTGTCGTAAATTCTGCCGTCACTGCTCCACAGTTGTCTGACCATGTAGGTGCAAATTTTGCTGTACTTGGTGATGATTTTTTTGTAACATCTTCCGCAACCAATGCATCTACTTCGTAGCACTGTATGCTTCTTATTGGACCACAATTGATACGCGGTGCCAGCTTGTCTTCCACTGTAAGTGTGCCCCAGCAGCTGTTGCCATCACAGATATCACGAACTGAAACGGTCAATAGCTGTCCCTTGTAGTTACCCAATTCATTTTCATTGATAATTTTGCCCGTTGCTGTTTTGATGATGACCTCATAAAATATTGCATCATTAGGACTATTCTCCAAAAACATATCTATCACCGGGCTTACCTTACAGTTTTCGTCCACACTGATATTGACATGATCATTACACCAGTTGTGCAGGTGCATGGATAAATATTATAAATGAAATAGGTGCACCTGTACGTTACGCCTCCCAAAGTTATAGACGGTATTACAGTAATGGTTGCTGTCCCTGGATTGGTTGCTGTAAAAGCAGGTATATTGCCTGTACCACTTGCCGGAAGTCCTATAGCTGGATTACTATTTGTCCAACTGTAAGTTATAGATGTGTTTTGACATGATGGTATCACTACATTGCTGGTAAAAGGTAGCGGACTTACCAATGTCATATTACACATAAGGATATCCGGCTGATCGTTGACATCCGGTGTTGGGATCACATTTGTAGTCACTGAATTGGAATTTCCACAATCCTGAACCAGCTGTCCCTGCTGTAGTATTGCCGCATGTACTTGCCAGGACATACCTTGCTATGATGGTGTAACATCCCGGCGTCATGCTTGTCATTGGGTTGGCTGTAAATGGCCCACTATTGATGCTATACTCTACGCTAAATCCAGGCACTGTTGCCACAACCGGTAATGCAAAGTTACTCATACAGGTATTAGCCGGCATGGTTATTACAGGAGCCGCAGGAAGATTACTGCATTGCTGGCAACACTTTCGGCACATGCCGCGGGTGCTGTAGTGCCGGCTATAATAGTACCGCATGTTGCAGCTGTCACATATCTGGTTTTGATGGTGTAGCAGCCCGGAGTCGTCGATGAGGTAGCACTCGTTCCCCATGTACTGCCATTGTTAAAGCTATATTGAGCCGTAAACCCAGGTACTGAAGGAACCGTTGGAACTACTATTGCAGTATTACATGTATTGGTACCCAACACAGGAGCGGCAGGGGCTGCAGGAAAAATTACAGCATTACTTGCAACACTTTCTGAACATGCTGCAGGCGCTACAGTGCCCGCTAAAATAGTACCACATGCATTTGTCACATATCTGGTTTTAATGGTATAACAGCCTAGTGTCGTTGGTGAGACAGGGCTGGTTCCCCATGTACTGCCATTGTCAAAACTGTATTGAGCTGTGAATCCGGTCACTGCCGTAAGGGCAGGAACGGTGATGGCAGTATTGCAGGTATTACTCACCACAGGAGCTGCCGGGGCCGCCGGGAAGATTACAGCATTACTTGCAACACTTTCTGCACATGCCGCAGGCGCTACTGTGCCCGCTAAAATTGTACCACATGCATTTGCCACATATCTGGTTTTGATGGTATAGCAGCCTGGTGTCGTTGGTGAGACAGGGCTGGTTCCCCATGTACTGCCATTATCAAAACTGTATTGAGCTGTGAAGCCGGTTACTGCCGTAAGGGCAGGAACAGTGATGGCTGTATTGCAGGTATTACTCACTACAGGAGCAGAAGGGGCCGTCGGGAAGATTACAGCATTGCTTGCTACACTCTGGGCACAAGCCACAGGAGCCACTGTATTGGCAGGGATGGTGCCGCAGCCGGTAGTCACGTATCTCGTTCGTATGGTATAGCAGCCCGGAGTCGTAGGGGACACATTGGATGTACCCCAGCTTGTGCCGTCATCAAAGCTGTATTGGGCCGTAAATCCTGTCACTGCCGCCAGGACTGGAACTGTGATCGCCGTATTGCAGGTGTTGCTCACTACGGGAGCAGCAGGAGCCGCAGGGAAGATTACAGCATTACTTGCAACACTTTCTGCACATGCCGCAGGCGCTACTGTGCCCGCTAAAATAGTACCACATGCATTTGTCACATATCTCGTTTTGATGGTATAACAGCCTGGTGTCGTTGGTGAGACAGGGCTGGTTCCCCATGTACTGCCATTGTCAAAACTGTATTGAGCTGTGAAGCCGGTTACTGCCGTAAGGGCAGGAACAGTGATGGCTGTATTACATGTGTTGCTCACAACAGGAGCTGCCGGGGCCGCCGGGAAAACAACAAAACTTTTAGTGTCACTACAATTTCCTGTTGGTGTTGTATAAGTAGCTGTAAAGCAGCCTGCTGTCGTCGGGGTAAACACTCCTGTAGTGGCTCCGATAGTACCGCCACCGCTCACAGTCCACGTGCCTCCTGAAGGTCCTCCTGTCTGTGTGAATGTTGCCGTACTTCCTCCTGCACATGAGTTGGCTACAGTAATGACGGGAACTGGAACTACTGTCATACACCTTGCGAGGAGGGAATAACAACTTGTACCGGTCACATTAAGTTGATTGCCAATTCCGGCAGTCAGACTTACAGGCCCCTGGCTGTTAACTGCATAGTAAATACAGGATGTTGCGTTTAACGGGACATTTAAAGGATTAGTGGCAGGATTGGATGTGGACCCAACTATTGAGTTGTCACATACCAGTACATATTGCAGTACGTAAGGTGCTGCGGTGTTTGCAAAACTAACGGTGTTGGTAACGGAGCCTCCCTGACATGCCACGATGGGAGGAACTATAGTAATACATCTTTCAATCAAAGAATGACATGTACCGCCCACCACATTTATGCCATTTGCTGTACCGGAGGCAGATATAGTGGAGCCATCGTGATTAACTGCAAAATACTTGCAGGAAGTCGCTGCTGCCGGCAAAGTAAAGGTGCCAGTAGTATTTTGTCCCGCAAGAACATTATCACAAATCAGTACGTAAGTAACCAGATAAGGTGCTGTAGTATTTGCGTTTAAAACCTTTTGTGTAAATGTACCCCCGGCACATACTTCGATACACTCCAAAACCTGTACTATCCGCTCAATAACAGTAGCACACTGGTTTGTGGCCGGGTATGACCAAACGGAACCATTGGCAGGAGATGCCCATGAATTATCGTGATTAACGGCATAAACATGACAATCCTGTGGTACAGAAGGTGCAGTAAAAGTTCCTGTGGAATTAGAAGACTGAACCGTGTTGTTGCAAACAAAAACGTAAGTAACAGTATATGGGCTTATTGTATTTCCTCCTGATACGGTACTTGAAAATACTTGCCCGGGTAAAACTGTGATGGTTTGAGCTTCAGACCGAGCAACGCACAAAACCACAGCTATGACTGTAATTAATTTTGATAAATGACTTTGTATTCCTTTCATGGGATTTTATTTAATATTTTAAAATAATTCAATTCCAGACAGATTCCGGCATTGATCAATCCCATGACATTGTATTGCTTGCCCCACAACAAACTGCCACATTAACAGTGGCTGTAGAAATTCCGGAACATCCAAATGAATTAGTAACTGTATAAGAAATAATTGCCATACCAGTGGAAACACCGGTAACAAGGCCCGATGTAGGATTTACTGTTGCTACTGAGGTGTTGCTGCTGGACCAGCTGCCTCCCGGAGTGCTGCAAGCCAATGCAGATGTGCCACCAATACATACATTGGTATTTCCGGTGATCGCAGCAACTGTTGGATTTACGCAAGGTGCCGGATTGATGCTTACCGTGCCTGAAATGCTCACAACAGTTGCATCAACATTACATTTACACCTCGTAAAAACAGTACCTACAGATGAAGGATAAGCAGGGACGGAAGTACTCCAGGATGTACCATTGAGGCTATATTCCAAAGTACTTCCTGCAGGGCAAGAAGCTGTAGGAGCATTTATCGACCCCGGATTTGTAGTACAGGCTGGGCCACTACATGAGCTGTTAACAACACTGGCTGCAGGAGCTGTGGATGAGGCCAGTCCTGATGGACATGAGCATAAAGGATTACCGACACATGTGCCTGGAGCAGTGGTGACAGGAGTGCTAACCAAACTGACTATTGTAGCATCACTGTTACAACTGCAACGCGTCTCTATGGTTTGGGCAGGACCGTCCTGATCATACACAGGAGTACTCGTGGACCATAAACCTGCTACTCCACTTACGGTTATCCTGTATTGAAGAGTACTTCCTGCCGGGCATCCGCCACTTGAAGCAGGAGCACTTATGACACCTCCTGCAACTGTACAACTTGGCGTATTGCATGAGCTTTGTGAGGCAATTGTAACATTGGTAGGAGTAAAAGATGCCAAACCTACAGGGCATGAAGAAGGAGGTTCTACGGCTGGCAGGCCAGAAACTCCGCTGATATAAAAAGGTGATTCAGCACCTCCATTCCCATCCACAACAAGGTAATACATCTGCCCCACCACGGCCGTAAAACAATGCTGTTGATTTAATTGAGTTCCCGAAGTTGTCGTATACAGGTTTGGACGTGGACATGACATTACTGTCCAGTTAGGGTCGTTTGATCCCGCTGCATAAGAATTCCCCGTGCATGGGTTATTGTCGCCGTCTGCATTACTATCCGTGACGACAATAGACTGAAGATTAAAGTCAAGTCCACTGATTGAAATGCATACATTGGCTGATGTGGGCGTAAACTTTATCCAGACATCATTATTGTTGGCTCCGTTCCAGTCACAGGTAATCCCACCGATAGTACCAAAAGCAGTACCACCCACCACCGGACTTCCCGGCATTTGGGTACTTCCGGTTTTGCCAGATGTAGAAGCACAAATCGGTCCACCTGTCCAGACAATCGGGGCTGAACAATTATCTCCGTTTGCAGTCTGATCGGACACAACCGGGTTACCAAAAGTCAGGCTAGCAGCAACCAGGCAGGGTTCGCTGCTTGTTGTTTCAGAAAATATTATCATCCAGTTACCGTCTGCATTCAAGGCATTAAAGGACGTGGTCAAATCAGTAGGAGTACCGCTAAACTGTGCATTAAAAAAACCATAGTTACTGGTTGTCCCGGAATTAGCTCCTCCTGTCGGATCATTGGACGTCTGTGGGTTATTTAAGCACCGCTGCGCGTACCGGTTTTAAGTGTGGGTTCGGTTGCGCTGTGAAACCCCCCCACACCCCCCCACAGTACCCCCAGGGCCATCAGACTAAATTCTTGCGAACCGCCTGTACAGGAATTGTCCCGACACCCGTACCAGACATTAGCAGATCCCCTGCCGGAACCGGGCTCCCCCCGCCCGCGGCCCGCCCCCCCCCCCCAAACCACCGAAAAAAATATAACTTATCTTTTAAAAAGACCAGAGAGGAAGGACGGGGAAAAAAACCACAAACAAGGGGCGGCTCCGGACACTACCAAATGTACATTTATCAAATTTAGAGTTACACAAAATTTCAAATATTAAGTTTAGAGTTAAAAAGCCCAATTGAGGAAATCCAACTGCAGTAACTTAAGAAGAGACCTATGGTAGTAAACCTTTAATAAGACTTTTGAAAATTTTGGCTGAATGATATATTCGGCCCGAACCGTTTATTTTGAAAGTATCACCTGATCGAGTTATGTCACCTGAAGTTTTAGTGAGTCTGACATTTTAAAACAGCATAGTAGATGAAACGCCTTGTTCAGCCCCTCTTCCATGGTAGGATCCATCCCAACCTTCATCCGGCTTGTTGACACCAATATTTTGTTTTTCAAACATTTTATTGCCCCACCTGTCAAAAATGACCATCTTTTCAATTTCGGTCACCGATTCAGGGTTTGCTATAATATAGAAAATATTGTTACCGTTTTTGCCATCAGGCGAAAAGATATTGGCAATATCCACTTTGTCATCTTTGCGAATAGAAATCAAAATCGACTTATTGCGGGTGCAACCATTTTTATCCGTCACTGTCAGGGCGTAGAGAGTTGACTCTTCAGGTTTTGCCACTGGATTGAGGCAATCGTTGCAGCTCAGATATAAGTCTGGCGTCCACACTATGCTGCCTATATTGGCCTGGGCCAGGTTTAACTGTGCGGTAATATTTACATCCTGCTTCACGAGCACATTGTTCTTGTCAGATGTCAACGAAACGATATCCCAATCCTGAGGACTAATCAATGTTACACTCTTTGAAAAAGAACACCCAAAAGCATCAGAAATTAATATATTGTAATTTCCTGCCTGAAGGTTTGTCACCGGAAACTGTGCAACATTATCATTGAGTTTAAATGTTTTTTGTACATCTCCACCGGTCAATCCGGACAATTCAAGGCGTCCATTAGCTTGCCCCGGGCACAGAGGGTCAGTGGCAAGGACTTCGGCTGTGATGTTATTAATCACTTCGATCTCCAGTTCGCCGGAACATCCTGCTGAAGAATAAACTGCCTTCACCTTACCGCTAAACTGGGCCCCTGATACAAACTTGCCTGAAGCGTTGATCGTTCCTGCCGTAGCAGGATTCAATGACCAAACACCACCAAGCTGACCACCTGCCTGGCTAAAATCCAGTGAACTGCCCTGGCAAATCTTTAGTGTATTACCTGCGACAGTAACAGTTACAGGGGCACACCCGCAATTGATAGTAACAGTAGTATCAGCCTGACATCCTGAGGGTTGTTCAGTGGCGGTTATTATATAAGGCCCGTTGACAGCTGCAGTCAGGTCTCCATCGGCGTCAGGATTTCCGTTTATAGTATAGGAAAGTGTACCTCCGGCGGCAGTTGTACCGGTGGTATTTACTATTCCACTGTCCTTGCCGGCTCCACAGTCTGTAGTCACTGTCAGTACCGGCAATGCGTCCACCTGCACAAGCTGTGACTTCTTATCTGAACACAGGTTAGCGTCTGTTACGGTAACCGTATAAGTCGTGCTTGCTGACAAACCTGAAGCAATGATGCCAGATGAAGTTTGTCCTGTAGACCATATGTATGAATTGCCTCCTCCTGCTGTCAATGTGGTGGATGCCCCCTTGCATATCCTGAAATCACCAGTAAGGGTGACAGATGGCAGTGGGTCAACAGTGAGCTTAAAAGGTTTTCTGACACTTATGCATCCTTTGGTCACATCAACTGCTTCTGCATAATAGGTTCCGGCTGACGTTGGCAAATAAGTGCTGCTGTTTGTTGAAAGTGGTGTGCCTCCCGTAGCGGCAGCATACCAGTATATCTGCAGTCCTGCCTGTGTAGTGGCGGTAAAAGCAGGTATTGGTAGTCCCTGACAAATTCTGGTGTCTGTACCTGTAGGTGCCTGAATGACAGGGCAATCACAATTGGGAGCCGGCACTGTGGCTGAGGCCAAACAAGATGCATTTTGGGTGTTGGTACAAGTGACGGTTACCGGGGACGTAGCTTTTGGAATATCAGTGATAGAATTTGCCAAAACGGAACCTGCCGTCGCTGACAAGGTACCACCCGTACTTTTAACAAAAATATTATATTTAAGAAGATCGGCAGTACACCGGACGGAGTCTATCTGAAGGGTTGGCTTCTGGTCCACAGTGATCTTAAAGGCCTGGGAAGAGCCCGTACAGGTTCCAAGTACCGGAGTAACAGACACTGTTGACACTTGTCTTGAAGAAACATTCTGGCCGGTAAAAGAAGCAATATTGCCTGATCCGCTGGCAGACAGGCCTATTGCTGTATTGGTGTTTGTCCAGTTGTACACGGTACCTGTCTGTCCACCTGAAAAAGTTATGGCCGGAATTGCATCACCGCCGCAAACTGTTATATCAGATACCACATTGACTGAGGGTACCGGATTTACAGTAAGTATCAAAGCTATTCGGTTACTTTCGCATTTTGTGACAGGATCGTAGGCTGCTGCATAGTAGGTAGTTGTCATACCCGGGGCCGGAGTCGGCTGGTATGTCCCTGAATTGGCTGACAATAGCATGCCTCCTGAAAAGGCAGAATACCAGCTGATCTGAAAACCACCGGAAGACGTGGCCGTAAGTAGCGGCACTGTGCTGCCGGCACACATGCTGGCGGGTTGACCCGATGGTGGCTGAATATTGGGGCACTGGCAGTTTGGCCTCGGAACATTTTGGCTAACGGTGCAGGCCGGATTGGCGGGGTTTGTAACTGTTATGGTAACTACCTGGACAGATGTATCTATGCCGGTGATCATGCCTGCTCCCACTGTGCCGTGCGAAGAGGTCACATTACCTCCTGTTGAGGCATAGGTTATGCTAAACGTTTTTAAATCAGGAGCACAGCCAGTGCTTATCCCGGAGATGACTGGCTGCTCGGAGACTACAGCCGCATGCTGTGTGGAAGCAGAGCATCCATTGGCATCGGTTACTGTGACAGTAAACGTAACTTCCCACAGTCAGAGAACTAAATGTTGCTGCAGGTGCAGAACCTCCTCCATTGCTCCATGCATAAGATGTACCGCCTAAGGCACTTAGAGTAAGTGACGTGCCCGAACATAATGCATTGTTACCAGAAATTGATGGTACAGGAAGAGGATTCACCACAAGCGTAAACGGGGTTCGAGTCAGGCTCGAACATGATGTAACCGGATCAAAAGCCTCAGCATACCAAGTGCTCGGTCCGGCAGGAGTAAATGTATTGCTGTTTGATAAAACAGGCGTCCCGCCGGTAGATGTAGTATACCAGTTCACCTGGAAGCTCCCTGCCGCTGCATTAAAAGGCTGAATAGCTTGTCCGGCACAAATACTGTAACCTGAACCTGTGGGGGCCGCAATGGTGGGACAGCTACAATTTGGAGCCGTAACCGACAATGTAGCCGTACAACCGTTATCATTGGCAGTTATCACAATATTGGTGCCAGCAGGTATATTGGTTATAGAAGACCCTGCCACGGTCCCGGCAGGTAACACCGAAATATTCCCGCCGGTAGAGGTAAATACAACTGTATACAAGGTCAGTGACATATTGCATGTCGCTGAAACCAAAGACAACTGTGGTGTCGGCGTAATTGTAACTGTCGTCTGGCAGCTGGCGGTATTTCCGCATGTATTGGTGGTGACCCAGGTTATGGTTGACACTCCCGGGTTAAAAATACCGCTGGCATCACTTCCGGTACCTGTCCTTGTAGTAGCACCAGTGATGTTAAAGCTGACATTTACCGAACCGCCACAGTTGCTGCTTGCACTGGCGGCCGGAATGGTGTAAATATTAGACGGCACCTGGCAGAAACTTTGTGCTGCCGGGCAACTGATACTTATTAAAGGGTCGCTGATATTGTATGAATAAACCCATTGGGCATTTGTACCCGTACAATCCGTATAAGTCCAGGTGTATGTCTTGGCACCCGAACAGGCAGGATCAGCTCCCACTACAGGGCCTGTGACAGTAAGCGGTGTACCGCAGGAATTGGAAACCGAAGGATTTGAAGGCACTATCTGAGCTGCAGCCAGGCAATTTACAGTGCTGCCCCCGTTAGGAGGCATACTGAATGTGGGAGGCGATATGGTATAAACATAGCTCCATGGTGTGGCGTTGCCGCTGCAGTCGGTGTAGGTCCATGTATAGGTTTTGGTACCGGAACATACCGGATTTGGCGACACGACTGGCCCAGTCAGCTGCATTGGGTTACCGCAGTTGTCATTAACCTGTGGAGGAGTAGGTACAGTCTGAGCATTGGAAATGCATGCTACCATCGATCCACCATTGGGAGGTATGGTGCCTGCGACAGGCGGATTGATTGTGTAGGTATAGACCCAGCTGTAGGAATTGCCTGCACAATCCGTATAAGTCCATGTGTAGGTTTTTGGGCCTCCGCATACCGGCGTTGACCCTACTACGGGACCAGTTTTGGTCAACGGATTACCGCAATTGTCTGATACATTGGGCGATACCGGAGTGGTAGCCTCAGCAGGACAGTTTACTGTACTACCACCCGGGGCAGGCATGCTTACAGACGGAGCTGCTATGATAAATGTATGAGTCCAGGTATAGGTATTGCTGCTGCAATCCGTATAGGTGTACTGATATTCTTTATTTCCGCTGCAATCAGGCCCGTTGATGGAAGGTCCAGTAACATTTAATAACCTTCCGCAATTATCAGAGACCGATGGAGGTGAGGGAGCTACTATTGCTGAGGCACAGGCTACACTTGAACTGGTATTAGCCGGCATATTCACTACCGGAGGGCTTATGGTATAGGTATAGACCCACGGATAAGTGGTGCCTTCACAGTCTGTAAATGTCCAGGTATAGGTCTGAGTGCCGCTACAATTTATCGTAGCCGGGTTGATCACGGGTCCGGAGACTGACAGTACCCTTCCACAGTTATCATTGACTGTCGGAGGTGTCGGGATAGCTGCCGCTGACGGGCAAGCCACAGTACTTCCTTGATTTGCTGGCATAGATACAACAGGAGGCGATACAAAATAATTATACTCCCAAACATAGTTTGTTCCATTGCAGGCATCTGTATAGGTCCAGCTATACGTTTTATATCCGCTACAAACGGGATTGCCTGTTACCTGGGGACCTGCAGACGTGAGTGCGGTGCCACAGCTGTTGTTTACAACCGGTGGTATCGGTTGTACTGCCAAAGCCGGGCAAGCCACCACTGCTGATCCGTTTGGTGGCATGGTTACCGTGGCGGCCACTGTGAATGTGGCGGGCTCCCTGTCACAGCATGGGTTTGGCGGACTACAGTTTATGCCTGAAACATTGGTACCTACCACCGGTGCAGTGATGCCAGGTCCGCCGGTAAGGAAATTGTAGCTATGAACAGTATAGGTGCCACAGGCAGCCGGTGCTGTGAAATTTCCTGTCGGGCTCACCTGGAGTATTTGACCTGCACTGTTGGTAAGGAAGTACGTTTGGGTGTATAAAGCTGTGGCATTAAATCCCGAGGCTGTGGCTGTAAAGTTTTCGCCTGGGCATTTATTGGATACCGTAAGGGTACCTGCCTCTGCCTCGCAGCAGTTGCCCACAGTAACAGTAACTGTGGCTGTGGATCCGCCCGGACAAGGTCCTCCTGTGATCGTAACCGTGTAAGTAGTGGTCATCATTGGCATGACCGAAATGCTTTGTGATGTCTGACTTGTACTCCAGGAATAAGTAAGCCCTGCCGGTGTAGCCGTCAACGTAGATGACTGACCGCATGTTATTGTCGATGGAGATGCACTGGCCATGGCGGTTATAGGTGTGGGACATATGGCCGGGTTATTGCATGCCAAGGGGGTAGCAGTACCCCCGCTTTGCCACGGGCCTGCATCCGGCATCCGTTTGTACATAGTACCTGCAGATGGATTACCCCCTACATAGGTCATAAGCCCTGACTGGTTTATCTGGTAGGCACTTTGCAAGGAACCTCCCCCCACATTGCACGGATTGGGGCTAAAATCAGCGTCAGTTGAGTTATTGATCTTTGATTGGGTATTGGTCCAGAATATACCTTCCAGTGGCGTACCTGAGGCATCATACAAGGCGATCCAACCGTCGATGTTTTGCATGACCCAGGCTCCGGTTTGACAATAAGGCCCTACAACTCCCTGTCCGTTGCCTAACACCTTAAATCCAAGGGGTGGGACAATAGTGCCTGCAGGAAAAGTCATAGCCCCTCCAGTGCCAAAATTAGACCTACAGGCTACTCTCCATCCTGAGATATCCACAGGATTGCAGGTGGGGTTGTACACTTCTATCCATTCAAGGCCGGTAGGGATCATGCCCTGGGCCCCTGAGGGATTGGGAAGGACTTCATTCAGCACTACCTGCGAAAATACTATGGTATGGCACCATATAAGTAGCAAAGCAAGATAAATTTTTCGATCAGTCAGTGGTTGGAACATTTTAAGGTGATTTGTCAGTTTAAAAAAATAATAAAAATCGGACGATGTTTCCTTTGAGACAGTCGTCCAATTTCATTTGGTCAGGATTGGACCAGAGTTTGGGTCTTATGTGACTAATGCCCTTTAATCCGGATCCAAAGAAATTGATAAAAAATCCATTTTCAACAAATATACAGCTTTTGATATATTTGAATTCATCTTTATATTTTGCGTTAATATTTTATCCATTTTTCCATAAATGATAACCCATTTATAGAATGTGCACGAACAAAATACAAGCCTGATTTAAAATGGGATACATCAAGTGTATTCCATTCACCTGGTCTTATGTTCACTTTGCTTGTTGCTATCCGGCCTGTAAAGTCAAAAATCTCAATGTCGTAATAATCTGTGGCCTCATCTGAAGACACCAGCAATCTGAGTTGGTCTCTTACCAAGTTCGGCTGGACTAAAAGTGAACTGCTCTTTTCATGCTTTATTGTTATTATTTCTGAAAAAGAGAACTTGCCATCCGTATCCACTTGTCTAAGCCTATAGTAGGTAATACCATTATTGGCATTTTTATCGACAAAACTATAATTCACAATACCACTAGAATTGCCTTTACCTTCCACAAACCCAATTTTATCAAATTGCAATTCATCATTGCTACTCTCGATTTCAAACCCTAGATTATTGGATTCACTTTGAGTAGTCCAATATAAGTGGCTCAATTCATTTTTGCTAAACCCGAATGATGAAAGGCTGACAGGAGCAGGAGTCACATTTGCTACATATGGCCTCATACACGGACTTGAGACAGACGAACATCCTCCTGTGGATTGTCGGGTAATACAGACCCTCACCGTCTGGTTAGCACTCAGGGTCCAGTATTCTCTTCCGTCATTGTCCGTACCAGCAGCAGAGATTGGACCACAACCTGGGTCAGCGAATACTTCCCTGGTCGCAGTATTGTTTGAACAACTAGATGGCGTATAGGTAAGAAGATGAAAGAAGCCACTTTTTGCGTGGAAGGCGATGCAGGCATTGTCCAAGTCGAACAGAACACTTCGTTTTTGCCCCATTGGAAGTTCTGGTTACGGGTACATCCTCTGCCCGCTGTTTGCTGCTGACCAGTTGCTGAACAGACCAGTACTGGCTGCACAGTCTGCACATCCGCATGCCCTGCATTCGCCACTGGATCCTGCATCTGATAGTAAAATATTATCGAAAGACATTGTCCGGGGTGTACTGCTGCCTGATGTCTCTGCACCACGCACTGCAAAATAATATGTCCCTGCCGTCTTTGGAAAATAATTGGAGGTACCTGGCAAATTAGCCCAGCTGGTCGATGTGACAGAAGTGGTATTCAATAATTCTGTACCCCAAGTGGTTCCGCTGGGTACCGTAGTACCTATAGCAATAACGATCCTGGCTGTAGTACCAGTGCCACCACTTCTGATATAATCCAGCGATGCTGAATATTGACGGCAGGGGTCTAATGTTACTGTGGTGTAATACCATGTTGATACAGTGGTAGGACCAGCAGGAGCTGTAAGGCTAATGTTTCCTCCAGGATTGCCGCCAGTGCTGTTGTACGCCCAGTTTACACTTCCGGTGGCATATACCTGCGACCAGCCTGGGTCAGAGGTAAATTGCTGGTTGACAATCTGTCCATTCACAGTACTAAAAAATACTATGAAAACAAAAATGTAAAAAAAACGTAAATTTAATAATTAAAAAAAAAAAAAATAAAAAAAAAAAAAAAAAATTCCTCAAACAAAACCTCGCGAAAAAAAAAAAAGGGCCCCGGGGGGAAAAACCGGGATTTGGGGGGGGAGAAAAAAAATTGGGGAAGGGAGAAAAAATTCTGGGAGGAAAGAAGAAAAAAAACGGGGGGAGGGAAATTTTCGTTCGGGAAAAAAAAAAGGGCGGGGGGGGGGGTAGGGGGCCCTTTTCCTGGGGAGGGTTAAATTCGTCCAAAATATCCGGTACTAAAGAAAAAACCAAAAACGGGGCCCCTCCCAAAGCCGCTCTTTATTAAAGAAAAAAAAAATTTTTTGCCCGTATTCTTGGGGCCCCGCGGCCGTAAATCCGGGGGGGGGGAACTCCCCGGTTTTTTTCCCGGAAAGGGGGGGAAAAAAAGGGGGGGGGCGGCCCCTCCCCCCTCCACCTCTCTCCCAGCAAAAAAGGAAGGGACCCCTCGCGGGACGCGGGGGAAAACCCCGCTTAATTCGGTGGGAAGAAAAGAAAAAAAAAAAAAAAAAAAACAAAAAGGAAAAAAAAACAACGGAAAAAAAAAAAAAAAAAAAAAAAAATGAAAAAAACTCCAAAAAAAAAAAAAAAAAGAACCCAAACACACCCCGCGCAACCCGACAGCCCCACCCCCCGCGGAAAAAAAGGGGGGGAAAAACCCAGGAACCCCTACTCCTCCTCAGAGGGAGGGACCGGAAGGGAAAGACAGGGGGAACGGGCCCGGCAACGACCTCATCCTCCCCCCGAGAACCCCCCCCGTCTTTCCGGGAGAAAAACCGAAAAAAACCCCCGGGAGAACGAAAAAGGAAAAAAGAAGGGGGGGGGTAGGGGGGGGGGAGGGGGGGGGAAAAAGGGAGGAAAAAAAAGAGGGCGGGGGGGGGGGGGGGCGGAGGGAAAACGGGGAGACCCCCCCCAAAACCGGGGGGGACACCAAATCCTCGAGAAAAAACCGCCCGGGGGAAACCCGGAGAACCTCCCCCCACCTCACTGCGCGGGGGGGGCGGAAAAAGCGGGGAAGAACCCCCCCCCGGGGGGGGCGGGGGAGCGCGGGGAAAAAAACCGGGAAGAGCGGGAAGGGGGGGAGGAAAAAAAAAAAAGAAAAAAAACGGAAAAAAAAAAAAAAGGGGGGAAAAGGAGGGGGAAAAGAAATACTCAAAACAAAAAGCATCCCCCCGGCAAAAAAACCCCAAAAAAAAAAAAAAAACAAAAAAGGGGAGAAAACAGGGCACACCCGCCGGAAAAAAACCCCGGGGGGGGGGGGGGGGAGGCCCGGCAAAACCCCCGGGAAAACGCGGAGGGGGGGGGAAGCCGAAAAGGGGCCCGCCCCAAAAAAAACCCACCCCCCCCCCCACACAAAAAACCAAAAAAAAAAAAAAAAAAAGCGGGGGGGGGGTGGTGCGGTGGAGCTTTTGGTTTCCCTCTCCCCCCCCCCCCAAGAAAGGAAAAAAAGGTAGGGCCGGGGGGGAAAAAGACAAAAAAAAGGTTTGGGGGGGTTTTTTTTGGGAGGGGGGGGAAGGGGTTTTGCCTTTATACTCACAAAGAAAGACCCCACGGAAAAATAATGTGTAAAAGATTTCTCATCATTCAGGTTGTTTGTATTAATGTTAATATTAAAGGTTCTTTCTGGCTTTGCGGGGTCGTGTTAGGAAAAATTGGCCAAGTATCCTTCAGTCAAAACATTTGACATATCACAAACATACAGATATAGATATCAAATAAGTACAATTGAAGTGGGGATTTAGGGTGGGGATTTTTTATCACCAGGGTAGGTAACCACCCCCTGAATTTTTATTATTAGCTGCAAACGTTTTTATTACATATACAATAACAATTTCATGTGTTTTTATCGATTTTGTGAAATTTAAAGGTGATTTAATAGAAACTACTATTATTCGATTCGGATAGCCCACAATTATCTTCCTAAATGTATAAACCGAAACACACAATAGAAAATCTATTTCTGCTTTAAACTACTACAAAAAAAAAGGCGTAAGCTTGATTTCAATCAGACAATGACTCGCTCGCTAAATCACTATTTTTATTGAGCTTTTAATAAATTATTAGTTTGATCCTGGATCAACGATTTGGGCAATAAGTTTTCCTGCACTTTCCATATAGGTTGAGGGAATGGTGGGTAATTTCGAACTCCAGGATGTCACCCATCATAGCTTTGATCTGTTGAATGCGGGGATCACAAAATTCAAGCACCTGACCGCATTCGAGACAGATGAGGTGGTCGTGCTGTTTAAATCCATATGATTTTTCGTACTGAGCCAGATTTTTTCCAAATTGATGTTTGGTGATGAGGTCACAACTGACGAGTAATTCCAGCGTATTGTAAACGGTAGCCCTGCTGACACGATAATTTTGGTTTTTCATGTGTATATAGAGGGCTTCAGCATCAAAATGATCTGTGCGTCTGTAAATTTCTTCCAGAATGGCATACCTTTCCGGTGTCTTGCGAAGAGCAAATTTTTCTAGGTGGGTAGAAAAAATAGTTTTTACCTCCGAAACAATTTCTTCCAACTTGGCGGGTGCGCTGATCATAAAATTAGTATCATTTAAATGTTCTGTCTGTCCTGACTACAGACGAAATGCCTTCCAGCTTTTCCAGTGACTGTACAACGAGATTGAGCTGGTCTTTGTTCAAAACTACAATTCCTATGCGGCCTTCAAAAAAGCCTTCTTTACCTTCTATGCTAAACGATTTGATGTTTATGCCCAATTTATTGGAAAGCTCATTGGTGAGTGTCTGTATCACTCCGGGTCCGGAATCTATACCTGTCACCAGGAGTTCTACCACAAAATTGGAATTAAGGCTATCTTCCCAGTCCGCTTTGAGTACCCTGTATCCATAGTTGGCAAGAAGGTGTGTGGCATTGGAGCAAGATGTCCTGTGGATCTTGAGCCCCTGATTGGAAGTAAGATATGCAAAAATATCGTCTCCATGCACCGGATTGCAACATGTGGCAAGAGAAAACTGGTACATATCAGCGGGTTCTCCGTTGACCAGAATATTAGACCTGTTGGTTTTTGCAGGCCGCTGAATTTTCTTTAGTTCTTCGACAATAGGAGCTGATTTTGTGGAATCCCCTTCGTCTTCATCTTTTTTAAAGTTGATTTTACCGTTTTCAATGGTGTAGTTTTTAATATCAGATATCCTGACATCTTCCTGAGACAAAGCATAAAAAAAGTCTACCCTATTGCGATAACCGAGATGTTTGGCGATGATGTCCACATTGTCATCAAAATCTATTTTGAGATTTTTCAGTTTCCTTTCCAGGGCTTCCTTACCAAACTCACCGATTTTTCTCCGCTCTTCTTTCATTGCAGATCGTATCTTGGATCTGGCCTTCCCGGTGACTACCATCTTGAGCCAATCTTCATTTGGCTTCTGGTTTTTGTTTGTCATGACATGAACCTGATCCCCATTGTTGAGCTTATATCCCATAGGGACAAGCTTATTATTGACCTTAATGGCAGCAGCATGATAACCGACGTCAGTATGAATTTCAAAAGCAAAGTCAAGTGCTGTTGCCCCTTTGGGTACAATACGCATATCACCTTTAGGCGTAAAAACATAAACTTCCTCGCTAAAAAGGTTGGTCTTAAAGTCATTGATAAACTCCATAGCATTGGCATGCTTGGTATCCAGAATTTCTCTGATATTGTCAAGCCAATTGTCATAAACATTTTCCTGTTTCTTGACGCCTTTATATTTCCAGTGAGCGGCAAAACCCTTTTCGGCTATTTCATCCATGCGGTCAGTCCTGATCTGGACTTCCACATACTTTCCTTTAGGGCCAATGACAGTTGTGTGAAGTGATTCATAACCATTGCCTTTGGGAGTGGTCACCCAATCCTTCAGTCTCTCCGGAATAGGCTTATACACATCCGTAATGATGGAGTAAATCTGCCAGCAGAAACTTTTTTCTTTGTCTGTGGGTACATCAATGATGATACGAACAGCAAATATATCGAATATCTCCTCGAATGTTACTTTGTTTTGTTTGATCTTATTGTAAATGGAAGAGATGGCTTTACATCTCCCCAATACCCTGAAGGGCGCTCCCAGATGCTGCAATTCTTCTTTTAATGGTTTGATAAACTGTTCTATGTATTCATTTCTGGCTTGATCTGAATCACTTAGCTTGTGACTGATCTCATCATACATTTCAGGATCAGTGATTTTAAGGCATATATCCTGAAACTCAGTTTTAACATTGTACAATCCGAGTCTGTGTGCCAGGGGAGTATAGATATATTCTGTTTCAGCAGCTATTTTGAGTTGTTTGTGCTTGGGTTGTGCACCTATAGTCCTCAGGTTATGTAGCCTGTCGGCCATTTTGATAAGCACCACCCGTACATCTACGACAAGCGTACTAAGCACTTTTTTGAAGTTTTCGGCCTGAGGACTTTCTACATTCTCCAGGTTGTAGGTGCCGTCCAGCTTGGTCAGACCATCCACTATGACCGCTACTTTGGGGCCAAATTGTTTGGTGACATCAGCCAGAGTCACGGGCGTATCTTCTACCACATCATGAAGTAGTGCACAAATCACTGCAGTAGGCCCCAACCCTATTTCTTCAAAACAAATACGGGCTACCTCTATCGGATGAAATATATATGGCTCACCGGACTTACGCCTTTGATATTTATGCGCATCCACAGATAACTCATATGCTTTTTCGATATCGGTTCTGTCTTCATCCTGCAAACTATCTCCCATAACACTTAGGAGTGCATCAAATTTTGCCCTAACCTGCTTTATTTCTTCCTCGTTGATAGCGACTCCTACCGGCATACACAATTATTAAATATTTACCAAAGATTACAAATATAGATAAAAATAGATAAATCTCTAGCGTGTTAACAAAAAATAACAATCAGACTTTCATTACTGTGGCTCTCAGCCTATATATTTGGAAAGGATAATCACCTTGCCTATCTTTGGATAAAAATAGCATATGTCTTTTGTTTTAATACTTATTTGCATCAATCTCAGCTCCTACATTGTAATGTGGAAAGATAAACGTGCTTCCCAAAAAGGCAAGTGGCGATGTAGTGAAAAATTTCTTTTTACCCTGGCGCTGTTTGGAGGAAGTGTGGGTATTTATGCCGGAATGAAAAGCCCGCTGTACCACAAATCAGCCAAAAGCATATTCAAAGTGGGTATTCCAATCATTATATTAGTTCAATTGGGATTGATATGGTGGTGGTTGGGTGTATAAATTTTTAATAGTCCATTTTCATTTCCACAAATAAATTTTTATCTTGTGGCATCATTACAATTTATCGTTTAACAAAAAAATTAAAACTTATGTCAAAATCATTTTTCGAATCGAGAAATCCTGTCTTAAATGAAGAAAAACTAAAATCTTTGACCAATTCCGAGGGATATGTCACAGAATACCAGGAATCGATGACTATGGGGGGTGCCATCAATAAAACCCTGATACTTTTTTCCATTTTGATGGTGACGAGTGTAGCTAGTTATGTCATGCCTTCTATGTTTTTATTGATAACAGGCACTGTTGGCGGATTGATTGCTGTGTTGGTAGCGACTTTCAAACCACACACATCAGCTGTATCTGCTCCGGTGTATGCCGGCTTTGAAGGCCTGGCTTTGGGTACCATATCTTCTATCTATGCTACTCAAATGGATGGCATTATATTACAGGCAGTAAGTCTTACTTTTGGTACGCTTCTGGCTATGCTTTTATTGTATAAGTCCGGATGGATTACCGTGAATCAAAAATTCAGAGCTGGTGTGATGATGGCGACAGGCGCCATATTTTTTGTGTATCTCATCAGTTTTATCGGAAGTTTCTTTGGCTGGAATATGCCTTACCTGCATGAAGGTGGCAGCTTTGGTATTGGCCTCAGCCTCGTGATCATAGCCGTTGCTTCGCTCAATCTCTTGTTGGACTTCGACAATTTTGATAAAGCAGCAGAAGCACAAGCTCCCAAGTATATGGAATGGTTTTGCGGACTTAGTCTGATGGTTACCCTTGTATGGTTATATATTGAATTTTTGAGACTCTTGTCTAAATTAAACAGAGACTAAAGATACAAAGTCCAGTCTTGATGGAAAAAAAATAAAACCCCGTGTAAAATGATTTTACCCGGGGTTTTATTTTTTGTATCCTTACTCCACGATTTCAGTATAGCCTTACTATGATCATAAATTTTCCTGCGCTTCTATAATCTCTAGTGCAGCGTCAACCTCAGTGACAGGTACTTTTATTTCTATATTTTCAGTAGGTAACATACTGTGAGATTCTTCAAATTTGAATACCTGTATGCCGGCGCTGTGCAATGCAGAAATCATTAACTCTCCCAAAATATGGTCGTGGTAAGTGCGGATTGTAACAAAATTATCGGTATTCATATTATATGGATTTTATCTAATAAACATCAGTAAACCATAAAAAAGTTCCCTTTGTATACTTAATTTGTACATCATTCTTCAAAAAAGTGTATTTTTATGTCCATCAAATTGTATTGTGAATATGTCTTTCTTTTCAAAACTGGACCTGGAAGGTAGATTTCTAGAGATCGTCAGGAGATTCCCAATTGTCATTTTATTTGCATTAGCCACAACTGTAACCCTGATTGTACTTTTAGACAACAATTACGGAGACCTTTTTAAATGGCCGGTCTCCGCTTTCATAGGTTTTCTAGCTATGCTCAACTGGTCATTATTCAGAGAAGCTTATTTGCTTTCTGTTACGAAATACTGGATAGGTGTCCTGGTTATATTGGCTTTGCTTGGAATATACTATCTGCAGATGCCTTCAGATTTCAGTGAAACCAAGTCCTGTTTTTGGTTTTTTACCATTGGCTTGAGTATGATTTTACATTTTCTGGTAGCTGTGATTCCATTTTTTAAAACATGGGACAATTCCATGTTCACTTCATTCAACATTAGTGTATTCATCGCCTGGATGCAAGCCGCACTATATGGGATCGTTCTTTACCTGGCATTATCGCTGGCTATGCTGGCCCTCGATCAGTTGTTCGAAATAAATATTAAGAGCATCTTTTACTTTAAATTATTTATTATTGTTACCGGTATATTTCATACTACATTTTTTCTTTCGGAACTTCCATCAGACCTGCACAAGACATATCTTCCCCCTCTAAAATCCATATTCAGAATATTTACCACATATGTTGCAGTGCCAATTACTTTACTTTACGGCATTATACTCTATGCTTACATAATAAGGATGGCAATCTCAGATGGCCCGATGGTAGATTGGGTTTTTGTAATGGTGTTGTGGTATTTTCTTGCGGGTATCCTTACCTGGTTGTTTACCCAGTATTACAACAATGATTCGGACCATTCACTTATGTCCGTATTTAGAACCTACTTTTTCCCTATATCCATCATCCCGGCTGTTTTACTTTTCACCTCTTTGTACAAAAACATGATAAAGGCAGGCATCAAAGAAGAATTGTACCTTACTGCCATATGTGCTGCATTCATAGGATGTATATGTATTTACATGATTTTACCGGGTCGCAAGGACCACAGAATATTTCCTGTACTTCTCATTCTGTTAAGTATTGTTGCTTTTTGGAGCGGTCCATGGTCTGTCTGTACTCTACCTGTGACCCATCAGCAACACCGGCTTATCAGTGACTTGCAATCCAAAGGCTTGATAAAAGATGGAATACTCATGACTGATACCCTGTCCATGATAAAGGATACCAATGGAATATTGTCCGGACATCTTTATTTCCTGGAATCTAGAAATGCTTTATCTTTTATAAAAGAATATGATAAGAATGGCCTTATCAAAGTGCCTGCAGATTCTGTAAAAGCCTATCATTTATTAAATTTGTGGCACCTTGACCAGTATAATATTCAAAAAAGTCAATCACAATGGGAGGTTGTATTTCCGGACAGAAAGACCATCGACAGCAGAGGATATGAAAAAATCATTCCCTTGTACAACCCGTACAGTCTGATCATCACTACGGACTATATTATGCTGGATGAAAATGGTCAACTGAAGTTAATTGCTGAAGGCAAAGATCAAGGCAAGCTTAGCATTCATTCTGATATTTATAAAATGAGTCAATATCCGGCTGGAGGCAATGTGACAGAAGAAGTTGTTTCAGACTATGCTGTCAAAATCATTGTGTACTCTGCCGTAGGAAAAATAACTCAAAAGGATACTACTGTCACCAATTGTGAAGCCCTTGTTTTACTTAAAAAAATAATAAAATGATCCGAGTCAACATTTTACTCATACTTCTCCTTCCGTTCCTTACCCAATCTCAGGATCGTGTTACAGGTAAACCTTTTGCAACAAGGTCTGAAGTCATCAGCCAGCATGGTATGGCGGCGACATCACATCCTCTGGCAACACAGGTTGCTTTGGATATTCTGAAAAAAGGCGGATCGGCCGTTGATGCCGCCATAGCAGCCAATGCATGTCTTGGTCTGATGGAACCAACAGGATGTGGTATCGGAGGAGATTTGTTTGCCATAGTATGGGATGCTAAAACCAACAAACTTCATGGTCTCAACGCCAGTGGAAGGTCCCCCCGAAGTCTGACCAGAGAAATACTTATACAAAAAGGCATCACCCGTATACCTCCGTACGGGCCACTTCCTGTTTCTGTGCCGGGCGCTGTGGATGGTTGGGACCAGCTGCATAAAAAATTCGGACGGTTACCTTTCGCAGAGATATTGCAACCAGCCATTACTTATGCTGAAAACGGATTTCCTGTCACCGAACTTATTTCTTTTTATCTTGCTGCTGCAGCACGGAACTTATCCAAATATGAAGGCTTTTCGGAGGTTTATATGCCTACAGGTAAAACGCCCGCAAAAGGAGAGATTTTTAGAAATCCAAAACTGGCTGCAACTTACCGAAAAATTGCAACAGGAGGCAGAGATGCTTTCTACAAAGGTGACATAGCTCAGTCTATATCAGGTTATATGAAAAAGCAGGGAGGATTTTTATCTTATGAAGATCTGGCTACACACACCAGTGAATGGATAGACCCTGTCTCGACCAATTATCGTGGTTATGACGTATGGGAGCTACCTCCCAATGGCCAAGGTATCGCAGCTCTTCAGATGCTAAATATATTGGAGCTCCATGATATAAAAAAGATGGGCTTTGGTTCTGCGGAATACATTCATCTTTTTACAGAAGCAAAAAAAGTGGTATTTGAAGATAGAGCAAAATACTATGCTGACATGGCATTTGCCCGTATTCCTGTATCTACACTTATTTCCAAAGAATATGCCAGAGAACGAAATAAACTCATTCATCCAGAGAGAGCGTCCAAAAGTTATGACCCAGGTGAGCTCAAAGCACCAGAAACCATATACCTTACAGTAGCAGATACGGAAGGCAATATGGTATCTCTGATACAAAGCAATTACAGAGGTATGGGATCAGGTATGACTCCTGCAGGTCTTGGCTTTGTACTACAGGACAGAGGGGAGATGTTTATGCTGGATCCCGGCCACAATAACACTTATGCTCCCGGTAAAAGACCTTTCCATACTATCATTCCATGTTTTATCACTAAAGATGGTAAACCATGGGTTAGTTTTGGTGTGATGGGCGGGGCTATGCAGCCACAGGGCCATGTGCAGGTTGTGGTGAATCTCATTGATTTCGGCATGAATCTGCAAGAAGCCGGTGATGCCCCCAGAATCCAGCACGAGGGCAGTTCTGAACCGACTGGAGAAAAGATGACTTCGGGCGGAGAGCTCTATCTCGAGTCAGGCTTCGACTATGAAGTCATTCGCCGACTAGTGATGAAGGGGCATCATATCAGCTACAATATTGGTGGATATGGTGGGTACCAGGCCATCATGCGGGATGAAAACAATAAAGTTTACTTGGGTGCATCCGAAAGTCGCAAAGATGGTCAGGCTGCCGGTTATTAATCTTTACTATGTGATACAGCTTTTTACTACCTTTGCTCTATGGGCATAGTCATCTTCGGTGTGGGTATTTGTTTTTTGATAGTCTCAGCTTATTGGGTATGGTTTTTTGTGGCTTTCAGCAAAACACAGCCTCCTATATATTCTCCAGAAAATCTTACACAAGAGGTCAGTGTCATCGTATGTTATAAAAATGCCGAAGGCCATATCCTTAAGACCATCGAGAATATTCTTAGACAGGATTATCCAAATTTCGAAGTCATCGCTATCAATGATTTCAGTACTGACCAAGGTCCCGATTTGCTTAAAAAATTAGCGGACCAGAGACTCAGATTAATGGACGCAAAACAGGATAAACCAGGAAAAAAAGCAGCATTGAGTGAGGCTATTGCGATGTCCTCTTACGATATCTTGTTGTTTACAGATGCAGATTGCAGTCCGGCAAGTGATAGATGGATTGCATGGATGACAACATGCATGGTAAGTAAAACTGAAATTGTCCTTGGCTATGGTCCCTTGACAAGACAAAATGGGTGGATGAATGATTTTGCCAAATATGAAACCATTCTGACGGCTATGCAATATGTGACATATGCCAGGACAGGCATACCCTATATGGGGGTAGGACGCAATCTTATGTACAGAAAATCATTGTTTGATCGTGTTGATGGATTTTCCTCCCACGATAATATTGCTTCTGGTGATGATGACCTGCTGATAATGGCAGCTGCGACTTCCACCAATACAGCTGTTCAGATTTGTAGAGAGAGTTTTGTCTATTCTGATGCACCGCTTTCATTGAGGTCTTTCTTAAATCAAAAGAAGCGACATATTTCGACTTCAGTCCGATATCAACCTATCCATCAGATGCTTTTGGGTCTGTTTGCAATGGCCCAGACAGGTTTTTTTCTCCTATTAGCCGGAGGATGGTTTACAGGACTTCTATCCTTATCGGTAGTGCTTAGCTTTTTAGCTGCCAAATGGATCGTCCAAATGACTCTTCACCACAAAATTTTTAGAAAATTGGATGGTTGTCATCTCGTATTGAAATTTCCGTTGTTGGACATATGTATGACATTGTATTATCTGGTATTGCCTGTTTACAGCTTATTTGCCAGACGCCGATCATGGTAAATATCTTTTATTTCAACTTATTGATAAGATACTCGCCTACATTCTTGCCCTGATCCATGCCGTTGGTAATAGCGGGCATAAAATGTATACCTCCATAAAGTCTCGAAATAGAAGCTTCCTGTGCTGCCTGATTAAACGATGTAAACGACCGGGATTCCAGTCCAAACTCTGTTTCTGTGTTATCCGTAAATGAAAAATTGTCCCCTAGTGTTTGCGTAAGTATGTAGGCCGTGGCTCCTGAAGCTACACTATGTCCGCTGGTATACTCAGGAAATGGCGGTGTCTGCAACAATGGCAGCCATTCAGGATCAATAAATTCATTAATGACAGATTCGGGGCGGGTGGCATTGCTTCTGTACTTTTCATCCCAGCAACTGATAAAGGCATCGGCCAGTCCAAGAGACACATAAGCATAGATTTTTGCTGATTTAGCAAAATCCGCATTGGATTTGATGCACGATAGTCCAAGAATATTAATCCAGTGACCTCCAGGAGATATCTTCTTGGTAGCATGCATCACATGCCCTGTTACATTCAGCTTATATGGGTTACAATCCCAGAAATTGGCTATTGCTTTTTGTTCGTCTGACAATTTTTTTGAGATATCATAGACGTGATAAGCTTCTTTATAATACAAACTGTTTTTGTCCTTCATATTATAAGGTGTAGGGGGGACAGGCTTAAACTGAGAGGCAGAATCCATAACAAAAGGCCTGATTTTATTCCATGAAGGTTCCACACCATCCATATATCCTGGAGGGGTCGGCTTCCATGTAGCAGGGTCCTTGAGTATACTGTATTTTGGGAATGATCTCGTCTGTTTGTAGTTATCTTTGGATGACCACCGCATGATGTGCGCCGTCAAAGAATCAGTATAGGCCATAGTCCTGTCGAATACATCCTGAGGCATTCCAGTCTTTTTGTAAAGAGCTATGACCCGATCTATCTGCTTGCTGATAGAATCCTCCGAAAATATAAGGTTTTTACCAATTTTGAGCATGGTTATGGTAGATGCCATTTCGAAACTGTATTCCAATGTCGGATCCGGCACAGGCAAGGGGGGTAAATGACTAATCTTTCCTGCGAGAGATTGATAAGAAGTATCTTTCCACCTGATCGCTTCATAACCCCCAACGGTCGCATAAGCATATATTCTGCTCGCCACCGGTGGCGAAAATATATCATGGACGATCACATCTGTGAGTGCCTTTACAGACTGATGATAAATAGCAGGATCGGCTGTTTGTTTGTAATACTCTTTATTGTCTTTTTTACAGGACATAAATGCCACCAGCATAGAAGTGGCAACTAATAATCGAAACATTTGAATGAATTTACTCAGGCAAAGATATACAAAAAAGACTTTTAGTGTGTGATATCTAAAAAAATCATCACAAATTGGCTCTATAAACCTCCCATTATAGAATATAGAATAAATTTTATAAAACCCTGATGTAAAGCCGAAATAAAGCCTTGCGATGTTGTCCATTTTTTCTACTTACTATATATTTTAAGCAAACAGATTAAACTTTTCGACTTGTGATCGGTCTATAATATCAATCAGATGACTTATGAAATATCCGGAAGATGACATTATCCTTGAAATGATCCTTCATACTGAAACCAGAAATGAAGGCTTCAGGTGTCTTGTGGGCAAATACAAGGAAAAGTTATACTGGCACATCAGAAGATTGGTTGGCGACCACGAAGATGCGGATGATGTCCTCCAAAACACCTTTGTCAAAGTATTCAGAAATGCGGATACCTTCCAAAAACAATCAGCATTGTTCACATGGATATACAGGATAGCAACCAATGAAAGTTTGAATCTGATAGAGGCAAAAAAGAAAAAGCAAACTGAAGAGTTAGACCAGGCAGTGGTTTACTCTCTTCGTAGCAGTACAGATGTAGAAGGTGATTGGATACTTACAAAATTGTCTGAAGCTATTCAAATACTCCCAGAAAAACAAAAACTTGTCTTTAATCTGCGATATTATGATGAGATGTCGTACCAGGATATAGCAGACATAACGAATACATCAGTAGGAGCACTAAAAGCTTCTTACCATCATGCAGTAAAAAAAATAGAAGAACATTTAACCCAGGAAAAATGAATCAAAAAAACCCTTTGGATGTAAGGCTGGAGCTCGAGGAAATAGGTCCTTTACTGGCAACTATCGCCAAAACCAATCCGATATCACCACCACCTGATGATTATTTTGATGAGGTAGAGAAGCGAATACTAAGCCAAATTGCCTTGGCCGGGCACGATACCCCACTAGCTCAGGTACCTGCAGGCTACTTCGAAAAACTGGAGACAAAAATCATGTCACACGATAGTGCCCGTGTTTCTGAAAAACCAGTGTATACCATGCGTAACTGGAAAATGTATGCTATAGCTGCCTCTATGATTTTGATTAGTGCTGTAATGATTGTGTTTAAGATGTATCAAAGTCCATCAGCACTCCCTGATACAACATCAGTCCCTACCCAAGATGAATACCTGCAATACATGACAGACCATATCGATGAGTTTGATATAAATATGTTGACAGAGCAACAACTTGTGGAAGAAAGTGATGTACAATGGGTGACTTATGATATGTCTGAAAATGATCTCGAAAAAGAAGAAATACTTCCCGAATCCGAAATAAATTTTTAAAACTGATAAACAATAAAAAATGAAACATCAAAAAAACTTTTTAACATTAATCATGCTGATTTTTGTCACTACCTCTTGGGTATTCGGCCAGCAAGGCGAAAAGAGAGGACATATCAAGGACAAAGTTAAAGCTCAGCGGGCGGCTTACATCACACAACAACTCGACCTGACAGAGGACGAGTCTCAAAAATTCTGGCCCATTTACAACACTTATCAGTCTGAACTAGAAAAAGTCAGATCGTCTATTGAGTTAAAAACGAATGACCCTATTACAGACAAAGAAGCCGAAGATATGATGTATGCTATTCTGGAAAATAGGACCAAAGAGATAGAAATACAGAAAAAATACATCCAAAAACTCAAATCTGCCATCAGCTCCCGTAAAATTGCAAAATTGTTTAGAGTAGAGAGAGATTTAAAGAAAAGTCATTTCTCATATCAGAGACCGTAAAAAGGAGATAAAATCCGGCAAGTAATACACAGATTATCCCCAAATACATCTAAAAGCCATGAAAACTCATTCATGGCTTTTTAATTTGGAGTAATTTTAAAAAATTTTGGAAGCTATCTCACCTAAAACCGTAAAGAAACAATAGATTTGCTCATATTTTTTATCAACACATCAATACATACATTATTTATGAAATCTTTTATTGTTTCCATCATTATGATATCCGCCATATTGGCCTGTGCTTCCAAAGACCAGAAAAACGAAAAAGTGGTATCATCCTCCAAGCCTGCTGTAGATGGCTCTAAAATATACAAACAAAGTTGCGAACTTTGTCATGGTGCTGACGGTAAATTGGGAGCCAATGGTTCGAAAGACCTTACAATTTCCGAACTCGATCTCAATGCCAGAATAGCAATGGTCACAAAAGGTAAAGGCTTGATGACTCCTTTCGAAAACATATTGTCCCTGTCAGAAATAAAAGCTGTTGCAGAATACTCCATGACCTTAAAAAAATAAGCAAACAAAGCTAAATCAGAAGCTTGGGGATTAGCATCCCCTCTGAGCAGGTATACATTTGAAGTGTGTGTTTTGTCAAATCAGTTTTTAGAAAAAAATTTTAATACTGACACTTTTGATGATGATTAAATTCAGGGACTTGATATAGTACCTGATTATAATTCACGTTAAAATAATTGTACTCTTCGCACACTACAAAATTATAACTTATCTTTGCATCCAGACAGATCCCTTTTAGGCAACATTTGTTCAATCAATCACCTGAGATTAAAGTTTGCTATGCAAAACATAAGAATTGGTATTTTTATATGTTCATTTTTCTTTACGCTGGCTACAAAAGCCCAGGATACCACTGCTCCTGTCCTGACATCGCTTGCAAGAGATACATCTTTTGAGTGCGGACAGACTACACTGATCATTGATAAACTCACCAGCTGGTATAACTTATCAGGAGGCGCTGCAGCAACAGACAATTCAGGTAATGTCACTTTTCAGGCAAGTATCACCTTACAGCAGGCTATTACGATTTTCAATAACTCACTTGATGTACTTTGTGGCAATAAACAAAAAGTAGACGTAACTTTTATTGCTGTGGATCCATCTGGAAACCAGAGCACCCCTACCACTGCGTCATTTTTCACTACAGATATCACCGGACCTGTTATAAATACCATCCCCAATGTGCAATATCGATGTATAGCTGGCATAAGAGACACACTCACCAAATGGATACAAAATAAAGGTGGATATACAGCGTCTGACCTATGCAGCAACAGCGTACAGTGGACTACTTTTCAGTATGCTATTTCTTCAGGATCAGTAGTTCTGATTTCAGGGGGCGGCAATATAGCCTCAGGTCCTTATCCTGCCATTCCGGATAGCATATGTAATTGGGTCATGAATATCAATTTTTTTGTGAAGGATGAGTGTGGAAACCAAACCATCACGCCCGGCACCACGACCTTTACAGTAGTCGATGATGTAGCTCCTGTTTTCATTAATCCTCCGGCTGATATTACTGTAGATTGTGATAAAATTCCATCACCACCCATTATTAGTGCCATCGATTATTGTGACAGATCAGTCAGCCCCACACTTACTACGGTGAGTACACAAGCTTCAGATCCGGAAGTGTGCAACCATTATAATTATACCATCACCAGAACCTGGACGGTCAGTGATGCATGTGGCAACTCTTCTGCTTTTCAGCAAAGAGTGACAGTAAGAGATATAGCTGTCCCTTCAGTCACTGCTGCACCTGAGGTTTCTGTCAGTTGTGATATATTCCGCTCCAAGCCGGACAGTATATACATTTCCTACATGGATAACTGCTCTGAAGTACAAGTTACATTTAGTGACACAGTTGTGTCTCAGGGATGTGTTACTATGGTTACGCGGACGTATAGACTCTCAGACGCGTGTGGTAACCAAACGGCTTATGTCCAAAAATTAAAAATATTAGAAAACGCCAAACCCACTATCATTGTACCAGCAAAAAATCAGGAATATGCCTGTAACGGTCAAGATAATTTGAACGCACTTCTGGGTATCTGGGTCCAGAGTATGGGAGGGTCATCAGCAAGCCCTGCTTGTGGTCCAGTAAAATCATTCGCTGCGGTCAGAGGTAGCTATGTTGCAGGTGACACTTCGACCTATCCCGGGCTGCTCCCGGTAAATTTGCCTGCACAATCCTGCCCATCTACCATAGCAGGATTTCTCAGGCATATTCAGGTAGATTTTGTGTATTATGACAGTTGTGGAAATTATGCTGTAACTACAGGAGTGTTTGGTGTGGTGGACAAAGAATCGCCTGAAGTGAGTCTTTGCTCTGTTCCCCTGTCCTATATTACTGATGGTGACGGATGTACTAGCACAGTGAGCATCCCCGTTCCAACCGGTTCTGATAATTGCACAGAGACAGAATCCCCTGTGACTAAAAAAATCATCGCTCCAGTAATATCATCTTCCCCACCTGGTCCTGAATCTGTAGTAGACCCTCTGCTACTTAATATTGGTCCTTTCAATCCGGCAACTGCCAACCCCGTCAACAATGGTCAGTTGGTCTTAAAACTTAATAATCTCGATATCGATGATATAACAGAATATTTTAACATATTTGATGAGGACGGCAATCAGATTGGTATAACACCATTAGGATCCGGACAATGCTCAGGTATAGAATTTACCTTATCCATGGATCAATCCAAAATCCGAAACTGGATACAGGATGGCTTCATCAGCTTAAATTTTGTGCCTAATGTCATACCCGGCAACCCCGTACTGTCTATCAACAACCTTTGCAGTGGCAGTACTATAGAAGCAAGTATCACCTTCGAAATCGACATCCTGAATACGATTAGAAAATCATATACTGTGAATGGTGGATCAGTCAACTATTTGAGTACTGAGGAAAAATTAATGTTAGATTTGTCTGCAGGTGAGCATCTTGTTACCTTTTACCTTGAAGACTGCGCAGCAAACAAATCAGAATGTAAGGTCGCTGTCACTGTCAAGGATGACACAAGTCCACAAATCAATTGCCCTGTCGGTATCACATCAGTACTGGCAAAAGGACAATGCACAGATACCATATCTCTGCCAGTCAATTTTATGGTCAACGAAAATTGCAGGGGCTCCAGGGTCTTCGAAAAAACTTCACCCACTTCTGCCGAGGCAGCTGCTATTGCTTTTTCATTCAAAGAATCAACGGGACTGTATGAAGCTAAAAACAAACAACTTGTATTTAACGACGTATTCCCGATAAAGCACCTTGACCTACCTGTCAAATTGTCGATTGACTTTTTTGGAGACAATAATATGACAGGAGAGTATTTTGATATCCTTGGCCCGGGTGGATTTCCCATCGGGACTACAGCCTTGACACAAGGTACAGATTGTGGGCTCACAACTTCTATGTTTGAGATTCCTGCCTTACTTTTTAATAGCTGGATATCGGCGGGTCAGGTGACTTTTGTGGCTGTCCCAAAAAATGGCGGTGATGGTATCAACCCGTGTGTACCTCTGACAGGTAACCAATCAGTAGACAACGTAAGTTATCTTCGGGCTACTTTGAGCTATACAGATGCCACATTTAGCCTAAATTGTACAGGTGCGACCACTATCAGTACACTTCCGATCCCTCCCGGAGCTGTAAACTTTCCTCTTGTACTGAATGGTGGTATCAACAAGGTAACACTACAAACAAAAGACGGCTCGGGCAATACAGGAAGTTGTACTTTTACAATAGAAGTCAAAGATAATGAAGCTCCTATAGCAAAATGTAAAAACACCGTCCTTACCTTACATCCTTCAGGATTGGAACCATTGGTGCTTGACCCCTCTGAGATCAATGCTGGCAGTACCGACAATTGCAGCATCGATCTACTGACTGTAGTGCCTTCTACATTTGATTGTTCTCAAGCCAATAGCGATGTTTCGGTCATGCTGATAGCTACAGACATACAAGGAAATAAAGATACATGTACCACTAGTATCCGGGTAAAATCATTTGAAATCAAACCTACATTTTCAGCAGGTTTATGTACCAATGATACGCTTAAGCTATTTGCCAATATTCCACCTGCTACAATAGCTGGCACTTACTCTTTTCATTGGGACGGCCCGGGCAACATTGAATTCTTTACAGAAAATCCATTTATACCCAATGCCGATGAAAGCTTCAATGGTACCTATGTCCTCACAGTAAAAGGTTTTAATAACTGCATATCTGTAGGTTCTGTGATAGTGAATATCAAACCACTCACCAATCCGGTACTTACTGCCAATGACAAGGAAATATGCGAAAAAGAAGACCTCATCCTCAGTACCACCAACTATACCGGAGATATCGATTATCTGTGGTATGAAGGGATTTCTCCCAATGGCATCCTGATGAAAACAACTTCTACACCAGAATTGATTCTGGATCCTTCCCTAGGTGTTCACTTTTATTACGTCATTGCCATGGGTCCTGATTGCAGTTCTAACCCATCTCCATTGCTGAAAGTTACAGTTTTGATCAACCCTGTTGCCATGGTCAATGACCTCCTTATAACCCCATGCGAAGGTGACAATATCGTACTGGGTAGTCCACTTACAAATACCAATTTCACTTACTTATGGACAGGGCCGGGTGGGTATAACGAACAGGGAAAAAATCCAAGAGTCATAACAAATGCCAATATCAATAACGCTGGTGATTATTTGTTGATAGTGCGCAATGGGGATTGTGTTTCAGATACGGCGGTGACCAAAGTAGCCATATTCGAAAAACCGGTCTTCCCTACTATCGTATCTGCTGATATATTTTGTGAAGGATCGATATTCACACTCATAGCGACAGGATCACCCAATGCCGAAAAATACCTGTGGTACAAAAATGATGTTTTATTCACCACTACACAGGACAACAGTCTCATATTTCCAAATGCCCAGTCGGCTTTGCAGGGAACATGGACAGTTCGGGCTGCAAAAGGCAACTGTAATTCTGATTTCTCTCCGGGCAAGTTTGTCGCCATCGACAATAACCTACAGATTGGGGTTATCAATTCAGGACCTGTGTGTGCCGGTGACAGCGTACTTTTGCAAGCTACCTTTGTACCCAATGCAACTTACCACTGGGAGGGCCCTGTAGGCTCCATACCATCAGTATATAATCCTACCATAGCAGGTGTACCTGGTGACTATTCAGTTACCGTAACAACGCCCACAGGATGTCAGAATAACGCCAACACCACTGTAATGGTTACAAGTGTGCCAGAAATAACAGCTTTGAGTAACGACTCCAAGCCTTGTATGAATCAAATGAGGTCATCCATTTTTTTCCCTTCTGTTTTTCCCAATTCTGAAATGTATACTTACAAATGGTCTGGACCCAACAACTTTACCTCCGGATCAAAAACCTTGACAATCAGTAATATCTCTGTAAAAGATACAGGTGTGTATTCGCTTATCATTTACAACAAAGGGTGCCCATCCAATGAATTGAAGACCGTAGTAAGTTTTTCTCTTATTCCTCCCATGCCTGTCATATCAGCAACTTCACAGTTTTATTGTAGTGGGGATACGATCAAAATATCAACACCCCAAAGTCTCCCAGGATCAGAATATTTATGGGATACTCCTCTGGGACTGATCAAAACCAGCACAAATCAAATTGTCCTTCCGGATGTTGCACAGGGTAATGCGGGCAAATACACATTACAAATAAAGCAAAATGATTGTACATCTCCGTTTTCCAATACACTCCAGATTGAAGTCAGACCGAGACCTGACTCACCCACACTTGCATCCAACTCACCGGTATGTTATGCAGATACGCTCGATATAGCTGCTGCAAATGTCCAGGCAGGTTGGAGCTACTCATGGCAAGGCCCAAATATCTTTTCAGCTACATCACCATCCTTGCTAATACCGAATGTAACATCAGCAAACAGTGGTACCTACAAACTGACAGTATCTGCCAATGGCTGCATATCCAGAAATACCCCAAGTATAGAAATAGTCGTAAAAGACAAAATCCTCACACCTGAATTTTTGCTTTCCTCTTTAGCTTGGTGCAAAAGTACGACTACTGGTGCCGAGATTTGTCTCAATCAATTATCTCTACAATCCAACACTGAATATTTTATAATAAATCAGGCTGACCAATCCCTCGTTGCACCTATCTTCGGAGGGTGCATAGAGATTACTGACATCAGTAAGCTGAAAGATGGTACTAACTTTTTGGTCTGCAAGGCCCGGAGAGGTGAATGTTATTCGGAAGAATCTCTACCCTTGGTTTTCAACCTTAGTGCCCCACCTAGTCTTACAGCCAAAGCTGTAGAAGATGACATTTTCAGTTGTCCTGGAGAAGTCGTAAGGCTGATGTCTGCTGATGGGCCACCTTTAGTTTCGGTGAAATGGACTGCTGTCATGCCGGAAAATATAATTTCCGATGTGCAGTCTATTGCCCCGCTGCTGTCAGGACTGCAGCCTGGTCAAAACATCATTTACCTGGACTACAGCTCAGTAAGTTGTAAAGACTTTAGCAGGGATACTGTTATTGTATATCTCGAATTCAACCCTGTTGCAACAGATGACAACTATACTTTATTATATGGCCAAAAAGGTATGTTCAATATACTTGATAATGACAAAATACCAGACAGAGGCAAGATTACCATTGTCAATCAACCTAAAAATGGCAAAGCAGAAGTAAAGGGCAATCTCATAGAATATATACCAGATCCTCGTTTTCCGGACGACCAGACAATAACATACAGAATATGTGCAGATTTTTGTGAGGATTTGTGTGCTGAAGCCAAAATTACTATCACTTTTGATGATGACATCATATGTAAAGCACCCAACATTATTACGCCCAATGAAGATGGTATCAATGACTATTTTGTGATACCTTGCCTCGAAAGTGGACGATTCCCTGAAAATAAAGTAGTGATTTTTAATGAATGGGGGACATCCGTGTATGAGGCATCTCCCTACAATAACGACTGGGGAGGTACCTATGGGGGTAATCCATTGCCGGCAGGAACCTATTTTTACATTTTGGATACCGGGCTTGGCCAAATACCTGTCAATGGATTTTTAATTGTACAAAGATGATAAAAAGAATATTTTATATAGGTTTGTTTTTAATGTCTATCTCTTACAGAGTCAATAGCCAGCAACAACAAATGTACACCCAGTTTATGTACAACAAACTTAGCCTCAATCCAGCTTTTGCAGGCAATGAAACTTATATGTCAGCTACACTTCTTTACAGAGATCAATGGAATGGTTTTCCTGGTGCTCCAAAAGCACAGGTGCTCAGTATCAATCTACCCAGACTGGGCAAACGGGTAGGTCTAGGATTGAACTTCGAAAGACAAACCATAGGTATCACAGAAAAAATAACCTATGAAGCCATGTATGCCTACAAGTTTTTTCTGGGAGATGGTACTCTCAGCATGGGCATGAATGTGTCAGGTAGAAATTATATACAGGATTATACTGATAACAGGCTTTTTGCGATACAGGAAATACAGCTCGACCCATCTATTCCGACCACTGTACAATCTCGAAATCTTATCAATGCGGGTTTTGGCGTTTACTACAATACCAACCGATTTTTTGTTGGGGCATCATTGCCGCGAATGATCAGGTCAGACCTTGATTTTGACAACAATAATCTTTTTTCATCAATCTGATAGCTGGCATGCAGCTTTCTGAAAGGATGATGCTCGGCTTTGCTTACGATATAACCGTGTCTGATATCAGGGCAATAGATAATGGAAGCCTTGAAATGATACTGTCTTATAATTTTATAGCAAGAAAGATTAAAACCATCATTGTAAACCCAAGATATTTCTGATGGAAGAGCGTAAATTAGATTATACATATTTTTGTTTTTTTAAAAAACTGCCAGTTTATTACTTTGCACTGGTTTTTGTGATTTTTTCCTACCCATATTTGTATTCACAAACTCCTGTAAACAAAGCTGCTGTGCCTGGTATAAAGATATTCAATGAAAAAAATATAAATACCGCCAACCTCGAATCATCACCTGCTTTCGTGGGAGATAAAATCGCATTTGTTTATACAGATGTTAAAGGGAAATTTTTTGACCAAATGATCGATGAACCGTTTTTCGAACTGGGATACTCTATGATCGACCAGGGAAATGAACTTGTAAGCAGACAAATCTATAATAAGCGTATAAACTCTGAGCTACACGAAGGACCGATGGCATATGATGCCCACACAAACACACTATATTTTACGAGATCTCACAAGGAGACCAGAAAAGTGAAAGGTTTAGAGACTGATACTTTTTACCTGCGTATTATGTCAGCTGACCTGAATGCTGCAAAACCAACAGTAGCACCTATCAACCTTAATGTAGATCGGTTTTCTGTATGCCATCCTGCCCTCTCTACAAGTGGAAAAACCATATTCTACTCATCCAACAAACCTGGTGGTGAAGGAAAAATGGACCTTTATGTAGCTTACAACAATGGTGATGAATGGACAGGTTCTATTACTTCAGGAAATAGTATCAATACCTCATCCAATGAGGCATTTCCCTATGTGTATAATGATAGTCTCCTTATCTTTGCTTCAGACAGACCGGGTGGCCCCGGAGGGTGGGATCTATATATCTCTGCATTAAAAAACGGAAGCTGGTCTGATGCAGAATTATTGCCTGCTCCATTCAACTCCCCATTCGATGATCTCGGTCTTATAATACGCCAAAATGGTAAATCCGGATACTTTGCCAGCAACAGGCCCGGAGGTCATGGTAAGGATGACATTTACAGGTTTCAGTCAGAATTGCCAGTTTTCGGAGATGATGCATCTGAAATGGTCAGAACAGAAATTCGGGTACTGGATAAGCTTACACTCGAACCCATCTCTAAAACCGAAATCACCCTTACTCCGCTGGCTATTGATATCAATAATTTTACGCTCTCCTCCTACAATGTTGATATGCTTTCAGGTAGGGATCCCGGTGATCTTGTACTGAAACTGTCACCAAAAAAAGGACAGTCTTTTCCAACATTTACTACTGATGATCAGGGGTTGAGCGCTTTTCAGATAAAAAAAAGTCAGAAATATCTGGTCAAAATGCAGGCAGAAGGATATAACGGTGCATCACTGATTTATGACTTTAATGAATTCGGTTCGTCATTTAATATGGTGCTTGAACCCGAAAGTACAAGTACACCTGAAGAAACAGAAGGATCAGAAACAGTCATCAGCGATCAGGATAACAACACTGAAGTTATCAACGTTCCTATGGAGCCGGGTGCTGTTTTAGTACTGGAAAGCATATACTACGACTATAACAGCAGCTATATACAACCTGGCGCTGCCAAAGAGCTGGATCACCTCGCCCAGGCCATGACAGAAAACCCCAATATGAAAATAAGATTGGAATCACATACCGATAGCCAGGCGCTGCTGCATACAACCTCCAGTTGTCCATAGATCGAGCTAATGCCGCCTGAAATTATCTTACTCAGTTGGGTATAGACGAAGACAGAATCACTATCAGGGGCTATGGAGAATCAAAATTGCGCAATAAGTGTACCGATAATGTACCCTGCACTGAAGCCAACCATAAATACAACAGAAGGACGGAAGTCGTGATTGAGCAAAACTGATAAAATAGAATTTTTACCTGCCTGAAATGTTGCACATAGACAAATTCTAATGATTTACGTGATTTGTAGTGTATACTGTCCACTTTCAAAAATCTAAAATTATTAGACTACCCTAATTAGTCGGGAGCTTTTTGCACAACCATTCTGACTTAACCAGATTTGTTATAATCCAATATTATTTATTTTGTATAAAAAGAATCAATTCACTTTTTATTTCGAAAGATAGTATTATCTTTGCACCGCTTTTGGAAAAAAGTAATCTTTAAAATTGAAATGCGGGTGTGGTGAAATTGGTAGACACGCCAGACTTAGGATCTGGTGCCGCGAGGCTTGGGGGTTCGAGTCCCTCCACCCGCACTCTTTCAGAGTGTACATGAAAAAAATGTTTATATTCAATTTTATTTGTCAGAAACATGTTCCATATTTTTTTTTAAACCTTTAGATTTTTTTCTATGCAGATCGTTAGAAAAGATGCCGACGCATTAAACATTACCATCGAACTTACACTGGAGCCATCAGATTATTCTGCCAAGTTCGAAAGTGAAATCAAAAAATATAAAAACCAGGCCCAGCTAAAGGGATTTCGAAAAGGTATGACTCCTGTGTCAGTGATTAAAAAAATGTATGGCAAGTCTATTTTGTCAGATGTTATCAATGAAAATATACAGGATAAATTGTTTGCGTATATCGATGAACAAAATCTCAATTATCTTGGTCAACCATTACCCAACAGAGACGAAAATCTTGTATTCCATCTGGATGTCAACCAACTGAAAGACTATAAATTTAGTTTTGACCTGGGACTGGCACCTGAGCTGGATGTGAAAGGAGTGGGTGCGGCTGACGAATACACCTATTATGATGTCACTATACCTGACAGTATCGTGGAGGAAGAATTTAATGCTGCCCGCCGTAGATTCGGAAAAAGAGTAGAAGCCACCGACACCATCCAAAATATGGATATGATAAAGTTGGATGCTGAAGAAATGGATGGTAATGTGGTCAAAGAAGATGGATGGAAAACAGAGTTTACAATATTGGTTGACGTCATCAAAGATGAAGCTGTCAAAAAAGACCTTCTCACAAAGAAGATTGGCGATGTAATCACCTTTGATATTTTCAAAATAGAGGATAAAGACGAAACCTACACCAACAAATATCTGCTTAAAAAACCGGAAGACAGCACTCAAGAAATCGGTAATATGTTTACCGCAAAAATTACAGAAGTGTCCCGCATAGAGCCCGCTGAATTGGACGAAACGTTTTTCAGCACTTTTGGAGATGAAAGCATCGTGGATGAATCTTCATTAAAGGCATTCCTTAAAAAGGATATTAAGACTTATTATGACAACCAGTCTCTCCAGTTTATGTACAGAGAGATAATGGAGTATATGATGGATCACAATGAGGTGCCATTGCCAGAAGCATTTCTCAAGAGATATTTAAAAGAATCCAACGAAAATGTATCAGACGAAGTGTTGGAAAATGAGTTTGAAGCCTTTACAAAAAACATGAAATGGTCACTTCAAAAATCTCAACAAGCAAAACTATATGATATCAAAGTAGAAGAAGAAGACTTAAGAAAGCATTTTACTAATTCTGTCTTTTCCTACATGAGATCATATGGCAATATGGATTACTCCTTCATCACACAGACTGTAGATCGACTGATGAAAGATAAAGAACAGGTCAATAAAGCTTATGAAGAAATTCTGGCTGACCGCGTATTCCAAAAAATCGGCGATACTGTAAAAAGAAAAAACATATCAATTTCTCAGGAAGATTTTGTTCAGAAAGTCAAAGAACTTAACGAAAAAATCAATATAGAAAATTAAGCCTTCCTTATATAAAATTTGGAGTAATTCTTTCTAAACAACTGATTTTCAACAGACAAATAAGCCTGTCAGACTTTATTAAATACAATTCCAGGTGCAACGTTGTTTGCCATCCTGCAGCAAAGTCCGTAGTTTGGATATGATTAAAATGGCATACTTCTGATTTTGTGTTAACTATTTTTCAACTTGTTTGTTAATAATGAACCAAGGAT
>JADKCF010000021.1 GCA_016714765.1 Saprospiraceae bacterium | reverse complement strand
TGTGCAGAAATATGGCAAGATATAATGATGATCTTAAACAACTTAACTTACCGGAAATAGATAAGAAAATCAGATCATTCTGGGAGACTAACGATATCTTTAAAAAAAGTGTTGAACAACGACCGGTAGACAACAGTTTCGTTTTTTATGAAGGCCCGCCTTCTGCCAATGGCAAGCCGGGTATTCATCATGTCATGGGACGAACGGTCAAGGATATTTTCTGTCGTTTTCAGACTATGAAAGGCAAACGGGTAGAACGCAAAGGTGGATGGGATACACATGGTTTGCCTATCGAACTTTCGGTAGAAAAAGTACTTGGCATAACTAAAGAAGATATAGGTACTAAAATTACAGTAGATGAGTATAATGCCAAATGCCGGGAGACTGTCATGCAATATAAGGATCTGTGGGACGATATCACCAGAAAAATGGGGTATTGGGTGGATCTGGACAATCCCTACATTACTTTCAATAACGAATATATAGAGTCAGTATGGTGGCTGTTAGGCCAGCTTTACAAAAAAAACCTCTTGTACAAAGGATATACAATACAGCCATATTCGCCAGCAGCAGGTACAGGCCTGAGTTCGCATGAACTGAACCAACCCGGATGCTATAAAGATGTGACAGATACAACTATTGTTGCACAATTCCTCACTAAAAGAGAAAGTCTGCCTGATTTTTTACATGGTCATGGAGATGTATATATCCTGGCATGGACGACTACACCATGGACACTGCCATCTAATACGGCTCTGACTGTAGGCCCTAAAATAGATTATGTTCTCATAAAAACTTACAATCAATATACTTTTAAACCTATCAATGTAATACTTGCCAAAGCATTGGTAGAAAAACAATTTGCAGGCAAATTTGAAAAGACAGATTCAGTCGACCACCTTTTGTCTTTTAACCAGTCAGACAAAAAGATTCCTTACTATATTGTCACTGAATGTAAAGGACAAGATCTTGTTGGCATCAGATACGAACAGTTGCTGAAATATGCAATGCCTTATCAGAATCCGGAAGATGCATTCAGGGTCATACCGGGCCACTTTGTGACGACAGAAGATGGTACAGGTGTCGTACATACAGCCCCTACTTTTGGGGCCGATGATGCCAAAGTAGCCAAGGAAGCAAATCCTGAAGTGCCGCCTTTATTGGTAATGGACGAAATGGGAAATCCTGTACCACTGGTGGATCTGCAAGGAAAATTCAGAGCCAATCTCGAAGAAATAGGAGGTAAGTATGTCAAAAATGAATATTATCCTGATGGTGAAGCACCTGAAAGATCTGTAGATGTAGAACTGGCTATCAAGCTGAAGGAAGAAAATAAAGCTTTCAAAGTAGAAAAGTACCTGCACACATACCCACATTGCTGGCGTACTGACAAACCCGTTCTTTATTATCCGCTGGATAGCTGGTTTATACGAAGTACAGCGATGAAAGACAAGATGATAGAACTCAACAAAACCATAAACTGGAAGCCGGCACATACTGGTGAAAAAAGATTTGGAAACTGGCTCGAAAATCTCAATGACTGGAATCTCTCCAGATCCCGATACTGGGGTATACCATTGCCTATATGGCGTACAGAAGATGCTACTGAAGAATGTTGTATAGCTTCTATAGATGAGTTGACCATCGAAATATCCAAAGCGAATTCCAGCCTTGGTTTGAATCAGGTGACACCTGAGGATTTACACAGACCATACATAGATAGTGTAATCCTCGTATCAAAGTCCGGTAAGCCTATGAAACGTGAGCTGGACCTCATAGATGTATGGTTTGACTCAGGTGCTATGCCTTATGCACAATGGCACTATCCTATGCAAAACCGGGATTTTATAGACAAGGGTATCACATTCCCTGCAGATTTTATTGCTGAGGGTGTGGACCAGACAAGAGGATGGTTTTTTACCTTACATGCCATAGCTAGTATGGTATTCGAAAGCGTTGCATTTAAAAATGTTGTATCCAACGGGCTTGTCCTTGACAAAGATGGTGTAAAAATGTCAAAACGTCTGGGCAATGTCATAGACCCATTCGAAACCATCGCTGAGTACGGCGCTGATGCTACACGTTGGTATATGATCTCCAATGCTCAACCCTGGGATAATCTAAAGTTTGATCTGGAAGGTATCGATGAAGTACGCCGGAAATTTTTTGGAACCCTTTTTAATACTTACTCCTTTTTTAGTTTATACGCCAATATTGATGGCTTCTGCTATTCTGAAAAACGCTTTCCATTAGATCAAAGGCAGGAAATAGACAAATGGATCATTTCATTGCTTAACTCATTGGTCAAAGAAGTATCTGACGAGTTTTCAGACTACGAACCTACTAACGCCACCCGAAAAATAATGGCTTTTGTGGATGAGCACCTGAGCAACTGGTATGTAAGACTTTGCAGAAGAAGGTTCTGGAAAGGAGAATATTCTGACGATAAAATAGCCGCATATCAGACCCTGTATGAGTGTTTGTCTACCTTGTCAAAACTCACAGCGCCTGTGGCTCCTATGTTTGCAGATTGGTTGTACAAAAATCTAAATGACGCCACCGGATTAGAAAATCATGAGTCCGTACATCTGGCTGATTACCCAATATCAGACCCCGCTGCTATTGACAAAGATCTGGAGCAACGTATGGATTATGCACAAAGGATATCATCACTGGTACTTTCGATAAGAAAAAAAGAAGGACTGCGGGTGAGACAGCCATTGAAAAAAATATTATTACCTATATTGGATCCATCCTTCATCAGTCAGATAGATGCCGTAAAGGAACTCATTCTCTCAGAGGTGAATGTCAAAGAAATAGAGTACATCACCGATACAGAAGGATTTATCAACAAAAAAGCTAAAGCAAACTTTAAAACATTAGGTAAGTTACTAGGTAAAAATATGAAGGCCGGCGCTCAAATGATACAAGAAATGGATCAGAAGTCCATCACTGAACTGGAGAAAACCGATCAATACATCATAGAGATAGACGGTGACAGATATATGCTCTCCAATGAGGGATGTAGAGATAAGCTTTGACGAAATCCCAGGTTGGCAGGTGGCAATAGACAAAGATATCACAGTAGCTCTTGATATCAGTCTTTCTGACGAACTGATTGCTGAAGGCGTCGCCAGGGAGCTTGTTAACAGAATACAGAATATTCGAAAAACCAGTGACTTTAACGTCACTGACAAAATAACAATAGAGATCGAAAATCATGAAATCATCAGTGATGCTGTATCTCATTTTGGCGAATACATCAAGGCAGAAGTGTTGGGAACATCGATTTCTTTAGGCGAAGCAACAAAAGGCGAATCGGTAGAGATAACAGAAGAACTGAGTCTCAGAATACAAATACAAAGAGTTTAATATTTTCAATTTTTAAGCTCATTAACACAGACTATTGATCAAAAAGATGCAGCTTCTTTTAAGTTGACTGCATCTTTTTATTTAAAAAATAACTTTAAATTTTTTTATAGTTGCGATAATTCAAATCCCAGCCAAAATATTTCATTAAGAGGTTTTTAAACCTTTCTTTTATACGTATTCTGTTAAGTGAAATATCATGATCAAATGTCCAGTTGAGCCGTTGTATACGATTTTTCATTACTTCAGGATGTGTGCCTTTAAAGTGTTCTAATATGTCTATTCCTGAGTAATCAAATACATCTGACTTGGCAACATTTTTTTCTACCCAATGATCATCGTGCCAAAGTTTTTGGAAACTTTTTTGTTTGAGTTGCATGTTCACAGGAGGCTTTACCCATCCATAATGATAGATGTATGCATCTACTTGTTTGACTCGCAGCATTTTGTCGTCCTCTTTTCTGAAGCCCTGAGCATCCCTGAAAGAATAAATACGCTTGTTGTTTCTGACTATTCTGATTTCATTTTTATACCATTTGGAGGAGGTAGCAATATAATCGTAGGAGCCATAAAAATGTAAATATTTAAAAAGCAACCCATCTACTTTATCGTCTGTCAGATGGTGGTGCATAGCCATTCTGATGGCATCATGATATTTTTCGTGTACAACCTCGTCCCCCTGTATGTAAAAACACCAGTCAGCTCTTCCACTTATAGCCTGAAAAGCTTTGTCCGTCTCCAAAGCAAGCACCCTCCCTCCATCTCTTAGGGAATCATCCCATGTAGTTTCTATGATTCTGATTTTGGTCGATTTTATAGTTTTTATCAATGTCAGAGTATCGTCTTGCGAATTTCCTACAGCTACCACAAATTCATCACAAAGTGGCAAAACTGACAAGATAGCCTCCACTATCGGGTAATCAAATTTAATGGCATTTCTAATGAAAGTAAATCCTGTAACATTCATGGTTATAACAATAAATTACCGGCAAAAGTACCTAAAATAAGTCATATATATTCTGATGAAATGCAAGCAGACATCCACACAACCATGATTAAATCATTATATTACACTTTAACATTAGAATAAAAATAACTTTTTTTAAGTGTAAAATGGCAAGAAATATAGTTTGTATTCAATTATTACCCATTTCTATTAAAAAAAGTCCCTCCTGAATGATATATCCAATGACTCCTTTAACTCGGCTTTTAAATCCTTTTTTTTATTAATTTTTTGCTAAATCCTGTATTCTTTTTAATTTTTTATCGTCGGAATATGTTATTAATGAGAATATTAAATCTTAAGAAATGAAAAAGTTGATTTTTATTACCTTGTTGCTGCTCTTGGCAGGTTTACATGCAGATGCCCAGTATTTCGGACGTAATAAACCCAGATACAGGACTTTTGATTTTAAGATAAATGAGACACCACATTTCAAGATACACCACTATCTGAAAAACGATCAGATGACCACATATCTCTCAAAGATTTCTGAACAGTGGTATGACAATCACAGAAAGATATTCGGAAAAGACATTTTATTCAAAAATCCTATCATCGTTTATAATAATCACGCCGAATTTCAGCAGACCAATACCATTTCCGGCGATATAGGCATTGGAACGGGCGGAGTGACCGAAGCGCTCAAAAACAGAATAGTGATTCCATTATCCTTTTCACTACAAAGCACGCACCATGTGCTTGTGCATGAAATGGTACATGCTTTCCAGTACAACAATATAATCAATGGAGACTCTACTTCTCTGCAGTCACTTGCCAACACACCGCTCTGGATGATAGAAGGTATGGCTGAATACTTTTCACTTGGTAACAAAGATCCTTTTACAGCCATGTGGATGAGAGATGCTGTCATCAATAATATACTGCCGGAAATTAGTAAATTAAACACTGCCAAATATTTTCCATACAGATACGGGCAATCACTCTTGGCTTTCCTGGGTGGATACTATGGAGATGATAAACTCAATAAGATGTTTATGAACACTGCTATGTATGGACTTGAAGCAGGATTTATCATAACTTTTGGTCAGGATACCAAAACTATTTCGCAATTATGGCATACTGCACTAAAAGATCAATACAGCCCTTTGCTCAAAGACAGAAAAGAAAAACCGCAAGGCAAAAACTGATATCAGAAGATAATGCGGTAATATGAATGTGTCTCCGGCCATTAGTCCCAATGGGAAGTATGTCATTTTCCTTTCAGAAAAAGATTTGTTCAATACAGACCTGTATCTTGCCGACGCTAACAAAGGTACCATTCTAAAAAAGGTTACCAGTCTTTCTCAGTCAGGAGATCTTGACTATATGAATGTGCTGGAGTCATCCGGTGCATGGTCTCCCAACGGTAAAGATTTTGCTTTTGTAGGTATCAAAAAAGGAAAAAATGTACTTGTGATAAAAGATGCGGATAATGGAAAAACCATCCAAACCATAAGCGTATCCAAGTTGGATGCATTTGTCAATCCAGTCTATCACCCCAATGGTAAAGAGATAGTGGTGACAGGACTAATGGAAGGACAACCAGACCTTTATAGCATCAACCTCAAAACAAAAAAAGCTACCCAACTTACGAATGACATTTACAGCGAAAATATGGCCAGTTTTTCATCTGATGGTAGCAAGCTTATATTTTGCTATGATAAAAACAGTATAACAGAAGGGCGCACTGAAGGTAAGTACACCTACGATATCGCAGAAATGGATTATCCGGCTGGAAACATCCGGGTTTTTAATTTTTTCCATGGTGCAGACAATTTAAACCCGGTTTTTGATCACAATGACAATTTCTATTTTGTAAGTGACAGAGACGGCTTGCGCAATATGTATAAATACGACCAAACCAACGGCCGGGTTTACCAGATGACTGACTTACTGACTGGTATCAGCGGCATCAGCAACATATCTCCTATGATAACTGCCAGCAGTAAAAAAGACAGGGTACTTTATACCCACTATCATGATAGTAAATATACCATTATTGAAGCCTCATCTGATCAGTTATTGAATAAATGGATAGAAGATACCAATACTATAAACCAAAGCCTGGGTATGCTACCGGGAGCCGCAATAAATAAAAAAGCCATCGTTTCTAACAGTTTTCATCAGGCCGATGAAGATCTGAAAAATCAGGAGCCCGACATTAAAAAACTGCCTTATAAGCCTCATTTCCAACTGGATTATATTGGCGGTGGTGGTGGTGTCGGCGTCGGTGTTAATAATAATAGTTCTTTTGGCAACAATACCGGCTTACAAGGAGGGTTAGACATGCTTTTCGGAGATATGCTGGGCAACCATCAGTTATACTCTCAGGTGGCTCTCAATGGCGAAATACTCGATATGGGTGGAGTAGTCACTTATATCAATCGAAAAAAGCCACTGGCATGGGGTGTGGGTATCAGCCACTCACCCTTGCGAACAGGATACCAATATTATGAACAGGCGACTGTAACCGACCGAGATGGCAATAATATACCAGCCATCAAGGATGCCACCAATCTGATTCGGATTTTTGATCAGACAGTGAGTCTTTTTGCTCACTTTCCTTTTAGTACTACCCTAAGACTGGAGGGTGGCCTGGCAGGTACTGCCCGCAGTTTCAGATGGGATGAATACAGTGATTACTATGTAGGTGATCAGTTTTCGGGTTACCAGCTCGTGGCATCAGAGAGACAGCGGATTCCTACCGAAGACAGGCTAGCCATTGACAATTATTACACAATACAAAAAGGCTTGGGTGCCAATGTCAATATAGGTCTGGTGGGTGACAATTCCTTCTTTGGCGTCACCGCACCACTGGCTGGGCACAGATTCAGAATCAATGCTGAACAATATTTTGGCAATAATGAGTATACAGGTTTGCTGGCTGACGGGCGTAAATATTTTTGGATGAAACCGGTCAGTATTGCCGTCAGGGGTACTTCTTATTTTCGATGGGAAAAACATACTTCCAGTATCTACCCTCTTTTTATAGGGAATATGGGCTTTGTAAGAGGATTGGGATCTATAATATCTAACGATGTGACTGAGTTGGGTCTTACATTCAGTCAGCTGTTGGGATCCAAGATGATGCTTGGTAGTATTGAGGTCCGTTTACCCTTTACAGGACCTAAACGGCTGGCACTGATTTCTTCTTCCTTTCTACTTTCAGATATAAATCTGTTTGTGGACTCAGGTGTGGCATTTGATAGTTTTAGTGATTTTTCGGATGGTAAACTGCAGGATGTCATACTCAGGGATGTAGAAGGAAACATCATTGTAGATAATAGCGGCAACCCATTGTATGAAGCCAAGATTTCGAAACCTACACTTGTAACTTCTGTAGGAGCGTCCATGAGAATCAATCTATTCGGAGCACTTGTCATAGAACCATATTATGCCATGCCACTTTTACAGGGTAGCAGATTTAGGTTTGGCCTTAATTTAATACCTGGTTGGTAAGTCTTGCCGAAACTTTATTTTAATTACATTTGTTGGTAGTTTGTAAAGATTCAAATCTGGAAAATAAAATGAACGGTCCTTTAAGAAAACTCCTGACTGTAACAACCATTGTATTTGCAATGCTGTCGTCTGGTATGGGTCAGCAAAAATATAGGCTGGCTAATGAGTATTACAACTCCGGAGAGTATGAAAAAGCAGCCGAACTTTATGAAACTCTTTATAAGGAAAGCCCTAATAGTAAATCCTATTTCAATCTCTATATTCAGTGTCTCATAGACCTAAAAAACTATACTCTGGCAGCCCAGGTAATACAGGCTGAACTGAAGAAAAACCCAGGTGATGTGTCACTGTATGTAACCAATGGCAACCTGCTCGATCGTCAGGGGTTTCCTGAAAAAGCCAATGAAGAATTCCGAAAGGCCATCAATAATCTTAATCCGGATCCTACTAACATCACCAACCTGGCCAATACTTTTACGAATCTGGCCAAGTACGATCTGGCCATTGAGACCTACCTGAAAGGCGAAAAAATGTCCAATGTCCAGCATCTTTATGATTACAATCTAGCAGATCTATATAGACGACAGGGCGATATTAGAAACATGATAAAATATTATCTCTTTACTGCTGAAAAAGAACCTTCCAGCCTCAATATCCAAACAAGCCTTCAAAGATTTTTGACAGAGGCAGATTATCCGGAGCTGCAAAAACAGCTTTATCAAAAAATTCAGGAGAAAGCAGATATTCCGCATTACGGCGAATTGCTTCAGTGGACTTTCATCCAAAAGAAAGAATATGACAAAGCTTTGAGACAAGCCAAAGCACTGGATAGGCAGTTTGAAGAAAATGGGGGACGTGTGTATAATCTGGCGGATATCATTTTTAAAGATAAGGATTATACTAATGCTATAGATGCCTACAGCTATATTGTCACCAACCATGGGCGAAATACAAGCTACTATCTGGATGCAAAAAGAGGATTGCTCAACAGTAAAAAAGCCAAGGTAACAGAAAATTTTAATTATTCAAAAGAGGACCTGCTCAACCTGAAAGGTGAATATGTTTCATTTCTGAATGAAATGGGCAGAAATACCCAGACAGCGACACTCATGCAGGAGTTCGCTGACTTTGAAGCATTATATGTCAATGAACTTGATACTGCTATCATGATACTGGAAGAACTAAGACTATTCGGCGGCCTGCATCCGGAGATAGTAGCCAAAACAAAGCTATCACTGGGTGATTATTACCTGATGAACGGGGACAGATGGGAGTCAAGCTTGTTATTCAGTCAGGTAGACAAAGATTTTAAAGAAGGTCAGACAGGTGAATATGCCAGATACCGAAATGCAAAGCTATCCTATTATGCGGGAGATTTTGAATGGGCTCAGGAGCAATTTAAAATACTCAAGGGGGCTACATCCAAACTCATTTCCAATGATGCCATAGATATGTCGGTTTTTATTCTCGACAATCTGGGTATGGACACTACAGAAGTCACGCTCAGGATATTTGCAGAGGCTGATCTTCTGGCTTTTCAGAATAAATACACAGAAGCACTGCAGAAACTGGACTCAATTAAAATATTGTTTCCTGATCACAGTCTGGATGATGATGTATTGTATACCAAAGCGCAAATTTTTCGCAAACTGAGAAAAACTGAAGATATGATCAGTATGTATCAGACTATCATTGAGAAATATCCTGAAGAAATCAGAGCTGACAATGCACTTTTTGAACTGGCAGAACTATACGAGACCAAACTTAGTGAGCCTGAGAAAACCAAAACCCTGTATGAAAAAATATTTGTTGATTACAATGGCAATACTTTTGCAACAGAAGCCAGAAGCCGTTACAAAAAACTGCAAGGCGACAAACTATAAGTAAATATTATCACTTATTTTAAATTAGCCTCATATAATGAAAATCCTCTATAATGTTACTGTAAAAATAGATACAGCTCTTAATACAGAATGGCTGGAGTGGATGAAATCAGTGCACATACCTGATATCATGGCCACATCGTGTTTTGAGTCTTATCGTATCGCTAGAATCATAGGAGATGATGATGAACATGGCGTAGGTTTTGCCATACAGTATATCGCCCCGGACATGGATACGTTTCAGAGATATCAATCCAATTTTGCAAAAAAACTACAGACAGATCATTCAGACAGGTACAAAAATCATTATGTCGCTTTCAGGACTCTGATGCAGATAGAAGAAGAGGGCAACAGGTCTTAAGAGACAGGTAGATTGATAGTAAATGTCGTTTCCTCATAGGGTTTAGAGGACTTTACATAAATTTTACCCTTGTGATACTCTTCGATGATTCTTTTTGCGAGCGATAGACCAAGGCCCCAACCTCTTTTTTTTGTAGAATATCCCGGTTGAAAAACAGATTTAAATTTTGCAGAAGGTATACCGCTGCCGGTATCCGAAATATCTATACTCACATAATTATTTTGGCTGCTGACTTTACAACTGATCGTACCTTTGCCATCCATGGCATCGAGAGAGTTTCTCACCAGATTCTCTATCACCCACGCAAAAAGATGCTTATTGATCTTGACGTGTATATCTTGTTCTGGTTTTGTAAAATCGAAGTTGATTTTTCGTGGCGCCCTTCTCTGTAGATAATCTTTTACTTCGATAAGCTCATCATATATATTGGCATTCTGCAAAACAGGTTCTGATCCTATTTTTGAAAATCTGTCAGCCACCAACTCCAGTCTTTCTACGTCTTTATTGAGTTCATAGATAACATCGAGCTTATCCGGCTGTTCTGTAAAACTGTCCTTTAGGTATTCAATCCACCCAAGGATGGCACTGATAGGTGTCCCGAGCTGGTGTGCTGTCTCCTTGGCCATGCCGGCCCATACTCTGTTCTGCTCTGCTTTGCGCGACGAACTGAATAGAAAATATCCCAATGCTATATACAAGCCTACCATTAGTCCTTGTACTAGAGGAAAAAGTTTTATATACCCTAGCAAAGGAGAGTTAAAACAATAAATAGTGGATGCATATCCGGATCCGATGATCGGTTTTTGTCCAGAATCTAAAAAATCTTGCTTTTTTGAAATAAGGAAATTGGTGTCTATTAATTCCTTTCAGAAAAATTATATCCTTCCAGATTTCCAGCGTCATCTTCATAAATGACTGGTAATGGAAAAGAATCTCTGACCAATTCTAAAAAACCTATATAATTCTCTTCACACAGACTGCTTCCTTCTTCTTCTGGATTAGGCTGAAATAAACGTTTGATGGCTTCAGTATATAAAAGAATATTTTTCTCTTCATTGGACTTAAGTCTGGAGGCAAGAAAATTTGAATATAAAACGGTAAGGACCAGAATGCCAACGCCCAGTACCATGAGTATAATCTTCCAATAATTGTTCCTGCTGAATATAGACATTCTGATTTTAATAAATTATATAAGTCGGCACAATTTAGAGCATTTTTCGATTTTATTTCCAATAAAAAGCCGTGAGCTACTACTGTAACCCACGGCCTTGATTTGTTATTTTGACTTTAAAACAAGCTGATGGACGTTCCTATCATAAATGTATTGTAGTCATAGTTGGGATTATCTTTAAATAATTTAGAAATATTGTATCTGGCTATGATGTCAAAACCTGCAATATCTAATGATGCTGTAGCTCCATATACCCAATTATTAAGCTGATGTCTGGCAAATCTGTGTTCGTGTATAGTTTCTCTTTCTGTTTTTATATGAAATTTTTGTACCGTATTGATCCTGTAGCCTGCATATCCACCCAGCTCCAGTTTTGTTTTTTTAGACAATGCAAAACTAAAACTCAGTGGAACGTTTATGTAACCAATATTAAGCTTAGGGTTTTCATTAGCATTATCCACGACCACAAATGAAGGTTCTTTCGTATCTGGATTGGTAGTAAGTCTGAGATCGTTCTCTATTTTAAATCTGTTTTTAAGATAACCGATACCATAGTTAAAGGCTACTTTTCCATTTTTTCCGCCCAGACGAGCACGTCTATTGAGTGAGAAATTCCAATACCAGGACCCACCAGTATTGATTTCGGGAGTCAAAATACCTGCCGGAGTTTCTGTGCCCTGATAAAGGCTATTGATCCCAAATTCTATTTTGAAACTTGTATTAAATTTCTTTTTGAATGGCATAAACTTGGACACACCTATACCTTCTTTTCTTTCTTCTTCATTTTTATCTTCTGAGTCTGACCAGGTTTCATCATCCAGATTTTCTATCTTGGGAGCTTCTTCACTTGCTGATGGCTCGACTGCGGGATCTGGCATTTTTTCCGGCTCCGGCAATTCAATCTTATTTATTTCAGTGTCTGCTTCAGTTGTCAGTACATCCATTCTATCCAATATAGTGATGACTTTTGCAGAGTCAGTATAATACCGCATAGATTGTATATTGTCCTTGATAGAAGACAGGTAATATTTCAGATTATCCAGCTTTAACTGGTCATCCGATTGCGCCACCACTTTTTGGGAAAACATAAAGAATAACCCAACTAATAAAAGATAATAAGATTTCATACAATTGATTTTGAAGATGATAAATAATACACATTTACTCTTAAACGATGACTTTGGACAAAAAGTTAATGATCTGTAAAAGTTTTTCTTCATTTACCTACGAACATCACTTTTTATCTGACGAAAGTTGTATTTATGTGTATATATTATCATTAGCCAAGCCGAATGAATATTTGGATAGCTCACGTTTTGGAATAAAAAAAGTGAACTGAATTATTTCTGCTTATGTTGGCAGTTTTACTCAGGAGCACCGTTTTTTATCCAGCATTCTACCTTTTTTATTTTATCATCAGATAACTTAGCTGCACCCTGAGGCATTGCCTTTACACCTGAAGCGTGCTTCATAGAAGACAAGACTTTTGAGTTATTGAGGCTTGCTGATTTTGCTTTAGCGTAACTGCTCAGGTCTAACCCATCTGCCGGAAAAGCGCCACTATGACAACCAGCGGTTGCACATGAAGCATTGTAGATAGCTGCGATATCGTTTGTGTAAGTTGGTGTCACTCCTGTGCAGTCATTAGTAGTGGTTTCATCCTTTGAACAGGATACTATCAGAAAGGCACAACAAAAGAGAACGGAAGATATTCTATTAAACATATTCATATCAGTAAATTAATTATTCATCAAAATAACGAATAAAATTCCAAAATCATTGCCATAACATCGAATAAAAAAATAATAATTGTCAGATTGGTCTTATTTTTGCCCCTTCATTATTATCACAGGAAATTATAAGAACAAAAATATGGATTTTAAAAATTTGATTGCCCATTGTAAGGAATATGGTTTCATTTTTCCGTCTAGCGAAATATATGATGGCCTTAGTGCTGTATATGATTATGGCCCTTATGGTGTGGAACTCAAAAACAATATCAAAAATTACTGGTGGAAGTCCATGGTTCAGATGCATGAAAACATAGTGGGTTTGGATGCCGCCATATTTATGCATCCCAAGACCTGGAAAGCATCAGGTCACGTAGATGCATTTAATGATCCATTAGTAGACAATAAGGACTCCAAAAAAAGGTATCGTGCCGACCAGTTGATAGAAGGATATGCTGAAAAAATAGAGGCTAAGACATTAAAAGACATAGAGAAGGCAAAAGCAAAATTTGGTGATTCTTTTGATGAGCAAAAATTCAGAGAGACCAATGACAGAATCATCGAGCGTCAAAAGCAAATAGATGCTGTCCTGGACAGATTGGCCAATGCCATGAAGGAAGGCAACATGGATGAGCTCAAAACGATGATAGATGAGTACGAAATCGTGTGTCCTGAGAGTGGTTCCCGCAATTGGACTGAAGTACGTCAGTTTAATCTGATGTTTAATACCCAACTCGGTAATATTGCCGGTGAAGAAGGTAAGCTATATCTCAGACCTGAGACTGCTCAAGGTATTTTTGTGAACTTCCTGAATGTACAAAAATCTACTCGACAAAAGATTCCTTTCGGTATTGCACAAATAGGTAAAGCCTTCAGAAATGAGATCGTTGCCCGTCAGTTTATTTTCAGAATGAGAGAGTTTGAACAGATGGAAATGCAGTTCTTTATTCGCCCCGGTACTGAGATGGAATGGTACGAATATTGGAAACAAACCAGACTAAAATGGCACAAAGCTCTTGGCACTGACAGTGCTAAGCTTAAGTTTCACGACCATGCCAATCTGGCTCACTATGCCAATGCCGCAGTGGATATAGAATTTGAGTTTCCTTTTGGATTCAGGGAACTAGAGGGTATACATTCCCGAACAGACTTTGACCTCAGTCAGCATCAGTTGCTTTCAGGCAAAAAGCTCCAGTATTTTGATCCCGAACTCAACGAAAACTATGTACCGTACGTCGTAGAAACATCTATAGGTTGTGACCGTATGTTTTTGGCCATGATCTCTACAGCACTACAGGAAGAAAATGTACCCGATGCAGATGGTCAGGATTCAGTGAGGACAGTAATGAAACTTCACCCATCTCTGGCGCCGGTTAAGGTAGCTATATTACCTTTACTAAAAAATAAAGAAGAGCTCACAAAAATCGCTACGGAAGTGTATGATCGTCTGAAGTTATCATTCAACTGTCAGTATGATGAAAAAGACGCTATCGGACGTAGGTACAGGAGACAGGATGCTATTGGTACGCCATTCTGCGTAACTATTGACTTTGAGACTCTTGAAAACGATACAGTAACCATCAGAGACCGTGATACTTTAGAACAGCACAGAATAAAAATTTCTGATATCAGAAGTGTGGTCGAAAGTAAAGTGGCTATGGAAAATCTGTTGATGTAAGCACCTATTTTATCCCGGGTGTCCGATTGAGAAATTCGTCATTGAGTAAGGTTTGTCTGCTTTCGAGCGGGATATCCCAGCCTCTTATGAAGAGTTTCTCAATTTTTGTTTTCATCTCAAAAGGGTCGCCTGTCGCAACAAAAAGGTTGGCAGTTTTGCCTTTGTCCAGACTTCCGTATTTGTCAGCTATCCCAAATATTTCTGCGGGATAAATGGTAATAGCCTTCAGTGCTTCGTCTTTACCCATTCCATAGGTCGCTGCAAAAGCTGCATTAAATGGAAGATTTCTCGTGTTTTCGGCTCCGTCGGTTCGTAAAGCTACTTTTATACCGGCTTTGGCCATCTTTCCGGCATTGGAATATGGTGCATCAAATCTGTCATTGTCTCTGCGAGGAGTACTTAGTACCGGACCCGTGATGACAGGAATTTTTGCTTTAACTATTTTGTCTGCGACCCTCCATCCTTCCGCTACACCCATCAACACCGCTTTAATCTTTTTTTCTGAGATCCACTGCAAGGCACTTTCTATATCCGCTTTGGCATTGACCTCAATAAAGAGCGGTTGCGTTCCATAGACAACAGGCTTTAATGCTTCCATCTGAGGATTATTAGTGATCCATTTTTGGTTTTCTGCTTTAGCAGCAGAGTCTATTCTGGCATATGATAAAGCACTTTCCCAAATTTCATTTATATTTTTCAGGCTTTTTTCAGCATCTTTTTTGATATCATCCTCAGAACGACGGTCAAACCGGCCTCTTCTACCTGTGGAAGGAAAACGCATGACCAACCTTTCTGATCCACAACTCATCTGCTCAGGAGTGTACCCAAACAAATCAATCATCGCACCTGTACCAGAAAATATGCTTCCTTCCGGTTTTACAAAGACTGTCGTCACACCATTTACCCGGGTGACGGGTATTGCTACAGCATTGGGGTTGACTGCAGTGAGTGCTTTCATATGCGGAATAAAATCTCCTAGTTCGCTAAAGTCATTAGTTACAGAGACTGCATCTATTTCTACCAAACCAAGTTTGCTGCCGCTATCTATCATGCCCGGATAAATATGCTTGTTGGTACAATCGATTACCTTTGCACTGGCTTCCGTGATAGAATTTTTTGATATATCTGCTATTTTACCATCTCGGAGCAGTATATGGCCTACATAAGTCCCATGAGTAATGGTGTGCAAGGTGGCATTAGTAAGCAAGTAGACTCCGTTTTCTGCTTTTTGTACTTGCTGTGCATTTGTACTTGCAGGTATATGAACCACAGTAATCAAAAAGGCAGCTATTAAGAAATTATTAGTTGTATTCATCTTGTATTTATTCGTGGCTATGGTTTTGGGAGTATTTAAATCTCATATATCTGGTATAATTATCTTCCATCAGCATTTCTGCTACTCCTTTCAGACAACCGCTGGATTCATGGTCTTTTTCGGTTTCATAAAATGAAGAAAATTTTTCTGTGGGATTGATATCCATTCTCATATCATCAGGGTCATTTTTGATATCAAATCTAACCTGACCGTCTACAATCGTAACTTGTGGAATAGTATAAACGGACAATGGGTGTTCGCTGAAAATGGCAATATCCGCATCCTTTCCTACCTCCAGAGAGCCTACACGATGATCTATACCCAGTTGTTTTGCTGGATTGATGGTAATGAGCGCTAAGGCTTCATCATCCGAAAGATCACCATATCTCTGAGTTTTGGCAGCTTCGTGATACAAATGCCTGATGAGCTCTTCAGAGTCTGAATTAATAGAAGTTACCACACCGTTACGAGTAAGAATGGATGCATTGTAAGCAGTAGAATAATAAACTTCAAATTTATACGCCCACCAGTCAGCAAAGACAGAAGCACTAGCTCCAAAAGCTGCCAGTTCCGGAGCTACTTTAAAACCTTCATTGACATGCTGAAAGCAGATCTTGCTTACACCATAGTCTTTTAATACTTTCATTAACATTAGGATTTCATCAGCTCTGTAGGAATGACAATGGACCAAAATATTTCCTTTTAAAATATCCACCAATGTTTCATTTCTTAAGCTGTATTCGGGTGAAGTTTTGCGCAGCCCTTTTTTATAGTCATCCCAGTCTTTTTGATATATCTGGGCCCCTGTAAAGGCATCTCTGAAAACCTGTTCTACACCCATTCTGGTACTGGGTGTGATTCTATTTCCTTCACCGTGAGTTCTGATAGGATTCTCCCCCAATGCAAATTTTATTGTCCTGGGAGCCCCTTGCATTCGCAATTCGTCCGGATTTACGGCACCATATCTGTGCTTGATTGTTTCACACTGACCTCCTATGACGTTGGCAGATCCATGCATAGCATGCGAAATAGTGACCCCCCCGGCTAGTGCGCGGTAAATCGCCACATCCAGCGGATCCAAGGCGTCTCCTACATTCACTTCAGCCGTAACAGGGTTGGTAGCTTCGTTTACTACTTCCAGGGCTATATGCGAATGTGCGTCTATGATGCCCGGTATGACATATTTTCCAGTAGCATCTATGACAGTGTATCCTTGGGGAGATGGGATATTATTCTGGATGAGAGAGATTTTTCCATTTGTCACAAGGATATCCATGTTTTCTTTATTGCCTTGTGTTATGGTCATGACATAGCCATTTTTTATCAATAGATTCTGGGCTTGGAGGAGACCAGCGCAAATGGATAGTATGATACAAAAATACTTTTTCATTGTTTTTTTTATTTTAGTTGGATTTGGGGTCGCTTTCAAAATCACCTTTTATAGGAAACGTTCCGAACTGTCCGACACTGACAGTCCCTGTATAAGTCTTATCTTCAAACCTTAAATCAAAGTCTGCTTTCATCGGCTGACCCATATCAGTCGTGATATTGAAAGTGAGATTATTTCCCTCAAGATTGACGTCTGAGGCTGTATCTTCCTCATTTGGAGTGGAATCATCTACCACAGTGACTTTCAATTCTCCATTGGTTTTTGAGATTTTTATTTTGCCTTTTTGGGTAGAACCCGGCACTTCCACCACATAAGTCCACACGCCACTGTACTTTCCGGCTTCAGTAGCTTTGGTATCAGGTTTTTTTGACTTATCAGTATAGTCATATTTTTTGCCATCAATAAATACATATTTGATGTTGGATTTCTCATCAAAATAAGGTTTGTCAGTCACTACTAGATTGGCAAGTTTGCCTTTTTCTACTGTGCCTGCCAAATGGGAAATGCCAAGTATCTGTGCCGGATGGGTAGTCAATGCGGCCAAAGCATATGACTCAGATAAGCCGTTTTCTATCATTCTCCTGATGTTCTTTCGTATATCCGACTGTTTGACATTGAGGAATGAAAAGCCAAACTTGATGCCTTTTTTCTCAAATAAGGATGCCTGTGTCAGATACTCTTTTTCGGAAGCCTCCTTTTTTGCATCAAAGTTTTCTTTTTCAATATTTTTTTCAACCTTCTCCGGCTTCTTAACGTCTTTGACTGTCACAGAATCTTTTTTTATGATGGGTTTATCTTCCTTTTTAGCTTCTTTTTTATCCTCTTCCACCAAGTCCAGTGACAATAATACGGGTATATTATTCTTTTTGATTTTATCGATATAATGCCATCCCTGTTTTACTTCTGTAAGTATTAAATGGAATCCAAGTTCATCCCTCAGAGATAATGCCTTGTGAATATCTTTTGTTTTGGGTGCGACAAAGTACAAAGGCATTTTGTGTACAGTCACCGGATAGAGAGACATCAGCTCCTTGGTATAGTCCGGTCTGGACAAGCCTGCCGGGTTTAGTTTAAATTTTTCGTCATGGGCACCGACAATTCCTGCATTTTTATATAGGTCTCTGAATTTTGCCAGAATGGCTATAGAGCTCGAAGGATAAACACCTCTATTGGCTTCCAACTGAAAATTTTGACCAGAAACGGCCTTAATCAGCATTTTATCATTTTGACCATCGCCTAGCGCAAAAATACAACTCTGGCCTGGCAACATCAAGCCTCTGGGAGCAGAATGGGTTATGACAAATCCAGCACTTCTCATATCTGCAACAGACTTGTCAGACGTCTTGAAGAGATCTGAGGCTAAGATTTGCGGCATGATTCCCGCCTGTTCATTGGGTGGATTACCTGGATTCTGTACTTTGACTCTTTCTTTATTTTCAGCCTTAGCGATCCCTGTATTGGAATAGGTTTCTATAAACCCGGCATATACATACATGGAATCTGCAAGGATAATCTGAGCATCAAAAGGAGGTTTGTACCCGGTGCCAATGTCTGATATCAACCCATCTTTGATGATCACATTTTGCCCTGACAACACCACCCCGGGTTGTGTGACAACAAAACAATTTTTAATAAAATAGGTATTGCTTACTTGCTTGGGCGTATCACTGTTTTGTGCCCAGACACTGACAGCTGTGCAGCAAAGGACATATATGGCACTAACTACAAAATAAAATTTATTCATGATATCAATCCGATTTTTGGGAGGTCATACATATCTGTTACTTTAATAAAAGTTCAAAAGTAATAAAACGATGCGAATGTGTTTTTGTTCTTGTAAATTAATAGCCAATTTTATTGATTTTTTGTACCTTTGCGCACGCTTATGACCGCACAAAAAATTTCTATCCTTTTTTATAATATATTTTACATTCTTTCTTTTTAAAATAAATAACTCAAATTGAAATCTTTTATTATTTTGATGATCACCATTTCTATGTGGTGCAATTTTACTTTTTCACAACAGATTTTACTCAACGAATCATACGATGACTGGAATAATCAGGTAAGCAAATATGTAGATAAAAATGGAGATGGCAACGCTTCAGGAATTGATATATCAGATGTCAGAATTTCGAATGATAATAATTTTCTTTTCATATATTTTGACTTAAACAAAGAAATCAATCTACAGGACAACAATTATTTGGCTCTGTATTTGGACTTAGATAACCAAACATCTACAGGTTTTAATAAATATGGTATTGGTGCAGATCTCATTTATTATTTTGGTTCCCGCAATGGTAAATATTACACCGGAAACTCAACATATGTGGTATTTCACAACGATTTAGGATTAGTCACATCTCCTACAGTCACGAGTGATATTTTCGAAATGTGTATAGCCCGAAAATTTAAATATGATAATGGTACTGTCACCATGGCTAATACTATCAAAGTAGTTCTTTCAGATGAAGATCCGGCAGGTGATAAAGCACCTGATGCAACAGGTGGTTATTTCTTCAGTTTTGATAATAACAAAAAATTTATTCCCCAGCCATTTTCTCTCAAAAAGGAAAAACCGGAAAACCTTCGTTTTATGACATATAATGTGCTGAAAGACCAATTGTTTGACCCCAATGTAGAGCAAAATTATCGCAGAATATTTAAAGCTATTAACCCTGACATAATAGGGCTATGCGAAATATATGACCATTCTTCAGAAATAACTGCAGGCTTGATAGAAAAATTTTTACCTTCTACAACTGGTAAAAAATGGTATTACTCCAGCGTAGTACCAGATATCAAACTTGTGAGCCGATATCCTGTAATCAATACACGTAGTATCAATGGCAATGGTGCTTTCCTCATTGATTTGGGCACCAGCCACCTGGTGTATATAGTTGTACATTTACCTTGTTGCGACAACGAAACACAACGCCAGCAGGAAGTGGATAATATCATGTCCTTTGTAAGGAACATCAGGTACGGCTTGTCTGTTTTTCAGACCCCATTAAATACACCCGTCATTATCTCCGGTGATATGAACCTGGTAGGCCTACGAAAACAACTACAAACATTTATCACAGGAGATATAGCAGACAATGCCTCTTATGGGCCTGATTTCAAACCCGACTGGGATGATTCCAATCTGGAAGATGCATCTCCGTTTACTACCAATTTACCTCACACATTCACTTGGTATAATGAATTGGGTACTTATAGTGCTGGAAGACTGGATTATTTTTTTTATACTGGCTCTGTTGTTCAGGTTAAAAATAGTTTTACACTTTGGTCGCCGGCACTAACGGCGGAACAATTGTCAGCCTCAGGGATACAAACACAAGATGTTCCCCTGGCATCAGATCATTTACCAGTAATTTGTGATTTTCTTATAGGGACTGAGACCTCATCAGTGGATCCTGCGACAACTTCAGACCAACTGCCTTTTGAGTATAGGTTAAAAAATTATTCTCTGACCTTTAGTTCTGAGGCCTCAGGCAAAATTAAGATTTCTGATATTGCAGGCAGAGTTTTATATAATGCGGATCATCGCGCGGGAACTGACCAAACCGTTATTGACCTTGAGTCAACACCATTGAATGGTTTGTATCTGCTTACCTTCAGCACAAAGAGCAATATATATACCACAAAAATATGGATTCAAAACCATTAATAAATAAACGGTAAAAGTCGCCACGTTTTATTCACATAAGTATGGTACAATTGGTCATTTTTGTATTTGGTTTTATTGGTCTTTTCGATCAATGGAATACCACTTACAAAAACAAGCAGGGTTATTACCCATAAAGGACTGATAATACTGCTCCATGTCCATCCTGATAGTATCGGTGAAACATACCAGAAAATAGAAATCCAAACCAGAATTTCCCCGAGATAATTGGGATGCCTGATATAGGTGTATAGTCCTGATGAAAAGATTTGTGAACCAGGATATCTGCTTTTGAATATAAATTTTTGCCAGTCGGTTATACTTTCTATCAGCCATCCGACTATCCACAATATCAGTGCCGGTACATGCACTTTGAGATCTGTAGCCATCAGACCTATCATGACTGGCAGGACAATAATCCATATACTTATTGACTGAAGCAGCCAAAACTTCAAAAAACCAACGGCATCACCCCTGAACTGGTCAAATCTGTCATCTTTTCCCATTCGGTGTATTCTGAAAAACAAAAATCCACCAAGTCTTATTGCCCAAAAAAATATCATACACGATAGCAATATCCTGCCAGGTGTAAGGTCATGGTAGACCAATAAAAAATAAAGAGTAACAGCAATAAAGCAGGCTGAATAACTTATATCAGTGAGGTGATCACTTTGTTTTCTGTATGCCCATATATATGCCAAAACATTGACAATAGTGATGATAAGTAAACTAATTAAAATGGCTGTCATCTTCAGATAACAGCCATGCTTAGAATAAGTTTTATATTATGTTGCGGATAGTCGATTTTACAAATTATGGCATTTCAAAGCCTTGTGCAGTGATTAAGATCTCAAACCACTGTTCATTGGACAAAACTACATCAAGGAGGTCTACAGTCTCTTTAATCTTGTCAGGTTTGGCATAGTTGATCACCGGAAGTATTCCTGAGGGATGATGCATTAAAAACAACAGAGCCATATCTGATAGGGTCCATCCATATTTGTCAGCCTGTTTTTGCAATCTTGCTTCCAGTTTGTGCCCTGCTTTGGTGTTGGTATAAATAGACCCCCCCCCCAAAGGTGACCACGACATAGGGATCATATCGTGTGCCATACAAGTATCTATGGTGCCGTCAAACAAAGGTGTGAGATGTGTCATGGACACTTCGACCTGATTGGACATGATTGGGTAGTACCTGTACATCGCTCTTATCTGATCGGGTGAAAAATTCACTACACCAAACTCTTTTACCTTTCCCGACTCTTTTAGAATGTGAAAGGCTTCGCCCATTTCCTCATAATTCATAATGGGACTAGGCCTGTTTATCATCATCACATCAATATACTCGGTATTTAGATTTTCCAAAGATGTTTCAACAGATTCAATGATATGTCTTTTGGAAGTATTATAATGTGAAATCTGAAATCCCGGCTTTTCTGCACATGGTTTTATAATTCCGCACTTTGTAATGAGCTGCACCTGATCCCGGGGCACGCCACTCAATATCAATGCATCACCAAACTCCCTTTCTGTAGTATAATTTCCATAGATGTCTGCATGATCGAATGTAGTTACTCCGTACTCTACACATGAGTTAATGAGGGAAGCCATCTTGGATGTGGATAACTTCGATCCCCAACTACCCCATCTGATCACGCCTGCTACTACTTTTGAAAAATTATTCATCTCTGATAAAATTTAAATTATTAATTATTGGTTTTTTAAAGATTCTAATGCTTGCTGTATTTTTTTATCATCTTTATTCAGGTGATGAGCTGATTCATAATCTCTTAAAGCTTCTGTCTTCTTGCCCTTTTTTTCAAGGACAATCCCTCTCATATAAAAACCCATATAGTTGGACGGGGTTACTGCTGTCAACAAATCAAACTGTTCGTAAGCTCTGTCAAGTGAATCCATTTCCATATATAAAAGCCCTGAATTGAGATAGGCATCGCTGTATGATTTATCTGTTGTTATGATTTTTCGGTATATAAGCTGAGCTTGTGGAATATCGCCATGATTTTGGAGATAAAAAGCTTTGGCATGCCAGGCTTGCATGGATTGGGGATTGCTTATAATGGCACTTTCATAATACTTCAATGCCTTGGGGTCTTTTTTCTCCTCATGCATCTCTCCGAGTATTATCCAGGCATCTGTCAACCCACTATTCATTTCCACTGCAGTTTGGAAAGCATTGATAGCTCTTTCCTTGTCACCTAGCGCTCTGAAGTTCATCCCGAGCATAAAGTATGCTTCTGCATTTTGTGGATCCAGTTTTACTATTTCATTGACCGTAAGGATAGAACCGTCATAATCTTCCAGAATGTGTTTCAATTCTGCCATCTTTAGTAAGGAGGGTATTCTTTCAGGGTATATAGCCAACACCTTCATCAATGTATTGAGTGCTTCTTTACTATTGTAATAATCTAAATAAGCATCCGATAAAAGATGATAAAAATCTGGATTCAGCGAATCTAAAGACATGGCTTGTTGCATGTCTAGTATGGTTTGATCATACGATGCTTTGTCGTAATATTTTTTTGCTCTGTCATAATACAGCATGGCATTATCGGGATTCTTACTTATTTCAGCCGTTAAGGCATCTATTTCAGGATCACCCGATGATGTTTTTTGATTTTTTACCTCTCCTTTACAACCAGAAAACAAGATAATAAAGGCTGTGGCAATCAAAATCCAAATACTGCAATGTTTTTGATGAATGTTAAGCACTAATTACAAATGATTTTCTTGTTAAAAAAATATGCATTGGTTTTAAAGTTGCTGAATATTGCCGCAAATTTTGCATCAGCATATATATTTTCATGACCACCGTCCTGTACTGTAGTAAATAACGAGTTTATACCTGCTTTTTGTGCCTGTTTATGAATTTCAGAACTTCCATATAATGGTATGATAGGTATGCCCAAAGGTTTGGCAAAATCATATCCATAAGGTACCACATCATCCTTATCCCCATGAATACTGACAATGGAAGCTTCTCCGCTATCCATAAAATATGGTCTGTATATAGCCCCTGAAAGATTGATAACTCCTTGTACTTTGGACGAATATTTGAGATTTTCGGCATCACCAGAATCTCCTTCAAGACCACCATTTTTATTCACCGCTGCAATAATATGTGGCTCAGTCAAATCACCTGCATCAAAATATGCTGCTTGAATTGCAGTAATAGCTCCTGCAGAAACTCCGCCTGCGATGATGATGTTGGGGTCAATTTTGAACTTATTGACAGTGGCAGCATCCTGACGGAAATACCTGATAGATGCCTTCATGTCCGTGGCAGCCTTGATGGCTATATCCAATCCTTTGATCGAGTCAATAGGCCACTGTAAAAAACTCAATATTCTATAATCAATACATGCGCTGACGTATCCCAATTTGGATATTTCTTTGGCAAGTTCTGCAAGTTGTTTTCTGTCACCGCCTATAAAACTACCCCCGAAAGCCAGAATGACCACCGGTCTTTTGCTTAATGTATCTCCTTTGGGTTCATATACATCCATAAATAAATCTTGTTTTACCCCACTGGTATTAATATTGCTGCCAAACTTGACCGTCGTTACCCCAACATCGGTAAATATGCTATTAGTGTACCTTTCAGACTCACAGATCAATGCCTTGGAATCTTTTATCTCAGGCTCATCTTTAGCACAAGACACCAGCAATACTAAGATCAATAAAATGGATGATAAATTTTTCATATGTCGACTTATAAATTTTTCAAAATTTTATGTGTTGTATTAATGACTGAAACACTTTTATAATTGGATAGTTGCACCGATACGCAAGGTAGCACTTTTATTATCAAAAGGTTTTACAAGGCCTATGATATTATCAGTAGAGACGTATCCGGATACTGGTCCCACTTTCAGCCTGCCGTATATACCCAATGAAGTAAAATTGCCTTTGGAGAGGCGATACATCAGGCCTGCATCTATGTATTTAAACTTCTTAACAGCAGATACTGACAATATATTGTTTCTATACCCATAATCATTACGCAACATATATAGTGCGTTAAACGACCAAGAGGAACTAAAATCATAGGTCCCCGCAACGGTAAATGTACTATTGAGTGTCGTGGAATACTCCTCCACTTGTGACTTTACTTTTATAATGCCGAGCAGAGTGTCTTTTATGCCTGTAAATGTAGTATCTCCAAGATACTCCGCCAGATCTATCCCCTCGAAAGTAAAGGTGCCTTTACTGGTATATTTGCGTGGAAAAAAATCCCATTTGATACTTCCGATATCCAGTGCGCTGGCAGAGATGGTAATTTGTTTATTGATTTTAAAAGATGCCCCTATATCCAATGCAAAGCCTCTGTTATTGTAAAACAGATTGTCGAAAGTGAAACCTGTATATTTTACAGTGATGCTGTCCAGACTACTGTACCTAAATAAGGCACTGCTGCGTATCAGGTAATCATTTTTTAGTTCCAACTGATAATAATCGGCTTTAGTGGTCAAAAGTACATCAGACCTTTCTGTACTTATGCTGGAAGTACCATATAGCAACTTTGCTTTAACACCCAATGTAAAATTGCCCAATGTACGTTGGGCTCCCAGATACAGTTCATTATATGCAAGCACATCAAAAGTAGGACCCACTTGTATTGTTTGACCCACAAAAGCAGCATTTCCCTGGGCTGCCAGCTCCACTAGTCCTCTGGGATACCTTACATTGGCTGATGACCTGAAACCATGTCCTGCCATCCAGGCGATTCCTCCTGCTTTGATACTTACATCCAGTGTACGTATATCATTTGCAAAAAACACGTTGTGGTAAGAATCCAGATTGCCGGATAGTTTTTTGATATCAATATATCTCTGCCCTGATGTATTTTTGCTTGTGAGAGTATTGAGGGAAGGGCCGTCTGTGCCTAATGACAAATAGATTTGTGCCAGTGATACATTGATTTTTTTATCAAGGATTAACGCTGGATTTATAAATGTCCCTGGCATAGTACCTTGTAAATGCAACAGGCTTATATCCTGACCAAATGCACTTTGCCATGTGGTTATTACCAATATTAGAAATAAATACTTCATCATATCAGCCCTTTCTGTATTTTATTTTCGCCCCCAGTTTGAGTCCAATTCCATAATTGTCGTATATCCACAAAGACTTTTTCTGATTACTGTCCCTGGTATTGATATAACCTACTATAGCTAACTTTTTGGAAGCTTTTATCCTTTCAAATTGGGCCTCAGTAAAATCTATCAATTGTGTTTTTTCTACTCCGGGCAGTGTTTTCCCGTTGGCCTGAAGGGTTGCTGCCGGCAATTCATATCCATCACCAACAAAAAGCTGTTCTAGCTTAGCTCCTGATTCATCTAGAAAATATGCCTGTACTCTGATATCTGCCGGAAAATCATTGGAAGTTATCGCTTTAAACTCTGCTGACCTGACTTCATTGTAATCTCCCAGTTCTATCTTTATTGTATCTGTGACTACGAGCTGATTGACCGATCCGTTCAGAGGCACTTCCACGGCTACATTGACCAAAAAATAACTGTTGTCGGTTATATAGCCTCTGATAGTGGTGTCTCTTTCCGGGTTGACAAGTGCACTGATATCGTAAGCTATAGTTTTTGTCTTTTCATTAAAAATTTGTCTGATATTGGAGTTGTTTTTATTAAAATCAAATTTGGTGGTTTTTACTACTCCAAGTTCTGAAAAGCTGGGGTAGGCAAAATCTATTCCCGTATTGATAAACTGACTTTCCAGACTGACTGTTTTGCCAGTGACAGATGTTAGATCCATCTTATTGACCCTTGAGCGTACAGGCAAGCCGAAGGCATTGTCCACACTTATAGTAATTTTTGGGTCTTCAAAGTCAAAACTTCCACTAAGCCATTTGTTAAATAATCCGACATCAATAATACTACCATCTACTGCAAATACATGATATCCAAGATATCCATCTATGTAAGAAAACTTGATAATGTCAAAATTCATCAGGGCTTTATCCAGTTTTATCTTCGTGCCATCCGGCAATACAGCATCATAATCAAACGTCAGGGAATTGGTCTCACTCTTCAGGGTCCATCCGTCCAGCGATATTTGTTCTGTCTGCAATTTTACAGGTAACGTGTTATTGTATTTCATTACAAAATCACTTTCGAAGACCTTTCCGTTTTTAGTAAGTTCCAGTATACGCATCTTGATTTTTACATCTGAAGGGAGAGCGTTTTCAAAATAGAAATTGATTTTTGTATCCTCAAAAACAGCATTTTTAATCAGATAAGTATTGTTAAACTGAAGTTTGATATTGCTGGTAGTATCCAAAATGAGATATGGGATGACTCCCGGAAATGGAGGAAAAATAGAAGCGGCAGATCTCCGTATCACCTCACCATTGTATATTACGGTTGCTTTGCCGTCTGCATCCAGTCTGATACCTGTATTTCCTTTGGATGCTTCTGCTATTTTAGAAACAGTTATTTTTGTATTGACCAAAGGAACTGCTACTTCGTATTCCTGGTCACTCAGACCTACATCTGTTTCCTTTTCTATATCGATACAGGAAAAATGCAATAATAAAGCCAATGCCGGAAGTGTAGTTTTTATAAAGCGGGCAACCTGCATGACAGTTAGATTAATTTTTTAAAATAACATGGCGTAAATCTTGCGCAAGATAGAATAAAATCGAGATTTCAGTTTTATGTCCCACATATTTTTTAAATAAATGACAAAACAATGATTCTCGGAAAAGTCTCTAATACAGTTCTAAGTCTTTTTATTTTCTAGATTTACCTGCTAGTATTCCCCATCCACCACTGCCTATCAAAAACCCAAAGGCATACCAAAATCCATTGTTATTTGTTGCAAATACGGTTATGTCGTCTTTAAACAACATGCCAATCAGCCCTATAGGTGCTATGATACCATGCAGCAATCCCCCCAAAAATCCATATGCTCCTCCTTCAACACACGCCTCTACATCCTGTCTTTCTGCACAACTGGAAAAAACGAGTATAACCAACACAATTATCGTAAGTGTCTTGAATGTTTGTACCATTTCGTTATTATTTTTTCTTAAAAACACTTTTGTAACGGAATAAATTCCCTTCTAAGTTAAACAATAGTTAAAAAGCCTTTCCTATTTTAAACCTGGCAAAGTTCTGCATGTCTTAGCCATACATTTTAAATCACTTTAAATATAAAAAAATGAGAAGATCAGTCATCATTGCAGTGTTTTTAATCGTATCTACCTTTTTGTCAGGATACAGTCAGGCAAACAGAGCCGTTGCCGACGGAAGAAGAATCGAAAGAAATGACATTAGAAAAGCCGGTGGACCGTGCAAAAAAATGAAAAAACGCCACATACGCTCTATGAAACGTATGGCTTTGGCGGATGGAAAAGTTACACCTAGAGAAAAAAGGATGTTGCGCAAAGAAAGAAGGAGGGTTTTTTAATCCATTGAACAAAAGAGGGGTTATTGTCACCAAGAATCCTTCTTTTGTTCAATTTTCTATTTTATTAGTTTTTGATACTCCATTACTTTGGCCTGATTTCCCAGCATCTGATATGCCATAACGACATTCTTTGCGTACTCTGATCCTGGTTTTAAGGCGTAAGCTTTTTCAAAATGTTCGGCCGCTTTCTGATGATTTCCACTCATTCCGTAGGATACTCCCATGAGAAACCAGGTTTCAGCATCGGCATCATTAAGAGCCAGAGATTTTGTTAGTAATTCCTGGGATTTAGGGAGGTTTTGTTCATTTTGGCCTGCATTTCTACCCATTTCACGATATGATAATGCCTTATTTGCGTCCACTATTGCTTTCAAGTCATTTACCTGATCATAATACTTAATCGCTTCATCATATCTTTTTTGTTTGAGCCTGATATTGCCCATGGTAAGATATGCTGTAGCTACAGGTTTTATTTTCATGATGGCATCACAATATTTTTCTGCCTGTGATAACATTGTGTTGACCTCTTCTTCCTTAAGCCCTGCTTTGTCTGAGGCCTGGAGTATTTGCTCTGCAGCACCGTTATTTAGCCTAACACTTTGAGGATATGTAGCTGCATCTTTTGTGAAAAGAGTGAGATTGTCTTTCCAATCCCGATTTCGTTCCATCGTGATGAAACCAAATAGAAGGGTTATACCAATTGCCCCTGCAAGAAAAAGTTTATTTTTAACAAGATATTGTTTTATATCACCACCATTATACTCCGTCAGCCAGAGCCTCCCTGCCAGATAGGAAATAGTGCAGATAAACCACAACGAAGGCAAAAAGGCAAGGCGCTCTCCAAACATAGTCCCTATGACTACAGGTATCTGGCAATACAAAACTATGGCCATTAAATAAGACAGAATCATCATGGCAATAATTTGCTTATCTCTCATTCCCTTGATTGCAAATAGAAGTAAACCAAGATGTACTAATATGCTTGTCCATACCCTCCAATCATTCAGTCCCACTAAAGGTATGACCTGATAACTGTAATCACTGGATAGTGGCCAGGGGCAAATTTCAAGAAATAAGTATTTACCAAGTATCAGCATCGATGTAGCAAAATGCTGAAGCATACCTGTTGCGGCAACGATGGGATTGTCCATGACATCTACCAAAACATCAGGACTACCTCCAAAAATGGCGTGTCGTATTACAAACAGCAGGATCACAGGTATTACAAACAATGTACCTTTAGAAAGGCTGGCTCTCCAGGTCTGTCTATATATAAACCATACAGTCATTCCAAAAGCGGAAACATAGTTATAGCACTCTCCTTTGAAATAAGAGCCAAAAAGTACAATATCATAGAAAGTATTATGAACCTTTTTTTCATTACTTCAAAATATTTGTCCCATGATAGCAGACTGGCAAGTATAAAAAACAACGCCATGATCTCGTCTCTGGATTTTATATTGGCTACCACTTCAGTATGTATGGGGTGTACAGCAAAAATGACACTTATGATCAATGGCAACACTATGTTTTTTGGGCCTAACCACCTGCTTGTAACCAGATAGATGAATACTACACATAAAGAAAACCAAATGATATTAAAAAAATGGTGAATGACAGGATTGTCAGGAGATAATGACCATTCTGCAGCAAACAGTATGAGAGATACAGGTCTGTAAAGCTTTCCGCCAAAGTTATTTTCACGATAACCGCCTCTGATTATATCATCTATTCCAGATAACCCGGAAGTTACATTTTTATTCAAACCGATTGCCAATGGATCATCCAGGACAAATGAATGATGCAATGTGTTTGCGTACACCATAATTCCCACTAAAAACAGTATAGCGCATATGGTCATTTGAAGTTTGCCAGAAGTAGTGACTTCATGATTTCTGTCTTTGCTAGTTGTATGGGTTGGCTTTGAGTTGGTTTTTGCCATGATTCTTTCCTTTTATAAGTTTGCAAAAATAAATAATCATCTCATTAAAAAAGCAGGTTGGACATCTCTTTCTAGATATGGGTACACAATTTTGGATAGGTGGAGTCCCTGTGGACCTGCCATCGTTCTAAATTTCAACATCTGATTATTCGATTTAGAATCGGCGAATTCCTCTATATTGATTCTACCCTCACCGAGTGCCATTAATCTGGCCACAATCATTCTGATCATTGATTTCAAAAATCTGTTGGCAGAAAACATAAAACAAATTTGCTTGCCATCTTCACTGATTTTTAATTTTGAACTATATATATTACACAAGGTGTTGTTAAACTTATCCGGTGTCAGACAAAGGTGACCGAAATCCCTCGTTTGATGTATAGTTGCCAGTCCTGCATTGATGGCTTCAAAATCAAGTTTCGGGCCATCAAACCACAGGCTAATCGGTGACAAATAGGCATTGGGTTCCAGATGCAAATGGTATTCATAACTTCTCTGTATTGCATCATATCTGCTGTGCGCTCTTTCATGTACGGGAATGAGTTCAAATACGGAAATATCATGTGGCAACATTCTGTTGAGCCTTTCTACGGGATCATAATGCCATTCTGCTTCGTAGTCAAAATGTGCAAAATATTGCATGGCATGTACGCCTGCATCCGTACGTCCACAACCCATTAGACTCATTTTTTTATTTGTCATTTTGTGTAGTGTACTTTCCAGTACTTCTTGTACACAAGGGGTAGCATTGTTTTGCCGTTGCCATCCTTTGTAGGCTGTTCCTTTATATGACAGGTGCAGAAAATATCTCATCTCTTTTCAAATATTCTGACAAATAAAATTCTAATTGCTTATATATTTACAAATATGTCAAAATTTATATTTTGCAGAGATAAAATTATCAGAAAAAAACTAAGCTTTTACTACCCAGAATGCGTTTCTACCGGGGCTATCAACTGACTCATTAGAAATAAATAGGAAACAAGAGAAAGAAAAAGTTGGTGAAATACAACCTGGTATTGAGTGGAATCGTAAACAAGCGTGGCAAAATCCATTAAAAGTTGTAATTTTGCGACATAATACCAATATAAAATATGTCCCTGACTGAATCAAATATGCCACATCTAAATATGGTCGCACCAGATTTTTATCTTCCTGACACAGTATCTGGTAAGCACAAATCCTGGGCCGACATAAAAGGCGAAAATGGAACCGTTATACTATTTTTATGTAATCATTGTCCTTATGTAATTCATGTCAATGCAGAATTAGTACGCTTAGCAAATGAGTATATCTCGAAAGGAATTGGTTTTTCGGCTATCAGTAGCAATGATATAGTCCATTATCCTGATGATTCTCCAGATAAAATGAAAATGATTGCCAAGGTTTTACAATACCCCTTTCCCTATCTGTATGATGAGAGCCAGGATACCGCCAGAGCATATGATGCTGCTTGTACACCTGATATTTTTGTTTTTGATAGTGAGCATAAGCTATACTATCGTGGGAGACTGGATGAGTCAAGACCAGGTAATGACAAACCATTAAATGGAAAAGATCTTAGACTTGCTCTTGATTTATTGCTAAGAGGAGAACAACCCCTGACCAAACAATATCCAGGCGCCGGATGCAACATTAAGTGGAAAAAATAATCTGCTTTCATTAAGTAAAACAGTACTGTTCTTAATATACCCTTACTAATCAGAATTTTAAAAAATTAAAAAAGGGAGTAAAAATTTCATTTTTACTCCCTTGAAAACACTTTATTCTAATTCTTATCCTTCGAGTTTGAACTTAACAGGAAGGGTGTAAAGTACTCTTACTGGACGACCTCTTTGTTTGCCCGGTATCCACTTCTGTCCCATATTGTTCATACCGTTGACTACAGTCTCTGCAGCAGTACCACAACCGGCTCCGATATCTCTTACAATTTTGGCATCTGTAATAGAACCGTCTTTGTCTACTACAAACTGTAGTACAACCTGACCTTCCACTCCGTTTTCTCTTGCTATAGCAGGATATTTCAGATTCTTATAGATGTATTCCAACATTTTACCTTTGGCACAATCTTCTTTTTCTTTGTCAGTACCTTTGTCCTCACAACCTGGAAATCTAGGCATCTGCTCTACTACTTTGAATATTTCTTCTTCAACTGGTGCAGGTGGTGGCGGTGGCGGTGGCGGTGGCGGTGCCTTTTTCTCCACTACGGGTACATCTACTTTAGTCTCTTCTGTGACACTATTATCCACAAATTCCGGCTGATCTTCGATCACCTCTGTATCAGGAACTTCCTGAATAACAGGCGGTGGTGGCGGTGGTGGTGGCGGTGGCGGTTCAGCAGTACGAGGTACTTCGACTTCCACTTCATCTTCGAGTACTAAATCTTTGAGGTCTACTACGATTTTTTTCTCATAAGTAGTCCAACTTATGGCGACAAGGGACAAAGCTACTGCAGCGGCCATACCAAAGTTGAAAAAACTGCCGGCATTTTTAAATACGTCGACTTCAGGAAATTTCGTCCTTTCACTCAATGATTTTGCTTTCACATTTTTGTTTGCATCCATCAATTCCTGAAAACCATATGATCTGTATTTTCGTTTGAAGTAAACGATCAAACCGATTGTCAGTAAAACCAGAGCCAAAATGTCAAGGTGACACTTGTGAGAACTTCCTAATTCTTTGAACATCTGTTAATTAATAAATTTTTTTAAATAATATCAACCTATATTTAAGACCCAAATATTGTTATAATATCATAAGCTCAAAAGATCTTCCGTTTGAAAAGGGGTAAAGTTGACAAATTTCCATTAATATACCAAAAGAAATCGAAAAAAATAATACATTCGAAAAGTTGATTTCTTTTTTCCTCAATGCCATACACCATAAAAATGAAAACATGGTATAAAACACCAAATGAGCTAATTTGTCAAACCCTACAAAGTCCCACACATTAAATGCAGATGCTGATCTCGCAGAAATCAAAGATAGATAAACTGTAAGCAATGTCCAACATACTGCCGAAATGATGTAAAACCTGTCGCTCAGCATTCTGAGTTTATTAGTAAGATGTCGGTAGCCTTGTTTTTGGTGTGCGGTCAATTTGTTTTTTTATTTTTTTTTTAACAAAGCTCTGATATGACTGTTTCGCAGGAATCATCCATATGCAGCAGTTTTACTTTTGAAATTTGATTGATTAGTTTTTCATCAAGCGGAAGTGATACTTTAATATAATTGTCAGTAAAGCCGTGCATGATTCCGTCTGTACCGGAGTGTTCGAAGAGGACTTCTCTCACACTGCCAAAATGAGGTTCAATAAAAGCGAGTCTTTTTTTCTGTGAAAGAATTCTGAGGGTTTCATTGCGCCGGCGTCTGATTTCCATTGGCACAGGCTCATCCATTTCTGCGGCAGGAGTATTGGCTCTCTCAGAGTAAGTAAACACATGCAAATAAGATATGTCCAAACTATGCAAAAAATGATAGGTTTCTAAAAATTCCTCTTCTGTCTCTCCCGGAAAACCTACTATCACATCTACACCTATACAACAGTGAGGCATAGCTTGTTTGATCCATTCAACCCTTTGAGCATATAAGTCTTTCTGGTATCTTCTTCTCATTGCTTTGAGTATCCTGTCACTTCCCGACTGCAATGGAATATGAAAGTGCGGTACAAAAGTGTCAGACGAAGCGACAAAATCTATGATTTCTTTAGTCAGCAAATTAGGCTCTATTGAGGAAATTCTGTATCTCTCTATGCCTTGTACAAGGTCTAGTTGCCTGATAAGATCTATAAACAAAGCTTCTTTTTGGGGTTTATTACCTTCGATGACTTCAGTCCCGTTACCAAAGTCCCCCAGGTTGACGCCTGTAAGTACAATTTCTTTTACCCCGAGGCCGGCAATTTTATTTACATTGGAAATGACGTTGCTGACTGTATCACTGCGACTTTGGCCTCTTGCCTGTGGAATGGTACAAAACGAACACTTGTAATCACAGCCATCCTGTACTTTGAGAAAAGATCTGGTTCTGTCTCCAAATGAAAAGGCATCTACAAATGAATTGGCTTCTCTGATTTCTCCTGCCACGATCATCCCTTTGTCAGATGACTTGGAGATACCGTCTATATAATTAAGTATATTAAATTTTTCTGCAGCTCCCAGCACCAGATCCACACCGGGAATTTCGGCTATCTCCTGAGGTTTTAACTGTGCATAACATCCCACTACTACTATCTTGGCCTGTGGCGAATACTTGAGTGCTCTTCTCACTTCATACCTGCACTTTTTGTCAGCAAAATCAGTGACCGAACAGGTATTGAGGACATAGATATCTGCACCCTCTTCAAACTCCACAGCAGCATATCCCTGATCTTCGAAAGATCTCCGAATACTGGATGTCTCCGAAAAATTGAGCTTACATCCGAGCGTATGAAATGCTACTGTAAGAGGTGTTGCCATCTGATTTATTTTACTTTTCTAGCGTCTTCCAATAGGTCAGCCATTTCCTTTCTTATTGGGATCTTTGGGTTTATCCTTGGGATCTTCAGGTTTTCTTTACTTCTTCATTCTTCTTCTTTTCCTGAACTTTGGTTTCAGCAGGTTTAGCTAATTCCACTTTCTTAGGTTCCACTACTTTTTCATTTTCGATGATGATGTCACCTCCTTCGCCTTCTGTGTTTTCTAGAATTTCTTCTTCGGCAGCTTCTTCCGGAAACATTTCTTCAACCAGGCTCCTGAGTCCTCTGAATCCTGTCCTCATCATCGAATCCTTCAAAGTAGAGTCCTGCATCACCGCAAAATATTTATCAGGCGAAAAGCCCAGCCTCAATGGACAGTTCATTTCTGAGATGATATTTTCATTTCTTTTAAATTCCTGCTGTGTAAGTTTAGCAAATTTGGGGTCTAAAGACAGCTTGTACCAAAAATTACCGACAATAGGCATCGCTAGTGCTGCTCCTCTTCCATAATTCATACTTCGAAAACGGACCGCAGGACTAGGTCCACCTACCCATACACCGGTAACCAAGGTAGGATTATAACCTACAAACCAGCCATCAGAGTGATTCTGTGTGGTTCCGGTCTTTCCAGCAAAATCACAGTGTTTGCAATATTGGCTTTTGAGGGTATTGGCTGTTCCGTAAATGATAACATGCTGCATCATCCTGGTCATCGTGTAGGCCGTCGTAGAATCTACAACCTGTTTTGGTGTTTCTCTATTGATTTTTTCATAGTCGTATATGACATTGCCATATCTGTCCTCTACTCTTAGTACTGCTACTGGCTCAGCCTTGTATCCGTAATTTGCCAGGGTGCTATACACTTTCATCATATCGTACAAGGACACCTCTACAGCTCCCAGGCTTATACCGAACTCCCTTGGCAGAGTGGCTGTGACACCCAGCTTGGCAGCCATATCTATTGTCTTCTGAATACCCACTTTTTCTATTACCTGCGCAGCAATGACGTTTTCAGAATATGCAAGTCCACCTGTCATGGAGTAGTAACCCCCATATTTGTTGTCTGAGTTTTTGGGGGACCAGTCTTCTATGGTTATTTCTTTGTTATGAAAATACTTACAAGGACTGATACCATCTGCTACTGCCGCTGCATATACTATGGGCTTGAAGGTAGAACCTACTTGTCTCTTTCCGAGTATGTGGTCATATTTAAAATACATAAAATCCGTTCCTCCTACCCATGCTTTTATATATCCGTTGGTATGATCCATAGCCATAAACCCTGTATTCAACATGGTAAAATAATATCTTACACTATCCAGAGGGGTCATCATCGTATCTTTTTGGATAGGTTTTTCTTTCCAGGAAAATACCGTCATAGGAGCAGGTACTTTAAACACTGAATCGATCTGTTTTTCTGAGTATCCTGCGGCTTCCAGCATTTTGTACCGATCACTTCTTTTGACCTGTTCGGTTATCCACTTGTCATCACCCCATGGCTTTTCTTCTTTATACCCTTTCCAATGTTTATAAAATTCATTTTGTATGTATGACATATGCTTAAACACGGCATCGTCTGCGTGTTTTTGCATTCTACTGTCCAGCGTTGTGTATATCTTAAGTCCGTCCGTATAAATATTGTAAGGTGTTCCGTCCTCCTTAAGGATATCTTTCAATATTTTAGGCAGTTCTTTTGTTCGCAAATATTCTCTGAAATAAGTACCTAAACCTTCATTATTGCCTATGTCCTCGTGTGGTGATGCGCCTACCGGTTTTTTGATCAGCTGATTGTATTGTTCCTCAGTGATAGTACCTATATTGATCATTTTAGCTATGGTAGCCATTTCTTCTGACTCAAATCTAAAATCTTTATTTTTAAGCATTTGACTTAATACCAGATTTCTTCTCTTTTCTGAGTTTTTCGGGTTTCTAGTGGGATCAAGAGCTGTAGTTGCCTTAAGCATTCCTATAAGTGTTGCAGCCTGATCTGGTGTGAGCTGATTGGGTCTTTTGTTGTAAAAATATCTGGATGCTTCCTGGATACCAAATCTGTTGCCCCCAAAAGGAACAGTATTGAGATACATGGTCAGTAACTCTTCTTTATTGTATATCTTTTCGAGCTTGGATGAAATGATATTTTCTCTTACCTTATTAATAAAAATACTGAATCCGGGCACCTTATAATTTTTTCGTGGGTAAAGGTTTTGGCCAGTTGCTGGCTTAAAGTAGAACCACCTCCATTCCCTGGGTATTGGTCGCTATACCTTTAAAAACCCTCATCCAGGATCTCAGATCTATACCGCTGTGCTCAAAAAATCTTTTATCTTCGATCGCTAAAAGTGCCGTAATTAAATAAGGTGAAATGCTGTCTAGCTTGATTGTTGTCCGATTTTCAGTATAATATTTACCTATCATTACATTGTCAGAAGTGTATATTTCCGAAGCGTTGGCCGTTTCGATTTGTTTTAACTCTTCGCTGGTTGGTAAACTTCCGAATACTCCGAAATATGCCAGTAAAATAATCAGCAGCACTATACCAAAAACCCATTTGATAATAGAAAATATCCATGATATAACCCTGGATTCTGTTGGATTACGCTGACTGTACACTTGCCAGCTATGTGTGAGAGGGTAGAAAAACTGATCCCATTTGGCTTTGTATGGCGCAAAAAAGTTTTCCACTGGAGCCATTACTGGCTTCAACATCTCTTTTACAAAACCCGAAACTTTTTCTTTTATTTCACGGAACGTGCTCATTCATTTAAATATTGGGCTGCAAAAGTATGCAAAATTGATGATTTTTTAAAATTTTAAATCATAGTTCAGTTGGTATATATTCATCATGGACAACATTATTACCAATAATCGGGTTTTTGGGTCGTACTTTTTGGGAAAAGAAGACAATTACAACATTCGCTGGGGTCGGCAGGTTCGAAAACCTGAGTACCACAAAAGCTCTACAGCTCTCCTCGAACGGTTCGCCTCTTCTCACTATTCTAGTTAACGACCGCTTACTTACACAAGAAAATATGCCGGTGACTGTACCCGCAGAAATTGTTAGATTACTCCTAAGTCTGGAAGGAATAAGGTCTGTCACTGATCCACTCTGATCAAACAATGATTTAAATTGTTTCCAGTATTGAAAATTACTTTCATTATAAGACAGTGCATCCACCTTTACAGAAAAAGCTCCACCCATCTCGAAATCCAGTACTTTATCAAATACTTTTTGTTTAAAAAAAAATGGTGATTCCGTTGAATCCAGCTCCAGCAAATTGATATCAAAATCGCTTTTATAATCATAGACATAACAAGATTTAGGTGTAATAAAGGGTGAACAGATGACGTTGTTGACCAAAAACGGTCTCGACATCAAACCTCAGAAAAATAGGTTTGTCAAGTTTGTTTTTTGATGAATTAATAAAAAAACTGACTAAATAGTCCATATATACACTGCCGTTAGGCTGCTGGATCTTTACATAATCAGTATTAAAGCTAATGCTATCTGTATCAAAAGACTTTGGGAAATTTTGGTAATCAGAGTTTACAACAATATTTTCCGGAAGTGTTATTTTGAGTTTAAATCGTTTGCCATTATCAAAATGACCTTCGTGCTTGTATACTCCTGCATCACTACTTTCTATAAACTGAAAAACCTGATTGGCATCTGAAATCACCTGTACATCTGCTCCTGAAATACCCTTAAACAACTGTATACCCACAGGCTGTGCATATGATATTTTTATTGTATGCACCTGCTGAATATCGGAAATTTCTGCTTCTACATTTATTTCTTCTTTAAACACACCCGATGGTCCTTCATAATCCTCGATACATCCTGAAATGACTATCATGACAGATACTAAAATGGTACTAAAAACTATCTTCATACAAACGATTTGAGTTTTAAAATATAAAATTCCAAGACAATGAAGGTATGGCCGCCCCTATCAAAGAAAGTTTTATAACATTAATATTCCTTTTTCGCTTTTCGATAAAAAGACATTCAAGGCATTTTTTACGTCCCAAAAGATTGTATAGCCTAATGAGAACGAATGCCTCATCCCTTTTTTTCTTATTTTTCTGAAATCAAGGGTGATACCCACGTCCAATCTATAATAATTAGGGATTCTGAAGGCATTACGTTTAGAGTATACAGGAATTAAAAACCCATCTATGATGACTGCACTTTGAGGCAACGTGACCGGTCTTCCATCTTTATAAATAAAACTGGTATTAAAGCTTAACAGAGGATTAGGTCGTTTTAATAGTAAATTGAGCTGATGTGGTATATCATTGTCTGAATTAAAAATTCATTTTCCGTACCTTATTTCCTGCACTTAAATGTTTTTCTGAAATGTCCGTGCATAAGTAAATGCCATGTTGCCGGTGAAGTTTCCTTGTTTGATTTCCAGCGCCAGTTCTGAACCACGCTTCTACCAATGCCCTGCAGAAGTTCAGTTTCGATGTGCTCATTCTGGATAAAGTCTGGAAAATCCCTGAGAATTATATTATTGGAATAGCTTTTATAATACACATCCCCTGATATTGAAATATTTCCATCTCCTGCAATATAAGCCAAGCCGGCTGAATATTGTGTAGCAACTCTTGGTTTTATTTTGGCACCTGAAGGTATCCAGAGATCAGAAGGAAGAGATGTGTTGCCATTTACTAGAAGGTGAAGGTTTTGACTGGTTTTTGTATATGCCGCCTTTATTGCCCAATGATCATTGAGCTTGTAATTAGATTAAAACGGGGCTCTATATGGCCGGAAATAGCTGAAGTACCGGAAAACCTTAGGGTATCTGTTATATTGAAGGTCTGAGGTAAGCTATCGCCTGCATATTGAAATTCTTTTCTTATTCCTATCGAATAATATTGCGTATACCTCAGTCCACCCTCGACTTGTATATTTTTGGAAAGTGTCCAGGCAGCGCTTACGTGTGCCGCCAGTGTTAAATTTCCATTTCTCTGTATTTGCTGGTCAATTGTGATACCGTTGCTTTCTGAAGCGACTATTTTTTCCGGGTGCATTCTCGTATTGAGTGCCATCAGTCCAGATTTGAGGACAAAACCTTCTTTTGGTCTGAAATGCATAATAAATGTTCCTTTCAATACTTTAATTCCTGTATTTAGTTCATAAAGGAATGGACTCGAATAGCTGGCTTGTACACTTTTATAGTTGCTCATAGTAAGACTCAATCGGGAATCCCACTTGTTGCTCCATAAATTTACCGCTGTAAGTCCTGCACTAAGATTGGACCAACGGTAACCGATCAATTTATTATAATCAAAATTGTCAGATGTCCGGAAGTGGTCCATAAGCAAAAAGTGATTTTTGCTGAGTGTGGTTTTAGCGGCTACATGGCAGTCATAAAAGGATGCATGACTATTGGAAATCTCCTTATTATAGGCTTGCCGAAGCATCCAGTCACTATAGCTCTTGCGTACGGAAGCCGTCATTGTGAGTGATTTATTAGACTGGTCCTTCGATGGTGAGTTTACCGATAGTTGTACCCAGTGAGCCTACCCCTTTCCATTTTCCGCATTTCCATATGAAGATTTTATATCCGAGTACAGCTGAGTTCCAGCCTCCGTATTGTGGATCCATATATGCTTTCGAAAGTGTGACAGATTTTATAGCATCTGCGTTAAAGGCAGACGTAAAACCCAGTACATGTGTAGGGTTAAATATAACTGCTTCATTCAGCAAAACCTGATTTTCGTCAATATTTCCTCCCCTTACATTAAAACCACTGGAAACTTCAGCTGTACTCTTTACACCCGGTAAGATTTCCAGAGACTTTATGATATCAACTTCCCCCAATGCTTGAGTGATCGTCTCTAGTTTTTTCATTTCTATTGATTCCACACCGATGGTTTTTTTAAGGTTGTTTGACGATATTTTGGTTGATGAAATCTCTACCTCATCCAGTAAATTGGTAATTCTTGGCAAAGCCAGAATATAAGATGTATCTCTGAATGCATCAACTTCTATCCTGGCAGACTGATAGCCCAAGTAACTTATTTGCAAAGTAGTTTTACCGGGTTTTAAAGTTAGCCCTGCAGTGCCTTTTTCATTACTTATTTCTTTGATTTGAAAATCATCTGTAAATACAGCTACCCCGATAAGCGAAGTTTTGTCTTCTTCATCCACAATATACAGTACCAATTGTATAGACGGCTTTGAGCTTGACCTTACAGCTGTAATTATTTTTATCTGCTTCTGTTCAATGACAAAAGGATATTTAAATTCACCCGATTTCCATTTAGATAGTAGGTTTTCTATATACACTTTATTCAGATCAGGAGTAGGGATAATTCCTATACTTTTGTCATCAATGGATATCACTGTAAGAAGCGCTCCATTCAGAAGGTCATTCAAAATGTACCAAATCTGTTTGTCCTCATACTTTTTAGTAAATTCAAAATATGGTATCCGCTGCGGATCGAAGTAAAAACGGATGTTTTCCTTTTGTTCTAGCTCATATAGAATCTTGATGAAGTTTTTATTTTCAAAAACCAGATTGATTTGTCTGTCTGATGCCTTCTGGGCCAAGATAATGGTACAGCAAAACAAATGGATTATTAATATCAAATAAGATTGGCTCAAGTTTAACTTTTCATTATTAAAAAGCTAATGTACAATGAATAATATTGCTGGGTAGCTAAAAATACTTTTAAATTCTTAATTTTGTGTGTTTATTATCAAACTAACCAACCAAATTTGTTTATAACACCCAAATTTTCTTACTTTCTAATATTTTTTGGAATATTTATCTGCAGCTGTGCGGATAAAGAAAATGAAGAAGTATTATTTTCTTTACTTAACCCTAAAGAAACGGGTATCTTTTTCAATAATGAACTATTTTTTACTGAAGAGTACAATCCCTACACTTTCAAAAATTTCTTCAATGGTGGTGGGGTAGGCATCGGTGATATCAACAATGATGGTCTGATGGATATCTATTTTGCCGGCAATCTGTCAGAAAACAAACTCTACCTGAATAAAGGAAATCTCAAATTTGAAGATATCACTGACAAAGCAGGTGTATCCTGCAAAGATGTATGGTCCACAGGTGTGACTTTTGTAGATATCAATGCAGATGGCTGGATGGACATTTATATATGCAAATCAGGTAGGCCAGTGGTGACAACAGACATAATGAACTGTTTATCAATAATGGTAATCTTACTTTTACCGAAAAGAGTAAAGAATATGGACTGGATTTTTAGGCTTATCCACCCATGCAGTATTTTTTGATTACGACAGAGATGGGGACCTGGATTGTTACTTGCTTAATAACAGCCTCCGATCTGTAGGTGGATACGATATCGTCGAAGGCCTACGGAATGTCACGGATACATTGGGTGGCAACCGGCTCCTCCGAAACGATCGTGTCAGTGCCCATACTGGAATATCGTCAAAAGATTATAAAGTCAGGTTTTATAGATGTTTCCAAACTGCAGGCATTTATGGAAGTGCTATAGGTTTTGGGCTCGGTGTGAGCGTATCAGACATCAACGGTGATAATTGGCCTGATCTGTATGTAAGCAATGATTTTTTTGAGAGAGATTATCTGTATATCAATCAACAAGATGGAACTTTCAGGGAAGTCATCGCAGATGCTACCAGTGAAATCAGCCTTGGATCGATGGGAGCAGATATTGCGGATATAGATAATGATACCAGACCTGATATTTTTGTGACTGAAATGCTGCCGGAAAAAATTTTGCGCTATAAGACTAAGGCGCTCTTTGAAAATTGGGATAAATACAATCTAAATGTATCTAAGGGTTACCACCGTCAGTTTGGCAGAAATGTATTGCAAATAAATCAAGGTAACATTGGAACAAACAATACAGTCCGGTTTTCTGAAATTTCGAGATATTGTGGTGTGGACGCCACGGACTGGAGTTGGGGTGCACTGATAGCGGATTTTAATAATGATTGCCAAAAAGACATTTTTGTAGCCAATGGTATTTTTAAAGATCTGACCGACCTCGATTATGTCAATTTTGATTTCAATCCGGAAGCTATCCAGTCTATGATTCGACAAAAACAAAACGTCATTATTAGTATGATGGAAAAAGTGCCTTCTGAAGCGCAACAAAATTATTTGTATATCAATAAGGGCAATTATACGTTTGAAAATATGGCTGCCGCAACTGGTCTCAGTAAACCTACCTATTCCAACGGATCTGCATACTGTGATCTCGATAATGACGGGGATCTGGATCTTGTAATCAATAATATCAATGAAACAGCACACATATATAGAAATAACACTTTACACAGCAAAGACCATTCTTTTTTAAATGTATCACTAAAAGGAACATTTCCTAATATAAATGCCATAGGCTCAAAAATCATCTGCTACAGTAATGATACAACCATTATGCAGGAACTTAATCCGATGAGAGGTTTCGAATCCTGTGTGGATCCGCGTATACATATCGGTCTGGGTAAAATTTCTGCCCTGGATTCCATAAGTGTGATCTGGCCGGATGGATGGAGAAGTGTCATCACGAATATTTCTCTCAACTCCTTCGTGAAAATCAGCTATGATCAGATAGAAAAATCTAGCCCCAAAACCGAAATTTCCACCCGTCCTGAAACCCTGCTTTCGCCGGTAAGTGATGGTATTGGCTTAAAACATATCGAAAATGAGTATTCAGATTTTGACAGGGATCGGCTGCTTATTTATATGGTCTCAAACGAAGGCCGCCTTTGGCAGTCAAAGACCTCAACAAAGACGGACTGGAAGATATCATACTTGGGGGTTCGACAGGAAATGCCACTCAGATCGCTTACAAAAACCCAATGGCAGGTTTTCTGTAAGCCCACTAAAGGCTTCTATACCTAATGCCATTATGGAGGATTCTGACATATTGATAGAAGACTTCGATAATGATGGCCTGTTAGATATTTATGTGAGTGGTGGCAGTTCAGAATTACCGGCCACATCTTCGGGATTGAAGGACAGAATTTACTTTGGTTCGACAGGAGGATTTATTGAAAAACCTGCTCAATTTAACAGTGTTTACGGTGCTACTTCTGCAGTTGTCTGGATGGATATGGATGACGACGGAGACAAAGATATATTTGCAGCCGGGAGGTTAGAACCTTTTAATTACGGAGTACCTGCATCATCAGTAGTCTATGAAAATATTGCTGGGCATTATACATTTTCTCAAACAATGAGTGCACCTTTCAGACAATTCGGTATGTTGAATGATACAAGTCCGTAGACATAGACAATGATGGCAAACTAGATCTTATTCTCTCATGAGAGACATGGGCAATATCGAAGTGGTCAGCATAAAAGCAGGAAGGCCTATTGTCAGAACAACTGAATTTTCATTGGACAAAATCTCTGGCTACTGGTCATCTTTTGAAGTAGTCGACATCAATGAAGATGGGTACAAAGATATCATAGTCTGTAACAAAGGCTTAAACAACAGAATTGCTGCAGGATATGGAAGCTATGAGTTGCACGTCAATGATTTTGACGGTAACGGTCAGATAGAACAACTGCCCTGCTTTGCTGAAGGTCAGAACATTTTTTCCTGGTCTATGAGAGATGACCTTGTAAAACAGTTGCCCGGGCTAAAGAAAAAATACCTCAAGTACAAAGACCTGGCTTCGGTCGGAATGAAAGAAATGTTTGATCAGCAAACTCTGAGCAAATCTGTGGTGTACAAAATCAACGAATTCAGAAGTGGTGTTTTTAAAAATGTCAATGGACATTTTGTTTTTGTACCCCTTCCAATTCAGGCACAATGGACTGATCAAAAAGCTGTTTTAGTTACTGATTTAAATGGTGATGGCAGAAAAGACATTTTAATGGGAGGAAATCAGTTTAAAGCAAAACCTGAGACTGGTATAGATGCCGCAACTTTTGGCTCAGTTTTCATAAATGAAGGTGATATGAACTTTAGTTATTGCCAAAATATTAAAAGTGGTATTTTTGTACCGGGTGAGATCAGAGATATCAAACTTATCATGATTAAAAATAAAAAACATGTCATCTTTGCCAGGAATAACGATGAAGTTGTCTTATATAAATTAAATATATGATGTTTATGCAAAATAGAATTTTTTGGTTGATTTCCTTACTTTTGGTGGTCGGAGGACTGTTTTTTTGGGGTGTTAAAAAACAGGTGATGCCCTGGAATAAATATGATCATAAACTCGATTCCCTTTTCCTTGGACGGTGCTTTACATAGACCGTGATAACTTCAAACTTCCTGTAGATATGAATTTTTATCCTGCGTTTATGGATGACAAGATGTTTGCCATGCCACTTTACTTTAATTATAAGGCATGGGCACCCTGGAACAGGGAACTGCAATCTGATGTCCTCATTCTGGAGGTCAAAAAATTGATGGAAAAATGGTTTGGACCCGGATTTCAGGAAAAAAAACTGGCTTCGGGAAGAGTTGGATATTATAAAATAGATCATCCGCGCATTGTGACCATTAAAATCAGAGATGAACAGTACGTTGACGTTTTGATAGAAAATTTAAATTGTGGTACTGATGATAAAGCTACAGATGAACAAAAATAAACACACATATATACTGTTTCTTTTTTTACAGTGCCTGCTATTATTATCTTGTAAAAACGAAAACGCAGGTCTAAAAGTTAAAGGCACTTTATTTTCTGAAATGACGTCTGACAAAACAGGTATACTCTTTGCCAACAACCTAAAATACGATGAAAAATTCAATATTTATACTTACCGTAATTTTTATAATGGTGGAGGGGTAGCTATTGGTGATATCAACAATGACGGCCTTTCAGATATTTATTTCAGTGCCAATATGGGGCCAAACAAACTTTATCTCAACAAAGGAAATTTTGTTTTTGAAGATATCTCGGCCACAGCAGGCGTAGAAGGCACTATGACATGGTCTACCGGTGTAACTATGGCAGATGTCAATGCCGATGGCTTTCTGGATATTTATGTTTGTAATTCAGGAGATATCATCGGAGAGAGAAAACAAAATGAGCTTTTTATCAATAACGGTAATGGGACTTTTTCTGAAAAAGCAAAAGAATTTGGTCTGGATGACAAAGGATATTCTACATGCTGTCTTCTTTGATTATGACAAAGATGGCGATCTGGATATGTATTTGCTCAATAATTCTTACCAGGCTATTGGCTCGTTCAATCTCAAAAATAATGTCAGAAATGTTCGTGACCCTGAGGGTGGTGATAAGTTATTCAGAAATGATGGCAATAAGTTTACTGATGTCAGTATACAAGCAGGCATTTACGGCTCCGTCATAGGTTTTGGCCTAGGTGTGACAGTAGGTGACATCAATATGGATGGATGGCCCGACATTTACGTTTCCAATGACTTCTTTGAGCGAGATTATATTTACATGAACAATGGCAACGGCACTTTCAGAGAGGATCTTACAAATCAGATGAAGAGTATCTCGGTGGCATCGATGGGTGCAGATATGGCAGATGTCAATAATGATTGTTATCCTGATGTGTTCGTAACAGAAATGCTACCTGGATTAGACAGGAGATTGAAAACAAAAACCACCTTTGAAGATTGGGATAAGTACCAGTATAATATTGAAAACGATTACTATCATCAGTTTACAAGAAATATGCTCCACCTAAATCAGCAGGGTCGTGGTTTTAAAGAAATCGGAAGATTTGCGGGAGTACATGCCACAGACTGGAGTTGGGGTGCATTGATCAATGATTTTGACAACGATGGCTGGAAAGATTTATTTGTTTCAAACGGAATATATCAGGATCTGACTGATCAGGATTTCCTGAATTTTATAGGAAGTGAGGAAGCCATGAAGTCAATCATTAAAGGCAATAAAGTAGATTATAAAAAACTCATTGACGCTATTCCTTCCGAGCCTATTTCCAATTATTTTTTCAAAAATGTCGATGGGGCTTCTTTTGTTAATAAAGCCAAAGAATTTGGCCTGGATAAAGTCAGCCATTCCAATGGTGCTGCATATGGGGATCTCGATAATGACGGGGATCTCGATCTTGTGGTCAACAATGTAAATATGCCAGCTTTTGTTTACCAAAACAATCTGCACAGTTCAATGTCCAAAGACTCTTCGGCGTACATTCAGTTAAGATTGACTGGTATTGGAAAAAACACATTTGCTATAGGTAGTAAAGTTTTTGCGCATGCCGGTAGCAAAGTTTTTTATTCTGAGTTCATGCCCACAAAGGGA
>JADKCF010000020.1 GCA_016714765.1 Saprospiraceae bacterium | reverse complement strand
CGAATCCTGGTTTTTATTAAAATATATTTGTGCGGCTGCCTCTATCCCATGTGTCCCATTTACAAATCTCAAATTTATTAAGATACATGGTCATGATCTCTTCTTTAGTATAGCTTTTTCCAGTTTGACCGCTGTCACCCATTCCTTCAGTTTGGAGGTTGCAAGGGTGTAGGTTTTTTTAAGAGCGGACACGGTTTCATATCCGGTCTTTTGTACAGGAGTTTGGCCAGCTGTTGGGTGATCGTACTGCCACCACCTGCACTCTCCTGTCTCAATATAAGTGTCATAAAACCAACCCGTGCCAATGCTCTGAGGTCTATACCATTATGGCTGTAAAATCGTTCATCCTCAGTGACTAACAGCGCATTTTTTACATTTTCTGAAATCTGTGCGTACTCTACCGCAATACGGTCCTCTATATAATATCTACCAAACGGGGTGCCTTTTACATCATAAATCACTGATGCAAGGTCATATTTTGGATTTTCTAAATCCTGAAAACTGGGCATGTCTGAAAAACTGATAAACGCAAAGACGAGCGCAATTATCCCAACCATACCGGCAGATAAATACTTCAGCCATCGGTTGTATCTCCTATATACATTAGGCGCATTGGCTGCATTTTCGGTCATTTGTTATGTTTATGTCGTGATATGGTCTAAAACATCATTTTTATGATGTGCTTTGTATCTTCCTTTACCGAATTTTGTCCCATTGAAAGTGCTTGTCTTTCTTGGGAATCCTTTATATCAGCCGTAAACGATTGAACTCGAGACATTTGACAGAGCATGTGTTTTCGTACTTAGTGCTGCATTCCGGACATTGAATAAACAGTATGTGGCAGGCATCATTGGCACAGTTGACATGGGTGTCGCACGGTACACCACACTGATGACATTTAGCTATGACATCATCGGATATTTTTCGCCCAAGCGCTCATCAAAAACGAAATTTTTGCCAATAAACTTATTTTCAATGCCTAACTCTTTTGCACGACGTGCATATTCGATGATTCCACCCTCTACCTGGTATACATTAGAAAATCCTTTGTGTTTATAGTAAGCGCTCGCTTTTTCACAGCGTATGCCACCTGTACAATACATGATGATATTTTTATCTTTTTTGTTTTCCAGGATTTTTTCTACTACAGGTAGTGCTTCTCTGAAGGTCTCCACATCGGGTAGAATGGCATTTTTAAAGTAACCGACCTCACTTTCATAATGATTGCGCATATCCACAATAATGGTGTCGGGGTCATCAGCCAGTTGATTAAATGTTTCAGCATTGAGATGAATGCCCTTATTGGTTACGTCGAAGCTCTTGTCATCAAGTCCGTCAGCTACTATTTTCTCCCTGACTTTGATAATCAGTTTAAAAAAGGACTTTCCGTCATCTTCAATGGCAAAATTAAGCCTTATGTTTTCCAGAAATGTAATGGTACTCAAGGCTGATTTAAATTCTTCAATCCTGTGTTCGGGAACGGAGATTTGTGCATTGACACCCCATAAGAAACATAAATTCTTCCCAACACATCTACCTCTGAGAGAAGGATATAAATATGATCACGAAATAATAAAGGATTGCCCAGGTGATAATACTGATAAAAAGAGAGTGTGACCCTTGGTGTTGTGTCTGCCCATATCCTTTCCTTCAGGACATGGCGATCGATTTTGTTATGTAAAGATTTCATTGTAAGTGGTTTAAAGTCGCTTTTGCAGGAAACGATTCCTTACTCCGGTAAAATAAAGGCAAAGATAAACATAAAACCCATAATGGGTAATGTTACCACCCCAAAATCGGTGCAATATGTGTCAATGATTCCAGAAAGTTTGCCTGTATAACAAAAAAATTAACAACAATATCTAAGAACAAGATGGTGAAATTATCAAATATTTCATGCCTTCCACATTAGTTGTTGAGTTTTAGTTTCATCATTATGTCAGTCTGCTCGTCATTGCCCAATTTGAAAACATGTTTATCAAACTCCACAAAACCATTTTTCTTGTAAAAACTTATTGCCCTTGGGTTTTCTTCCCAAACACCCAACCAAACGTAATCTACACATTTCTGTCTGGCAATTTGGATGGCTTTGTCATAAAGTAGTTGTCCAACTTTTTTTCCGTGAAAGTCTTTTAAAACATAAATTCGTTCAATTTCAAGAGCCTTGTCGTCTTGCAATTCGGTTTGAGATTGTCCAAAGTTTAGTTTTAAGTAACCAATTACATTTTCGCCAAGAGTCGCAAAATAAAATTCAGCATTGTCGTCGTTAAGTTCATCGGTCAGTTTTGCAAACGGAAAACCTCTGTCCAGGTAAGTTTTCATATTCTCTTCGGTATTTCCTGAGGCAAACGTTTCGAAAAAGTCAGTCTGCAAGCAATTTTTGCAGTTGGTCGATGTTGTCAAGCGTTACTTTTATGATGCCAATGTCTGTCATTTTAGCTTCAAGTATAATTATTCTTTTACAAATTTAATAGTTAAATTTTTTGAGCTTAGAGTAAATGCCTGGAGGAATTGACTTACATCAATGATTAAATCATTACCTGAATACATTAGTTGGCCAAACGGATTATAAATCCTAGTCTGTCCATTATCGGCAATAGTACTCTTGTCTATATAAAGGATGCCGGCAACTGGGTTAGGATAAATAAGTATACCTTTTTGAATTAAACCCACTTCAGAATTGCTTGATGGAGTTTTAGCAATACCTGTTCTCGGATGGTTGTTACGACATCCCAAATAATAGTTTGTAAATACAAAGCCAATGCTGGTGATGGAACCTTAAAACCAGAAGGCGGATCAGGCATTAAATCATTGGGAAGACCCACCGGGCTCTCATTAAATATGCATGAATAATGTATCATTGCAATGGCATAATTACCTAAAGAGTTGGTATGAATGTTGTCACTAAATAACTGGCTGATATTTGTAATACCTGGAACAAGGTTGAGTTGGATATCATCATAAATCCTTGCCATCATTTTGTGTCCCGGTATAATGTAAACGGGTGTTGCACCAACAGGCCTATTAGCATTGGCATAGTCTTGCATTCTTTCAAATTCGGCTCCTTGTATGTCTAACATTTGCCGCCAGGGACCATCACTGTTGTCAATATTAGTCCAGGTAGTCCATAACAATGTAGGAGCTCCATTTCCACTATTGCCGATATTCCATGCGTTATTTACAAAGTTTGATAAATAAGTTTTTGTTCTTGAATGCCATCTAAATACCATTGTTGTGTACTCCTCCCTGATAAAGTAATGGGACCCTTTCCGTGATAGACAGAAGCTGCCAATTACCTATATGATGTCTTGCATCAGGTGCACCAAACCCGGGGAGCGTTTTCCACCTATAGCTGATGGATGAGCAGGGGAGGTCGATTTTCCTACCATGGCATCAAAGAGTTGCCATGATGGTATAGCGTTTACAATACCGATTAGATTTACATATTGACCTGGCCAATTTGAAAACAATGGATCAGTCAAACTATGGCCACTATGAATCTGTTTAATATCAAGGGGATATGCTTGTTTTGGCGGGAGCAATTGTCCGATTGATAAATATGTGCTACATATCACAAAAATTGCTGTACAAATTATCTTCATTTTACTTATTTATTATGATTTGGCAAAGTCCTTCCGGGTACTTTTGCACCTCAAAAGGCTTACCAAACTTTAGATTTCGGCTACATTTTAATAAATTTCAAAAGTGTCCTTGCATCTCCTTTGTTGACTTCTATATAATAAAAGCCCTGAGGTAATTCATCGGTTTCTATTGATAATGAGTGTTGGCCTTCAGAAAAAGATTGTGAAGGCAATTCTTTAATTAATATACCATTTAAGCCAAAAATTTTGATGGAAACATTTTGGTTATTTGACACATAAAACGAAAAAGTGCATTCTCCAAAACTTGGATTTGGAAATAAAATATTTTTCTCTGCTGAGGCATGTGTTTCATCCTCTGTCGAAGTGAAAACAAGGATACTAGACCTTAATAGCACAAATCGGTTTGGAGATTCGGTCATTGCATATATCTTACCATCGGGCGCTTGTCTTACATCTCGAAAACGCGCATAACCATTCATGCTTCTTGTGGAAGACACTTTTTTACTATCTTTCATTTTTAGCCAATGAATATGAGTGCCGGCTAGTGCACCAATCAGAATATCTGCTTCATTGTTTGGTTGTCCATTCCTGATAAAAAGTCATACCACTTGGAGCAATTGAGGGAACCCAATAAGTAAGCGGAAGTTCCATTCTTGAAGTGTGGTATCAGGAGATATGGTAGTTCCATCATAGTTAATGCCAAATGTAACAGCCGCCACCCATAATTAGTGTTCGGCTTTATCAAATTGAGTTCGTCACCACCTCTTGGTCCGTGTTCGTGTGCATAGATCTCTCCTGTTGCAGGGTTCATGGCCATACCTTGTATATTACGATTTCCCCAACAATATATCTCAGGTTTTGTATTGGGTACCCCTACCAATGGATTGTCAGGGGGGATAGTCCCATCATCATTGAATCTCAAGACTTTGCCCAAATGGTTATTTTTATCTTGGGCATTATTTTCAGTGCCACGATCGCCTACTGACATGTATAGAAAATTATTTCTGTCAAAAACAATGCGGCTGCCAAAATGAACACCCGAGTTCTGAACAGGTAATGCTCTAAATAATTCAGCGAAATTCTGTATCTTGTTGCCCACAAGCGTTCCTCTTCCTAATGCTGTTGTTTGACCGCCGGTTGCGGCAACCGAGTAGGTGAGATAAACAAAATTGTTAGTGTTAAAATTTGGATGTAATGCAATATCTAACAGTCCTCCTTGTCCATTTTGTGCAACTGCAGGCACCCCACTTATTTCCAAAAGCGCATTGGTAGATATATTAAATCTATAAACTTTCCCCCTTTTCTCCGTAAACAGTACTTCATTGTCGTTTATAAACGTAAAGCCCCAAGGTGCTGAAATATTATTGACCAATATTTTTCTTCGAACAATTCAGGGACCTGTGAAAATCGGTATTAGCAAAAATACAAGCGTGGTAATCACAGTTACACAACACCATTTAGTTGTGAGTTGAGATTCACAAAAGAAGGAAGATCTTATAATTGTTTTCAAAGTTTTAATATTTTGAATGTTTTGATTACCATTTAATTGGGTTTTTAATAAATGTTATCTGCATAACTTCAGTCAGTCCAAACCTGCCAGCCAGAGGAGGAGACTACCATTTATACTCCAAATATAAGATAAAATGATGTAATAATTTGTATTTTGAGAGACTATAATTTGTGGATGAAGGAAAAATGATTTTCAAATCAGGCTAACTTAACTATGTGGGTGGTCCAAGCATTTACAACAAGTTCAAAACGATGGGGCATACGTAAAATTAGAAGCGCAGACCTTAAGCTTCGGTTAGTGGGGCAGTCAACTCAAATAGCAAAAGTTATTTTTACTTCGTCCAGGGTTCTTTGACATTAGCATTGACGAATTTTTCACCCTCAAAAATGCACATACCTTGCCAAGTGCCAAACCAAAGTTGACCTTTGTTATCTTCATATATGCTTAGAACAAGATTTGAAGTTAATCCGTTTTCAGTAGTGTATAAGGTGAAGTTAGTCCCATCGTAACGATATACTCCGACATTTTCTGCCGTAAACCAGATGTTTCCTTTTCTATCCTCTAAAAACCCCACCGGCCTCTTCACCTTGATAATTCCATCCTTTGTAAAGTTAATGTATGTTTTTCCATCATATTTACTCACACCACCATAAAAAGTTGAAACCCAAATATTTCCTTTCTTGTCCTCCATGACACCCGCAGTATTATTGTCGGTAAGTCCATTTTTAGTGGTCAAATGGGTAAATTCCCCGTTCTTGTATTTGAAAATTCCATTTCCATCGGTAACCATCCAAATGGTACCACTTTTGTCTTCTATAATTTTAAAAACCAATTTATCAGATAGCATGTGCTGCGGATTTTCCACCTTTAACTCGGGCAACGCAAAAGGTATAAACTTCTCTCCGTCAAAATGACTTACTCCTCCGATCGATCCAACCCAAATGAGTCCGCTTTTGTCAATGGTTAAGCCCCAAATTTCCTCATCATAACCTGGCAATCCCTCATTCTTTGAAAATGTTGTAAACTTCTCACCATCGTATTTTATAAGTCCATCTGAAGTTCCAAACCATATATTACCAGCTTTATCTTCTACAATTTCAATAACCCTCATCCCTGGATTGATTCCTTCGATGGTCATTGTTTCAAGTGTTTGCCCATCGTAACGGATAATCCCATCTCCATTTGTTCCAAACCAATAGTTCCCTTTTGTATCCTGATACATTGACCTTACAAACTCCCTTACCATGCCATTTAAATTGGTGTGAATCTGCGGGAATGTTGTATTAATATTCCTTAATATCAATGACTTATTATCTGCCCCTATTTCTATAGGATCATTGGCAGATTTTTCTTTTACTTGTCCGGTGCAAGACGAGACTTGAAGTGAGAGCATAATCAATATTAGATATCTTACGATGGATACTTTATTACTTTCGATGATGGTCATATGGGTGGTTTTATTTGCTTGATGGTGTTGATACTAAAAATAGGCAAAAAAAATTTTACCCCGAAGCCTTTGTATACTACTTGCAAAGAAACGGGAATAAACCAAATTTGTTTTTCAAGTCTGCAGAGTTTATCCGACTGGACAGGCGGACCACCGAAGGACAATTTCAACGCGGGGCGTTCATCGCATGTCCGCTGGAGACGATGAACGTTTAGTTGTTGGCACTAAGTTTAATGCAATCACAGTTTTCTGAAATAAAAAGCCCCATCGCTAAAATAGTGACGGGGCTTTTAGGGTTTCTTTGTGATTTTGTATTTATGTGTTAATTATGAATAACTATCGCTTTTCGCTTTCAGTGGGTGGTAGAAATGTCAGTCCATATTTTGGTGCGACCTCAGTCAATTTCCGAATCAGCTCGTCTGTTATGGGTGGTGGTGCTGCATTTTTATCCTTCACTTCAGGAAACACTTCTGCAAAGTAATCATCCATTCCTGCTGGTGAGAAAGTCAATATTAGTTTGGCTGTTTCTTTACCGACATTTTTGAAGTTGTGGACCGTGCCACGAGAGATGTACACGAAATCTCCCGCTTTGGCCTGGTGCTTCTTATCCCCTAAACGAAACTCCACGTTGCCGCTTACCACATAAATGGTTTCATCCTCTCTGCTGTGTATATGGGGAGGTGGCCCACCGCCCTCTGGAACGATGGCTTCGAACTGAAAAAATACATTGTTGGATTCTTTGCCTGTCACCAGTAAATTGTATATATCTCCTGGCCCATACAATGCAGGACTGTCTCCTGACGCCCTGAAGTACGACTTTGTGGCTTCATAATCGGTAGAAACCGATGCTTCAAGCTTGGAATCCGGTTCTTTTTCCGCTTCGGTATTAGCCGACTGATTACATGCTGTTGCAGAAATCATGATGAACGACGCCAAGCCCAATGAAGGCAATCTCTTCTTAACAACTGCTAATAGCATATTGGATACCCAAAAACCCATACTGATTTGCATAATTTTGGAAGGCATTACTTCCTTTTTTACTACTGTTACCATGTTAATTTTTTTTTGTTTGTTAATATCAACAAAGGTAGTAGTTGTTTTAAACCGGAAAATTGATGTATGATAAGTTCGCTATCCAAAAAATTGATCTATGATAAGAAATGCATTATTTGGCTAGTTTTTTTCTTAATCGACTTAGTGATTCTGGTGTTATACCCAGATAGGAAGCGATATGATACTGTGAAACATGTTGAGTTATCTTGGGGTATTTTGACAAAAGATTCAGATATCGCTTTTCGGCACATTCATAAAATTCATTGGAATGTTCTATGCGGGCATGGTATGAGTTGGTCCGAAGCCTATATTTGTATAAGGCAAATGAATGACAGGTTTTGAGTAAATAATTATAGTCAACTGCCGAAATAGTAAGTAAAGTGCTGTTCTCTAATGCTTCTATATCAATTTTAGAAGGTATGTTATTCAGGATACCTGGCATATCACCAATCCAGTAATCTTCAAAAGCAAATTGAGTGTTAAACTCAACACCATCTGAATTTATTGTAAAATATCTAAAACATCCTTCAAGTATGAAATAGCCATTTCTACAAATACTACCAGCTTTTGCAATTTTATCACCTTTTGATACTTTTTTAATCTCAAAATAACGTAACAAGCCATTTAAATCATCTTCGGAATATTCCGGAGTGTATTTTTTTATATGATCCAGTAATTGCTTATACATTTTTAAGTTTTTGTGTTTAAAGTTACAAATATCAAAAATTGGAATATATTTTTTTTTCTTTCTGTCTATGTTTGTTTTGGAGATGATGTTATCACTCACAACAACGGATGACTTGCAACGTTATGACAACGAGAGCGATCAGTCTGCTGTGTGTGCCTTGAATGACAAATGTACTGCTAAAATGTAAGCTGTACAACTTGTTGCAAAACAAATTATCTAGCGAGTGAAAGCACGTAGGATGCTTATCCAACGGGTTGTAAGTCTCTCATACGCGGGCGGGTAGGACTGAACGTAAGTCTCCAGGAAATTCGAATAGGAAAGACTTTCTTAGCCTATTCTTAAAGTAATGGATAGCCTAAACATGTGAAAAGAGCTATTGGGTTGATGATTTGCGAATTGAGGCTGAGTGGTTGCGAAGCAAATCAAGTGAACGATTTCACTTGATAACGAAGGAACCACAAACAACGGCTTGTGTCTATTAGCATCCTATTGATATCTAAATTAGAGGCGCACCCCATCAGCCTCATTTGGTGGGGCCGTCTAATCGACTAGAGATCGTATTTTATTTCAATCTATCGGAAAAGAAATTAGCTTCATACTCAAAAAAATTGTCATACTTTTGCGGTGTAATATCTCCTTCTACTGCATATAAAGATCTTGTTACAAGTCTGTTAAGTATATCCCAGTAAATATACTTATTAACTTTTTTCAAGAAACTCAATTTTTCATTATTTTTATAATTTCTTTTTTTTTGCACAAAAGTATTAACTACCATAAATTCATAATGCGAGTAGGTATGAATTAACTCATGTCCAATAAATTCATTATTTTGAATTAATATGTTATTTGATCTAGAATACGATCCATCAATATAATTTGATTTTGGTTCGAAATATGGAGTTAAAGTAGTCAAAGATCTCTTTATATTGAAATTGCCATCTTTTGCTGTTGCTAGCATTAACAATATTGATATAGGCATTATCTTATATTCTACTTTAAATTTGGTAGTGCTAAATTTTAGACGATTAAATCCAAAATCAAAATATATGTAATCAAATATACCATCATTGTTAGCTGCATTATAGGTTACTGAATTGCCCAAGGTATTGACTAACCTTGAAGTCCAAAATAAATCTGGTTTTTGACTTTCGTGAATCTGTAAAACAAGTTCTTTAGATGTATAATTGATTGCCCCACCAATCGCTCCTTTCCATAAACCATCAAGAAATACATCTTTTATTTTTTCCTTGGTTTTGTTTATTATTCTTGAAATACCAGCATTTAATGCATTCAGACCAACATTATACCCAATCATTTCTGCACGAGTATAGTCTCTTTGTGCTTTAATTTCTATAGAAATCAAACTTATTAATATCAATACTATATATTTCATTTTCTATTTTATTTATTCTGACTAACGTATTCAGATCACTCACAAAATCAAACAGTTGTGAAAACGACATCATCATTAGTCAGGCCAAATTTATCAATTTGTTTTTGTATTCTCTTTACTATCCCTAATTTTCTTTTTTGATCCAAAAATAAATATCCTGCAGGATTGATGTAATTTGTACCATGTGTAACCATATTCCATATGATAACTCCAAGTTTGCGGGCTGTAGCACTATATGCCACGATTATGACTGAGCGTTTGAGCCATAGGCTGATGAAGCACAACAGTGCTTCGTCCGCTTGACACGATGAATGTTTAGTTGTTAGCTGTGGTTCTTGTCCACCGTCCTTGCAAACCATTGTCATTGTTGGGTTTTCGTGTCATTGAGTGTCGGCTGTGCGTTGCGTTTTTTATTTTTTTTTGAAGCGTTGGAAATTTTTTAAAAACAATTTTTCTTTTGGGTTGGCTTTGCAAGCTCTATTAAAAACTTTGGTCGTGTGTTGGCTTGTGCGGTTTTTAATTGTGCTTGCAAATTGCGTTGACTATTTTACTTTCTCTTTCATTAATTCTGTTAAGGTTACTGCAAAAGGAATACCTGCTGCTGTCATATGATTATTCTTTGCTTTAATTTCTTTGTATTTTTCTAATTCTTTAAAATTAAAACTTGCTCCATTAAAATCATTGCTTTCTTCTTTTTCTATTTCAATTACCAAATAAATTGATAATCCTTTTCTCCGATAATCTTATATTCGTTTACTAATTTATTGTATAGTTCCTGTCCTGATAATTTCATTCTATCGGTTTGTTAAATTTTGTGCAAATGTATCAATTTTTTCTCGATGTTCGGTCTTGAGGTGTGGTCGGGCAATATGGCAGGTAACGTCCCGGCCGTACCCGACGGCCATCCCGATAGGGTGGCTGGCGTGGTCACGGCATGTTGTCAGCTGGTCTCACTGCATAATTTACACAGTTTAATCAGTACTTCTTTAAACTCTCCTTCAGCTAAATACTTTTCTACACATTTTTTATTAGGGTTGTAAATGAAATGAATTTTCGGCGGATTATAGGGAGGAGAGAATTCCTCATTGTTTTCAATGAATTTTTTGGTTTGTTTATTCCATTTTAATCTATTAGCTGTTGTCTGAGTCAAATCTTCGATATTTCTTGAAATACTAGTATCAACGGATGTTAAAAATTGATGTATTTTATATCCTTTGTATTTGGAAGTCCAAAATTCACCTTCCTGTTTATAAATTCTTAGTGTCAATAGTAATTGACACATAAGAAGTACTATCCGTCCATTTGATTGGCATCAGTTATGTAAATATTCATACTCTTTTCCACTTCAGATTTGGCTATCAAGTGCCCAGGACACACTCTAGTATTGCTTCTTTTCCAAATTTGGTTCATTGGGGTTTCCACACCCGATAAAAACTAGTAGTAGAGTTATTATTGGACTAAAATTCATTATTTGGTTTCAATACTTGCTGACAACTGTTTGTTAGACGAATAAAAAATCTAGCAACTTTCGGTTTTTTCAGATGTATAGTGCTCATCAGTAAAAAAGTTTTTAGCTTTTTGTTTTTTTATCGTCATCACAAATTTAAACCATCTTTTTTGATTATCCAAATGTAGGCCCTATCACCTACTACAGAAAACACTGCCGACATTATAGGAAAAAACCTTTTCCCCTTATTTTATGATGTACTATGTGATCAAGCATGATTATATTTTGATTTATTTTCTACAAGATGAGCACGCAAAATTTAATTTTTTTCATCTTTTTTATCATTTTCTCTTTTATTTTTCATCAGTTTGTCTAATTTTGTTGGTGATATAACTTTAAAATAATGGTTATGAAAAAAATATGCTTTCTTATTTCGTTTTTATACATTTTGGGTAATGTTTTGGGACAAAAAAAAGGTGTAACAGAGCATGGTGACCCGGTGATTCTCTATGATGATGGTACCTGGATTTACGAAAATATGGCCAATACACTATCAGAAGAAATCCCCGTAAACGCTGAAATATTTACTAAAAACACCAATTCAGGGTTTCAGATCAAAAGTGAAAAAGTCAATATGTCGTTCTGGATAGACCCCAAAAAATGGCAGTTCAAAAAAGCCGAAGCAGGAGGCGAAGGCGAATATGAACTACAATCAAAAGCAGGGGATTTATTCTGTGTGATCATCACCGAAAAAATAGAGATTCCCCTAGAAACACTTCAAAACATTGCATTGGAAAATGGTAAAAAAGTGGCACCAGATATCAAGGTGATAAAAAGAGAATACAGAATGGTCAATGGCCTGAAAGTACTGTTGATGCAAATGGATGGCACAATACAGGGTATCAAATTTTCATACTTTGGGTACTATTATTCCAATAATTCGGGCACAGTTCAGTTTATCACATATACATCTCAGAACATGCTGGAAGCTAAAATGGCAGATGCAGTAGAATTACTTAATGGATTGGCTGTTACTAAATAGTGGCAATCCATTTATTGGTTTGTACAGGCGCTATCATTTCACACAGGTCTGTATTGGTCGCCTGAGGCAAGCGTTTTTCTGATCATTTTATCTACTATCCTGTCAGGTAAATAATATGCCAGCAGCTTGAACAGGAATGGCTTGCGATGTACTAAAAATCTTGTTTTAGGTCTAGGGTCAGCTATAATACCAGAAATGATATCACTGATGACTTTTACATCGAAAGCGGACATTTCAGAGTTTTTTATCATTTTATCGGCCGAGGCCAGAATATTTCCATAAGGTGTATCTTTAAACCGGTCCAGAGTACCCATATTTTTATTCCATATTTCTGTCTTTATAGGACCGGGCTCTATGGCGATCACCTGAATGCCAAACATGGACAATTCGCGCCTGTAGACATCATTCATACTTTCCAGTGCATGCTTTGAAATGCAATATGCCCCATTAAAAGGCGAACTGAACAATCCTGAGACCGAACTGATATTGATGATCTTGCCGGGATTGTATTTTTTGTCTGTACCCAGGTAGGGTAGTAGCAAGTTGGTGATACGTCTCACCGCATGTACGTTGACTTCCATTTGGTGAGCAAATTCTTCATCTGTCAGGTGTTGCAGAGGACCCGGTACTGCTATGCCTGCATTATTGATGAGACATGACAGACCTTCTTTTTCGAGCATGTGGTAGATGCCTGAAATTTCGCTCTTGCATTTTTCTTTATCAGTGACATCAAAAATAAGGAGGGTGCACTGTTTTCCGAATTCATCCTTGAGTCTGTTGGCATCTGTTTCATTTCTGACTGTCCCGATGATATGATAACCTTGGTTAATGAGTGTTTTCATGGCATCAAATCCGATACCTGTAGATACCCCTGTAATAAAAATATACGCCATAATACTGATTTTAGGTTATTATCGGCTAAAGATATACAAACTTTGATTTCTGTTGTGTAGATTTGTTTCTTTTTGGGTTAAAACATGCCATCATCATATGTTGAAATTATCTTTATTTGTTATTTGTGTACTATTGAATATTTAAGTAATGATGGGTCAGAAATCCGGTGTCGGAGTCATGAGTCAGCGTGAGCAAGCTATCTGGGTAGATAGTATGTTGGAATTCAGAATGGAAAAAATATTGCCGGACCTCATGAAACGGTCTGGAATCGATATGTGGATTATTATTTCCAGAGAGTACAATGAAGATCCGGTGATGAAAACGATGCTACCATCAGAGTGGCTGTCTGCGCGACGCCGAACCATTTTGGTTTTTTATGACCCACAGAATGGAAAGCCCTTAGAAAAGGTGGCGATAGCCAGATATGATGTAGGAAGATTGCTCAAAGGGGACTGGAATATCGATATTTATCCTGATCAATGGGAGGCATTATCCAATCTTGTGTCAAAGTATCATCCTCAGAAAATTGGAATCAATACTTCTGAGTATTTTGGACTGGCAGACGGACTGGTAGACACGGAGAAGACACACCTGGAGCAAGCCTTGCCTTCAGGATTTAAAGATCGGCTGGTATCGGCAGAAAGTCTGGCCATAGGTTGGTTGGAAACTCGGAGTGCAATGGAGATTGACTTTTATCAATCATTGTGCGGACTCAGCAGGGAGATCATCATGCAGGGCTTTTCTCCTGATTTTATTAAGGCCGATGCGACTACGACTGATGATATCGTCTGGAGACTACGACAATTGGTCACAGATGCAGGCCTCGAAGTTTGGTTTCATCCTACGGTATCGATCCAGAGACAGGATAAAGGAAATTTTGATCATTTGCGCAGTTTTTCTGGTAGACCCAAAGACCAGGTGATTCAGTACGGCGACTTGCTGCATGTGGATTTTGGTATCACTTACAATAGATTAAATACAGATCAGCAGCAGCATTTTTATATACTAAAACCAGACGAAAAGGAGGTGCCGGCATCTATCCAAAAAGCATTTGCCACAGCCACCAGACTACAGGATATACTGACAGATCAGTTTGCCGTTACCAGGTCAGGCAATGATGTTTTGTCCAATGCCCTTACAAAAGCCAAAAAAAGAAGAGATAACAGCGTCCATATATACACATCCCATTGGTTTTCACGGCCATCCTGCCGGGCCGACCATGGGTATGTGGGACCAGCAAAATGGGGTCAAAGGTGCAGGAGATTATATTATTTATCCCAATACTGCTTATTCTATAGAGCTCAATGCGGCAAGCGAAATTCCTGAATGGGGAAAAGTCATCCGGATCATGCTCGAAGAAGATGGATGGTATGATGGTGAGAAGTTTACCTACTTTGCCGGCAGACAGACAAAAGTATATCCCTTGAAACTTAAATGAAAAGGCGCTTAGTTACAAAAAGTAATTGCTTTCAAACCCAGTTCACTCATCAGGAATCTTCTGCAACAAAAATTCTACTTCATATCTATTTCATTACTTAATTTTCATTCCTCATTGTATTGTATACTACGACTGCGGGATGAAATTTGCGTGCTTTATAGCTATTTTGTATTATTTCGTTTCGTCAAAAAACCTAATGAATCTGGGTTAAATGCTGAAGTTATAAAAAGTCAACATCTACCGCATAGTTGTCGTTCATCAGAAAGTCCAATCCCCTCTGCATATCGAATCCTTCAAATATCACTTTATGAAGTACCTGTACAATAGGAAGGTTTAACTTATCGTTTTTGGCCAGTTGATTGATGATTTTGAGTGTGCGTACACCCTCAACTACTTCTGTAGAAGTAGCCATGATGTGATTAAAATCCTCGCCACTTGCAAATCGTTTGCCAAAAGTATTATTGCGGCTATCTTCACTCGTCGCGGTCGCTATTAGGTCACCTATACCAGCCACACCAAGGTAGGCCGCACCACTCGTACCCATGGAGGTTCCGAAATATATCATTTCTCTCAAGCCCCGGGTGATCAGCAATGACTGCATATTTTTTCCCATACCCATACCTGCCAGGATACCTGAAGCGACAGCAATGATATTTTTGAAAGCGCCGGCTATTTCTGCGGCCTTGAGATCATTCGAACCGAAAGCAAAAAACTTCTTACTGCTAAGCACCTTCTGTCCCAGGGTTATGACTTCATCAAATTCTGAGGCTATCACTGTGGCTGCCGGCTGTCCTGAAAGTATCTCTTTGGCGAGGTTGGGTCCCGAGAGACATCCCACACGCACGACATTACTTTCCTGGCGGATGACCTCGGTCATGGTGCAGACATCTGCCTTGTTGAAGTTTAAATTTTGCCAGTTTTCATCAGAAATTCTACTTACATCGAGCCCTTTTGTACCCTGTATAATGATATGTGAGGGCTTGAGATATGGACAAAAATCTTTCATCATTTGTCTGAATCCCGATGAAGGGACCACGGCAAACAATAATTCGCACTGTGAGGTAATCTCTGATATGTCGTTGGTGGCACGTACATTGGAACGTAGTTCATGTCCCAAGTGAGCACCCGTTTGATTGATAGATGCTACAGTGATTTCGTTGCGACTGTAAATGATGACATCTATATTCCGCGACAGAATTTTGACCAGTGTGATGCCGAAACTCCCGGCACCGATGATACCGACTGTATTCATGTTTCGGGATTTATCAGTTGGATTTTATTTTTTATTTTTCTTCTCTTGTATTGCCTGTTGTTGTTTCATGGCTTCTTCCAGTTTAGCCTGAAATCCGCTCTTCTTTTTGGGTTTGCCTTTCTCTTTGAGGAGTTCGGCCCTGATTTTATCTTCGTCAAAAATATAATTTTTTGTGACGACAGTCTGTAATATATTGATCAGATTACTGAAGAACATATAACAGGTAAGTCCAGAGGCATAATTATTAAAGAATGCAAGGAACATCACAGGCATAAAATACTGCACATACTTCATGGCCGGATTGGCAGATAGGTCTACATTTTGCATATTGTAATACGTGTAGACTATAGTAGATACCGCCCAGAGCAAGGTGAAAAGACTGACATGGGCACCGAAGAATGGTATTTCGAAACCAAGATTAAATAATACGTCGTATGAAGAAAGGTCTGTTGCCCACAAAAATGGTTCCTGCCTGAAAGTAATGGATGCAGGAAAAAATCTGAATAGGGCATACCAGATGGGCATCTGGAGCAACATAGGAAGACAACCTCCCAGGGGACTGACACCATATTCTCTGTATATTTTCATCGTCTCCATCTGCTGCTTTTGCATATCATCTTTGTACTTTTCCTTCAGATGTGCCAGCTCGGGCTTCAGAGCACCCATTTTGGCTTGCGAATAAAGCATTTTGTACATGAGAGGGTATAAAGCCATTTTGATCAGAAAAATAAGCAAGATGATAACGATACCCTTGCTACCGATATAATTGGAAAGAAAATCGAAAAACGGTCTGATCGCCCACCTATTGATGGTACCAAAAATACTGGAACCAAAAGGTATTATTTCTTCGAGATCGTTTCCATAGGCTTTTAGTCTTTTGAATTCATTTGGACCTACATAGAGTGACATTTCGAAACTGCTGTTATTAAAATCCGCAATCGGAATGGCCACATTGGAAGTGACTATTTTTACTTCATCGGTTGTTTTAATGTCTGTCATTTTACTGGTCATCACACCACCTCCGAAAGGTGCACTTTTAGCTATCAGTGACGTATTGAAAAACTGATTTACGTGCGAAAACCATTCTATTTTTTTTTCATTTAGGTCTTTGGTATCATCAGATACACATTTGCAATAATCCCTTCTTTCATCTTTTTCCTTAAAGTAAATGGTGGAGTAGTTTTGTTCGAACTGGGCACCTTTTTCATATTTGGACAAGTGATTTTCCCATAAAAGAGGTATTTGTTTACCGGCACTCTGTACGATGGTGCCGAGTCCTTTTGTCGTTACGGTGTATTTTAGATCATAATTGTCTTTACTGAGTTCATATTTTTGTTCGAAATATGCACCTTGCCCTGCATTTGCTCTGAAAGTGATGACATTGCCATTTTTTTCAGAGGTAAAATATAAGTCAGAAGTGTTGACAGTCTTCAACATCGAACCCGGTACAGGCAACGCGTAATTAAATTTATTGGCTGGATTATTGAGCATTTTAATCAGCTCTTTTCCTTCTTTTCCTGTGCTGTCAGTGATAGTCTTGTAGTGCTTTTTGAGTAGTGCCTCTTTAATAAAACCACCTTTATTGCTGAATGTAATCCTTATCAAATCGTTTTCGATGACTTCATCCTGCTGAGTGCCTGTAGCGGCTGCTCCAAAACCACCAAACTTCAGCACATTGGCCTGTATAGAAGCAGAATCATTGCCCGGATTTGTTATAGCTGAAAGAGTGTCTTGTTTTACAATTGAGCTTTCCGGGGTTTTTATGGGGGTGCTTTGGACCAAAGCAATAGAATCTTGAATTCGTTTTGCTTTTGCCTGTTCTTCTTTGCTTGGAGCTGATGTGATGGTCCACAGCATAAAAGTAGCCATGATCAGTACAATACCTATTATTTGATTACGTTCCATTATCTCGTTTCTGAAAATTTGGGCAAATGTACGATTTGAAAATCAAATAATGACAGTAAAATAGATGAAATACAAGTTAAGGTTCTATAAACTACTTGTTTTTCAATGAATTCACTCGTTAATGATCATCATTTGATTGGAAGTTCCCTGGTGTCAATGCCTGAATGATGACCTGGGAGTCAATAAGTTCCAATACATAAAATGAAGTTTCGCCCTGGCAGTATTCTTTTGATTTTATTTATATCTTTGCCTTTATTAAAACAGAATATAAAAATGGCCTTACCTGATATTTTTCGAAAGAAGAGACTGATAAAATTTTGGAGCGGATCAACCGACTTACGCCAGAGACACAACCCAGGTGGGGAAAGATGACAGTCTCACAGATGCTGGCGCATTGTTGTATTACCTATCAGTATGTTTACGAACCGAATAAATTTAAACAACCCAATTTTTTGATGAAGTTAGTTTTAAAATCTTTTGTCAAAAAAGGAGTAACCAATGAAGTGCCTTATCAACACAACTTGCGCACTGCACCGGATTTTATCATAAGTGACCAAAGAGATTTTGGTACAGAAAAGCAAAGCTAATAGGATTTATACAACGCAGCTATCAGGATGGCGCAGCATTTTTTGATGGCAAAGAGTCATTTTCATTTGGTAAACTCAATATCACAGAGTGGAATAATATGTTTTATAAGCACCTGGATCACCATTTGACACAGTTTGGGGTATAATATTAACGTAAAAAGCTTTTTTATCAGGCCAATAAGAAAAATGGCTGATTAATAGGGGCAATCCAAAATATATATTATCTTTGCGCCGCTATTTACAGATTTTAGTAATTTGTATCATTGGTAATCATTAAAAAATAACAAATGTCAGTTTATTTATCTGAAGAAAAGAAAAACGAAATTTTTGCCGAGTATGGTGGTTCAGCTACCAATACAGGATCTATTGAAGGTCAGATTGCATTATTTACTTACAGGATCAAGTCATTGTCAGAGCACCTGAAAGACAATAAACACGACAACTCTTGCAAGAGGAGCATGCTCTCTTTAGTAGGTAAAAGAAAACGCCTTCTGAAATATCTCATGTCTAAAGACATACAGGGATACAGAAACCTGATCGAAAAATTAGGAATCAGAAAATAATTCTAAAGGGAGCAGAGCAAAACTGCTCCCTTTTTTTTGCCTTGTCACGAGATATTTCCTAAAATACAGTTCATTTAATTTTAATTGAAGAGAAAATCCAACGTATTGAAATTATTGACTATATTTGCGGTCGTTTAAAACGATACATCTCAGGATATCCGCCTCCCATCCTTAGGCGTTCGGTTTTGATGCAGTTCAGGTGTTAAAATAAGAAGCAACCCATGCATAGTATTTTGGCATGGGTATTAACTCTTTAGAGTTTGTATCAAAATTATATGGATTTATCATTAGTAAAATATTCAAATTACATTTATGGGAAACATCATTCCTACAACCACCTCATTTAGACTTCCTGATGGCAAAGAAGTCGTCCTCGAAACAGGAAAGCTAGCTACACAGGCACATGGTTCTGTGGTTATTAAAGTAGAAAACACCATGATACTTGCCACAGTGGTAGCCAGTGCTGAAGCTAAACCCGACCAGTCTTTTTTTCCGTTATCGGTAGACTATCAGGAGCGTTTTGCAGCGGCGGGCAAAATACCTGGCAACTTTTTCAGACGTGAGTCAAGGCTATCAGATTATGAAATATTGATCTCAAGGTTGGTTGACAGAGCGGTTAGACCATTATTTCCGGATACATTCCTGAATGAAACGCAGATTATCATCAACCTCATATCTGGGGATGGTAAAAACATGCCTGATTGTTATGCAGCATTAGCGGCTTCTGCTGCTTTGGCCGTATCAGATATACCATTTGACGGTCCAATTTCTGAAGTAAGAATCGCCAAGATCGGTGGTAAATTTGTCATCAATCCTGAAAGAGAGCAGTTGCTCAATGCCGATATTGATCTTATCGTAGCAGCTACCATCAAAGATGTGATGATGGTGGAGGGTGAAGCCAACGAGTGCCAGGAGTCTGAAATCATTGAAGCTATAAAAATAGCCCATGACGCCATCAGGATACAATGCGAAGCTCAGCTAGCTTTGGCTAAGCTGGTGGGAGACAAAGCACTCATTAAAAGGGCTGTAGAGGCTCCCGAGGAAGATACTGAACTGAAAGACCTTATCAAGTCATTGGCAAAGGACAAATTATTGCAAGTTTCATCATCTGCACTGGATAAAACTGCACGTAAAAACGGATATAAGGAAATAGGCAAGCAGGTCAAGGAAGCTATCACTGAGAAAAACGGTGAAGAATATGTGGCTGAAAATGGCGCTAAAATATCAGACTACTTTGACAAACTAAAGAAGAATGTCATCAGACAAATGGTGCTGGATACCAATATCAGACTGGATGGTCGTAAACTGGATGAGATTCGTCCTATCTGGTGTGAAATCAATTATCTTCCTGCAGCACATGGTAGTTCAATATTCAACAGGGGTGAGACCCAGTCTCTGACTTCTTTGACGTTGGGTACAAAACTGGATCAGATGCTGATAGACAATGCATTGGACAATTATAATGAAAAATTCATTTTACACTATAATTTTCCTGGCCTGTCCGTAGGTGAGGTGAAACCCAACAGAGGACCTGGAAGGAGAGAGGTAGGTCACGCCAACCTTGCCGGAAGGTCACTTAAAAAAGTAATGCCACAGGGATTACCTTACACGGTAAGAATCGTGTCAGACATACTGGAGTCAAACGGTAGTTCGTCCATGGCTACAGTGTGTGCCGGTTCATTGGCACTGATGGATGGAGGAATAAAAATTTCTGCACCTGTATCAGGGATTGCCATGGGAATGATTGCTGAAGGTGGCCGTTCAGCTATCTTGTCGGACATTCTAGGCGATGAAGATGCCATCGGAGATATGGACTTTAAAGTGACCGGTACTGCCAAAGGTATTACAGGTTGCCAGATGGATATCAAGGTGGACGGTCTGCCATATGAAACCCTGGAGAAAGCACTCATGCAAGCCAAAGAAGGTAGGCTTCATATCCTTGGCGAAATGAATAAAGTCATCAGTGCTCCGGCTGAAGATCTCAAGCCGCATGCTCCACGTATGGTAGAGATGATTATCGATAAGAGTTTCATCGGAGCAGTGATAGGGCCGGGAGGAAAATCATCCAGGAAATACAAGCTCGTACAGGAACTATCATCAATATAGAAGAAGTAGGTGATAAAGGTATCGTAACCATCGCCAGTACCAATGCTGAAGGTTTGCAGGGAGCTAGAGAGTCTATCTCCAGAATTGCCTTTACGCCACAAGTAGGTGAAATATATGAAGCTGAGGTAGAATCACTTATGCCTTATGGTGCATTTGTCAAATTTTTCGGACAGAGTGGTTTGCTGCATGTTTCTGAAGTCGACCACAAACGTATCGATGATGTCAGTACTGTCTTTAAGGTAGGGGATAAGGTGCAAGTGAAGATCATAGGCACAGATCCTAAAACCGGCAAATTACGATTGTCAAGAAAGGCGCTGCTAGAAAATCCTGCTGATAAAAAAGCATAAAGCGTATATACTTCGAAATACATAAACAAAAGACCCAATACTATCTAAATGGTATTGGGTCTTTTATTTTAAATCAGGTTATAGGGTTTGTTTTTATTGCTTTTTTTTAATGGCCATCTGCAAATGACTCCTTTCTAAAATAACGTAATGATTGTTCTGTTCAGTCATTTTTGTTTTCTCTTTCAGGCTTTTGGTTTTCTTTCATGATTTGAACAACAGAAAGCAAATTAAACGGATTTTTTATCTCAAAATTCTCATCTTTAAGAAGGGCCTCCACTTCTGCTGACCTGGACTTATAGTAAGTTGTCAAATCTTTTTTCTTTTTAATGAGGGTTAGTTTTTTGTTATTCAAAATGTATATCTCGGTCTTTTTGATAAGTCTGTCGTTGGTTTCACCACCAACAATTTTTGCATCGTTATTGGCTTTTCTTAGATAATTGAAGTGATTGACCAATATCTTTTCGTCTCCTTCTCCCAGTATTTCAATAAAACCTGGTAAAGGTTTTCCCTCAAACTTATATTTTGGTCCTGGAAAGTACTCTCTGTCTAAACCATTTTCAGAGACAACTGCGTATTCGAAATCTTTAAACAGTATTTCTTTTTCTTCATTGTTATACACCACATCGATGTTTGAGGTTTGTAGATTTAGGTTGGCATTTTCCAGTTTTGCAATTCCATCCTTAAGTTTGACTTCTATGGGTTTCCAGGATTCATAAAGATAGGTAGACCCGATAAGTTGTGGCCCTTTGGCTCTTTTGGTCATCAACTTAGCGTAATTGTCGATATACTCGGTTCCTCCGCGCATCTGACTCTGTCCCAAAGCACAAATAAACAGCATTAAAAACCATGCTAAAACATACTTTTTCATAATCATATTATTTTACTCAGTTTAAAAACAGATTTTTTGAAGAAATTAATTTATTTGCGTTGTATTTAACATTATTTTATAATATTAAATGCTTTTACAAGGTGATCACCATACCATATATAATATAAGCCATTGCCCCATGCCGATACATCTAAGGTGCGTCTTCCCTGTAGAAGGTTTTCAGTCCAAAAGGTTTTGCCATCTGATCTGATAATCCGGACAACATCTGGTTTTGCCGTATCAATGGTCAGATAGTCCTGTGCGGGATTAGGAAATATTTTGATATCAGTTGCTTTAAATACATCTTCATTACTGACGAGTTTGGTACAATACAGCGGATCTGGATTGAGCTCTAAATAGCCTTTTGGCGATAAATCCTTACCTTCAAATGCACTGTATGTCTTCGGGTACCTCTTCATTCTGAAAGTAGTATTGTCATTGCTCATGAGAACTGCTCCCTGATTGACCGGGAATCCATTTTTTAATGGGACCGTATATTCCCAGACGATTTTTTGGTCGGGAGTGAGTTCAAAAGCATATCCATTTCTACCTGATAAAATAAGGAGATTGTCATTGGGCAATAGTTGCACACTGGAAAGACCTGATGAATACAATTTGGGAGGTGTAGGATGGCCTGCAGTGAAATCAGCGGCAGATGGGCCCCAGGCTCCCATTGTTTTTGTATATCTCCATTCGTACATGTCCCATGGAGGTGTAAAGAAGTTTACAGTAGAGTAATCGGTACCAGCTCTGTTGTTGAATACAGCTATCTTACCGAAATTAGGATGATTAGGTGCGATAAAATCTTTGATCCAGTGGGCATCATGCTGGAAATATAATTTTTGACTGAATACATCCTGTTTATTATATGTTGCAGGGTTTCCCCACCGATACATGAGTTCTCCACCTTTTCCTGAAAGTCCACCTGCATTTCCCGCCGCTTCGAGTGTAGTGGTGGAGTGATCGATGATCCATATTTCATTATATGTGGGTACGGATATCAATATTTGATCTAATTCAGCATTATAATCGATTGCATTGGTGTGCAACCAGCTGCTGCCTTCAGAAAGAGAAGGGTAATTGATATTTATTTTTTCCGGGTGATCAGCTACCACTCCAAAATTTGCTTTCGTGGAGTCATGGTCCTGAATCAGATGGTCCCACATATTCCATTGCCAGACTATCTTATTGGTTGTAGGATTTACCTCTATGAGATAGTCTGCGGCAAGTTCTTTTTCTTTAAATCTGGTTGTATCCCGCCCTGCAGCTATGAGCTCATCCAATACTTTTTTGTGCCACACGATCATTAAAATATTTCCATTTGGCATAGGTGCTATATCGTGATGCAGTCTATGCAGCGAGTCATTCACCTCAAAAGTCCATTGCAACTGATTATCCCAATCTCGGATTTCTACAATGGCTCCGCCCCCACCATACCAAATAGGATTTCCGGTAACTGTTTTATTTCTTTTAGTCTTTATCAGTTTACCCTCTTTTGTTAGATAAGCTGTGTTTCCCGGCCGCCAGATGGTGCTGTCTTTCCATGTGTGGACGATCTCCCCGCAATTGTTGAAAAGGTAAACATTGGGCTGATTGTGCGGATAAATCAAATTGTACCCATCCATCGAACGTGCCGCATCATAAGAAATCAAACCAACACTTTGTTGGCCAAGAGCAATGGTACCGCAGGTAATTAATACCACGAGCAATGACTTTAGTCTTCTTACTATTTTCATCTTACAACTTTTGAAATACAAAATTAGTTATTTTATTACTTTGCAGGTCATGAATACGTAATATAAAAGTCCCTGCTTTCAATTTATTCAATTCCACCATACCAGAAATCAGGCTACCTTCTTCTATGACTTTACCTGTAAGATCGTATATGGTGAACAACATTTTGCGGTCCGAAACATCCTCCACAAACAGATGGTTTTGGGTTGGGTTAGGATAAATACTGGATTCTATATCATTAAAATCATGCAGTATGGAGACTGAATCGCACACATAAGGTGAATTATTCACCTCAAGTGTTGTTTTACCTATGAGCACCTTATCTGTGAAGGCAGGATCATCCGGGCCGTACCTTGTTATGTTGAACACATCATTGCCTGAAGGTATTGTTCCCTGAGTAGCCGGGCCGAATATATTCACCGGGTTTTTGTATTGCCACACAATCTTACCTTCCATGGTTACTTCAAAAAAATTGCCTTTATTAGCTTCACAAATTAGGGAATTGCCATTAGATAATCTTTGGACGCCTGATAATCTGGCAGAGTAAAAATCGCTTCGCGGATTAGCCTCATAAGTCCAAAAAGGACGGTCGGGACCATAGGGCTGTTGTGGATCTATTTTGTAGCTACCATCCTGATTGACCGGAGGCAATATTTGGTCGACAGTGGAAAATAGTTCAGGAGTTCTTGTAGATCCGTTATTGAAACAGAGGATTTGATTTTCGCCCGGCAATCCTTTGGGTATCCATTGGACATCATGCTGTCCATACAATATATGATTATTATCTGTTCCTTGCCTGTAAGCAGCAGGGTTGCCCCATCTGTACAGAAAATCTCCTCCTTTGCCATATCTGCCTCCCTGATGACTTTTGGCTTCATCTTTGGTAGTAGAGTGGTCGATAATATAAAATTCATGATGGTACTTGGAGCTGACTACTATCTGGTCATACTCAGGATGATAATCCAAAGAATTGGCGTGGAGCCATTCTGCAGGATTACTTCCCGGGTCTTCAGAAAAATTGACATCTAAAAGTTCAGAATGATCTTTTACATTTCCGAAATCGCTTTTGGTCGGATCTATGTCCTGTATAGTGTGATCCCAAAAATCCCACTCCCAGACGATTTCAGCTTCATTGTTGGCAAGCGGTTTTACCTCTATTATCTTATCTGACCAGATGCCAGCCTCAGTAAGGGTCATGGGATTGAAACCTTTTTGAATAGCTTCAGTTTTACTATACTTTTTCCAAAGGATGGTGATAAAATTTCCATTTGGCAGTGGCTTGGCCACGTGATGCTGATGGGTGGATAATGTCGCAAACACATGAGACCATTTCAGGTCACCCTCCCAGGAATAAATCTCAACTTTTCCACCAACGCCACCACCCGTGAATGCGCCGCCAATTCTTGCAGTACGCAATAAATCTCCATTAGGCATGAGATAGGCAGTTTGGCCGGGAAACTCTTTTGCTTTCCATGAGTGGACAACATAGCCGCAAAGATCTATTAGATAAGTCTCCTTGCTCTGTATGGGAGAAAAAAGTGTATATCCTTCTGATGCTTTATCAGAATATTTCAATAGCCCAACTGTTCTCTGTCCGTTAGAATGAAACGCCCAAAAAAGGAGAAATATGAGAAAAGCTTTCATGAAATAACACTTATTTTATAACTGAAAACCTCAATGTTTCTTTTTTATTATCACAATGTATGATCGAAGCTACGTAACTGCCAGTATGTAGCTCTCCGGTATTTATGAAGGTAGGTTGTCCATCAACACATTTTGTAGTATGCACCTCGATGCCTTGTATACTGTATATGGTGACTGATTTTAAACAACTTTTGTATTTGTTTAGAATTTCAGCCTTTCCATTCGTTACAATGGGGTTGGGCGAAATACTCAAACCACTTTCTGCCCTTTTATCCTCCTCTTTTGTATTTTCTAAAATGAGAAGATTTACATCATTATCTATTGTTATCACGTTATTGGTTGTACTTCCTTCTTCTATCACATATCTTTTGTCAGATGTAAGCCCATAGAGTTTGTCCTGATGCCCGGTGGGCCAAAGTACCGTCAATGAGTCAATCACCTGGTTATTGCCCAAACCGATGATTTCAGTACTTGAATTTTGTCCCATAAAACCGACCCCACACTGGGTATATCTGATTTGTTTTTTGATCCTGTATAGATGGAAATCAAGGACCCCAAACCTTCTCTGTTACTAAGTTTTCCCTGAAGTTTGATTTTAACAAAATGATTATTTCCACCTTTGTTTTCAAAAATAAAACTTGGATAAAGACCCAGGTTGATCACTCCTAAATCAGGATAACCATCATCATTGAGATCTCCATATGCATTATTAAAACTACTTGCAGTATCCGATATTATTTTAAAGTCGGGTATATACATAGGAAGGGGAAACTGATTGATATAGTATGTACTATTGATCTGGGCAGCACCCGAAAGCATGCCACTCACATATAAATCCTGATCTCCGTCGTTGTCACCATCCAGAAAATTGGTGCCCCAGGCCACACTGTTGAAGGCAACACCTTTATCTGCTGCATCATTAATGAATGACTGTCCGCCCTGGTTTACAAAAAGTGCATTGCCTGCTTCTGAATTGGATACATAAATGTCAAAAAAACCATCGTTGTTGCAGTCCCCTGTAGAAACACTCATGCCATCCATTTTAAGGTCCGTTCCTGTCAATAAACTTACATCTGTAAATGTGCCGTTTTTATTGTTTTTAAGCATTGTATTGCCTCTTTTTCTGTCATGCGCCGTACATATATCAGGCCATTTGTCATTATTGTAATCTATGAATGAAGAACAAAAAGGCGTTTTGCCTCCATCTTCAGCTCCAGAGATGAGTGTTGCGTCCTGAAAGGCTCTTCCAGTGCTCAGATAAAGTTTGGAGATATTGGAAAGTCCATCTTTTTCTATCCGGCGCAGACCAAAATATACATCGAGCCATCCGTCTCTATTGACATCACCCCAGCAAGCGCCAAAAGATGTATATTCGTTTTGGGGAAATCCCAGTCCCAATGTTTGGTCGGTAAGGCCCAATTGGCCATCATTCACATAGAGCCTGTTGTAGTTGTCAGCCAGTGTGATGAAGAGATCTTTGTCACCGTCATTGTCGAAGTCTACCCAAAGTATATGTTTTACTTCCTCCTTTAACTCAGGCAGCAGATTGGTTCTGGAGAGTCCGGTACCTGTATTGACAAAAAAGAAGATAGCCTGATTTCTGGCAGAGGCCAGCGTAAGGTCATCAAGCCCGTCAGCATTAAAATCGGCAAAACTGATACCACCTCCTGCCACTCCGATGCCATAAGTATGTTGAATGTTATATTCCAGAGTCTTATCCACAAACTGGCCTTGACTTATAGTGGGTAGAGTGGTAAGCAAACAAAATGAAAAAGCAAAAAGCATTCTAATCATTGAATGATGATTTTATTAACCTTGCAAAAATAATAAAATTTGTTCATTTTTACAAGATCGCGTTTGGATAGGTTCAAATTCTGTTTTACCGATAGCTGCATACGTCTAATAAGATGTTTAATAGGATCGTGATGAATATGATTTTATAAAATTCGAAACAACTTTGATAGGAAATGATAAAAAAGCCATTTTTTATTGAACAAAAATCAAATATACATATTTAAATATATAAATTTATACATTTTTTTTACTTTTGTTGTTAGAATGAATACATCGTACGAAATAGAATTTCTGGAAGATGCGACTGAAAAGCTCAAAGCAATAGCGCACCCTATACGGTTCTTGATGATAGAAATGCTGTATAACGCCAAAGAAATGTCTGTCACGGATGTACACGAAAAACTCGACATAGAACAGGCAGTAGCCAGCCACCATCTTCGTATCCTCAAAAACCAGAATATTGTCAAAGTAAACAGGGATGGGAAAAACTCATTTTATTCGTTGTCATCCGATGTTTACTTCAATATCATTGCTGCTTTGATTCCTTCCTCCTGATACCAGGTAGAATCCATATATCCTTCTCTTAAAAATCACCTGAATTTTGTTTTAAGTAATGTATGTGTTGGCCTGAAGTCAGACTCCAAACTTTATTTGCATACATTGCTATATTTGTATAATTTACTGTGTGTAAATCTGCTTTTTTAGTAATTATTATAATTTATTGAAAAAAAAGTAAAAAATATTTGCAAGTATATAGATATCTATATATATTCGCATCTATATATGAATATATGTATATTTTTGCAAAACATTTTTAATCATTAAAGACACCAATATGAAGAACAGTCAACTTTTTTTTCTTGCTCTCATAATGATTTTTTGTACTGTCTCCACTCTCAGAGGTCAGGAAGCACCGGTCGAAGATCATTCATACAAACCTCTTACTCTAAAGCTCAATGATACCGGGTCCAAGTATGTAAGATTTATTATGTGGCATCAGTTTTGGGTTACGGCAACACAAAATAACCCGGGTACGAAAGATGTCAACGGCAATTTGATCGATGGAACCAATGGTTCGAGTAGCTGGTCTACAGATATTGCCTTAAGAAGATCGAGATTTCTGGCGTATGCTCAGGTCTCTCCAAGGGTGCTAATCTTGACCCACTGGGGTATCAACAATCAGTCTTTTATCAATGGTGCTACGGCTCCCAATGGACCAAACGGCACAGCGACTGCCAGCAATCAAGGTAAGAAGCCTCAGTTGTTCTTGCATGACGCCTGGACCGAATTTAGAGTCATTCCTACCAAACTTTATATAGGGGCAGGACTTTTATATTGGAATGGTATCAGTAGATTGACCAGTCACTCTACACTTAATTTTATGACGCTGGATGCTCCGATTTTCAACTGGCCAAATATCGAAGGTACCGACCAATTTGCAAGACAATTTGGCATTTACGCCAAAGGCCAGTTGGGTAGGTTGGATTACAGAATAGCGCTTAATAAACCATTTGTTAATGGTACTTCGCCTGCTGGTATTGCCAAAAACAATCAGGCTACCAATGTTTTTAACGAAAATTATGCCACCACCGGATATATCAATTATATGTTTTGGGACAAAGAATCCAATGTATTGCCATTTTATGTGGGTTCTTATCTTGGCTCTAAAAAAGTGCTGAATGTAGGTGCGGGTTGGTATAGTCACGCTGACGCCTCCCTTGTAAAATCTGCAATTGACTCTGTATACCAAAATCACACTGTTTTCGGGGCTGATATATTTATGGATATGCCTGTCAATAAAGAAAAGGGGACAGCCATATCTTTATTAGCTACATTATATTCTATAAATTATGGAAGAAATTACCTGAGAAATATCGGAATACTGAATGAACATACCACTGCTCCGGTTTCCTCTACCAGTTACTCAGGAGGTGGTAATGCTCAACCTACGATCGGAACAGGAACTATAGGTTATTTTCAGGGAGGGTATGCCCTGCCAAAACTCAAAAATGGCACATCATTTATGCCATATCTGACAGCCACTTACAAAAACTTTAAAAGGTTAAAAGATCCCAGTTTTCAATGGGGTTTAGGCTTGAATTATTTTGTTACAGGTCATAATGCCAAAATCACCTTGGAATTTGCAACCAGGCCAATTTACAAAGTGAGCGGGACTGATATTGTCAAAGATGGTTACAAGAGCCAAATTACATTGCAAACACACGTATTTTTATAACCACATTTTTACAAATTTTTAAACAATATTAAAATGGACAAAGCAGAAGCAAAAGGCATAAAATCAGTTATAGCGGCTTCATCAGTCGGTACAATGATAGAATGGTATGACTTCTATATTTTTGGAAGTCTTGCGCCCATTATTGCCACAAAATTTTCCCCGCAGGATAATCCCACAGCTGCATTACTATCCACATTAGCGACTTTTGCAGCAGGATTTGTTGTAAGGCCATTTGGAGCGCTTTTCTTCGGAAGATTAGGTGATATTGTAGGGAGGAAGTATACCTTCATGATGACACTACTCCTTATGGGAGGTGCTACATTTATGATCGGATGTGTACCTTCTTACGAGAAAATTGGGTTTTTAGCACCCCTGATCGTTTTGATACTCAGATTACTGCAAGGTTTGGCACTCGGAGGTGAGTACGGAGGCGCAGCTACCTACGTTGCAGAACACAGCCCTGACGATGAGCGTGGATTCTGGACGTCCTGGATTCAGACTACTGCAACCCTGGGATTGTTTGTTTCACTGATAGTCATCATGCTTACTAAAAAATCAATGGATGACGTTACTTTCAAAGATTGGGGTTGGAGGATTCCATTCTGGGTCTCCATCTTTATGGTAGGAATATCTTATCTGATCAGGCAAAAAATGAGTGAATCTCCTTTATTTGCCAAGGCAAAAGCTGAAGGAAAAACATCTACCAATCCGATAAAAGAAAGTTTTGGTCACAGATTGAATTTCAAGTATGTATTGCTGGCATTATTGGGTGCAACCATGGGGCAGGGAGTAATCTGGTACACTGGACACTATTATGCTATGAACTTCCTGAAGACTGACTGTAAGGTGGATAGTTTTATGGTAGAAGAAATAATGACATGGGCATTTGTGTTTGGTACACCGTTTTTTGTAGTTTTTGGTTGGTTATCAGATAAAATCGGACGTAAGCGCATCATGTTGGCAGGAATGCTGATTGCCATATTCTCCTATTTTAGTATTTACAAAGCCATGTACAATACTGCAACTAATATTAACAGGACAGAGGTGGTAGAAAAGGCCACATCAGTAGATACTAAGGCCCCGGATAAAAAGAATCCATTGGATACCATTATTACAACAACAATACATAAAGAATTTACTGACGGTACAGTTTATGATGAAACCATCAAAACTACCGTATTGGCAGATAAAACGCTTAAAGCGCCAATGCCTAAAAAAGATGCGTCTAATAAGCTTCCATCCGACGCATATTGGAAACTGATATTTTTAGTATTTATTCAGGTTCTATTCGTAACTATGGTATATGGCCCTATAGCAGCCTTCCTGGTCGAAATGTTCCCTGTAAAAATCAGATACACCTCCATGTCTCTGCCTTATCACATCGGTAATGGCGTGTTCGGTGGTCTGATGCCTGCAGTCGCTGCTTATCTGACCATAACAGCAAAAGGAACCGGTACTACCCCCCTAAATCCTGATTGGTATCTCCAAGGTATATGGTATCCTATCATTATCGCAAGTATTTGTTTTCTGATAGGTCTATTTTATATTGATGGTTCAGATAACCGAATTGACGATTAAATTAAATTAATTTTATAAAAAATAATATTATGAATTCAGTAAGAAAATATTTAGGGATTATATGGCTATTATTGGGCTTATACGCAGGGTATTTTAGCATTACTTCTGTAGGTGTGCCCAAATTTCAATCAGGTCTTGCAGGAAATACAAGCGATATGGTTTTTGGGATAATAATGCTCTTTATCCTGACACCGATTATAGTAGGCGCATTATTTACGTTTGGGTATTACGCATTATCCAACGATTACGACCAATAACAACTTAATCATTCTTCGACCGGGACCAATCAAATGTTCATTTTTATATTGTTTTGATTTTTTTTATTGATGTTTTCTGTATATGATGGAAATCATATTTTATGTAACAACATTCAAGATGTAATATTAGTTAAAGTATAAATTAGTTTGGTTATGACCAGAAAAATTGTCATTCTTTTGTCTTTTATGATTTCTGTACTGCTGTCATGTACACACAGCCCTGTCATACCGGAAGTAAAACCTATCACCTCAGTTGTTACATATACTCCATTATGTTTTGGGTGTAATTCAGAGCCTATTTGTCCTGTGACGGATGATATCATCATCAATGGGACTACTACCTTCACAACATGTGCAGCATTACCTGCAAATCAAGGCACGCTCACGCTGGATGCCAATCATTGTCTGATATGGAAGTCTGCTCCTGCTGCAAATGAAATCGTCAGTACATGTGTAGTAGTATGTACAGGTAAAATATGCGACACAACCCTTGTGACAATTTTTCCCCCTTTGCCTGGCGATACTACATCAACAGGAAACCCATGTACACCCGGAGTTGTATATTTTGAAAAGGATGTATTACCAATTTTAACCACTAATTGTGCCTATGCTGGTTGTCATAATGCCACTAGCGCCAAAGAGGGAATTGTATTGGATAGTTATGTAAAAACGTTAAAAATCGTCAAACCATCTAATCCGACTGCAAGCAAACTTTATAAGTCTATAACGGATACTGACCCGGGAGATGTCATGCCACCACCACCATCTCCAAAACTTACTACTGATCAGATCAATATCATATATAAATGGATAGCTCAGGGAGCCAAAGATGAAAAATGTGATGATGGCCCCGGAAGTTGTGTGACAACCAATGTGAGTTTTGCATCTTATGTCAAACCTCAATTGGCCTCGTGTACTACTTGTCACAAAACAGGTAATGCAGGAGGTGGTATAAATCTTGACAGTTATTCAGGTTTTAAAAATGCTGCTGATAATGGGAGATTGTATGGCGCTATAGCATGGAGCAGCGGTTTTAATGCAATGCCACCGGGAGGAAGTAGGATCAGTGACTGTGCCCTTCTTAAAATCAAAAGCTGGATAGACGCCGGAGCCCCAAATAACTGAAAATATTTATTAATAGAATTCTAAATATTATATTTGTCCTTTAAAATCATAATTATGCATATTAAAATTTTAGTTATTTTACTTTTTACTGTAAGTATAATACCCGGATGTTATTATGATTCAGAAGATAACTTATATCCATCTACGGCATGCAACAGCACGAACGTTAGTTTTGCAAATGATATACAACCTATACTGGCAAATGCATGTAACAATTGCCATAATAGTTCATCGACTATTGGTGCTGGAATTGTTTTGGTGGGACATGCTGCAGTCTTGCCTTATGCCACCAGTGGATCGCTGGTAGGGTCTGTAAAACACACAGGATCATATTCTGCTATGCCTAAAAACGCTTCCAAGCTGGATGATTGTAAAATTGCAAAACTGGAATCCTGGGTTTTGGCAGGAAGTCCAAATAATTAAACACAATTAGTCACACAAAATACGGAAAATGAAAAAGTTTCTTCCCATAGTGCTGTTGGTTGCTATCATATCAGGTATAATCGGGTATCAGCAATACAACAAATCACATGCTGAAACCAAAGATGCCAAATCGGATATTGTCATCAGTCCTGCAGAACTTCTCAAAAACTATGAGACTGATGAAGCCGCAGCAGATAAAGCTTATCTTGATAAAATCCTGGAAGTAAGTGGTGTAATCAAAACCATCAACGAAGTCCCGACTGGTTCCAGTCTGTCTCTGGATACAGGCAGTGAAGCTTCTATTACTTGTGAATTCGAAAGTCATGATGCTATTAGTGGGATGAAAGTAGGAGACAAGGTCACGATAAAAGGATTTTGTTCAGGCAAGCTCATAGATGTTGTTTTGGTCAGGTGCTCTTTATAACTTACTGCAATAAGTTTGTTTTAACATAAGTTTATCACTCCGGGCATCCTACTGAAGTAACTTCCATACGAGTATTTACGTTAAGATATCATTACATGATTACTTTAAAATAAATTGAAAATGAAGCATTTATTATCTGTTATTCTTTTTTGGGCAATGGCCACCAGTATGGTTTCTGCTCAGAAATATTTTACCAAAACCGGGCAAATTTCCTTTAATGCTAATACTTCTATTGAAAAAATAGAAGCTATCAATAAATCCGCCAGCTGTGTGATGGACGTTGAAACAGGCAAAATAGAGTTTGGAGTATTAGTCAAAGGGTTCCAGTTTGAAAAAGCCCTGATGCAAGAGCACTTTAACGAAAATTATCTGGAGAGCAGTAAGTTTCCCAAAGCGACCTTCAAGGGGCAAATAGATAATTATAAAAAAATAGATACCACAAAGGACATCAAAGTACCAGTGAAGGTAACCGGAGACTTGACCATACATGGAGTTACAAAAAAAATAACCACTGATGGAACAATTCAGGTAAAAAGTGGAAAGCTTCAGCTAAGCTCAATGATCAACGTCCTCTTGGCGGATTATAAAGTATCTGTACCTGCTTTGGTCAAAGATCAGATTTCCAAAACAGTCAAAATTCAGATAGATGCTACTTTGGAGCCATTAAAATAAAATAAAATATTTGTCATGAGAAACCAACTTTTACTAGTCGTCACAGCCATATTATTTTCCATTTCCATTGTACAAGGTCAGAATGATGATCTTCTTTCATTATTGGGTGAGGATGAGACCACAGATTATACAAATGCTAGTTTTAAAACCAACAGAGTTATCAACCTTCATTCGCTCGAAAGTACAGCCGGAGGCGTTTTGGATTTTAAGATAGGCCACAGATTCGGCACCCTCAATGGAGGCGCTTATGAACTGTTTGGTCTGGACAACGCCAGCATAAGATTGGGGCTCGACTATGGTATCTCTGACGTATTGACAATCGGGGTAGGGAGGAGCAGTTTTCAGAAGACTTATGATGGATTTGTAAAATACAAGTTGCTGAGACAAAGTACAGGCAAAAAGAAGATGCCTATTACAGCTGCGCTCTTGCTGACATCGGCCATCCAGACACTCAAATGGGCTGATCCGGATAGGGACAATTTTTTTTCCAGTCGACTATATTACACAACACAGCTTATAATAGGTAGGAAATTTAGTGAAGCATTTAGTCTCCAACTTAGTCCAACCATGGTGCATAGAAATCTTGTAAAAACCAATGCAGAGAAAAATGATGTGTATGCTTTGGGTGCCGCAGGCCGTATCAAACTTACAAAAAGAGTAGCCATCAATGGAGAATACATCTATCTTCTACCCAATCAGGTCTCGGGGGATATTACCAACTCTTTGTCACTGGGCTTTGATATTGAGACTGGAGGACACGTCTTTCAATTGCACTTTACCAACAGTACTTCCATGATCGAAAAAGGATTTATCACAGAAACTACCAATTCATGGACCAATGGTGGTGTACATTTTGGCTTTAACGTGAGCAGGGTATTTACCATTAAAAAGAAGAAACTTGAGTAGACCGGTGCTAAAGCCAGCATAAGTCAAGATGTCAGCTCCTGTCAGTTATTTATATTAAACAAGAATAGGGGAAGCATTGTTAACCACTGTTAGCATCAATAAAAAAAAAAGCGTTAACCTTGTCCGAATAAAGAGTCAAGATTACGCTTTTTTTTTATTGAGAAGTAACTTTTCGCAAGCTTATAATTACCAGAAGAAATAATATATAGATGTCACAGCCAGAATGACGATAGCACTCATCAGATTAAATTTCCAGCTAGTATGAAATAATGATTTGTCAAAGTATATGGCTTTAGGGTCGTCATTTTTATTGTCCTTTATAGAAATCAACATAATGATGGCTGAAATCAACAGGAAGCTCAAACCCATCCTATCTAAAAATGGTATCTCATAAACTCCGTCCTTGTTCATTGCTGAAAAACCAATAGTTGCCAGCCCTGAAAGATCTGCAAACTTGGGAAGGAATTTAAAAAACATAGATAAAGGCAATGAAACAATCACGCCCCAAAATGCAGCATTGGTGGATGTTTTTTTCCAAAACAAACCCAAAATAAAAATGGCAAGTATACCTGGACTAATAAATCCTGTGTATTCCTGTATAAACTGAAATGCTTCACCCAGACTGCCCAGCTGAGGTGCCAGTATAACACCAATGATTATAAAAATAAGTGCTGACCATTTGCCGACTCTGACCAGTTGGTTTTCTTCTTTTACAGTCAACTGACTACTGTTGTGTTCCAATGGAGAAAGAATCTGTTTGCGCTCGACATCATATTTCATAAACAAAGGTCTGTAAATGTCAAGAGTAAAAATGGTAGAAGCACTATTGACAATGGAAGCCACTGATGAACCTATGGCTGCAATCAATGCTGCAAGAGCTATTCCTTTAAAACCTACACCAACATAATTGCTCACAACCCATGGATATGCCTGGTCAGGTTTGGAAATTTCAGCTCCTAAGACATAGGCTGCTATACCCGGGATAACTACAATCAGTGGAAGTATGATTTTTACAATGGCAGCCGCTGCAGTACCTTCCTGTGCTTCCTCTAGGCTTTTACACGCTAGTGATCTTTGTATGATGTACTGATTGGTTCCCCAGTAATAGAGGTTAGCTATCCACATACCTCCTACGAGTATGCTTATTCCCGGTAGATCAAGGTATTTTTCATTGGATCTGTCAAGGATCATGTCAAATTTTTCGGGCGCTTTTTCTACCAATGTGCTTAGTCCTGATAATACGCCACCTCCTACAGCGTCCAGTACCATATAGCTGGCTACCAAACCTCCGAAAATCAATGCAACAACCTGCACAACATCGGTCAATGCTACAGCCTTCAAGCCTCCAGTGACGGAAAATGATGCCGAATATATTGCAAGACCTATAATGGCATAAAGCAGGGGAATACCTATAATCTGCTCCAGTGCCAGTGATCCTAGATACAATACAGATGAAATATTGACAAATACAAAAAGCATCACCCAGAAAATGGCTAGGCCGGTTCTCACTCTGGTATCAAATCTTTTTTCCAGAAATTGAGGCATGGTATATATTTCCTTTTTGATGAATACGGGCAAAAAGAATTTTGCAACAATCAGTAAGGTGACAGCAGCCATCAACTCATAGGCAGCAATAGCAAAACCTACCGCATAACCGGATCCCGACATACCGATAAATTGTTCTGCGGAGATATTGGCCGCTATCAGCGAACCACCTACTGCCCACCAGGGTAAGGATTTGGATGCCAGAAAGTAGTCATTGGCTGTTTCTTTTTTACTAGTCCAGGATATCCAGACTCCAAAAGCCATCATGAAAAAGATCCATGCTAAGACAATTCCCAGGTCAATGTTTGATAAATTAGTCATTTGTTCTATTTTATGGTTTTGATTTTTTAATATGCCTTTGTGGCTTGAATGATATACTGATAGTCCAGTGAGGTGTCATCAGTTTGGAAAACTTTATATCCTGCTTTTATAAGCATATCTTCAAGTTGGTCAAGATACACCCTTTCTTCTTTAGGAGGTGCATTGATGGGTAATCTTTTCATTTTATAATCTATGATCATGAGCACACCATTCTTTTTAAGCCCTTTTTTAATAGTTTGAAGGTAGGTGGCCAGATGTGGTATATACCCAACAGTATTTATAATCAGAATAATATCGACTTCATCATCTCTAAGATTTGGATTTTCTGGTGTTGCCAGCCTCGTTTCCAAATGATTTCTTCTGTCTGCTGGCAGTTTAATTTTTGTTGAATCTATAAAGTCCAGCAATCCTTGTTCGATCTCTATAGCAATCACTTTTTTAGACTTACTGGCCAGCTTGAAGGAAAAATAACCTGTTCCTGCTCCAATATCCGCAATCACTTTATCAGAAATATCTCCAAGTTTTTCGATGACCAGGTTTGGCTTTTGCCATATAGCTCTTCCTACATTGTTACGACCAATCTCCAGGTCTCCTACGGCTGCATGAACAGTATCTGGTGTGCTTTCTTTCATGACAGGTGTTACATTAGTGTAATCCTTTCCTTTACAACTAATTATCAGGGCTGATGCACATACAATATAAATAAAAATAATCCTCCGCATTTAAAAAACTTAGAAATAATGCCCCAAGTTATGAAAATCTATAAATAGCATCCAATATTTTTTCTAATTCTGTTTTATTGTCTTTCATTTTTTTTGCAGTCGAGCCATTCAAAAATACTGAAAAAGCAACCAAACGACCCGAAGCGGTTTTACAATATCCAGCATAATTGAGTATTTTGTCCATAGATCCTGATTTTACCCACATATTGCCTTTGGCTTTAGATTGGCTTAATAAATTTTTGACAGTTCCACTTACTCCCACAGCAGGCATGAGTTCTTTTATATAATTTTCATTTTTGCCCCGTAAAAATCTATATAAAAAATCTGTCAAAAATTCGGGGCTCATAAGATTTCGTGCAGAGAGTCCACTGCCGTCTTCCATATGCAATGCAGTGACGTCAATGGATCGGGAGACCAGATATTCTTCGATGGCAGCAATCCCCTCAAGGTCCGATCCTTTTTTACCAATCATATGTCCTAGTGTCTTCAGTATACTTTCTGCATAGATATTGATGCTCAGTTCATTAGCAACTCTGACAATATTTTTTAAAGATGGCGACCGGTATGAAGAGATCCATTTGCGCAACTTTTTTATCGTCTATTTTGGAAAGGGAAGAATACATGTGGCATCCCATCTCTCTTTTTCTGAGCTCTTTTAGCAAAGTAGATGCAAAAAAATTAGGGGGGTCAGGCAATGCGCCTTTGACTTTATAAAGTGTTTTGCCTTGTGGAATGGTACCCTCCACTCTTTTGTTATAAACATGTGGACCTCCAAAAATATAAGCATTGTCTACCGAATTGGCACTATCTACTGTGACATAGTTATCGAGTTTTAGGCCAGGAATAACAGGCTCTGAGTGTGATATTTTAGTAAGACTTCCTATGGGGCCACTCCTTTCATAAAATATGCTGTATGTATTTTCGTTAAAGTTGAGACCCCAGGCACCCGAAGCATAATAATTGCCCAAATCGTTCCACTGCCAGGAAGAAGATATCGGAGAGGAGTCAAAAACGGACTGATCAGCAATAATATTTCCTTCTATACATTTTATTCCATGTAAATAGATATCATCGGCGATTTTAGTGATAAGGACAGAAGCAGACTGAGATCCGGGTATCCTGTCTGAGCCGAGTGTAGGGTCGCCGCTACCTTCAATGTAGATATTTCCGCGGAGATTGCCTTCTGCATCCAACTCGCCGTCATAGGAGATACTAGTTTCGAAAGTGAAATTTTCGCCCAATATCTGATGTCCCACAAAAGTTGTAACAAGCTTCATCGTAGAGGCAGGAATCATTACTTTATCCTTAGATACTTCTGCCAGAAGCTCTCCCGTCTTGACATCCCTTACACTTATACCAATATTGGCATGCTTGTAGAATGGTTTGGATATAATTTGATTAATGTTACTCTGAAGGTTCTGCTGTGAATAAACAACAGGAACACAATTGATTATAAAAATGAATACAAAAAGTTGTTTCATGTAGTAAGTATATGTAAATGATGTGCAAACATATGTGATATATTTGTAAAATGAAAATCTTTTTCAATTATCGGATGAATCAATCTATTTACAAATATATTAAAATGAGTCTGGATGGGGGACATAAGTGTATTGAAAATCGGTGGATTATTGGACGGAATATTAAATATGTTTATTTTTTTATTAGAATATTACCTATTAATAAAAATTAAATCTATCTTTGCGCTCCAATTCAGAAATGTTTAATAATCAAGATCATGAATTTAATAGATTACGTTCACGAACAGTTGACTCCAAAAAGAGAATTACCTTCTTTCCGACCTGGAGATAATATATCAGTAAGTTACAAAATTATAGAAGGAGCAAAGGAAAGAATTCAGGTTTTCCGTGGTGATGTCATACAGATCAACGGAGAAGGTGCAACTAAAACTTTTACTGTTAGAAAAATTTCTAATGGTGTAGGAGTTGAAAGGATCATTCCTTTTTCATCACCTGCTATTGCTGAGATAGAAGTACTCAAGAGAGGTAAGGTGAGAAGGGCTAAGTTGTACTATCTTAGAGCACTTACCGGCAAAAAAGCCAAGATCAAAGAAAGAAGATACGTAGACAAATAATAAAAAGCAATTAATATTCAGGTTATAGAAAGGGAGTCAACATATGTGTTGGTTCCCTTTTTTGTTTTAAAGTTAATCTGTCTGTATTTATTTATGAATCTTTTAACAGATTTTAAGTTACTTTTACTCATGTTTTTGCATCATTAGAAATGAAAGGGTGTAATTTTTCGTTATACCATAGTTTGTATATATAATATTAAAGATAATGAAGGTTTTTGTAATAGCATTAAGTATCCTTATGGGCATAATAACAGTCAATCCATCCAAAACGGATTTTAATTATGAAAAAGCTTGGAAGGAAGTAGAAGAGTTGATCAACTCTGGACTACCCAAGTCTGCATTGGAAAAAACAGAAGAGATTTATAAAATTGCAGAATCCGAAAAAAATGATGCACAACTCACAAAAAGTATCATTTATATATCCAGGCTTACAATAGTCACTGATGAAAAAGGTATGGAAAATGCAATTGCCCGTCTCGAGGGTATGGTCAATAAATCCCATGCTCCTGTAAAACAGATATCAGCATCATATCTGGCAGAATTGTATCAAAAATATTTTGATAACTACCGCTGGGAGATCTCCCAAAGAACCGAGTTATCTGGCGAAAAAGGGCCTGATTTCAGAACCTGGACAACCCAGCAGTTTTTGCAGACTATAGAGACATGGTATCTGTTTTCTGTCAATGATCACTCATTACTTAAATCCGGAGTGGATGATTTTACCTGTAATGAATCCATTTGACAAAGCAGCAAAACCATTCAGACCTACATTGTATGAAGTACTGGCTGATAGAGCTTTTGATTTTTTCAACAGCTATGACACATACAGCAATGAAAATGCAGCAAGTTTTGCTGTGAATGAGCCTTGGTATTTAGCGGATGCAAAGGAATTTATTGGTAAAAAAGTAGTAACTGATGACACTGCATCGTCAAGGTATAAAATGATTCGCTTGTATCAGGATATACTTAGAATCCAAATCAACGCAGGTAATAAAGAAGCTGCAGCGGATTATGATTTAAAGAGGATGCAATATGTTTTTCAGCAGGCTACCATGCAAGATAAAGCGGAGCTTTATATAAATGGTCTGACCCGACTGGCAGATGTAAACAAGAATGCACCATATTATACTGAAATCATTGCGGCAATGGCCAACCAAATCAAGTCACAAAAAGAGGATACTTTAGCCAATGTCAAAGCACTGAATTTGTGTAAAGATGCAGTCAAAAAACATCCTGAATCCCCCGGCGCAGGCAAGTGTCTGCAGATTATAAATGAGATAACAAAACCTTCGCTTCAATTGTATGGAGAGCTGGTCTATCCATCAGGGGCCCCCTTGCTGCTGGCTATGGATTATAATAACGTCAACAGTATAAAAATAGAAACTTTAAAGCTTGATCAGGATTTTTATAAATTGTCTAGAAATGACGGCCAGGAAAAAGTCATTGATTACCTTAAAATGGCAACAAAACTGAGAGTAGAGAAACAGAATCTGACGAAAAGCGAAAATTATGTAAGTCAGCGTATGGAGATGAGTCATACCAAGCTGCCATATGGAGAGTATGCGGTGCTCGTGAGCAGTTTGGATGTGGATAAACCTATCCTACAATACATCATATTTCATATTTCAGACCTTGCTTATACATCATTTATTGCAGATGGGAAACGCAATTTTATAGTCAACAATAGGGTCACCGGTCAACCAGTAGCCGGGGGCAAAATAACACTTTTGCAGCAAAATTATAACCCTTCAAACAGGAAGTACGAATTTATAAAAAGCGGAAACTATATCACTGATGCGCAGGGCAGGGTAGCGGTGACCAATCAACTTGCAGAAAGAAACTTTAAAGTCGTGCTGGACAACGGCAAAGACCACCTGGATTTAAATCAGTTTCATTATGATTATCAAAATTATGAAGCTAATGAAACAAAATTTGGTGAATTTTATACAGACAGATCTATTTACAGGCCTGGACAAGTAGTTTTTTTTAAGACCATACTGATTAAAAACAGTGCACAGCAAATTCCTGCACTTCTCAAAAACGAAACCGTAGATGTAGTTTTTAAAGATGCAAACTATCAGGAAATATCCAGGTTGTCTCTTACTTCCAGCCCATTCGGAAGCATACAGGGTAGTTTTACTATTCCCACAGGAAGGATGAATGGTTCTTTTACTCTTGAACTTCAATCAAAAAATGATATTTACGGCATGCGAAATATTCAGGTCGAAGAATACAAGAGGCCAACATTTGAAGTTAAAGCAGAGCCGGTAAAAGGAGAATACAAACTCAATGAGAAAATAAAAATGCAAGGTGTAGCTACTACGTTGGCAGGTACAGCTGTAGATGGGGCTCAGGTCAAGTACAAGGTTATCAGAACAGCTAGATTTCCGGGCTGGGGTTGGTGGTGGCGTATGCCTTACCCTTCCAGCGAGTTTATCGTGATGCAGGGGGAGAGCACAACCGATGCCGATGGCAAGTTTATAGTAGAGTTTTCAGCGATACCTGACTTGAAAGTAGATAAAAAAGACCAGCCGGTTTTTGTTTATCGGGTAGATGCGGATGTAACAGACCAAAGAGGTGAAACAAGGTCCTTCTCTGAGTCAGTCTCAGCGGGATATACTGCATACACATTGTCTTCCAATGTTTCCAATACTATTGACAAGGTCGATATTAAGCCACTAAAAATACTGGCTAAAAGTCATTCAAATCAGGAGGTGGTAGTAAGTGGTACATACGTTCTATCACAGCTAAAAGAGCCCACCACAGTACTGATAAACAGATATTGGGACGGTAAGACAAACTTTCCATTGCCAAAAGAAATGGCAGAAAAATACTTCCCTCAGTATCCTGTTAGTCCTGAAAATGATTTTTCTAAATGGGAGATTGCCCGTAAAGTTCTATCTGGCTCATTCACTACCAACGATTCAACGGAGATCAAGTCTAAGCTTACTCCGGCTGTTTATAAACTGGAAGCACAATCCACGGACATGAATGGAGAAAAAGTAATATTGGTCAATTACTTTGTAGTCACCGATTTTGAGAAGAATATGTTTCCAAAATCAGATTTTTTGTTTACGAAACTGAATAAAACTAGTTTTGAACCAGGAGAAAAAATCGAAATACAAGCTGGAGCATCCGAAAAACCTGTATTTGTCCATGCTCTGATAGAAAAGGACGGACAGCTACTTTATGATAAGATCATCAAAGCTGATAAAAAAGGATTGATTCAACTCCCTGTGTCAGATAGCTATCGTGGTGGGGTCAATGTTAAAATCAATTATATTATTCAAAACCGAAGATTTGAAAAATCCTATCATTTAGATGTACCCTGGACTAATAAGGACTTAAAAATTACATTTGAGACATTCAGAGATAAAACCTTGCCAGGAGCCAAAGAGGAATACAGAATCAAAATATCGGGTCAGCAAAAAGATAAAATTGCTGCTGAAATGGTTGCTGCCATGTACGATGCTTCATTGGATCAGTTTATAAGCCATAACTGGCGTTCTTCATTTTATCCTTCTTCTTATGCTTCTGTAAATATAGAGGTTCCTGGATTTAATCTGGTGACAGGACAATATTACTATTATGGCAATGAAGATCAAGTGGCTATTACCAATCTCAATTATCCATCTTTGATACCACTTACAGAAGGCTCGGTATATTATAATGGTGGCAGAGGAAATGTTGTGATGATGAAAAGTATGCGGGCAGGAGCACCACAGGATGTGGCTTTGATGGATGGGGTCGCTCCTTCTGCAACGGCACAAGAGTCTCAGACCAATACTTCAGACCAGGCTGCCACAACAACAAAGGATGAAGAAGGCAAAAGTGGTAAAGCAAAATACGATGAGCCGCTGCGAAAAAATCTGAAAGAAACAGTTTTTTTCTTTCCTGAAGTAAGAACTGACAAGGATGGCGATATCATATTAGCTTTTAATATGAATGAAGCACTTACCAGATGGAGGTTAATGAGTTTTGTGCATACTCAAGATTTTATGACGGGTTATGATGATCGGACAGTACAGACTCAAAAGAACATTATGGTATTTCCCAATGCTCCCAGATTTGTCAGAGATGGGGACGTAATTTCCTTTTCTGCCAAAGTCTCCAATCTGAGCGAACAGGCACATAAAGGCAAAGCCAGTCTTCAGATTTTGGATGCAATCACGATGAAGGACATCACCTACGAACTTGTGAAGTCTCCTGCTATCCTGGACTTTAGCCTTGAAAAAGGCAGATCACAGGGACTGACCTGGGACTTGTTTATACCTGATGCAGCTTACCAGGCGATTACCTATAGAATCACAGCCGAAGCAAATGGTCATACGGATGGAGAAGAGAATACTATCCCGGTAATTACCAATAGAATGTTGGTGACAGAGTCCATGCCGTTATGGATCAAAGGAAATGAAACCAAAACCTTTACTTTTAACGCTTTTAAAAATAATGTAAGTACTACCAAAAAGGATTTTAGATATACATTTGAATATACTTCCAATCCTGTCTGGTATGCTATACAGGCCCTCCCTTATATAAACAGCCAAAGTAACCCGGGAACGCTGGCTATTTCTGAAAGGCTGTTTGCCAATGCATTGGCTTCTAAAATAGCTATCGCACATCCTAAAATCAAAGCTGTATTCGATCAATGGAATTCAAGGGATAAAGATGCGCTCATAAGCAATTTGTCAAAAAATCAGGAGCTCAAAACAGCCTTACTGGAGGAAACACCCTGGTTGATGCAGGCCGTGTCAGAGACAGAGCAAAAGAGAAATATTGCTATTCTTTTTGACCTAAATAAAATGGCCGATGAAAAAGCAAATGCGATACAGAGACTGGCTGAGAGACAAATTTCCAATGGTGGTTTTCCATGGATATCCGGTGGAAGAGAAGACGTTTATACCACCCAAAATATCCTAGAAAATTTAGGTCATCTTTATCATTTGGGGGTACTGGAAATCAAGGATCCTGCGCTGGAAAACATCATCTCCAAGGCTTTGAATTACATGGATACTGAGTTGGTGAGAAGATATCAAAAACTCCAGGAAGATATAAAAAGGTATGGTGGCAATATAAACGATGACCATCTGGATGATTTGTCAGTCCACTATATGTATGTCAGGACATTTTTTAAACATACCAATCCATTACCATTAACCAGCGAAGCCAGAAAGTATTATTATGGTCAGGCACAGAAATACTGGACTAAACGCGATCTGTACACGCAGGCGATGATAGGACTGGTGTTACATAGGAATGATGACAATATGGCATTGAATGTTACAAAATCACTGAGGGAGAAATCCTTTAGCAATGAGGAGTTGGGTATGTACTGGAATCAGGGTAATGGCTTTTACTGGTATCAGCTTCCCATAGAAAGGCATGCATTGATGATTGAGCTTTTTGCTGAGGTCGAAAGTAAAAAAGATGAAGCTGACAAAATGAAGATATGGTTGCTGAAAAATAAGCAGACCAATCATTGGAAAACATCAAAGTCCACAGCGGCAGCCATTTATGCACTGCTTATCCAGGGTGAAAAAGGAGATATTTCGCAATGGGTGACAGAGAGTATAGAACCGGATATCTCTATAGGAAAAGAAAACATTATTATCAATGCACAAAATTCTGAGGCAGGTACAGGTTTTATTAAAAAAATCTATACCGGAGATATGATGTCTAAAGATATGGCTATTATCCGAATTTCCAACAAGAACAAATCCATAGCCTGGGGAGCTAGTTATTATCAGTATTTCGAGCAATTGGACAAGATCAAAACTTTTGAAGATACGCCACTCAAGCTGAATAAAAAACTTTATAAAGTTGCAAGGACAGCCAGGGGAGAAATATTGGAAGAGATAGTTTCTGGTACCATCCTCAAACCAGGTGATAAATTGATAGTCAGAATCGAACTTCGTGTAGACAGACAAATGGAGTATGTACACATGAAAGATATGCGTGCAAGTGGTTTTGAACCGATTAATGTTATTTCTGAGCATAAACAACAGGGCCAACTGGGGTATTACGAAACCACAAGGGATGTTGCGACACATTTTTACTTTAATTACCTTCCGAAGGGTACCTTTGTATTCGAATATCCGCTCACGGCAGTTCATAGAGGCGAATTTTCAGGGGGTATCACCTCAATCGAATGTATGTACGCACCCGAATTCAGCAGCCATAGTAATGGTGTCAGTGTTAAAGTTAAGTAATAAAAGTAATAATATCAGATGTTTTGTAAGGTATAAAAACCTGATCATGGTGCGAATTCCAAACTAATTTTTATCTTTGCCCAGTAAAAATCTTAGCATGTATACCATTATAAAATCATTTCACTCTTATTTTGCATGGGCTGTATTGGTCCTTTTGGTTATCAATATTGTCATGGCCGCTATGGCATGGAATGATAAAAAGGAGTACGGCAATCTAAAAAATCGCATTATTCGGAATGATAGCAGGTCATATACAACTTGTTGTTGGGTATCATACTTTATTTTACTTCACCACTAGGTATGAGCAATCTATCCGGGGAGACCATGAAAGACTCTTTGGGCAGGCTATTGGCTGTAGAACACCCTCTGGTCAACATCATTGGAATAGCACTCATTACTATAGGTTACTTAAAATCTAAAAAACAATCTGCAGCTTCAGGTAGTTATGCGGCAAGACCGGTATTGATATACTTTGGCTTGGGTCTCTTATTGATTCTAAGCCGGATCCCGTGGCATCTATGGTTGTAAGCAAGTTTTAGTGGATAAGCCTTTACTTCAGATTATTACATCAAACGTGTTTTCATCTCCATCCATACCTTGCATAGAAAGTAGCGCAGTGGCTCTTGCATCTGCCATTTGACTGAAAATTTGTTTAATATTGACTGAAAATTCTTCAGTACATAATTTTTTTATATCCTCAGTGGTGTTGATTCCACTTCCATCCCGAAACTTATATACTTGTTCGAGGAGGTTAAATTCAAATTTTACAGACACCCTTTCATTCATTTTGAATATAGTGACTTTTATCTGATCAAGGTCAAATTCTCCGATGATTCTCATGAATGATGATATTTTTGAATGATACTTTCAGTAAAAAGACTATAATACTTATACAGTTCAGGATAAGCACTAAGCATATTCAGATGTTGTTGTATAGTAGACAAGTCGTTTCGTCTTGCCGGTCCTGTTTGAGATTCCGGAAAATCCGGTGCATTGGCCTTATAAGCTGTTTCTTTGATAAGTGATGTCAATAGCTTAAAGTCAAGATCTTCTTTTTGGCAGTAATCATATGCCATCGTAAGAAGAAAATATCCAAAATTATTGGTAATAACAGCTGCCATATGGAGTTTTTTCCTTTTTTCATCACTAACGACCTTAGAATGATAAGCGATACGATCTGCCAATTGTACCAAAGCTATTTCTACATAATCTTGTGACGCTGTGATGGCTACAGTAAGTTCGTCCGATACTATTTCTTTACCTCTGGTGAGGGTTTGCACTGGCCAGAAGCAACCATACATCCTGGCATAGGATGATAGTATAGAAGACGGTACCGTCCCTGAAGTGTGTACCAATATCTGGTCTTCACGCAGTTCGAATGGAATGGCATTTGCTACATCCTCTATAGCATCGTCCTTAACACAGATAAAATAAATGTCGGATGTTTGGGATAAATCATGGATGTCTGTAATATAATTAATGTTGCCCAGAGCTTTATACATACCGGCTTCTGTCCGGATGGCGACCGTACACTTCCAGTACCTGGCACCCTGCTTTCACAAAATTATGTGCCAGGTGCCAGGCAACATTGCCGGAACCTAAAATGACAATCCTTGTTTTCATAGTGACGACCGTTTGGTGTACCTGACCCACGCAGCTAAAAATAGTCCGGCCATCATCAGTATACTTCCTGCCCAAAATAAATTGATGCCTGGAAATATAGTCGCCTGAAGAATAAGATAATCAGTCCGAGGCACATCAGTGGCAACCCCCAGTTTGATTACATCTGACTTTCTCTTATCTTTGGCTATTTTAAAAGAAAATGTTTCTGTAGCAGGGTCAATGTTGCTGAAACGGATATGCAATCCTGTTTTTGCTGAATAGTGCTTTATACTCATGGGTTGATTTTCCCTGATGATATACAGTGGTGCTGCGTCCTCCTGGACAGATTTACTTTTAATTTTCATCAATGCGCCAATGGCAATATCTCCATCCTGAGGTTTATAGTTGGCATGTACAGGAGCTTTGTCAAAGCCCACAAGTTGAATTGTGTCATCACCTATAAAGATGTTCTGATTACTTTTTATGGCGTATTCCTGATATTTGAGCTGATCATCAGGTGTAAAATAGGTATCAGCCAATTCTTCATGCAACTTAATCCTGACACCTGCTTCTTCTATATTGGTAGGGTAGTTGTACATCAATGCA
>JADKCF010000019.1 GCA_016714765.1 Saprospiraceae bacterium | reverse complement strand
GTTACTATTTTTAAAGAATCAAATATTAATAATCTTATTGATGGAGATCTTTTAATTACTTACAAAGAAGAAGTGACCAGTTTTGCATTGTATAAAGGCACGTTAAGTGACACCACTGTGTTAGTTTATAAAGGAAAAGATACCCAACTGATAAAATGGGATGATATGGTTGAGTTGTTGAGTCCTAGGTATTCTTACCATAAGAACAAAAAGAAAGACAACTGTTTTTGTGAGGTACTATGGGCAAATAATATAATTGAAAATCCTGTTTTATTTCATGATAAACTAACACTATATAATATTTCAGAGCTTACTAGTTTAAGAACAAATGGAAAAGTTAGTTACAATTTGGGACAGACATTGAACAAACTAAAACAACAGGAATATGGATTGCCGCGGGTATTTTTCTCGTCTTTATTTTCAGTTTTTGTATTTTTATTATTGATAAGATCAATGAAACTTGGAATTTAAAACATTATTGGCAATATTTCAGTGTGGTTTTATTAGGTTGTATATTGGCTTTTGATCAATATAATTCGAGATCTATTCTCCTCTTTTGGGTTATGTTTTTTAAATATATTTTTATTATAAGCACTATTTTGTTCTTCATCTTTAAAGCGAAAGAAACAGATAAAATTGGAAGTTTAAAATTAAGATATTTATACAATACTACAATTATTTTTGTGATAGGAATGACTTTTGAATTTTTATTTTTACCGGTTCTATCAGAAATTCTTCAATTAATTAATACCAATACATATCATCAATATACCATAGAAAATAGTGAAAAAGAACAATTTATTTATTGGTCAGCATTTTCATTAGCTTATCTCATGTACTCTTATTTAAAGTATTTAGATTTTAAATCGACAGAGTATCACAAACAAGTTACAAGTAATTTAATATCTTCAGCTTCTTTAGCATCCATCCAATCTCGCATCAATCCACACTTCCTTTACAATGCTCTCAATAGCATTGCATCTCTTGCCCGCACAGAACCACGAAAAACCGAAGATATGGCACTCCAGTTGGCAAAATTTTATAAACAATGCGGTGAAATCAAATCAAAACCAATGATAACCTTAGGTGAAGAATTGGAGATATTAAAATCATATCTCATGATAGAAAAAATCAGATTTGGTGATCGGCTTCAAGTGATACTACCTAACAATGATGATGCAATGGAAGTCATGATGCCATCATTTACCTTGCAACCGATCGTCGAAAACGCCATAAAATATGGATATAACACGGTAGATAATGTGATCCAAATTCGCATCACAGCAGAAACTAATGACAAGTCGCTCACTCTTCGTATTTATGATAGTGGGCCACCTTTTTCAGAAAATATGCATTCCGGATATGGTCTGAGCAGTATTGCTAAAAAGCTCAAAGTTTTGTACCCTGATCGACACACATTTAGTTTTATCAATGAGCCTGAGAAATGTGTGGAGATAGTATTTGGGACAGAGTCCTATAAGACCAGTTAAATTGATGTTAAAATATTGTCTAGTATTAATACATTAAAATAAAATTCTAATTTTGTTGAACATTAAAATTATTTATTATGAAACAATTATTATTTTCACTATCCATTTTATTGGTTTTTACAATGGTTAGTTCAGCTCAAAATGCGCTTTATACACAATATGCAAAAGAAGCGGATTCTCTGTATAAAGCAAAAGATTATCTAAAATCTGCTCAAAGATATTCAGATGCATTTAAAGTCAATGGCTGGAAGGGCATGTCTCCCGACCGATACAATGCGGCATGTTCCTGGGCTTTGGCAGGCGTACCTGATAGTGCATTTTTTCAACTAAATCGGATTGCGACCAAAGCAAATTACACCAATATTGGACATATTACCCAGGATACTGACCTTAATTCACTTCATGGTGACAAAAGATGGCAACCCATACTTGCAATTATCAAGGGAAATAAAGATAAGGAAGAAGCTAATCTTGACAAGACGTTGGTAGCTGTCCTAGACACCGTTTATATGGAAGATCAGAAATACAGGCAGCAAATTGATCAAATAGAAGCCAAGTATGGTTGGAAATCCAAGGAAATGCAAGATCATTGGAAAATAATTAATGAAAAGGACTCTATCAATCTGATAAAAGTCTGCAAAATCCTTGATACTCATGGTTGGATAGGTCCGGACATAGTAGGAAGACAAGGAAGTTCTGCGATCTTTTTGGTGATCCAACATGCTGACTTACCCATTCAGGAAAAATATTTGCCACTCATGAGGGAAGCAGTCAAAAAAAATAAAGCTCAAGGGAGTAGCTTGGCTTTGCTGGAAGACCGTGTGGCGCTGAGACAAGGAAAACGTCAGATTTATGGCAGTCAGGTGGGAAGGGATGATGAGTCTGGACAGCACTATGTGTTACCTCTGGAAGACCCTGACAATGTGGACGTTCGTCGTGCTTCAGTTGGCTTACCACCTTTAGCTGATTATGTCAGCAACTGGCAAATAAAATGGGATCCTGCGCAATACAAAAAAGATCTGCCAAAGATAGAAGCCAAACAAAAGAAGAAATAATTGGGTACTTATTTTGGTTAGTATTTAGGTAAACATTTTGGTCAGATACTTTTGATTGATAAAAAATTTGCAATGAGGTGTCAGATTTTATTATGATTATTCTTTCGGTACTTATTTGGATTAACCTAACTATCGCTATCGTGCAGATCTTTGGTGGATTATATCGGTTCTTTTTTGGTAAAGATAAATATCCGGGCTACAAAGATAAACTGGCCATTTATTTAACGTGTGTCATTTTTTACTTTCTTTTACTCAAATTATTTTGGGAGTTCTTTGATGTAGAAAGGAATATGAATTCCTATGAAGGAATACTTGTGGTTTATACCCTGATTGTGCCATTGCCGCTGGCAGCCTATTACTGGAAGATAGTCTATCACACTAAAAAATAATTGAATCTATAATTGTTTATTTTATAGTACAAAAAAAATTAATTACATACTGCTAGAAAATAATTTGCAATTTATATATACTACATATCGAAAATCTTACCTTTTAGTCTTCAATAAACCTAGAATCCACATCGGCAAAACACCCGTCGAACCTCTGCTAATTCCTTCCTTTACAAGTATGGCATTGGGCATTCCGCTGAGTTGATGAAAAGTCTTATTGGCGCCGCCGACTTCGATGACAAACTTTTCGCCGATCATAAAGTCTCCTTTCAATGGTGTGGATACATGGCCTGACCGACTCAGAGCATTCATCACAAAAGTTTCTCTTATAGTGTGCATATTTTGGTTTTTTGCACTGACGTACCCTCTACGTGAAAAAATAAATTAATAATCGCCTTGACTCAAAAATTAGTAATGAGGGAATAGTTGACGGGATTAGAGACCATGAGTTGAAGGCTGGGTTACTTTTACTCTTCCATTTCACTCCCATATATCCCGTTTCGTCAGAAAATGTTTGGATACATGACAGTAAGATTGTTTCTTTGCTATCATGTACACAGCCATCATCATAGAGGACGAATATCCAGCGAGGCTCCGACTTGAACATATGTTGGGCCAACATACGGACAATATAAAACTGTTGGGCCGGGCGGACACGGGCAAGGCTGCCATAGAGATGACAAATCTATATCACCCTGACGTGCTTTTTCTGGATATTCACTTGCCAGATATGAATGGTTTTCAAGTATTACAAGCATTGGATTATCACCCGATGGTTATTTTTACTACAGCTTACGCAGAATATGCTGTCCAGGCATTTGAGGTGTTTTCGGTAGATTATTTGGTCAAACCATTTGATGATGGTCGCTTTAATAAGGCCATTGATAAAATAAGTCAGTTCCGGCATTTGGTCCCTGTGCCTGATTACACTAAGCTGGCAACACTTTTTTTCGAGGCTCAGCGCAAACCTAAACAAACCTCGCTTGCAGTCAAGTGCGGACATAAAATCTTACTCATTGACTATGAAGATATCACACTTCTCAAGGCTGATGACAAATATGTAACAGTATCTACAGCTGCCAACAAAACCTATCTTTGCGAAAAATCATTAGGTACCCTCGAAGAAAATCTTCCTGAGAATTTTATCAGAGTTCACAGATCGTATATCATCAATAAAACATGGATAGCCGAGATACACCGCTACTTGAAAGGTAGGCTCATGCTGGTAATAGATGACAAAGAAAGAACTACTATAATCACATCGGACGGATATACGCAGGCTGTAAAAGTTAGATTGGGTCTTTGAGATGGACTATACAATATCTGATTACGCCAATTTAGCTCTAAAAATCATACACTAAAAAGAAAAATTAACTATTTTGCACCCTTGTGAAGACGTGTTCGAATGAGGTTTAATACCATGTTTTCAGACGAACCATCCAAAATTTTAGATTTATTCGGTTTTAATATTTTAATTTTTGCCACATTGAGACAAGATCATGGAAAAGAGAGGTGTTGAAGTTCTGAAGGATAAGAGATTAAGTAAATCGACGGCATTTACCCTGGATGAGAAAGAAAATCTCGGTCTCAGAGGATTGTTGCCTTATACCATCTCATCTCAGGAAATTCAAAAAATAAGAGTTATAGAAAACATTCGGCGCAAAGAGTCAAATATTGAAAAATATATCTTCTTATCTGCCCTGCAGGATAGAAACGAACGGCTTTTTTACAGGACAGTTATAGACTATATACCTGAACTCCTTCCTATCATTTACACCCCGACTGTAGGAGAGGTCTGCCAGCAGTTTTCGCATATTTACAGGATAGACAAAGGATTTTATATCACTCCTGAAGACAAAGGTGATATCCGAAATCTACTGGACAACTGGCCGGAAAAAGACGTAAGAGTCATTGTTGTGACAGACGGTTCCAGGATTCTTGGATTGGGAGATCTAGGGTGCAATGGTATGGGTATTCCTATAGGCAAATTATCTCTCTATACAGCGGGGGGAGGTATCAGTCCGGAATATTGTTTGCCCGTCATGTTGGATATGGGGACTGACAATGAAAAGTTACTGGAAGATTTTATGTATCTGGGCTATCCGCATAAGCGACTTCAAGGCAAGGAGTATGACGAAATAGTAGAAGAATTTGTGATGTCAGTGCAGGAAAAATTTCCAAAAGCACTCATACAATTTGAAGATTTTGTGACCCCCAATGCATATAAAATTCTCGAAAAGTATCAAAACCGTGTACTTTGTTTTAATGATGATATCCAGGGAACTGCAGCAGTAGCCTTGTCGGGCATATATACATCATCAGGTATTACAGGTGAAGCCTTCAGGGATCAGAAAGTCATGTTTCTGGGAGCTGGCTCGGCAGCCACAGGTATAGCGGACTTATTGTTGAAGGCATTTATCAATGAAGGGTGTACTGAACAAGAAGCTCTCGGGAGATTGTGGTTTGTGGATATACACGGCTTGCTGGTCAAAGACAGCAAAGGCGTCATGGCGCATAATGAAAAATATGCTCAGCCGGTACCATCATTAAACTTCATTGATGCCATTAAAGAGATCAAACCTACTATACTCATAGGAGCATCAGGTGCCAAAGGTGCGTTTACTAAGGAGGTCATAGAACTCATGGCGATGCAAAACGTACGTCCTGTCATTTTTGCATTGTCCAATCCAACATCTAAAGCAGAATGTACCGCAGAGGAAGCATATCATTGGAGCGATGGAAGAGCAGTGTTTGCAAGTGGAAGCCCATTTATGCCTGTGACGCTAGGAGATAAGACTTTTAATCCAGGACAGGGCAATAATGTATATATTTTTCCTGGTGTAGGTTTAGGGGCTATGGCGGTAGAAGCAAAAAGTCTTCCTGACACTGTTTTTTTGGTTGCTGCACTGGAGTTGGCCAGACAAATACATCAATCTGACCTTGAGTCAGGCACGCTTTATCCCAAAATGACCAATCTCAGAACAATTTCTTTTGAAATTGCCGTAGCAGTAGCCAATCATTTGTATGAAATAGGGATGGCCAGAAAGGAACAACCTAAAAATATCAGGACTTATATCAAAAACCTGATGTACGATCCTACTTACTAAAATGAGGTTATAGCCGTATAAGGGTGTTAATGACAATTTGTATAAAAAGTAAAGCTTATAAAAATTCCAATCATGAACCAATACGATTATGTCATAATAGGTAGTGGATTCGGTGGGTCAGTCTCTGCTCTGCGCCTCTCTGAAAAAGGCTACAAAGTATTAGTGATAGAAAAAGGCAAATGGTTTAATCAGGCTGAAGATTTTCCTAAAACCAACTGGAACCTGCGCAAGTGGATGTGGTTGCCGGGGCTTGGATTACAGGGCTTATTTAAGATGACTCTTTATAGACATGTTGTAGCCCTGAGTGGTGTAGGAGTCGGAGGTGGCTCATTAGTATATGCCAATACATTGCCCGTCCCAAAATCAGAATTTTTTAATTCGGGTCACTGGAAGGGACTAAGTGATTGGGAAAATGACTTGAAACCCTATTATGAACTGGCAAAAAAAATGTTGGGTGCTGAACGACATCCGTATATGAGTCGGAATGACAAAGCCATGCTCCAAATGGCAAATGAAATGGGTAGTGATGTTACTTTCGAAAAAACAGATGTTGCGGTGCATTTCGGTAAAATAGGAATGACTGTACCTGACCCCTATTTTGATGGGAAAGGCCCTGACCGTACCGGTTGTAATCTTTGTGGCGGGTGTATGCTGGGATGCAGATATAATGCAAAGAATACGCTGGATAAAAACTATCTGTATCTGGCTCAACAGCTCGGTGCGCAGATCCTTGCAGAAAAGGAAGTTTATGATGTGGTACCAGTACAGGATGATGGAAGTACGGGCTATACAATACACTTTAAGGACTCTCTATCCTGGTTTTCAGCCAAAGGTAAAATCAATGCCAAAGGAGTGATTTTTGCAGGAGGGGTGACAGGCACCGTCAGGCTGTTGCTGAAACTCAAGACATCATCACTCAAAACCTGTCAGATATGATCGGACAGGGCATCAGAACCAACTCTGAGAGTCTCATCAGGGTGACTACTTATGACAAAAAAAGCTGTTTTTTTCGGAAGGCATAGCTATCGGCTCCATTGTGCACCTGGACGAAAGCAGACATGTAGAACCTGTAAAATATTCTTCCGGTTCCGGCTTCTGGCGTTTGTTTATGGCCCCAATGGTGCAAGGGAGTAATATTTTTGTACGTTTTTATAGGATTATAAAAGATTTTTTTATCCACCCATTGGACAATCTGAAAATCTTTTTTGTAGATGACTGGAGTAAAAGGACACATATTTTACTATATATGGAAAGTATAGATTCTACGTTGAGGTTAGTCAGATCACGGGCGGGTTTTATATTTTCAAAACCTGAAAAAGGTCCTCTTCCTACAGCATTTAATCCCAAGGCGCAGGAAATAGCACGCAAAATTGAGACCATTATCAATGGTAAAGCAATGGTCATGAACAGTGAAACCCTTTTGGGTGTACCTACTACAGCACACATACTCGGAGGAGCATGTATGGGAGAAAATGCTTCCACAGGAGTGATTGATAAGGCCAATATGGTTTTTAACTATAAGAATATGATGATCTGTGACGGCAGTATGATCTCCGCCAATCCCGGTGTCAATCCCAGCTTGAGCATTACGGCCATTTCTGAGTTGGCCATGTCTAAAATTCCGATAAAAGAGGAACTTAGTGCATCTGTGTTGCCTTGATTTTATTTTAGTAATGTCAATTGAATATCTTCATTATCATCAAAAAAATATTCCAGCTTTCATCAGGAAAAAAACATAATTAAACTTCGACGCCTTTCATCATTTTGTTCCAATAAAGATAAGGCAATCCATATTTTTTAAGCATCCAAAGGCGCCAGTCTTCTTTAGTGCTGTCAAAAATAAGCATTTGCTTCAATTTTGGATCAGGGGTAAATTCATTTTTGTAATTAAACTCTGCCAGTATCATCTTTCCGTATCCGGTCACCAAAGGGCAGGATGAATATCCTTCATATATTTTTTTGCCCAAGTGCTTGTCTTTGATCATGTGCAGGATATTAGCCATCACTACTGGCACCTGTTTTCTGATTGCTGCCCCTGTTTTTGCAGTAGGGAGTGCAGCCACATCACCCATTCCAAAAATATTGGGGTATCGCACGTGCTGCAAGGTATTGATATTTACATCCAGCCATCCGGCAGCATTGACCAGTGAGGACTCTTTTACAAATTTTGGAGCAGTCTGAGGAGGAGCAAGATGCAGCATATCATAATCCATCACTATTTCGTCGGGAGCAGCTGAAGTATCAGCTGATCCATCCTGATTTACAACGCACAGATTATCCTTTGAACCTATGTGTTTAAATGTTATTTTTCTGTTTGGGCCATCTATCTTAATAGGGGCGTAAAAAGGCTTAAAATCAATATTATATCTCTCTATCACCTTCATAAGACTGTCAGCAATAACTTTTACTCCAAAAATAACTGTTCCAGGTGTGGCAAATGTGACTTTTGTTCTATCACTCATATTGTGCATACGGAAGTAGTCTGCAGCGAGGTAGGCAATTTTTTGAGGAGCACCCCCACATTTTATAGGTGTAGTAGGTTGTGTAAAAACAGCATTTCCCCCCTTAAAATTTCTAATTACATCCCATGTGTGTTCGGGATTTGTATAATTACTGCATACTACACCTTTGTCCAATGCCTCAGTAAGACCTTCAATCAAGGATGTATCCATCACTAAACCTGGTGATACTACTAAAAAATCATAAGAGATATCTCCAGTATTGGCAGTGGTCACAATATTTTCCTCCGGTCTGAATCCTGTTGCATAATCTTTTACCCAATTCACTTTAGCAGGAATCATTTCAGACATAGGTTTTGATGTCTTTTTTATATCATAAGCACCGGCACCTACTAAAGTCCAAGCTGGGTGATACCAATGTTTATCTGCGGGTTCGATTAGAGTTATTTCAACAGGTGCTTTAGTTTTTAATAGTCTGGTAGAAAGCATGATACCTCCAGTTCCACCACCTATGATGACTAATTTTGTTTTTTTGTTATGCATTGCCAAGTGATTTTAATGATTATCTCACAAACATAATACTTGACAAGATTTCATTCTGTAACTTGTGTTACAATAAAAATAAATCACTACAACATTACTAAATGGATAAATAAAAAAGGGATGCACACGGTTGTGGCATCCCTTTCGGTTTATATTTATTTCAATCTTACTTGATTATCAGCTTTCGGGTAGAAGACTGAAGACCGTTTTGAATTTTTACAACATAGATACCAGATGCCAATCCGGAAGTGTTGAAAGTTTTATAACTCACCTCTTTGTCCAAAATCATCTCATCCTGATAAACTGTGCTGCCGTTCATATTTACAATCTGTACTTTTGTGCTTGTTTTTACAGGGGCGCTAGCTGTTATGACTACATAATCATCAGCAGGATTGGGGCTTATCTGCATTGTGAAAGCATCTTGCGAAACATCATCAGCTTTTACTGTTCCTCCACTGTTGACAAGTGTTTGCACCGGTTGAGTACAGGCTTTTTCGCCCTGGCCCCCATCTGCCGAAATACAAGCCTGAGCTGTATATTTGTATATATCCAGTATCTCAAAATCATCTACAAACCATCCATTGAGATCTCCTGGAGCAGCTAAGGTTGCATTGGTACCAAATCGGAATCTTACTACAATGGATTTACCTTTGTATTCAGAAAGGTCTATGTATGAATCTATCCATGGTCCACTAAGATTTCCAGTCCATGCACCTCCTGAGTTTCCTGAAAAGGCTTCTAGAGCGGGTATAGCCAATGTAGAATATGCCAACGGGCCATTATACCCATTTCTGATAAATTTATCATTTTTAACAGGAATGTAAGTTCCGTTGTTGACAGAAATTTCTACAAATCCACCATCATTACCTGCTTCCGTATTGTATCGGTGCCAAAACCTCATGGCAGGATTGTTGCCAGTAACATTATAAGGTATTGACCTCAATGAAGCATCAGAGTCGAGGGCTGCATTGATGATGTTGAATGAAATATCCGGACTTCTGTACAAATCACCTGTAGGTAACCAATCTTCGACTCCTTCAATTTTCTCGATATCCCATCCAAAATCTCCATCAAAATTTTCAAATTCCATTCGTACGGATTTGTTATCTTTACTTGACTTGGTTTTGTAAGTGATGGTGATTTCGCGTTCATAATCCATGTCCCCTATTTCAAAAGTGATAATATTGCCGGAGACAACGGGTGTTATGGTAGAGGAACCAGCGACGTAGGTCATGCCATTAGGCAATTCGTCTGTGATGATGACATTTGACTGCCTCGAAGGTATGTGATTGATAGCTTTTAGGGTTACGGTTACTTCATCCCCTGCATTGATAGAAGTGGTGGCGGTTTTGGATATTTTAAGTTTTTCTATACAGGTTGGCAAAGCTTCAAAATTTTCGGTATTATCATTTCGATCGTCACTGCTGCCGCCATCTGCAAAGTAACCAAGACCTCTTCGTGCGAAAACATTCCATAACATGCAATTATGTTTTTTGTTATTATGGATTTCATCAGCTTTAAATATCGCATCTCTTCCTGCAATAAAACCGGGATTACAAGCCTGCATTTTCATACCTTCCATGACTAAAAATACAGCTCTGTGGTTTCCGGAATTTTTATTTTTCCAATCAGGATCATATCCATAAAGATCAACAAAAGCCCAGTACATATCCCAAAGTACATCTGCCCATATTTCACCGAGAGCGTGGGGACCCGTAGTGCCTTTTGCATCATCAAATGTTTGAGGGTTTTTTGTTAAATCGGTAGAATAGGCATATCTTCTGATGCCACCTCCTGATGTGGGTTGTGCTTGGGCGAAAGTACCAATACCGCGTACATCTGTGCCTTTATCTCCTGCTTCATGTGTCATGACCAGAGAGAAAAAGTCACTCCATCCCTCACCCATCTGCTCATCATTGTTCAGGCAGGATGAATTGAGTCTACCACCCGTCAGTCTATTAGATATACCATGTGCAAATTCGTGCGCAATGATACCATTGTCCAGAGAACCATCCAGATAATCAGCCCCTAGTTTTTCTCTTTCTTTAAACGTCATGAAAACATTCACTCCAGATGAAATGACTACGCGGATTTTGTCACAATCAGATTTTTTTAAAAAGATAGCTGGTATGGTGACTGATGATGCGTTTTGGCCTCCTGCCATGTCGATAACTTCTTCTCCGCTTCCACCATTAACACCTGCCACATTACAGATGATAGCTGCAATAGCCCCTGCTTGCTGTACATTGTATACTTTCTTGCTGAAATCACACAATCCTCTGTCTATAAGTGCAATTCTGCCGCTTATTTCGCTTGTATTGACGATATTGGCACAGCATGAAGTAGGATTAGTACTACCGTCCCTTGCTACGGCTAGTTTGCCGGTTACAGCTGGCTCATTAAAATTTGGAATAGGTTTTCCAAACTGTCCTGTGCCAAAATCTGCTATATAACCCTTCAATGATTCCGGTTCGTCGATAGATATAGATCCTCCGGCGTTGTTCCAAAAAAACATTTGCATAGTACCATTAAAACCGTCATTAGGCGTTGAAAAATTAGCATTGTTGATTTTTGTAGGGTTGCCGCTGGCATCCAAATCCTCTTTGGCTTCATGCAGGGTTATACCATCAAAAGCTTGTGCCAGGACATAATCACCACCATCACCCTTGCCTGTGTAATTTTTCTGCTGAAAATTTCCAAATTCCTCTGTAAAGCCAAGTGTGGCTGTCACATCATGCATCATATTGACCATGTAAAATAGATTGCTGACTGAGGCATCTGCGCTTTCACGAGGATCCTTTGTGAGGTCCATATTGTAGTCAAAATTAAGTCCCGGACCTCCATTGGTATCTGTTCCGTCTGACTCATCGTCATCATCTTTGTCCTGATAAGCATATACATTGTTACCTCTTGTGGTGGTGTATTCTGCACCGTCAGCACCATTGGTATCGTGCCATCCATATGGTGATACCTGAGGGAATTGAGCATCAGTCACTATAGATCTGGGACCATGATTAGGGCTCTCAGCTGGTAAGGCATATACATTATATTGTGCAGCAGCAGCGCCACCAGCAAGTACTGCATTCATACTTTGTGTCTTGTCGCTGATTTTTCTAAATGTTTTTATTTGGCAGTTGTCATGATGGGCATAAGACCCATGACGATGAGCACAATAAGTAGTAAAGTTGTGTTTCGAAACAAACTCGCCCGTATTGGCGTCCATATTTATATCCCAATAATCAGAGGAAGATTTCATGTCCAGATTAAGGTTCCATACAAGCATGAGCTTATCATTCACCAATTCATATTTTTGCTCTGCCGGGATAGGTGATTTTGTATACTCAGGGAAATAAAAAGTCAGCTTACCCTGATCTGTTCTTGTTTGTAGTACCGGCTTACCTTTGATGGATATATTCAGATGACTTGCACTCTTCAGAATGGCCGCATCAGGTGTTATAGCTGCTGTCTTTGAGTTTATTTTGGAAGCTATATCAGATACAAAATTGTGTGCATCAGATACTACTTTCCCATCCTTGATGATAACGCTCATCATAGCATTTCTGACAGGTATACCATTATAAGCCTGATTCAGATATAGATAGGTGATTCCTTTTTCCGAAACAGCTTCTGAGCTGATAAGTAAGTCCTTGACATCATCGGTTTTCAGATTCCATTCTACAGCATGTTGCTGAATGTGTTTTCTTGCTATTTCGAGTTGGGCAAGTTGCTGCGCCGGGAGTATTCCGGACATTAGAGTTAAAAATAAAAAGGCAAGTTTTTGCATTTTAAAAAGTTGGATTTTTTGTTAGTAAAAATATCAAGATCCTTCGAATCCGTAAAATAATACAGATCCAGGCATAAAAATAGGTAAACATTAGTAATTAGGTTATGTTTTTGATAAATATGTATTGTGTACGACTAATTTGCAATTTATTTTCATCTTTGTGCTAAATAATCTGAACTGTTTATGACTGACATGATTTTTGGAAAAAATGCTGTGATTGAAGCTTTTGACGCCGGTTTGGACATAGAGAAAGTATTTGTTCTGGCAAATATCAGAGGCGAATTTGAAATCCAGATCAGAAACCTATGCAAGGATAATAATGTCCCACTAGCAAAAGTACCAGAAATTAAACTGAACGAATTATCCAGATTTAAGGCACATCAGGGGATAGTGGCACTCATTTCACCTATCAAATATTTTGACTACAAGGAAGTTTTGACTTCAGCGATTGACAAAGATGAAACTCCACTTATAGTCATACTCGATGGCGTTACTGATGTAAGAAATATTGGGGCTATATCCAGGTCTGCATATTATTTTGGAGCACATTGTCTGATTATCTCAGGTAATTTTGCCGGAAGGATAAACGAAGATACTGTGAAGACATCTGCCGGAGCTATCCTCAAATTACCGGTTTGCAGAGTTAACAGTTTGCTTACGCTGGTCAGTGAGCTGCAGTCTATGGGTATCAAAGTAGTAGCATCCAGTCTAAATGAATCAGTAGCACCCCATCAGTGTGACCTCAAGGAGGCCTCAGCCATTATTCTCGGAGCCGAAGATAAAGGGCTCCACTACAAAGTGCTGGAACTTGTGGATGAAGTCATCAGAATACCTTCCTACAATGATTTTGATTCGCTGAATGTATCCGTGGCGGCAGGCATACTTTTGTACGAAATCACCCATCAAAGAGCCGTCAAAAATTGAAATCAATGTTTGCAATCATATTAATCAAAAAACAACATGAACTTATTCAAATTTAAATGTACCTTTTTATTTATCATTAGTGCTTTTGTTTTGTCTTTGACTTCCTGCAAAACTACTAAAAATGCGGAGCTAGCATATAAACCGCTGGACAAATCACTTTTGTGGCAGATCACAGGCCCGGGTGTGAAGAGACCTTCGTTTCTTTACGGGACTATTCATATCATAGACGGCAAGGATTATTTTTTACCCAAAGGCACGATGGCAGCTTTTGATGCTGCCAAAAAAGTAGTCTTCGAGATAGACATGAAGGAGATGTCAGATATTTCAGCCCTAATGGGAATGATGAATAAGATCTTTATGAAAGACAACAAAACTTTAAAAGATCTGGTCACTTCTGATGAATATAAAATGATTGGCGACCATTTCCAAAAAATGGGGTTACCTATTTTTATGCTCGAAAGAATGAAACCCATGTTTCTGACAGTTTTTGCAAGCGGGGACATGGATCCTTCAGGCTTGAAAAATGGTAATATGAAATCCTATGAAATGGAGTTTTTAGAAATGGCCAACAATACAGGGAAAGAAACGGGAGGCCTAGAAAGCATTGACTTTCAGATAGGTCTTTTTGACGAAATCCCTTACGAGGCTCAAGCAAAAATGCTGGTGGATGCCATCAAAGCTTCAGATGTAGAAGGCAATGACGAACTAAAAAAGATGGTAGACATTTATAAATCTCAGGATGTACATGCCATGTCGACCATGATCTCTGAGGAGGGTAGTGAGGTAGCCGGTTTTGAGGATAAGCTGCTTACACAAAGAAACATCAAATGGATACCACAGATCATAGAGGCCGCTCGTAACGAAGCAACTTTTTTTGCGGTAGGAGCAGGTCATCTTGGGGGCAAGGAGGGTGTCATCCATTTACTCAGGAAAGAAGGCATGAAAGTGACACCTGTCAAATGAAGGCAGTGAAAGCGATATTTCGCTTAACTATCATCTTGTATTTGCTTTCGTTCGTTATAGGTATCGGATGCAAACAAGCACCTGCTTCAGATGTAGGCTCCGTTAAAAAGACGGGGAATATCATGATAGATGATAAAAAAGACAAAATTGATTCACTAATCGAGCCTGAAAAAGCCCTGGATACAGTGGATTTTCATAAAAAAATGTTATCCCTGGCTCATGACAGTATCACAGCAAGATGGCCTGCTAAAGCGCCTGTTAGCAATCACGGAGCTATATTGCCTTATCGCAGGGTAGTAGCCTATTATGGCAATTTTTACTCGAGGCATATGGGTATATTGGGTACTATGCCCGAAGATCAGCTTATCAAAAAATTGCAGAAGGAAGTGGAGTTATGGAATAATGCTGACACGTTGGCGCCCGTCATACCGGCTATTCATTATATTGCTATCACAGCACAAAAGAATCCCGGCAAAGCCGCTACCTACAGAATAAGAATGCCCGAAAAGCAGATTTTAAAAGCCATACAACTTGCAAGAGAGATAGATGGCCTCACCTTTTTAGATGTGCAGGTGGGCCACAGTACTGTCAGCAAAGAAGTACCTTCCCTGGAGCAGTATCTGCTCGAACCGGACGTACACCTGGGCCTGGATCCGGAGTGGTCTATGAAAGATGGGAGTATTCCGGGAAGGAAAATCGGCACAATGGATGCCAGAGACGTCAATTTTGCAGTAGAATATCTTTCGGACTTAGTAAAAAAACACCATCTCCCACCCAAGATATTGGTTGTTCACAGGTTTACTAAAGGTATGCTGACGAATACAGATAAAATCAAAACTACGCCTGAAGTACAGATTGTCATCAATATGGATGGGTTTGGGTTTCCTGCCAAAAAAGTGGATTCATACCGTCGGGCAGTATCAGCATATCCGGTACAGTTTACAGGATTTAAGTTGTTTTATAAAAATGATATTGCCAGCAAACCATATAGAATGATGACACCAAAGGAGATTCTTCGGTTGTACCCAAAACCTATATACATTCAATATCAGTAAGCACAAAGGAGTATATGATACCGGGAAAATTTTTCAGAAACTATTATCTGAATTTACTGATTGGTATTTTCTGTATCCATCCAGATGGTACTTTGGAAAAAAATAGCTCTTCTCAGATTCCCATTCTGAGCTACCATAATGTCCAGATAAATCCAAAAAAACCTTCCGCCTATTTTATTTCTTCCGCTGTTTTTGACAAACAAATGAAATATTTAAAAGAAGAGGGGTACAGCACCGTTTTGCCGGATGATATTTATAAACACTATACCAAATGCATCAGTCTACCTGAAAAAACGATCATGCTGAGTTTTGATGATACAAGAAAAGAACACTATGACATCGTAGCTCCCATACTAGAAAAATATGGTTTTAAAGGTACATTTTTTATCATGACCGTAGCAATAGGCAAAAAAAACTACATGACCGGCGCAGAGATAAAAATGCTTTCAGAACGCGGACATTGTATCGGTCACCACACATGGGACCACCAGGATCTTCGAAAACTACCCATAAAAGACTGGAATAAGCAAATTGACAAACCAAAGAAAAAACTCGAAGAAATCATAGGGAAAGAAGTACAATACCTGGCGTACCCATTTGGACTTTGCAATGATTACGCTGTCACAGAACTTAAAAAAAGAAATTTCAAGGGTGCTTTTCAGCTTTCAGGAAAACAAGATAAAAACAATCCACTTTTCACCCTTCGGAGGCTTATCGTACCGGGAAACTGGGATGGGGCACGATTATTGAAGCAAATATCAGTATCTTTCAGATAGGGAAACATCACAAAGAGGGGAAAAAAGCATCCTTATAATGCGTAATTGAAGCATCTTTATTTTTGTCAAATACAATGGAAATAATGTCAAAACGAATCTCCCAGTCATGATCGATCTTGATCATATATTGTTGCGCGGCATCTATGATAAGATTTTCTTTATAAGAAGAAATACTTTCTTCCGGGGCTCCGTAAAAAGTGTATGATTTGGCTTTAACTTCTATAAACACAAGTACTTCACCATCTTTGGCAATGATGTCAATTTCAGCTTTACTGAATCTCCAGTTACGCTCCAGCAAATTATATCCTTCTTTTAGTATGTATTGGCATGCCTTGTCTTCTCCTAGCTTGCCTATAGTCTGTTGTCTTGCCAAAAGTAAGTATGATTTAGTTGGTAAATTTAATAAAATATATGTAACGTATAGGATGAAATATATTGCTTTTTGTCAATATAGCGTCGGTTTATTTCCAAAAATGCCTTTTCTGTTGTAATTTCACCCCTTTAATTAGGGAAATAGTTAATCAGAATCACATGAATGTCCTGAAATTTGGGGGGTCTTCTGTAGCAAGTGCAGACCGCATCCGTAGTATTGTATCTATCCTCAAGCCCAGAGTAGATGCTGGAGAAAAACTAACCATTGTGTTTTCAGCTTTTGGTGGAATCACAGATATGCTCATTGAAATGAGTGAACTTGCCAGTCAGGGAAAAGACAAATATATTGCTCTATACCATCTATTTAAGGACAGACATAACACAGCTGCAAAAGAGCTGTTGTCTCCTGAAAAATATGCAGCTTTCAGTGAAGCCATTGATGAAAACCACGAAACACTTAGAGACCTGCTCAAAGGAATATTTCTGGTACGGGAAGCTTCGCCAAGGACGATGGATTATGTACTGAGTTTCGGTGAGCGCAATGCTAATTTTATAATAGCTGAAGCGATGGTAGAAAGAGGTATACCAGCTGAATATCTGGATGCCCGAAAAATTATTAAAACCAACAAAGATTTTGGTTCTGCCAAAGTTAATTTTAAATTGTCAGACCATGCTATTCAACAATATTATAAAGAACACTCCGACAAAGTCCAGATAGTTACGGGCTTTATCGGGTCAGACACAGGAGGACTTACTACAACTCTGGGAAGAGGGGGCTCGGATTATACCGCAGCTATCCTTGCAGGCGCACTGGATGCAGACGTGTTGGAAATATGGACAGATGTGGACGGAGTCCTTACCTGCGACCCACGCAAAGTCAAACAAGCATTCACAATACCCCAGCTGAGCTATGCTGAAGCTATGGAAATGTCACATTTTGGTGCCAAAGTGATTTATCCGCCTACTATACAGCCGGCTTTGCGCAAAGGAATACCAATCTATATTAAAAATACTTTCAATCCCGAATTTGTAGGTACTAGAATACATAAGGACCACGATCCTACCTTCAAAGCCACAATAAAGGGAATCAGCTCCCTTGGAAATCTCTCCCTCATAAGACTGCAAGGGAGTGGAATGATGGGAGTCCCCGGGGTTTCAGGCAGATTATTTACAGCATTAGGCAAAGAAAAAATAAATGTTATCCTCATTACTCAGGCTTCATCAGAGCACTCGATAAGTATAGCTGTGACAGACAAGGAAGCCCAAAAAGCTATCCAGGCCATCTCTGAGGAATTCGAAAAAGAAATAGAAGAGGGTCTTATCGACGCTGTCAAAGCTCAATCTGACCTTTGTGTTGTGGCTATTATAGGGGAGCAAATGAAAAATGTTCCCGGTATAGCAGGGCGACTCTTCGAAGGACTTGGGAAAAACGGTATCAATGTGATTGCTATTGCACAAGGTAGTTCGGAACTGAATATCTCTTTTGTGATTGAGAAACAGGATGAATCCAAAGCACTGAACGCTATTCATGATTCTTTTTTCCTATCGGATACAAAGCGTATTCACGTCTTTATGGTCGGAGTAGGTCTAATAGGAAGTACACTCCTAAGACAGATAGATGAGCAAAAAGAATGCCTGAAATCACAGAATGGACTTGAAATTAAAATTGCTGGCCTAGCCAATACAAAAAAAATGGTCTTTGCAGAATCGGGCATTGACCCTAAGGATTGGAAACATACGCTCGATAAAAGTGATGAGGGATCCAGCAGTGGCTCATTTGTCGAAAGAATGATCAGTATGAATCTATCAAACTCTATTTTTATAGATAATACAGCTGACAGCAGTATTCCTGAACTCTACGAAAAAATATTTAATGCAAGTATTTCTGTAGCTACTCCAAATAAAGTAGCAGCTTCATCGGCCTATGATCAGTACAACAAACTGAAACAACTTGCTAAAAAGAATAATGTTGAGTTTTTGTTCGAAACCAATGTAGGGGCGGGTTTGCCTGTCATTTCTACATTAAGAAATCTGATACATAGTGGCGACCACATCATCAAGCTAGAGGCTGTATTATCGGGTTCGGTATCCTATATTTTCAATAACTTTGATGGAACAAGGCCTTTTAGTCATCTGGTGAAAGAAGCCAGGGACATGGGATATACTGAACCAGACCCAAGAGAAGATCTATCAGGTGCAGATGTAGCCAGGAAGATTACCATATTAGCAAGAGAAGCAGGTTATATGGTCGAGACAGCTGACGTGGTCATCCATCCCATCCTTCCAGATAATTGTCTGAAGGCAAAAGATGTAACAGCATTTTTTGAAACATTAGCCAGTGAGGATGCTCATTTTGACAGGATGCTGGAGGAAGCAAAAAAGAAAAATGGGGTCTTGAGATTTATAGCGAAAGCAGCAGACGGTCAAATATCATGTGGGGTGGAAATCGTAGGTTATGAAAGTCCGTTTTATAACCTGGGCGGCAGCGATAATATGATTGTTTTCACCTCCCATAGGTACAAACAACGTCCATTGGTAGTAAGAGGACCTGGAGCCGGAGCAGAAGTGACAGCAGCAGGCATTTTTGCAGAGATCATCAGTGCCGGAAACTAATTTTTTTATTACCCTATCAATGTTACAGCAATATGTCTAAACCAGGTATAAAAGTATTTGCCCCCGCCTCAGTAGCTAACGTTGCTGTGGGATTTGATATTTTGGGATTTGCACTCGAAAAACCAGGTGATGAAATCATCATCAGAGAAGGTAGTAATCCGGGCTTAGTCATAACTGAGATACAGGGAGCAGGAGGCAGACTTCCCTTCGAAATCATGAAAAACACCGCGGGCTATGCTGCTTACAGATTGCTGGAACACATCGGGGCAACAGATAAGCCACTTGAGATGGAAATACATAAAAAAATGCCATTTGGAAGTGGATTGGGGTCATCAGCTGCCAGTGCAGCTGCGGGGGTGTTTGCGGTCAATGAGTTTTTAAATACAGGGCTCACCAAACAGGAAATATTGCGTTTTGCAGTAGAGGGAGAACAAATTGCTGATGGTGCTTTTCACGCTGACAATGTAGGACCCTCTCTGATGGGTGGAATGTTGTTAATCAGGGACAACGAAACCCTGGATTTCAAAAAATTGCATATTCCACATGGATTGTCTGCGGCCATCATTTACCCTCATGTCGAGGTGCTGACCAGAGAATCCAGAGGCATTCTCAAAAAAGAGGTTGACTTTAAAGACGTCATCAGACAACAGGGTAATCTGGGTGCATTCATCGCAGGTATGTACACTTCTGATTTTGGACTGATTTCCAGATCTTTGGATGACTTACTGGTAGAACCACAAAGAGCCCATTTAATACCTCTTTTTTATGAAATGAAGGAAAGAGCCCTTCAGGAAGGTGCTTTGGGATTCAGCATCAGCGGAGCCGGCCCATCTATGTTTGCCCTCTGTGATAATAGTGCAATAGCTGATGCTATACTGGAGTCTGCAAACCGCTTGTATAAAGATAAAAAGATACCCGTAACTACCTATTTTTCAAAAATAAACCAGGAAGGAGCCATAAGGTTCTAAACACTATTTACATTAAGACAATGCAACTATACAGCACCAACAACAAGAATCTGAAGGTATCTCTCAAAGATGCAGTCATGCAATCACTTGCACCTGACAAAGGTCTGTACATGCCTGAAGTCATTCCCGTTTTACCCAGTGGTTTTATTGCTGACCTGGATGCATTCACTTTTCAGGAGATAGCTTATGAGGTAAGTCATGCATTGATTGGTGATTACATTTCATCAGTTGACCTAAGGAGAATCATTGACGAAGCGATCAATTTTGATGCACCTGTCACAATGCTGAATGATCAGATCGGTGCACTGGAGTTATGGCATGGTCCAAGTCTTGCATTCAAAGATTTTGGTGCCCGATTTATGGCAGCACTTATGTCGTATTTTATCCAGGGAGAAAATAAAAAACTGACCATACTGGTTGCAACTTCAGGGGATACAGGAGGGGCTGTGGCATCAGGATTCTATAAAATACCCGGCATTGAGGTAATTATACTTTATCCGTCAGGGAAGGTAAGCGATCTCCAGGAAAAACAACTGACGACCCTTGGAGAAAATATAACAGCGTTGGAAATCAAAGGCACTTTTGATGATTGTCAGTCTATGGTGAAGGAAGCATTTCTGGATGCAGGACTGAACCAAAAATATCATTTGAGTTCTGCCAATAGTATCAATATTTCGAGGCTGATTCCACAGAGTTTTTATTACTTTGAAGCCTGGAAGCAGGTTAGAAAATTTGGTAAAGATGTCGTTTTTAGTGTGCCAAGTGGAAATTTTGGCAACCTGACTGCAGGACTGATGGCCCGAAAAATGGGACTTCCGGTCAAGAGATTTATTGCTGCCACCAATATCAATAAAATAGTACCCGATTATCTGCAATCGGGAGTGTATAAGCCCAAGCCATCGGTTTCTACTATCAGCAATGCTATGGACGTGGGCAATCCGAGCAATTTTACAAGAATCCTCGATCTATACAATCAGGACCACGCTGCCATCACCAAAGATATAGAAGGGTTTTATCTCGATGATAATGGAACAAGAGATGCTATGAAAGATGCCTATAAAAGATATGGATATATTTGTGATCCTCATGGTGCAATAGGCTATCAGTCACTTTGCCATATTGGTCAAAATGAATTGGGTCTTTTTCTGGAAACCGCCCATCCTGCCAAATTTTTGGATACTGTACAGGAGACGCTTGGTATGCATATTACAGTACCTGAAGCATTGGCGAGCCTGGCTAATAAATCCAAAAAAGCAGTTATGATGCGTTCTGATTACAAAGATTTTCAGGATTACATGATGCAGAGGTAGTTTTTATTACTGGCTGCTAATAACAAATTCTGTCCTCCTGTTTTTCTGACGACCTTCTTCCGTATTATTGGTAGCTATAGGTTGGGTTTCTCCTTTACCTTCAGCAGTGAGGCGTTTTGCGCCTATTCCTTTGGTGATCAGTGCCTGGGCTACGGACTGAGCCCTTTTTTTCTGAAAGTATCAGATTGTCTTCATTTTTGCCAATATCGTCAGTGTGACCGGTAATAGTTATATTTAGCAGGGGATTATCTGTCAGTAAATGAAATAGCAGCTCGATTTCTGTATTTGACTCCGGCAGTAATTCAGCTGAACCAGATTTAAAAAAGAGGTTTTGGAGGATAGTAGGTTTTGGTTTTTCCAAAGCGACTATTTTCTGCTCGACAGGCTGTAGAGCTATATAAAGTATTGCTGGCTTATGCAGCATATTTATATCTGAAAGCTCAAAGTTTTCTGCATGGTAAACGTAGTTTTTTTGTTCTGCAATACAGGCATAATTCTTTCCTGCAGCTAGGCTTCCTAAAAAGAATCCATCTTTGTCCGTAGACATTTGGAAGATCGCTTTTTCGGTTTTCAAGTCCTTTATCGTGATATCAGCCTGCATTGGCTTACCGGTAACCGCATCGGTGACATAACCTTTGACAAAAGTAGTGGGCGTAGGCCTGGCTGTTGCATACAATTCAAAAGAAAATATATCCAGATGATTTAATTTTTTACCTGTATCATAATCCATGTCACCCGCAAAATAAGCTTTTGTCCCATCCAGAGAGACAGCAAGCGAACCTTCAGACCCTTCAGTATTGATAGGATAACCTATGTTTTCTGGGACTTGCCACTCATCATTGATACTATTTTTTTTAGTATAATAGATGTCATATCCTCCCATACCCGGTCTTCCATTTGATCTGAAATACAAGGTTTGCCCATCAGGATGTAAAAATGGACTTTCGTCATCTCCCGTGGTGTTGATGATATTTCCCATATTGACAGGCACTACCCAGGCATTTTTTTCGTTGCGCCAGGTCATCCATAAATCTGCCCCACCCAAGGTGCCTAAACGCCGGCTCGAAAAAATTAAAAGTTTTCCATCTGGCGACAAAGTTGGCTGCGAATCCCAGGCAGCAGAATTGACTTTATGTCCCATGTTGACAGGTGGAATCCATTTACCATCGATGATCATGGAGTAATAGAGATCACAACTCCCAAAAGCATCCTTGCGGTCGCAGGCTGTAAAAACCATAAATTTTCCATCTGCAGACATACTGTGCGCGCCTTCATTCTGAAAAGTATTGAGTCCGAATAAAGGAGAAGCCACTTTATATCCGGTACTATCGTGAAAAGATATGTAAAAGTCTTCCTGACCGGTTTTTCTTGTGAAAATGATCGATGAGCCATCTAATGCAATGCTGGGAGAATACTCCAAATTTTTTGTGTTAATAGCACTGCCCAGCGATTGGGGTTTGAAAGGGACCGGATGATTGATTGCATATTCTATAAACCTCAGATTGTCGCGCAAAGCCATCGCTTTTCTGACCTTCTCAGGCTTGGATTTTTCCATTGAAATGTACTTATCCAGATGGTCTGCAGCAGGTAGATATTTTTTTAATTCTGATTCGACCAATGCCAGTGAATAGTACATCTCCGGATCATATTGGGGAGCAATACTGACAGCCTGTAAAAAAAGGCTCTCTGCTTTATTTAGTTGTTTTAAAGAATTGTAGTTGCTGGCCAATCGCAGGATACCTTCTACAAAATCAGGTCTTAGTTTGAGTAGGGTTTCAAAGTTTTTATTGCTATTATTATAATCCCCTTTCATGCCGAAATTTTTAGCTTTATCAAAGAGTTTTTTTTCTTTTGGTGTAAGCATTTCTTTGGTGATGACCTGGGCTGACACAGCCAAAGACACAATAAAAAAGGTCAAAACACTTAAAATAAATCTACGAATTATCATTGTTTTTTTTCAAAAGTTGTAAAGGTTGTTTGACAACTAGTTTCCAACCACCGCTCTGCAAAGCCATTTCCATCATTTTGATATATTCAGACTTTTGCTTTTCTGCAGCGGCCAGTAAAGCATCATTGTTTGCTTTGGAAGCTATCAAGGCCTTGGCTTTCTGGTTGATCATATTCAGCTCTTCTTTCGTAAAGGAATTGAAGGTCCCTTCACTGATATCATAATAATCCAGATCATGATCGATAGACAGGATTTCCGGTTTTGGCAATTCATTGAGAGTAACGGTTTTGGATAGACTATCTATGCTGATATTTATTTTCTCGAAATCAAAACCTACAGATACTTTGGCATTCACACGAAGTAGTATTTTTTTCGAAAAAAGGTTAAAAAAATCATAATCATAGGATTCTTTGTAATTGTATAATTCTGAAAACTGACCCTCTACGCTGATTAGCTTGGTTACTGTTTTGATTTTTTCGAGCATGATGGTAGTATTTTCAGCTTTTCTGGATTCCAGAAAATGATTTTTGAAAAAATACCAAAACCCGAGACCTACAGTCAGAAGCAGCAACCCAAATAAAATATATTGCTTTAAAATTGATTTAAACATGTGCGAAATTAGTCGTTTATTTTTGAATCCAAGCTATATTTCAATCCTGAATGCGACTTTAGTACAGCCTTTACCGATCCTACTGATAAAGGGGACTCTATCATTAATGGAACCCGGTTTCTGTCATCAGATACCCATATGCTCATATGATCTCCTTTTTTGAATACATTTCCTTCGACGACGTCGGGAATCATCATGATAGTATTATATTGTCCAAGTGCTTTGATCTCTTTTTTATATTTACCTCCGTATGTCACCTGAATGGGGTACACTGCTTTGTCAAAAAACATTTTGACTGGGATTTTATCTCCTTTTTTCATATCAGAAGTCTCAAGATTACGCATGAAGTAAATATTGGAAACCATATCCTGCATACATTGATTGAGTTGGTGTGTCTGTTGACTGGCGGTCTTTCGCGTTTTGCCATGATAGCTGACGGCTACATTTTTTTGCTGGTCAAAAGCAATACTGTCATAAAGTCTGTATTTGCCTTCTTCTACTATTCTTACAAAATTACTGGGCAAAAGCGTGTTCTTATCAACTTTTGAATAAAAGTAATCATTGACTTTGAATATTTTTTCATAACTGCTGGATGTTTTTCCGATGGCCTTTAATTCGTATTGATTATCTGACTCTATAACCTGAAAGATGACTTCACCGGCGGGCACCCAAAGAAGTCCCAGATTGTAGTACATTTTATAGACCAGTTTTTCACCACCTTCGAAAGTAGTATTGGTAATGCTGCACTGATCCACCATGATTTCTTTGGTTGGTCTGGTAGCAGCCATTAATATCAAACTACCGAGCATTACAGCCGTCGCTACCAAGGTCAGAAAAACTTTATTTATTTTTGAGAACATATCATTTATCAGTTTTTGGATTGTCCCGAGGATGGATAATAATGCAACATCAGGACATTGTTTTAAAATATTTTTTAATATCGGTTTCATACAATATGAGTGTTCCGGCTAAAGATGGCAAGATGAGGTTTATAAACCAAAGACCAAAAGTAGCGGCCAGGGCCGTTATCTGGTCTACACCAATTCCTGCCCAAACCAGGACTGCCAGCTCACCTCTGGCAAAAACACTGAGGAAAGCAGGTAATGGAATACCTGTCTGTATGAGATAAATGCCGGTAATATTTGCTGTAACATCCAATATGTCAGCATGTATTCCCAGAAATTTCAGCATCAGTACATACTGGCTGAAATATGTAATATACCTCAACAAAGAGATAAACAGAACTTTGTGCAGTAATGGAGATTTATACAAATCCAAAGACTTGAGCCTTGCACTGTACCTTCCCGTATACTTTACGCCAATCTTTTTCTCAATATAATGTGCCACTTCTGGCAGATTGTAATAGACCAAAGTAAAAATAATAATCTGTACAATGATCAATAACATAAACGTAAAAGTGCTGCCGTAAGTAACACTGAAAACAGATTTAAGAAAATAATAACTAAAAGCCAGCCCAGCCAGGACGTTACACAAATTTTGAGCAATAGAGCCTAAAAGTGTTGCAGAGATTACCTGTGTTTTTTTAAGTGGATCAGAGGTAAGCAGACGACCACCATACTCACCAAGTCTGGCAGGAGTCACGATGCCCAGTGTGATGCCTGCCAGAATAGTTTTTATAGATTGGATTCTGCTTAGCGTATCATGCGGTGACATGAGCAACCTCCATTTAATACTTTCCAGCCACCAGTTGACGGGCATTAACAAAATGCAAAAAAACAGAAAAATTAAATTTATATCTTTTTTAGAGCTGGTCCAGACGTTTAAAATTGCGTTGATTCCATCACCACTTGTGAGTTGGTAATAGATAAGAAATAATATGAGCCCCAGCACGAGCATTTTACCAATCCTGAAAAAGTTGGCCACAAATACATTTTTTGTAAAGATATTAAAATACAAAAGTAATGATTTTGCTGTCAAAAAGATGGTTATCCCTACCAAAAACCAATACGTAAATAAACATAAGGTACCAGATAATAGTTACTAACTTTGAATTCACTAACTTTGTATCATGATTTCGACGCATCAATTAAAATACAAATATCCGGGTGGAAATGTAATTGTGTTTCCTGACATAAGTTGTCAATCAAAAGATATCCTGCTGATTTTAGGGTCTTCAGGTGTGGGAAAGACTACATTGTTGCATCTACTAGGAGGTATATTGACAACCCAGGAAGGTGCTGTGCTAATAGACGACATGGAAGTCAATAAGCTTTCAGGATCTGCTGCTGATAAGTTCAGGGGTAAAAATATTGGAATTATCTTTCAGCAAAATCATTTTGTGGATGCACTGACTGTCATAGAGAATGTCATGCTGGCTCAAAGCCTTGCCGGCAGAAGTACTGATAAGTCTGAAGCAAAATTACTTCTTGACCGGCTGAATATCGGAGACAAAGCCAATCAAAGTATAAAAAATCTAAGCCAGGGTGAAAAAACAGCGGGTGGCTATAGCCAGAGCGCTCATCAACCAGCCCAAACTCATACTAGCAGACGAACCAACATCAGCACTGGATGATGTCAATTGTGATGAAGTGCTGCAACTCCTGCATGAACAGGCAAAGGCTGCAGGTTCGGCGCTGGTAATTGTGACTCATGACACCAGACTAAAAGATAAAATCACTAACAGAGTAATCCTGAAGAACATATGAGCATTATCCAATTGGCTTGGCGAAATATCATAAAAAATCCTCTTAATCTTCTGATGAGTATCATCCTGTTTGGACTAGGAGTAGGATTGATTTCATTTCTATTGTTATTTAATACTCAGCTCAAAGATAAATTTGATAAAAATCTGGCAGATATAGACCTTGTGGTGGGGGCTAAAGGAAGTCCATTACAAATGATTTTGTGTAATATGTACCATATTGATAACCCTACCGGTAATATCAGTATAAAAAATGCGACACCATTGCTCAAAAACACACATCCCCTGATAAAAAAAGCTATACCATTATCATTGGGAGATAATTATAAATCATATAGAATTGTGGGTACCAACCATGAAATTCTTCAGATTTATGGAGCGGTATTGAAAGAAGGCACACTTTGGAGCAAAGATTTTGAAGTAACAATAGGGCAGACGGTTGCTGATGAAACAGGATTAAAGATAGGCGATAAATTTTCGAGTGCCCATGGTTTTAATGATGATGCTGATCTGGCACATGATCATTCTGCATTCATAGTGACCGGAATCTTAGGAGGGACTGGCTCTGTGATTGACCAACTCATTCTGACCAATACAGCATCTATTTGGCTTGTACACGAACACGAAGAGTCAGAACCGGAAAAGGAGGATCAAACATCCGATTCACCAGAAGCCCATGACCATCATCATGATGCCACTGCTGAACACAATCACGATAACAGTAACGAAGACCTGATAAATCACCCTGAGCAAGAAATTACATCCGTGCTGGTACAGTATAAAAACAGAACTAATTTTCAAGCGCTCAATTTTGGAAGGAATATCAATGAAAATACTGAAATGCAGGCAGCTTCGCCGGCAATAGAAATCAACAGGTTGTACAGTATGATAGGTGTGGGTACGGATGCATTGCAAAGCCTGGCCATCCTGATAGCTTTGGTATCTGCATTGAGTATATTTATCTCACTTTTTAAAAGTATGAGAGAGCGTAGGTATGAACTTGCTTTAATTAGGGTTTTGGGTGCAGGACGCACAAAAGTATTTGCATTGATCATACTCGAAGGACTGATATTGGCACTCATAGGTTTTCTGATTGGGACAGCCTTGAGCCATATAGGAATGGAATTGATAGCCAATTATCTGAAAAAAGACTTCAGATACAGTTTTACAGGGTGGAAATTCCTGAATGTGGAGTGGGTAGTGCTGGGTGTTTCGCTATTTTTGGGTTTGGTGGCAGCTATTATACCTGCTATTCAGGCAGCTAGAACCGACATTAACAAAACTTTATCAGAAAAATAGAGGCTCAAAGATGTCAAAACCCAATTTGGATCGTTTACATATTAAATTTCAAAAAATAAAGTGCATATAAAATACCTGACCGCCTTCATACTTTTACTTACAGTTGGGTTAAGTCTATCTTCACAGACCAATCCAGTGAGTGTTTGGGCAACATTGGGCTTAGTGCGTTTTGAGACCATTTATGACCCTGAGTTTATGATAGAAGTCAAAAAACCAAGGATATCACAAGCTGTAGAAAAGATGGATGGCACTGAAATAGAAGTCGAAGGTTACATAATACCACTAACAGGACAGGTGACACAAAGCCATTTTATGCTAAGCAAATTTCCTCAAAGCACTTGTTTTTTTTGTGGTAAAGCGGGACCTGAGACAGCAATGCAGGTATTCATGAAAGACAATAAGAAAGTAAAAATATCTGAAAGGAAAGTAAAAGTAAAAGGAAAGCTGATCGTTAATCCTAAAGATGCTTCCAGCCTTTTGTACACTCTTGAAGATGCCATCCTGTTTGAATAATAGAGTTTAAAAAAAGTAAAATTAAACCAATGAAAATATTTGTATTTATATCCGGACTATTACTTCTTTCTTCACTGGCCAGTGGTCAGTCGCCGGCCAAGGAAGAAAATGTCTGGAAAACGTTAGGTAAAATAAGTTATAAGAAAGAATATGATGAGCTGATGGGTTTTAAGATTGACAAACCTGTTTTCAGTGAGTCTGTGAGGAGCATGGAAAACAAGGAAGTAACCATCAAAGGGTACATTATACCGGTCGAAGGGTATAAGTCACATAAAGAATTTATTTTTTCGGCATTTCCTTATAGCATGTGTTTTTTCTGTGGGGGAGCTGGACCTGAGACTGTCATGGAGGTGGAAGCTACAGAGGGAGTAAAGTACGCTGCTGATGCTATCGTGCTAAAAGGTACACTTAAGCTAAATGACAAAGATATCAACAGGTTGATGTATAAACTGGTTAATGCAAAAATTGTTAAAAACTGATTTATTTGCCTTTTTATGGATTTTAAACAGCCAATACCAGTCAAAGAAATTGCCGAAAAATTTAATATAAGCATATCAGGGGATGCAGCGATTCTGGCTACCGGAATCAATGAAATACATAAAGTAAGACCTGGTGATATTACATTTGTTGATATTGAAAAATATTATGCCAAATCACTTCATTCTGCAGCTACCATCATTCTCATAAACAAAGAAGTACCCTGCCCTGAAGGAAAAGTATTGTTGATCACAGATGATCCTTTTGCCATTTACAATCAGATTGTTTGGGAGCATAGACCTATGACTTACCTGAATGCAGAAAGAGGTGAAAACGTGTCTATAGGCCATGATACAATTATAGATCATGGTGTGCACATAGGTCACCAAGTGGTCTTCGGAGCAAATTGCTATGTCCAGTCCGGAGCTTACATAGGTGATCAAACTATTATCGGTGATAATGTGATTATTCAGGCAGGAGCCCTTTTAGGTACAGATGCATTTTATTATAAAAAAATCCAGGGGCAGTATAAAAAATGGCGATCAGGAGGCAGGGTGATCATAGAGAATGACGTGGAAATCGGTGCCGGCTGTACTGTCAACAGAGGAGTTTCGGGAGATACTATCATAGGTGCCGGATCCAAACTAGACTGCCAGGTACATATAGGTCATGGAGTAATTATCGGCAAAAACTGTCTGATAGCCGCGCAAACCGGTATAGCAGGTAAAAGCATCATAGGCGATGGCTGTGTCGTCTATGGTCAGGTAGGTATTGCGCAGAATGTCCATATAGGTGACAACACCATCCTGCTGGCAAAAAGTGGCGTATCAAAGGATATAGAAGGCGGCAAGACTTATTTTGGCGTCCCTGCCAGTGAAGCCAGAGAAAGGTTTAAAGAAATGGCAGGCATCAAATTACTGTTGGGTAAAAAGAGTCCGGAAAATGATGATTTATAAATACTGAAAATTCTACCCTAGTTTGGTTTAATGTCTATGGTCTGGAATGAATCCCTTATCTTCATATAAGAGGGTATGACATCAGTTATAATTTGCATGACAGTATGTATAAGTCTTATCTTAGTAGTAAACTTATGATATATAATGCTAACTTCACGTACTGGAGTAGGTTCAAAAAATGGAGTGACTCTTTCTTTTTTATCTGGTGAAAGATTCCACGTAGCCAGCTCTGGCAGGATGGTCATGCCACCACTGGCTTCAGTAATATTGACGAGTGACTCTATACTACCGGCATTATATTTAATGTTTGTATTTTCCTGATTGCGCAGTTCGCATATTTTTATCATTTGTTGTCTCATGCAATGTCCCTCTTCCAGTAACCATAAATGTCGAAAGTCAATATCTTCAGGCAAAATATAGGCTTTGTCGATTTTGTTATGTGAAAAGAGAAAAAACTCCTCAAAAAATAATGGATGGTAAATCAATGATTTTTCTTCTAATGGTGTGACCAGCAAGGCGGCATCTATTTCAGAAGACTTAAGCTTTTGAATAATGGATTTAGTAGTCTCTTCTTCTATGGTGAGTTCTATATCTGGAAAAGTATCAGCAAATTTCTGAATAAATAAGGGCACAATATAAGGTGCCAGTGTAGGTATAATACTAAGTCTGATGCTTCCTGAAAGTTTGTCCTGATGAAGATCAGAGGCGAGTTTTTCCATGACATTGATTTCTTCCAGGACTTTCATGGCTTGTGTCGCAATGATTTCACCCTTCTCCGTCAATACTATCGGGTTACTTTTTCTGTCTATGAGCATCAAATCCAACTCTTCTTCCAGTTTTCTTATGGCCATGCTGAGAGCAGGCTGTGAGATATTGCACTGATCAGCTGCTAAACTATAGTTTTTAGTAGATGCCAGTGATAAAAAATATTTTAATTGAGCAATCTGTACATTCATAAGGAAAATTTATAACGACATAAAATTATAAATTTATTCTTATAACACAAAGAGTTTACTTTTTGTTTCGAAAAGAAATTTATTAAAAAAATAATCGAAATGTTTGAAAAAGCTCCGCTTAAAAGAAAGCGGGGCTTTTTTCTTTCAGCTTATATTTTTTGAATACTCCTGCAGATATGTATGGCCTCATCTATTGCATTGGCATCCTGGTCCTGGAACGTAATGATGACAAAAAAATTGGTATCGGAATCAGGGTCAATTAGTCCCATGATAAAAATTTTAGCACCATCTTTTTCGCCTTCAGCATATCCACCATTAAATCCGTTTACATCGATGACATTGACATCATCTATCCTTCCAAGTTCAAGAGAAGCTGCTATAGCCATAGTATAAACAGTAATGTCTGCATCATCGACATCAGCATCTTTAAAAGGTATGATTGACATGTTCATACCATCGCCTACTGCCGAAAACTCTTCGATATTATTGGTGGTTTCTTTAAAGTCATCTGCAAGTGAGAAAGCAATACCATATTCCTCCCAGGTATAGTTTTGTTGAGCTTGAGATTGACTCAATAGTAAAAAAGAAAAGAAAAAGAGCAATAAACTGGTTTTCATGATTAATTGTGTTTTGAGGTGTAAAAAAAAATTAAATAACAAACGGGTGACTGATTTTAAATTGTCATTGTTACAAAATACAATGTTTTAACAAATATATAATAAGTTTTTTTGTTTTTAATAACTTATACAAATATTTTTGGGCTCAGTAAAAAACCGCAGTGCTTCAAATCCTCCTTCCCGTCCCACACCACTGGCTTTGGTTCCACCGAATGGTGTCCTGAGGTCACGCACCAACCAGCAATTGACCCAAACTATACCCATTTCCAGTTTTTCGGATACCCTGTGAGCACGGGCAAGATGACTTGTCCAAAGTGTGGCTGATAGTCCATACGTGGTGCTATTGGCATACATGAGCACTTCTTCTTCTGTATCGAATGGCATAAGTGTCACTACCGGGCCAAAAATTTCCTCCTGATTTGTCCGACAATCATATGGTAAGCCTTCTATCACTGCCGGCTGTAAAAACCAACCTTCTGCACAGCGATCAGTCATCCACTGCCTATGTCCACCGCACAGTACCGTGCCGCCTTCTTCTTTAGCCAATGCAATATAAGACACTACTTTATTCAAATGTGCTTCTGAAACCACTGCTCCCATTTTAGTGTCTACTTCAGATGGATCACCTATTTTCAGCGAAGATACCATAGAAATAAAATCCTTCTTAAATTTATCATAAATTGGTCTTTCCACAAAGATCCTCGAACCACACAGACATATCTGTCCCTGATTTGTAAACGATGATCTGACAGTGGTCCTTAGCATTTCGTCATAATCGCAATCTGCAAAAATGATATTGGGATTTTTACCTCCCAGCTCCAGCGACATTTTTTTAAATTGTGGTGCTACGATAGAGGCAATCCGCTTTCCTGTAGCTGTACCGCCTGTAAAGGAAATAGCCTTGACTTTCGGATGCAGACACATTGCTTCGCCAACTTTGGGCCCGAGACCGTGCACGATATTCAGAACCCCGGGGGGCAGACCCACTTCCATACAAACTTGTGCAAGTAAATATGCTGTATATGGAGTAATTTCTGACGGCTTAGTGACAACGGCATTGCCGGCAGCAAGGGCAGGGGCAATTTTCCAGGACAAAAGATAAAGAGGAAGGTTCCATGGCGAAATACAAGCTACTACACCAAGAGGTTGCCTTAGAGTGTAATTGATTCCAATGCCCTGCATCTGATGTGATTCTCCACTAAACTGAGTGATGGCGTGTGCAAAAAACCTGAAATTGGATATTGACCTGGGTATGTCCATGGTTCTGGACAGGGATATGGGCTTCCCATTGTCCCTGGTTTCTGCCTGAGCAAACTCTTCCATTCTCTCTTCTATTCGGTCAGCTATTTTCACCAACCACTCACTACGTTTTTCATTTGGTAATTCTGCCCAGGCTTTGGCTGCTTGCATAGCAGCATCTACAGCTTTGCTGACGTCTTCATCAGAAGAGTCAGGGATATAGCTATACACTTTGCCAGTAGCCGGTTCAAAATTATCCAAATAGCTGCCTGATACCGGACCCACCATATGGCCATTTATATAATTTGCTATTTTTTCCATTTTGATCAATCTTTTGCAGCAGAAAAATAAAAACCAAGAGATTTCCTGAAATTTTCAGGCAATACAGGTAACTCCGACCTTGGAATCAATAAAGTGCTTACGTTGTGGAAGTCTGCAAAAATATGGTGTTTTGCAGCAGTTGCTGCCAGGTATTGATGTCCGGAAGAGCCTCCTGTACCTACTTTTTTACCCAGCATACGCATCACCATCTGTGCGTGTCTGTATCGCCAGGTTGTGAGGTGGTCATCTATTTCTACCAATCGGGAAATCAATAAAAAGGGTAAATGCAAAATGGGCTCATCTCTGTAGAGGTTGATAAACAGGGCAGCCAGGGTTGCTTTGTACGATATCGTGAGTTTACCTTCTTTTATCAGTTGATTATGTTTGTTTTCATCCATTATTATACTAAAATAACTATTGGTATCACCCAGCATTTTAAGTCGCATCTCTTTGAATTCATCCGAAAGGATAGTAGTAGAAAGGATAGCTTTTTTTTCTTTTTCCAGCATTTGGAGGACAGCTTTTTGGTATTCTTCTATAAAATTAAACTCTCCAAATTCCAAAAATGGTGTGCGTTCCAGCCATTCTTCAATAAGCTCCAGCAAAGAATTTCCTTTTTCCATGTTGTCGAGTACTTCCCTTTTATTATCTGCAAAGACACAGGCATATGGTTTGTCATTATAAGTGGTCCGACGATTTTCCTTGAGTCCCAGCATCACCTCCATCTCTCTGAATTGAAAGCTTTGAAATCCTGAGGCTGGAAAAAGGTAATTTCTGAAATCCAGGAAATCAAGTGGGGTCATAGTCTCCATGACGCCTATTTGTTGTATCAGGAGTTTCATGATTTCGATGATTCTTTCCAGACGTGCGACTGCAATGCCTACATTTTTTTCATTGACTTGTCTCTTGCTGAAGTCTGAGATGACAGCCCGCAACTCATAGTTGATTTGTTTAAACCACAATTCATAAACCTGGTGTGTAATGATAAATAGCATTTCATCATGTGCATGTACACCGAGGCCATCACTGCGCAATTGCTGGGCATCAGTGATTTTGTCTATCTGCAAGTACGCATTGTAATGGATGGATGAATATTTGTGATCTGTGCTCATGCTTTATGATTAAGTATTTGGTAAATAGGCTGTCGCTTTGATTTCGATAAGTAAGTGAGGATGCGGCAACTGATGGACAGCAACAGTAGTTCGCGTCGGACCTGTGTAGTCGAAGAACTCACCATACACTTCATTATATCCTCCAAAATCATTCATATTGACTAAAAAAGTAGTAATGTCCACAATATTTTCCAAATCTGCTCCCACCGATTTCAAAATATCGCGTATATTTTCGATAACAGCTTTGGTTTGGATTCTGATGTCTAAATGAGTAGTACCCAACTCATCGACTTCGACTCCTTCAAAAGTATTGTCTGATCTTCGGCTACTGGTACCTGACACAAAAATAAAAGGGCCTGCTATTTTTACATGAGGAAATTTACCTCTGGGTTTTGCTTTTTCAGAGAGCACTTTACTGTCTGACATGTTATGTATATTTGTTATGTAATGAATAGGCTCAAATATACAACCAAATAATTACCTTGCGAAGTTTTTAAAAATCATTGATATGAATATTCAACTCACGGGAAAAAATGCATTGGTCTGCGGAGGATCTAAAGGGATAGGTAAGGCTTCTGCTATAGAGTTGGCACAACTGGGTGCTAATGTAATTTTATTGGCAAGACATGCTGATCACTTAATAGAAGCCATCAGTCATCTGGATCAAACCAAAGGGCAAAAACACAGCTTTATAGTTGCAGACTCGGGAGACACTGCCGACCTGCAATCTAAGATCAAAGTACTTGTCTCCATGACGGTCATTCATATTTTGGTCAATAACACTGGCGGTCCCCCCGGTGGAGCACTATTGAGCGCAATAGAAGATGATTTTATAAAAGCTTACCAAAATCATCTCATAACCAACCACATCCTGGCCGGCTTGTTGGTACCAGGTATGAAAAAATCAGGTTATGGCCGGATCATTAATATTATATCTACATCTGTAAAGATACCACTCAAAGGCCTCGGAGTCAGTAACACCACACGTGGTGCTGTAGCTTCATGGGCCAAAACGCTTTCTAACGAATTGGGACCTTTCGGAATAACGGTCAATAATGTACTACCAGGAGCTACGTCTACTGACAGACTCAACGATATCATCAGGAATAAAGCCGATAAATCGATGGTTTCTAAAGAAGAAGTAATCCGAGATATGGTGGACGAAATACCAATGGCTCGATTTGGTGAACCACATGAGGTAGCCGCTGCTGTCGCCTTTCTGGCATCCCCTGCTGCAGCTTACATCACAGGAGTAAGTATTCCAGTAGATGGAGGACGGACAGGCTCATTGTGATGGTTTTCACCCATCAAAACTCACTGGTGAAATGAAACGCTACATCAGGATGATTTTCCTGAGCCATCTTTAGTGTCCATGCTGACTCTGCCAGAAATACAAGCTTGCCGTCTGTATCTTTTGCCAAATCTTTTTTACGACGAGTAATAAATTCCTTCAGTGCCACAGGGTCTTTGCAGCTGACCCAGCAGGCCTTATGCAGATTTACTGGTTCGTAGTCGCAGGAGGCCCCGTATTCATGCTTGAGTCTGTACTGAATCACATCAAACTGGAGTGCTCCCACAGTACCTATGATTTTACGCCCATTGTCTTCTTTGGTAAACAATTGTGCTACACCTTCGTCCATGAGCTGGTCCAGTCCTTTGTTGAGTTGTTTGGTTTTCATGGGGTCTGTATTATTTACAAAACGGAACTGTTCCGGAGAAAAACTCGGAATACCTTTGAAGTGTAGAACTTCCCCTTCTGTCAGTGTATCCCCGATCTTAAAATTGCCGGAGTCGTACAGGCCCACTATGTCACCAGGATATGCTTCATCTATGACTGATTTTTTAGATGCCATAAATGCCGTAGGATTGGGGAATTTCATGTTTTTACCTTGTCTGACGTGGTAATAATTTGTATTGCGTTCAAATGTACCCGAGCAAATTCGCAAGAAAGCGATTCTGTCCCGGTGTTTAGGATCCATATTAGCATGGATTTTAAAAACAAAGCCGGTAAACTTGTCTTCTTCGGGCATGACTTCACGTTCTTCAGTATCTCTGGGCAATGGATTGGGAGCTATATCCACAAAACAATCGAGCAACTCCCTGACACCAAAATTATTGACTGCACTACCGAAAAATACAGGACAGATATCACCGCTTAAGTATGCTTCACGTGTAAACTCCGGATAAACAGATACAATGGTGTGAATCTCATCTCTCAACTCATCTGCCGGTGCTTTTCCCACTTTTTTGTCCAGTAAGTCATCGTGGAGGTCTGTAATCTTAAAGATGTCTTCATCTTCCTGTACTCCATGAGGACTAAAGAGGATAAGGTTTTTTTCATACAGACTATATACCCCCTTAAATCGTTGCCCCATACCCACAGGCCAGCTCAGTGGAGTTACATGTAGTCCCAATTTGGTCTCTACCTCGTCCAATAAATCAAAAGCATCTTTTCCTTCTCGGTCCAACTTATTTATAAATACGATAATAGGGGTATTGCGCATACGGCAAACTTTTACCAGTTTTTCAGTCTGTTCTTCTACTCCTTTGGCTACATCGATGACCACAATCACGCTATCCACAGCAGTGAGTGTCCTGTATGTGTCCTCTGCAAAGTCCTTGTGACCAGGTGTATCGAGAATATTGATTTGTTTGTCTCTGTACTCGAAAGCCATGACTGAAGTCGCTACAGAGATACCTCTTTGTTTTTCTATCTCCATGAAGTCGGAAGTGGCATGTTTTTTTATTTTGTTGGATTTGACGGCTCCTGCTTCTTGTATTGCTCCCCCGAAAAGCAGCAACTTCTCAGTCAGGGTGGTTTTACCGGCATCAGGGTGTGAAACGATACCAAAGGTTTTCCTTTTTTGTAACTCAGATAAATGACTCATGTAAATATTGTTTGCTATAAAAGTCCGCAAAAGTAATAAAATCAAGCGAATTTCTGAGATATCAGGCAATTACTCGATACACTGATACATAATTTATTTTACCATGCAAAAATAATTGCTCAAACAACTAACTGATTTTGAATATAATACTGATGTTGATTTTTGTAATTCCATACATGATTTACATAAATCATTTTTGTGGCACAATTTCTGTTGCTTGTTAAGTATGGACATTCAGAAAATAAATAGAAGACATTTTGTAGAAACAGACCTTTATTACAGGGTCAGTCTGGGTCTTTCGTCCAAGTTATTGAGATATGAAAATGGTATTTTTCATCTGGAAGTGACATTAGGAAGAAAATGGGATAAAAACTACAATGCAACGGCTGCCGAGATAGCTCATGCCTGGAAGACCAACCATCCTGAGTTGGCGCATGCGCTAGGATGCAAAGTATTTATTACCGACCTTAAAACCGGTGAAAATAAGACGATGCTCATTCAAGCTGGTATTGCTCCGGGTTACGATGCCTACAAGGGTATTCTCTTTCGCAAAAACTATCTGAACTAGATTTTTTATCTATATAGTAGTTTTATAACCGCTTTATGGCATCCATACATACTGAGTATTTCAAAATAAGAACATCCGAGATCAATCAACTCAAATGCATTCAACCGCATGCGCTTATTCAGCTGATGCAGGAAGCTTCTATGCAGCATACTATCAGCATGAAAGTATCGGTGTGGGATTTGGAGGCAATGAATGCAAGCTGGGTGCTTCTGAAAATGCAGGTCAACTTTTATATTTTTCCGACACTTAATGAAACAGTCAAAGTAGAAACCTTTCCATCAGGAATAGACGGATATTTTACGTACAGAGATTATTACGTCTATGATGGACAAAACCGTTTATGTGCCACCATATCCAGTATGTGGACACTGATGAATATGGAAAACAGAAAAATGATGAAAATTCCGGATAGTTTTGGTTCATTGATCTATGATGAGACAGATCCATTGACCAGACCTAATTTTAAACTTTTATCCTTGCAAACATCGGAGCAGACAGCGGACGTTAAAGTAAATTATCTGCATCTGGACTGGAATGGACATGTAAACAACGTGCAGTATATCAAAATGATCATGGAATCATTGGATCCGCAAGTTCAGGCCACCCAAAAAATAAAATCTTTAGATATTCAGTATAAGACAGAGGCCCTGCTGGGGCAGGAACTTACCATTCTACATCAAATGGAGACAGCATATATCATTCAGCACGTGATCAGAGACAAACATACCGGCAGGGATTTAATACTAGCCAAAACGGAATGGGTGGATATCCAATGATTGGGCAGTTATAGTGCCAATATTCTATTGAATCGATATTGAAATCCCCTCTTCTGGTTGTGGCTCTACTGCAAAGTATAAAAAGATCAGCAGGAAAATGTAATCATTAACCTGCTGATATTAATGTAAGTCTTATTGCACTAAAGACTGAAGCTTCATAGCAAGTCCCATGTCTCCTTTGATTTTGACTTTGCCGGACATAACAGCCATCATTGGATTGAGTTCACCGTTTTTTAATTGTAAAAATGTGTCTGCATCTGTGCTGATAGTGCAGGCAGCTTCTTCATCATTCTGAGATACAATGTTGCTATCTCCTGTTCCGTCTATCAGGATGATATCTTCTCCCAATACAAATTTCATTTTTGCGCCGAATGGAGCAACATTAGCTGCCTGTGATGTGATCGCTGATAAAATGGATTCTATACTCATTTGTTATAATGGTTTAATATTAAAAAATTAATTCTTTATTTTCATCTACCAATGTTAACTTATCGTGGTGCATGATAGTTTCAAGACAAGCCTTTGTTTTTGGTAATTCATATTTAAAATAAAATTTCATGGTTTGGATTTTTGACTCATAAAACGATGTTTCAAATACTTTTTCATCACTATGTAATGCTTTGTGGGCAGCTAAAGCCATTTTGAGCCATTGATGTCCAATGACGATATTTGATGCCATTTCCATAAAAATGGTGGCATCAGCCAGATAATTTTCGAAATCGCCTTTAGCAGCATATGGCATCAGATAGGTCAGCACTTTTTGAATTTCTCCCATTTTACCTGCCAGTATATCGGCATAGGCAGAAAGATTTTCATATGATTTGGCATCTTTAATAGTCTCTGTCATCTGAGTTGTGAGCAACTGTAATGCTTTTCCATTTTCCATTGGCATTTTTCTTCCCAGTAAGTCCAGAGACTGGATACCTGTCGTACCTTCGTAGATGGCCATGATTCTGATATCACGCAGATATTGCTGCAACGGGAAGTCCATACAATACCCATAGCCACCCAATACCTGTAAACCATTATTGATCGCAATTCGCCCCATTTCTGAGGGATAAGTTTTGGCAATCGGTGTCAAAAACTCCAGTAACAGCTGATGATTTGATTTGGCTTCTGCCACGTCACAATGTGCGATATCACTATATTTTGAACATTCTAACAGCAAACTCAAGGCGCCTTCTACTATCGCTTTTTGCAGCATCAACATCCTTCTTACATCGGGATGATTGATGATCAGGGTTTGTCCTTCGGAGACATCTTTTTTACCTGAATTCATGATTTTTCTTCCTTGTGGTCTTTCCTTAGCGTACTGCAATGAAGCATAGTATGCAGCTGTTGCAGTAGAGGCAGCCGTCATTCCGACATCGATCCGGGCGCCATTCATCATCTGAAACATGTATTTGAGTCCCTGGTTGGGTTCGCCTACCAGGTAGCCCACACAATCATCTTTTTCGCCATATACCAGATGTACGGTACTATAACCTCGTTGTCCCATTTTCTGAAAATCAGCTACAGCACATACATCATTATACACAGATGTTCCATCATCATCGTATCTGAATTTGGGAACTGCAAAAAGTGAAATGCCCTTTGTTCCGGCAGGTGCTCCTTCGATACGTGCCAGCGTGAGGTGTACAAAATTTTCTACTGCTTCGTGGTCTCCTCCGGAAATAAAAATCTTTTGACCCTTGATATGATATTTTCCATTATCTGTCTCCTTTGCGGAGGTAACAATGTCTGATAGCGAACTGCCGGATTGAGGCTCTGTAAGTGCCATAGTACCTCCCCATTTTCCGGACAGCATATGCGGAATAAATCTTTGTTTAAGTGCTTCGTTGCCAAAATTGGCGATCAGGTGTGCTGCACCGGAAGTAAGTCCCATATAACCGGGATGTAGTTGTTGGCGGCTTCAAAAAATATGGTTGTAGCATTTGTTAGCGTAATAATAAGGGGCATTTGCATACCTCCATCTTCATGATCAAAGTATGTACCCAACCAGCCATTTTCGCCGGCCTGAGCAAATATTTTTTTTAATATAGGATGAGAGTATGTCTTCCCATCTTTGTAATATACCGGCTTTTCGTCCATCTCCCTGTAGTAAGGATAAAAATCCTGATCTGCCCATGATCTGGCAGAATCTAAGAGGATATTAAAGGACTCAATGTCAAACTCTGAAAATCTTTCGTACTTGAGCAATTCCTGTATTTTGTGTACATCAAAGAGCAAAAACTTTAACGTATCCATGCACATATATCTGGCCATAAGCTTGAAATTTTAAAAATTAAACTCTAAGTTAAATTTTATTTTTTTACTGTGCAAGGGATGGTGGTTTTTTTTATGACATTGCTGTTTAAAAAACATTCGTCAAAGGCAGAATAGATTTTAACACTAATGGGCAAAACGGTTAAAATTTATATAAAATATGAAATTTGATGTTACTTTTATGCTCAATGAACAGTTTTTGTTTTAACAGAACAATTATTTGCGAAACATTAAAAAACCAAAGTTATGAAAACAGTCATTTACACACTCGCATTTATGATCGGATTGATCTCCTGCAAATCTGTAGAGAAGATGGTCGAAAAAGGAGAATACGATAAAGCATTTTCATATGCCATCAATAAGCTTCGTGGCGAAAAAA
>JADKCF010000018.1 GCA_016714765.1 Saprospiraceae bacterium | reverse complement strand
GATCATCTTGAGACAGGCAGGACCGCAGTCCATCGCATCTAATTGGTGGATGAGTTTCAATTTTATATATAAAAATTAATTATACTTTAAAAAGATGTTTGAGTTTAAATTAGTTTAATTTAAACTCGAAACCAAATTTCTTAGCAACTTCTTCTATTGGATCTAATCTAAGTTCCTTTCGTCTAACATTAACATTATTAATGTCTTTAATTGTGTGTAGAAGCTATGATCAATAACTTCGTACCATAAATTGCTCAAACTATGGTTCATTAAGAGTCTGTCAATCATTCTGTATAATTAAATTACTCAAAAGCCCTTTATTATGGTATTCAATAAAAATAGGGTAATATCTTGCCATAAATTCACTATCCATATGTTGAACTAACAAAAAAACATCGTTAATTTGAGCTGTATCTATAATTGACCATCCACACTTTTCTATTATCGAAATCACTAAAGTTCGATTTTCTTCATCTATTTCTATTGCTTTTTTAATATACCCATCAATTTCTCTTGCTCCTTGATCATTATTTATTGACTTGTTTATTCTTTCTTTTATTTCCAAACAATTGACATCTTCAAAAGTAAAATTCTTCATAGGAAAAATCATCGCTGATCTTAATTGAATTTCCTCAAAAATTTCATTATCATTTAATATGCTTACTCTAATCTCTTTTATAGAATCAACTTCATTAACATAAAAATCCCTTTTCAATTTTCCAGAATTTAATTTATCCCTTAAATCATCAGAAAGATCTCTTCCTATAGAATCTTTATAATTTGCATAATAAAACTGGGTATCACCATTTTTCAGCCTTGTTAATGTATTTTCTAATGTAAGTTTCTTCAAAAGGACTTTATCAGAGTTGTGAGAACAAGACATACAAGTTATAAATAATAATATGACTATACTTAAATAATAAAAAAAACCTTCTCTTAACATGTATAAAAAATTTACTATTAATTATTTAACCCATTACAATATTCAACTTTGTAAATATTTTTGATCTTTTGATAAAATCTGAACAACTTAAACAACAGTATCTGTAAATACAATCCTTACATTATGTTGTCGCCTTTGCGACATTTATTTTCGCAATTTTTTTTCCATTTCAAGATATTCTTACATCTCAGCTGCTAATGTGCAAGCCTGGTGGATTGCTCTCTTGGCATCCAGTTCAGCGGCTTCGTGTGCTCCACCGATCAGTTGCGCAGCTACACCAAAAGCAAGCAATGCATCATAAAGCTCTCTGGAGGGTTCCTGACCAGCACATACGACAATATGGTCTACATCCAGTATCTGTGACGAACCTTTTATGTCTATGTGGAGACCCTGCTCATCAATTTTTATGTATTCGACATCTGACAGCATATGTACACCTTTGTGTGTAAGGCTGGCCTTATGGATCCACCCGGTGGTTTTTCCCAATGTAGCTCCATGTTTGCCGCCTGACCTTTTCAGTAGATATACCTCCCTCAATGATGGGGCAGGGGCAGGCGTTGTGACGGCTCCCGGATGGGTATATTCATGATCTACCCCCCACTCTCTGAGGAAGGTGGTAATTTCATTTTCAGAGGTGGGTTGATGGGTCAGATACTCTGCTACATCAAAGCCTATACCACCTGCACCGATGATGGCTACTTTTTTACCTACCGTGATTTTGTTTTGTAAAACATCGGAATAGCTTACAACTTTGCTGTTGTCTGCGCCTGGCAAATTAAGTTTCCTGGGTATGATGCCATTAGCGAGGATGATTTCCTGATAGTTTTCATTCTTCAGCTCTTCTGCGGTGACTCTGTGATTGAGTCTGATGTTTACATGATATTTGGCCAGCATGACCTGGTAATATCTGATGGTCTCGCCGTACTCTTCTTTGCCGGGAATGGCCTTTGCCAGATTGAACTGACCTCCCAGCTTGTCTGATGCTTCATACAAGGTGACATGATGACCCCGCAAAGCGGCTATGTGAGCATAAGCCATACCTGCGGGACCCGCACCTACTACAGCTATTCTCTTTGGGTTTTCAGTTGGTTTATATTGAATTTCTGTTTCATGGCAAGCTCTCGGATTGACCAGACAAGAGGATATTTTCAGTTGGAATGTATGATCGAGGCATGCCTGATTACATGCTATGCAGGTATTGATTTCGTTGCTTCTGTTTTCCATTGCTTTTAGGACGAGATCAGGATCTGCCAAAAAAGGTCGAGCCATAGATACCATATCTGCGCAACCATCAGCGAGGACTTCTTCTGCGGTTTCGGGAGTATTGATCCTATTGACTGCAATGAGGGGGATGCTGACTTCAGATTTTAGTTTTTTGGTCACCCATGCAAACGCTTTTCTGGGTACCATGGTAGCAATCGTAGGGACCCGTGCTTCATGCCAGCCTATACCGGTATTGATGAGGGATGCTCCTGCATTTTCTATAGCTTTGGCAAGGGTTACCACTTCTTCCCAGGATGAACCATTTTCTACCAGATCAAGCATAGACAATCTGTATATGATGATAAAATGCTCACCCAATGCTTCTCTTGTTTTCTGCACGATCTGGACAGGAAATTGTATTCTGTTTTCGTATGTTCCTCCCCAGGCATCAGTGCGGTGGTTGGTGCGCAGAGCTATAAACTGATTGATCAGGTATCCTTCTGAACCCATGATTTCTACACCATCGTATCCAGCCTCTCTGGCCAATAAAGCACATTGAACATAATCCTTAATGGTGCGCTGAATATCCGCTTCGTCCATTTCCCTGGGCTTAAAAAAATTGATAGGTGCCTGCAGGGCAGATGGAGCTACTATTTTGGGGTGGTATCCATATCTTCCTGTGTGCAGGATTTGCATACATATTTTACCCCCTTCCGCATGAACGGCATCCGTTATAATCCTGTGTTGGGTCACTTCCTCATGGGTAGTAAGCTTAGCAGCATGAGCAGCTACACAACCTTCTGGATTAGGGGCGATGCCTCCTGTCACGATCAAGCCTACCTGACCTCTGGCCCTTTCGGCATAATATATTGCTGCTCTTTGGAAGCCACCATCTATTTCTTCAAGATTAGTGTGCATAGAGCCCATGAGTACTCTGTTTTTGAGTGAAGTCCATCCCAGATCGAGGGGAGAAAGCATTTTTTTGTAAGTCATCGCAACTATTTATGATAAGCAAAGATATACAATTTATACTCCGGGTAAATAAAAACGATGAAAATGTCTTTTGATTACCTTGTTTTATCGATTTTAATAAAACACTGATATATGGAACTTCTATAATCGGTTATATGTTTGTATTTTTGCGTTAAAATTAAAATTAGCAGTCATGACACAATTCAGAGAATATAGAGTAGGGGGTGGTTCGAGCCCTTTTGGATTTTTGGGACCCTTGCTTATTCTTGCATTATTTTTTACAGCGTTGTTTTTTTTAGCAAAAGGTGTATTCTGGCTATTGTCCTGGGTGGCACCTATATTGCTCATTATCACTTTGATACTGGACTATACAGTAGTGACAGATTTCTTTAAGTTTGTTGGAAAACTGCTCAGGGAAAATACCATCATGGGTATCCTGGCGGTTTTACTTGTGATTTTTGGATACCCCATTGTATCCGGGTTTTTATTTTTTAAGGCAATAGGCAAGAGATCGATCAAGAAAGTCGTCGACCAGGTAGAACGTGAAAAAAACACTTATACCGAATATGAAGAAGTGGTGGAAGAAGAAGAAAATTTCCTGGAACTCCCACCATTGAATAAAAAACCTGAACCTACCAGACAAACCAAGTCCAATGAATATGATGATATGTTCAAATAAAACATTTTGATATTTGTAGTCCTTGCCTTTGGATTTGCCATTATCTCATATACGGCACTGATCCGATATATATTTGTGGGATGGTCATCAATAAAAGAAGAAGTATCGCCGGATTCTTATGAAGACCTGCCTTCCGTGACTGTCATCATTGCAGCCAGAAATGAAGCAGGATGTATCAAAAAGTGCGTTGATAGTATTTTAGCGAATGATTTTCCAAAATATAAGTTTGAAATCATTGTAGTGGATGATCAAAGCACAGACAATACTGCTGAGATAGCTTCTTCTATCGACAAAGAGGTGGTCAGGGTTGTCACTACAGCAGGACGGTCAGGCGGTAAAAAAGCAGCATTGGAGTATGGTATAGGTATGGCCGTGTATCCGGTGATCATCACTACTGATGCAGATTCCCTGGTCGGAAATAAGTGGCTGGGCGTTCATAGTAAGATGCATGCAAATGAAGATATAAAAATGACAACAGGATTGGTATTGCCCGAAGTAGATGATACGGTCCTCAGCAGATTTCAGTGGATGGACTTTGCCGCCACGATGGCTATCACAGCCAATGGAATACAGCGCTGTCAATACTATTTAGGCAATGGGGCCAATATAAGTTATACCAAGCAACATTTTATTGCACTAAGTGGGTACGAAGGGGACAGACACCTGGCGTCGGGTGACGATCTTTTTTTTATGAATAAAACGGTGCAAGCAGATCCCAAATCTATTCGTTTTGTCATGTCCCGAGATGCTTTGGTGACTACAAAAGCAGAATCAGACTGGCGGTCATTTGTACATCAGAGGAAAAGGTGGGCCACCAAATCGCTGGCGGTCAAAGATAAAGGAGTGATGAGGATTCAAGGCTTTGTATTTGGGTATTGTCTGATGTTACTTCTGGGAATTGTAGTGGGATGGCTGATAAGTCCTGTTGTTTTTTGGATGGCTGTTGTTTCATTATTTATCAAAATGTTGGTCGACTTTTTATTTTTAAGTCAACTGGCTGCACATTTTGATAATAAGAAAGTCATGCATTCCTTCTTTGTATGTTTTTTCATTTATTTCGGGCATATACTGCTATCTGGGTGGCATGCATTGTTTCCCACACCTTACGTATGGAAGGAGAGACATAGCAGCTAAAAATTTAGGAAATCACAGATGATCAGCCTTTATAAAATATCCATTTGCTGAGTTCTTTAAAGCTGGCTTTTTTACCATACATCAGGATGCCTACTCTATATATACGTGCGGCAAGCCACACCAGAAAGATACTGAAAATGATCAGCGAAACCACGGACACCGCTATCTGCCACCATGGCGGATCAAAAGGAAGTCTCACGGGCATCACGATGGAAGACAAGAGAGGTATCATGCTGGACCAGACTGCCAGACTGCTATCAGGTGCATTGACGGCACTTATACCGATGTACATAGAAAACATCAGTGGCATCATCACAGGTAAAGTCAGTGAGTTGGCTTCATTTATATCTTCACCTACAGCCGAGCCTATGGCAGCAAACAGGGCTGAATAAGCAAAATAACCAGCGAGAAAATAAAACAAAGTAAGAGGTAAAATCAGCCACCAGTTCATAGCTCTGACTTCCAGAAATATCTGACCAATTTTTTCCTGAGATGTCATAGCCAGGTCCTCTACCGGCATGTTGCCAGTGTGCATGGGGCCCAAACTTTCTGTATTGATACCAAACAAAGCTGCTCCGATTATATAAACCAGGGGCATCAGCACTAACCATATACCTATCTGTGTCAATCCCACCAGGCCTACGCCTATCACTTTGCCCATCATCAGCTCAAAGGGTTTGAGAGATGATATGAGCACTTCCACAATACGATTTATTTTTTCCTCCATCACAGAGCGCATGACCTGCATTCCATAAAAAAGGATGATGAAAAACATAGCATATCCTACGATACCACCCAGCACAGAACTCACTATGGTGGTGATAGAGCTTATTTTTTTGTCTTCCAGAATGGTCACCGGCTCGGCACTGACATCCGTATCCAGGTTTTTCAGAATATTGGCGTCAATATTGAGTTTTTTGAGTTTATAATTCCTGATTTTTTTACCTATGGCAGATTCGATAGCAAAAGTCTCATCCATAGCCAGCTGATCGTCTGAGTGATATTTATACACGTATTTGGTAGCCAGGGAGTCAGTCAGCGCAGGCAGTTCCAGTATGCCATTTATTTTCTTCTCTTTGTACCATTGTTTTTGTGACTCCATGCTTGCATCACTAAATTGAAAAGTGAGATTGTCTCTTGTTTTGAGTTCCTTTTCGAGCAGATTGGAGGGGTCATACACATTGATCACTTTTTGTTTGTCAGACCCTGTACTCATCACAAATACTACTGCTGCCATAAATAATAAAATGCCCAGTGGTGTGAGCAGGGTAGTGAGGATAAATGTTTTATTAGTGACCCTGGTGAGATATTCCCTTTGGGTGACAAGCCATATTTTATTCATTGCTGGATTCGACTTTTTTATGAAAATTTCATTGAGTGAAGGTAAAATTTCATTGAAACTGATGATATCTACATTGCTGTTCCTCAGATTTCGCAGGAGATCATTGGAAGTGTGGTCCGCGCCAGCCTTAAATATGATTTCATTGGCACTTGTGCTCATTATTTCATATCCTCCGGGATTGGCTGGAAGCTTTCCATCAAACTTTACACTGAATTTATGTTCTTTAAAATCATTTTTTATCTGATGGACACCTCCATAAAGGATGATTTTACCTTTATTGATCAGGACAATGTCTTCACAAATCTCCTCTACCTGTTCCATCCTGTGTGTAGAAAACAGGATGCTGGCACCTTTTTCTTTGAGCTGGTATATCTCATCCTTTATCAGATTGGCATTGATAGGATCCAGTCCCGAAAAAGGCTCGTCCAGGATAATTAGACTTGGATCATGGACCACAGTAGCGATAAACTGGACTTTCTGACTCATCCCTTTGGACAGATCTCCGATTTTTTTGTCCCACCAACTGAGTATTTCGAATTTTTCGAGCCAGTCTTTTAGTTTTATTTTAGCATCACGGCTGCTGAGACCTTTGAGCTGCGCCAGATAGAGCAGCTGTTCGCCAACCTTCATTTTTTTATAAAGGCCCCGTTCTTCCGGCATGTAACCTATTTCGTTGGGATGCAGATGATTGAGCGGGTGACCATTCAGGAAAACCTGGCCACTATCAGCTGCAGTGATGGTCGTGATGATTCTGATCAGTGATGTTTTGCCGGCTCCATTGGGTCCCAAAAGACCAAAAATAGAGCCTTGCTTCACATCGAAACTCACATCATTCACAGCAATGTGATTGGCGTAAGCCTTTACAACATTTTTCAGGGATAGTACATTCATCTATTGGATTGTTGGTCTTGCGAAAACAAAGATAGGGAATTTATACAGATGCAGGATGTCATTCATAGTAAAATAGATGCCATGAATTTTTTAACACATACAATTTTCTATGGTTTTTTATACAATTATTCCAGATTTTCCATAAATTAGCACTCAATATCTGAAAAACAACAATAATTACTAAAATTCTAAATATTTAATGATGAAAAACTTTTTGATTACGCTTACCTTCATACCATTGGTATTTTTCTGCAGTGCTCAGGATAGGATTACGTCTATCCCTTCTTCCCAAATCATCGAAAAGACGCACATAACTCAATACAAAGGAGAAACCTATTTAATTTTGGTTACCCCGAATGATGTAATAGAAGTATTTAAGCTGCAGGCTGACCAATCTCTTGACCTCATCAGGACTAAACATCTGCCTTTTTCATATGATACAAGAAGGAGCAACCTGCTGGTCAAAGAAAAATATTTTATCATAGTAACGCCTGCCAAAATTTTCAATTACGATTTTATTGAAGACAAGGAGAGCTACAGTGATGTCAATGATTATTTGCCACCCAATTATGGGTTTAACGTGAGGTTTAAAGACCAGGAAAGTGTGAGTTTCGGATTGAACGCCAACTCCTATGTTTATTACTACAAAGAAAACAGGCTTTTAAAACTGCAAGGGTATGTTCATAATAAATACAATGACCACCTATTGATGACGGATGCCGTATCCAATCCAGCTGTAGAACATCTGTATTACAGTAAAAACGCCGGGCAGGATAAGCAATTGTTGATATCAAAATCAACTACAAAAAATGGGGCACTTACCACTATGTATGAAAACTTTTTACTTGCCGCCGATTCTACCGGACAAGTAATCAGGTATGATTATGAAAGTGGAGATATTGATTCACTTTTTACTTTTGATATTGAGGATGCATATTTAATAAGTTTTGCAAAGCTGGATGAGTTTTACGTAAGTGTCAACAGCAATTCGCGGACTCCGGGACTGTGGTGTTGTATGATCCGGTCACAATACAACCATTAGATAGTTTTAAAATAGTAAATAGTGCCTATGTGCATCCCAAAAATATTAAAGTTGTGGCAGGAAACGTCATTTTATTGGACAGCAGAAGAGTTCTTACAGTGTTTAATCCACAAACAAAGGCAGTTTTCAGGATGCGAAATGTAAATATATTTTATGATGAAACCTTGTATTCCATAGATAACAAAATATTATATTATTCATACCAGTACCCTTTCAATACACTGGGATTGCTGAATGTAAATACTTTTCAACAACAGGCTTTGATTCAGGATGAAAACCAGATAATTTCTTATAGTTTTGGCAATGCACTGGTTAAAAACGGAACTAAATATTATTATAATGCAGAAGTAGATTATATAAATTCTCCCACAAATTTATTCCAAATTGACTTAAATCTGAAAACCGCAAAACCGCTCAATTTAGCTAGTTTTTATGCAGGTGTGCCCAAAAACGATCCATTGGTATTGAATGAATCCGGGGTGCAGTTATTATCAGATAATATATATCAAATTGGAGATACTTATACTAAAGTAAATCAGTTTCCGCTGACCAAACTTACAAATATACCGATCAGAACCTGGAAGGTATTTGATCAAAAAACCATTTTTGCAGCTGACTCTTCCGGCCATAGATTGATTTATTATGATAATGGCAATAAACATTTTAACCTTAATCAATATATAGGTAATGTGGGTTTGTATGATATCTTTTTTGTTAATGATTATTATATCATCATACAGGATAATCGGGAGATGTACATGATAAGTCTATCGGAAAAGAAAAAAACACTTGTCGACAATAATTTGACAAATTTTCCTGACTATGATTCTTTTTTTGCTCTCAACAATCATTTTTATTACATCAAATCCGCTAAGCTGTATGCTTACAATTTGGAAAGCGGATTAAAAACCTTGATAAAAAGTGGTGTTAGCAATGTAAGTCATCACAAAAATATCAAAGGGAAAAATATAATTCTTATCGATTCGGGACTTTATACTATCGATGAGAATAATAATATGTCAATTATAGCCAATCCATTTCCATATTTAACTCTTTATGATTCCTTTGAAGACAACCTTTCCAATCTCTATATGAATGTCAGATCAGAGGAAAGTCACTTTACACTAAAATATGACGGGTCAGTGATTAATAAATTATTGGAAGGATACCAAATAAGTTCATACAACATCCAATCTAAAAAAAGCAAATATATCATTTTGAATGTCCTCGATTCCGTCACTTATAAATACACATCAAGAGTACTGAATAGTGAAACGGATCAAGTATATGTGCCCCAAACGAAAAACAATGTACAGTTGCAACAAGTGACAAAATTTAAAGATACAAGTATTGGGATCTTTGGAGCACAAGACACTACCTATGTAGTGACATATAATGATGATTTTTCTGACTATTCTGTTTTAAAGTCAATCTATGAACCACAACAAAGTAACTATACTGAACTAGTGGGGGATATCAATAAGGATAGACTCTTGCTTGCATCAAGCAATTCCTATCTGTACATGGATGAAAGATTAAATATTTATAGATTTAACGATATTATTCCAAATCAATCTTATACATCATTGATTGCAAAAGATAGCGTTTTTTATTTTATGGCAATCGGAAAACCTTTGGGAAATCAGGTCTATGCTTTTAATCACGAGCGATTTAGCAGATCGAATATCAATCATACTCTGGAAGTTGCAAGAGAATTTCCATGGCACATTTATCCCAATCCTGGTATTGATATCATCAAAGCACAGTTTTTGGAATCAACCTCAGAGCCCCAAATATTCGGGGCAGAAGTATATAGTCTGGATGGAAGGTTACAAACCAATTGCTTATGGGATGGTCATCATCAAATCTATATTGGAGATCTTACAGCCGGGACCTATATTCTTAGGCTAGTATTGGATGGGGGAGTATCCTACACCCGCAAAATCGTAAAACAATAATATCGAAACATAAAGTCAAACTGACTTTTTAAGGGATATAAACAGGGGCGGATTACGCGTCCATTTCCAGCCCTTTTATCATCAGTTGCAGGATTTCTGAGGCAGCATCCGAGATGATCGTGCCGGGACCAAAGACGGCTGCTACACCAGCATCGTACAAAAATCTGTGGTCCTGAGGAGGAATGACACCTCCTACGATGACCATGATGTCTTCACGACCGATGGCTTTTAGTGCGGCAATAGTGTCAGGCACCAAAGTTTTGTGTCCCGCTGCCAATGATGAAATGCCGAGTATGTGAACATCGTTTTCTGCAGCCTGGCGTGCAGCTTCTTCAGGGGTCTGAAACAGCGGTCCCATATCTACATCAAAGCCAAGATCTGCAAAACTGGTAGCGATGATTTTTGCTCCGCGATCATGTCCATCCTGTCCGAGTTTGGCTATCATGATACGTGGCCGTCTTCCTTCCAGAGAGGCAAATTTGTCAGAGAGTGCTTGCGCTGAACTAAATTTTGTATCCATTTGTATCGCTTTGGCATATACGCCGGTGATGGTCCTGTTTGTGGCTGTAAATCTTCCGAATACTGTCTCCAAAGCCATTGAAATTTCACCCAGGGTAGCCCTGAGTCTGGCAGCAGTGATCGCTAAAGCCAACAAATTGCCATTACCGCTGCGGGCACATTCTGAGATGTCTTCCAGGGCTTTGGTGACAGCGTCACCGTCTCTGGTAGCCTTAATGTGCTGGATTCTTCCTATCTGCTCCTGACGGACTTTAGTATTATCTACTTTGAGGATATCCAGTTCAGATTCCTCTTCTCTCACGAAAAGATTGACACCGATGATATGTTCCAAGCCGCTGTCTATCCGCGCTTGTTTGGCTGCTGCTGCTTCCTCTATGCGCATCTTGGGTATACCTGCTTCGATGGCAGATGTCATACCACCCAAGGATTCAATCTCCTCCATGTGTTTCCAGGCTTTTTCTACCAACTCATGTGTCAGTGTCTCCACATAATAAGATCCTCCCATAGGGTCTATTGCGGACAATATATTGATATCAGACTGTAAATATTTTTGGGTATCTCTGGCTATTTTTGCAGAAAAATCAGTAGGCAAAGCTATTGCCTCGTCTAGTGAATTGGTATGGAGCGATTGGGTGCCACCAAAAGCTGCCGCCATGGCTTCTATACACGTTCGGGAAATGTTATTATAAGGGTCCTGGGCAGTGAGACTATAACCTGATGTTTGACAGTGGGTGCGAAGAGCCAGGGTTTTTGGATTTTTAGCACCAAAATCTGATACCAATTTAGCCCAAAGGAGACGACCAGCACGCATCTTTGCTATTTCCATAAAAAAATTCATCCCGATGCCCCAGAAAAAGGAAAACCTGGATACAAAGCTATCAATGTCCAATCCTGCTTTGATACCTGCCCTGATATACTCTACACCATCTGCCAGCGTATATGCCAGTTCGATATCCGCAGGGGCTCCAGCTTCATGCATATGGTATCCACTGATGGAGATACTATTGAATTTAGGCATATGGGCTGCTGTAAAACCAAAAATATCTGATATGATTCTGACAGATGGTCCTGGTGGGTAAATATAAGTGTTTCTGACCATAAATTCCTTGAGGATGTCGTTTTGGATAGTACCTGTGAGTTTTTCCATGCTCACCCCCTGCTCTTCAGCTGCGACAATATAAAAGGCTAATACCGGTATGACAGCACCATTCATAGTCATGGATACCGACATCTCATCGAGCGGGATACCATTAAACAATATTTTCATGTCCTCGACGGAGTCAATAGCCACGCCAGCCATACCCACATCTCCAGTAACTCTAGGATGATCGGAATCATATCCTCTATGAGTCGCTAAGTCAAAAGCTACTGACAGTCCTTTTTGTCCAGCTGCCAGATTTCGTCTGTAGAATGCATTGCTCTCCTGTGCTGTTGAAAAACCTGCATATTGTCGTATGGTCCATGGAGAAGTAAGATACATGGTGCTGTAAGGGCCTCTCAGAAAAGGTGGCATACCAGCCTGAAAACCAAGATGCTTCAGGTTTTTCATATCTTCTGGTGTATACACAGGCTTAAGAGTAATGCCTTCCTGAGTTATTTTTTGGGCGTTTGCGGGTACTTCTCCTGACATGTTGGTAGGTGCATATGATGATGTAAAGTTAATCATTATTCGGTAAAACATCAAAATTGGAGGACGATTTTAAGCGCAGAATATTAAAAACCAATGGGTCCATTTTAATTTTTATGAATCAAAATTTGCAGGTTGTATTTTACACTCAGTAAGGCTACTTCTTCAAATCTGGTTTATTTTTTATATTTTCGCACTTTGAAGTAAAAAATGCGTCAGATTCATTATTATGCAATACCTTTCTTTAGAAAATGTAAGTCGCTCATATGGCGATAAAGTCCTTTTCAAAAACGTCAATCTGTCCATCAGCAAAGGCGACAAAATTGCACTTGTTGCCAAAAATGGTAGCGGTAAGACAACGCTCCTGAAAGTCATAGGTGGAGAAGAAGGCTCCGACGGTGAAAACGCAAAAATCATCATTTCAAAAGAAATAAAAACAGCCATACTTAAACAGGATCCGACATTTGACCCTAATGCGACTGTACTTGAAACCATTTTTGATTCTGATAATGAAGCCATCATGGCCGTCAGAGATTACGAAAAAGCACTCAATGCCCATGATGATGCCCTACTCCAAAAATGTGTCACCCGTCTCGAAGACCTGAAAGCATGGGATCTTGAAGCAAAAATTCATGAGATCCTGCACAAATTGCTACTCAGTGACATGGAACAAAAGACGGGGCAAATGTCAGGTGGGCAAAAGAAGAGACTTGCTCTGGCTAAAATACTGATAGAAGAGCCTGATTTTCTGATCCTCGACGAACCCACCAACCACCTGGATATGGAGATGATCGAATGGCTGGAAAACTTCCTTCAGCAACCCAACTTGACCCTATTTATGGTGACGCATGATAGATATTTTCTAGAGCGTGTATGCAATGAAATCATCGAACTGGAAAACGGCAATGTCTATATCTACAGAGGCAATTATTCGCAATACCTGGAGAAGCGGGAAGCCAGGCTTCAAAATGATGCTGTCAATCTGGAGAAAACCAAAAAATTATTTTCTAAAGAACTCGAATGGATGCGCCGGCAGCCACAGGCTCGAAGCACCAAGGCCAAGTCCAGAATCGATGACTTTTATGAAATAAAAGAAAAGGCACAGGTTCGCCTGGGCAACGATGAGATGAAAATAAATATTCAGGCATCCCGCCTGGGTTCTAAAATACTGGAAGCACACCAGATTGTCAAAAAATTTGGTGACAAAAAGATCCTTGATGGGTTTACCTACAAGTTTAAGCGAGGCGAAAGGATAGGCATTGTAGGACAGAATGGAACCGGCAAATCCACCTTTCTGAAGATACTGACACAGGAAATCAAGCCTGATGGCGGCAAAATAGTGGTGGGAGACACCATAGTCTTCGGGTATTATACACAGGATGGCCTGGTGCTCAATGAGGACAAAATGGTCATAGACGTGATACGGGATATAGCTGAGTATATTCCGCTGGACAAAGGTCAAAAAATTTCGGCAGAGTCTATGTTGAGAGGTTTTTGTTTCCGAGACCGCAACAAAGGGTGTATGTATCACAGTTGAGCGGTGGTGAAAAAAGACGCTTGTATCTGCTTACTATCTTGATGAAAAATCCTAATTTTCTTATTCTCGATGAACCTACCAATGATCTTGATATAATTACACTCAATGTACTGGAAGATTATCTGGCAGATTTTCCCGGTTGCCTGATTATTGTCACACACGACAGATACTTTATGGATAAGCTGGTAGATCACCTGTTTATTTTGGAAGGTGATGCCGTTTTGAGAGATTACAATGGGACCTACTCTGATTATCGTGAATTGAAAAAGTCAGAAGACAGAGAAAAGTCCAAAGCAGATAAAACTACCGTGGAAGTGGTGGAGATCAAAGAAGAGGAAAAGAGTAAAGCCACCTTTGAACAGCGTAAAGATTTTGCCAGGATAGAAAAAGAAATCAAAAAGCTCGAAGAAAAAAAAGGCAGAAATCACATCGAAATTTGATGATGCTACATTAAGTCCGGAAAAAATCATGGAATTATCCAAAGAACTAGATATTATCCAATGTCAACTTGAAGAGAAGGAAGAAAAATGGATGGAGTTGGCGGATTTGATGTAACAATTTTGGCTGATAATTCGGGCTTAAGAAATTGAAGGTCAACACAGTTTTTACCCTCAAAATATTTTCTATGATTTTGATAAATGGGACATCACCGAAAAGGCTGCTGTGGAATTAGAACGATTAATCAGTTTTTTAGAAGACAATGTAAATATAAGCATAGAACTCAGTTCGCATACCGACTCCAGAGGTAATGATCCATACAATATGGATTTGTCATCCAAGAGAGCCAAATCAGCTGTCGAATATTTAGTCTTACGAGGCATGGACCCAGAAAGGCTCGTTGCAAAAGGCTATGGTGAAACAAAACCTGTCAATAATTGTAGAAATGGTATCGAATGTACAGAAGACAAACATAGCGAAAACCGAAGAACTGAGATTAAAATCCTAAGCCAGTAAAAAGAAATTACCCGGGATTATGCGTCTGAACTTCATTATGAAGCTTTTCCGATATGGTAAGCGAGGGAAACCATACGAAGTGTTTTTTTTTTAAGCATTTCGTGGGGAAAAGATTTTCTGATGCATATTTATCAGCTTTGGGTGTATTCTCAGTAAAAACTGAAGTATTTTTCCTTAACTTTGCCCTTCTAAAAGAAATTTTATGCAAATGATAAACATAACCCTTCCTGATGGCAGTGTTCGGCAGTATGAGCAGGGTATATCAGCAATGGGTATTGCACTATCGATTAGTGAAGGTCTTGCCAGAAATGTCCTTGCAGCATCTGTCAATGGTGAAATATGGGATGCTAGCAGAGCTATCAGTGCAGATGCTCACGTGAAACTTTACACTTGGAATGACAAAGAAGGCAAAGCCACTTACTGGCACTCTTCAGCGCACCTGATGGCTGAGGCACTGGAAGCATTGTATCCGGGTATCAAGTTTGGTATAGGTCCGGCTATTGATAACGGTTATTATTACGATGTGGACACAGGAGCTATGACATTGACGCCTGCTGATCTGCCCAAAATAGAAGAAAAAATGCTGGAGCTGGCCAGACAAAAGAGCACTTATGTACGCAAGGATGTATCCAAAGCGGACGCTATAGCCTATTTTCAGGATAAACAGGATGAATACAAACTCGAGCTCCTGGAAGGATTGGAAGATGGCAGCATCACTTTTTATACTCAGGGAAATTTTACAGACCTGTGTCGTGGGCCTCATATACCCGATACATCTTCTATCAAAGCTGTGAAACTGATGAATCTGGCAGGGGCTTACTGGCGGGGTGATGAGAAGCGCAAACAAATGACCAGAATATATGGCATCACATTTCCTAAAGCAAAGACCTGACAGAATATCTGGAACTGCTCGAAGAAGCGAAAAAAAGAGATCACAGAAAATTGGGAGCTGAGCTGGAGTTGTTTATGTTTTCAGAAAAAGTAGGTCAGGGATTGCCAATGTGGTTACCAAAAGGCACCCAGCTGCGGGAGAGACTACAGAATTATCTCCGCAACGAACAGGAAAAACAAGGATACCAAATGGTGGTCACGCCACACATAGGTAGTAAATCCCTGTATGTGACTTCAGGTCATTATGCCAAATATGGCGAAGACAGTTTCCAGCCTATCAAAACGCCAAAAGATGGTGAAGAATTTTTGCTCAAGCCAATGAATTGTCCTCATCACTGCGAAATATTTGGACACAAGCCGAGATCTTACAGAGAGCTTCCACTGAGAATAGGAGAGTTTGGTACGGTGTATCGATATGAGCAAAGCGGTGAACTGCATGGCTTATCCCGTGTACGGGGTTTTACTCAGGATGATGCGCACATTTTTTGTACCAAAGAGCAGGTCAAAGGGGAGTTTCTCAAGGTACTGGAGCTGACTACTATGGTCATCAAAAAAATGGGTTTTGAAAACTTTACTGCGCAGATATCGCTAAGAGATCCCGAAAAGCCTGAAAAATATATTGGCTCAGAAGAAAACTGGCAAGCTGCAGAGGCAGGAATTATCGAAGCTGTAGGCGAATTTGACATACAGACGGTGACGGCATTGGGTGAAGCTGCCTTTTATGGACCCAAGCTGGACTTTTTGATAAAAGATGCCCTGGGCAGATCCTGGCAGCTGGGAACCATTCAGGTGGACTATAATTTACCTGACAGATTTGAACTTGAGTACATAGGCTCTGACAATAAGACCCACCGTCCGGTAATGATTCACAGGGCGCCATTTGGCTCCATGGAGAGATTTATAAGTATTTTGATAGAACACACTGCCGGCAAGTTCCCTCTATGGCTGACACCCGACCAATATGCGCTATTGCCCATATCTGACAGGTTCCTACCTTATTGTGAGGAGATAAAGGCAACACTGGCAAAACATGACATCAGGGGATTTATTGATGACAGAGCAGAGTCAATAGGTCGAAAGATCAGAGATACCGAGTTGAAGCGTGTGCCTATCATGCTCATCATCGGAGATAAAGAGGCTGATAATCAGCAAGTGTCGGTCAGAAGGCAGGGTCACGGGGATGCAGGCATTATGAGTGTCGCAGAGTTCATAACGTACTTTGACGGCTTACTGGGAGAATAGAGATTTTGTATAATAATTTTAGAGGGCGTGCCCCCGTGGGTCAGGCTATTCGCTTTACTTCCCGTCGCTACGATCTTTGGTCGTGCTCGCTGCTATCCTTCACGCAAAGTGGTGGCCATTCTACATCATTTGGCTCATATTAATTAAGTAGCTTGCTAACAAATCACTTAATTAGGGCCTGCTGAAAAAGTCAGCACCATTCAATTTAAAGACTGCTATTGGTCTGGGAAATTGTTCAAAAAACAAGCGATAGTAAATGAAGAGTCAAAAGTGCGTCTATCGCCTTTGTAGAATATTAAAAATAAACCAATGATAATCAAGGCGATAGAAAAAGCATTTTGACTCGGGAATGCACGGTGCTTCGCAATCGCCTTTTTTTGAACTGGTCTTTTCTTGCCCGATTCTGAGCAAGCGGGTTGTTTACTTTTTTTCTGGGCTGGCATTACAAGGTAATAAGGGTAAGCAAAAAGAAAAAAAGTAAATGCCGCCCGCATAGGGCAAAAGTTTAAATGAAGTGCAAATGATTTAGGAGTTTTACTGAAATTCCCGTGCATCGCAATCAATAAATTTAAACATATAAAATTGATAATCAATGATTAATATTACGCAAAGCAGACCCTAATTAAATTGGTAGATAATGTTTTATTTTGAAATTGGAACTATAATATATCAATGAACGCGTATTCTCCCTCCATTATAAGGGAGGGTTAGGTATATTAGAAGAATGCATGCCTACAACTTCCTGATTAAACCCTCCTGTGCAGTACTGGCAACAAGGATACCGTCTTTGGTAAATATTTTTCCTGAGCAGAATGCTCTACCGTTATTGGCATTGCTGCTTTCTACTACATACAGTAACCAATCATCCGTGCGGGCAGGCCTGTGAAACCACATGGCATGGTCGAGACTGGCTATCTGCATAGGTGTCGTAAAAAAGGATAAGCCATGTGGAAAAAGAGCTGTAATCAAAAGATTAAAATCTGAAGCATAGGCCAGGGTGGTCTGGTGTAAAAGTGGATTGTCGTCAAGCGACCCATTGGTCTTAAACCAGGTGTGATTGAGTGCCGGCCTGATCCTTGGATGGAAAGGGTCATAATGTTCGACAGGATGAAAGACAAATGGTCCGTTGGGAGCGAAGATACCCCTTGGTTGGATTTTAAATTCTGCAGCAAACTCGGCAAACAAGTCAGAAAATGATGTCAACGACTCCGGTCTGGCAACATTGGGCATGATATCCTGATGTTCTATCCCGTTTTCAGGTTTTTGATAAGAAGCGGATAGAATAAAAATGTCTCTCCCATTTTGAGAAGCTACCACCCTACGAGTATTGAACGATTTTCCATTTTTTACCACCTCCACCTTGTATGTGATATCAATGTCATTGTCACCGGGATTGATAAAATAGCTATGTATAGAGTGAAGTATTTTTTCGTCGTGAATTGTAGAATTGGCGACTGCTACTGCCTGAGCCAGCACCTGTCCACCATATACATTAGGACTGCCTATGAATAGATTTTTACCAATAAAGACATTGGGCTCTTCGCTTTTTAAAGTGAGGATATCCAGCAGTTCCGGTAGTTGGCTGTTTATGATGGTTCCCATTTTTGCAGATTCATTAGATATATGAAGACAAACGTTACAGCTAATATAAGATGCAGCACGGAGGCTCCTGGGTGAGGGGTGATATGCTGGTCATACAAGCTGTACATATACAATCCGATGACGAGGTGAAACACCATGATGATCAGTATGATTTGTTTGTACATTTTAGTGTAGGAAAAGGTTTTGCTAAGTACAAAAGACATCATTCCAAAACTAAAAGCAATAATCCCATACAATTTGGAAAGAGCAATGAAACAAATATCGGGATTGTCTTGCAAGAGCAGGAGTTGGGGCATAAACAACAACAGAAAACCTGCCAGGACCTCTATCGATGCGTGTATCTGGAGTATTATCTTCATTTTGTACCCTTGGCTGATTGAGTTCTCACTGACTTGCCTCCTACCTCTATCAACGTATCCATAGCAAATTTAGCTTCATAAACCAAAGCACCATCTTCATCCCATTTTCGGAGGTAGCCGTTTTTTTTCTCATCTTTAAACTCGCTCACATACTGTATTTGGCCGTTTTCATAAAACAGGGTGTCACCACCATTTTTGAGACCGTCAGCATAATACTGGACTTCTTTGATTTTTCCACTTTCAAAAAAAACCGTAGTTTTTCCTGTTTGTTTATTGTTTTTAAAAAACCTTTCACCCATGATTTTTCCTGAAGGAAAATAATCTGTCATTTTGCCTTCTATAGCGCCATTGATACGGGTATATACTCGGGATGTTTCGCCTGTACCATAGTTTTCTTTTATTTCCTTTTTATCGGCAGCAGGAGTTGTATTTTCAGATTTGCATGAAAAGAGCAACAGTATATACACAACTAGGATTAAATATTTTTCTGACATATATAAATTTTTAAATGCGATGAGGGTATCAGTTTGACATTAGGTGCAATAAAAAAGGGTCAATAGCTGACCCTTTTTTATTATTTGATGATATCTTATTTTTTCCAGGGGAGTCTGTTTACAACTCGTCCTATCTCTGTTCCATATCTTACACCTTCTTCAGCATCCATTCTGTAGTGCACTCCCAGTGGCACTCTAGACCAGGCATTTTCAAGTGCCATTTCAAAGAAACTGCTGAAGGTTCTTGGGTAACCTGAAAACTCTGTTCTGTTTCTGTGACAATTATCAGTCATACCGTATGAATATCCAAACACACTAGCCAATGCCTCAGAAGCTGCAGCTCCGAAAGTAGCATGTCCTGAAGGATAAGCAGGGAATGAAGGAGATATACCTTTATCACCAGTGTTTGGATTGTATAGATTTGGCTCCCATGATGGATCTATCAATCTTTTAATATAAGATTCCGGTCTTTCCAGATTGTAATGAAATTTAGAATTCCAGCATCCTATTGCTGCATCATGTAATGCCATTCCAACTCTGGCATTTGCAAGTAAACACTCTTCAAGATTTGCTTTTTCATTAAAATATACCTGATTGGCGATGGCTATATATCTTGTAGGAGGTGAAAAAGTCAAACCTAAAAGATCATCACTCCAAAACTCACCCACCCATTCTGTTTGATAAGATAATGATGGGGTGTTTTGAGCCATCACTTCTACTGCTTGAGTATACAGTGGTGAACCAGCCGTCTCGCTGTAGTTTCCTACATACACAGAGTATGGCTTGCACAGTCTCATATCATCCTTAATAGCAAGTGTTCTGCCTTTTCCCCAGTAAGGAAACATACCATTTCCAGGTCCTGGTACAGTAGGTGTCCATGCTCCTGGTTCATTTAGTCTCTCTTCCCAGTTATTATTTTTAAATGGGTCTTTGTAACCATCAAACGTAACAGCATCTGCTTTCATCCAGTCCCAAACCACCGCAGCCACAGCTTCTCCATGATTTTTTGATCTTATGAATACATCCTGCCCTGCTTCATCTTGAAACAATTTTTCGTTTTTATCAGCCAAAACTTTAATTTTAGCATATAAGGTAGGATCTACTTCAGGCAATAATCTACTATACAGATAATTGTTGACCGAGTTTATTACTGTAGGCCAGTGATATTCCTGATTGTTGAATGCCTTAGGGATATTCAATCCGTTGTAAAGTGCTGATAAAGAAGCATATTCCGGCATACCGGACACACATGCCTCGTAGTTTGCCAGACCGATATAGCCCAATGCATTGGCTGTAGGACATGGTCTGTAGCCTGCGGCATATCGCTCAAATTTCCATCCACAATTCATTCCATTCATGAACTACTTTATAATCGTATGAATCTACAGTTCTGAATTCTGTACCGCCTGTATCAACAATATCTTTTTTACATGAAGTAAAAAACGTAGCTACGGCAATAAATAAAAAAATAATTTTAGTATAACTCCTCATTGGCGAAATAATTTAAAAGTTAAAATTCGAAATGTTGATATAAATCTTAAAAACGTTGCAAAAATAAACATAAAACCTATTCATTGTTAGCAAATTACAAAGAAAATTAAATATTGTCTTGTTAATTTTTACACATGAATCCTAATTTATTTTTAATCTGAAACATACATATGATAGTAACTTTAATATAAGTTGATAAATACCTTTAAGGAATACCTTAAAAATATTGCTTTAAAAAATGCTGAGCTGTATAAGGCAGTTATCTTTCCTTTTTCTTAAGAAACTTAAAGGTTAATGCCTGGAAAATCCTATTTTTGTGTCTGTTATTAAATATATAAGAGGATGGAGTTTCTGAAAAGTATCAAGGATAGTTACATAAAAGCAGTGGCAGATTGTTTCGGTGTTCATTTGGAAAGTGATGAAATACTTATTAATGAGACAAGGAAGGAGTTTGAAGGGGATTATACTTTTGTCATATTTCCCTTGGTAAAAAAGATAAATAAATCTCCTGAGGAAATAGGCAATGCTATAGGCAATTGGCTCCTAACCCATGAATCCAATGTGATAGCGCACAACACAGTCAAAGGATTTCTCAATCTGAGTTTGTCTTTGTCGTTTTGGAGTAGATCATTAGCAGGTGTATCCCAAGAGCCACGATATGGATATTCTGCGCCTAATGGTAAAAAAGTGATGGTGGAATTTGCATCTCCCAATACCAATAAGCCGTTGCATTTGGGTCATATACGCAATATTCTCCTTGGATGGTCGTGCAGCAAAATCCTAAAAGCCAATGGCTATGAGGTCATCAATACTCAGATCGTCAATGACAGAGGCATCGCCATTTGCAAAAGTATGTTGGCATGGCAGAGATTCGGACAGGGTGCTACGCCTGAGTCTGCGGGCATGAAAGGCGACCATTTCGTAGGTGAGTATTACGTCAGATTTGAACAAGAGTTTGTCCAGGAATACCAGGGTTTCCAGTTTACAGACATGGGTATCGCCGTGTATGAAGCCAAGAAAAAGGAAGGTCAGGATATGGCCACATTTTTTAAGGAATATAAAAATACTTATTTCAATACTTACAGTGAGATGGGTGCTGCAGCCAAAGCTATGTTGTTGGCATGGGAAGCCAAGGACCCTGAAATTACGAGTCTTTGGGCCAAAATGAACGAATGGGTTTATCAAGGATTTAATGTTACCTATGAGAACCTCGGCGTTACCTTTGATTCTTTATATTACGAATCAGACACTTATCTGCTAGGCAAAAAAGCAGTGGATGATGGCATTTCCAAAGGCGTATTCTATAGAGAAGATGATGGAAGCGTATGGATAGATATGGAAGACGTCGGCATGGACAAAAAAATAGTCATGCGAAGCGATGGCACATCTGTATATATCACCCAGGACATAGGCACAGCACAGCAGCGTTATGCGGATTATGGTATCGACAGTATGGTCTACACAGTGGCTGATGAGCAGGATTATCACCTTAAGGTGCTTTTTGAGATTCTGAAACGGCTCGGAGAGCCATATGCTGCAGACCTGCACCACCTTTCATACGGCATGATAGATCTTCCTACCGGCAAGATGAAGTCCAGGGAAGGTACTGTAGTGGATGCAGATGACCTCATAGCTGAGGTAATAGGTGAGGCAAGGGATATGTCTGCAGAACGCGGAGAGATTGCAGCCTTGCCAAAAGAAGAACAAGAAGATATATTGAGACAGATAGGAATAGGTGCACTAAAGTACTTCATCATAAAAGTACAACCCAAAAAACGTATGATATTCGACCCGAAAGAATCGGTAGACATGCAGGGACAGACAGGACCATATGTGCAGAATGCTTATGTGAGGATTCAGTCTATTTTGCGCAAATCCGGTACAGATCATGCCGGTCAGCCGTATTCTATATCTGATATACACGATAATGAAAAAACATTGATCAAACATTTATTAAATTTTCCCGGTATAGTTGCCGATGCAGGCAAGCAGTATGATCCATCAGCTATCGCCAATTTTGCTTATGCCCTTGCCAAGGATTTCCATAGATTTTATCACGAGGTTCGTATACTGAATGCCGAAAGTGAAGATGCAAAATCATTCAGAATAGCCCTGAGTAAAGAAGTTGGACGCATATTATGGTGTGCGTTCGACATGTTGGGTATAGAGATGCCGGCACGGATGTAAAAGCTGCTTTCGGTATCTTATGTCTTTTTTATTGACCATAAAATTGATTTAAAATATATTTCCTAACTTCGCAGCATCATGTCGATATTGATATATGATGCTTTAGTCTAAACTTATTCAAACATATCATGTCAGAAGAAAAAGAGAGTCGCTTAACTTTATAGAACAGATAATAGAAGAGGATTTACGTTCAGGTAAGCACAATGGGAGGGTTCTTACCAGATTCCCGCCTGAGCCCAATGGATATTTACATATAGGTCATGCCAAAGCTATATGCATCAATTTCGAAACAGCCTTGAAATATGGAGGCAGTACAAACCTCAGATTTGACGACACCAATCCGACAACTGAAGAGACAGAATATGTAGACAGTATCATGGAGGATATCCACTGGCTGGGGTTTGAATGGAACGGTGAAGCCGTATATGCATCTGATTATTTTGGGAAATTATATGATTTTGCCGTAGATTTGATCAAAAAAGGGCTGGCATATGTAGATGACAGCACACCCGAAGAGATAGCTGGTATGAAGGGTACTCCTTCCGAACCAGGAAAAGAGAGTCCTTACAAGTCTCGTAGTGTAGAAGAGAATCTGGATCTTTTTGCAAAAATGAAAAACGGGGAGTTTGCCGATGGATCGAGGGTGCTCAGGGCCAGCGTAGACATGTCATCACCCAATATGCTGATGCGAGACCCGATCATATATCGAATCAAAAAAGAACACCACCATCGTACTGGAGATGACTGGTGTATCTATCCTATGTATGATTTTGCACATGGTCAGTCAGATTCCATTGAGGGTATTACGCACTCTCTATGCTCGCTTGAGTTCATACACCACAGACCATTATATGACTGGTTTATAGAAAAACTCGGTATCTTTCCTTCCAAACAGACTGAATTTGCCCGAATGAATGTGGAATATATGATCACATCTAAGCGTAAATTATTAAAACTGGTCAGCGACGGATTTGTGACAGGATGGGATGATCCCCGAATGCCAACCATCTCCGGTATGAGACGCAGGGGATATCCTGCAGCAGCTATCCGCAATTTTTGTGACAAAGCAGGGGTAGCCAAACGTGAAAATACTATAGAAATCAGTCTGCTGGAATCTTGTGTCCGTGACGAACTCAATAAAACGGCCCTAAGGGCAATGGTGGTCCTGGATCCTGTAAAAGTCGTTATCACCAATTATCCTGAAGATGCATCTGAAGTGTTGCTATCCGAAAATAATCCGGAAGATCATGGTTCAGGACACAGAGAGCTGACTTTCGGTAGAGAAATATATATAGAGAGGGAAGACTTTATGGAAAATGCACCACCCAAGTATTTCAGAATGACACCTGGTGCCGACGTCCGGCTAAAAAATGCCTATATCCTGCACTGTACTCATGTGGACAAAGATGAGCAGGGAGAGGTGCAAACTATTTATGTCACTTACTACCCGAATAGTAAATCGGGAGAAGACCAGTCAGGCATCAAACCCAAAGGCACATTGCACTGGGTATGCGCTGCGGATGCCAAACCATGTCAGGTAAGAATGTATGACAGATTGTTTACTGTACCTGACCCAACAGCAGACGAGGCAAAAGACTTTCTGACATTTTATAATAAAGAGTCATTGCGTGTGGTATTTGGGGCCATGATGGAGTCGTCGCTCCAAAATAGTCAGCCGGGCACTCAGTATCAATTTTTGAGACAAGGATATTTTTGCACAGATGCAGACTCTACAGCTGATCTATTGATATTTAATCAGACTGTAGGCCTGAAGGAGAGTTTCAGTAAGGAAGTGAAGAGGTAATGTATGATGGATAAGTTAATCATAAAAAATATAGTTGCGGGCATTTTTATTTTAGGTTTTTTTGCTTGTAAAGAACCTTCTCCCGTGCAGGTAACCACAGCCCTGTCAGACAACTATCATTTTGTCCGAGATAGTATTAAAAGCAAATTTGGTGAGGGTTGTGCACTTGCTGATAGTCAGATGAATCATTGTCTGATAATCAGCGAATATTTTCTCAAAATGACAGGTGGGGACACTGTCATCTCTCAGGCCATCAATGATACGCTGGATCAATATTTTAAAAACACCCTTGTCAGCATAGCTTCCTATTCTGAAGACTCGATCCACTCAACTTACAGGATGCTGAGCAGGGATGAGTTATACAAAAAAATAGCGGCAGAGCATAAGGCTCAGACCAACGAAATACCTGAATTTTCGGGTGTCTGGACGATAGATACTTATGCGGATACTGCGGGTATTCTGCCTAAAGTTATCTCCATTCGTTACAGTGAATCTACATATTTAGGTGGGGCTCACCCAAACACATTTACCACTTTGCTCAATTTTGACACCAAAACAGGAAAGACCATTCATTTCAAAGACATCGTAAAAGATGATAAAAAATTCCTGAAACTGGCAGAAGAAGAATTCCGTACATATCAAGGGCTAAAGCCTGACCAAAAACTGGATGAAGAAGGTTATTTTTTTGATCAGGGTGTTTATTCACTACCTCTTAATTTTTCCATTACAAGAGCGGGGTTGGAATTGTTTTATAATCCATATGAAGTAGCAGCTTATGTTTACGGACCCCTGGTGTATATATTGCCTTATGAAAGACTGGAAGATTGTGTCCATTTGGAAAAAATAAGATAGTCGAATTTTTCTCTTCGTCTTAGGTATTTTAAACGTCTATATCAATCAACAACAAAGGCCTGCTGACTGTTTCTTCCAGTGATATAAATGTCTCTGTACGTTGAATACCTTTGATGTTTTGGAGTTTTTTGGACAATATTTCTCTGAGATGCGAGGTGTCTCGGCAGATAATTTTAGCAAAAATGGAATAGTTGCCCGTAGTATAATGAGCATCTACGACTTCTGGTATTTTACTCAGTTCGGCTTTGACCCCTTCATACATATTGGATTTCTCCAGATAGATACCCAAAAAAGCTGTGATGTCAAAGCCCAGTTCGTGATAATTGAGTTCAGCTCTGATGCCTTTAATGAGGTTGGCATCTGTGAGTTTTTTTACTCTTGCATGTACTGTACCCGGTGCCAGAAATAGTTTTTTACCTATTTCAGCATACGATAATTTGGCATCTTTAGCCAGGATAGTCAGTATTTTGGAGTCAGTACTATCCATTTCATAGGTTTTGTTTTTGGAGACCATGGAGATATTTTTTACAAAATTGGGTATAAATATTGATTTTGGAGGCATTTGGCAGGAAATTATTTATATACTTTCACCACCTTTGTGTTTTATAAAGTGCCGATTGACAGCAAAGCGCTTTAGCATTCGATTTTTTAATTTTCGGCAAATAGCCTTATTTTTACACTTTGGCAGGAAATTGGATATATATTAAATGTCTATATTCTCCTTGTAAAATATTTTGAAGCATTGGAACAAGAAAACAAACCATCATATAACATTTTGCAACCACTATTACTATCTGCATGTATGGCGATAGGTATGATGGTAGGTTACAAAATCAATGAAAAGCCAGAAAACACCCTTGTTAGTACATTGGATTTTCCTGCCGACAGTATGATGATGACCGGAAGGGTAGAGGAGTTGATACGTTTTGTAGAAAATAAGTATGTAGAGAAAGTCGATGGCAATATACTGATTGACGAGGCGCTTACCGCTGTATTTTCGAAGCTGGATCCACACTCTATATACCTGTCACCTCACGAAGTAGGAGATGTCAATGACCAGATGGACGGTTCGTACAATGGCATAGGGATTGAAAATTTTTTTGTAGATGATACGGTCTTTGTTAGCTCCGTTTTGGACAATAGTCCTGCAAAAAAATCCGGAATTCAGCCATTTGATAAAATCATCACTATTGACAGTAATAAAGTTTCGGGTCAATCCCTGGATTACAGCCGCATCAGGCAGATGCTCAGAAAAGCAGATGGAACCAAAGTAAAGATAGGTGTATTAAGAGGAAGTAAAAAAATGATTTTGGAAATCATGGTGTCAGATATTCCTGTCCGGACAGTCAGTTCTTACCTGCTGCCGGAGATACAAACGGCCTACATCAAAATCGACAGATTCGGCACCAACACCTACAAAGAATATATGGAGGAAGTGGAAAAATACTTTGAGACCAAGAAAGCCAAACATGTCATACTGGATCTGAGAGACAATCCGGGCGGATACCTTCCCGAGGCAACCAATATACTATGTCAGATATTTGCAGAGAAAGATAAGCTGTTGCTCTACACAGAGGGTCGTAACAGCAAACGCAATGAATACAAAAGCAATGGCAAGAGATTTTTTGACATAGATAAAGTTGTCGTTTTGATAGATGAAAATTCTGCATCTGCCAGCGAAATTATTGCCGGAGCTATCCAGGACTGGGATAGAGGACTAGTCGTAGGCAGAAGATCTTTTGGTAAAGGCCTTGTGCAGGAGCAATATAACCTCAATAATGGAGGTGCTGTCCGCCTGACTGTGGCAAAGTACTTTACACCTACCGGCAGGTCTATCCAAAGAGACTATACAGACAGAGAAAACTACGACGAAGATCTGGCTGCCAGATACAAAAACGGTGATCTGTTTCACAAAGACAGTTTACTGGTCAAAAACGGTAAAAAATATCAAACATTGCTCCTCAAGCGTCCAGTGACAGGTGGCGGCGGTATCACCCCTGATGTATTTATATCGCTCGACAGCATGTACAAAGATCATACAACACTAGAGCTTCGGTCATATATTCCGGAGTATACCTATAAATATGTGTCAGCAAATCGAGGTATCATACCAAAAGACCATCAGTCTCTGGCAAACTGGTCACTGCCTGCATCATATATTAGTGGTTTTGAAGCGTTCGTTCAAAAAGAATCTGAGTCCTTCAAGGATTTAAAACCCGGAAAAATCTTTCTTCACTTTGATAATGATGTAAAAACTTACATGAGCAAATATGTTTTGGACAATGAAGAAAGAAAAAAGTACTCCATAAATAGTGATGAGTACCTTACGTCAGCCATTAAGCTCATATCGACCAACAGAAGTCCTCAAAACTACAAATAGGGCAAAGCTGATGTCTATCATCACTCATCTCCGGATAGGAGGTTAAAATATTCCAATTATAAGTTGTAAATATGGAGATGAAAATACTTTCATATTATTTAAATATGTAATATATTATATAGCAGCAAACTATGCATCACGGAAAAAAATTATCAAAAAAAGATTACAAATCATTGTAATACATATTATAAAAAATTTACATTTGTGCTGTAATAGTATTCACAAGCTTTCACCGCTCGTGTAATGCTATGTAATAACATATAAAAGTAATACCCAATTACAGTAGTTTTTTTGTGGTCTCCTGAGGGAGCCGAATGGTGCATTTGTATACTGAAAAAGCAGCTGTAGGCTGAAAAATATCAGGTAGACTACAGATGTATTATACATAAGTATGGATTTCATAACATTTTAAAAAACTCATATGCGGAGCGGTTTTCGTGTGGAGTGATAAACATTTATTAATTTTTTTTAAACTCAAAATTGGATCTCATGATGGAAACAAATTTTACGCGATCGGGCTTTTTGGCAAGACTCTTTACAGTCTTGTTCATCAGCACAATTAGCATCACCTTCTCTTATGCACAGTCATGTGCCTGTAAGGAGAGTGTTCAGGTTTCACTGGACGAAGACGGTGAAGCTACTGTAACTGCATCTATGTTGTTGGCTGACAACAGCACTTGTGCGGGTACTCAAACTGTAACTGTAATGCTCACACCTACCGGCAACCCTATAGCTGGTAGTCCTGATGTCAATTGCAGTCATGCAGGCAAAACACTTTACGGAAAAGTGTCTAACGGCACTAACTCCTGCTGGTCTAAGCTTGTCATTGAAGACAAAATAAAGCCTGTTATCACCTGCCCTACAGGAGTACTTGCTTTGAGTTGTGCGCAGATGAGCACTTATGTACCTGTAGTGAGTGACAATTGTGCTGTTGCAAAACTGGATACAATCAGCGAAACTATTACAGTGAACAACTGTAGTAATTTCCCTGCTAATGTACTCAAAAGAATAGTAAGGACCTATCAGGCCACTGATATTTTCAATAACAAATCTTTGCCGTGTACTATCACGATAGATGTGATGAGAATACCAAGTCTGGCTAGTATAGCTATGCCACTTAATTATACTGTGGCAACGGCTACTGAGTTGGCTTGTAAAGGCCCTTGGGCAGCATTACCCAATGGAAATCCTAGTCCACTGGATGTTAAGAATGCAGAGGGTGTTGTCGTACTTCCTGGCACAGGTGTACCTTCTTTGGATGGATTGAAGCTTTATCCTGATCCTGACTTATATTGCAACCTGATGGTATCATATTCAGATACCAACCTCCCTAATATAGGTTGTGTAACAAAAATAATGAGAACCTGGACAGTTATAGAATGGTCTTGTGACAACAGAACGAGAACCCCGCATGTCCAAATCATTGAAGTAAAAGACTCTCAGGGGCCTGTATTTGCACCACTAAGCGATGTCAAAGCTTCTACGAGCAATCATACTTGTGAGGGTGTAGTCACATTTGCCAATGCAGTTCTTTCAGACAACTGTGCAGCAACAGCTGATTTGACCCTTGATATTACAGTATATCCTAACGGAAACCTTAGTGTGCCGGGTGTATTTATCAAACACGGTGCTTCTAAGACAGTACAATTGCCTGTAGGTACACACGTAGCGGTATATACTGCGTATGATGCTTGTTACAATAAATCCACTGCTTCTATTGTAGTAGAGGTAGAAGATAATACTCCACCAGTAGCCATCTGTGATGAATTTGCTACGATTGGACTTACATCTGACGGGTCTGCATGGGTTCCTGCTACTGTCTTTGATGATGGTAGTTATGATGAGTGCTCGCTGGCAAAACTACTTGTAAGAAGAATGAATAATACCAATTGTGCACCATGCGAAACTCCTGAATTCCCTGGTTTTACTTTACTGGGTGAGTATGGAACAGGTGCCAATAAACATTATTATTATTTGTCACAGCATGCAGCCATGGCTCCGGTAGCTTACAAAACAGCCAAAGCAATGGGGGGTTATGTAGTTTCTTATGAATCACTGGCTGAAGCCAACTGGGTTGCAGAAAAAGCATATGAAAACTTACCTGATGATTATAACAGACTTCTGATCGGTCTGTCTGACAAAGACAAAGAAGGTAGCTTTAAGTGGGAAAGTGGTGCCACTACTACTTATACCATGCCATGGGCTAATACAGAACCTGACGGATCTGGAGATTATGTAGTACAAAGAAGAAACCTTAAATGGAGAGATATTGGAAATGAAGAGGCATTTGTAAAATATGTAGTGGAAATCACTGATCCATGTGGATGGAGTGCAGCTGCTCAGTTTTGCTGTGCTGATATAGGGTCCAACAAAATGGTGGGACTCAGAGCCATCGATGCATCCGGTAACTTTAACGACTGTATGGTAAGTGCTATCATTCAGGATAAGATAGGACCGGTTATTACTTGCCCTGCAGACATGACAGTAGCATGTGACTTTGCTTACGATCCTAAGAATCTTAGAAAAGACTTCGGATGGCCTGTGGCTACTGACAACTGCGAAAATCCAAGATTGACTCAGGATTCTGTTATTACCATCAATGCTTGCCGTGTAGGTACCATCAAAAGGACATTTACTGTAACGGATGCAGGTGGGCGAACAGCCAGCTGTGTACAGACTATAACATTCGAACCATCAAAAGATCAGGTTTATGAAGGACCTTCAGAAGATCAATGGCCGGCAGATGCAACTGTTAATGGTTGTGGCAATCCAAACGCTGCTACCTTATTGCCTGCAGCCTTGGGCTCTCCGATTCTGACTGACGGTGCATGTTCACTGGTAGGTTCACAGTATGAAGACCAAGTGTTTTCTTTCAACAATCCTACCAGCCCGGCTTGTTTCAAAATACTCAGAACATGGACTGTGATCGACTGGTGCCATCCTCTGACAGGTGGTGGATATCAGACCTGGAAATATGTACAGGAAATCAAAGTCATCGACAATGTAGCTCCGGTTTTTGCAACATTGGCACCTTCAGTATCTGCTGACACATATGATGCTGCTTGTGCATCTGGTACTATTTCACTTACTGCAAGTGCTACAGATGTTTGTACTACAGTATTAAAAAACAGTTATAAAATAGACCTTGGAAATGATGGTACGTTCTTATCTGAAGTTTCAGGCACAGGAAACAGTATCAATGCTTCAGGCTCATACCCTGTAGGTAAGCACAAAATCGTGTATACATTTGAAGATAAATGTGGTAACCTAACATCAAAGGAACAATTATTCAGCATCATCAACAGAAAAGCACCCAATGCATATGTGAAGCAAGGTTTGGCGATCAGCCTTATGAAAATAGGTGAAAATGAAGGTATGGCAGAAATATGGGCTTCTGATTTTGACAATGGAAGCAGCCATCCTTGCGGATATCCTGTATTATTGTCATTCACACCTGTATCTGTCAACGCTGCAGGTCAGATGGTAGGTACTCCGAACGCGGTCTATGACTGTGATAATCTCGGTCAGGAAGATGTGACAATATATGTTGCTGCTTTGACTCCTGCAGGTGATGTAGTACAATCATCAGTGACCACCTTCATAGATGTACAGGATAACAATGATATTTGCCAGGGCAACAAACTGAGCGTAAAAGGAGCAATAGCTACTGAAAACAATGATCTTCTGGAAGAGGCTCATGTTAGCCTGTTAGGTTCTGAATTTACTGCTATGACAGGTGCCAATGGTGCATTTGCCTTCAGTAATATCACTGCAGGTGGTCAATACGTAGTGACTCCTGAAAAGAATGACGATCATATCAATGGTATATCTACTCTTGACCTTGTAATGATACAAAGACACATTTTGGGAATGGACAAACTTAATACACCATACAAGCAAATCGCAGCTGACGTTACCAAGGACGGTAAAATCTCTGCAGCTGACCTTGTAGAGTTGAGAAAACTTGTATTGGGAACCACAACATCCTTCACAAACAATAAATCCTGGAGATTTGTAGACAAATCATACAGTTTCCATGATGTAAATTTTGCACAAGGAGAGGCCTTCCCAGAAGTCTATAATATTGACAATCTTAATACAGATATGATTTCCGATTTCGTAGCTGTCAAAGTGGGTGATGTCAATGGTAATGCTAAAGCCAATGTGCACAGCAATATTGTTGAATCAAGATCCAACAACAAATTTGTACTCACGACTGATAATGCTACATTCGAAAACGGACAGAAAATTGTTGTCCCTGTAAGAACAGCCGATATCAGCCAGCTGACAGGTATACAATTTACGCTTGATTTTGACAGTGAATTGATGTCACTTGTAAGCATCGACCCTGTATCTATCAATGTCAATGACAGTAACTTCGGGTTTGCAAACGTTCATAACGGAACACTGACTGCCAGCTGGAATGATGCTGCAGGTATAAGTCTTGCAGGAAACGAAACATTATTTACAGTGACTTTCACTGCTAAAGACCATGGTACTATTGCTGAAGCTATCAGACTGAATTCATCAGTGACAAAAGCAGAAGCATATGATGCAGAGGCCAATGTAGCGGAAATAGCCTGGAAGGTTACAGAAAGGACCAATCAAAGCGAATTTGTATTACATCAGAACACGCCAAATCCATTCAATGTAAACACTATCATAGGTTTTGAATTGCCGGAATCTATGCCTGTAACAATGTCTATATATGATGTTACAGGAAAAGTTGTTCGTACTTTCAACATCAGTGGAGCAAAAGGATACAATACACTTGAAATAAATAAGAGTGAAGTTAACACCGGTGTGATGTATTATGTACTGAAAGGCGGTGAATTTACAGCAACGAGAAAAATGGTAGTGATCGAATAATCACTTTTCATTATAAAAATTACTGTTTTTGGGATGGGACCCCTCTTCAGAGCAATCTGAAGGGGGTCTTTTTATTTATTTTTAGTACCTTTGCAGCCAAATGGCGAGAATTTTAGGTATAGATTACGGTTCGAAAAGGTGTGGCATTGCCGTCACTGATCCATTACAAATCATTGTGACCGGATTGGACACTGTCGAAACAGATAGATTATTTGCTTTTTTGGAAAACTATATAAGTAAAGAAAGCGTTGAGAAAATGGTAGTGGGGCTACCAGTCCATAAAGATGGAAATTTTACATATCTGAAGGAAAATATCGAAGGGTTTGTCAAGCAATTTTCCATCAGGTGGCCTCTCATAGCGGTAGATTACGGGGACGAACAGTTTTCATCCAAGCATGCCAGACAGATTATATTTGACAGTGGTGTGGGTAAACAAAAGAGACAGGATAAAGCATTGATAGATAAAGTAAGTGCAGTTGTTATTCTGCAAAGATATTTAAAACATATTTGAAGTATTTATGATTTTACCAATATTTGCTTATGGCCAGCCCATTTTAAAAAAGAAGGCCATCGACATTGATAAAGAATATGAAGGGTTGTCACAGTTTATTGATAATCTTTGGGAGACTATGTATGCAGCCCATGGTGTAGGTATAGCAGCACCACAGGTAGGTCATGGCATTCGGGTTTTTGTCATAGATACTATACAAATCATGGAAGACGGCAAAAAGAAGAGGGAATAAAAAAGTATTCATCAATGCCGGAATAGTAGAGGAAACAGGAGATCCATGGTCATATGAAGAAGGTTGCCTGAGTATTCCGGATATCAGAGGGGATGTAGAGAGGCCCGCTAAAGTCAGAATCCAATATATGGACGAGGATTTCAAAAAACATGACGAAATATACGAAGGCATCAATGCCAGAGTCATTCAGCACGAATACGACCACATAGAAGGTGTTCTTTTTGTAGAAAAACTAAAACCTCTTAAAAAGAAGCTCATTCAACGCAAACTAAATGACATCAAACTGGGGAAAATCAAAGCCGACTATAAAATAAAATTTGCCAGAGTCTGATAGGGGTAACTGACAATCAATCTCACTGCTTGATTTTATGTTGCATTGTGTGTCAATCCGTGATGATTGGAACATTTTATGCCCAATAAATGATAGATTAGTGCGAACAAAAATTTCAGAAACCTAGCTTAAAAAAGAAAAAAAAACAGCTAGCAGCCATTTGATTGGTTGCGAGCTGTTTTTTTAAACTACTATGCAAACTTCAAGAGTTACTTAGTCAGGTTTTCAGTACAATTAACTGGTCCGCCAAGGAAAGTGCCAGTATTTTTGATAGTTAGTTTACCGTCTGTAAGAGTACCCGCTACCGTGACATTTAAACCCAAACTTGTTTCTTCAACCTTACCGCTGAAGGCACAACCACTTACAGTCCAGTTTGTAAAATTGCTGGTAACACCACCACCAGTGTATACCGGTTTAATTTTGCCTGAGCCAGCATCTGTAATAGTAAGGGTATTTGCTTGATTTAAAATACAAGCTTCACCACCGGTAACTTTCCAGGTTCCCACGAAATCAGAAACAGAACATGTAGGCTCTTCATCCTTACCACAAGAAATGAATGCTACAGAAAGTAAAATAACATAAATAAATTTGTTTTTCATATTGCATTTTTTTATTGATGGCAAATGTAACTTATTTTACAATATTGAAATAAAATAATAACTATAATTTAATAGCTTCTCTACTTTGATTTTGGTATCAGGCAAGAATTTTTTAATTATTTCCGGCCAAAATCTGCAGGAATTTCACCCCATGCTTCTGTATTCCATTTCAGAATTTTGTTGGAGTATGTATTGGTATTAAGCCATAAAATAGCTCTTTGGATGAGGTCAAAGATCTGAGCATTGTTTTTCGTCTGTGCCAGATTGGATTTTACTTTTTTATTTTTGACCCAGGATATGGCAGTGATAGAGTCGGTATAGATAGCAGTATGATCATTATTGTATTTTTTGAGCATGGCAAGGGCATGCACCAGTGCCAGGAACTCTCCGATATTGTTGGTTCCTTCTTTAAATGGACCCTGGTGAAAGATTAGACGTCCTGTATTGGTATCTACACATTGATATTCCATCGTACCGGGATTACCACTGCAGGCTGCATCTACGGAGATACTATCGGTTAAAATGTCATTTTTACTCTGAAGGGGGCTCTTTTTTGAGGGACTCGTTTTTTTGATAAACTCGTAATAATTTCTTGTAGAAGCATATTCGGCTTCGGCTTTTGACTCAAAGGATTTGTACTTTGCAGTAGCGTGGCCATGGATCTGGCGCTGACAGTCCTCCCATGAAGTATATATTCCCGGGGCATTTCCTTCCCAAACCACATAATATTTTTGTTTCTTTGCCACGAATTGATAAAAATTGAAAGTGCAAAAGTAATGTTTATAGATACACACGCTCACATTTACAGTGACGAATTTACGGAAGACCTGACTTCAATGCTGGAAAATGCTTTCCAACAAGGAGTGACAGATATATACATGCCCAATATTGACAGCAGCTCTGTAGACAGAATGCTTGAGATACAAGAAAAGCACGGCGGCTGCCATGCTATGATAGGACTTCATCCATGTTATGTAAAAGAGAATTGCCGGGAGGAACTCAAAATAATGGAATCCCATCTAGCTCTGCAAAAATTTTGTGGCATCGGAGAAATAGGTATTGATCTCTACTGGGATACCACCTTTGCAAAGGAACAGGAAGAAGTATTCAGGTATCAGATATCCATGGCCAGAGAGGCAGGTTTACCATTTGTTATTCATTCCCGGGAGTCCCTGGACCTGACTATACAGGTCGTTACAGACATGCAGGATGGAAGGCTTTCAGGTATCTTTCATTGTTTTAATGGTACACCGGAGCAGGCTGGCAGGATTATAGATGCCGGTTTCCTGATGGGCATAGGAGGCGTCATCACGTACAAAAATGCCGGAGTAGATAAAGTTGTAGCACAATTGCCATTAGAAAGCCTTGTTCTCGAAACAGATGCGCCATACCTTAGTCCTGTACCACACAGGGGCAAGCGCAATGAATGTGCATATCTTCGCATCATTGCAGGAAAGCTGGCTGAAATAAAAGAAACAGACATCACCCAGATTGCATCCATCACGACATTTAATGCAAAAAAATTTTTTCACCTGCGCCAAAATCACACTTACGAGAATCATACTAATAAATGAGTAGATGATGTATAAAAGTAACAACTTTGTGAAAATGGTTTTTAAATTATTTATTGGATTAAAGATAAGATAACCAATACATTGAGCATTACGAAAATAAGTATAGATAAAAAATGTTTTGTTATTAGAAGTAATTTTTGAACATTTGCGGTATAGGAGAGTTGTCCGAGCGGTTTAAGGAGCACGCCTGGAAAGTGTGTATACCTCAAAAGGGTATCGAGGGTTCGAATCCCTCACTCTCCGCAAAAAAAAGTGTCAGAACATTGACATTCTTTAATTTTTTTATATTTTTAACCTTTAATTCATTAATTTAAATTTTTATCTAAAACGTAAATTAACAAATCATGCGAAAACTTTTATTTTTAATCGGGGTGTTTATGATTGCATCTTACATAGGTGCATTTGATATGTTGGCTCAGGCTGCCGACTCGACAGCAGCGGTGGTAGATTCTGCGGCAGCCGCAGCAGCATCGGCTTCAGAAACTTTGAGTGATGCAACGACTACTGTTGCAGCAGAAACAGCGAGTCCTGGCGCATTTCAGGTATTGAAAGAAAAATTTATTGAAGGAGACTGGATATGGATGACGCCAGTATTGGCTTGTTTGATATTTGGACTTGCTTTTTGTATTGAAAGAATTATTACGCTTAATATTGCATCAGCCAACACGGATGTGTTATTGTCAAAGATCGAAGATAAACTTACTAATGGAGACATAGAAGGCGCAAAAGATGTTGCTAAAGCGACTCCCGGACCTGCAGCCAGTGTATTGTACGAAGGATTGAGAAATCATGCAGGTGGACCAGATGCGGTAGAAAAAGCGATAGTATCTTACGGTTCTGTACAGATGGGACTTTTAGAAAAAGGCTTGATTTGGATATCATTGTTTATAGCACTATCACCAATGCTTGGGTTCCTTGGAACAGTTATTGGTATGATTCAGGCTTTTGATAAGATCCAGGCAGCTGGGGATATTTCACCGACAGTAGTAGCAGGTGGTATCAAAGTGGCCCTTTTGACAACAGTATTTGGTTTGATAGCAGCGATGATTCTCCAGGTATTTTACAATTATATTGTTTCTAAAATCGATGGTATCACCAACAATATGGAAGAAGCTTCTATCGGATTGGTAGAAGTAATGTCAAGAAACAAAGTTTTTAAATAATTTTTGACCTATAAAATTGATAATATGATTAAGTTATATAATTATCTGGTAAAAGACGGAGATGCCATAGCCGTAGGTTTGAGTGCCCTTTTGTTCATAGTGTTTGCATTAAGCATTTATTTTGGAGCACAATCAGGTGGATACAATTTATCTGAATTGACTGACATGCAGGATAAATCCCAAGTTAATTGCTTTAATGTGGGACTTTGGATAATGATTGCCTTAACTGTTATAGCAATAGTTTTGATGATATTAGGTGTGTTTTGGGATTTGGTAAGAAATTTTAAAAATGGTTCAAAAACATTGATTGGATTTGCGTTGTTTTTCGTGGCTTTTCTCGTTTTGTATTTCACATCATCACATGATACGAGAGGCAGATATGCAGCTTACTGGAGTAATCCCGAGTTTCATATCAATGAGTCTATCAGTAAGTTTATATCTGCGGGACTTTATAGCTTAGGCGGATTGACATTGATAGCTTTTGCATTGATTTTATTTTTTGAGATTAGATCCTTTTTTAGATAATCCCCTTAATATATCATAAAATGGCAAAAAATAAACATCGTATGAGGAATGAGATCAATGCAGGATCTATGGCAGATATTGCCTTCCTGTTGCTGATTTTCTTTCTCGTGACGACTACAATAGCTGAAGACAAGGGGGTGCTTGTAAAATTGCCTCAATGGTCTGAAGAACCACCACCAGAGATCAAACTCAATACCCGAAATGTGTATTCTGTACTGGTAAATGCTCAGAATCAGCTTCTGGTAAGAGGTGAAGTGATGAAAATTGGTGATCTTAAAAACAATACCAAAATATTTATCGTCAACCCACAGAAACTGGAAAATATGGCAGAAAGCCCAACAAAGGCACTGATTTCCATAAAGAATGACAGAGGTACACAATACCACACTTATCTTGAGGTTTATAATGAGCTCAAAGCGGCCTATAATGAACTTTGGGAAGAGTCAGCTCAGATCAAGTTTGGTAAAAACATGGACGAACTTAGCAACGCTCAGCAAAAGGAAATCAGAGATGCTATTCCATTGGTGATATCAGAAGCTGAGCCAACGAAATTCGGAGAAGAGAAATAAATTTATTGACAATTTTAAAAAGCAGACAGTATGTCAAAATTTAAAAAGAAACAGGGTAACACTACTCCTGCCATTTCTACTGCATCGCTACCTGATATCGTATTCATGTTATTATTCTTTTTCATGGTAGTAACCAAGATGAGAGATACAGAATTGATGGTTAAAGTCAATACTCCTCAGGCATCCGAACTTACCAAACTTGAAAAAAAGACATTGGTCAATTTTATATTCATCGGTAGACCTATCGACAAGTATAAGAGCAAATGGGGAACAAAGCCAAGGATACAGTTGGGTGATAAGTTTGCTACTACCGATGATATTCCATTGTTTCTTGAAAAACACAAGGTGAGTGTAGCTGAATCACAAAGACAAAGCATCATTTCGTCCTTAAAGATAGACAACGATGTTACGATGGGTGTAGTTGGAGATGTTAAAACATCCTTGAGAAAGGCAGGACAATTGAAAATCAATTATTCAGCCAAAAAACGCGACCGTACAAAATAAAGTTTTCGCTTTTGATAAAAGGGTAGAAGTAGTCAATATTTCTGCCCTTTTATGTTTTTAGCTCCTTCAAGATTTGTATTGGCTACTGCAAAAGAAAAAAAGGACTATATCATTAAATTATTTTAATGAAGGGCTATTTCAAGTCTTTTTCCTCTATGATAAATGTAAAGTGTGCAGAGCTACTATACCTGTTTTTCGCCACATTCCTTTCCCAAAGTGATATATCATATAGATTTTTGGCTAAAACATGACTACTCAATATAATGGTGTCGAAAGCCTCGGACATCTTCTTTTTTGCAGACGCATCATCTGAAAAAGTAATGTTTCCGACACCACCATCGTGGTAAATATCAATAAATGACTGAAACGGAACGAGAATAACGGAGGATAAAGTATCATTATTTATAGTATGGATAACAGAGAGATGATGATTATTCGTTCGAAGCATAGAAGTATCATGATAGGAATTCAATAAACTTTGCTTTATCGTAAATGAAAGTGTTTGTTGGGATTGATTTTTAATCACTAAAGACTCATCAAATCCCGGATCACATGAGAATAAACAGCAGCACAAAAAGCTGATTATCATTCTGGAAGCTACAGGAAGGATATTTTGGGCTGCCTGCTGTCCATAGTTTAGATTATTGATCATCCTCCAAAGGAATTTTATAGTTTAAGCTGCTAGTTATAGTGTTTCCTTCAGCCATTTAAAAAATTCACGCTGCCAGACAAGACTGTTTTGAGGTTTGATTACCCAGTGGTTTTCATCCGGAAGATATAAAAATTTACTTTTTAGTCCACGCAGTTGGGCTGCATTAAATGCTTCCAGTCCCTGCTCTAGTGGAATCCTGTAGTCTTTGCCTCCCTGAATAATAAATATGGGTGTGTCCCATTTGTCGACATGGTGGATAGGGTTAAATTCAGTATATGTCCTTTTGTTTTTTTCATCCCAGTAGGGACCTCCGAAATCATAATTGACAAAAAACATTTCTTCTGTAGCACCATACATACTGTACAGATTAAAACTTCCATCATGGGCTATAAATGTTTTGAATCTTTTGTTGTGGACCCCAGCGAGATAAAATACAGAATAACCTCCATAGCTCGCTCCTACTGCGCCTAATCTGAATTTATCTACATAGGGTTCGGCAGACACGTGGTCTATGGCTGAAAGGTAATCTCTTATGTTCTGGCCACCCCAGTCTTTACTGATTTCTTTATTCCACTCCACCCCATGTCCGGGCATACCTCTTCTGTTGGGAGCAACAACAATATATCCCTGGCTCGCCATAAGGTGCAGATTCCATCTATAAGAATAGAATTGTGTCAGAGCAGACTGTGGTCCACCCTGACAATAAAGTAGGGCCGGATATTTCTTCTTAGGATCGAAATTTGGGGGCAATACTACCCAAACCAACATTTTTTTTCCGTCTGTCGTAGTTACATATTTTCTTTCCGTTTTACATTCTGCTATATTTTGATACAGGGCTTGATTTACATCAGTGATTTGTGTCCATTTTTGTGTTTTCAGATGATAGGAAAATATCTCTGCAGCTCTGTTGAAACTAACTCGTGTAGTGATCAGCAAATCACCGGATTGGCCTATAATACTGTTGACATCCCAGTCACCTTTGGTAATTTGCTTTACACCAGAGGATCTGTTTGTGTTTCCGGCAAATCCTACTTCGAAAATCTGTAGTGTTCCATCTACTGCAGCTGTAAAGTACAAGACAGAGCCATCTTTTGACCAAATATAACTAAGCACAGACTCGTCCCATAGGGCGGTCAGATTGGTGGTGACGCCATTAGACATCACTTTTATATCATTTTTGTCTGCCTCATACCCATCAGTTGCCATACTAAGATATGCCAGGTCGCCCTTTACTGAATAGCTAGGGTTAGTATCATAACCTTTATTGTTTTCTGTTAAGTTGGTGGTTTTGCCTGTGGCGAGGTTATAGTGATAGAGGTCTGTATTGGTGCTTACCGCTGCTGCTGTACCGTGAAGTTTTTTGGTGACATAAATGATGCTTTTACTGTCAGGTGTCCAGATATAGTCTTCATCCCCGCCAAAAGGTTTTTGTGGACAGTCAAATCTATCAGAAGGCATTATATCTCTGAAAGTGGAATCAGGAGCAGTAACGGGACCAAAAAACACATGATTGTGGCTGCCGTCGTTCCATGTATCCCAGTGTCTGTAGTCCAATGCTGTGTAGATCTGAGCCGTAGATTTCGGAAGATCCGAATGGAAGTCATAACCATGTACAGGATCTAATTTGACGGGCTTGTCGTATATCCTGAATTTACCATCAGGGCTGATATTCTTATCCCTGACTGTAGGGGAAGAAGCAGTTATTTCCTCTGAAGTACCACCTTGTACAGATATCTTATATAACTTGTTTGCAAACTTGTTTTCTTCTACTAAGGGAGTAGATACTCTGTAAACCACTGTGCTTCCGTCAGATGATAGGCCTACACCGGAAACTCTTTTTACACTCCAGAGCAACTCAGGTGTCATAGATAGTCTTGCATCAGCAGCTTTGATGGCTGGTCGTTCTATGACCGGCCTTTGAGCATTGCAGGCAGACAGATGAATCAAAAATAAAAAGCTGAATGTATGAAGGAGTGATTTCATGTTTATATCTGTTTCAAATAAAAAAACAAATATATAAAATAAAACCAATCTCTGCTCTGACAAACCAATATTTATAAGGTCTATCCCCCTACACGCTTGGTTTCATTTTCGATTCCTGTGTTGCGTTTTCTTGATTTTACATTGGTATTGCCCAGGTCATAGCTTATGCTCACCGATGCTCTGCGGCTATCCCAGTTGCCTTGGCCATAACCAGTCTGACCATTAAAATTGGAAACACCACTCCATCCGGTCTGATAGGTAATGTCACTGGCTGAAAGCCTCACATTCATTTTATCATTGAAGAACTTACGCTGTAAACCCAGATTTAGGCTATAACTTGGATCATACAGGAAGACACCTCCCCACACACCCGGGCCACTATACCAGCCTGATAATTCTGCCTTCCACTTTTTTCCAATGTTAAAAGTATGTTGCTGAAATACATTGTAAGTGCCTGCTTGCACATCTACTACACCATTGTCACCATAGTCGGCCTGGTTATCTATATAGGAAGTGCTTATGTTCATATATGTATTCCACCATTTTGTGATATTAAAAGGCAGCGACACATTAAAGCTATAAAGTTTTTGGGTAGCCAGATTATCCCAACTAATAAAGCCTGCTCTGGGGTCTTGGGCGTCCGGGCCAATAAGTCTGGTGATCTGATTGGTGGTCAGGCTATAAGCCAGTTTAAAAGAAAAACGATACTTGAGCGTATACCCCAGTTCTATATTGTTAACGATTTCAGGCTGAAGAAATTTGTTGCCTCTGCTGTAAGACAGTTCGCTCAATTGTTCTCTGAAAAATGCTCGGGGTGATGTTGGTAAGTGAGTCCGGCTGAAGGGAAAAAGCTGTTGTAATTGAAGTCGACAGGCGCCTCTTCCAATTGTGGCAGGAAGGCAATCAGGTCGCCGGTGGCATTGGTGTTTTCTACTCTTAGTCCGGCAGAGGCATTCCATTTTGCATTGAGTTTACGGCTGTAATTGAGATAACCGGCTATGACATTTTCATCGTATTTAAACTGGTTCGATCTATTGTCATTTCTTTCGGATACACCATTCAGGACATTATAAAACAAAAATTTATTGTCAGTCACTACATTGCTGAATTTGGTACCTATGTCCAGATTACCTCCCCATGCTTCAGTTGTAAAGTCTGCTTTGGCAGTGGCGATATTTATTGTCACAGGAGTATTGTAGGTATTGAGATTTTGGCTGATGATGTTTGTGCGGGACGGGTCATAATATAAATTGGGCTGTATATGATCATTCTGATTTCTGAATGACCCGTAATCTGCGTCGAGAGTCAGTTTGTTTTTACCTGATTCGTAAGCATAGTTGATGTTGAATGTAGCTTGGTTTCTTTCTGAGTCTGATGTATTGGGTGCCGTCAGAATGCTATCTATCTGTGCAGGTTTTGCCTGATTGGAGATATAGGTGAGGTTGTTGCTTTTGCTTAAGGAAGAGTTGGTCTGTGCACCTACTATAAAGCCTATTGTACTCTTTGTTGAGATAAAAAAATCAGTACCCCACCTGCCATTCCAGCCGTCATAATCAGAGGTAGAGATGTTGGATTCATTGAGTCGAAATCCATTTTGATAGGTGTCGAAAAGCATTTTATTCCATCTCACCCCTTTGTTGTACCCAAGCCCGCCGAAAGTATTCATTTTTTTATTTCTATAGTTACCATTGGCATTGATATTGCCCTGTCCATATCTTCCATGACCATAACTCCCACTTATAGAACTGTTTCCGCCCAGATTTTTATCTTTTTTTAGCCTGATGTCTATGATACCGGCGTTGCCTTGCGCTTCATATTTTGACCCGGGATTTGTAATGATGTCGATTTTATCTATTTGCTCGGAAGAAAGATTCTGTAGGTAATTGGTTAGATCATCACCACGAAGGGGTATTCTTTTACCATCCACATAAAGTAGAACGCCAGCCCGACCCAGGACTGTGATGTTATTATTATTGTCAACGAGCACACCGGGGGCTTTGCGCAAAATATTGAGACCATTTTCTCCTGCGGAGTTGATCGTACCCTGGACATTAAAAACTGTTCTGTCAGGTTTGACTTCTATTAAAGCCCGTTGAGCTGTCACCAGTACTTCATCCAATTGTTTGGCATCTGCCATCAATGACACAGGAGGATGAATAAATGGTGATTTGCCTAACTCGAAGACAGTAGAGACATGTGTAGTCAATCCAATGTAGCTTGATTCCGTAAAATACCGACCTTGTGGTATCATTTCCAGTAAAAATTTTCCGTTTTCGGAAGTGATATCAGCTTTGACCATACTGCTGTCTTTTTGCGACTTCAGGATAATCGTGGCAAAGGGTATGCCGATGCCTTTTTCATCATTGATAATACCTGAAATGGAAGAATTTTGTGCAGACAGAAAAAGGCTGGTAGATATAACAGCACAAACTAAAAGAAAACGTATAGACATTATTATGATTTTTAAGGTTGAATGTTGAACATTGTAATACACAAAATTGAAAAATAAGTTGTGAGCAACAAAAAATATACGACAAAAGGCTCAAATTGTCGACTAATACATGAATCACTGGCTAACTATTGGACGGTGGCAAGTGCGTTTTAATTAAAAAAGGCAAAAACAGTTGATTCACTATTTTTGCCTTTAATAAAAAATTCTATATAGTCCTCAATCCATATGAATCATCTTGGCGTGTTTCATTGTTGAAAATCTGTATGCATACCCAAAGTTGATCGAGTAGTCAGCAAAGGCGGCATCTCCTGAACATGAACATACTTGGCAGGGTCTTCAATTTTGGAATTTTGCAGGTTTTGGTCTGCTATATCAGCTGCACTCTGAATCCTGTTACGTACGATGTTAAAGGGAATAAAAAGGCTGAAAGAATGATTACTGTTTCGGTATGTCACTCCCGGTTCTATGGCTACTACATAACCTGGACGTCGATACGCTACTTGTCCACCAAAGGCATCATAGGCTGGAATACCTTCCATCCTCCCTGCCAGTGAAAGAGATAATTTATCTGAGGCGGACAACATGACGCCAGCTCTACCAAAATATTGATCAGGACAGGCATAAATATTGTAGCCTTCCAGTCCTGCCTTAGGAGCTGATTTGAAGCTACCGTTATTTTCCTTTGGATTAAACAGGTAGTATCCTGATGCAAAACCAATTAGATTTTTATGCAAAGTTCTGAATGCCTGAAACTCTACTGTGTAACCGATACCACCATCTCCCGGTTGTATGGCCTGATCCATCACAGCATATCGTATTGTTCCATTGGTTTGCGGAGCCTGATCAGTCTTGGTATAGCTGCCGGTGTTGAGTTTTACTCCCAGGCCGACCATCAGATTTCCTCTGGTAGAAGTGGCAGGATCGAATACCCAGTAATTGGCGCCAAAACGAACATCTGCAATACCTGAAGCGAAGACGCTGTATCTGAATGTATCTTTTACCGGAAGTGTTTGGCGAAGTACTTGTGATCGTTCATTGTGTACCCATGGCAGGGTGACATTCAACTGAAATCTATCACTCAGGCCGTAAGAAACATTGATGTCTATAGCATGAGAATAAATGTTGACTGCGTTTCCATGGTCTTTGCCATCAGCACCGATTCCACCATTAGTGTATTGTCTTTCTTTTTGCTCTTCTGTTCCTACAAAATGTCTCCAGGAGTGAAAATAACGGTAATTGATGCCGGCCTGAACATCACCTTTGGATAAATTGTAGCCACTGCCAGAACTAATGCCGCATCCACCCATTTGTCGTACTGCCACACAACCCTGTGATCGGGAGAGTTGGCTGATCATAAGCAAACTTAATGCTATGCTTATTGTAAATATTTTTTGCATGATAATAATTGATTGAAATATTAATATTAAGAGATGATTTTTTAATTAGAGCCGTCAGTAATAGCTTTTTGAATAGTAAACTCAGCTATTTTTTTACCTGCTTCCAGTCCTGCTTCGCAATCGAAACGGAAATGTATGCCACCATATATCCTGGACTCTGAAGCTTCATGAGCCATTGCATCGAATTGAGTTTTTTCAGCAGGAAATATATATGATAAGAATGTCGCTGCTGCTGCCGAAAAAGTGCTATGCCCCGAAGTGTAACTTGGAAAATTGGGAGTGCCCAAGATGGTTTTGAACCCAATCATCGATTGTATAGGTCTTGGGTAGTGGTAATAGTATTTTGCATCCCAGCAACTAATACCTGCATCCTGGATGGCCATATTGAGATATGCGAATACTCTTGCCGATCTGAGAGGGTTCATTTTATATTTTATGATATTGTCTGTTGCAACTCTATTCCAATGTCCCGGAGGTGTGTAGGTGCCTAATCCATCTGACCACCAGTTGGCAATTCTTCTCTGCTCATTAGTCAGATTTGCTGCTATAGTTTTTAATTCGTCTGCGGCTTTATTAAAGTCAGCAGACCCGGGTGCAGGAGGAGGGAGGGGTCTTACAGATTCTACATTTGGTACTGACCATAATTTAAGTTTTCCATAAAATGGTGCTATACCTACAGGTCTCTGTGGTGATTCTTGATTGGACCATTCCCAACCAAATCTTGCCAAAGCTACTGTTCTCAATGAATCTGATACAGCTTTGGAAACTTGAGCTTTTGACATTCCATCTGTAGAAGCACGCTTTAGGAATACTTTTGCTATACCACGACCCAGGGAGTCACCGGCGCTGATATCACTTTCTACATTGATGCCGGCAGCTATCAAGCTTCTTTTCATTTCATCTGCTTTATCTTTTATATATTGTTTTTCTAAAGGGAAGAGGGCAGACAGAATATCTCTGGACACTGCTGCAATTACAGCACCATCTGATGGATATGAAGGCAGGTCATTTGTAGGGAATGCCGATTTGATGGTATTGTCTGTAATGTGTACTGCTGGTCGATTGAATTTGTATTTATAGTGCCATGCAGCTATCAAACCATCCAATTGGGCAGTACTAAGATATGCAAATGCTCTACATGCATATGGTGGATGTGCAAAAGGAAAGTATGGATACACATCGGGTTTTGCCGCACTCGGAGCCGGATAAGTCCCATCTGCATTAGGCGCTGGTGTGAGGTTGTATTTTGCAGCCAGTTCTCTGGCTATCTCATTCCATCTCACGATAGGATTATTGCCCCAATAAGCAATTGCATCTGCTTCAGCATTAGAAGATATAGCTGTTTTCATCGCACCCAATTCAGCTTTGTAGGCATCAGAAGTGGTACTGCTTGGTGCATCAATGATTATTTGCTCGTTGCTGGTAAGCAGGATGGGTTTCCATTCCCCACCATTTTGGTCGGTACCACTAAATGTGTATGGATCAAACTCGCTGCCAGTAGGGTAGTCTTTTGAACAAGAAATAAATAATACAGTAAGTAATGTTATAAGAAAGAGGGTATATTTTAATGTCTTCATTTTTTGATATGGATTTTTAGATTATTGGGCTATTTGTTTTTTTGTACTGAATTGGTATGTAAGACCTCCAGTCAAAATGGTAGATTTACCGATGTTTCTACCTTCTAGTACTTGGGTATATCCCGCTATAATGCTGAAACCACTAAAAAATTTTGGAAAAAATCTCAGGTAAGCATTGACATTGGACATATTCATTTTATTGGTGGGTTGAGGTGCATTTTGTCTTCTGATATCATCTCCAGACTGTGCTGTGTTCTTTACTGCTCCGACTTCCAGCTGTATGCTTCTGTCAAACAGCCAAGCACCCAACGCGCCATCTACAGTAGTCGTATTGGGTACATCCATGGTACTTGAATATATGCCTTTGTCTGCATAATAGTAATCTCTCTCTGTTTCAGTAGTCGTTCTGTATAGGTAAGCAAAACTACCTCGTAGATAGAGGCCAGAATTGTGTTCATATTTCATAATCACTCTTGCAGAAAGCTCATTGGTTCCAAGCCCTAAATTTAATGGCATATAATCTGACAAATAAGATGTGGCAGGCAGGCTATAGCCCACAGTTCCGAATGTCTGAAATGAACCACTGGTTTTTTCTAGATTTAAAATTTTGTACTTTGCAAAAATGCTAAAATCCTGGAAGCCTGAGACGCCTGCCATTTGTCCACCTGAAGCGGATGTGGATACATATGGTAAGGATAATATGACATTTAGTCTTTCGGTAATGCCATACGCTATCATAGGCATTACATTTGTTCTAGTCAGTGTACCTATATTGAGATTTTCCCTTAATAAGGTACCTTCCCAATAGTGATCCCAGGTATCATGCTGATATAAAGCAGCTATACATAATTCACTTTTCTTCATCATAAGCGCATCTGACGGTGTCTGAGCTTCGGTTTTTGATAAAGTAGCTAATGCAACGAATATGGTCATAAACAATAAGCCGATGAAATTACCTAATCTAAGAATGGCTGAGTACATAGAAAATTTTTGTTTTGGTTGGTTTAAGAATTAATCCATCTGATTTTCTTAGAAAAAATGGGTAAAAAACGCTACATTTGTAATGTAAAAATTGATTGACAAGGCAAAAGTAGTGGAATAATGGAAATTTCCAATAAAACGGAATATTTTTTTGGTAAAAATGTAAGATTTCTCAGAAAAGCTAAAAAAATGACGCTTCTGAGTTTAAGTGATGCTCTTAAAATCAGCAAAAGCGCCATATCAGACTACGAAATAGGGCATACTTTGCCAAGTTTGGATGTCGTGCAAAAGATCAGCAGCTTCTTTGATGTGCCTATGGACGACTTGTATAATTCCGAAATATCGGAATTATTTGAAAATAACAACGATGTTCTGACCAGAAAAAAGGATGATGCGGTAGAAAGGATAAAAAATGTAGAGCTGGAAAATGAGAAGTATGTGTTTAATCTCAAACTCCTCGCACAAAAACTGGAAAGTACTCAGCTGCAGATACAGATGCTCAAACAACTGCTGGAGAGCAGGGAAGCTGAAAATAAGACACTCAAGATCAATATCAAATTATTGGAAGAGCAGCAAAAGAATTTCAGTTGATAAGTCTGAAATCCCAATATTAAATCCCATCCATGGAGATGAGTTTTGCTGATTATTTTGTATTGAGATCGTACATATTGATTGTACCATTTTCAAACTGGGTTTTACATTCCATAAAAATATCTGTCACTGCATCGTTTACCTCTGCCTGTGTTTTTTTATTTCCTGATATATTTTCCATTAAATAGAGTAATTTTGCCTGTGTTTTTAGGATAGCAGAAAGTGTCACCTGGTTTTCGACAATCTGTTTTTGGTTTTTGATGATGTTGATTTGATTGTTGACGATGACATCCTGATTTCTGATGATAAGGCTTTGGTTTTGGATGACTATATCCTGATTTTCGACTTTGTTTTTTTGATTTTCGAGCAGGATATTGAAGTTTTCATAGAGGCTGACCTGAATATTTCTGATATATTCCTGTTCGGCTTTTATACTATCGATGATTTGGTCCTGATGATCCATATGTCAAATCTTAATTTTAGTACACAATAAATTTGGAAGTAAAATTAGTCTTTTTTATTCAGTCAATGCTAAAACTGTGAGTTTCAAAAAATATCCTGTCCTTTTTTTTGCTTATTTGGTTATCGTTTTGTCGGTTTGGTTTTGGTATATGCAGAGTCACCATCTTTTTTATATCCTGAAAGAAAATATATTCGTGATGGTGACGATGATTTTCGGATCATTTATCGCAGGATCCAGCCCTGAAGGCAGTGCATCTGTAGCTTATCCTATCTTTACATTGTATCTGGGCATCATGCCTGATGTGGCCAGAAATTTTGCCTTTGCTATACAGAGTATAGGCATGACAGCAGCTACAATTTTTATTTTGAACAGGAAAATACCGGTAGATTGGCAATATATAAAATACGTCACTTTGGGTGGGGTAGTGGGTTTATTGCTCGGTACGTATTATCTGATTCCGCTCGTCCAGCCATTGCTGGCAAAGCTTATATTTGTTTCACTTTGGTTGTCATTTGGTATCATTTTATTCATTGAGAATAGAAACCAGACCAGAAAAATTCTTGATAAACTGGCGTACTTGAGAAAAAAGGATGTAGCTTTTCTGGTCATGTTTGGAATAATAGGAGGACTCATCTCATCTTTATTCGGTACTGGGATCAATATTTTTACATTCTGCCTGATGGTTATTTATTACAAAATAGACGAAAAAGTAGCGACACCTTCCAGCATCATTATTATGACAATAGAAACCATTCTGGGCTTTGCACTGCACGGCCTTATTTTGCAGGACATCAACCACAAGTCTTATCAGATGTGGTTATCCTGTATTCCCATTGTGATTTTTTTTGCACCTTTGGGCACCTACGTAATGAGCAAAATATCCAACAAAACCTTTTCCAATTTTCTATATTTTATTTTTTTAATCCAATATGCAGGTGCTATATATGTAATCAGGCCAGGATGGCTGCTTAGTATATTTTCATTGATGATCATACTGACAGGAATGGTGCTTTTCAGGTATCTTGGCAGGGCAAAAATGGCATGATGTCAGTTAGCATTATCCGGTCATAAGTTCCTCCAAATCTTCCGGGTTTTACAATAATTCATTTAGCTCCCGTTCTTCTGATCCATTGAGATATTTTTTTTTAGACCTTAGAATCCTTTACTATAAAACTCCCACCTTTTTTCAATCCTTTTGTTTGATTAAGCTGAAATTATCCTGGAGTATGACTTTTGCGCCAAGCTCACTTTGGTATTCCCAATAAATATAATTATAATCTTTTAATATTGGGTCATGCCTCAATTCAGATAATTGAATATAATCTTGTATCATCACATAAAAATTAGAAGAATTTCCAGGTGTAGGTTCGAATCGCACCCAGCCATACTTATTTATAAAAACTTCGACCCAAGTATGTTTTGCTAATTTGCCGTATTTTGATACATAACCGTAAACAGTCCTTGCAGGTATATTATTAGCGCGACACAGTGCTACGAAAAGATCAGAATACTCGGTACAATCACCTGTTTTAGTCTTCAAAGCTTTGTTAGCTCCTATTGAATAAGAATGATATTTATACTTTATATGCTGTTTGACAAAATAATAAATATTTTGAAGAGTTGTGAGAGTGTCTGTAGATTTTAGTTCAGCAGCTTTCTCTTTAATATTTTTTTATTACTGTCTATGTACTTTTCTTTTTCAAAATCCAAGAATTGTTTCTTTTGTTCTAAATTTTGACTTTCTTACGTATGAGAAATCTTTTTGATATAGTTTCATGGAAACATCAATATTTATCTGAGTTATTACTTCTGGATTAAGTATCAAAAACTCTGCATAGCTATACCCTTTCTTAACGAATACTCTTTTAGGTTGAATTGAATAAGTAATTTGTGTTACTTTTTGAGTGTTTTCAATGTCCCTAGGAATAATGCACAATAATTTAATGTATTTTACTTTTCCAATAGATATTATATCGTAGCTCAAACTAAACTTAATTTTTTGTGAAAATCCATTAACAGAAACCAAAAATAAAATTACAACAAAAACCTTTGTCTTCTCCATGCTTATTTTCTTCTTTTTTTGGCAGAGATTTTATCACTTAAATTTTCTGGAGCTTAACAAGCTTGCTTACATTCCTATTTAAATCCTTAATTTGCACAATATATATTCCAGAACAAAGATTGGATAAGTCTAATGTTTTATTTACAAAGTTACAATTTACTTTTTGACCATATATATTTACTACATCTATCCCAAAATTGTCATGATCATCCATTTCAAAATACACCAGACCGCTGGTTGGATTTGGGCTTACTTTTAAATTGAAATTGGCTTGTAGGTTTTGTTCTTTTGTGCTGGATGTAAATTCTGAGTCATCAATAAATATAACTTGAGCACCTTTGTTCCCAATTAACAATTTCCTATTGACGCTATCAATTTTAATGGAAAAAGTTTGAGAAGGTATCAAATTGTCAAGTGTTCCTGCAAAATAATTTTTAACCCCTTTATCCCATCTATGGAGTCCTTTAAAAGTTTCACAATACCATAAAACCCCAGAACTATCTACGGCAATAGAGCCAACTTCAATATTACCAAAACTGGCTGATTCTAGGTTGAACGTTGTGCCATTGGATGATACAATTCCTTTAGATGTTGCAATATAATACTTGCCACTTTTGTCTTGACAGATATCATTAATTCGAATACCAAAATCGATTAAATTATCAAGACTATATTTTTTTATTGTTGTACCTTTGATGGTAGTTATATCACCATAAGAGTAAACCCAAATGGTATTCTTTTTATCTACAAAAATACCGTTAACGCTATTACTAGCCAATCCTGTTGTTGGGCTGCTAGATTCTGTATACAATTTCCAAGTATTTCCATCATATTTAACTAAGCCGTCTGACCAACTACCGAACCATACATTCCCCGTTTTGTCCAAAACGCTGCATATCCAATCATCTGTTGGTAAGCTATTAGATCCCTTTTTGAAATTTACCCATTGACCGTCTTTGTATCTAGAAATTCCTTGGCCGTCTGTTGCAGCCCAAATTACACCATTTTTATCTTTTACAACACCCCTTATTGATTCTTTATCAATCCCTGGAACATCAATAATAGTCCAAACATCATTTTTTTTACTAAAAATTTGACCTACACCAGAAGAACATAATAATTCACCTTTTTCAAGAATTTTGAGATCCCAAAGGAATGGCCATGTTAAGCTTGGATTTGGAAATTCACCTTTAATTTTCAAATTTTGCGATACGCCATTAGTATAACTTAATAGAAATATCCCAGAAAGAATTAGTAGATTTTTTAACCTTTTTGCATGTTTTATATTTTCGATTTTTTAAAAGAAATGATGTTAACTCAATAATTTTGCTCGCTTCAAGCATACTTAATTGAAGTACAATGATAAAACCATTTTACAAAATAAATGAACTTTAATATTTAAAATCTGTAAAAAATCGAAAATAAATACTCTCGAACCCCTTTAAACCATTAACTCAATCCTATATGCGTTACTACTATCTAATCGATCGAATGATGCAACAAGCCGTGTCACAAGTGATGATGTGCCATTTTGAGAAAGAGCTGAGCGACCTTAAAGTTTACCCTGTTCAGTTTGATTTTCTAGGTTTCAGCTTCCAGCCGCTAAGAGTCAGGTTGAAAGAAGGCGGTAGGGCACTTCGTACCAAACGAAAACTTAGTTGTTAGCAGCTGGCGTTATTTCTGCATTAGTAACCATTTTATTATTTCGTCATTATCCACAATACCCAAGAATGCGGATGTCCTATTGTCAGGTTTTCTATAACCTTTATTTTCTGTTGTTATTAATTCTGCATTTTGATTTCCAAGTCTATTCAGTTCATTAATCATTGCAGAACATTCGGTGGCATTCATACTCGTAAAGTCTGCACCTCGTTGTTTTAACCACCAATTTATGTCGGGTTCGGTATAAATTCTTAACGGTACATTTATTAGTTTTTTAATTTCGGTTTGTGTCGTGTCGGTAAAAGAATATGGAGAAATATTATAATATTGAGCCAAATGCGTAAGCGGATTTCCACCCGTTTCTTTTTCAAGTCGGTCAATCATATAAATATTCTCTTGACTGGCTACACTTTCTTTTGAAAGTCTAATATCTCTTTTGGCAGAATTATAAAATCTTTCAAAGTCCAGTGGTGGGTCAATTGCAAAAACTGCTATTGGTTTGATATTTGAATTTTGAGCATATTTTATTGCACAACTTCCTCCAATTGAAAATCCACCTACGTAAAAATTTTGGTCAATAAGTTTGTGTTTAGAAGTTACATCTTTTAGAATTTTGTCAAAAGTTTGTTGGCTTAAACTGTCTACACCTAAAGACAAAATTTCGTCTTGAAAAGTAGGAATAATTGTCAAAATTCCGTTCAATGCTAATTTGCTAGGTAAGTCGGTTTGTTGTAGAACATTTTCTTGCCGTTTCTCCAAAACCAGAACAAGAAACTAATATCCTGTCCAAGGAAGTTTTGACGGATATATAATTGTATAACAGTTTCTCGTTGTGTCCGTTTTGTCAAGAAACACTTTCTCAATTTTTGGATTAGATACTTTCTGTCCATTACAATTTATTGCAAAAAGCGAAAAAGTAAGAATTATTAAAAAAAGTCTATTCATAGATGTCTGTTTTTTTATTTACGTTGTGTCGTCCTACGCTTCTGACTAACGTATTCATATCGCCTACAAAATCAAACAGTTGTGAAAACGACATCTTCATTAGTGAGCCCAAATTTATCAATTTGTTTTTGAATTCTCTTTACTATCCCTAATTTTCTTTTTGATCCAAAAATAAATA